>NZ_AP027731.1:1200000-2400000 GCF_030296595.1 Naasia aerilata | reverse complement strand
GGATGGAGGGGTGGATCCAGATCGTGCTGCGACCGCCGCCACCCTCGACGCCGTGCTGCCAGGAGAAGGTGAACTTCTCGTCACGACGAAGCTTGGCGACGATGGCCATCTTCACGTGCGCCAGCAGGCGGTCGTCCATGTCGATGCCGAGGTCATCGTCGCCGTAGTAAAGCTTTCCCATGACCGCCCAAACTCAAGAACCAGAACTGGCCCAGCCTACAGGACGCGCCCCACCCGGGGGCGGCGGAATCGCCGGAGCAGCCGTCCCGGCCTCCCCCAGATCGCGGCGCAATCTGGCCGCCGGTCGGAGGTCACTGAAAGGATGTCCGCATGTGCGGTCGCTATGTGGTGACGAAGGCGGTCACCGATCTCCTGCCCGACCTGCTGGGCGACTTCGAGGACCTGCCCGACGACTACAACGTCGCGCCCACGGAGTCGGTGCCGGTGGTGCGGGAGCGCCACGGCGAGAAGAGCCTGGTTCCCGCCTCGTGGGGGTTCCGCGCGGCCTGGATGGACGAGAAGAAGAAGCGCCCCATCAATGCCCGGATCGAGACGGTGGCCACGAGCGGCATGTGGCGCCGCGCCTTCGCCACCTCGCGCTGCATCGTGCCGGCCCTGGGCTACTACGAGTGGACCGTCACGCCCACCGGCAAGCAGCCGCACTTCATCCACGAGCCGAACGGCGCGCTGGCCATGGCCGGGGTGCTCGGCGTCTGGCCGGACCCCACCAAGCCCGAGGACGATCCCGACCGCTGGCGCCTGTCCATGGCGGTCATCACGCGGGATGCCCACGTCGCCCCCGGGGAGGTGCACGACCGCATGCCTGCATGCCTCACCCCCGATGCCTTCGGCGACTGGCTGGACGGCGACCTCTCCCCCGACGACCTCCTGCATCTCCTCGATCGGTCCTCGGCCGCGGTGGCCGAGCAGCTCACCCACTTCGAGGTGAGCCGGGCGGTGAACTCCGTCCGCAACGACGGGCCGCAGCTGATCGAGCCCCTGTGAGGAGAGCGGCGGCGGCCACCTGGGGAGCGCCTCTGAGGAACCTGGGAGCGCACGGATTCGACTGCTTGTAACCCCTCCCGGCGGGAGGCGTCGAGCCCCAATGACGCCCCCGCGTGTCCTCGCTAGCGTCGATCTGGGCGGCCGGATCAGGGCGCCCGCAGACGACAAGTGAGGAGCTACACATGATTGGCACCGAGAACGTCGAGAGCTTGAACGGCGCAACCGTGTACGGCACGGACGGCGACAAGATCGGCACCGTGGGACAGGTCTACGTCGACGCGACCGACGGGCACCCCAGCTGGGTCACCGTGAAGACGGGCCTCTTCGGCACGTCCGAGAGCTTCGTGCCGCTGGACGCGGCGACCGCCGAGGGCGACACCATCCGCGTCGGGTTCGACAAGCACATGGTCAAGGACGCGCCGCGCATCGACACCGATGGCGCGCTCAGCCCCGAGGAAGAGGACCAGCTCTACCGCTACTACGGCATCGGCGCTGGTGAGACGACGACCCACAGCGGCACCAACGACTACGCCGCCGGCACCGACTACACCGGCACCGAGTTCGCCGGCAGGACCGACACCACGTCGAGCGCCGGCACGGTCGGCTACGACACCTCCGGCCCCACCACGGACAGCGCCATGACGCGCTCCGAGGAGCACCTCAACGTGGGCACGGAGCGCGTCCAGACGGGCCGCGCCCGCCTCCGCAAGTACGTCGTGACCGAGAACCAGACGGTCACCGTTCCGGTCGAGCGCGAAGAGGTGCGCCTCGAGCGCGAGCCGATCACCGACGCCAACATCGGCGACGCGCTCGACGGCCCCGCCATCAGCGAGGAGGAGCACGAGGTGATCCTCAGCGAGGAGCGCCCCGTCGTCACCAAGGAGGCCACCCCGGTCGAGCGCGTGCGCCTCGACAAGGAGGTCGTGACCGAGAACCAGGCTGTCAGCGGCGAGGTCCGCAAGGAGCAGATCGAGCTCGAGGACGACGGCACCACGAACACCACGCGGCGCACGGACCGCATCTGAGTCCCGCCATCCGCGAAGAAGGGCCCCAGCACCTCGGTGCTGGGGCCCTTCCTCTTGTCTGCGCCGTTAGGCGCCCGGGCTGCTGCTTCGTTTGCGCTGCCGGGCGTCTGTGCTGCTACGCGTCCGCGAGGACGATGATCTTGTCCTCGGCCCCGAAGCTCCGGCGCGCGGCCTTCTTCGGATTCACGGTGACGCCGTAGGCGTGCTCGCTGCTGCGCGCGAGGTCCGCGATGCGGTAGCCGATGGCCGTCTCCCCGCGGCGGCGTGCGGCCTCGAGCACGGTGTAGAAGTCGACGTCCGCGCCGGGCCGGACGTAGCTGTGCGCGGGACGCAGGTAGATCTCGCTGCCCTCGCTGGAGAACAGGGTCCTGAACACATCGGTGAGCTGCCGGTTCTCCGAGGTCTGCGACAGGATCAGGCTGATGAGCTTGTCGCTGACGATGAAGTCGTCGGCGCGCGTGACCTCGGCCAGCTCCCGGTTGGCGTCGTCCACCATCTCGCTGACGACGGCGAAGTCGGTGCCGGCCCGGTCGGCCATGTCGCGCAGGTGGAGCAGCGTGATGAGCGTCTTCGCGTCGGCCCGATGCGCGTCGAGGATCTCCTTGTAGGCGAGCACGATGATGTGGTCGAAGTCGGCGACGCCGAGGCGCTCCAGGACCGCGCGGCTGGTCGTGTCCCCGCGCCGGAAGCGCACGTCCATGCCGGGGAACGCCTCGAGCAGCGGCTCCTCCATGTCGGCGACGATGAGGACCGTTGAGCCGGGGGCGACGTACTCGCTCAGCTCACCGAGGATCGTGTGCAGCCCGGCGTTGTAGCCGAGCACGAGGGTGTGCTCGGGCACGCTGTCCGGCCGAGGAGCCACGCCGATCGCGGCCTGCTCGACGGCGCCCGGCGCTCCCGTCCTGATCAGGCTGTCGTCCTCGGCGATGAGGATGAGCTGGTCGCCCTCCTCGTACGGAGCGTCGGCGGCAGGGTTCAGCTGCACCGTGCCGCCCTTCACCATGCCGATGACCGAGCATTCCGGGTAGGCGAGCTGGGCGTCGAAGTAGGTGCGGCCCACGAGCGACGGCTCGGTGGTGAAGTAGATCTCGTCCCCGTCGAAGTCGAGCAGCTCGGTGTAGACGACGCTGAGCCCGCTCTGCCGGCAGCTCTGCACCGTGATCCGGCTGATCAGCTCGCTCGCGAGCACCCAGTGCGCCTCGTCCTTGCCCACCAGCCGCGCCGCCTCGAGGTTCGCCGGGTCCCGGATCTCGCCCACCACGTGGTACGGCTCCTCCTTGCGACGCGGGTTGTTGGTGAGCGCGAGCGTCGTCTTGATCACGACGGAGTCAGGGTCGGCGCTGTCCTCGGGAGCCAGCACCACGATGCTTCGCGCCGTGTGCGGGCTCGCGATCTCGAGGTCCGCCAGGTTCATCGGGTCGCCGCTGCGCACGACGATGCGCGTGCGCCCGGGCTTCTCGATCTGAGCGCGCAGCTCGTCCTCCATCTCGACCTTGTCCCGGTCGGCGAGGACGACGATGGTTGCCCTGCGCCGGGACTCGTTCGCGATGCAGATCTCGGAGATGATCGGGAACACCTTCGAGCTCCAGCCGAGGATCAGGGTGTGATCGGTCTCCAGGACCTTCGAGCGTCCCTTGCGGAGGTCCTCGACCTTGGAGTCGAAGGCGCTCGAGATGATGCCGATGAGGCTCGCCACGATGATGACGCCGCCGATCGTGACGACGAGCATCGCGGTCCGGAAGCCCCAGCCCGTGTCGCCGCCCATCGTGCCGCTGTCGAGCGTGCGCATGAGGTTGCCCCAGAGGACCTCCCAGAAGTCGGGCGAGCCGTCGTCGGGGAAGAGGTGGAAGAGCGAGACGACGAGCGCGATGAGCGCGATGAAGACGACCGTCGCGAGGGCCAGGAGACCCATCAGGGCCACGGTGCCCTTCGCCATCACGCCGTCGAACCAGTAGCGCGAGCGCTCGCGCAGGGAGGGGTAGTCACGTCCACATAGTGGCCGACCAGAAGGGGGACGGCCCGCGTCGACACGTTCCGCGTGTCGCGCCGGGCGCGCCCGGTCCTCGTTCCGCCGCAGGAGCCGCCGGAGACGTACCGCGCCCCCTTCCGAGGGCGTTCGGCCGGCGAGACCACGGGGTGCCGTAGCATCGGGGGCGCTGAGCCGCGGCGCACCCGCCGCAGCTGCACAGCGGCGCTCCCCGGACCTCGACCTCCGCATCGGTGAGCACGCCGCCCCGGGCGACGACCGCCCCGCCGCCCTCCGCGGCACCCCGAAAGGACCCCGATGACCGACGCCGCCCTGCCCACGCCCATGCGCCTGCAGTACTCCCGCACCACCCGCCGCAGCTCGGAGCCCGCCGTGCTCGTGTCCGGCCAGACCCGGTGGCGCAATCCCTTCCTGATCGGCGAGGACGGCGTCGCCAACCGCGAGCGCGCGGTCGCCGAGTTCCGGGAGGCGCTGCTCGAGAACCGGCTCGACATCACGGTCGACGATGTCCGGCGCCAGCTCCGCGGCCAGAACCTCGCGTGCTGGTGCCCGCTCGACCGCCCCTGCCACGCCGATGTCCTCCTCGAGGTCGCGAACTCGATGGACGACGCGAGCGCGTCCACCGCCGTCCTGGAGGACGCCGCGCGGATAGAGTGACCGCCATGCCGCGCGGTCCGCTCCCCCGCATGCACCGGGCGGCATGACTGACGAGGGCGGCCGCCGGCCCAACATCGTGCTGATCGTCGTCGACGACCTCGGCTGGCGCGACCTCGGCTCCGCCGGCTCCCCGTTCTACGAGACGCCCGAGCTCGACGCCCTCGCCGCGCGCGGCGTCCGCTTCCGGCAGGCGTATGCCGCCGCCCCCGTCTGCTCCCCCAGCCGAGCGAGCCTGATGACCGGGAAGTACCCGGCGCGCGTCGGCATCACGCAGTACATCGGCGGCCAGAGCGTCGGGCGCCTCCAGGACGTCCCCTACTTCCACGGGCTGCCCGAGAACGAGTACTCGCTGGCTCGCGCCCTGCGTGCGGGCGGCTACCGCACCTGGCACGTCGGCAAGTGGCACCTCGGCTCGACCCAGCACTGGCCGGAGCGCCACGGCTTCGACGTGAATCTCGGCGGCTGCAACATGGGCTCGCCGCACACCTACTGGAGCCCGTACGGCATCCCGACGCTCGAGGACGGACCGGACGGCGAGTACCTGACCGACCGGCTCACCGACGAGGCGATCGCGCTGATCCGCGGCGCAGGGAGCGAGCCCTTCTTCCTCAACCTGTGGCACTACACGGTGCACATCCCGCTCGAGGCGCCCGCGGAACTGGTGGCGAAGTACGAGGAGAAGGCGGACCGGCTCGGCCTCGAACGTGAGCCTCTGGCGCAGGGCGAACCGCAGCCCGCCTGGCACCTGGCCGGTCAGCACGTCGAGCGCCGCCGGTACCAGTCGCATCCCGTGTACGCCGCGATGATCGAGAACCTGGACGCGAATGTCGGACGGCTGCTCGCGGCCCTCGAGGAGTCCGGGCACCGGGAGGACACCCTGGTGATCTTCACCTCGGACAACGGCGGCCTCGCCACGGCCGAGGGCTCCCCCACGTCGAACGCGCCCCTCGCGGAGGGCAAGGGCTGGGTGCAGGACGGCGGCGTGCGCGTCCCCTTCCTCGCCTCCTGGCCGGGCCGTCTGCCCGAGGGAGCGGTGTCCGACGCGCTGTTCAGCTCGCCCGACCTCTATCCGACGCTGCTGAGCGCGGCGGGTCTCGAGCCGATCCCGGAGCAGCACGTGGACGGGGTGGATGTCCTGCCCGCCTGGGCCGGGGAGCCGACCGAGCGCGGGCCCCTCTTCTGGCACTATCCGCACTACTCCAACCAGGGCGGGACACCGGGCGCCGCCGTCCGGGAGGGCGCTCTGAAGCTCGTGCGCTGGTTCGAGGACGGCCGGGAGGCGCTGTTCGACCTGGACGCCGACATCGGGGAGACCGACGACCTGAGCGCGGAGCGCCCGGCCGACGCCGCGCGGCTCTCCGCGCTGCTGGACCGCTGGTCCGAGGATGTGGTCGCTCTGCATCCGCGACCGAACCCGCGCCCCCGCTTCCCCGACTGAGCACCGTTACTCCCTGTCGACGGCCGGGGTCAAGGTCGATCGTCGGCCAGAGCGCCCGGGCCATACTGAAGGCCTTCGAGAGGCTGGAGCAATCATGGATGCAGGGGTTGTCTGGACGATCGTGATCATCGTGGTGGTGCTGGTCATCGCCGCCGTGGTCTTCTTCCTGGTGCGGCAGCGCAACGCCCCCAAGCGCGTTGAGGCCGGGCGGCGCCAGGCCGGAGACATCCGCTCGAAGGCACAGGAGACGGATCTCGCCGCGCGCGAGCGCGAGGCCGAGGCGCTTCGCGTGCAGGCCGATGCTCAGCGTGCGAAGGCGGAGGCCCAGGCCGCGCAGGTCAAGGCGGAGCGCCTGGCGAGCGAAGGCAGGGAGCGGCAGTCGGCGGCCGAGGAGATCCGCGCGAAGGCCGAGCAGCAGTTCCGGAAGGCCGACGAGGTCGACCCGGACGTCGACACGAACAAGCAGGGTCGCTGAAGCTTCGGGCTCTGGCCCGCGCCCCCGTTTCCGACATACTGGGGTCGTGCTCAACTTCGGTTCTCCTGACCTGATCGGCACCCTCTTTTGGGTCGCCGTCGTGGTGGTCGTCCTTCTCGTCGTCCTCATCTCGCTGCTGCGCGGCATCAAGGTGGCGAAGCCCGACGAGGCGATCATCGTCACCTCACGCCAGCGCGGACGCAGGACGGGCGCGGAGAGCGACGAGAACGCGGGCCAGCGCGTGGTCTTCGGATCCCGCGTCTACGTCAAGCCGATCATCGAGGCCTTTAAGCTGAGCCTGCGCAGCCGACAGCTCAATGTGCAGGCGACCGCCCAGACGCGCGACGCGATCACCATCCGCGTCAACGCGGTCGCGGTCGTGAAGGTGGGCGGCTCGGAGGAGATGGTGCGCGCGGCGGCACAGCGCTTCCTCAACCAGCAGGACCAGATCGAGTCCTCCACCGAGGAGGTCCTCAGCGGCTCGGTGCGCTCCATCGTGGGCCAGCTGACCGTCACGGAGATCATCACCAACCGGTCGGCGCTGCAGGGTCAGGTGCTCGAGGCCGTCCGCGAGTCGCTCGACGTGCAGGGGCTGCAGATCGACACCCTGCAGATCAAGGAGATCGACGACGACAACGGCTACATCCGCGACCTCGGCCGTGCCGAGGCGGCGCGCGTGAAGCAGGTCGCCGAGATCGCCGAGTCGGTATCGCGGCAGGCCTCCGAGGAGGCGCGCATCGCCGCCGACCAGGCCGTCGCCGAGTCGCAGCGCCGCCTGGACCTGCGCCGTGCGGAGATCCAGAAGGAGACCGACCGCGCCCGGGCGGAGGCCGCGTCCGCCGCGCCGCTCGCCGAGGCGATCGCGCAGCAGGAGGTCGTCTCCCAGCAGGAGGTCACCGCGAGCAAGCGCGTCGGCCTGCGCAAGCAGGAGCTCGACGCGGAGATCCGTGCCGCAGCGGACGCCGACGCCTACGCCCTGCAGGCACGCGCCGAGGCCGATGCGGCCGCCGCACGGGCCAACGCGACGGCCGCACGCGACGCCCGCAAGGCGGCAGCCGAAGCCGCGGAGGCCGAGGGCCTCGCCGAGAGGAACCGGCGCATCGCGGCCGCCGAGGCGCTCCGCGCGGAGGGTGAGGCGGAGGCCGACGCCATCCGCGTCACCGGTGCCGCCAAGGCCGACTCCACGCGCGCCCAGGCGGACGCGCTGCAGGAGCGGGCCATCGACCTGCTGCGCCAGCAGATCATCGCACAGCTGCCGGAGATCGTCCGAGCCGCGTCCGAGCCGCTCGCCGGAATCTCGCAGATGACCGTGATCTCCTCGGACGGGAACGGGACGAGCCAGCTCGGCCAGAGCGTGTCGGGTCAGCTCGCCACGTCCACCCAGCTGATCAAGGACCTGGTCGGCATCGACATCGCCGACCTGGTCACCGCGCGCGCCGCCGGAGCGGCGGCCGGAGCTGCAGTCGGCGAGGCTGCCGCGCCCGCACGCCGCAAGACAGCGCCGTCGAACGGCAGCGCGTCCTGACCCAGCCCGGGAGCACCCCGCGGAGCGAAGGAGAGGCGACATGAGCGCGAACCCCGGCGAGATCGCCGCCCGGATCGACCAGCGCGTGCGCGCCGAATGGCCGGGCAGCCGCGTCTCCACGCGCATCGAGTTCATCGCGCCGCAGATCGGGGCGGGCGGGGTGACGGACACGCTCCTCAAGCTGGTCCGCCAGATCGTCGAGGAGGAGCTGCAGCGCGAGCTGGCCGGCACCCCTGACCGTGTCCGCGGCGAGGAGGGTCCGGTCAGGCTCGACGGGTCAGGAGGCCCGCAGCTGTCCTCGCACGATCGAGTCGCCCGAGTGGCTCGGGTCGCCGTCGAGCGGCTCCTCCGAGATGTCCACGAGGTCGTACCGGTCCGTGTCGATCCCGGCCGGCACGGCGAACGTGCCGGAGTCGCCCTCGACGATGCCGAGGCTGACCAGCTCGGTCGCATCCGACGTGATGAGCCAGATCTCGCGATAGCCGTCCGGGTCCGCGGGCGCCGAGAAGCGCACGCTGACCATGCGCTCCCCGTTCGCGGTCTCCTCGAGGGTCGCCGTTCCGGCGGCTCCCTGCCAGTCGGGGAACGGATCGAGCTCCGCCGTGGCGAGCACGTCGGGCCGGGCGGGGCGCAGGAGCTCCCAGACGCCGAAGACACCGGCAGCGACGACGGCCACGGAGGCCGCGATGGCGGTGGGCAGCAGCCAGCGGCGCCGGCGCAGGACCGCGACCGGGCGGGCGGGAGCGACCGGATCGGCGGAAGCGGACGGATCTGCGGGAGCCGCCGTGACCGCTCGCGAGGGCGCGCCGAATCCGCCTGCGACGGCGGGCGTCAGCTCGAGCTCCTCGGCGATCCGTGCCCAGACCCGCGGGGCAGGCTCCAGCAGGTCACCCGTGCCGATCGTCGCGCGGCCGACGGTCGCAGCTCGCGAGAGGACCGCGACCTCGTCGCGGCATTCCGCGCAGGCGGTCAGGTGGCCGAGCTCCTCCGGGGAGGCGACCTCCTCGCCGAGCGCGAGCAGGGCGAGCACGTCAGGATCGATGTGCGACATCGGTCACCTCCAGTCGGGTCCGCATCCGCTGCAGGCTGCGGCGGATGTGGCTCTTCACCGTGCCGAGCGGGAGCTCCAGCCGGTCGGCGATCTGCGCGTGGGTCAGGTCGTCGAAGAACGCGAGCCGCATCACCCTCTGCGCGTCCGGCTCGAGCCGCGAGATCTCGTCCGCAATGAGCAGCGAGTCGGCGAGGTCGACCGGCTCGGCCGCAAGATCCTCCGGCCGGCCGGCCGCCGCGAGCTGCTCCTGCAGGCGGCGCACCTTCGCGCGCGCCTCATGCGTGTCGGCGATCTTGTTCTTGGCGATCCCGACGAGCCACGCCGACACGCGCGCCTTCTCCGGGTTGAACGTGGACCGGCCGGTCCAGGCCGACACGAACGTCTTCTGGGTGACGTCCTCGGCGTCCCCGACGTCGCCCAGGGACCGGACCGCCAGCGTGTAGACCAGCGACGACCAGCGCGTGTAGATGGCGGCCAGTGCCCGCTCGTCGCCCGCGGCGAAGGCGGCCTCGAGCTCCCGCTCGTCGGGCTCGTCGGCCCTCCCCGGAGAGGGATCCGCTGTCGTCATGGTCGGCCTCACTGCGCCGGGACCGCGGTCACCAGCACGTTGTCAGAGTAGCGAAGGGCGTCGTAGTCGAACTGCCCGCCGCAGGTGATGAGCACCAGGCGCTCAGGCCCTTCCCGGGTGAAGACCTCGGCCACGGGAAGATCTTCCTTGAGGACCTTCGTGACCGACTCCACCGAGTACCGATGCTCGGTGCCGTCCGCCGTGGTCAGCACGATCTCCGCACCGGCCGGCAGGTCCTTCAGGTGAGCGAACGGCCCGAGCCCGTACTTGAGCGAGTCCACGTGGGCGGCGACCACCGTCGTGCCGGCGCCCTCAGCGGGGTCCGATCCGAAGCGGTACCAGCCGGCGGTTCCGACGTAGTCCGGCAGCTCCATGAGTCCGTCGTCGCGTACACCGACGGGCTGGATGTCCATGTCGATGTCGGCCGCCGGCACCTGGACGCGCACGGGCGGCACGGGCTGAGTCACCGGCTCCAGCCGGGCGCTCCGGATCTGGACGTCGACATCGGTGGTCGGCCGCGGCTCCGGTGCCGGCGCGGCCAGCGTCGGAGCCGCGGACCGGATGGGGGCCGACGGCACCACGGGAGGGATGGCGCCGCAGCCGGAGAGGAGGAGCACCAGCCCGACAACGGCCACCCGCATCCTGATGCTCCTCCTGTCCATGTCCGACCTCAGCTCAACGGGTGGGCTGACGACGGAGCCGGGCGGCGGTCACGAGTCCCGCGGCCGCCGCTGCGAGAGTGGCGAGAGCGATCCAGGCCGCGACCGGAGGCTCAGGGTCGGCGGCGAGGCCGGCCTGGCCGGAGTTCACGCCGCCGGGAGCCGAGTGCAGACCGGAGATGGTCTGCACCGCGAGGTCGAGGTTGCCGGCCTCGGCGCTGCCCCACGCGTAGACGATCGTGTTGACGCCCTCGGCGACATCCACGTCCGCCGGTCCGATCACGGGGTCGGTCGTGCCGGCCACCGCGACCGACGCCGAGACAACGCCCGCGGGCAGGTCGAGCACGGCCTCATCGGGGTTGGCCAGGCCGGAGATCACCGGTGCGCCACCCGCGAGGATGTCCACGGCCGGGGCTGCGGCGGTGTGCCGGACGGTGAGGCGACCCTGGCCCGGGGCGGTCGTGCGGAGGTCGTTGGTGAAGAGCGACGCCGTCGGCTTGCCGTCCTCGCCGAGGTGGGCGACAGCCGTGTAGCTGGTGCCCGCCGACAGGGGCAGGTCGATCGGGCCGATGACGGGCGCCGAGGCGTCCGCGGCATCCGGGGCCGTGATGGCGACGCTGTAGGTGCCGGCCGGCAGGTCCAGCGGGCCGGCCATGTCGCCCGGCTTGAAGTCGTCGAGGGTCAGCTCTCCGTTCACCCACACGTCGACCGGGGTGTCCGGAACGGCATGGAGCACGTAGAGGTCGGCGGTGCTGTCCGACAGGGCGGATGCCGGCAGCGCGAGAGCGCCGGCGGCGAGGATGCCGGCAGCGGTGCCGGCGAGAATCGTGTAACGCATGGTGGTCCTCCTTGGGTAGGCGGGGTGTTCCTTACAGACCACTTCCCCGCCCGGACCCGCGTTGGATGCACAGAGCCACAGATTTTTCGGAGTCTCGTCCGGCACAGCCGGACCCCTCGCCCGAAGTGACGTTCGCCTCTCTTCGGCGTGCACCATGAGCGCTGGGATTCACTCGACGGAGAGGGCCCTCCATGACGTTCGGTCAGTCGATCCAGACGGTGTTCCGCAAGTACGCGGAGTTCACCGGGCGCGCCGGGCGGTCCGAGTTCTGGTGGTGGATCCTCTTCACGGCGCTCGTGAGCGCCGCCCTGAACACGATCCCGTTCGTGGGCACGGCGCCCGTCGAGATCGGCACCTACTCGGTGGGCGGCTCAGGTCTGACGGGGCTCTGGAACCTGGCCGTCCTGCTTCCCACACTCGCCGTGACCGTGCGTCGGCTCCGGGATGCGGGCTTCGGCTGGGGACACGTGTTCTGGGTGCTGGTCCCGATCGGCGGACTCGTCGTGCTGGCCGTGCTCTGCGCACAGCCGAGCAGGTGGGGCGTGGCCACGGCCGAGCCGAGGGGCCCGCAGGTCACCGAGGAGTGGCGTCCGTCCTGATCGGGACCCGGAAGTGTGAGTGCCGGAGCGGCGGCCGGTTAGGCTCGCTGGCTGGGGACGATGATCCAGAGCGCGAGATAGATGAGGATCTGCGGGCCGGGCAGCAGCATCGACAGCAGGAACAGCACGCGCACGAGGAACGGGGAGACGCCGAAGCGCTGAGCGATCCCGGCGCAGACGCCGGCGATGATGCGCCCGCGCACGGGACGGATGAGTGCCATCTGCCCATGATGCCGACCCATCCGCCCGCACACCAGGGCCCGGAGGGGTGAGAAGCGCAACGAAGCGAGTGGCCGGGCCAGGTGGGGCGTGGGCGGCGGCGGCCGCCGGCGGGTGGCGTGTGCGCCCCTCGCAACCGTTGATGATTCCGAGACGTGGGCTGCGGACGACTCCTCAAGGAGCGAGGGGTGCCAGGCCGCTCACCCACCGAGGGGCAGCCGCCAGCGCTGATCGCCGGACGGGACCGGGCATGTCGGGCCCGAAGACGCGCGGGATCGAGGCGCCCGGGACGGGGTATCTCGGGATCGAGGCGCACGGGACGGGTACTCGGGATCGAGGCGGGCGGGACGGGCCCGTCGGGATCGATAGCGCGGCGAGTCGAGGGACCTGATTTCGAGACGCGGGCTGACGCCCGCTCCTCAAGCATCGGTGTGCGGTAGTCATCGGTTACGGGGGTGGACTCGCGGGCCGGCGAGGCAACCCTGGAAGCTGTGCCCGATCGAGGAGCACCGCCCTCTACCGATGATTGCCGCCCTCTACCGATGATTGAGGAGCCCGCGGAGCGGGCGTCTCGAAATCAGGCCCCATGCTGAGGCGAGCGTCCTAAAAGGGCGGAATCTCCGTACCGTCCGGTGCCCACGTCGTCTGCGCGACGGCTCCGCCGGGCGGGCCCCCGGGCGGTCGTGCGGCGATCTTGGTGGCGGGTTCGGTGCGGTAGATCTTCCCGGCGGGTGAGATGCACATCAGCTCACCCGCCCCGTCCGGATCTTGGGTGATGGTCCAGTCGGTGCCGTGTTTCAACCGGTGGTGGCCCTTGCAGAGGCAGGCGAGGTTGCAGGCGTCGGTGCAGCCGCCTTCTTCCCAAGCCCGGGTGTGGTCGAGGTCGCAGCGGTCGGCTGGCCGGTTGCAGCCGACGAACCGGCAGGTCCCGTCCCGCTGCCTCAGATACCGGGCCAGTTCGTCCGGGATCCGGTACCGGGTGCGGCCGAATTGGACCGTGACGCCGGTGTCCGGGTCGGTCAGGATCCGGTGCAGCCCCTTCGACTGCCCGACCAGCTGAGCGGCGGTCTCCGGGTCGATGGGCCCGTATCCGGCGAGCATGGCTGGTTCGCCGTAACGCCCGGCGAGCTGCAGCGAGGAAGCGTCACAATATCGGCAGTCCCAGGGTCCCGCCGTCGAGCCGACGGTTCCCGGCTTTCGGCGTCGGCATCGGCGTCCGCGTCGGCATCGGCGGTGAACGGGACAAGGTTCAGTGCCGGAACGGTCACGTGCACACCCGGCGGCACACGATCGGACTGGGGGCGGGAGCATGAGCAGCTACACGATCCCGAACGTCATCGCCCAGCACCCGCGCGGCGAGCGGATCATGGACGTCTACTCGCACCTGCTGAGCGAGCGGATCGTCTACCTGGGCACCGGCATCGACTCGGGCGTCGCGAACGCTCTCATCGCCCAGCTGCTGCATCTCGAATCCGACAACCCCGAGCGCGAGATCAACCTCTACATCAATTGCGAGGAGGCGACCTCAGCGCCATGCTCGCGGTGTACGACACGATGCAGTACATCCAGTCGCCCGTCGCCACCACGTGCGTCGGCCAGGCGATCGCCGCGGGAGCGGTGCTGCTGGCGGCGGGCAGGCCCGGCCGGCGCGCGGTCCTGCCGCACACCCGCGTGGTGCTGCATCAGCCAGCGGTGCGCGGGCAGGGCACCATCCCCGACCTGATCCTCCAGGCCGACGAGATCGTCCGCCAGCGCGCCGAGCTGGAGGAAATCCTCTCCGCCCACACAGGGCAGTCGATCGAGACGCTGCGCCGCGACACCGACCGGGACCGCGTCTTCACCGCGCACGGAGCGCTCGCCTACGGGCTGGCCGATCAGGTGCTGGGCCGCAGGGCGGCACTCGCCCTGCCGGCGGCCTGAGGGCGCGGGTCAGGCGGCGAGAGCGAGCATCGCGCGCGCGGGGACGCGGGCGGCCTGCGGCTGGCTGGCGCGGAGATCCTCCGCGACCTGCTGGGTGAGGTCGATCAGCGTGATGCCCAGGGCGCCTGCGACGGCGGCGATCATCTCGCTCGAGGGCTCCTTGCGGCCACGCTCGATCTCCGAGAGGTACTGCGGCGAGATCCCCGCCCTCTCAGCCGTCTCGGCGAGCTTCTCCTGCTGCTCCATCCGGTGGGCTCGGAGCCGGCGGCCGAGCACCTCCCGCCACAGGGGCTCCGGCTGAGGTGTAGTGCGTCCGGGCGTCCGCGGCGCCGCGTCGTTGTCTGCCATGCCTGACCCTAACCAGAGGGCGCGCAGGCCCGGCACCCGATTCTGCTCACAGCAGATCGGCGGATGCGCTCCATCGGGCGGGTGCGCCCCGAGCAACAGAAACGCCCCGCGGCGAGAAGCCGCGGGGCGTTTCCTGCGTGGTGCAGGTTCGGATCAGGCGCCGTTGATGGCGTTCGTCACGGCGATCGCGGTGACGATCCAGGCGACGACGCTCAGGACGATGCCGACGACGCTGAGGATGGTGCCCCAGAGCGCGAGGGTGCGCGCACCCGGCTCGCTGCGACGGCTGAGGATCCCGAGGATCAGGCCGACGATTCCGGCGATCAGGCCGACGATCGGGATCAGCCAGCCCGCGAGGACGCTGACGATTCCGAGGACGAGGGAGACGATGCCCTTGGTCTTGGTCGAGGTGGAGCTGGCAACACTGGTCACAGTTCGGGCCTTTCCTTAGGTTCTGCGGCATCGATGCCGTTCTCCTACAGGAATACCGCACAAGATGCATGGCGGACACAGGGTTGACTTTCAGGTCAGTCGCAGGTTCAAGTGCAACGCGCGCGAGGCTGCGCCAACCGCGAGGCTCCTCCCGCAGCCGCATGAGCGAACGCGTCAAGCGGCGAGAGGGACCTTCGCCCCTGGGGACGCCGATCGACCGCTCTGACCCTGAAACCGCCGGGGCTCTCCGGCACGGACAGGCATGGCGGAAGGGTCGGGCTCATGAGCATCGGCAAGGTCACGGTCGGCGTGGACGGAAGCCCGGCGAGCCGCAAGGCGGTCGAGTGGGCGGTGGAGCGCTGCCGCAGAACCGGGGCGAGCCTCCTGCTCCTGGCGATCGCGCCCGTGTCGGACGTGCGCGCGGACTTCGAAGACCCGCTCCGCCGCTACTACCGGGACGCTGCTGGGGAGAGCGCCGATTGGGTACGGGTGCACGCGCCGAATGTCGCGGTCACGGTCGAGGTGCGAGGCGGCCACCCGGCGGAGGAGCTGGTCAAGTCGAGCGAGGAGACGGACCTCCTCGTGGTCGGCACCGACAAGGAGAGCGCGCTGCGGAAGCTGGTCTACGGCACCGTCCCACTCCGCCTCGCAGCCCTGAGCGCAAGTCCGCTGGTCGTGGTGCCGGGTACCTGGCAGCCGGGCGCCGGCGCGGTGCTGCTCGCGGTGGGCGCCGACGCACCTGACGACCACAGCGTCGACCTCGCCGTGAGCCAGGCGGAGCAGCTCGGCGCCGAGCTCGAGATGGTCCACGTCTGGTCGGCCGCCTCCAACTTCCCCTCGCCGCTCTCCGCCATCGGCTATCCGTGGCAGCTGCTCGAGCAGAGCGGCAGGCAGGTCCTCGACGACGCGGTGCGACGGGTGGCGGAGCGGCACCCCGATCTCGCGGTCACCTCACGACTGGTCGAGGGACCGACCGTACCCCGCCTGGCCGAGCTCGCCCACGGTGCTCAGCTGCTCGTCGTCGGCCATGGCGGGCGCGGAATCTTCCGAGAGCTCCTCCAGCTCGGCTCGGTCGCTCACGACATCCTGCTCTCGCCGCCCGCCCCGGTCGCCGTCGTCCCGACGCACCGGAAGGCGGGGATCGGCGGCCGAGGCGATCGAGAGGCCTCCGCCGGCGGCACGACCCTGTAGCGAAGGGTCGACGAGGTCTGCCTCACCGGCCGCTGCGCGCCGCGCGGGGCCCCTCGCGGCAGGGGCCCACGTGAACGCGAGTCCCACGATCCATCCGCCTCACATGGAGAAGGCCCCGCTGTGCGCGGGGCCTTCTCCATGTAGGGCGGACGGGACTTGAACCCGTGACCGACGGATTATGAGTCCGCTGCTCTAACCAGCTGAGCTACCGCCCCGAACGCTTTCACAGTACCCGCCGCGGCGTGTTTTTCCGGGCATCACCCCTTCGGGTGAACGCGCCGGGTTATACGCCTTTTCGCGCCCCAGACGTAGGGGTCACGCGCCCCAATAAGCGAACGGATCGCCCGCGTCGACCCCAGAATCGCGGCATGCCTCTCTCACAGTGCCCGGCCTGCGGCGCCGAAGCCCGCCTCGTCCCCAACACGTCTCGTCCGCTGGGCGACGTCCGCAGCTACATGGAGTGGCAGTGCACGTCGGACCCGTCGCACGTGTTCGAGGACGAGAACACGCTCGCCCACGCCCAGACCCGCTCGTACGGCGACCACTGAGCCCGCGCTCGCTCGGCTCAGCGGACGGCTCGGGACTCCAGTCCCTCGGGCCAGTGCGCGGTGCCCCGCACTCTGCGCCGCAGCGAGCGGAACTGCTCCCGCAGCTTGCCGGTCAGCGGCGCGACCTCGGTCACCGGGTCCTCGATCGTCTCTCCGCGGTAGAGGCTCTCGAAGACGTTCAGCGTGGTCTCGATGTCGTGCGGCTCGATCGCGCGCAGGGACGCGTTCTTCATGACGAGGAGGTCCTCCTCGGGCAGGCGCAGCACGCGCTCGATGCGGTCCGCCAGTGCGGCCACGTCGCCGGGCGGGAACAGGTACCCGTTCTCCTCGTCCCGGACGAGGTGAGGCAGCGCCATCGCGTTGGCCGCCACGATGGGCAGGCCGGAGGCCATGGCCTCCATGGTGGCGATGCTCTGCAGCTCGGCGATGCTCGGCATCGCGAACACCGTGCCCTCGGTGAGGACGCGGCGCAGTCGCGTGTCGGTGACCCGGCCGTGGAAGGTGACCCGGTCGTCGATCCCCAGCCGCGCGGCCTGCGACTCGAGGGGCCGGCGCTGGTCGCCGTCGCCGACGATGTCGACCTGGACGTCGAGGTCCTCGGGCAGCACGGCGACCGCGTCGAGCAGCACATCCAGCTGCTTCTCCCCCGTCACTCGGCCGCAGAAGACGATGCGGTTCTGGGTGCGAGGCTCGAAGCTCGGCGTGTAGTCGGACGCCCGGATGCCGCAGGAGATAGCGTGCACGCCCCGGAGGCCCGTCATCTGCTCGAGGTAGTCGGCGGCGCGACGCGTGGGCGTCGTCACCTCGGCGGCGCGGCTCAGGATGCGCGTCGCGTCCTTCCACGTGATCTTCACGGCGGTGGGCCAGATGAACTTCGGGAGCCCGGTGAACTCGAGGAGGTTCTCCGGCATGAAGTGGTTGGTCGCGACGATCCGCACGCCCAGCTTGACCGCCTCCGTCGAAGCGCCGCGCCCCGACAGCAGGTGGGACTGGATGTGCACGACGTCGGGCTTGATCGCCTTGATGATGCGCCGCGAGTTCGCGTTGATGCGCCACGGGTAGGCGAAGCGGATCCAGTCGTGCTTCGGCCAGCGGGCGCTCAGCAGGCGGTGGACGGTGAACGTCTCCCCCGCGTGGGTCTCCTGGTACGCGCCCTGACGGTTGTTGTGCGACTGGGCCATGACGTGAACGTCGTGCCCGCGCCCGGTGAGCCCCGCGGCGAGACGGACGGCGAAGTTGGCCGCACCGTTCACGTCCGGGGAGAACGTGTCGCACACGATCAGGACGGTCAGCGGAGTGGCGTCCACGTCGGTGGAGGTGGTCTGTGACGAGTCGATGGGTCTTCCCTGGGTGCCAGTTGATGAAGTGAGGCTTCTTCCGGCCGCTCTCACGCTACCGCACGCCCCCGCGGGGCAAGGGCGCAACGTCCGCGAGCCGGAACTGCGCGTCAGCGCTGCGCCTGCGGGTGGTGCTTGGCCAGGTCGAACACCCCGTACACCGCGATGATGCCGGCGATGACGAACGCGACGACGGCGTACCAGGGAGCGGCGGAGGCCTCCCCAGGATGATGACGCCGATCCCCACGGCGACGAGCGGGTCGACGACGGTGAGGCCGGCGATCACCAGGTCGGGCGGTCCGGCCGAGTAGGCGGTCTGCACGAAATACGCGCCGAACGCGGCAGCCGCGAGGAGTCCGACCAGACAGATGAAGGTGAGCAGCTCGAAGTCGCCCTGAACGATCCGGTTGATGACCACCTTCGCGAGCGTGGCGACGAAGCCGTACAGGACGCCGGCGCCGACGATGTAGAACACCGCCTTGAAGCGGCTCCGCAGCAGCCCGAAGGCGACCGCGAACGCGACGAGGACGACCGCGAGGATGATGAGGATCGTCACCAGCTGGCGGTCGGAGATCGGGTGGTCGACCGCGGTGAACGCCGCGATGGTGACGAAGAGCCCCACGCCGCCGACGCAGAGGATGACCGCCCGCACCGAGGCGCGGTTGAGGCGCACGCGGGTCAGGCGCGCGTTGAGGATGGTCGTGACGACCAGCGCGATCGCGCCGAGCGGCTGGACCACGATCAGCGGCGCGAACCGGAGGCTCGTGAGCTGCAGCACGATCGCGAGCCCGAGCATCACGGTGCCGAGCACCCAGGACGGCCGAGCCAGCAGTGCCATGAGCTGCTTGGTCGTCAGGCCCGGGGTGGGTGAGTCGAGCCCGTGCTTCTCGGCGTGCCGCGCCTCCACCTTCGCGACTCCGCGGTGCTGGAACTGGGCGCCGAGACTGAGGAACACCGCGCCCACCAGTGCGATCGGGATGCCGATCCCGGCTGCGGACCCGAGGAGGGTCTCTTCAGCCAGATCGGCGAGCTGGGGCGGCACGCGATAGACCTTACCGGCGGCCTCAGGTCGATAGTCTTAGCGGCATATGGCGATCCTCCCCATCCGCATCACCGGGGATCCGGTGCTGCACGAGCCCGCCCAGCCGGTCACCCGATTCGACGACGCGCTGCGCACCCTCGTCGACGACATGTACGAGACGATGCTCGCCGCGCCCGGTGTCGGCCTCGCGGCGCCGCAGGTCGGCGTGCCCCTGCGGCTCTTCGTCTACAACTACCCGGACGAGCAGGGCGGGGAGCGCCGCGGCGTCGCGATCAACCCCGAGCTGTGGATCTCGCCGCCTCCGATCGGCGAGGCCGACGAGGACTCGGAGTCGGAGGGGTGCCTCTCCGTGCCCGGTGAGCGGTTCCCGCTGCGCCGTGCGGACCGCGCCCTGCTCCGCGCGGTCGACCTCGACGAGAAGCCGTTCGAGATCGCAGCGTCGGGCTGGTTCGCCCGCATCTTCCAGCACGAGTTCGATCACCTCAACGGCATCCTCTACGTCGACCGGCTGGACTTCCTCTACGCCCGGCGCGCGACGAAGACCATCCTGAAGCGGGGCTGGGGCCGGCCGGGCTCGGCATGGACGCCGGGCGTCGACGACCTCGAGGGCTGACCCGCCCTCCCAGCCGGTCCCGCCGAGCCGGCGCTCAGGCCGCCCAGCCGAGCAGCCGCAGCACGGCCGCGATGACGGCCGCCGCGAGCACGGCGAGCACGAACGGAACCCGCAGGGCGAACAGCACGACCGCCGCGAGCACCGCGGGAACCCGGGCGTCGAAAACGAGCGCCGGCCCGGTGCTGAGGGTCTGCACGGCGATGAGCGCGGCAAGCAGGGCGACCGTCACCAGATTGGCGGTGCGGGACGCCGTGGGCGTCTCGAGCACACGAGCCGGCACGAGGTAGCCGGCGAACTTGAGCGCCAGGCATGCGATGGAGCCGAGGAGCACGATGTGCCAGACCGTCATGCGGTCTCCTCCTCGGGCACCGGCGGCTCGAGGACCGGCTCGCGCTTCCCGAGCAGGTCGAGGAGTCCGACGACGACCGCGACCAGGGCGGCGACCAGCACCGGAAGGCCGGGCGGGAGCACCGGCACGAGGACGGCGGCCACCACGGCGGCGACCACCGCTACCGCGACCGGCTGGAGTGCCCGAAGCCGCGGCCAGAGCAGCCCGACGAACGCGGCGCCGGCCGCCGCATCCAGCCCGTACTGCCGCACATCGCCGAGCGCGTCGCCGAGAAGCGCGCCGATCAGGGTGGTGAGGTTCCAGCCCACGAAGACGATGAGCCCGGTCACCCAGAAGCCGCGGCGCTGGCTGCCGAGGGTGGGCTGGGCGGTCGAGACGGCCGTCGACTCGTCGATCGTGAGCCAGGCGGCCGCGACCTTGCGCCAGAAGCCGCCGCCGATGATCGGCTTCACCCGGATGCCATAGAGCGTGTTGCGCGCGCCGAGCAGCGCGGCGCCCGCGATGGCCGATGCCCCGGCACCCGCGCCGCCCGAGGCGAGCACGCCGATGATGGCGAACTGCGAGCCGCCCGAGAACATGAGCAGGCTGAGCACCGAGGTCTGCCAGATGTCGAGTCCGGAGGCGACAGACAGCGCTCCGAACGAGATGCCGTAGGCGGCGGTCGCGACGCCGACCGCGACCGCTGACCGGGTCGCCGCGCGCTCGGGCGTCCCGGCTTCGGGGCTAGCGGGTCCCGCCACGCGTCAGGTCCACGCCGTGCACGCCGTTGTGGTGGCGCAGGGCCGGGAACACCGCCGACACGGAGAAGCCGACGCCCGCCGTCTGGCTGGCCGAGAACACGCCGCCGAACAGCTCCGTGCGCTCCCGCATCTCCTCGATGCCCGGGCCGATGATCTCCTGGGTGAGGGTCCGCAGGTCGTCCTCGACCGTGTAGCCGGCACCGCCGTTGTCGGGATCGAGGCCCTTCCGAACCGCGGCGTTCCGGATGCCGTCGTCGTCGACGCGGACCTGGAGCCCCTGGCTCGTCCACGTGAAGCTGACCCGCGCCTCCGTGCCGTCGCCGCCCCACTTGAGCGAGTTGCTCAGCGCCTCCTGAAGGATCCGGTAGATCGCCAGCTCGGCGCCGGCGCTGAGCTCGTACGGCTCCCCCGACTCGTCGAACGTCACGCCGAGGCCTGCGTCGCGCATGATCTTGAAGAGGTCGCGGGTCGACTTGAGCGTCGGCTGCAGCAGCACGTCCGCCTCCGTCTCGCGGACCAGCGAGTTCACGCGGCGCATGTCGGCGAGGGCTGCCCGTCCCGTCTCCGCGATGGTCGCGGCGGCGCGGATGGCGGCGGCCGGGTCGGTGCCCGACGCGTATCGCGCGCCTTCCGCGTCGGCGATCATCGACGTCACCCGGTGAAGGGCGAGGTCGTGCAGCTCGCGGATGATGCGGAGCCGTCCGCCCTGCTCGGCGACCGACAGCTCGAGGTCGACCCGGGCGCGCGCGGAGGCCGTCTGCTCCCCCGCCAGCTGACGGAGGCGACGGCGAGCGGCGAGCCAGAGGAGCAGGAACAGCACCGCGAGGAGGGTCGGCGCAGCGATCAGGACCGCCGTGAGGACGGCGTCGAGGGGCCACGCCATGGCGGTCAGTCTAGGCTTCCGAGCGCAGCCGGCCCGGGACCCGGGCGGCGGTGTCGCGGATCGGAGGGGCATGGACGAGGCCCAGGCGCGCGCCCTCCTCCGGGCCGCGGACGCCGACGCAGTCAGGACCCTCGCCGACCTGGGCGCCGAGATCGGCTCGATCACGGCGGCGCGTCAGGATGCCAACTCGGACGACGAGCACGATCCGGAAGGCACGACGCTCGCCTACGAGCGCTCGCAGGCCGACGCCCTCCGCCGGGCGGCCGAGGAACGGCGCATCGAGATCGCCGCCGCTCTCGACCGGCTGGATGCGGGGACGTACGGGATCTGCGTCCGCTGCGGCGACAGGATCGCGGAGGGCCGGCTGGAGGCACGACCATGGGCTCGCACGTGCATCGTGTGCGCGGCCAGGGAAGGAGAGCGGCGATGACCGAGGTTCCAGCAGGAACGGTGGTGCGGACCTGGACCGGCTGGGTTCGCCCGGAGGACCGTGAGCGGTACACCGAGTACGTGGAGGCGACCGGGCTCGGCGCCTACCGGACGACGCCCGGCAACCTGGGTGCCTTCCTCATGTACGCGGACGAGGGCGACCGCACCCGCATCACGACCATCTCGTTCTGGACCGACTTCGACGTCATCCGCGGCTTCGCAGGCGACGACATCTCGCAGGCCGTGTTCTATCCCGAGGACGACGAGTACCTCGTCGCCCGGGAGACGACGGTGACGCACGCGGTCGTCGCGTAGCGGCGCCGGCGCCGAGCGCGGTGCGTGCCGCCGACCGCGGTGGGTGCCGCCGAGCGCGGTGCGCCCCGCCGAGCGCGATGCGTGCCGCCGAGCGCGGTGCGTAGACGGCCCGCGCTCGTCGTTCTGCACCGCGCACGGCGGGATGAGGCGCGAGTGTCCGCGCTGGAGAAGCAGCAGTGGCGCGCGGGTCCGGATCTGTCCGCTGGGCGGCTACGGCCGCCGGGGATGAAGCCGCGCCCGCGCCGCGGCTCGCAAGGGTTGCTGCCGAGGCTTGAGACGTAGCACGTAAGGCCACAGGGTCACCGTCTCGTTGCGGCCGCGCGTGGAGGCGGCATCGCGGCCACCGAGCGCGGTGCGAATCACCGAGCGCGGCCCGTAACGACGAGCGCGCCCCGTAGACACCCCACGCTCGTCGTTATGCACCGCGCTCGACGCACGCTCGGCGCCTCGAACCGCGCTCGGCGCACCGACCGGCCTCCCACCCGTTGGGAAGAAGCCTCGAAGCGCAGCCGGTAGCACTAAGCGGCAGGAGTTGTCGGGGCGTCGCCGCTCGTCAAGCGCGGTGCCAGCCACCGAGCGCGGCCCGTAACGACGAGCGCGCCCCGTAGACACCCCGCGCTCGTCGGTACGCACCGCGCTCGACGAGCGCTCGGTGTCTCACACCGCGCTCGGCGCAGCGCACGCTCCCGCAGCCGCCGAGACGAATCCTGCGAAGCGCCGGCCGTAGCACTAAGCGGCAGGAGTCGTCCGGGCATCGCGACTCGTCGAGCGCGGCGCCGGCCACCGAGCGCGGCCCGTGACGACGAGCGCGCCCCGTAGACACCCCGCGCTCGTCGGTACGCACCGCGCTCGACGCGCGCTCGGTGTCTCACACCGCGCTCGGCGCGCTCTCGACGCGCGCTCGGCGTCTCGGACCGCGCTCGGCGCGCTCTGGACGCTGGAACGCGAGTTAGGAGCGCGGGCCGCTACTCGCTCATCGTCTTAAGCCAGAGCTCAAGCCTCGCGGCGAAGCGCTCGCGCAGAGGTTCGGTTTCGAGACGCGCCTGCGGCGCTCCTCAACCAGCGGAAACCGGGAAGACGAGGCTTCGCGGCGAAGCGCTCGCGCAGAGGTTGGGTTTCGAGACGCGCCTGCGGGGCTCCTCAACCAGCGGGCACAAGTCGAACTCCGGGTGCCTGCCCCCGGAACGGAGAAGCCCCCGCAGCCGGGGCTGCGGGGGCGGTGCTCCCCGACTTGGACTCGAACCAAGAACCTGCCGGTTAACAGCCGGCTGCTCTGCCAATTGAGCTATCGAGGAATGGGGCTCGTCTACTTTAGCGCAACCGAACCGGCTCAGTAGCCCGCCTGCGGGTCCACCACGCCGACGAATCGACCAGTGGACACGAACGCCTCCACGTTCAGCCGGATCCGCTCGGCCAGCAGCGGGGTGATCATCTCGGGCGTGTCGGCCGAGTGCGGGGTGATGAGCGCGCGGTCCTCCGTCCAGAGCGGGTGGCCGTCCGGAAGCGGCTCCGGCGCGGTCACGTCGAGGCCCGCGAACAGGATGCGCTTCTCGCGGAGCGCGTCGACGAGCGCCTCCGTGTCGACCAGTGCTCCCCGTGCGATGTTGACGAGAACGGCGGTCTCGGGAAGCAGGGCGAGCTGCTCCGCGCCGATCAGCTGCTGCGTCTCGGCGGTGCTGGCGGCGGCGAGGACGAGGATGTCGGCCTCCGGGAGGACCTCGTCGAGGCGAGCGGCGGGAAGCGTGCGGGCCGCGCCGTCCACGGGCGTCTCGCTCCGGCGGACCACCGTGATGTGCACGCCGAACGGCTGCAGCAGCCGGATCAGCTCGACCGCGATCCCGCCCGCACCCACGACAACGACGCGGCGCCCGTACAGCGATTCCCCCGCTTGTCGCCCCAGGATGCGGCGCGCACGCGCTCAGGGAAGTGCCGCAGTCCCGCAAGCGCCAGGGCGAGCGCGTGCTCGGCGACCGGCTGGGCGTAGGCGCCCTTCGCGCTCGTCCACACCATGTCGTCCCGGGAGTGGTCGGCGAGGGCCTGGGCGAAGAGGTCGACCCCGGCCCACGGCAGCTGGACCCACTGCACCCGTGGCGACTTCGCGAGCGCCTCCAGCAGTCCGTCCGGCTTCGACGGGCCCAGCCAGACGATCCCCCGGGTCTCGTCGCCGAGCGGGCCGATCTCGCCGCCTCCCGCGCGCACGGCGTCGAGGTACACCTGCTCCGCGTCCTCCTCGGGCAGCACGGCGATGGGGCCGACCTCGGGGCGCCGGTCCGTGGGCAGCTCAGGAGCGTCCGACCCCGCGACGGCGCGGTGGCTGAAGCGCGTCATCGGTCGTCCCCTTCGAGGTCCGGCAGCTGGATGGGCTCCGTCACAATGCGGTACTCCTCGGCAAGGCCCCGGACATACGGGTGGTTCGGGTTCTCGAGCACCTCGTCGAGGCGGCCGAGGCCCACCAGGTGACCGCCTTGAAGGACCGCGACGCGGTCCGTGAGCCGCGCGGTGACGGCTGCCTCGTGGCTGATGATGAGAGCCGAGAAGTCGTGCTCGCTCTGCAGCTCGAGGATCGTGTCGAGGACCGGCCCGCGGGCCGTGACGTCCACGCCCGCGGTGGGCTCGTCCGCGACCCAGAGCACCGGGCGCAGGATGAGGGATCGCGCGATCGCGACGCGCTGCCGCTGCCCGCTGGAGATCTCATGCGGGAACATCGACATCATCCGCAGCGGAAGCTGGACGGCATCGAGCAGCTCGGCGACCCGGCCGCCCAGCTCGCGGCGGTCGTACTTCGGCTCCCGCGCCAGCACGGGATCGCCGATGTTCTCGGCGACCGTGAACCCGGGCCGCAGCAGGCGCCCCGCGTTCTGCGGCAGGTAGCCGACCTCGTAGGTGAGCCGGCTCCGCGCGCGGGGACGGAGTGCGCGCAGCTCCTGGCCGAGCACGCGCAGCGATCCGCCGACGATCTGCGGCACGTCATCGCCGGGGAGCCGGCGGCCGACGAGGCCCGCGACGCACGCGGCGAAGGTGCTCTTGCCCGAGCCGGTCTCGCCCACGAGGCCCATCAGCTCGCCGCGGCGGATGGAAAGCGTCACGCCGTCGAGCGCGCGGTGCGCCTGCCGGCCGTGACCCGCCGGGTACTCGATCGTCACATCGCTCGCGGCGACCACGACGTCACCGGCGAAAGGCATGGACCTCATTCTGCCTGAGCCGCGGCGCCCGTCCGGCGCCGCGCGTCACGCCTCGGCCGCCCGCAGCGCGCGCAGCGCCTCCCGACGCTCGGCCTGAGCCACCGGATCCGGGACCGGGAGCGAGGCGAGCAGGCGCTGCGTGTAGGGGTGCTTCGGGTCGCCGAGCACCTCGGCGCCGGTCCCCTCCTCCACGAGCTTGCCGTGGTACAGGACGGCGATCCGGTCCGCGAGCAGGTCGACCACGGCGAGGTCGTGGCTGATGAACAGGCACGCGAAGCCGAACTCGCGCTGCAGCTCGGCGAACAGCTCGATCACGCGGGCCTGTACGGACACGTCAAGCGCGGAGGTCGGCTCGTCCGCGATGAGGAGCTTCGGGTTGAGGGCCAGGGCGCGCGCGAGGCTGGCCCGCTGGCGCTGGCCGCCGCTCAGCTCGTGCGGATAGCGGTCGCCGTAGGACTTCGGCAACTGCACCGCCTCCAGGAGCTCGTCGACCCGGCTGCGGGCCGCGGCCGCGTCTCCCGCCCTGCGGTGCACGACGAGCGGCTCGGCGACCGCCTGCGCGATCGTGAGGAGCGGGTTGAAGCTCGATGCCGGGTCCTGGAACACGAAGCCGATGTCGACGCGGTGCTTCCGGAAGTCGCGCTCCTTGACGTCCCGCATCTCGGTGCCGAGCACGGAGAGCGATCCCCCGGTGACGCGCGTGAGGCCGGCGATGGCGCGGCCGATCGTGGTCTTGCCCGAACCGCTCTCCCCCACCAGGCCGAGGACCTCGCGGGGCCGGATCTCGAAGCTGACCCCGTCGACGGCCCGGAAGCCGCCGCGGCCGAGCCGGCCGGCGTACTCGATGACGAGGTCGCGGGCGACCACGACGGGCGCGCCCTCGACCTCGGGACGGGCGGCGCGCCGCTCGGCGGCCTGCGCCTTGCCCTGGCCGACGTAGGGAACGGCGGCGAGCAGGTCTTTCGTGTACTGCGCGACGGGCGCGGAGAAGAGCGTGCGGGTGTCCGCCTGCTCGACGATCCTGCCCTGGTACATCACCGCGACGCGATCGGCGAGGTCGGCGACGACGCCCATGTTGTGCGTGATGAGGACGATCGCGGCCCCGAACTCGTCGCGGCAGCGGCGCAGCAGGTCGAGGATCTCGGCCTGCACGGTCACGTCGAGGGCCGTCGTGGGCTCGTCGGCGACGATGAGACCCGGGTTCAGCACGAGCGCCATGGCGATGACGACGCGCTGCTTCTGGCCGCCCGAGAACTGGTGCGGGTAGTAGTCGACGCGCTTCTCCGGGTCCGGGATGCCGACCTGGCGCAGGATGTCGATCGCCTTCGCCTTCGCCTCCCGGCGGCTGATCCGGCCGTGGGCGCGGAGGCCCTCGGCGATCTGCCAGCCCACGGTGAAGACCGGGTTGAGCGCGGTGGAGGGCTCCTGGAAGACCATCGCGACGTCGGTGCCGCGCACCTCCCGGAGCTTGCCGCCGGACAGCGAGACCACGTCCGAGATCCCGCCATCGCCCGAGGCGAGCAGGATGGCGCCCGACTCGGTGGCGGTCTCCGGCAGGAGGCCGAGGATCGTCTTGGCGGTCACCGTCTTGCCGCTGCCGCTCTCCCCCACGATCGCGAGCACCTCGCCGCGCTCGACCGTGAGGCTGACGCCGTCGACGGCCTTCACCGACCCCGCGTCGCTCGCGAACGAGACCTGGAGGTTCTGGATGTCGACGACGCTCATCGTGCTCCCTCCAGTCCGTCGATGCCGCCGGGCGCCGAGAGCACGCCGCCTGGGACGACCGACGTCTCGGCGACGAGGCCGGACGCGGCGGCGACCGACCGCCGGCCGCGGAGGCGCGGATCGGCGAGGTCGTTGAGGCTCTCGCCGACGAGCGTCATGCCGAGCACGACGAAGACGATCGCGACGCCGGGGAAGATCGAGGTCCACCAGATCCCGCTCGTCACGTCGGCGATCGACTTGTTGAGGTCGTGACCCCACTCCGCGCCCGAGCTCGGCTCGATGCCGAAGCCGAGGAAGCCCAGTCCTGCCAGGGTGAGGATCGCCTCGGATGCGTTGAGCGTGAAGATGAGCGGCAGCGTGCGCGTGGCATTGCGGAACACGTGCCGGAACATGACCCGGGGCGTCGAGGCGCCGATCACGCGCGCTGACTCGACGAACGCCTCCCCTTGATGCGCACCGTCTCGGCGCGGATCACCCGGAAGTACTGCGGGATGTAGACCACGGTGAGCGAGATCGCCGCGGCGAACACCCCGCCGAGGAGGCTCGACTGCCCGCCGGAGATGACGATCGCCATGATGATCGCGAGGAGCAGGGTGGGAAACGCGTAGATCGCATCCGCGACGACGACGAGGATCCGGTCGATCCAGCCGCCGAAGTAGCCGGAGACGAGGCCGAGGAGGACGCCGGCGACGATCGCCAGCGCCACTGCGATGACGATGACGAGCAGCGCGGTCTGCGACCCCCAGATGACGCGCGACAGCACGTCGTAGCCGCCGACCGTGGTGCCGAGGAGGTGGGCAGAGCTCGGCGGCTGCTGGGCGCCGAAGGAGCCGTTCGCATCCCGCAGCTGAGCGAAGCCGTATGGGGAGATGACCGGTGCGAGGAGTGCCGCGAGCAGGAAGATCCCGGTGAGGATCAGCCCCGCGACGAGCATGAAGCGCTGGACGCCGACGCTCTGCCGGACCTGGTGGACGACCGGGAGGCGGTCGATCAGCCGGCGGCGGGGAGGGGCGGCCACCGACCCGTTGTCGGGCGGAGAGACGGTCATCAGTACCTCACTCGCGGGTCGATCAGCGCGGCGATGACGTCGACGATGAAGTTGGTGACGGCGACGATCACGGCCAGCAGCACGACGATGCCCTGGACGGCCACGAAGTCGCGCGCCTGCAGGTAGTGGGTCAGCTGGAAGCCGAGGCCCTTCCACTCGAAGGTGGTCTCGGTGAGCACCGCGCCGCCGAGCAGCAGCGCGATCTGGAGGCCGATCACCGTGATGATCGGCACGAGCGCAGGCCGGTAGGCGTGCTTGCGGACGAGGCGGAACTCCCCCACGCCGCGCGAGCGGGCGGAGGTCACGTAGTCGGTGCCGAGCGTCCCGATGATGTTCGTGCGGACCAGGCGGAGGAAGACGCCGCCGGTCAGCAGCCCGAGCGCGATCGCCGGCAGCACCGCGTGGGCGAGCACGTCCTGGATGACGGCCGGGTCACCGGTCTGGAAGGCGTCGATGAGGAAGATGCCGGTCGGCGAGGGCAGGAGCTGCATCTGCAGCTCCGCACCGACCGAGGCGCGCCCGTAGACCGGCAGCCAGCCCAGCTGGACCGCGAAGATCAGCTTGAGCAGCAGGCCCGCGAAGAACACCGGGGTGGCGTAGCAGAGGATGGCGAACACGCGCAGGACCGCGTCGCCCCAGCGGTCGCGGATGTAGCCGGCGAGCAGCCCGAGCGGGATGCCGACGAGAAACGCGACGATCAGCGCGTAGATCGCGAGCTCGAGCGTCGCCGTGCCGTAGGTGACGAGCACCTCGGTGATCGCCCGGTTGTCCGTGAGCGTCCGGCCGAAGTTGCCGGTGGCGACCTGGCCCAGGTACTCGAAGTACTGGACGAACAGCGGGCGGTCATACCCGGCCTCGTGGATGCGCTCCTGCAGCTGGGCCGCGGGGAGCCGGCCGCCCACCGAGGCGGTGATCGGATCGCCCGTCGTGCGCATGAGCAGGAAGACGAGCGTGGCCAGGATGAAGACCGTGGGGAAGATCAGCAGGAACCGGACGATCAGGTAGCGGCCGAGACCCCCGCCACGCTGGGGCCGGCTCGGTGTCGGCGCGGCGGCCTCGACCGTCGGCGTTTCCAATGCAGTCACACGTCCCTCTTTCCTGCGGCCATTCTGCCCGTGAACAGGGTCGGAGGGGCGGCCCGCCTTCGGCGGACCGCCCCTCCCTGGTCAGAGCTCAGCCCTTGCTGATCCCGGCGTACCGGAACTTGTAGGACGCGTCGAGGGTGACCCCCGAGATGTCCGTTCCGGTGACGGCGAGCTCGGCGCCCTGGAGCAGGGGCACGGTGGGCAGCTGGGCCGCCACCTTGTCCTGGATCTGCTCGATGATGGCGGCGCGCGCGTCCTTGTCCTCCGTGCCGATCTCCTGGGAGATCAGCGAGTCGACCTCGGCGTCCTGGTAGTGGTTGGCCAGGAAGCCGTTGTCGAGACGGAAGAAGGGCGTCAGGTAGTTGTCCGCGTCCGAGAAGTCCGGGAACCAGCCGAGCTGGTAGGCCGGGTACTGGTCGGAGGTGCGGTCCTTCGCGTACTGGGTCCACTCCGTGCTGGCGAGGTTCACCTTGAAGAGGCCGCTCGACTCGAGCTGGTCCTTGACCAGCGCGTACTCGTCGGGCGAGGACGGGCCGTAGTGCTCGAGCGCGTACTGCAGGTCGAGCGTCACCGGAGTGGTGATGCCGGCGGCCTGAAGCGTCGACTTCGCCTTGTCGGCGTCCGGTCCACCGGAGCCGTCGCCGTAGACCGACTTGAGCGACTCGTTGGCGCCCGTGAGGCCGGCGGGGACGAAGGAGTAGAGGGGCGTGAACGTGCCCTTGAACACCTGGTCCGCGATGGTCTCGCGGTCGACGAGGTCGGCGACCGCCTGGCGGACGGCGAGAGCCTTGGCGGGATCGGCCTCGGCCGTCTTCGCGCCGAAGGGCTGCGTGTCGAAGTTGAAGACGATGTAGCGGATGGCACCACCGGGGCCGTCCATGACCTTCACCTTGTTGTCGCTGCGCAGGTCGGCGACGTCCGTCGGGGACATGCTGCGGTACGCCACGTCGATGTCGCCCTGCTGGATCGCGAGCTTCAGGTTCGACGAGTCGTCGAAGTAGCTGAGGTTCACGGTGTCGTTGGCGGCCGGGTCGAGGTTGCCGCCGTAGCCGTCGTACTTCTTGAACTGGATGACGCTGTTCGCCTTGTACGAGGTGATCTGATACTGGCCGGCGAAGGCCTTGGCCTTGACGATCTCGTCGTCGGGCGTCAGGGCGTCGGCCGAGAACGAGTCCTCATCGACGATCGGGCCGACCGGGCTCGAGAGCACCTGCTTGAACGTGACGTCGTTCGGCACCTTCAGGGTGAACACCACGGTCGAGTCGTCGGGTGCCTCGATGCTGTCGACGTTCGCGAGCAGCGACGAGGGCCCGTTGGGGTCCTTGATCTTCAGCTGGCGATCGAACGTGAACTTCACGTCCGACGAGGTGAGGTCGTTGCCGTTGGCCCACTTGAGCCCGTCCTTGAGCTTCACCGTGAACTCGGTCGGCGACGTGAACTCGCCGGACTCCGCGATGCTCGGCTCCGGGTCGGGGCTGCCGACCGGGCTGTCGAAGAGGAACGGGAAGACCTGCAGCTGGACCGCGAGCGAGCCGTTGTCGTAGGAGCCGGCCGGGTCGAGGGTGGTCAGCGGGTCGGTGGTGCCGACCGTGATCGTGCCGCCCTTGGAGCCGCCCGAGGACGAGCCGCCGCCGCCGCCGTTGCTGCCGCCGCCGGAGCAGCCGGCGAGCGCCAGAGCGGCGACCGTGATGCCGGCGGTCGCGAGAAGGACGCGCCTGTTCCGGCCGGAGAATGCGGATGTCATATCCGTCTACCTCTTTCAGTGGAAGTGGTGCCCGCGAGGAGCGGGGCGAGCGCGCGAGAGGTCGGAGCCCCGTGGCGCGTGCTGTGCGACTCTGGTCTAACACATAGGCGGTCCCGGGCTGGACCGCGCGGGACTTCGTTACCCCGCTGAAACATCGTGCCGCAACGGTGCCGCGACGACTGGGGCGCCGCTCCCGGCGGACTGGCAGGTGGTCAGCCCTCGCGAAGCGACCGCCGCTCGGCCTCGAGGGTGACGAGATCACGCTGGATGCCGCGGTAGCGCTCCGGGTCCTCGGTCGCCCGCGTGCGCTGGAGCTGACCCAGGAGCTCCGACTTCCGGCGCTGCAGGTCCCGGTCGACGAGGCGCGACGCGACGTCTCGGACGTAGATCCCGAGCGCCTCCTCCTTGGGCTGCTGCGGCAGCGGGGCGATCGCGAGCTGCTGGACGAGCTGCGCGAGCGGTGACGGGACCGCCGCCGTCACGGTCTCGAGCCACTGCGGCGTCTCCGCGACGTCGGCGTTCGCGCCGATCGCATCCCGCACGGCGGCGAGCGCGCGGTTCGCGAAGCCCGATCGGGATGCCCGGTCGAGCAGCGTGCGACCCACCAGCTGCGGGAACTGCAGGATCGCCATGAGGGCGTCGCGCTCGAGGCGGGTGGCGGGGTCGGACGGCAGCTCCGTCAGCGTGGGGCCGCGGCGCGCCTCCGGCTCCGGCTCGCGATCCACGCGCCGGTCCGGCTCGCGGTCGGCGTAGGGGTCCCGGTCGTCGTGGTCCTCGGGCGGCGGGGCGTCCCGCTCATCGGGCGGCGGCTCGCCGAAGTCGTCCTCGCGAGGGAGAGCGGCGGGACGGACGGGCGGCCCGGCGACCGGGCGGGCGGGCGCCGAGTTCGCCGCGGCGCGCTGGGGTGCCCGCGACGCGGCCTGGCCGGACGGCACGGCGCCGCGCTGGGGGCCGCGCGAGCCTCCGGGACCCGCGGGGAGCGATCCCCGGTCGGACCCGCGAGAGGGGCCGGGGCCGGTGCGACGAGAGTCGCCGGCACGGGAGTCGGACGAGCCGGCACGGGAGTCGGCGGACCCGGGACGCGAGTCGCTCGACCGCGACGGGGAGATGCGGGGGCGGCCGACGCGACGGCGGCCGAGACCTCGCCCAGCTCCATGCCCAGCCACCGGGCCAGCTCGCGGGCATAGCCGGGACGCAGTGACGGGTCGCGGATCTCGGCGACGACCGGCGCCGCGGCGCGGAGGGCGGCCACCCGGCCCTCCACGGTGTCGAGGTCATGGGCCCGCAGCTGCTGCAGGATGATGAACTCGAACATCGGCTTCTTGGAGTCGATCATGCCGCGCACGGCCTCGTCCCCCTGCGCGAGGCGCAGGTCGCAGGGGTCGAGCCCCTCGGGCCCCGTGGCGACGTAGGTCTGAGCGGCGAAGCGCTGCTCCTCGCCGAACGCGCGGACCGCGGCCTTCTGGCCCGCGGCATCCGGATCGAAGGTGAAGATGACCTCGCCGAGCCCGGAGTCGTCGCCGAGCACGCGGCGGAGGATCTTGATGTGGTCGACGCCGAAAGACGTGCCGCACGTCGCGACCGCGGTGGTCACGCCCGCGAGGTGGCAGGCCATGACGTCGGTGTACCCCTCGACCACGACCACGCGGCGCCCGCGCGAGATGTCCCGCTTCGCGAGGTCGAGCCCGTAGAGGACCTGCGCCTTGTGGTAGACCGCGGTCTCCGGGGTGTTGAGGTACTTGGGGCCCTTGTCGTCCTCGAGGAGGCGCCGGGCGCCGAAGCCCACGGTCTCGCCCGAGAGGTCGCGGATCGGCCAGACGACGCGCCCGCGGAAGCGGTCGTAGACCCCGCGGTCGCCGCTCGACACGAGTCCGGCGGCCAGCAGCTCCTGGTCGGAGAAGCCCCGACCGCGCAGGTGCTTGGTCAGCTCGTCCCAGCTCTTGGGCGCGAACCCCACGCCGAAGTGCGCGGCGGCCGCACGGTCGAAGCCGCGCTCGCCCAGGAAGCGCCGGCCGGGATCCGCGCCCGGGGTCGCGAGGCGCTCCACGAAGAACTCCCCGCCGCCCGGTTCGCGGCCAGGAGGCGCGCCCGGTTGCCGGACTCCTGCGCCGCCGAGCCGCCGTCCTCGTAGTGCAGCGTGTAGCCGACCTTCGCGGCCATCCGCTCGACCGCCTCCGCGAACGTGACGTGGTCCATCTTCTGCAGGAACGTGTAGACGTCGCCGCCCTCGCCGCAGCCGAAGCAGTGGTACATGCCGACCTGCGGGCGCACGTGGAAGCTGGGGCTGCGCTCGTCGTGGAAGGGGCAGAGGCCCTTCAGCGAGCCGACGCCCGCGGACTTGAGGCTGACGTAGTCGCCGATCACGTCGCCGAGGTTGACGCGGGCGCGCACCTCGTCGATGTCGCTCTTGAGAATGCGCCCCGCCATGCCGTCGATTCTAGGTTCGGCTGCTGACCACGCCGGGGAGGCTGGGGACGGCCGAGCGGCCACACCCTTCTGCTGCCGCCCAAATCACGGAGATTCCCGGCGCGACGGCCACGAGTCCGCATAACTTCGAGCCGAGGGGGCCGGATCTCCGTGGCTTGGTCAGGACGGGGTGGACGCCGGCGCCGCGCCGCGGAAGCGAGCGAGCAGCAGGCGGCTGGGCGCCCGGCGGATGGTCCGGGGCAGGATCCGGTACACCGCCAGGAGGAGACCGAACCGACGGGCGAACTGCCTGCCCAGCCGGTCATCCCAGCGCACGCCGTAACCGCGTCGCACGGCTTCCGGCAGCAGGCCGGCCGTCACGACTCGTGCCAGAGGCATCAGACCCCGCAGCCACATGGGTCCGGTGCGGGGACGCAGGAGCGAGACCGCGACTGCGCGCGCCGGCGGCGTGACCTCGAGGCGCGCCACGCGCTGCTCCCAGTACTCCCGGAAGGCGGCGCGATCCGTGGGCCACGAGGCGAGCGGCATCCCGAGCGCGGTGCCGATGCGGGCGCTCTCGCGGTAGACCGCATCCGCCGTCGCCTCGGGAAGGGGGCCGTGCACCGCCTCCCACACCTGCACGGTGGTGTCGTAGAGCGTCGCGGCGACCCACAGCTGCAGCTCGGGGTCGCGAGCGTCGTACCGCACCGGTTCGTCGCCCTGGACGCCGCGGTGGGCGACTCCGACGCTCCGCGCAACGCGGCGGATCTCCTCCTCCGTGCCGAACGCGAGCACGTAGAGGTACTCCAGCGTGCCCGCGAGCCGGCGCGTCGGGTCCAGGCGGAAGCCGCTGTGCGCGGCGACGCCGGCCGCGACCGCCGGGTCGGCGAGCTGGAGGAGCAGGGCGCGTCCTCCCCGGCCAGCAGGATGCCCTCCCCCGCGACCTCGGCGAAGTCGATGCGCCGGCTCAGCCGACGAGTCGCTCGTGCCACGCCATGGCCGACTGGTCGGTGAGGCTCGCGACCTGGTCCACGACGGCGCGGCGGCGCTCCGCCTCGCTGGTCGCCTCGCGGTGGTCGGCGGCGAACGCCGGGTCGAGGGCGTCGGGGCGCTCGACGAGGACGTCGGCCAGCTCCTGCAGCATGTCGCGCTGCTGCTGGTAGACGGGCGTGCGGGTCGTGTTCGTCATCACGAAGGCGGCGACGATGCCCTTGAGCACCGCGATCTCCGCGCCGATCTCCGGCGGCAGCACGACGTCGGCGGCGAACCGGCTGAGCCGTTCCTGCGGATGGGCTGCGCGGGTCGCCCGCGTCGCAGCTCCCGCGAACCGGCCGATCAGCTGGCTCGTCAGGTTCTTGAGGCGGCCCTGGTCGCGGCGCGACGCATCCCACCGGGAGATCCAGAACGGCAGGCCGTGCAGCCGGTCGAAGGCCGCGATCAGCTCGGCGTGGTCGTACGCGCCGCCGATCCAGGAGTGCATCGCGCTGACCAGCGCGTCGTCGTCCTCACGCCGGCCGAGCGCCGCGACGTCGATGTAGCCGCCGGTCACCGCGTCCTCGAAGTCGTGCACCGAGTAGGCGATGTCGTCGCTGAGGTCCATGACCTGCGCTTCGATGCACCGGACCCCTCGGGCGCCCCGTCCCGCATCCATGCGAACGCCGCGGCGTCCTCCGCGTAGTAGCCGAACTTGGCGCGGCCGCTCGGGTCGGCCACCGAGTCGTCGGCGGACCACGGGTACTTGCAGCTCGCGTCGAGGCTCGCCCGGGTCAGGTTGAGGCCGAACGGGGTTCCGTCGGGTCCGAACGCCTTGGGCTCCAGCCGCGTGAGCAGGCGCAGGGACTGCGCGTTGCCCTCGAAGCCGCCGATGTCCTCCGCCCATTCGGACAGCGCCTTCTCGCCGTTGTGGCCGAACGGCGGGTGGCCGATGTCGTGCGCGAGGCACGCCGTGTCGACCACGTCCGGGTTGAGCCCGAGGCTCGCACCCAGTTCGCGGCCCACCTGGGCGACCTCGAGGGAGTGCGTAAGACGATTGCGGGCGAAGTCGAGGCCGGCCGTCGGGCTCAGCACCTGCGTCTTCGCCGCGAGCCTGCGGAGGGCGCTCGAGTGGAGCAGCCGGGCGCGGTCGCGCGCGAAGTCGCTGCGGCGACTGGAGTGCTGCTCGGGCAGGCGGCGCTCGCGGTCGCGCTCCTCGTAGCCGGGCGCGTCGCCCAGCTCAGCCACCGCTGTTCTCGAGTTCCGCACCCGCGACCTCGCACCGCTCGTCGACGTCGAGCGTGCGGCTGCCGAGCCATCCCTCGGGAAGCACGGGACGCTTGGGGCTGCCCGCCCGGCCGCGCTGCCCCTCGGCGGCCTCGCCCGGGTAGGGCGCGTCACGGTCGAGGGTGCCGAGGAGGTCGTCGATCTCCTGAAGCGATCCGGAGGTCGCGAGGCTCGCGCGCAGCTCGCCCCCGACCGGGTAGCCCTTGAAGTACCAGGCGACGTGCTTGCGGATGTCGCGGCAGCCGCGATCCTCGCTGCCGAAGAACTCGACCAGGAGCTCGGCGTGGCGGCGGAACGTGTCCGCCACGACGCCGAGGAGGGCATCGCGACCCGGTCCTCGCCCGCGAACGCGGCGGCGAGGTCGCCGAAGAGCCAGGGCCGGCCCAGGCAGCCGCGGCCGACGACGACGCCGTCGCAGCCGGTCTGCTGCACCATCCGCAGCGCGTCGGCGCCCGACCAGATGTCGCCGTTGCCGAGCACGGGCACGCTCGTGACCGTCTCCTTGAGGGTGCCGATCGCGTCCCAGTCGGCGGTGCCCGAGTAGAACTCGGCGGCCGTGCGGGCGTGCAGCGCGATGCTGGAGACGCCCGCGCCCTCGGCGATCCGGCCCGCCTCCAGGTAGGTGAGGTGGTCGCCGTCGATGCCCTTGCGCATCTTGATGGTGAGCGGGACGGCGCCCGCGCTCCGGACGGCGCCCTCGACGATGTCGCGGAACAGGTCGAGCTTCCAGGGCAGCGCAGCTCCCCCGCCCTTCCGGGTGACCTTGGGCACCGGGCAGCCGAAGTTGAGGTCGATGTGATCGGCGCGGTCCTCGGCGACGAGGATGCGGACGGCCTCGGCGACGGTGGCCGGGTCGACGCCGTAGAGCTGGATGGAGCGCGGCGTCTCCGACTCGTGGTGCGTGATGAGCCGCATCGTCTCGGGCGTCCGCTCGACGAGCGCGCGGCTCGTGATCATCTCGCTCACGTACAGGCCCGCGCCGAACTCGCGGCAGAGGCGGCGGAACGCGGTGTTCGTGATGCCCGCCATGGGCGCCAGGACGACGGGCGCATCGAGCGCGAGCGGCCCGATGCGGAGGGCCGGCGCGGGCAGAGTGGAGGTGGACATCCTGTCGATTCTCCCAGATCGCGCGGGCAGCCCGGCCGGTCATCTCCCGACCGGGGAAACCGCGCCTACGCGCCGTAGTCGAGGGAGGGCGCGTAGAAGGAGATCACCCGCTCCATCGAAGGGTCGGTCTCCACCCAGGTGCGCTGCTCCGCGTCGCCCATCTCCGAGTCCGTCACCGTCACCCGATCGAGGTGGAAGCGGAGGGCAGGGGAGCCTCCGCCGGCCCTCGGTCCGCGGCATCCGGATGCGCCAGCTCCACCTCGGCCGCGGACTGGCCCACCTGGACGCCGTCGGCCGTCACGATCGGATGCCCACCCAGTTCCGGCGCCGTGACGACGACCTGATAGGCCGGCCAGGCCGGGTTGTCGGAGGCCGCGTCGTCGCCGGTGTCGTCGATCAGCAGTCCCCCGAAGTCGTAGGTGACGCCGCGCCAGTGGAACCCCTGCTTGTACTCCTCGGCCACCGGGGGACGGCGCTGAGCTCCTCCAGCGTGGCGAGCACCGCGTCGACCCGCTGGAGGTAGTCGAAGCTGCGGTACGTGTCACCGGTCGACGTGACGATGTCGAGGCGCGTCGTGCCCACGACGATCGTCGCATCCGCCGGCGGTCCCGCTTCGGCCGTGGGCGACGGGGGAACGGGCGGAGCGGCGACCGCAGGAGACGGCGATGGGCTCGCGACCGCCGACCGGCTGGGGCCGGGCGTCGCCCTGTCCTCGTGCGGCGGGGCGGTGCAGCCGATGAGCAGGGCGGGCAGAAGCAGCAGGGCCGCGGCACCGAGCAGGCGCATGATGTGGTCCTCCCCTAGGCGGCCCGATCGGCCCGTCTCCCCCATCCTGCGGGCGGACGTCCGCGTCCGAGCGTCCGACTCGCCCACCACAACGCGGGCGGCATCCGCCCCAGGCGCGGTCGGCGGTGCGAGCGCGGGGCCGGGCCGGAACCCGGGCGGGTACGAATGCGGCCAGGATGGTCCCGTGACCAGGAATCGGGTGCAGGAGGACGCCGCCGCGCGCGGCGTCAGGATCGAGTTCGTGGAGCGTCCCGCTGCGGGCTCCCTGGAGGAGGCGGCCGAACTCCTCGGGCTCTCGCCCTCCGACATCGTCAAGACGCTCGTGGTCAAGCGGAAGGACGGCACCTTCCTGTTCGCGCTCGTCCCGGGCGACCGGCAGATCGCCTGGGCGAAGCTGCGGGCCGTGGTCGGGGTCAACAAGCTGCAACTGCCGGATGCCGGCCAGGCGCTCGAGGCGACCGGCTACGAGCGCGGCACGATCACGCCATTCGGCAGCACGACGGCCTGGCCCGTCTATGCGGACGAGCGGATCGCCGGCCGTCGGGTGGCCATGGGCGCCGGCGAGCACGGGGTCAGCGCGTTCGTCGACGCCGACGAGCTGGTGTCAGCCTTCGGCGCGGTCCTCGCCGACATCAGCGACTGAGGCGCCGGGCAGCAGGCAGGAGTCGTCGACGCACGCGGCGGCGTCCGCGTCCCCGAGCAGCGTGAGCGGAAGCGCGGGGAAACCGCCGTTCCGCTGGTGTGGTTGAGGGGGCGGAAGGGCGGGATCACCCGCGGTTCGCTCACGAGGACACCCGCTCCGAAGCGACCTGGGTCAGCGCCTGCTCGAAGACCGCGGCGTCCTGAGCGCCCGAGATGCCGTACTTGCCGTCGAGGACGAAGAACGGGACGCCGTTGATCCCGTAGGCGGCGGCCTGCGCCTGGTCCTGCCGCACGGCGCCCAGGTACTCGTCGGCCTTCAGCGACCGGACGACGTCCGCGCGGTCGAAGCCGAGCTCCGCGGCGAGGTCGGCGAGATCCTCGACCCGGCCGACGTGGCGGCCCTCGACGAAGTACGCGCGCAGGAGGCGCTCCTTCATGTCGATCTGCCGGCCGCGGTCCTTCGCGTAGTGCAGGAGCTGGTGGGCCATCACGGTGTTCGTGTGCTGCAGGGCGTCGTAGTCGTACTCCAGGCCGACGTCGGCCGCGATGCCGGTGACCGTCTCGAGCATCTGCTGCACCCGATCGTGCGGCAGGCCCTTGTGCCCGGCGAGGAAGTCGGCGGCGCTGCCGTCGAAGTCGACCGGGGTGTCCGGCGACAGCTCGAAGGAGTGGTACTCCACCTCGACGTCGCCGCCGAAACGGCGGGCGCCCTCCTCGAACTTGCGCTTGCCGATGTAGCACCAGGGGCAGGCGACGTCGGACCAGATGTCGACCTTCACGGGAACACTCATGCTCGATCGAACAGGCATGCCCCGCGCGGCATTCCCGCGTGTCAGCTCATGCGTCGATCGGCATGGTCCCGGCGGGGATCAGTAGTCGGCGGACCCCTCGTCGAGGGCGCGGCTGATCAGGAAGCTCAGGGGCACGGACGGCTCGGGAACGGGCGACTCGGTCATGCGACACCTCGGCTTCAGTGGGAGGAATGTAGGGCCAGGCTAGCGGCGCGCAGGGTCGGCGCGGGGACCGACGCGACCGTGTCCGGCGCCGGCTTCCCGGCGCGCGGACCACCCGCTCAGGCCCCGATGAGCCGCTCCGCCAGGTACGCGTGGAGGCGATCCAGTGAGACGCGCTCCTGGGCCATCGTGTCCCGTTCCCGGACGGTCGCGGCACGGTCCTCGAGCGAGTCGAAGTCGACCGTGATGCAGAACGGCGTGCCGATCTCGTCCTGCCGGCGGTAGCGGCGTCCGATGGCGCCGGCATCGTCGAACTCGACGTTCCAGTCGCGGCGGAGGTCGGCCGCGAGCTCCCGGGCCACCGGGGACAGCTGCTCGTTGCGCGACAGCGGCAGGACGGCCGCCTTGACGGGCGCAAGCCGCGGATCGAGCCGGAGCACGGTCCGCTTATCCACGCCGCCCTTGGTGTTCGGCGCCTCGTCCTCGGTGAACGCGTCGACGAGGAAGGCCATGAGCGAGCGCGTGAGGCCGGCGGCCGGCTCGATCACGTACGGCGTCCACCGCTCGTTGCGGGTCTGGTCGAAGTAGGTGAGGTCGGCGCCGGAGTGCTTCGAGTGCGTCGTGAGGTCGTAGTCGGTGCGGTTCGCGATGCCCTCGAGCTCGCCGAACTCCCCGCCCTGGAACCCGAACCGGTACTCGATGTCGACCGTGCGCTTCGAGTAGTGCGAGAGCTTCTCCTGCGCGTGCTCGTAGAGGCGCAGGTTGTCCGGGTTGATGCCGAGGTCGACGTACCAGCGGAAGCGCTCGTCGATCCAGTACTGGTGCCATTCCTCGTCGGTGCCCGGCTCGACGAAGAACTCCATCTCCATCTGCTCGAACTCGCGGGTGCGGAAGATGAAGTTGCCGGGCGTGATCTCGTTGCGGAAGCTCTTCCCGATCTGGCCGATGCCGAACGGGGCTTCATCCGCGCCGAGTTGAGCACGTTGGCGAAGTTGACGAAGATGCCCTGCGCGGTCTCGGGGCGCAGGTAGTGCAGCCCGCTCTCGTCGTCGACCGGGCCGAGGAACGTCTTCATGAGCCCGGAGAACGCGCGCGGCTCCGTCCAGGCGCCCGGCTGGCCCGTGTCGGGGTCGCGGATGTCCGCCAGGCCGTTCTCCGGCGGGCGGCCGTGCTTCGCCTCGTACGCCTCGATCAGGTGGTCGGCGCGGTAGCGCTTATGGGTGTGCAGCGACTCGACGAGCGGATCGCTGAAGACCTCGACATGGCCGGAGGCCTCCCACACCTGACGGGGCAGGATGACGCTCGAGTCGAGGCCCACGACGTCGTCCCGACCGCGCACGACCGCGCGCCACCACTGGCGCTTGATGTTCTCCTTGAGCTCCACGCCGAGGGGGCCGTAGTCCCAGGAGGACCGGGTCCCGCCGTAGATCTCGCCCGCCTGGAAGACGAAGCCGCGCCGCTTGGCGAGCGCGATGACGGAATCGAGACGTGATGCGGCCACAGATGCTCCAGGGTCTGGCCGAGCTGGGTGCCCGGTCGTTCGAATGCGGCCCCGAGTCTACCGGGGCGCTGCGGGGCGGCCCGCGCGCGGGAGGGCCGAGGCACCGCGCGGGCGCTCCGGCAACGGCACGAGCGGGTGCATCGCGGCGCGCGTCCGCGCGACCCGCGTCAGGCGGGCGGAGCCGCGGTGCGCGGAGGCGGCCAGTCGACGAAACGCTCCCCCGCGGCGGCGAAGCGCGCCGTCTCGGCCACCCGGCGCTCACGCGTCTCCGGGCGCTTGGCCTGACTGATCCAGGTCAGCATCCGCCCGCGCGCCGAGCTGGAGTAGGCGGCCCAGTTGCCTGCGGCCTCGGGTGACGCGGCGGCGAGGGCGGCCGCGAGGTCGTCGGGGACGATGCGGTCCTCGACCTCGTCCAGCGCGTTCCAGGATCCGGTGCGCTTCGCCTCCTCGATCACGCGGGCGCCCGCCGGCGTCATCAGTCCCTCGCGCAGGATCCGCTCCACGCGGACCTTGTTGGGCCGGGACCAGACGCTGCCCGACTTCCTCCGCGCGAAGTAGAGCATCAGCCGATCGTCGTCGAGCTTCTTCTGCGTGCTGTCCACCCAGCCGACGGAGAGGGCGTGCACGACGGACTCCTCGTAGCCGACGGAGGGACGGCCGGTCTCGCGCCGCCAGGAGACGAGCCACGCGCAGTCCTCGGTCTCGCCGTGCTCGAGGAGCCACGCGCGCCACTCCTCGGCCGTCTCGGCGTGCACTCGGGGAGCGTCGTCCTGCTTCGACATGGGCCTCCTTCTCGGCCGATTGTGGCGGGCACCGCCGACACCGGCAAGCGCCGCCGCGGGTGCTGCGGTCAGCTCGTGACGAGGCGCGGAGTGGCTGGTGTCCGCTCGACCCGCGGACGCAGTGCCGGGCCCTCACACGTCACTAGGGTGGCGGGATGCTCGGCGCGTCGGACCCGCTCCCCCGTCGCCCCCGCCGCATCCTGCTCGCCGGCGTCACGGGGGTCGGGAAGACGACGCTCGCGCGCCGGCTCGAGCGCCTCACCGGCATCCCGCACACCGAGATCGACGCGCTCTACCACGGGCCGAACTGGACCTATCGGGAGACGTTCCTGGCCGAGGTCGCAGAGCTGGCGGCCTGTCCGGAGTGGATCACCGAGTGGCAGTACCGGTCGGCCCGCCCGCAACTGGCTGCCGCCGCGGACACCCTGATCTGGCTGGACCTGCCGCGTCGCGTCGCCCTGCCCCGGCTGATCCGGCGGACCGTGCGCCGCCGCCTGCGCCGGGAGGTGCTGTGGAACGGCAACGTCGAGGGCCCGCTCTGGCACTTCTTCACCGGCCGTGACCACATCATCCGCTGGGCGCTCCGGACGCAGCGGAAGTACAAGCGAACCGTCCCGGCCCTGGAGGCGCAGCATCCGCACCTCACGATCGTGCGCCTGCGCACCTCCCGCGAGGTCGAGGCGTGGGTCGCGGGACCGCTCGCCGCCGCGCTGCTCCCTGACCCGCCCACTTCTGCGGCAACTCAGCGCTCAGTTGCCGCAGAAGTGGGCAGGTCAGGCGGAGGGGCGTCGATCGCGCCGCCGAAGCGGCGGTCCCGGTCCGCGTACTGCTCGATCGCGCGCCACAGGTCGAGGCGCGAGAAGTCCGGCCACAGGGTGTTGAGGAACACCATCTCCGCGTAGGCCGCCTGCCAGACGAGGAAGTTGCTGGTCCGCTGCTCGCCCGAGCTGCGGACGAGGAGGTCCACCTCGGGCACGTCGGGGACGTAGAGGCGGCGCTGGATCAGCTTCTCCGACACGGCCGACGGCTTGAGCCTGCCCGCCGCGACGTCGTCGGCGATGCCGCGGACCGCATCCGCGATCTCGGTGCGCCCGCCGTAGTTGACGCACATCGTGAGGGTCAGCACGTCGTTGCCGGCGGTCAGGCGCTCGGCGAACTGGAGCTCGTTGATCACCGATCCCCAGAGCCGCGGCTTGCGACCCGCCCACCGGATCCGGACGCCCCACTCGTTGAGCTGGTCGCGGCGGCGGTGCAGCACATCCCGGTTGAAGCCCATGAGGAAGCGCACCTCGTCCGGCGAGCGCTTCCAGTTCTCGGTGGAGAACGCGTAGACGCTGAGGTGCTTCACCCCGACCTGGATGGCGCCCGCGACGACGTCGAGGAGCGCCGCCTCCCCCGCCTTGTGGCCCTCGATGCGCGACAGCCCCCGAGCGTTGGCCCACCGCCCGTTGCCGTCCATGATGACCGCGACATGGCCGGGGACGGCACCGCGGGGAACTCCGGCGGGTACTGGCCCGTCCAGTCGACAGGGCGGTAGGGCACCGCGTCGCGGTGCGTCGTCGGCTTCGCCATCAGGCGCCGGCCGCCGCGGTCTCGTGGCCCTGGCCCGTGCGGTCCACGTGCTGCAGGGACCGCAGGCCGCGTTCGAGGTGCCACTGGGCGTAGGCGGCGACGACGCCGCTCGCCTGCGCCCGGGTGCGGTCCTCGGCCGCCTCCGCGGCATCCCAGTCGCCCGTCAGCAGCGCACCGAGCAGGCCGATGACCGCCGGGCTCAGCCGCGGCGCTCCCGGCGGAGCGACCGCGTCGGCGACCACCCCGCCCAGCTGCACCACGAAGGCGCTGTGCGGCCCCGGCGCGCCCGTGACCGCGCAGTCGTCGAAGCTCGGCGCCCAGCCTGCGATCGAGAGGGCGCGCAGCAGATAGGAGTCGAGAGTGAGGCTCGCGCCGTGCTCGTTGCGGGACAGGGACCGGAGGGCGCCCAGGAGCAGCAGGTACTGCTGCAGCGACTTCTCCCCTCGGTGAGCTTGTCGGCGGTCTCGACCATCACGTTCGCGGCCGTGAAGGCGCCGTAGTCGGCCGCGATGTCGGCGCCGTAGGAAGCGAGGGACTCCGCCTGGGTGATCGTGTCGAGGCTGCGGCCCTCGTAGAGCTGCACATCCACCACCATGAACGGCTCCAGCCGCGCACCGAACTTCGACGAGGTGCGGCGGACGCCCTTGGCGACCGCGCGGATCTTGCCGTGCTGCCGGGAGAGCAGCGTGACGATGCGGTCCGCCTCACCCAGCTTGTGGGTGCGCAGCACGACGGCTTCGTCTCGATATACCGGCACCCCTCCAGTATCCCGGCTACAGTGCCCTCACACCGCGGCGGGCTTGCCGTCCGCAGACAACCGGAGGGATCGATGACCGCGTCCGGTCGCGGAGCCCTCCTGCTCCTCGCTCTCCTGCCGGCCCTCGCGGGCTGCGCGGATCGAGCACTCCTGACGCGGACACGACGCCCGTGCCGAGCGCTCCCGCGCCGACCGCCACTGGATCGCCTGCCCCCGAGCACTACACCGCGGTGTCCGACGACACCGGGACGCTGACCGCCGAGCTGCCGAGCCGCTGGAGCGACATCGACGGCGCGCCCTACACCGACGAGGCCGGCGCCGAGTTCGCGGCGCTCGCCGCCTCCTCCGACCTCGACACGTTCTTCTCGGTATGGGTGGAGGCGGGGGTCGAGCTGCGCGCAGCGGGCGAGTCCGGGCGCTACTCGCCGGAGGACCTCCTGCACAGCGCCGCGATCGACGCCGACCAGTACTGCACGCTGCGGGAGTCGGGCGACTACGACCAGGACGGCCTGTCCGGGCAGTACGCCTACTACACGGACTGCGGCCCCTCGGCGTCCCGGTTCGCCGTCGTGGTGGGCGCCAAGGACGGCTGGCGCGAGCCGGTCAGCTTCTCCGCCGTGCTCGTGACCGAGCAGGACGCGGTCGACTGGACGCGCGTCCTCGCCACCGCGTCACTCGCGGGCTGACCCGCCCGGACCCCGGGCAGGACTGGCGGGTCGGCGCGAGGCGTAGCGTCAGGCCGCGATCGGGAAGGCGCGCGCCTCTTCGAGCGTCTCAAAGCGGTGCACCGCACAGATCGAGCCGTCGCGCAGCCCGAAGGTCGTGAACAGCTTCGCCGGAGCCGCGCCCGAGTCGAAGTCGGGCCGCCCGGGCCAGGTCGCCTCTTGGGCGACGACGATCCCGCCCGGCACGTCGTAGGCCTCCTTGGGCATGAGGCGGATGCCGGCGGACTGCACCCAGCTGCGCATCTGGTCGCGCCCGCGCGCCGTTCCCTGGGGTCCGGTCATCTCGACGTCATCCGTGCACGCCGCCGCAGCGGCGTCCGCATCCCCGCATTCACTGCGACATGCCAGACGACGATGACCGAATCGAGGGTGGATGTCATGAGTGCCATTCCCCCAGCCTGCCTGACACCGGGATGGCGCGCCAACACCTCCGAGGGGATATTCACTCTGGAGGATGACGAGGTATCGTTCCCACCCGCGTCGTTCCGCGGTCGGCCGCGGAACCCGCCATCATGGGAGGGATGGCTGCCTCCTTCGCGATCCCCCTCTGGGCCGATCTCGCCGCCGTCGCCATCGGCAGCCTCCAGGGTGCGATGTTCGCGGGCGGCTTCCGGGACCGCCGGCTCGACCTGCTCGGGGTCGCGATCATCGGTGTGGCGACTGGTCTCGGCGGCGGTCTGCTCCGCGACATCCTGCTCGTCAGCACTCCGGTCGCGCTGCGCACCAACTGGTACCTGCCCACAGCAGTGGTCGCGGCCCTTCTCGGCATGCTGCTGCAGCAGCTGTTCTCCCGCCTCGGCGTGGCTATCGCCATCCTGGATGCCCTGACCATCGGCCTGTTCGGCGCGATCGGCACCAGCAAGGCGCTCGCCTTCGGACTGCCGGAGGTGCCCGCGGTGTTCGTCGGGGTGATCGCGGCGGTCGGCGGCTCGGTGCTCCGGGACTTGCTCCTCAACCTGCCGATCGCGCTCATGCACGTCGGCTCGCTCTACGCGGTCGCCGCGGGCGTCGGCACGGTGCTGCTCGTCGCCGGGCTCCGCGCGGGCATCCCGATCCAGGGCGCGGCGATCGCCTGCGTCGCGGCGACCATGATCATCCGCCTGCTGGCCGTGCGCTTCGGCTGGAGCCTGCCCGAGCAGCGTCCGCTCCGCCGCCGTCCCGCCTAGCGCGAGCGCGGGTGCAACCGCCGTTCCGCGGGTGTTCCTGCACCCGCGGGATGTCGGTTTCACCCGCGTATCGGCACGTTCCGGCCCGGGTGGTACGGCGTAGCGCACCATCCGGGCCGGAATGTGCTTCTCAGACGAGGGCCAGGTCGACCTGGTCGGCGATCTCCGCGCGGATCGAGCGGTTGACGCTCGACACGATCGCCTTGAGGAGGCCGTCGAGCTGTCCGCGTCGATGCCGACGCCCCACAGCCGGCGGCCGTTGACCTCGAGCTCCACGTAGGCCGCCGCGAGGGCGTCGCCGCTCGCGGAGAGCGCGTGCTCGACGTAGTCGTACAGCTTCACCTCGACGCCCTGGGCCGAGAGCACGTCGAGGAACGACGCGATCGGTCCGTTGCCGGCGCCCTGCACGTCCAGCACGTCGTCGCCGACGCGGAGGCGCGCCTGCAGGCTCACCGTGCCCGTCATGTCGCTCGCGACGCGCGTGCTCTTGAGCTCGAAGCGGCCCCACTTGTCGGCGTCGTTCCTGGCGGGCAGGTACTCGTCCTGGAAGATGGCCCAGATCTCGTCGCTCGTGACCTCGCCGCCCTCGGCGTCGGTCTTCGCCTGGACGACGCCCGAGAACTCGATCTGCAGCCGGCGCGGCAGGTCGAGCGCGTGGTCGGCCTTGAGCAGGTACGCGACGCCGCCCTTGCCGGACTGCGAGTTGACCCGGATGACCGCCTCGTAGCTGCGGCCCAGGTCCTTCGGGTCGACCGGCAGGTAGGGGACGGCCCACTCGAGCTCGTCGACCGGCTTGCCCTGCGCCTTGGCCTCGACGGCCATGGCCTCGAAGCCCTTCTTGATGGCGTCCTGGTGGCTGCCGCTGAACGCGGTGTAGACCAGGTCGCCCGCCCACGGGCTGCGCTCCGGAACCCGCAGCTGGTTGCAGTGCTCGGCCGTGCGGCGGATGCCGTCGAGGTCGGAGAAGTCGATCTGCGGGTCGATGCCCTGCGTGAACAGGTTGATCCCCAGCGCGACGAGGTCGACGTTGCCCGTACGCTCGCCGTTGCCGAACAGGCAGCCCTCGATGCGGTCTGCGCCGGCCAGGTAGCCGAGCTCCGCGGCCGCGATCGCGGTGCCGCGGTCGTTGTGCGGGTGCAGGGACAGGATCACGTTCTCGCGGTGGGCGAGGTGGCGGCCCATCCACTCGATCGAGTCCGCATAGACGTTGGGCGTCGCCATCTCGACGGTGGCCGGCAGGTTGATGATGACCTTGCGCTCGGGCGTGGGCTCGAAGATCTCGAGCACCTGGTTGCAGACGTCGACGGCGAACTCGAGCTCGGTCCCCGTGTAGCTCTCCGGCGAGTACTCGTAGTAGACCGCGGTGCCGGGGACGGTCGCCTCCATCTGCCGGCAGAGCCGCGCGCCCTCGAGCGCGATGTCGATGATGCCCTGGCGTCCGGTGCGGAAGACGACATCCCGCTGCAGCACGCTGGTGGAGTTGTAGAGGTGCACGATCGCCTGCTTGGCGCCCACGATCGACTCGTACGTGCGCCGGATGAGGTGCTCGCGCGCCTGCGTCAGCACCTGGATGGTGACGTCGTCCGGGATCGCGTTCTCCTCGATGAGCAGGCGGACGAAGTCGAAGTCCGTCTGGCTGGCCGACGGGAAGCCGACCTCGATCTCCTTGTAGCCCATGCGCACGAGGAGGTCGAACATGATGCGCTTGCGCTCCGGGCTCATCGGGTCGATGAGCGCCTGGTTGCCGTCCCGGAGGTCGACGGCACACCAGCGCGGTGCCTCGGTGATGCGGCGGGTGGGCCAGGTGCGGTCGGGCAGATCGACCTCGAACTGCTCCTGGTAGGGGCGGTAGCGATGCACGGGCATCGACGACGGCTTCTGGTTGTTCTTCACGAGCTCTTCTCCTTGCGCGGAATGGGGTTCAGGCGCCGAGAACTCCGCGACGGGGAAGGCCTGGGAACTAGGACCCGTCGCGGCGACTAAGGAGGAGCACGCCGAGAAGCATCCCGAAAGGGTAGCACGGGCCGTGCGCCCCTCCCACGGGCGGGAGGCTCCGCCGGGCGCCCGTCAGCGCGTGATGCCCCACCGGGGCAGGAGGCGTTCGAAGCCCTCCCGGAACCCGTACCGGGCCGTGTTCCAGTCGTGCGCCGTGCCGGGGGCGACGAGGACGGTGACGGCCATCCCCGCCGCCGCCGCCTGACGGGACACCTCCCGCATGGCCGCGGAGTACTTGAGGTCGCGCTCCCCCGCCACGAACAGGGCGGCCGTGTCGGGATACGGGGCCGCAGCCTCGAGCAGCGCCCGGGGCGTCGCCGCGCGGTAGGCGTCCTCGTCGCCGCCGAAGCCGCGCTCGATGGTCGCCCGCTCGGAGCCGAGGGTCGGGGCCCGCTCGCCGGAGATGTCGAGGAAGGAGCCGAAGAGGTCGGGGAACCCGGCCGCGAGCTGAAGCGCGCAGGTGCCGCCCTGGGAGAAGCCCGCGATCGCCCAGTCGGCGCGGTCGGCGGAGACCGGCAGGTGCCGGCGCACCCATTCGGGCACGTCCTCGGTCAGGTAGCCGGCGGAGTTCCCGAGCGGGCCGTCCACGCACATGGGGTTCTGGCCGGGATCCCCCAGCTGATCGGGCACGACCACGATCGGCGCCACGCCCTCATGCTCCGCGGCGATCCCGTCGAGCAGCGAGTCGAGCCGTGCCGCCCGGAAGAGGTCGGCCGGCTCCCCGGCTGGCCGGAGAGGGCGATCACGACGGGAAGCTGCGGCGGGCTCTCCGCGTAGGCGGCCGGCGGCAGGTAGACGTACGCCTCGCGTGCGGGGAAGCCCGAACGCGCCGCGGGGATGCTGACCCGCCCGACCGAACCGGTCGCCGGGAGCCCCGCCGGGGCGGTCCAGGAGTCCAGCGGCACGGCGTCGGCCGGGCTCGGCGGCAGTCGCGCCTCCCCGGTGTAGCTCGTGCCGAGGGCGTCGGACAGCTCGGGATACTGCCCGAAGTCCAGGTTGGTGAGAAGCCAGAAGCTCACCAGCGTCAGCACGGCCGCACCGAGCGCCGCGACCTTCCGCCACCATCGCGTTCGGAACAGGTTGACGGCGGCCACGGCGAGCGCCGCGCTGCCGAGAAGAACCGCTCCGCGGATCACCCAGGTCAGCGAGAGGCCGAACACGTCCGCGACGTCGACCACGAGCCAGGTGACCAGGGCGCCCGCGGCCGCTCCCGCGACCGCGGCGGCGAGCAGGAGGAGCACCTGGGTCCGCCGAGGCCGGAGGACCCCGGGAGCGGGAGCGATGAGCAGGGCGAGCAGGAGCACCGTGAGCACGAGAGGCACGACGAGGCCCGGTCCGTCGACGATGCTCACCGACCCGATTCCGCCGCTCACCGTCGTCCCACCTCGCCAGGCTAGGGGCGGCGCCGAGGGGCGAGCGTCTGCCGCTCCGTCAGGGCAGGAGGCGGCGCTCGTGCGCGAACACGACGAGCTGCACGCGGTCGCGGAGGCCCAGCTTGCCGAGGATGCGCGAGATGTGCGTCTTGACGGTGGCCTCGCTCACGTACTCCGCGGCCGCGATCTCGGCGTTGCTGAGTCCGCGTGCGGCGAGCAGGAAGATCTCGCGCTCCCGCTCGCTGAGGGCGGCCAGGTGCTCCCCTCGGGCCGCACTGCCGGAGCGCCCCCGAAATGCTCGAACAGCTCGCGCGTGGCGGCAGGGGCGATGACCGCCGTCCCGGCGTGCACCGTGCGGATGGCCGCGAGCAGGAACTCCGGCTCCGCGTCCTTCAGCACGAAGCCGCTGGCGCCGGCGCGGATGGCGCGGGCAGCGCCCTCGTCCAGGTCGAAGGTGGTGAGCACCAGGATGCGCGGCGGCACGCGCCCGGACGCGTCGGCGGCCGCCATGATGCGCTCGGTGGACTCGATCCCGTCCGTCCTCGGCATGCGGATGTCCATCAGCACGACGTCGGGCCGGGTCTCCTCGACCACGCGCACGGCCTCGCCGCCGTCGCCGGCCTCGCCGACCACCTCGAGGTCGTCCTGCGAGTCGACGAGCATCCGCAGCCCGGAGCGGAACAGCGGCTGGTCGTCGACGAGGACCAGCCGGATGGCGGCGGTCACCACGCGGTCACGGCGCGACCGCCCGGGCCATCGGCTGGGTGCGGGCCGTGCCTCGGTCGACCGGCAGGGTCGCCCGGACCCGGAAGCGGCCGTTGTTGCCGTCCCCGCTCGAGAACGATCCGCCGGCGAGCGACGCCCGCTCCCGCATCCCGGGGATGCCGTGGCCCGAAGGGTTGCCGCCCCGATCCGCGTCCGCGACGCCGTTGGTCACGCTGAGCGCGAGCGCGGTCTCGCTCCAGTCGAACTCGAGGTCGACGGGCTGCGTCAGGTCGCCGTGGCGGAGCGCGTTCGTGAGGGACTCCTGGAGGATCCGGTAGACGGCGAGCCCGGTGGCCTCGCTCAACGGCGTCGCGGTGCCGTAGCTCGACCAGCGGAGGTCGAGCCCCGACTCGCGGAAGCCGCGGACGAGCCCGTCGATGTCGTCCATGCCCGGCTGCGGGCCGGCCTCCTGGCTGTGCCGCAGCTCGGTCAGCAGCACGCGGACGTCGGCCAGCGAGTCGCGAGCGGTCGCGGCGATCGCCTCGAGTGCCTCGTCCACCGCCTCCGGGTTCTTCTTCACGGCGTAGCGTGCCCCGTCCGCCTGGGCGATGACGACGGCGAGCGAGTGGGCGACGATGTCGTGCACGTCGCGGGCGACCCGATTCCGCTCCTGCTCGAGCGCGACCGACACCTCGAGCTGATCCCGCTCGGCCGTGGCGACGGTCGCCGTGGTCTGCGCCGCCCTCCGCTGGCGGTTGACCCGGACGAGCGTCCCGCCGATCCACGGCAGCAGGAAGAGACAGAGGGTGGCGGCGAAGTAGAGGAGGAACGCCGGGCCCGTCCCGCCGATCTCGCGGAAGCTGCTGAAGCTCACGAAGATCCCGCCGAGGATCGCGATCGGCAGGGCCGCCCAGCGGGCGACCTCCCCGCCGTAGGCGGGCGCCGCGAACAGGCCGAGCAGGACCGGCACCCAGAGGGTGACCGAGGGGGCCGAGGAGGCGAACCCCGAGACCACGAGCAGCATCGGCAGGATCGCGATCACGCCGAGCGCGATGGCCGGGCGGATCCGGTGCAGCACGATGGTGCCCGCCAGGACGGGGACCGCGAGCGCGCCGACCAGCCCGCTGCCCCAGATCCCCTGCTCCACGAAGGCGATCACGGCGTAGAGGACCGCGCCGGCGACCTCGAGCCGGAAGCGATACCGGATCAGGTTCTCCCTGGTCGCGAGGTCGCCGAGGTTCTCGAGCATGCGCCCACGGTAGCGCCGGCCGGCGAGCCGGATCGTCCTAAGCGGCGGTGCTCATCCCCCGGAGGCCGCGAAATCATCCTCGAGGCTGACACCGGACGGTGGATTTCGGGACGCTCGCTGCGCGAGCTCCTCAATCAGCGGAGCAGGGGTGAATCGCGATCGGCTCGGCCGCTCAGAAGCCGAGGCGGCCCAGCTGCTTCGGGTCGCGCTGCCACTCCTTGGCGACCTTCACGCGCAGCGACAGGAACACCGGGGAGCCGACGAGCGGCTCGATCTCGGCGCGCGCGCGAGCCGACCGACTTCAGCCGGCTGCCTCCGCCGCCGATGATGATGCCCTTCTGGCTGTCCCGCTCGACGAAGATGCTCGCGTAGATCTCGAGGAGGTCCTTGTCCTCCCGCTCGACCAGGTCCTCCACGGTCACCGCGATCGAGTGCGGGAGCTCGTCGCTGACACCCTCGAGCGCGGCCTCGCGGATGAGCTCCGCAATGCGGTCGGTCCTGCTCTCCTCGGTGGTCGTCTCCTCGCCGTAGAGCGGCGGCGACTCGGGCATCAGGGCGAGCAGCTCGCTCACGAGCACGTCGAGCTGGATGCCGTCCGTCGCCGACGTGGGCACGAGGCTCTCCCACTCGCGCAGCTGCGAGACGGCGAGGAGCTGGTCGGCGACGCGGTCGCGCGGCGTCCGGTCGACCTTGGTGATCACCGCGACCTTCTTGGCGCGCGGGTAGTCGTCGAGCTGCGCGTTGATGAAGCGGTCGCCGGGACCGATGGGCTCGTCCGCCGGGAAGCACATGGCGATGACGTCGACGTCGCCGAGGGTGGCCGCCACGAGGTCGTTGAGGCGCTCCCCGAGCAGCGTCCGGGGGCGGTGGATGCCCGGCGTGTCCACGATGATCAGCTGGCCGTTCGCGGCGTGCACGACCCCGCGGATGGCGCGGCGGGTGGTCTGCGGCTTCGGCGAGGTGATCGCCACCTTCTCGCCCACGAGCGCGTTCATGAGGGTCGACTTGCCGACGTTCGGGCGCCCCACGAAGGAGACGAAGCCGGCGCGGTGGGGATCGGTCATCGTGCGGCCTCCGTTGATCGGGTCTCGGACTGCGGCTCCTCGGGCTCGGGGATCCGCGGGGCGTCCGGGTCGCGCTCGACCCGGACGGCGCTGAGCCGCCGGCGCCGACCATCAGTCCTCTCGGCCGTGAGGCGGAGGCCCGCGACGGTGGCCTGCGAACCCATGACCGGGAGCCGGCCGAGCGCCTTGGTGAGGAGGCCGCCGACGGAGTCGACGTCGTCGTCCTCGAGCTCCAGGTCGAACAGGTCCCCCAGCTCGTCGATGGGAAGCCGCGGGCTCACGCGGTAGATCCCCGCCGAGACCTCCTGCACGTCGCCGTTGTCCCGGTCGTACTCGTCCGCGATCTCGCCGACCAGCTCCTCGATGAGGTCCTCGAGCGTCACGAGCCCCGCGATCCCGCCGTATTCGTCGACGACCATGGCGATGTGGTTCGACTCGAGCTGCATCTGGCGCAGCGTCGCGTCGGCCTTCTTCGACTCGGGCACGAACAGGGCAGGGCGGGTGGACGCGGAGACCGGCAGGCGCTCCGCATCGGCGGGCCGCTCATGCAGGAGCCGGGCGAGGTCGCGAAGGTAGAGGATCCCGACGATGTCGTCGGGGTCGTTCTCCTCGGTGACGGGGAGCCGGGAGTAGCCGCGCGTCAGGAACATGTCCATCGCCTCGGCGACGGTGGCCGTCCGGTCGATGGTCGCCATGTCGGTGCGGGGCACCATGACCTCGCGGATCACGGTCTCGTTGAACTCGAAGATGGAGTGGATCAGCTCCCGGTCGTCCTCCTCGAGCACGTCGAGCTCGGTGGCCTCGTCGACCATGCTGAGCAGCTGCTCCTCCGAGGTGAACGTCGCGGTCCGGGGCGGCCCGGCGTGACCCAGTTGCCGAGGACGACGAGGGCGTTCGCGACTGGGCCGAGGAGCAGCCGGACGGCGTGCACGACGGGCGCGGTGAAGCGGAGGACGACTCCGGCGTGCGCCCGGCCGACGCTGCGCGGGCTCGAGCCGACGAGGACGAAGGAGGCGCCCGTCATGATCAGCGCCGCGAGGAGGAGGGCGAGCCAGAGCTCCTCGATCGCGTTCGCGAGGGCGAAGGTGACGAGGACCGCTGCGGTCGTCTCGCTCGTCACGCGGAGGAAGCTGATCGCGTTCACGTGCGCGCCGCTGTCCGACGCGATCGCCAGCAGTGACCGGCGGGCCCGCGCGGCCAGCGCCAGGTCGAGGATGTCGGCTCGCGACAGCGCCCCGATCGCGGAGTCGGCGGCCGCCAGGAGCCCGGCGAAGGCCACCAGCAGGAGCGCGACGAGGATCAGGGAGAGGGTCATCGTCGGCGGGAGCCGCGCTTCTTCTCGTCGGCCGCGAAGCCGGTGAGGATGTCGCGCTGCAGGCCGAACATCTCGCGCTCCTCCTCCGGCTCGGCGTGGTCGAAGCCGAGGAGGTGCAGCAGGCCGTGCGCTGTGAGGAGCTCGATCTCGTCGAGCAGCGAGTGCCCCGCCTGCTCGGCCTGGACCTGGGCGACCTGCGGGCACACGACGATGTCGCCGAGCAGCCCGGCCGGCGTCTCGTGCTCCTCGGTTCCCGGCCGCAGCTCGTCCATCGGGAAGCTCAGCACATCCGTCGGGCCGGGCTCGTCCATCCACTGCACGTGCAGTTGCTCCATGGCGGCCTCGTCGACGAACACGACCGCGACCTCGGCATCCGGATGCACGTGCAGGGAGTCGAGAGCGAAGGTGATGAGCCGCTGGATGGCCGCCTCGTCGACGGCGATCGTGGACTCGTTGTTGACCTCGACGCTCACGGGTGACGCCTGCTCTCGTGGATGCCGTCCTGGGCCCGGCGCTCCGCCCGGTTCTGCGGGGGCCGGAAGTCGGCGGGCGGGCGGGCCGTCTCCGGCTCATGCCCGGCGCGATCCGGTCGCCGCTCGAACTGGCGCGCCTGCACCTGGGCATCGTGCTTCGTGTACGCGTCGACGATCTTCCCGACCAGCGTGTGGCGCACGACGTCCGCGCTGGTGAGGCGGGAGAAGTGGATGTCGTCGATGTCGTGCAGCACCTTGGTCACGAGCTGGAGGCCGCTGGCGCCGGTCGGGAGGTCCACCTGGGTGACGTCGCCGGTGACGACCATCTTCGAGCCGAAGCCGAGGCGGGTGAGGAACATCTTCATCTGCTCGGGCGTCGTGTTCTGCGCCTCGTCGAGCACGACGAAGGAGTCGTTGAGCGTGCGGCCGCGCATGTACGCGAGCGGCGCGACCTCGATGGTCGAGGTCGCCATCAGCTTGGGGACGATCTCCGGGTCCATCATCTCGTTGAGCGCGTCGTAGAGCGGGCGGAGGTACGGGTCGATCTTCTCGGTCAGGGTGCCGGGCAGGTAGCCGAGCCGCTCCCCGCCTCCACGGCGGGACGCGTGAGGATGATGCGGCTCACCTCCTTGCGCTGGAGGGCCTGCACCGCCTTCGCCATGGCGAGGTAGGTCTTGCCCGTTCCTGCCGGCCCGATGCCGAACACGATCGTGTTGTGGTCGATGGCGTCCACGTACTCGCGCTGGCCGAGCGTCTTCGCCCGGATGGCCTTGCCGCGGGCGGTGAGGATCGGCTGGCCGAGCAGCTCCGAAGGGCTCGACGTGGGGTCCCCCTCGAGGATGCGGGCGGAGCTGCCGACGTCGACGGGCCCGAGGTCCTGGCCGTTGCGGATCATCTGCAGGAGCTCGGCGACGAGCCGACGTGCCGCCTCGACCTGGCCCTGCTCGCCGCGGAGGGTGAGCTCGTTGCCCCGCGCGTGCACGGAGACCTTCGGGAACTGCGACTCGATCTGCTTGAGGAACCGGTCCTGGGGACCGAGCAGTCGCACCATGGCGACGCCGTCCACCGCGACGCGCACCTCCGTCTCGCCCTCGGAGCGGGTCACCTGAGGGGTGGGGTCAGCGGTCGACAAGGGATCCTTCCGATAGGTCGCCCGCGAGCACGTGGGCATGGACATGGAATACGGTCTGGCCGGCGTCCTCGCCGGTGTTGAAGACGAGCCGGAAGTCGCCTCCTGCGAGCTCGGCGCCGAGGCCGACCATCTCCGCGAGGAGAGCGGGGTCCCCGGCCGCCAGCTCGACCACGTTCGCGTAGTCCTCGGTCTTGGGGATCACGAGGAGATGGACGGGCGCCTGGGGCGCGATGTCCCGGAGCACGAACACGCGGTCGGTCTCGCGCACGATCTCGCCGGGGATCTCTCCCGAGAGGATGCGCGCGAAGATGGAGGCCACGGGCCCGATTCTACGGGCCGAGCAGGGCCTCCGCCCGGGGACTCCGCTGGAAGCGAACCCCGCTGGACAGCGGCTGTCGGCACGTCCGGAGCCGCTCTAGGACCAGCGGCCGGTGAGGACGCCGAGCGCGGCGAGTGCCGCGGGCCCGGCGGTCGAGGTGCGCAGGACCTCGGGCCCGAGTCGCACGGCGACGGCCCCGGCGGCCGCGAACGCCGCCAGCTCGGCAGCGGACACCCCGCCCTCCGGACCCACCACAAGCGCGAGGGGGCGACCGGCGGCCGTCTCGACGGCAGCCGCGAAGGAGGTCTCCGCCGTCGGCTCGAGCACGAGGACGGCGTGCGCGCTCGCGAGCGCCGCGACGTCGGCGCGCTGCGCGAGGGGCGCGACCTCGGGCAGCCACGGCCGCATCGACTGCTTGACGGCCTCGCGGACGATGGTCGCCCAGCGCTCCCGGCCCCGCTCCGCCTTGTCCGCCGACCAGCGGGACACGCTGCGCTCGGCCTGCCAGGGCACGATGCGGTCCACGCCGAGCTCAGTCGCAGCCTGGATCGCGAGCTCGTCGCGGTCGCCCTTGGCGAGAGCCTGCACGAGCAAGATCTCCCGGGCCGGTGCGGGCGTCCGCTCCAGGCGCTCCACGCGCAGGAGCACCTCGGACGGCGTCGCCGACTCCACGGCTCCGGTCGCGACGGTCCCTCGTCCGTCGCCGACCGCGAGCTTCTCGCCGGCCCGCACCCGGCTCACCGCGGCGGCGTGCCGGGCCTCGGCTCCCTCGAGCGCCACCACGTGCCCGATCGCCGCGCCCTCGAGCGTGCCGATCAGGTAGAAGTGGGCCACGCGTCAGACGCCGAGGAAGCGGTCGCGCAGCTTGCCGAACAGCCCCTGCTGGAAGTGGGACAGCGCCGGCTTCTGCTTGCGGTAGTGCGCCGCGAACTGCTCGATGAGCTCCCGCTCGTGACGGTCGAGCTTCGTCGGGGTGAGCACCTGCACGCCGACCTTGAGGTCGCCGCGACCCTGACCGCGGAGCCGGGTGATCCCGCGGCCCTTGATGGTGAGGATGTCGCCGCTCTGCGCGCCGGGGCGGATCTCGAGGTCGACGTCGCCGTCGAGCGCGCCGATCTTGGTGGTCATGCCGAGGATCGCCTCGGCCATGGGCACCTCGATGGTCGCGAGGAGGTCGTCGCCGCTGCGGCTGAACGTCTCGTGGTGGCGCACCTTGACCTCGAGGTACAGGTCGCCGTTCGGGCCGCCTGCGGGCCCGACCTCGCCCTGGCCGGGCAGCTGCAGGCGCAGTCCGGTCTCGACGCCTGCCGGGATGTCGACGGCGATGGTGCGCCGGGCGCGCACGCGGCCCTGGCCCTGGCAGGTGGCGCACGGGCTCGGGATGACCGTGCCGTAGCCGCGGCAGGTGCCGCACGGGCTCGAGGTCATCACGTTGCCGAGGAGGGAGCGGACGGTGCGGTTGATCTGGCCGCTGCCGCCGCAGATGTCGCAGGTGACGGGGCTCGTGCCGGGCTGGCAGCACGTGCCCTTGCACGTCTCGCACAGCACCGCGGTGTCGACCTCGATGTCCCGGTGGGTGCCGAACACGACGTCGTCGAGGTCGACCTCGACCCGGAGCAGCGCGTCCCCGCCCCGCTCCCGACGCGACCGCGGACCGCCGCCGCGCTGGCCTCCCCCGCCGAAGAACGTCTCGAAGATGTCGCCGAAGTTGCCGAACCCGGCGTCGCCGCCGCCCCCGCCCATCCGGCCGCCCAGGTCGTACTGCTGACGCTGCCGCGGGTCGCTGAGCACGTCGTAGGCGTGCGTCACGAGCTTGAAGCGCTCGGAGGCATCCGCCCCGGGATTCACATCCGGGTGCAGCTCACGAGCGAGCCTGCGGTAGGCCTTCTTGATGTCGTCGGCGCTGGCATCGCGGGCGACGCCCAGCACTTCGTAATGGTCAGCCACGGCTTACCGGAAACCTTTCGGACGCGCGGAAACGCGCGGTCGGAGGTGGAACCCTCATCCCTCGCCGAGCAGGCGCGAGAGGTAGCGGGCGACGGCACGGACGGCCGCCATGTTGTTCGAGTAGTCCATTCTCGTCGGACCCAGGACGCCGAGACGCGCGAGTTCGCCGGAGGAGGAACGGTACCCGCTCGAGAGCACAGAAGCCTCCGCGAGGCCGAACTGCGCGTTCTCGCGGCCGATGCTCACCGCCACTCCTGTGCCGTCGTGCGCCATCTCGCTGAAGAGCTTGAGCAGCACGACCTGCTCCTCGATGGCATCGAGGACCGGATGGATACTGCCGGGGAAGTCCTTCTCGGTGCGGGCGAGGTTGCCGGTTCCCGCCATGAGGAAGCGGTCCTGCCGGCCGGCGAGGATCTGCTCCATCAGGGCCCGGGCGACGGCGTCGGCGAGTGGAGCGGTCTCAGGCGGGAACGACTCGCCGAGGTGCTCGAGCCGGGTCGGTGCCTCAGCCAGCGGGCAGCCGCCCAGAGTGGAGTTGAGGCGGGAGCGGAGGTCGTCGAGCAGCGTCTCGTCGACCTCGCGCTGCAGGTCGACCATCCGCTGCTCCACCCGGCCGCCGTCCGTGATCAGCACGGTGAGGAGGCGGGTGGGGGCGAGCAGCACGACCTCGATGTGCCGGATCGTCGTGCGCGACAGCGTGGGGTATTGAAGGAGGGCGACCTGCGAGGTGAGCTGCGAGAGAAGGCGCACGGTGCGCGAGAGCACGTCGTCGAGGTCGACGGAGGAGCCCAGGAACGTCTCGATGGCGTGCTTCTGGGCGGCGCTGAGCGGCCGCAGATCCGAGAGCTGGTCGACGAAGACGCGGTACCCCTTGTCCGTCGGGATGCGGCCCGACGACGTATGCGGGGCGGCGATCAGCTCCTCCTCCTCGAGCTGCGCCATGTCGTTGCGGATGGTGGCCGCCGACACGCCGAACGCGTAGCGATCCACGATCGTCTTGGACCCGACCGGCTCGCGCGAGGCGACGTAGTCCTGGACGATGACGCGGAGCACCTCGAGCCCCCGCTCCGACACCATGGCGACCCTCCCTCGGCGACCCTGGCACTCCCGGTGCCAGAGTGCCAATTCTACTTGACAACACGCCCTTTCTGCGTCATTGCAGGGACATTGCACCGGGAGTATGTTGACCGCCAGCAGGCGAAGGTGCTCGCAAGAATCGAGCCTGCCACGGCGCGATGCGCATTCCACTCCTCGAAAGGCAGCACCTCCCCATGACAGATTCCAACCTTCCTCCTCAGGGCCCCACCGCGGGTCAGCCGCAGCAGCCCTACACCGCTCCGGCTCCCGCTGCGCCCCTCACCCCTGCCGAGGACCGGCAGTGGGCGATGTGGTCACACATCGGCGGCGTCGCGATCCTCTTCTGGGCCGGGTGGCTGCCGCCGCTCATCCTCTGGCTCGTCTTCAAGGACCGCGGCTCACTGACCCGCCAGGAGGCCAAGGAGTCGCTGAACTTCCAGCTCACCCTGACCGCCGCGCTGCTCGTCAACGCGATCCTCGGCGTCATCCTCGGGATCGTCACGCTCGGCTTCTGGTTCCTCGTGCAGACCCTCATCCACTGGGCGATCGTCATCGTGGGCGTCGTGTTCTCGATCATCGCCGGTGTCCGGGTCAACGGCGGCGGCACCTACCGCTACCCGTTCGCCATCCGCTTCATCAAGTGAGCTGAGCGCATCCGCCGAAGTGAAACGCAGGGCCGGGGACGGAAGTCCCCGGCCCTGTGCGCTTGACTGGGGCGACAGCCGAGCAGAAGGACCTCCCATGAGCGCCACGCCTCCCCCGCCGCCGCCACAGCAGCAGTACCCGTACCAGCCGGCTCCGCCGATGTCGCCTCAGGACCAGCGGCTCTGGGCGACGCTCACGCACATCGGTGGCATCTTCTTCCCGATCCTGGTTCCGCTCATCGCCTACCTGGTGCTGAAGGACCGCGGCGCGTTCATCGCCCAGCACACGCGAACGGCCCTGAACTTCCACATCACCGCCCTGCTCGGCTACGTGGTCTCGGGGCTCCTGGTGCTGCTCGTCATCGGCTTCTTCCTGATCTTCGCGATCGGGATACTCACCATCGTCTTCGGGATCATCGCCGCCACGAAGGCGAACGCCGGCGAGCAGTACGAGTACCCGCTGACGATCCGCTTCATCAGCTGACGCGGCGGCCGCCGCTCCCGCGCGCGCCGCTGTCCGCATCACTTCGGACTATCCGCATCCGGAGACCGTTGCGGATAGTCCGAACTGATGCGGTCGACGGGCTGTGCGGGCCGCTCAGGTGAGGCGGCGCACCACGTCGTCGGCGAGGAGGCGCCCGCGGATGGTCAGCTCCACGCGACCGCGGAGGGCGGCCGCCGGATCGACCAGGCCGTCGGCGATCAGGCCCGCTACCGCGGTGCGGGCGTCCGGGGACAGGACGGCGGTCGAAAGTCCTTCCCGGATCCGGGTCTCGAGGAGCACGCGCTCCAGGTGCCGGGTGGCCGGCGCGAGCACCTCGCGGCCGACCGCGGGCGAGAGCCCCGCCAGGACGCGCTCCGCGTAGGCGGCCGGGTGACGCGCGTTCCACCAGCGAACGCCGCCCACGTGGCTGTGGGCGCCGGGACCGACACCCCACCAGTCCTCGCCGGTCCAGTACGCCGCGTTGTGCCGGGACCGGTGCCGCGGATCCGGGGCGCCCGTCCCGTCGACGCGCGCCCAGTTGCTCACCTCGTACCAGGCGTAGCCGGCCGCGCCGAAGAGCCAGTCGGCGAGCTCGTACATGTCCGCCTGCAGGTCGTCGTCCGGCATCTGCACGGCCCCGGAGCGGATCTGTCGCGCGAGCTTCGTGCCGTCCTCCACGATGAGGGCGTACGCCGAGAGGTGGTCGGGGCTCTCGGCGAGCGCGGCCTCGACGGAGCGGCGCCAGTCAGCGAGGGACTCCCCGGCGTTCCGTAGATGAGGTCGAGGCTCACCTCGAGACCCGCCTCCCGCGCCCAGCGGACGACAAGAGGGATGCGCGCAGGATCGTGCGTGCGCTCGAGGGTCGCGAGCACGTGCGGCACGGCGGACTGCATGCCGAAGGAGACACGAGTCACCCCCGCGGCCGCGAGCGCGGCGAGCGAGACAGCGTCCACCGAGTCGGGGTTCGCCTCGACCGTCACCTCCGCGCCGCGGACCAGGCCGAAGCCGTCGCGGACCGCGGAGAGCATCCGCGCGAGATCGCTGACCGGAAGCAGGGTGGGCGTCCCGCCGCCGAAGAACACGGTGCTCGCCGGACGTGAGGGCACACCGGATCCCGCGAGCGCGGCGACGGCGAACTCGACCTCCGCGGAGGCGTGCGCCGCGTAGTCGCTCCGGCGCACCCCGCGCAGCTCGTCCGCGGTGTAGGTGTTGAAGTCGCAGTACCCGCACCGCACACGGCAGAACGGCACGTGCAGGTACACGCCGAAGGCCCGGTCCGTCGCCTCCACCGCGGCCGACGCGGGCAGCAGCCCGTCGGCGGGCGCCGGATCGGCGAGCGGAAGGGCGCTGGGCATCCGGGAATCCTACGTCGGCGTCACCCACCGTGTGTCTCCTCCCCTCTTCTGACCGAATCAAGCAGATTCGGCCGCGGAGGGCCTCGGATCGGGATGAATCGGTCCGTCCCACGCCTGTTCTCCTTGATTTGGGAAGGACCCGACCGGATCGGGGCGCGAGGAGGGGCGTCGCGGCGGCGGCTACCGTGGAGGCATGGCCAAGTACGTGCTCTGGGACATCGACGGCACCCTCCTGCAGAACGCCCGCAACGGCGGCGGCCTCTACGACGAGGCGATCCAGCAGGTGACGGGCTTCGAGCCTGAGGGCCCCCGGCCCGCCGAGCACGGGAAGGTCGACGGGCAGATCATCGCCGAGCGGCTCGCGGAGTACGACCTCTCCCCGGATTCCAGGACGCCGTCGCCGCACGCCTCGACGAGCTCGCGGTCGAGCGCCACGGCTCCGCGGACCGGCGGGAGCTCGTTCCCGGTGCTCGCGAGGCGCTGGACGCCGTGGCGGCGGAGGGCTGGGTCAACGCCCTCCTCACCGGCAACTCGTCCGTCCGGGCCCGCACCAAGTTTCTCGGGGCGGGCCTCGACCCCGCCGTCTTCGACTGGGAGCACTCCTTCTTCGGCGGCACGGCCCGCGCTCGCACCGAGGTGACCGCCGCGGCGGCCGCCGCCCTCGCCGGCCAGCCGCACCTCATCATCGGTGACACCCCGACCGACGACACCGCGGCGGCCGCGGCGGGCATCCCCTTCCTCGCCGTCGCCACCGGAGCGTTCTCCGTCGAGCGCCTGCGTCGCACCGGCGCGGTGCTGGTCCTGCCGGACCTCGTATCCGGGCTCGACGACCTCCTCAAGTGGCTGCGGGCGGCATCAAACGAGGAGGCGCTCCGCGCGTGACCGCAGTCCTTCCGGACCGCTCGGCCGCGCTGGTGGCCGACTGCGCGCGGTGCGTCGGCCTCTGCTGTGTTGCGCTCGCGTTCGCGCGCTCAGCGGACTTCGCGTTCGACAAGAGCGCCGGGGATCCGTGCACGCATCTGGAGACGGACGACCGGTGCCGCATCCACCCGGACCTCAGGGCTCGCGGTTTCCGCGGCTGCACCGCGTTCGACTGCTTCGGCGCGGGCCAGAAGGTGACGCAGCAGACGTTCGGCGGCCGCTCCTGGCGCGAGTACCCCGACGTCCGCGCTCCGATGTTCGCGGTGTTCCCGATCGTGCGGCAGCTTCAGGAGCTGCTGTGGCACCTGGCCGAGGCGATCGACCTGCCGAGTGCGGGACCGCTGCTGCCCGCCCTCCGGGACGCCGAAGGCGCCATCGAGCGGGTCACCACGGGCGCCCCGGACGAGATCCTGTCCGCCGACGTTCCGGCGCTGCGCCGGGAGGTCGGCGACCTGCTCCGGCGAGCCAGCGCGCTCCAGCGCGCGAGCTATCCGGTGCTTCCGAAGAAGACCGGCCGTCGGTTGGGCCCCGGGGCGGACCTGCTGGGTGCCGTCCTTCAGGGCCGCGACCTTCGCGGCGCGGACCTGCGCGGTGCCCTCCTGATCGCCGCCGACCTGCGCGGCGCGGACCTGCGCGGCGCCGACCTCCTCGGCGCCGACCTGCGGGACGCCGACCTTCGAGGCGCCGACCTCTCCGAGGCGCTCTTTCTCACCCGGCCCCAGGTCGCCTCCGCGATCGGCGACGGCGGCACCCGGCTCCCCGGACGGCTGGGCCGTCCCGGCCACTGGGGCAGCTAGCTCAGGACGCGGCCGACCCTGACGCTCCGGCGGACCTCGTCGGGTGCAGCGACGTGAGGAACCGCTTCGCGTAGTGCCGCTGGGCCGCGCGCAGGAGGGCGACCGTCGGGCCCCGCCGCGGCCCCGTCGGCGCGGAGATCGAGCGGATCGTCAGCCAGACCGACCCGTCCTCCTCCATCTCGACGAACTGCAACTGCTCGGCGCGTGCCGGATGTCCGTGGCGGGAGCCGTAGGCGAAGCCGACCTTGCCCGGCTCATCGAGCACGTAGACGACCTTCACCGGAGCCTCGACCTTGAAGGGGCCGATCGCGAAGTGCATGAGGGCGGTCGTGCCGGCGGAGACGTAGGGCGTGCCGTCCGGCGAGAACAGCTCCTCCTGCGGTTCCGCGGGGGCGAGCGGCCGACCGAGCTCGTCGTACTCGATGCCGGTGTAGACGGCGTTGGGATCGCGCGCGATGTCGGTGACCGGGATGCCGCTGTTGCGGTGGATGCCCCACGTCATGAGCGCACGGGAGGCGATGTCGAAGCGCTCCTGCCCGCTGCCGAGCCGACGGCTGGACTGGAACGGGCGGAATCCGGTCGGCGGATACAGCACAACGTCGGGGCTCTGGGTGGCCCCGACCGCCGCGTAGTTGAGGGAGTCGTCACCGCCGGTCGCCGTCGACCGCCGCTTCGGGCCGCTCATCGGGATCCCCCGACGCAGGTGGCCCGCGCGCGGAGCGAGCGGCTGGGAGGTGCGTAACGCATGTATCGACGGTAGCGCGCCGCACTGTGAGGTGCACTCACCTCCGCCCCGGGCGCGGCGGCGGGGTCGGGCGTGTCGGGATCGCTATGGTGACGCCGATGAGCGTGCGTGCTGATGTCCGCTGGTCCCGCATCATCGGTGGTTCGGTCGGGTGGGGCGCTCTCACCATGACGGTCGGAACGACTTTCCTCTTCTCGCGGTCCACCTACGACTTCGAGCTCTGGCTGGGCCTCTGGGGCATGAGCGTCGCATTTCTCGCAGTGCCGATCGGCCTCCTCGCCGGAGTGATCGCCGCGGGAGTGAGTCGGCTGCTCTACCGAGCGGTCGACCGCGCCGTGTCGGGGCCCACCGTGCTGCCGGCCGTCCTGGCCCCGGTGGGCGCGCTGGCCGTCGGGGTCGCTGTCGCACTGCTCTTCAACGGGGCGCCGCAACTGGAGGTGCGCACCCTCATCGCGATTGCAATGTGCGTCCTCGGTGCGGTCGGCATGTTCGTCTGCTTGCGACGGGAGCGGACCCGCGAACTTCCGGTGTGGACCGCCCGTCCCGTAGCGCTCCCGGAAGACTGAGGCCCGCGAAGCTCGCCGCGTTCCCGCATCTCGGAGCGGGGGGCGACTTGCCACAGAATCCCGCTTAGACGCCCCTTAAGCGGGATTCTCTGGCAAGTCGTCACGTACTTCCGCTTGCTCGGGCCGTCGGCGGGCGCCCAGAAGCAGCCCCAGAGAGAGGCCGAGACAGAACAGCGCGAGAGCTACGCCGACCGCGGAGGCGAGAGTCGAAGCGGTCAGTTCCAGGAGGACACCGGTGGGGGGCTCATACGCGTAGTAGCGGCGCGGTCCGCCGCTCACGAGCGCGAGCGCTGCCGGCATGCCGACGGCGATGAGCAGGAGAGCGACGCCGGTCAGCGCGGCGATCAGGGGTGCACGCCTCACCGCTTCTGCCCGAAGCCGACTCCGATAGCGAAGGCGATACCGGCGATGCCGAGACCGAGGCACACAAGCCCCGTCACCGAGAGCGGCGTCACCATCAGGAGGAGGGTGAGCGGCGCGGGCGGCGGCAGAGCGTAGGAGATCCCGAGAGGAATCGCAGGTTCACTCGCGGAATCGGCTTGCCCCACGGCGATCAACACCAGACCCGAGACGACGAGGGCGATCCCGGCAGCCAGGGGACCTGTGACGATCCGCCTCACGCTTGCCAGGGATGCCAGCGGCCGAAGCGGGGCTCTTCCATGCCCTCACGGTACCCACCAGCGTCGCCCGAGCCCGAAGGCGCGCAGCTGCTACTTCTTCTTCGAGTCCTTGCCCTCTGTGTCGCCGGAGAGGGCAGCGATGAACGCCTCCTGGGGGACCTCGACGCGGCCGACCATCTTCATCCGCTTCTTGCCCTCCTTCTGCTTCTCCAGCAGCTTGCGCTTGCGGGTGATGTCGCCGCCGTAGCACTTGGCGAGCACGTCCTTGCGCATCGCACGGATGTTCTCTCGCGCAATGATCCGGGCGCCGATGGCGGCCTGGATCGGCACCTCGAACTGCTGGCGCGGGATCAGCTCCCGCAGGCGGCCGGCCATCAGCGTGCCGTAGGCGTAGGCCTTGTCGCGGTGCACGATGGCGCTGAACGCGTCGACCGTCTCGCCCTGCAGGAGAATGTCGACCTTCACGAGGTCCGCCTCCTGCTGGCCGGCGGGCTCGTAGTCGAGGCTGGCGTAGCCCTGCGTGCGGCTCTTCAGCGCATCGAAGAAGTCGAAGACGATCTCGCCGAGCGGCAGCGTGTACTTGAGCTCGACGCGGTCCTCGCCGAGGTAGTCCATGCTCTTCAGCGTGCCTCGACGGGTTTGGCACAGCTCCATGATGGCGCCGACGTAGTCCTTGGGCGCGAGGATCGACGCGTTGACGACCGGCTCCACGACCTTGTCGATCTTCCCGGACGGATACTCGCTCGGGTTCGTGACCGTGACGGTCTTCTTGTCCTCGGTGGTCACGTCGTACGGCACGCTCGGCGCCGTGGTGATGAGGTCGAGGTCGAACTCGCGCTCGAGGCGCTCCGTGACGATCTCGAGGTGCAGGAGCCCGAGGAACCCGCAGCGGAATCCGAACCCCAGCGCGACGCTCGTCTCCGGCTCGTACTGCAGCGCCGCGTCCGACAGCTTCAGCTTGTCGAGCGCCTCGCGGAGGGCGGGATAGTCGCTCGCGTCGATCGGGTACACGCCCGAGAAGACCATGGGCAGCGGGTCGGTGTAGCCGGCGAGCGCCTCGGTCGCGGGCTTGGCGGCGGTCGTGACCGTGTCCCCGACCTTCGACTGGCGAACGTCCTTCACGCCGGTGATCAGGTAGCCCACCTCACCGACGGCGAGCCCCTTCGAGGGCGTCGGCTCGGGCGCGCTGACGCCGATCTCGAGGATGTCGTGGGTGGCGCGCGTGGACATCATCTGGATGCGCTCGCGCGGATTCAGCTTGCCGTCGACCATGCGGACGTAGGTGACGACCCCGCGGTAGGAGTCGTAGACCGAGTCGAAGATCATGGCCCGGGCCGGGGCGTTCGCGTCGCCCTTCGGGGCCGGGATGCGCTCGACGACGCGGTCGAGCAGCTCCTCGACGCCCATGCCCGTCTTGCCGGAGACGCGGAGGACGTCGTCCGGATCGCCGCCGATCAGCTGAGCGAGCTCGCGGGAGTACTTGTCCGGGTCGGCGGCCGGCAGGTCGATCTTGTTGAGCACCGGGATGATCTCGAGGTCGTTCTCGAGCGCCAGGTAGAGGTTCGCAAGGGTCTGCGCCTCGATGCCCTGTGCCGCGTCGACGAGGAGGATCGCTCCCTCGCACGCGGCGAGCGAGCGCGACACCTCATAGGTGAAGTCGACGTGACCGGGGGTGTCGATCATGTTGAGGGCGAAGGTGTCGCCGCCCACGCTCCACGGCATCCGGACGGCCTGGCTCTTGATCGTGATGCCGCGCTCGCGCTCGATGTCCATGCGGTCGAGGTACTGCGCGCGCATGTCGCGGTCCGAGACGACGCCGGTGATCCCCAGCATGCGGTCGGCGAGCGTGGACTTGCCGTGGTCGATGTGGGCGATGATGCAGAAGTTCCGGATCGCCGCGGGATCGGTGGCCGCTGGCTCGAGCGGTCGGAGGGCGCGTGGCATGACGCTCCAGTGTCCCACGCCGCGGGACGCCGCCTGGCTCCCGCACTCGCGCGGGGCGTGCGGACACCCCCTTCCACGAAGACGGGCGCCACCTGTCCGCAGGACCCGCACCGGCGCGGGATGCCCCTAGGCTCCCCCGCATGCCGGTTCCCGACTTCGTCCTCGACCTCCGCCGGAGGATCGGCCACGACCCGCTGTGGCTCATCGGAGTCAGCGGCGTCGTCCTCGACGGCGATCGGGTGCTGCTCGGCCGCCGCCTCGACACCGGCGGCTGGTCGACCGTCTCCGGCATCGTGGAGCCCGGCGAGCATCCCGCCGTGGCCGTCGTGCGGGAGATCGAGGAGGAGACGGGCGTCACGGCGACCGTCGAGCGGCTCGCCGTGGTGTCGGTCACGGTGCCGATCACCCATCCGAACGGCGACCGCACCCAGTACACCGACCTCACGTTCCGCTGCCGGTACGTGGCCGGCGAGGCTCACGTCGCGGACGACGAGTCACTCGAGGTCGGCTGGTTCCCGACGGATGCCCTTCCGGAGCTCGACGCGAGGTCCCTCCGGCGGATCGCGCACGTGCTAGCTGACCAGGAGGCCGCGATTCTCGACCTCGAGGAGCTCTGAGCCGCCCGAAAGCTGCCTGACCGAATCAAGGAGATTCGCCACCCCGCCATCAGGGTCGTGCGGAACTCCGGCCGTTCTCCTCGAGATCTCCTTGATTCGGTCAGGGAGCGGGACCCTAGGGGTCAGGCGGGGACCGGGAGGCGGCGCAGGCCCTCGAGGAGGTCGGCCCGGGACGCGGCGGCGCACACGCGGATCCAGCCCTCGCCGCTACGGCCGAACGCGGAGCCGGGCGCCACCGAGACGCGCTCGGTGAGCAGGAAGCGCTCGGCCCACGCCGCGACGTCCCCGTCCGTCGCGTGGGACACGTCGATCCAGAGGTAGAACGCCCCGGTCGGCTCGAGGTACCGCAGTCCGCGCTCGTCGAGCAGCGCGGTCGCCGCGTCGAGGTTTCCCCGGTAGTGGGTCGCCGCCTCCTCGACGTGCGACTGGTCGCCCCTCAGCGCCGCGGCCGCCGCGCGCTGGGCCGGGGTGTTGAGGCAGGAGATGGTGGCCTCCTGATAGGTCCGCAGCACGGCCGCGAAGCCCGGCGGCGTCACCAGGTACCCGACGCGGGCTCCGGTCATCGCGTACGTCTTCGAGACGGAGAAGGCGCTGAACACGCGGGAGTCACGGTCGAGGGCGGCCAGGCTCGTGTGCGGAGCGCCGTAGGTGAACGCCTCGTACACCTCGTCGCTGATGACCCAGAGGTCGTGCCGGGCGGCGAAGTCGAGCAGCTCGGCGAGCACCTCGGGCGGGAAGACGGCGCCCAGCGGGTTCGACGGCGAGTTGACGACGAGCACGCGTGTCCGGTCGGTGACGAGCCGCTCGAGCTCGTCCAGCTCGGGCAGGAAGCCGGCGGGCGCTCGCAGCGCGTATGGCACCGGCTGGGCGTGCAGCATCCGCGCGCTCATCGCGAACGTCGTGTACCCCGGGTCGGGGAGCAGGATCTCGTCGCCGGGCCCCAGGGTGAGGCTCATCGCGAGGTGCAGCGCCTGCGTGGCGCCGTTCGTCGCCCAGATCTGCTCCAGATCGGCGTCGATGCCGTTGCGGTCGCGCAGCTTGTCCTGGATCGCCTCGCGCAGCTCCCGGATGCCGCCGTTCGCGGTGTAGTCGGTGTCGTCGGCGAGCCATGCGGCGCTGCCCTCCGCCAGGACGTGGGCCGCGACCGGCACGTCGGGCTCGCCGATCGCCAGCGAGATCACGTCCGGCAGCTGCACCGCGATCTCGTGGATGCGGCGGATGCCGGAGGCGGGCACGGACGCGACGTGGGGCGCGAGGAGGGGCACGGCTGGTCAGCGTAGTCGCGCCCGATGCCGGGAAAGGGCGGCTCGCGGCGCCCGCGGAGAGGGGCGGCGAGCCGCGTAGTCTCGCTCGTATGGGCCCCTCGATCGTGCTCCTGCACGGCATCCGGACCTCCGCGACGATGTGGCGCGCGCAGGTCGAGGCCCTCGACGAGGCCGGGGTCCGGTCCCGCGCGGTCGACCTGCCTGGGCACGGCACCCGAGTCGGCGAGCGGTTCACCCTCGACGGTGCCCTCGATGCCATCGACGCCGCCGTCGACGGGCTGCCGGGACCGGTGATCCTCTGCGGCCTCTCCCTCGGCGGCTACCTCGCCCTGCACTGGACCGCTGAACGGGGAGCCGGACGCATCGACGGGCTCCTCGCCGCGGCGTGCGGCACCACCCCGCACGCGGCGCCCCTGACGGGTTACCGCGCTCTCGCCGACGCCATCCGTCGGATGCCCGACCAGGGCGCCTGGCTCAACCAGTTCATGGTGGACCTCTTCATCCCAGAGCCAGGACGAGCGGACGTGACCGCCGGAGGGGTGCCGCTCGACGTCATGGAGGACGGCCTCCGGGCCATGGCGGCCGTGCGGCCGATCGCGGCGATCTCCCGGATCCGGGTGCCGATCCTCCTCGTCAACGGGCGCTACGACCACTTCCGTCTGGAGGAGCGCCGCTACCTCGCCGCGGCGCGTGCGCGACCCGGCCTGCCCGCTTCGTGGTCGCAGCTGGTCGTCGTGCCCGGCGCCTCGCACCTGGTCAGCCTGACGAGGCCCGACGAGTTCACGCGTATCCTGGTCACGGCCGCGAGGAGCGCCGCCGACCGGGTCTGACCGCCGCTGGCGGCCGCCCTCCCGGCCTGGTAATGTTCTCTGTTGGCTTTGCGCGCCCGGATAGGGGCGCCGATGCCGGCGGGTTCCGCACCGTACCGCGGTCGCCGGCCCCACCATCCAGCAGCAATCAGAAGGTATTCCTCGTGGCAAACATCAAGTCGCAGCTCAAGCGGATCGGCACCAACAAGAAGGCGCACGACCGCAACAAGGCCGTGAAGAGCGAGCTCAAGACGGCCATCCGCAGCGCTCGCACGGCCGTCGTCGCCGGCGACAAGGAGAAGGCGGCCGCCGCGCTCGCCCTCGCGACCAAGAAGCTCGACAAGGCGGCCTCGAAGGGCGTCATCCACAAGAACCAGGCGGCGAACCGCAAGTCGGCCATCGCCAAGCAGGTCGCCTCGCTCTGAGCGACACCGCACCCGAGAAGCCCCGCCTCGAGCGGGGCTTTTCGCGTTTCTGGGGCGCGGCACCCTCCCAGGCCCGCCCGAGCGGCCCGCCTAAAATCGGGAACATGGCGACCGTCCTCAACGTCCTGCACGTCGTCGGGGCGGTGTTCCTGGCCGGGCCCATGGCGATCCTGCCGATGAGCGCGATGCGTGCGCTCCGGACCGGCGAGCGGGGCCAGGTGGCCACTCTCGCCCGGTCGACCTTCGTGTTCAGCCTCCTCTCGATCCTCGTCGTGTTCCTCGGCTTCGGACTTCTCGGCGTCGCCGACGAACGGTTCCACCTGTCCATCGGCACGCCGTGGATCCTCGGCTCGCTGATCCTCTACGCCATCGCGCTCCTCGTGAACCTCTTCGTCGTCGTCCCCGCCATGCGCTCCGCCGCGGAGGGCGACGCGTCGGTCGCCACCCGCCCGCTCTACGGGCGCATCGCCGGCGGCTCCGGCGTCTCGGCGCTGCTCCTGGTCGCCGTCGTGGTGCTCATGGTCTGGAAGCCGTAGTCCGCCCCTGAGGGGCCACTCCCCGGGCAGGATGTCCGCGAAGGTCGGCAGGATGCCCGCGGCGCCCCGCGCCGGCCCTCGCCGAGACTGCGGGAATGACCACGACACTTCGCGCCACCGCCGGCTCGTCGACCGCCGACGCCGCAGCCGCGCACTTCCGCTCGCGTCTGGCCTTCGAGACCGACGCGTCCGACGTGGCCGCGGCCCTCGACACCGGCGAGCCGGGCTTCACCCTCGTCGACAGCCGTGGCGACGCCGCCTGGGGGCAGGGCCGGGTGCCCGGAGCGGTGCACCTGCCGACCGCTCTCATCCGATCGGATGCCGACCTGCCGATCCCCCTGGGTCCCCGGTCGTCGTCTACTGCTGGGGTCCCGGCTGCAACGGAGCGACCAAGGCGGCGCTGGCCTTCGCCGAGCGGGGCCACCCGGTCCGCGAGATGCTCGGCGGCTTCGAGTACTGGGCGCGCGAGGGCCTTCCCGTCGAGTCCGACTCCGGAGTCGGGCGCCGCTCACCCGACCCGCTCACCGCACCCAGCGCTCTGCCGGTCTGCGACTGCTGACCCGCCGGCGGTCGGAGCGGAGGGGGCCAGGAGCCGAGCCGCGCGACCGGCGACGCCGACCACCCGCTCGGGTCAGATGGCGCCGCGCGCGGCAATCCCGCGGACCATCCGCTCGAGGGCGAAGTGCGGGTCGCGGGCGGCCCCCTTGATCCGCTCGTCGGTGTCGGCGAGCAGCTCGAAGCAGGCGCCGAGCCCGGCCTCGGTCCAGCCCTCCACGTCCCGCCGAGCCCGCTCGACCTGCCATGGGGCGAGGCCGAGCGAGGACGCCACCGCGGCCGCGCTGCCCCGGGCGCCCATCACCTTCGCCATGGTGCGGAGCTTCGCGGCGAAGGCGGCGACGATGGGCACCGGGTCCGCCCCTCCGGCCACCGCGTGCCGCAGGAGTGCGAGCGCGTCGCCCGAGCGGCCGGCGATCGCGGCGTCGGCGACCTTGAACGCGTTCGTCTCGATCCGCCCGCCGTAGTACTTGTCGACCACGCCCTCGGTGATCTCGTCGCTCGCGTCGGAGATCAGCTGCGCACACGCGGCGGCCAGCTCGGCGAGGTCGTCGCCGAACGCCGCGAGGACTGCGCGGAGGGCGCCCGGCGTGATCCGGCGACCGGCGGCGCGGAACTCGCCCACCGCGAAGTCGAACTTGTCGGAGTCCTTCTTCAGCTCGAGGCAGGCCACCTCGATGGCTCCGCCCGTGCCCGCGCGGAGGGCGTCGAGGAGGCGCTTGCCGCGCACTCCCCCGCCGTGCCGCAGGACGACGTAGGCGTCGCTCGCCGGCGACTCGAGGTAGCGCAGCGCCTCCGTCAGGAAGTCGTCGCTGCACTTCTCGACGTTGGCGACCCGGATCATCCGCGGCTCACCGAACAGGGAGGGGCTCGCCAGGGACAGCAGCTCGCCGCGCGCGTAGTCGGAGGCGTCGAGGTCGGTCACCTCCAGGCTGGGATCCTCCGTGGCGAGGATGTCGCGGAGCTTCCGAATCGCCCGCTCGGCGAGGTACGTCTCCGTGCCGGACACGAGAACCACCGGCGCCGGGCGGATGTCGTTCCAGCCGAGCGCCGGCTTCGACGCGGCGCGAGGTGCCCGGGTTGCCACCGGATCAGCCTAACCGCGGTGTCCGACGGCGGTCGCGGGGTCGCGATCCGGCGAGCGCTCCGTCCAGACGCGCACGCCGTCGGGCCCGGGCGCGACGAGCAGCATTCCCTCGAGGTCGGTGCGCAGGGGCGTGGTTCCCACGTCGGCGAGGACCTGCAGCAGCCGTGCCGTCGGGTGCCCGTAGTCGTTCCCGGCGCCGCACGAGATCAGTCCCACGCTGGCTCGGATGCGCTCGTACAGCCGAGGGCTCTGGTCCGCGGATCCGTGGTGAGCGACCTTGACGACATCGACCGGTCTGGGCGCGGCCGAGCGCAGCAGCGCGTCCTGCGCCTCCTCGCCGAGGTCGCCGAGGAAGAGGGCCCGAAGACCGGGAGCGGTGGCCTCGATCGTGACGCTCGCCCCGTTTCCGGGCGGGATCCCCGGGCCCGGCCAGAGCACGCGCCAGCCGAGGTCGCCGAGCCGGCCGGAGTCCCCGACCGCCGCCCGGCGGACCTGCGCGCCCCCTGCGGCCAGCGTGGCGGCGAGCCGGTCGGCATCGCGGCCGTCCGACGGGCCGACCAGCAGCTCGTCCACCTTTCCGGCCAGAGTGGGCGCCGCCCCGACGTGGTCGAGGTCGAAGTGGGTGAGCACGAGCAGCGAGATCCGCCGGACCCCGAGCGTGGAGAGGCACCGCTCGAGGGCGGCGGGGTTGTCGCCCGTGTCGATGAGGGCGAACCGCCCGCCGTCGCCCCGCAGCACGCTCGCGTCACCCTGCCCGATGTCGCAGGACGCGATCCGCCAGTCGGGCGGTATGGACCCGGACCGGCCGAGCGCGGCTCCGGCCGCGGCCCCGCTTCCGGCCAGCAGCGCCGCGACCGCGACGATGCCGAGCCGGCGAGCGGCGGGCCGCAGCAGCGCCGCACCCATCGTGACGGAGATCGCGGCGAGCAGCAGGAGACCGCCTGCGCCGTCCGGCCACGGCACGCCACCCGTGTCCTGGCCCGCGAAGAACCGGGCGACCGCAGCGATCCAGGCGGCCGGTGCCCATGCGGCCGCCGCGAGGACCTGACCCAGGCCGGGCGCCCACGGAAGGACGAGGCAGGCTGCCAGCCCGCCGAGCGTCGCCAGAGGTGCGGCGGGCCCGGCGAGGAGGTTGGCGGGCACCGACCAGAGGGACAGCCGCGCGTCGAGCAGCAGGAGGACGGGCTGGCACGCGAGCTGGGCGCAGGCGGGCACGGCGAGGGCCGCGGCGAGCGGGAGCGGCAGCGCGCGACCGAGGAGCGCGGTCGCGGGCGCGGCCAGCACCAGCAGCCCGGCGGTGGCCAGCGTCGAGAGGGCGAAGCCGGCGTCGCGGGAGAGCCACGGGTCGAGCACGAGCAGCAGCACGACCGTTGCCGCCAGCGTCGGCAGGCCTCCGCCGGGCCGTCCCCGCGCCGTCGCGACCAGCACGAGGAGCCCCATCGTGGCCGCCCGCAGCACGCTCGGTTGGGGCGTCACCAGGACGACGAACCCTCCGAGGGCGAGAGCCGCGAGTCCCAGCCGAGGCACGCGCGGGAGCCGGCGAGCCAGGAGCAGGATCGTGGCGACCACCACCACGCAGTTGGCCCCGGAAACCGCGGTGAGGTGGCTGAGGGAGCTTCTCCGCATGTCGCCCGTCAGGTCGGGCGGCACGCGGCTGTCGTCGCCGATGGCGAGCCCGGGCAGGAGCTGTCCGCCGTCGCCCGGCAACTCGCCTGCGGTCGCGGTGAACCCTCGCCGAAGGGCCGACGCCCATGCCAGCAACGGCGGGGGCGGCGTGACCTGCCGGACGTCGGTCGCCGAGCCGAGGTAGGCGACGTCGTCCCCGGGCTCAGCGCGGTCGAGGCGCACCCCGGCGAGGATCCGGGCGCCGATGCCACCGCCGAGTCCGGCCTGATCGGGGCTGCCGCGGACGAAGAGCAGCACCGGGGTCGCGCAGACCACGGTCGCGCCGCCACCCCGGTACTCGCGCAGGCTGCCCTCGACGATGGCCGTCTCCAGGGGACCGGAGGCACGCCGGGGAACCGCCGTGAGCTCCACGACGGCCGTGCCCTCGTGATCGAGCAGCCGGGTGAGCGCGTCGGGCGCCCGTTGCGGCCCCGTCACGCCGACGGACACGGCGACCAGCCCGGCGACGGCCGCGGCCAGCGCGAGCGGCGCCGCCACAGCGGCCGGCCTGCCTCGCGTGCGCAGGGCGATGGCCAGCGCGACGACGAGGACGGCGCCGAGCCCTCCTGCGGCGGCGAACGCCGTGCCCGGGTCGGCGATCAGGACGGCCGCGCCGAGCCAGGCGGCGACCGCGGCGGGCACCAGGCGAGCGTCCGGCGTCACGGCACCACCAGGTCGCGCAGCCCGTCCACGGTCTTCTGTCCCAGGCCGCTGACCTGGAGCAGGTCGTCGGCCGAGGAGAAGGATCCGTGCTCCTCCCGCCACTCCACGATGCGGGCGGCGAGCGACGGTCCGATCCGCGGAAGCGTCGCGAGCTGCTCCTCGGTCGCGGTGTTGAGGTCCACCCGCTCCGGCTCGCCGGATGTTGGCGCGGCGACCTCTCCGGCGACCGGCACCCTCAGCTGCTCGCCGTCGGCCACCCGGCGCGCGAGGTTCACTCCGGCGGCATCCGCGCCCTCCGCCAGTCCGCCCGCAGCCGCCAGCGCATCCACGACCCGGGACCCCGCCGGGAGCGGGTACAGGCCGGGACGGCGGACCGCGCCGAGCACGTGGACGAGCACTACGGCGTCCTGCGCGGCGGGCGCCGTGGGGGCGAGGACGGGCACGACGGTCGCCGGGCGAGCGGCTGATGTGGCGGAGAGCAGCACGGCCGCGGCGACGGCGGCCAGCACGAGGACGAGCACGGCGCCCAGGGTCAACCGGCGGCGATCGGTCCCGAGCAGTGTCGCCAGCCGGCCGTCCCCGTCCATCCCGGAAAGGTAGGACGGAGGCGCCTCCGAAAATCAGGAGGCGGGAAAGCCGTGGGATGCCAGGGGTTGCCCTCGGCTGAGGAGGGCGTCAAGGTAGACAGGAAGGTCTAGGGAGGCCTGGGGGCGGAATAGCCTGGGGGCGCAGCACGGGGGCGTCAGTCCCCGGGCGAGGAGGCGTCGGATGTCGGGACTGCTCCCCTCGTCGACGCCGGCGACGGCGCCGAGCGGACGGCGGCGCGCCGTGTCGCGACATCGGCGCTCGCGTCGACTCCCGACCGGACGGCGCGCTCTCCTCGGCATCGCCGTCCCGGTTCTGCTTCTCCTCCTGCTCTGCGTGGCGGTGGGAGTCGCCTGGGCGCTCGGGGCACAGCACACCGGTCCGCTCCCCGCCGGCGTGACCCTGGTGGCGGTCCTCGCGGCGGTCGTGCTGGTCTTCGTAGTGGCGTGGCGGTCGGGGGTCAGCCGGCTGGGCTCGGTGCTGGCCGCGGCGCTCTGCGCGGTCGCGCCGCCTGCGGTGCGTGCCGCCTCCGCCGGCGTTCCCGAGCACCTGGCCGTCGTGGCCCTGCTGATCGCGGTGCTCCTGCTCACCGTCCGAAGCCGCCGGCGGATCATGGTGCCCCTGGCCGCTCTGGCGGCCGGGCTGGCCGCCGGCATCGCGCCCCTCGCCCTCGCGGCGGCCCCCTTCCTCGCTGTGGAGGCCGCGCGTGTCCTCCGCAAGCGCCACCGGATCCCCACCCTGCCGATCTCGGGCGCCGTGTTCTTCGCGACCGTCGGAATCGGCTGGGCCGTCGTCGGGTTCGACCCCAACGTCGCACCTCACCTCGGCGGCACGACGGTGCTCGACTGGCTGCGCACCTCCCCCGTCGGAGCCGTGGTGGCCGCCGCGGCCCTCGTTCTCGGCTTCTTCTCGCGCCGGTCGCGGCCCCTGGCGGGCTTCGCCCTCACCGTCCTCGTCCTGTCCGTGTGGCCCGACGGCGGGGAACCGGTGCGCTACACCGTCCTCGTCACGCCCGTGCTCGCCCTGCTCACCGCGGGGGCAGCGGACCGCGCGCTCGACGCACTCCTGCGCCCCTCGCCCCGGGTCCGGATCCTCGCCGCGGCCGGTGCGGTGGCGGTCACGATCGCGCTCGTCGCCGGCATCGTCGTCTCCGCCCTCGAGGTGCGGTCCTCGGCGGTGGCCGCCGAGTCGCCCGGATCCTCGCCCGCCGACGCCTCACCCTCGGCGGATGCGGCGACGCCGTCCGCCACGGCCTCCACGCCCGCCCCCGGTCAGGAGGCCCGAGCCTCCGTCGGGCAGGAGCTCGCCCGCAACCCGCGGCTCACCCTCGAGAGCGAGGCGTCCCGCCTCCTGACCAGCGGAGAGGTGGATCGCCGGATCGCCATCGTGCTGGGTCAGCTGCTGAGCCAGCACGACGTCACCGTGGCCGACTTCCCCGCCCTCGCCGGTGAGGACGGGCCGCGCCGCCAGCTGTTCGTGACCGCCATGGACGGCGAGCAGCTCGGCACCCAGGGTGCCTCGATGACCGCCCTCACCTCCTTCCTCGCCGCCCTGACCGGCACGTTCGCCGTCGACTCGGTCTCTGTGACCGACGACGGCGTGCTCGCCACCTTCCCGCTCCCCGCCGCCGGCGGGGACTGATCACTGGAGTCCTCCTATGCCACGACGTTCCCTGCCCTTCACCCTGGCGCTGGCGCTCGCGCTCGTGCCGGCCGCGGTCGCGGTCTCGCCCGCCGCGGCCGCCGACGCGCCCGGCTACATCCGGGTCGCCCACCTCTCCCCCGACACCGCCGCGGCCGACATCAGCCTCAGCGCCCTGTCCGGCGGCACCACCCTGTACGAGCTGACCGACGTGCCGTACGGCGGGGTGTCGAAGTACATGACCTTGACTCCCGGCACCTACGCGCTCGCCATGGCTCCCTCGGTCGCGGGAACCAACACCCCGGTGGTCAACGCGGACATCGAGGTGGCGTCCGGCAAGGCCGTGACCATCGCGGCCGTCGGACCCAACGCGTCCATCAACATCAAGACCATCGAGGACGACCTCACCGCTCCCGCCGCCGGCACCTCGCGCGCTCGGGTGGTCCAGGCCTCGACGACGCAGAACTCGATCAGCGTGAAGACCGCCGCCGGCGTCCAGCTCGCCTCGAACGCGGCCTTCGGCGACGTCGGGTCCTACGCCGACGTCGCACCCGGAGCGACGACCGTCACCCTCACGACGTCGTCCGGTGACACGCCGGCCGACGTCGACTTCGCCGACGGCGCCGCGCAGACCCTGTTCGTGGTCGACAAGGCGTCCGGCGGACTCACCGTCGTGTCGGTCCTTGACAGCTCGACGGTCACCGAGACGCCCGTCGGCGGCATGAGCACCGGTGGGGGCGCGCTCGCGATCGCGGCGCGATCCGGGGAGCAGACGCTCGCCGGCGGGGTGCTGCTCGCCGTCCTCGCTCTCGCGCTCACGCTCGCGGGTCTGCGCGGGCGCCGCGCGGAGACGGCACGCCGTGCCTGATCGGACGCCACGGCATCGCGCCGCCGCCCCGCCCCGTGGAGGACTCCTCCGCGTGGCAGCGGTGGCGTGTGCGCTCGCCGTGGGCGGCACCGTGGCGAGCGGCGCTGCGGCCCGCCCCGCCCCGGCGCCGGTTCCGGTCGCACAGCACGTGTCCGTGCAGCCTGCGGCCGCTCCCGCCGCTCCCCTGCAGGATCCCCAGCCCCTGCCCGCGGACACGCCTGCGGCCGGGGTCGTCCCGACGCGCCTGCTCATCCCGGACATCGGCGTCGACGCGGCCCTGCCGCCCCTGAGCCTCGACGAGAATCGCGTGCTCCTCCCGCCTGGGGACCTGGACACGGCCGGCTGGTACACGGGCAGCGCGGTCCCCGGGGCGGTCGGCCCCGCCATCCTCGCCGGCCATGTCGACGACACCGAGACCGCGGGCGTCTTCGCGCGCCTGCACGAGCTGCAGCCCGGCGCGTCCATCACGGTGCAGCTGTCCGACGGCACATCCCGGCAGTACCGGATGGACCGTTCCGAGGACGTGGCGAAGGCCGAGTTCCCGACCGAGCAGGTCTACGGCCCGACTCCGAACTCGCAGCTGCGCATCATCACCTGCAACGGTCCCTACGACTTCGACGCCATGCACTACCGCAACAACCTCGTGGTGTTCGCCGTCCCGGTGGAGTAGCGCGGGTCGGGCGGGGATCCCGCACTCTCGCTGGCCGTCGCGATTTGTCCGCCCGTCCCGCGGGTCGCGGTTGTGCTGGCGACTGGGCGTGGCGCTCGGCTCCAGCGGGGTAAGGGCCGGCGCGTGCGGCGCTCGTGGGGTGTCGCTTGGGCTTAAGACGGTGAGTGTGGCCGCGACGGGTGGAACGCTTCGCAGTGGCGGGCGGCCGTACTCGCTCTCGCCAGGTCCAGCTTTCCGCCGAGCGCGGGGCGTGCGCCGAGCGCGGGGCGTGACGACGAACGCGGGGTGTAGACGGGGTGCGCTCGTCGGTACGGACCGCGCTCGGTGAGGGATGCAGCGCGGTCGGTGCCTCGGGCCGCGCTCGAGCGGGGAGACGCACCGCGCTCGGCGTTGCGCGGCGCGCTCGACGTTGCGCACCGCGCTCGGCCTCCCGCGGCGCGCTCGGCAGACGCTCGCAACGCATGCGACGCGACGCGGCGGCGCAAACCGGGCCACGTCGCATCGTCCTAAGCCTCAAGCTGCCGCCGCGCGCGCTCCCGTCTACCAGCGTCCCCGGCCGGCGACGCAGGGCGCTCCGCCGGTGCAAATGAAAAACCGCATCATTGCGGACAAACCGCAACCGGAGACCGATGCGGTTTGTCCGCAGTGATGCGGAGAGCGGCGGTCAGCCGCGCGTTGCGATGTTGACCAGGCGCGGCGGGCGCACGATCACGTTGACGATCTCGCGGTCGCCGAGCGCGCGGGCGACGCCGGCGTCGGCGCGGGCCAGGCGCTCCAGCTCGTCGGCGCCGATCGTCGGGGGGACGTCGATGCGGCCGCGCACCTTGCCGTCGACCTGGAGGATCGCGGTGACCGACTCCTGGACGAGCAGCGTCGGATCCGCCTTCCGCCAGCCGTAGAGCGCGACCGAGGGCGGGTAGCCGAGCATCTCCCACATCTCCTCGGCCGTGTACGGCGCGAAGAGGCTCAGGGCCAGCGCCACCGTCTCGGTCGCCTCGCGCACCGCGGGATCCGCGGGGCCGGGGCCCGAGTCGATCGCCTTGCGGATGGCGTTGACGAGCTCCATGATCCGCGCCACGACGACGTTGAACTTGAACGCCTCCACGAGCCCCGGCGCGTCGGCGAGGAACCGATGCGTCACCCGCCGCAGCGACACGTCGCCCTTGCGCCAGATCGCATCCGGCGTGCTGGTGACATCCTGCGCGAGACGCAGGGCGCGGCTGAGGAACTTGAGCGACCCGGACGGCGAGACGTCCTTCCAGTCGATGTCGTCCTCGGGCGGGCCGGCGAACGCCATGGTCAGGCGCACGGCGTCGACGCCGTACTGGTCGAGCTGCTCGGAGAGCCGGACGAGGTTGCCCTTCGACTTGCTCATCGCGGCGCCGTCCATCTGCACCATGCCCTGGTTGAGCAGCGCGCTGAACGGCTCGGTGAAGCTCACGTAGCCGAGGTCGAACAGCACCTTGGTGATGAAGCGGGCGTAGAGCAGGTGCAGGATCGCGTGCGTGACGCCGCCGACGTACTGGTCGACGGGCGCCCACTTCTCGGCCTCCGCACGGTCGAACGGCTGGGAATCGTCGTTCGGGGAGAGGAAGCGGAGGAAGTACCACGAGCTGTCGACGAAGGTGTCCATCGTGTCCGAGTCGCGGAGCGCGGGACGGCCGTCGGGCGTCGTCGTGGTCACCCAGTCGGTCGCGGCCGCGAGCGGCGAGACGCCCTTCGGCTTGAGGTCGAGGCCCTCGGTGGAGGGCAGCGCGATGGGCAGCTGATCCTCGGGCACGGGGATCTCGTTGCCGTCCTCGTCGTAGAGGATCGGGATCGGGGTGCCCCAGAACCGCTGGCGGGAGATCAGCCAGTCGCGCAGCCGGTAGTTCTTGGCCGGGCGGCCGAGCCCATGCTGCTCGAGATAGGCGGTGACGCGCGCGATCGCGGTGCCCTTGCTGAGCCCGTCGAACTGCCCGGAGTTGATGAGGCGGCCGTCGCCGGTGAGCGCAGTGCCGGTCAGGACCGGGTTCATGTCATCGAGTTCGGGCAGCGTGCCGTCGGCGGGGATGATCCGGATGGCGCCCGTCACCGGCTGCGTCGTGTCGACCACGACACGCACCGGCAGGTCGTAGGTGCGGGCGAAGTCGAGGTCGCGCTGGTCGTGGGCTGGGACGGCCATGATGGCGCCCTGGCCGTAGTCGCTCAGCACGTAGTCGGCGACCCAGATCGGCAGCCGCTCGCCGTTCAGCGGGTTGATGGCGTACCGCCCCGTGAAGACGCCCGTCTTCTCCCGATCGACCGAGAGTCGCTCGATCTCGGAGCTGCGCTGCGTGCGCTGCAGGTACTCCTCGAACGCGGTGCGGATGCCCGGCTCGGCTCCCGAGACCAGGTCCGCGGCCAGGTCGGAGTCGGGTGCGACCACCATGAAGGTGGCGCCGTGCAGCGTGTCCGGGCGGGTCGTGTAGACCGTGATCTTCTCGTCGCGGCCCTCGACCGCGAAGTCGACGTCCGCGCCGGTGGAGCGGCCGATCCAGTTGCGCTGCATCGACAGCACCTTCGACGGCCAGGAGCCCTCGAGCTGGTTGAGGTCGTCGAGCAGCCGATCCGCGTAGGCGGTGATGCGGAAGTACCACTGGGTCAGCTTCTTCTTGACGACGAGGGCGCCGGAGCGCTCCGACGTGCCGTCCGGCAGCACCTGCTCGTTCGCGAGCACCGTCTGGTCCACCGGGTCCCAGTTGACCCAGCTGTCCTTCCGGTACGCGAGCCCGCGCTCGTACATCTTGAGGAACAGCCACTGGTTCCACTTGTAGTAGGAGGGGTCGCTCGTGTGCAGCACGCGGTCCCAGTCGAAGGACGGCGCGTAGCGGCGCATCGACTCACGCTGCTGGGCGATGTTGTCGTAGGTCCAGGTGACCGGGTTGGCGCCGCGCTTGATCGCGGCGTTCTCGGCGGGCAGGCCGAACGAGTCCCAGCCGATGGGGTGCAGCACGTTGAAGCCCTGCTGCCGCCAGTAGCGCGCGATCACGTCACCGAGCGCGTAGGCCTCGGCATGCCCCATGTGCAGGTCCCCGGACGGGTACGGGAACATGTCGAGCACGTACTTGCGCGGCCGGTTGTCCGAGGGATCCGCCGTGGAGAATGGACGCAGCTCGTCCCAGATCCCGAGCCACTTCTCCTGCAGGCGGTCGAAGGTGGGCAGTTCCGTGCTGGGCGGGGTGGAAACCAAGCGGGGCTCTTCTCGTGTTGCGGGCCGCGATCCAGCGGCAACCCTTAAGGGTAGCGGGCTTCCTCAGGCCCGGAGCGCGGCCAGGAGCGCGTTCGCCTTGAGCTTCTTCTCCGCCAGCTCCTCGTCCGGGTCGGACAGCGCCGTGATGCCGCCCCCGGCGCCGACCGTGGCGATCCCGTCCTCGATGACGATGCTGCGGATCACCATGGCCAGGGCGGCCGCCCCCGTGCGGGAGATGTAGCCAAACGTGCCGGAGTAGACGCCGCGCGGTCCTCGTTCCAAGGCGGCGAGGATCGCCATGGCGCTGGCCTTCGGCGCTCCGGTCATCGATCCCGCCGGGAACAGGGCCCGGACCGCATCGGCCGCTGTCCGGCCGGGAGCAAGCTGCGCCTCCACCGTGCTCACCAGCTGGTGCACCTGCGGGTAGCTCTCCACCGCGAACAGCTGTGGAACCCGCACCGTGCCGACCTCCGCGACCCGGCTGAGGTCGTTGCGGACCAGGTCCACGATCATGAGGTTCTCGGCGCGCTCCTTGTCGCTCGCGCCCAGCTCGTCGGCGAGCGCACGGTCGCGAGCGGGGTCGGGATGCCGCGGCCGGGTGCCCTTGATGGGCCGGCTCCGCGCGGTTCCGCCTGCGGTCACCTCGAGGAACCGCTCGGGCGAGGCACTCACGAGCTCGGTGCCGCCGAGTCGGAGGTACCCCGCCGAGTGCGTGGGACTCGATCGCCGAAGCCGGCGGTAGGCCGTCCAGCCGTCCACCGCGTCGCGGACGGTGGCCGTGTCGGTGAGACAGAGCACGTACGCGTCGCCGCGGGTGATCGCCTCCTGGCACGCCTCGATCATCCGGAGGTACTCCGCGTCGTCGTGCCGCCATTCCGGCTCCGGCACCTCGGCGGGCGCGTCCGCGGACTCGGGCACGGAGCCGGCGGCGAGCGCCTTCTCGGCCGCCGCCATCCAGTCGTCATTCCCCGCGAGCGAGCGCACGCTGCGCGAGTCGTGGTCGAAGGCGAGCGCGCGATCCACCTCGAGGAACCGGGCCTCCCCTCGTAGGTCAGCCAGCCGATCCAGCCCGGCTCGAAGCGAAGCTCGTCGTCGCCTCCCGCCAGGGGAACCTCGGGGACAGAGGTCAGGATGCGCGGGCCCAGCGCCAGGATGCTCTCGCCGGATCCATCGGTCGCCTCCAGCAGCGCGGCATCCGCCCCCACCGGCACCAGGCGCTCGAAGACGTCGGCCGGGTCCGCCCAGCCCACGAGGGCATGCCCGGTCGTCCGCATAAGGTGAGCCTATGGCGGCCGATCCCCGCGAGGTCCTGGTCTGGCGGGAGCGCGCGCTCTCCCCGAGCCCGACGCGACCGCCCGCCTGCTCGTGGCCGACTCCTTCCTGCTGGCCGACGGCGGCGTCGTCGCCCTCGACGGCCACCGCTCCCGCTTCCTGCTCGACGCGGCCCGAGCGGAGGTGCGGGCACTCGCCGGCGGCACGCCGTTGCCTTCCCGAGCCGACGTCGAGGCGTTCTGGGCGGCCGCCGTGGCGACCCTGCCCGACACCGGGTCCTGGTTCCCCCGGATCGAGCTGGTGGCCACCGAGCGTGAGGCCCTGCTCCGGCTGCGCGTGCGTCCCGCTCCCCGCTCACCCGCGCGGTCACTCTCGCGACGTGGACCGGAACCGACCCGCGCCGGGTGCCTGGCGTGAAGGGTCCGGACCTGGAGGCGCTGCTTCGAGCGCGGTCCGCCGTCGCGGCCGATGGGGCGGATGACGGAGTGCTGCTCGCGGCGGACGGCTCTGTGGCCGACGGCACGACGAGCGCCCTGCTCTGGTGGCGGGGCGACCGCCTCAGCATCCCCGCCCACGACCTCCCGCGGGTCGCCAGCGTGACGGCCGCAGCCGTCCTCGCCCTCGCGGCGGCCGAGGGCGTCCCCGTGATCGGCGAGCACGCCCGCCCCGCCGATCTCGACGGCCTCGAGGTCTGGACGGCCAACGCCGTGCACGGCATCCGGGGCGTCGGCCGCTGGATCGGCGGGCCGGCCGTCTCCTCCGTCCCGGGTCGACTCGATGTCTGGCGACGGCGGCTGGAGGCGCAGCGGCGGCCGATCCGACCCGCCGCGGCTGGCACGACTCTTCCCTGATTGCAGGGACCTTACTGACAGCGAACCACCGGGTTCGCCGTCACCCCGATCCCCTAGTGTTCGAAGCGTGAACGAGGTGCTCAACAACATCCTCGCGATCGTCACCAGTGTCGACCCGGTGCTGCGAACGGCGATCGCCGGGATCGCGATGTTCCTCGAGACGTCGATCCTGGTCGGCCTCGTCGTCCCCGGCGACACCATCGTGATCGTCTCGAGCACGGCGGTCAGCTCGCCCGCCGGCTACTGGGCGCTCCTCATCACCGTCATCGTCGGCTCGCTCGCGGGCGAGAGCCTCGGCTTCGCGCTGGGCCGCCTCTTCGGGCCGCGGCTGCGCGCCAGCCCGCTCGGCCAGCGGATCGGCGGCGGCCACTGGGAGCGCGCCGAGCGGTACCTGGCCCGCCGCGGCGGACTCGCGGTGTTCATCAGCCGGTTCCTGCCGGTGCTGCACGCGCTGATCCCGCTCACGGTGGGCATGAGCCCGATGCGGTACCGCCGGTTCATCGCGTGGACGGCTCCCGCCTGCACGCTCTGGGCCTTCGCCTACATCACCGTCGGCACGCTCGCCGCGGGCAGCTACCGGACGGTCGGCGACCGCCTGCACTATGCGGGCTACCTCTTCGTGGGCGGCATCGTGGTGTTCCTGCTGATCGCGCTGGGCGCCCGCACCCTGCTGCACCGCACCCAGAGCAAGCACATGGACGGCGAAGCGCCTGGCCCCGTCGTGGACGGACAGGGCCAGGCGCCTCGGGTCTAGCGGAATGCGCTCCTGAGCGGACGGACTACTTCAGGAACCCGTTGTCGGTCAGCCAGGCCTTCGCGATGTCCGCGGACGACTTCTTGTCGTCGACGCTCTGCACATCCATCTTCACGAGCTCGGCCGTGGTGAGCTTCGCGCTGATCGGGTTCAGCACGTCGCCGACCTTGCCGGCGAGGTCCTTGCTGACGATCGGCACGATGTTCTGGACGAGGATCAGGCCCTTCGGGTCCTCGAGCGTGACCAGGTTCTGCGAGCTGATGCGGGGGTCGGCGCTGTAGACGTCCGCCACGTTGACGGTGTTCGCGACGAGGGCGTCGACGGTCGTGTCCCCGGTCGCGGAGAAGTTCGCGATCGTCACGCCGTAGGTGTCCTTCAGGCCCTGGGGGCCGTAGGGCCGGTCCTCGAGCTCGGGCGCGCCGCCGAGGGTCAGCGGAACGTCGACCTTGCTGAGATCCTCGATGGTCTTGAGGCTGTACTTGTCGGCGAACTCCTTGGTGACGTTGTACGAGTCCTGGTCCTGCGCCGACGACTGGTCGAGGGCGGTGAGGTTGTCCGGCAGGGCGTCCTGCAGGGCCGAGTAGACCTCGTCCTCGGACTGCGCGGTGGCGGTCTTGTCCAAGAACTGCAGGAGGTTGCCGGTGTACTCGGGGAAGACGTTCACCTCCCCGTCCTTGAGGGCGGGGATGTAGGCGTCGCGCTGGCCGATCTGGAACTTGCGCTCGACCTTCAGGTCGGCGTTTTCGAGCGCCTGCGCGTAGATCTCCGCGACGATCTCGTTGGAGTAGTACGCCTGGGATCCGACGACGATGGTGTCGCTCGCGCTGGAGCTGCCGCCGGTCCCGCTCGTGGATCCGCTGGAGAGCGGATCGCCCGACGCGCACCCTGCCAGGGTCAATGCCACCCCGACCACGGCTGCCGTGAGGGCGAGCCGGCCCTTGTTCCCTGCTGTGTTCATCGTTCTCTTCCTTTTCTTCTGTTCCCGGGGTCCCGGGAAGTCATGTGGGCGCGCCCGCCCGGGCGAGCCGGGCGGCGGCGTCCGCGTTCTGCTCGGCCGTCCTTCGGGACGGACGACGTCGACGGTCGCCTCTGCCGCGCCCGAGGCGCACGCCGCGAGGCACGGCGAGCCGCTCCAGGACCGCGAAGACCGTGTCGAGGAGCAGCGCGAGGAGGACGACCAGGAGCGCACCGCCCAGAGTCTCGTCGAAGCGTCTGACAGCGATGCCCTGGATGACCGGGAAGCCGAGCCCACCGAGCCCGACGTAGGCGGCGAGGGTCGCCGTTGCCACGATCTGCAGGATGCCGGCGCGCATGCCGGAGATGAGAAGCTGCAGACCGAGCGGGATCTCCACCTTGGTGAGGATCTGCCACTCCGTCATCCCGATCGCGCGCGCGGCGTCGACCGTCGACCGGTCGATGGCCTCGAGGCCGGCGTACGCGCCGGCGAGGATCGACGGGATGGCGAGGAGCACCAGCGCCAGCGTCACCGCCGGCACGATCTGCAGCACGCCGATGAGGAGGACGAGCAGCAGGATCAGGCCGAAGGACGGCAGGGCGCGGGCCGCACCCGCGATCGTGACGGCGACCTCGCGGCCCTTCCCGGTGTGGCCGATGAGGTAGCCGAGCGGGATCGCGATCACGCACGCCAGCACGAAGGCCAGCAGCGTGTAGGAGAGATGCTCGCCCAGCCTCTGGGCGACGTCGGAGTCGGGGCCGAAGATCCAGGCGAGCGCCTCGGAGAGGAGGTTCATGCGGTCGCTCCCTCACTGGACGGGCGCCGGCGGCGGCTTCCCGCGCCCCGGCGCGCCCAGGGCAGAAGGGCGCGGCCGAGGAGGGCGAGCAGGAGATCGACGACGAGCGCCACGATCATCGTCAGCACGACCCCGGTGAGCACCTCTTCGACGATGCGGCGCTGGAACCCGTTGGTGAAGAGGTACCCCAGGCTCTGCACGCCGACGATGATCCCGACCGTGACCAGGGCGATCGTGCTGACCGCAACGACCCTCAGCCCGGCGAGCATGACCGGCCCGGCCAGCGGGAACTCGACGGCCCAGAACCGGCGCCAGCCGGAGTAGCCGAGGGCGGTCGCCGCCCGCCGCACGTCCGGGTCCACGGAGTCGAGGGCGTCTGCGACCGAGCGGACCATGATCGCGACCGCGTAGATCGTGAGGGCGAGGATGAGGTTCGTCTCGCTGAGCACCGACAGCCCCGTGATCACGGGCAGGACGACGAAGAGGGCGAGCGAGGGGATCGTGTAGAGCAGCCCCGCGACGGTGAGCAGCACGCCGCGCGTGACGCGGTAGCGATACGCGACCCAGCCGAGCGGCACCGACAGCACGAAGCCGAGGATGATCGGCACCACGCTGAGCCGCAGATGCTGAACGGTGAGCGACAGAACCAGGTCGAAATTGCTCGACAGCCAGTTCACGACGCGCGTTCACCCTGCGCCGGAGCACCCGGTGCCGTGCGGGCACCGGCCTTTGCCTCGAAGGAACCGGCTGCGGAGGATCCACGCAGCACGCCGGCGGGACGGCCGTCCTCGTCGACGACCACCTGGACGCCGTCGAGCTCCTCGACGCGGAGAGCGCGCCGGCCGCGATCGGCACCGACGAACTCGGCGACGAAGTCACTCGCGGGGTTGGCGAGGAACTCCGCGGGCGTGCCGACCTGGGCGATCTTCCCGCCACGCTCGAGCAGCACGACCTGGTCGCCGAGCAGGAAGGCCTCGTCGATGTCGTGCGTCACGAACAGGACCGTCTTGTCGAGCTCGCGCCGAAGCCGGATGAGCTCACGCTGCAGCTCCGCGCGCACGATCGGGTCGACGGCGCCGAACGGCTCATCCATGAGGAGGATGTTCGGGTCGGCGGCGAGCGCCCTGGCCACGCCCACGCGCTGCTGCTGGCCGCCGGACAGCTGGCTCGGGTAGCGATCGGCGAGGGATCGGTCGAGCCCGACGGTGTCCATGAGTTCGAGGGCACGCTCCCGGGCCGGCGCCTTGGCCACCCCGTTCAGCCGCGGGACCGTCGCGATGTTGTCGGCGACCCGGCGGTGCGGCAGGAGCCCCGAGTTCTGCAGGACGTAGCCGATGCGGCGGCGCAGAGCGACGGGGTCGGTGCGCGAGATGTCCTCGTCGTCGATGAGGATCGAGCCCGCCGTGGGATCGACCATGCGGTTGACCATCCGGAGCAGGGTCGTCTTGCCGCAGCCCGATGACCCCACGAGCACGGTCGTGGTCCGCGAGGGGATGGTCAGACTGAACTCGCCGACGGCGGTCGTGCCGTCCGGGAACGTCTTGCCCACACCGCGGAATTCGATCGACATGCCGTGACCTCTTCCCTCGGACGTCAGCCGGTCCGAGCTGAGTTCGCGACGGACCGCAGGAGCGGATTGCTGGGAACAATCCCGGAGGCGGTCGATCCTATTCCCGAGAGACGCTCAATCCGGAGGATCGAGATGGCGGTGCACGTACTCGGTCGCCACGGCCTTGGCCTCTTCGAGGAACGCCTGGTCCCCCTCCGGGGCGGTCGCGAACGCCCGGTGCACGAGCGCCTCGGTGAGCGAGATGACCACCTGGAGCCGGAAGACCAGGTCCTCGGGGTCGTGCTGCGAGCCACGCTCGCCCGCGATCCCGGCGAGCCGTTCCGCGAGGACGGCGTTGTTCGACCGGCGGCCGTCCAGGAGCCGGATGTCGACGACGTCGCCGAAGCGCACGACCCGGAACCCGCGCTCGGTGCGGTACAGGTCGACGTAGACGTCGATCGCGGCGGAGACCCGCTCCTGCACCGTCTCCAGCCGGCTCTCCCGGTACAGGTCGCTGATCCGGTCCAGGAAGCGGCGGAACGCCCGTGCGCTGAGCCCCTCGAGGACGGCGATCCGGTCGGGGAAGTAGCGGTACACCGTGCCGATCGACGCGCCGGCGCGCTCGGCGACCATGGCGGTCGTGAGCCGCTCGTAGCCGACTTCCTCGACGACCTCGGCCGCGGCATCGAGGAGTGAGGAGAGGCGAGCGGCGCTGCGCGCCTGCACCGGCTCGTTCCGGAGGAGCACGTCCGTGCCGTAGCCGTCGATGCTCATGCGTCCTCCGTCCTCGCCCTGTTCCGAACTGTAGTCCGCGGGTTCTCGTCCCGGTCCGGGGTTGCGCCGGGACCGCTCGGTACCCTTCGGCGGTTAGGCTGGCGGGGTGCCGTCAGTGCGGAAGCAGCGCAGCGAGGCCGCCGGCGCCGGCGCGCTCGTGTTGGGTCGAGCCGCCCGCATCGAGGACGGCATCCAGGAGTTCCGCGAGCAGTGGGCCCGACGTCGCGGCCTGCAGCCGACGGTCATCCCCTACACCGGCTACGGCGCGCCCGGCTGGGTCCGAGTCCTCGGGCGGGTCCTTCTCACCCGTGAGACGGCGTCCCGCCGGCCCACCGTGCGCGGCTGGCGCAGCTTCACGACCGTCGCGGTCAACGACATCGACGTGATCGTGAGCGTCGGCGGCCAGGAGCACACCGTGCACGCCGACCGCGGCGGCGTCATCGACGCTCGGGTGGAGTCGACGCTCGAGCCCGGCTGGCACACCGTGACCATGCGCCCGCACGAGCACGACCGCGACACGTCGGTCCCCGTTGAGGCGAAGGTGTACGTGCACGACCCGGCGTCGGGCTTCGGGATCATCTCCGACATCGACGACACGATCATGGTGACCGCGCTCCCCGGCCCTTCCTCGCCGCCTGGAACACGTTCGTGCTCGACGAGCACGCCCGCACGGCGACCCCCGGGATGTCGGTGCTCTACGACCGCCTCGCGCTCGAGCATCCCGGCGCGCCCGTCATCTACCTGTCGACCGGCGCGTGGAACGTCGCGCCCACCCTCACCCGGTTCCTGAGCCGCAACCTCTACCCCGCGGGGCCGCTGCTGCTCACCGACTGGGGGCCGACGCACGACCGCATCTTCCGCAGCGGCCGGCAGCACAAGGTGGACTCGCTCAAGCGGCTGGCCGAGGAGCTGCCCGACGTGAAGTGGCTGCTGATCGGCGACGACGGCCAGCACGACGAGGAGATCTACGGCGAGTTCGCCCTCGAGCACCCGGATCGGGTCGCCGCGGTCGCCATCCGCCAGCTCTCCGCCGGTGAGGCTGTCCTCGCCGGTGGCCGCACGAAGGCCGAGGGGTACGCGGAGAAGACCTCGGTGCCGTGGGTGTCGGCTCCGGACGGCGCGGGCCTCGCGACCGAGCTCAAGCGCATCGGGCTGCTCTAGCCCCTGCGCATCCGGCTCCGGTATCTGCTCGGATCAGGAGAGTCGCCCGATTTCGCTCACCGTTCAGGACGACACGCCGTCTCGCAGAGGGCGTTTCCTGATCCGCGCAGAGACGCAGTGCTACTGCCGCCAGCTGTCGGGACCGGCGGAGCCCGCCGCGTACTCGTCCCGCGGCACCTCGCCCGCCTGCCAGGCGTCCAGCACGGGCTGCACGATGTGCCAGCAGCGCTCGGCCACGTCGCCGCGCACCGAGAGGGTCGGATCGCCACCGAGCACTCCGCGCAGCACCTCGCCGTACTCGGTGAGCATGCGCGGCTCGATCTCGGTCGCGAGCTCGCCCTGCCCGAGCAGGAAGGGCTCCTGCTCCCCGTTCATCACGAGCTGCAGCTGGACCGTCTCGGGATGGATGCCGATGCGCAGGCGGTTGCCGGGCGCCGAGCCCATCAGCCCGCGCGGCACGAACGGCACCGCGGAGAAGTGGATGTCGATGGCGCGCAGCGGATCCCCGATCGCCTTGCCCGACCGGAGGACGAAGGGGACGCCGCTCCAGCGCCGGTTGTCGACCCCGACGACCAGCTCGGCGAGCGTCTCGGTGCCCCGCTCCGGGTCCACCCCTCCTCCTCGGCGTAGGCGGGCAGCTTCTCGCCGTCGACCTCGCCCGCCGTGTACCGCGCGCGGCGGCTCGAGCCCTCGGTGCCCGGGAGCACGGGGTCCCCCGACCAGACCGAGGTGGCCTCGAGCACCTGCATGATGCCGGTGCGGAACCCCACCTCGTCGACCGCGGCGGGCGGCTCCATGGCGACGACGGACAGCACCTGGAGCAGGTGCGACTGCAGCATGTCGACGAGCGCGCCCGCCTCGTCGTAGTAGGCGGCGCGGCCTTCGAGGCCCAGCTTCTCGTCGTAGGTGATCTCGACCCGCTCGATGTTCTCCCGGTTCCACACCGGCTCGAGCATGCGGTTGGCGAAGCGGAGGCCGAGGAGGTTGAGGACGGTCGGCTGGCCGAGGAAGTGGTCGATGCGGTGCACCTGGCGCTCGGGCACGAGGCGCTCGAGCTTCCGGTTCAAGGCCGCGGCGCCCTCCTCGTCGGAGCCGAACGGCTTCTCGAGGGCGAGGATGGTGCCGTCGGGGAGGTCGACGCTGCGGAGCGCGTCCACTGCCTTCTCGACCACCCCCGGCGGCAGGGCGAAGTACAGCACGGGCGTCCCGTCCACCGCGTCCAGGATCCGGCCGAGGTCGTCGGCCTCCGTGGGATCGGCAGCGATCCACCGCGCGGAGGAGGCGACCGCGTCAGCCTGGTCCTTCTCCGCTCCGCCCTCGGCCAGAGCCGAGCGCACCTGGTCGCGCCACTCCTCCTCGTCGCGCTCGTGCCGGCCCGAGCCGAGAAGGGTGAGCCCCTCCACGAGGCGCCCGTCCTCCTCCTTCGGCGAGGCGAGGAGGCTGCCGAGGCCCGGCAGGAGGAGGCGGGCGGCGAGGTCGCCGCTGGCGCCGAAGAGGACGAGGGTGCCGATGCGAGTCACCCGTTCGACCCTACTCGCGCTCACGTCGGCACCCGTGAGGACAGACAGATCGGTGTACCCACTAGTGGGGAGCGTGCGGAGGGGTACAGCAGGCGTAACTTCGTTCCTGCGGGAGTCCTCCATAGTGAGGACAAACGCAGACAGAGCTCGCCCCCATGAGAAGGAACACCCCGATGCTGAACACGCTGCGCTTCCCCCGCACGGCTCTGCTGGCGACTGCCGCGCTCGTCGCGCTCTCCGCCGCGGGCATCAGCATCGCGTCCGCCCCGGTACTTCCGGCCGGTGCGGACACCGCCTCCTCCACCTCGGACCTCGCCGGCTACCAGCTGCCGACCCTGGCCCTGGACGAGGCACCCGCCGAGTGACCCAGCTCGGCTGATCGGCCCACCCAACCGATCGACATCAGGACACCGCCGGCCCGCTGCCCCCGAAGCAGGCCGGCGGTTCTGTGTCTCCGGGAGCGCGCGCCGCGGAACGTGCGGCGTCGGCGGCTGTCCCTAGACTGCGGACATGTCGGCCGCCCTGCCCGCGCTCGAAGTCGCTCGGCTGCGGGCCGCGAACCAGCTGCTCGTCGATGGGCCCGCCCGGAGCCCCTCGACACCGTCCGCTGGATGCTGGCCACCCAGGCGCAGGACTTCGCGGGCTCTCTCTGGGCGATCGCGCTGCGCGATCGGGCCGGTGAGACGCGGGCCGATCTGGAGGCGGCGCTCGCCACCGGCGCCATCGTCCGCTCCTGGCCGATGCGCGGCACCCTGCACCTCACCACCCCCGATGATCTCCGGATGCTGCTGACGGTGTCCGCCGAGCGGACGATCGCGGGCACCCGGGGCCGCCGAGCGCAGCTGGGGCTGACCGAGGAGGACCTCCGGCGGGGCGAGGACCTGACCGTCGAGCTCCTCGGCGGCGGCCGTGCGCTTCGCCGCCCGGAGCTGATGGCCGAGCTCACCCTGCGCGGGCTCGACACGACCGGTCAGCGGGCCGCGCACCTTCTGCTCTACCTCTCGCTGCTCGGCGTCACCTGCCTCGGCCCGATGGACGGGAAGCAGCAGGCCATCGTCCTGCTCGACGAGTGGGCGCCCGGGAGTGCGCCGGACCGACTCTCGGCCCTGAACCAGCTCGCGGTCCGGTACACGCGCTCGCACGGGCCGATCACCCCCGCCGACCTTGCCTGGTGGGCGGGCATCACCAAGACCGAGGCGACCGCGACGCTCCGGAACGCCGGCGGGGCGGTGCGCGAGATCGCCACCGAGCTGGGGCCGATGTGGCTCGCGCCCGACTCCCCCGCCGCGAACGCGCCGACGGCCCTGGCTGCAGCGGACGTCGTTCGCCTCCTGCCGCCCTTCGATGAACTCCTGCTCGGGTACACCGACCGGTCGGCGAACCTCGATCCGGCGTACTGGGATCGGGTGGCGCCGGGCGCGAACGGCCTCTTCCGCCCGATCCTGTCCGTCGGCGGCCGCGTCCTCGCGACCTGGCGCGTCGACGGCGCGCGCGAGAAGAGCGTGGCGGTGGACGCGTTCGACGGCCTGCCTCAGGAGCGCAGTGCCGAACTGGAGACCGCGGCGGCCGAGCACCTGCGCTTCGCAGCGACGCGCTGAGCCGCAAGCCCCGGCGCGAGCGGGGCGGCCCGCCTACGCTGGGGGCCGTGCGGTTGGCGGAGGTGGTGCGGGCGAACTCACGCCTGCCGCTCCTCCAGGTCGTCAAGACGGCGATCGCATCGGTGGCCGCCTGGTTCGTGGCCCTCGCCGTGTTCCCCGAGCAGGTGCCGGTCTTCGCGGCCGTCGCCGCGCTGCTCGTCGTCCAGCCGAGCGTCAACCAGTCGTTCGGCAAGGCGATCGAGCGCAGCCTCGGGGTCCTCGTCGGGGTGCTCGTCGCCCTCGGCGCGGCCCTCCTGTTCGGTGACCAGAGCTGGCTCGTCCTCCTCGCCATCGTGGCGTCGCTGTTCGTCGCCTGGGGCCTGCGCCTGACCCCCGGCTCGTCGGTGCAGATCCCGATCAGCGCCATGCTCGTGCTCTCGATCGGCGCCGCGACCCCGACCTATGCGGCGGCACGCGTGGTCGAGACGGTCATCGGCGCCGCGGTGGGCCTCCTGGTCAACGTGCTCATCGTGCCGCCGCTGCTGCTGGCGCCCGCCCGCTCGGCCGTGCTGCAGCTGGGCCTCCGGGTGGCCGAGGAGCTGGATCGGCTCGCGGAGGTGCTCACCGATCCCGACGAGGCGGCCGACCTGGATTCCGTGCTCGAGTCGGCGCGAAGCCTCCGAGACCTGCGGCAGACGGCCACCGACGCGATCCGCGGCGGGCGGGAGAGCCTCACGCTCAATCCCCGCCGCTCCCACTACCGCGATCAGCTGGAGCGCGATGTCGGGCTGCTCAACCGGATGGAGCCCCTCGTCACGCAGGTGATCGGGATGGCCCGGGCCGTGCGCGACCACTGGGACCCGTCCCTCGCCGACGAGCCGATCACCGGGTCGATCGCGGAGGAGCTCCGCCGCGCCGCCCACGACCTCCGGCTGCTCGTCCAGGTCGATGGCGGGTCGGTGCCCATCGCCGAGGAGCCGCTCGCCCTGACCCGGCCGCTCGTGGTGGCGGCGCCTCCGCCCCAGCACTGGATCCTCATCGGTGCCCTCATGGAGGACCTGCGCCGTGTCCGCGAGGAGATCGTCGGGCGCTGACGCGGACTCGGGCGCTGACGCTGTCCCGGGCAGCCGCCGCGCGCCCCGCGCCGCCGAGCGCGCCCTATGCGGACGAGCGCGCCCCGTATCCGCCCCGCGCTCGTCGGCTCGCACCGCGCTCGGCGGAAGGTCAGCGGGCCGCCAGAGCGAGGCGGGTCTCGAGGAGCCGCAGCACCGCGTCGTCGAGCCGGGCCTCCGGGATCCGTCCGTCGGCCACCGCTCCCTCGAGTCCGTCGAGCAGCTCGACCGGGTCGACGCCCGACACCTCGGGGTCCGCGGCGAGCACGTACACGAGGAGGTCGTTGCCCGCGTCGATCGCCTTTACCGCGTTCTGCAGCGGGTCCGCGTACCCGTCCACGCCGGAGTGCTGGAGCATGAGCATGTCGTCGCTCACCGCGAGGCCCGTGAAGCCGAGGTCGTGGCGGAGGATGTCGTGCCACCGCGGGGAGAGGCTCGCCGGCTCGGAGTCCACCGCCGTGAGGCAGAGGTGTCCGAGCATGACCGCTTCCGCTCCGGCCGCGATCCCGCGCTCGAAGGGGACCGCCGGCCCCGTCCGCCACGCGTCCGCCGAGATGTCGCTCGACGGGAGCGAGGAGTGCGAGTCCGCCTCGGTGAGGCCGTGCCCGGGGAAGTGCTTGAGCGTGCTCAGGACGTGGCCCCGCTCCCCCTGCACCGCCTGCTCGACGCGCGCCGCGGCGTCCTCGGGACTGGTGCCGAGGATGCGGTCGGCGATGAAGGATGAGCCGTCTGCCGTCTCGTCGGCCACGATGCCGAAGTTGAGGTTGGCGCCCGCGCTCTCCACGAGGGAGGCGCGGGCGGCGAAGGCCTCGCGCGTCGCCTCGGGCGGCAGGGAGCGCAGCTCCTCGGCCGCCGGCTGGGTGTCCTCGTCGAGCCGCGACACGACGCCGCCCTCCTGGTCGATGCCGATCAGCGGTGGCAGCGCGGGGTCGAGGGTGAGGGCGGCGGTCACGGCGCGCACGTCGGCGGCGGAGCCCGCGACGTTGTCGCCCATCACGATGAAGCCCCCGCGCCGGTCGTGCGCATGAAGCCGGCGAGGTCCTCCGCGTCGGTGCCCGGGTAGTGGAGCATCAGCATCGTCGCGAGCTTCTGCCGCACGCTCATGGCCTCGAGCCGCTGCTGTGCGTCCTCCTCGAGGGACAGCGACGCGCTGGGTGACGGCGACGGAGCGGGCGCGCTGCTGACCGGAGGCGAGGGCGAGGGCGGCGCCGCGGGCGCAGCCGCGCAGCCGCCGAGGACCGCCACCACGGTGGCCGCCCCGAGCAGGACGGTCCCCCACCGCGAGCGCATTCCCCCAGGTTACGTCGGACCGCCGAGCCACGCGCTCGCGCGAGTCGCGCGGACACTCGCAGCCCCGCCGCCGGGCGTGCACTGTCCGCGGCGCCCGCGCCACCGTGCCGCCGATAGTCTGACCGGGTGCGGGTCCCGATCGCGCTGGTGCTCTCCTCTCACCCGGTCCCCGCCGCTGCGGTCACCGCCGTGGCGTTCACGCTCGCCATCGCCACCGGCCTGGAGCCGTGGCGGGTGGGCGTCGTGACACTGGCCTTTGCCGCGAACCAGCTCTCCATCGGCTGGTCGAACGACTGGATCGACGCGGACCGAGACCGTGCGTCCGGCCGCCGGGACAAGCCCGTCGCCCGGGGCGACGTGGGGATCCCCACCGTGCGGGCGGCCGCTGTCGTCGCGGCCGTCGTCGCCGTCCTTCTCGGCTTCCTCCTCGGACCCGCCGCGGGGCTCGTTCACCTCGTCTTCGTCGCGTCCGCCTGGGCGTACAACGCCGGCCTCAAGTCGACGATCCTGTCGGTGCTGCCGTACGTCGTGAGCTTCGGGCTGCTGCCTGCCGTCGTCACGCTGGCCGCTCCCGAGCCGCGGTTCGCGACCTGGTGGGCTCTCCTCGCCGGCGCGCTGCTCGGGGTCGCGGCGCACTTCACGAACGTCCTGCCGGACCTCGATGACGACTCGAAGACCGGGGTCCGCGGCCTCCCCCATCGGCTCGGTCTCCGCGGCGCCGGCATCTCGGCCTTCGGCGCGCTCGCCCTCGGCGCGGTCGTGGTCGCGGTCGGGACGGGCGGGCCCTTCGCCGTCGTCGGCTGCGTTCTGGTGCTCCTCGTTGCGGTCGCCGGGTGCGCCCTGGTGCTACGCGGGCGGATCTCTCGCCGCCTCTTCGTCCTCGTGCTCGTCGCCGCACTGGTCCTCGTGGCCATGCTGGCCGCAGGCGGCGCGTCGCTAGCCGTCTGAGCGGACCGACCGAGGGCGTAACGTGAAGGACGCCGCCGCCGAGAGGATGCCGATGACCGACCGCCAGCTGCTCTCCGACGAGCTCCTCGAGAGGATCCGCTCGCGCGCACCGGAGTACGACCGGGAGAACCGCTTCTTCACGGAGGACCTCGCAGAGCTTGCGGAAGCCGGCTACCTCAGGGCCCTCGTCCCCGAGTCGTTCGGCGGGCAGGGCCTGACCCTCCGCGAGGTCGCCAGGGAGCAGCAGCGGCTCGCGGCCGCCGCCCCCGCCACCGCGCTCGGCGTCAACATGCACTTGGTCTGGACGGGCGTCGCCAAGGCCGTGCACGACCGCGGCCTGGACTTCCTCGACTTCGTGCTCGAGGAGGCGGCGGCGGGCGAGGTGTTCGGCTTCGGGATCAGCGAGGCCGGCAACGACCTCGTGCTCTTCGGCTCGCGCACCGAGGCGGCCCCGGAACCGGACGGCGGCTACCGCTTCACCGGCACGAAGGTGTTCACATCGCTGTCGCCCGCCTGGACCCGGCTCGGGCTCTTCGGTCTCGACACGACGTCGGAGGACGCACCGAAGCTCGTCCACGCGTTCCTGCGGCGTGAGGACGGCGGCTTCCGGATCCTCGACGACTGGGACACGCTGGGCATGCGGGCCACCCAGAGCAGCACCACCGTCCTGGAGGGAGCGAAGGCCGCGCCGGACCGCGTGTTCCGCCGCCTCGATCCCGGCCCCAACCCCGATCCGCTGATCTTCGGCATCTTCGCCAACTTCGAGGTCCTGCTGGCCTCGGTGTACACCGGAATCGCGTCGCGCGCGCTCGAGCTCGCGGTCGCCGCCGTGCACCGGCGCACGTCGATGAAGAACGACGGGGCACCGCTCGCCTCCGACCCCGACCTCCGGTGGCGGATCGCGGATGCCGCCCTCGCGTACGACGCCCTGCCGCCTCAGATCGACGCGATCGCGAGGGACGTGGACGAGCTCGCTGACCACGGGAGCCAGTGGTTCCGGAAGCTCGTCGGCGTCAAGATCCGCGCCACCGAGACGGCGCGGGATGTTGTGGACAAGGCGATCCGGGTCTCGGGCGGCTCGTCGTACTCCAACTCAGCCGAGCTGTCCCGGCTCTATCGCGACGTGCTGGCCGGGATGTTCCACCCCTCCGACGACGAGTCGGCACACGGGACCGTCGCGACGGCCCTCCTCGGCCCTATCCCGTGAGGCGCTGAGGATGCCGAGCATCGAGCTGCTCCTGGATCCCGTCGCCGAGCAGGAGCTCGTTGCCGAGTGGACCGCGCTGCGCGAGGCCGACCTCCCGAGCCAGGCCCGGCACACCGGTGAGTCGAACCGGCCGCACGTGACCCTGCTCTACTCGGAGGAGCCTCTCGACCCGCCGCGCATCGTCGGTCTCCCGATCCCCGTCACGGTCGCCAGTCCGGTGATCTTCGGCTCCGCTCGGCGGGGGTTCCTGCTCGCCCGCCTCGTGCGGCCGAGCGCCGCGCTGCTGGAGGTGCACCGCATCCTGCACGAGGAGGTCGGCGAGCGCCCGGGCATCGACCGGCTGACCCGGCCGGGCGCCTGGACCCCGCACGTGACCCTCGCTCGGCGGCTCAGCGGCGAGCAGCTGGCGGCCGCCCTCACTCTGCTCGACCCGAAGCGCGCGATCGACGGCACCGCGGACGCGGCCCGCCTGTGGTCGTCGGCCACCAAGACGGTCACGCCGCTCGAGCTCGCCTGAGGGACGCAGGTCTCACTGATCGGGCCTGATTTCGAGACGCGCCTGCGGCGCTCCTCAATCATCGGTTGAGAGCCCGCTGATTGAGGAGCTCGGGCGGATCCGCGCCGCATCACCCCTCGACCCGCTGATTGAGGAGCTCGCGAAGCGAGCGTCTCGAAATCAGCACCCGACGCAGAGGAGCCCAGAGAGAGAGGGCCCGTCAGCGCCGCGCGAGCTCCGCCGGTCCCGCCGACTCGAGGAGGCGGCGCGCCAGCACCGCCGAGCCGGCGACCGCTGCGGGGGTCGCGAGGATCGCCGCGAACGGGATGAGGAACACCAGGTACACCGCGACGCCGAACCCGAGGACGCGCGCTCGGTTCCGCCGCCGCAGCGAGCGCTGCACGGCCGGCGGCAGGTTGCGGGCGTCGAGCGGGCGACCGAGCAGCTCGGTCGCCACGAGCCAGCCGCCGCCGAGCGCTCCGACGGTGAAGCCGAGGACGCCGCCGACGACCGGGATCAGGCCGAGGGCGAAGACCCCCAGGCCGAGCGCGACGGACAGCGACACGAGTTTGAGCCCGCTCGCGATCCCCCGGCGCACCGAGGCCCAGAACCCCACCTCCACCGCCTCGAAGCTCCCCAGACGGCGCTCGACCGCGAGCCAGATCCGCTCGTAGAAGGGATCGCCGACCGCAAGGGTCACCGCCGTGAACGTCGAGACCGCGACGAGGATGGCGAGCACGAGCAGGGCGAGCGCGACGGCGAACCGGAAGGCGGTGCGCCACACCTCTTCCCAGCGGTCCGCGAAGGGCGTGATCCAGGCGGCGATGCCGTCGATGTTGAGGCCGAGGAGGACGAGGACGCCGATCACGAGGACGCCGACGATCAGGGCGGGCACGGCGCCGAGCGCCATCAGTCCTGGCGAGGTGGACCACAGCCCGAAGCCGCGGAAGAAGGTGCCGATGCCGGCACCGAACGCGGACAGCCCGCGGCCCTGAGCCGGCCTCGTCGTCTCCATCCTCCGAACCTACCGAGCCGGAGGTGGCGCGAGGGGCGGCGCTCGGGCTCCTAGGCTGAACCGGTGAGATTCGCCGCGCTGAGAGCGCCCTGGTACAAGGGCTATCTCGGCGGAGCCATGCTCATGATGACGGGCGACCTCACCGAGCACGCGATCACCTACTGGGTGATGTGGCAGAGCTTCCACTCCGTCCCGCTGGCCGGATTCGCCGTGGTGAGCCACTGGCTGCCGCACCTCCTGCTTTCGATCCCGCTCGGCGCCCTCGCCGACCGCTTCGACTGCCGCCGGATCGTGCAGGTCGCCGCCGCCCTCTTCATGTCGGTATCGGTGGGCTGGGCGGTCCTGATCGGCACCGGCACGCTGCAGCCCTGGCACTGCATGGTCCTGCTGATCGTCCACGGCCTCGCGGCGGCGATCTGGGGACCCGCGGAGCAGCTCATGCTCTACGACATGGTCGGTCCGGAGGAGCTGCCCGGCGCCGTGCGGCTCATGGCGACCGGCCTCAACGTCGGGGCGCTCGTCGGGCCCGCGGTGGGCGCCGCCCTCCTCTTCACTGTCGGTCCGGTTCTCGGCCTCGCGGTGAACGTCCTCATCTACGTGCCGTTCATCGTCTACCTCTTCCTCACCCCGTTCACCGGGCACGTGCGCGTCGCCCATCGCGAGCGCGTCCGGCTTCTCGACATCGTGCACGTGCTGCGCGAGGTGCCGCGCTACCCGGCGATCCTCATCGCGATGGTCCTGCAGGGTGCAGTCGCCTTCTTCGTGGGCACGGCGTTCGTGCCCCTGCTTCCCGATTTCGGCGACATCCTCGGCCTCAGCCAGTCCGGCCTCGGCTACGGGCTGCTCCTCGTCTCGATGGCGGGAGGCGCGGTGATCGGCGGCATCACGCTGGAGGCGATCGGCCGCATCCGGGTCAGCACGCGGCTCTCCGTCGGCACGGGACTCGTGTTCGCCGTGGCGGTCGCCGTCTTCGCCGTCTCGCGGAGCTTCCCCTCTCGGTCCTGGCTCTCGCGGTGGCGGGCGCCAGCAGCCTCGTGTCGTCGTCGACCTCTCAGGCGCTCGTGCAGCTCGCCGCCCCGGTCGACCGGCGCGGCCGATTCCTCGGCGCCTACGTGATGACGTCGCAGGGCTTCCGGGTGGGCAGCGGCCTCCTGATCGGCGTGCTCGGCGCCGGTCTGGGCGCGAGCGTGTCGGTCGGGATCGGCGCCGCCCTCCTGATCGTCCTCACCGCAGGCCTCCTGCTGGCGATCGTCGTCGCGGCCCGACGCCGCACCCCCATCGAGCCGCCCGCCGACGCCGAGGCCGGCGTCGACCAGGCGGCGCCGGCGCCGAAGGACACCACGGTCGAGTCGCACCTGGAGGGCGGCGTCCCCAGCTGACCCCGGCGGGGCTGGTACGTTCCGGCCCGGATGGCACGGCGGAGCGCACCGGTCGGGCCGGAACGTACTTGTGTGGGGTCAGACGAAGGTGATGACCGTCTGCAGCCGGGTCCGGAGGTCGAAGAGCTCCGTGCCACCGACCGTGCGGGCCCCGGGGAGGCCGTCGCGCAGGAGGGCCGGCAGCACGGAGCGCCGCACGACCGCCATCAAAGCGCCGCGGGAGGAGCCCGCCACGACGTAGGGCTCCTCGAGCTCGTCGTCGGGCACCACCAGCAGGAGGCCGCCGAACTTGATGCGGGCGGCGCGGGCGATCACTCGCGCGCGGCTCGCGAGCGCGTGCAGAGGCCGATCGCCCTCCACGGAGACGCCGTCGACCTCACCGCGGCGGACCCGCACCACGCCGCCGAAGTCCTCCGAGAGGATTGCGAAGAGTCCGGTCGGCCCGAGGACGACATGGTCGAGCTTGTCCTCCGGCTCGCCCGTCGCGACGTCGTGCCAGACGGTGTAGCCGATGCCCAGCTCGCTCACGAGGCGCGCGGTCGCCTCCTCGGCGAGAGCGTCGGCCAGGATGCGCCGCAGCTCCCGGGGAGCGCGGCGGACGAGCGCCGGGTCGTAGGGGTCGTCGATGGCCACGCCCCGCCCCACCCACTCCTGCAGCAGGCGCAGGAAGCGCTCCCGCCGCCAGCCGCCCGGGTGCCCGTACGAGCGCGCACCCGGCCTGGTGCTCGACGGGGCCGAGGACGCGCGAGGCGGCGGAGCCCACGAGACGCGCTCGCTGCCGCCGGGACTGTACGTGTGGCCGCGGTCGTAGTCCGCCCGCGCCGCCGGGGTCCCGATCAGCTCCCACGCCCGCTGGACGGCGATGAACCGCGTCGGATCTCCCCCGGTGTCCGGATGCGTCTCGCGCAGCAGCCGTCGGTAGGCGCGCCGGAGCTCGTCCTCGGACGCGCTCGAGGGAACGCCGAGCGCCTCGTATGGCGACTCCGAGACCGGACTGTCGGACATCCTTCGCTTCCCGCGGCCGTCGCCGCTCCGAGGCGCCACCCTACCGGGCCCCACCTGCGCGGTTCGCGGGAGCAACGTCGAGGCCGGGAATACCGCCGCCGCGCCAGCGTTATCTTGAGTCGAACACACTCAAGTTTCTACCTGGAGGTTTCTTTGCCCGGATACTTCGGCCCCACGGCCGCATCCGACGGCTCGTTCGACGAGTTCCTCGCTCGTCTGCTCTCCGGCCAGCGCCCCGCGGGTGGCCGGCCCGTCGACATCACGCGGCTGCTGAGCCGCCGAGGCCACGACCTCGTCCAGCGCGCCGCGCAGCACGCTCTCTCCGAGGGCCACTCCGGCGTCGACGCCCTGCACCTGCTGCACGTCCTGCTCACGGAGTCGCCCCTGACCGCGCTCGTCGACCGCACCGGAGCCGACCGCTCGGCGCTGGTCCAGTCCGTCGAGGAGCGGCTTCCGCAGCCCTCGGACGAGCCCGCGACCGACACCCCCGCGCTGACGCCGTCCGCGCAGCGGGCCCTGCTCGACGCGGCGCAGGTCGCCCGGGCGTCCGGGTCCACCTACATCGACCCGGAGCACGTGCTCTTCGCCCTCACCATCAACCAGGACGTCGTGGCCGGACAGCTGCTCGCGGCCGCCGGAGTCACCCCGCAGGCCCTGCAGAACGCCGCAGCCGGCGGGATGCAGCCGACCGCGACGGGGACCCGCGCTCCCGGTGCGGGCGCCTCCGAGACGCCGACGCTCGACGAGTACGGCACGGACCTGACCGCTCGGGCCCGCGAAGGCGGAATCGACCCCGTGATCGGCCGCGCCGACGAGATCGAGCAGACCGTCGAGATCCTGCTGCGCCGCACGAAGAACAACCCTGTCCTGATCGGGGAGCCCGGTGTCGGCAAGACCGCCATCGTGGAGGGGCTCGCCGCGCGCATCGCCGACGGCGACGTGCCTGAGGTGCTGCGCGGCAAGCGCCTCGTCACGCTCGACCTGGCCGGGATGCTCGCCGGAACCCGCTTCCGCGGCGAGTTCGAGGAGCGCCTCACCAAGGTCATGGCCGAGATCGCCGACCACAAGGACGAGCTGATCGTCTTCGTCGACGAGCTGCACACGGTCGTGGGTGCGGGTGGCGCCGAGGGCGCGATGGACGCCGGGAACATGCTCAAGCCGCGCCTGGCACGCGGTGAGCTGCACCTGATCGGCGCGACCACGCTCGCCGAGTATCGCCGCATCGAGAAGGACGCCGCGCTCGAGCGCCGCTTCCAGCCGGTCACGGTTCCGGAGCCCAGCGTCGCCGACGCGGAGCGGATTCTCGCGGGCCTGCAGAGCCGCTATGAGCAGCACCACCGCGTGACCTACACCGAGGACGCCATCCGCGCCGCGGTGGAGCTCTCCGCCCGGTACATCTCCGACCGGTTCCTGCCCGACAAGGCGATCGACCTCCTCGACCAGGCCGGCGCCCGCCGCCGCCTGCGCGTGGGCGAGCCGGTGGATGTGGATGCGCTTCGCGTCCGCGAGACCGAGCTCGAGGGCGCGAAGGACCGCGCGGTCGCTGCCGAGCAGTACGAGGAGGCGTCCCGCCTGCGCGACGAGATCGAGGAGCTGCGGCTCCGCATCACCGGCGACGCGACGGCGGCCCAGCCCTCCCCGGAGGCCTCGGTGATCGACCGCGCCGACATCGCGGAGATCGTCGCCCGCATGACCGGCATCCCGGCGGCCCGCATGACCGAGGGCGACCGCGGACGCCTCGCGAAGCTCGAGAGCGAGCTGCACGAGCGCGTGATCGGGCAGGACGAGGCGGTCACCGCGATCGCGAAGGCGGTCCGGCGCAGCCGCACCGGCATGGGCGACCCCCGCCGGCCGATCGCCGGCTTCCTCTTCCTCGGCCCCACGGGCGTCGGCAAGACGGAGCTCGCGAAGACCCTCGCGGCCTCCCTCTTCGGCGACGAGAAGGCGGTGCTCCGCTTCGACATGAGCGAGTTCGGCGAGCGGCACACCGTCAGCCGGCTGGTCGGCGCCCCTCCGGGATACGTCGGCTACGACGAGGCGGGCCAGCTCACCGAGCGGGTGCGGCGCCAGCCGTACTCGGTCGTGCTCCTCGACGAGATCGAGAAGGCGCACCCCGACGTGTTCAACCTGCTGCTGCAGGTGCTGGACGACGGACGCCTCACCGACGGTCAGGGCCGCACGGTCGACTTCCGGAACACGATCGTCATCATGACCTCGAACCTCGGGTCCGAGTTCCTGGCGAGCCGCGGCGGCGCACTCGGCTTCACCGCGGCCGACGCGAGCGGCTTCGGCTCCCAGCAGGCCATCCGCGACCGCGTGATGGGCAAGCTGCGGGAGAGCATGCGACCGGAGTTCCTCAACCGGATCGACGAGATCGTGCTGTTCCGCAAGCTCGACCGCGAGCAACTGCGCGAGATCGTCGGACTGCTGCTGGAGGCCACCGCGTCGCGCCTCGAGGCGCAGGGCATCGCGCTCTCCGTCGGCGAGGATGCGGTCGACTGGCTCGCCGAGCACGGCTACGAGCCGGAGTACGGCGCCCGCCCGCTGCGCCGCCTGATCCAGCGCGAGGTCGAGGATCGGGTCGCCGACCTGCTCGTCACCTCCGCGGTGAGCGCCGGTGACACGGTGGAGCTGTTCGTGACCGGCGGGGCCCTGCAGGCCGCCGTCCGTGCGGAGGCGCTGGCCGCCTAGGCAGCGCTCCGCGAAAGAGGCCGTCCCTTCCTGGGGCGGCCTCTTTCGCGTGCTGCCCGCATCACTTCGGACGAACCGCAACCGGAGACCGATGCGGAGAGCCCGGAGTGGTGCGGACAGGGCCGCGCCGGTCATACACTCGGCGCCGACGGCCCGCAGAGGAACGAGGACGCCATGCCGCAGGACCTGATCACCCGCACCTCGTCGCTCTCCGTCGCGGAGACCGTCGAGCGCGTCCGGGCCGGACTCGACGAGCGCGCCCTCACCCTCTTCGCACTCATCGACCATGCGAAGGGCGCCCGGGATGCGGGGTTCACCCTCGCCGACGAGGTCCTGCTGGTCTTCGGCAATCCCGCGGCCGGGACGCCCGTGATGCAGGCCGACCCGCGTGCCGGCCTCGAGCTGCCCCTGCGCCTGCTGATCTGGGATGACGCCGGCGTCACCCGGCTCGCCTACCGGGACCTGGAGACGCTGGCCGGCTCCTTCGCGCTCGCCGACCGGGTCGACACCCTGCACAAGCTCGCCTTGGTGATGAAGCTGCTGCTCAGCGAGGTGCCGGAGGCGGCCGACCCGTCCTGAGCCGAGGACTGCGATACTGACCGGATGACGGTCCAGCACCTCGCAGCCCTCGGCAGCTCCTTCGCGGCGGGCCCCGGCATCCAGCCCCTCGAGGACCGGGTGGCCGGACGCTCGCGCCGGAACTATCCGCACCTCCTCGCGGAGCGGCTCGGCGCCCGGCTCACCGACCTCACCGTGTCGGGTGCGACGACCGCGACCATCCTCGACACCCCGCAGCGCATCCTCCTGCGCCGGTACCCTCCGCAGCTTGCGGGGCTCCCCGTCGACGCCGACCTGGTCACTCTCACCGCGGGCGGGAACGACCTGGGCTACATCAGCGGGATGACGACGGCCGCCTGGGGCAGCTGGTTCCGCACGCACGCCCAGGCGGGTGTCCGGGCGCGTCTTGGGAATCGCCGCTCCTCCCCGCAACAGGCACCGGCGATGCCGACCGAGGCCGACGTCGAGCGCGCGGCCGCCGGCCTCGTGCGGATCGTCGACGCGGTCCGGCGGCGGGCGCCGCGGGCGGAGGTGGTCCTGGTCGACTACCTCACCGTGCTCGGGCCCAGCACCGTGCCGAGCGAGCAGGCGCCCTTCGCGACCGCGGCCATCGCCGCCTTCCGCGCCACCGGCGAGCGCCTCGCCGAGGCGTTCGCGACGGCCTCCGAGCGAACCGGCGCCCAGCTCGTACAGGTGTCGGCGCTCAGCATCGAACATGCGGTGGGGTCCGCAGAGCCCTGGGCGAACGGCTTCTCGGTGGGGTTCGGCTCCCCCACCCCGTTCCATCCGAACGCCGACGGGATGCGAGCGGTCGCCGACGCGGTGGTCGGGCACCTGGGTCTCTGAGGGATCCGGCCGCCCGAGATTGCAGGAAGGTAGCAGGCCGCCGATCAGGCTCCGCCACCGGTGAGGAGCGCGGCACACTTCCCGGGTACCCGCTTCCCGGAGGAGTCCGATGCCGCACGTCCCCGCCGCCGCCCCGCGGCACCGCCGCCGTTGGGCGCTCCGCGCCGCGGCCGCCGGCCTGTTCGCGCTGATCCTCACCGGGGTCGCCGCGCCCGCCACCGCGGCGACCGCGGAGTCCCGCTGCGCCGGCACCTACTTCGCCGAGAGCGGGCGGACGCCCTTCGACATCGACCCGGCCCTCGTGCCGCCGCCCGTCCGCGCCTTCCCCTGGGACTGCGCGTCGCGGATCGCCGACCGGGACTTCCCCGCTGCCGATGGTTGGGCGATCTACGACCTCGTCTATCGCGACGTGCCGTTCTCGACTGTCGTCGGAGTCCTCCGGTCCTTCGAGGACCAGGGCTGGATCGAGGGCGGCGCCGTGGCCGCGGTGGACTTCACCGACGGACAGGCGCTCACCGCCGCGGAGCTGGAGCGAATCACCCCTGAGCCCTCCTCCGTTCGCGCCCGCTTCGGCAACGCGGCCACGGGCGAGAACATCGTGGAGCTCAGCTACTTCGACGGCGAGGACTACGTCTTCGACGAGAGCCTGACGACACCGACCCTGCTGCTCGAGCTCTCCGTCCGGGGCGCGTTCGACGCGACCGGATTCGGCGACCCCAGCGTCCTCAGCGAGCTGCGCAGGATCGGCGACGTGCGGCTGAACGCCACGAGCGGGGCCGTTCTCGGCGGCTCCGCCGTGGTCCTGATGCTCGTCGTCGGCTATCCGAGCGCCCTGCTCGACTCCGTGCTCTCGCCTCGCCTGGACGCCCTCTGGCTTCGGCTGCGCGCTCGCCGTCGCGCGGAGAGGAGTCCGAGCACGGCCGCGCGCAGCCGGCCGTGGGGGTTCGCGGCCGGCCTCGTGGCGACGGCGGCGATCGTCGGGTTCGTCGATCCCGCCTTCGGGCCGAACCTGCTGTCGCTGCGCCTCTTCCTCACGAACCTCGTCAGCCTGCTCGTCTTCAACCTGGCAGCCCTCGCGCTCCTGCGCGCGATCCTCTCCCGCGTCGACTCGTCCCTGCGTCCGGCGGTGGCGTTCCGCTGGGGCTCCCTGGCGTTCGTCGCGCTCGCGGTCGGCATCGCCCGGCTGCTCGACTTCTCCCCGGGGTCATCCTGGGGCTCGTGGCCGGCCTCACCTTCGCCGCGACGCTCTCCCTCGCCCGCGAGGCGCTGGTGGTGCTGCTCGGCTCCGCGATCGCGCTGACCCTCGGTCTGGTCGCCTGGGTCATGTACAGCGTGCTCGCCCCGCTCGCGGGCGCCGGACCCGTGGGGCGCGCCACCACTGAGCTGCTCAGCGCGCTCACCATCGAGGGCATCTCCACGCTCCCGCTCGCCCTCCTCCCCCTCCTCGCGCTCGACGGCGCGGCGCTCTTCGCGTGGAAGAGGTGGGCCTGGGGGCTCAGCTACGCCGTCGGGCTCGCCGCGTTCCTGCTCGTCATGGTGACCGTGCCCGACTCGTGGGGGACCGTCGACGGCGACTATGTGCGCTGGGTCGCTGTCTTCGCGGCCTTCGCCGGCGTCGCCGTCGGCGTCTGGGCGACGCACGTGTTTCTCGAGAGACGCAAGGCGGGGCGCGAGGTGGGCTCGGTGGCAGGTCTCGTCGCGATCGAGGTCGACCCGGAGGCCGTCCAGGCGCTCGCGGCGGCACCGGGCCGACCGCTCTCGACCTCGCCGCAGCCGGGTGCGTAGGTTTCCCTCGGGACGACCACGCCGAGGTCAGGCGGCGGAGGACGCCGTCCCGGGCAGGAGCGGGAGTGGCACAGGTGACGGACGGTCTCAGGTCGAGCCTGCGGGAGACCCTGCACCATCGGATCCGGTCGATGAGCGGGAACGACCCAGATCAGCGCGGACGCTCCGCCACCTCGCTCGAACTGCTCTACGACCTCACGTACGTCATCGCGTTCGGCGCGGCCGCCGACCAGCTCGCACACCACCTCAGCGCCGGCGACGTTGGCTCGGCCCTCGGCGCCTACCTGTTCGCGATCTTCGCGGTGAGCTGGGCGTGGCTCAACTTCACCTGGTTCTCGTCGGCCTATGGCAACGACGACGCCCTGTTCCGCGTGGCGACCATCGTGCAGATGATCGGCGTGATCATCCTCACCTTCGGCCTCCCGCAGAGCTTCTCCGCGGCCGCCGAGGGCGAGAGCCCCAACAACGCGCTGATGGTGGTGGGCTACGTCATCATGCGCGTGCCCCTCATCGCGCTCTGGCTGCGCGCCGCCCGTCAGGACCCGGATCGGCGGCGGATCGACGTCGCCTATGCCGTCACCATCGCGATCGCCCAGGTGGGATGGGCGCTGACCACGATCGCTCCGCTGCCGGTCGTGCCCACCGTGCTGCTGCTCGCGGCGCTCGCGCTCGGCGAGATGGCGGCGCCGGTTGTGCTCGAGAGGAGGCTGGGCCAGCCGCCCTGGAACGCCGGTCACATCGCGGAGCGCTTCAGCCTGCTCACTCTCATCACGCTCGGCGAGGTGGTGGCCGCCACCACCGGCGCGGTCGCCGCGCTGACCCAGACAGAGGGCTGGTCGATCGGTGCCGTCGTCATCGCCTCCTCCGGTCTGGTGCTCGCGGCGGCCATGTGGTGGGCCTACTTTCTCATCCCCTCGCGCGTGCTCCTCGAGGAGTGGCCGGAGCGCACCTTCGCGTGGCGCTACGCCCACCTCCCGCTGTTCGGTGCCATCGCCGCCGTGGGCGCCGCCCTCCGGGTCGCCGCGACCGGGGTCGAGGAGGGCGAGCTCTCGCTGTTCCGCTTCGCGCTGGCACTCGCGATCCCCGTCGCCGCCGTGATCGTCCTGGTCTTCCTGACCTGGAGCGTGCTGGTGCGCGCCTACGACCTCACCCACCTGCCGCTGCTCAGCCTGTCGCTGCTCCCGCTGGTCGCGGCGGTCGCCCTCGCCCTGACGGTCGGCTCAACAGGCACCATCGATCCGGGCCACACGGCGGACCTCGTGGCGCTCGTCTCCGTGATCGCGCTCGTCGCCGCCGGGGCCGTGCTCGAGGTGGTCGGGCACGAGGTGGTGGGTTACCGGCATACCGTCCGGGCGCTGACCGAGTCGGCCTGAAGCGTTCGACTGGTGCGAGAGGCCACGCCAGCGCCCCGTGCTGCTAGTCCCCCGAGTTGCTCCCCGCGGGTGCCAGAGGGGACGATTGCGGGATGGCCGAGCCCCTCACCCAGCGTCTGCGCTCCGCCAACAAGGGGCTGCATGAGGACGTCGAGGAGCAGGTCGGGCTCCCTGGCACGGTGCGGTCGCGGGCCGACTATGTCGCCCTCCTGCAGGGTCTGCTCGGCTTCCACTCCTCTCTCGAGCAGGAGCTGGCCGCTCCTCGGTGGCAGCCGGAATGGGCGTCGCTCGGTCTCGACCTCGGCGACTACCGCCGCTCGCCCCTGATCCGCCAGGACCTCGTGGAGCTGGGCGAGCCCGCGGATTCGGCGGCGGGCGAGCCCATCGGCGTGACGACGTTCCCTCAGGCACTCGGTGCCCTCTATGTGGCCGAAGGGTCGAGCCTCGGCGGCCGTTTCCTCGCTCCGCAGTTCCTCGACGCCGTCGGTCCCGTGCCGGTCGCCTTCTTCCAGAGCGAGGGCCGCGGGCATCCCGATCCCTGGCGCACCCTGCGAGCCGCGATCGACGGGTACGGCGAGGCGGGTGCTGATGGCGACGACGTGGTCGCCGGCGCACGGATCGCCTTCGAGGCGTTCCGGACGCGCCTCGCCAGCCCGCAGTGGGCCGGCCGGGGCTGAGGGCTCGGCCGGCGTTCAGCGCCGCTCGCTGACCCGCCCTCGGCCGTCAGCCCTCGCGCGGGGTCAGCGCCCGGCGCGCTTCGCCCGGTACATCGCGGCGTCGGCCTCGCGCAGCAGCCCCGAGGAGGTCGCCCCTGCTCCGGCCGTAGCCCGGCCCAGGGAGGCGGACAGCTGGACGGTCGCCTCCCCGATCGCGAACGGCGGTGCGAAGGCGGCCTCGATCCGCTGCGCGATCCGGTCGACGGCGTCGGCATCCACGCCCTCGCAGAGGACGACGAACTCGTCTCCACCCAACCGCGCCACGGTGTCGCCGCCACGCGTCGCGCCGGCGATGCGGCTCGCGGCCTCGACGAGCACCGCGTCCCCCGCGTCGTGGCCGTAGGTGTCGTTGACCGCCTTGAATCCGTTGAGATCGAGGAAGAGGAGCGCCACTGCCCGGTCCCCCTGGCCCGGCCGAGCGCCTCGTCGAGGGCGAGCATCAGCAGCCGCCGGTTCGGGAGGTCGGTCAGGGCGTCATGCAGCCCCAGATGCGACAGCTGCGACTCGGCCCGGCGGAGCAGCGCGGCGTCGACATCGCGGCTCAGCTCCGCGGCCTCGGCCTCGAGCCCCTGCCAGGGCAGGGACCGGCCGGTGACGCTCTCCGTCCACATGGAGAAGGAGTTGCGGGGCGACAAGGGGGTCAGTCGGTTCGACGGAGACATGTCGCCCATCCAGTTCACGGTCTGACCCACCTCGCGCCGGAACCAGAGGAGGTAGTCGCCCTCGGCGCCGAACGGGAACGCGAGCAGCCCCGCGATGCCCGACATGGCCTCGGCGACCTCGGGCATGAGCTCGGGGAGACCGTCCGTCACGAGAACGCTCCGCTGTCCCTGCAGCGCGAGCTGCGCGATCAGCGTGCGGATGGCCTCCTCAGGAGGGGTGTCGCCGGATGCCTCGATCGCGTCCTCGAACACCACGGCGACGCCGTCGGCCGGGACGAGGTCGCCCAGAGAGGTGTCGCCGCGCAGCAGCGCCTCGGCGACATCCTCGATCGCCGCCACCTGCTCGCCGAGGCGGGTGCGGACGAGGCGCCGCTCGTTCCGCCCCTGGAGGAGCTGGACCTCGTTCATGCCGGTGAGCTGCAGGGCGACCTGGTGGGCGAGGATCTCGTAGGCCTGGCGCTGCAGATAGCCGACGCGGCGGGGCGTGCGGTGCGCGCAGGTGATCATCCCGATCAGCTCGCCATTGCTGATCAGCGAGAACGAGAGGGTGGCACCCTGGCCCATGTTGCGCATGAACTGGAGGTGGTGCGGCGAGACGCTGCGCAGCTCTGCGAGGGTCAGGTCGACCGGCGTGCCCGTCCTCGGGTCCGCTGCCGGCACCAGCGCGGCCGGCTCGTAGGAGCTCGAGGCGATGACGCGTGACAGCTTCGTGAGGTACAGCTGCCGCGCCTGGGCCGGGATGTCGGACGCCGGGAAGTGCAGCCCCAGGTAGGGCTCCATGACGGCGACGACCTCCTCCGCGACGACCTCGCCGTGGCCGTCCGGGTGGAAGTGGTAGATCAGCACCTGGTCGTAGCCGGTCAGGGCGAACAGCTCCCGCGCGGTGGCGGCCCGCAGCTCCTCGACCGTCGAGGTCGCGCCGATGCGCCGGGTCGCGGCGAGGATCGCGGGCAGCGTGCTCTCGTCGTCCACGCCCTCGGTCGGCTCGAACTCGACGATGCCGACTCCGTCGAGCGAGGACACGATGACGTCGAACGCTTTCCCGCCGACCTCGGCGGAGATGGGGTTCGCGACCGTCGGGACCCCCGCGAGCACCTGCCGCATGCGCGCGATGGCGGGAGGAGCCAGCAGGGCGTCGAGGTGGGAGCCGAGCAGGTCGGCCGTGGCGATGCCCAGGGTGTCCGCGGTGTTGTCCGTAGCCTGCAGGATCTCCAGGTCGGCGATGTCGACCGTGAGCAGCGCGCCGTGCGGCTGGATGCCGCCGGGAACCCGGATCGGCTCGACCACGCAGTCCTCGAGCCTCAGCAGCTCATCGGCGGCCGGAGCGGGGAAGGCGATCGATCCGGTTTCCTGCATCGTGCAAGCCTGCCATCCCGGAGCGCCGGTTGGTGCGCGGGACTCGGGGAAGCCGTTCTCGAATGGCGAGTGCTAACGCCCGATCAGACCGGTCACGATGAACCCCGCTCCGATCGTGAGTACGCCCAATGCCGCATACCCCACGCTGTCCGAGGACGTCCTCGCAGCCTGAGCACGACCGAGCTCTCCCCACATCGACCGGAACGTCCTTCTGAGCCGCCGCGAGTAGGGCTTCCGGAAGACGTATGCAGTGATCCCGAAGACGACGAACACTGCACCCGCGACAACCGATGAGACGTCCACCACTCCAGCATCTTGAGGCACCTCGATCACGCCCCTTCACCACCACACCGGGTGTGCATGGCCTCGATCGCCGGGCCCCTCGCGCGTGGGCCCACCAAGGGGTTCTCATACCGCACACATGCACCAATACGAAGAGCGCCGCCCCTGCGGGACGGCGCTCTTCGTATTGGTGGACCCGAGGGGATTCGATCCCTACCGCTCCCCCAGACGCCGCAGCGCGGCGCCCGGGGCCCCTCGCGGCAGGGGCCCACCCTGCGACCGGCTTCTCAATCCCTCGCCTCCGCAAACGAAAGAAGCGCCGCCCCTGCCGGGACGGCGCTTCTTTCCTTGGTGGACCCGAGGGGATTCGAACCCCTGACCCCCTGCATGCCATGCAGGTGCGCTACCAGCTGCGCCACGGGCCCGTCGCCTCCGAAGAGGCCTCGACAACTTTACTACAGGACGAGCCCCTCCTCCGCCGCTCGGCCACCCCAGTCTGGGCCAAGCGCCAAGACGGGCCGAATCGGGCAGAACGGGCCGCCGCTTCGGCCCGGAAACGCCGAAGAAGCCCGAGTCACGACTCGGGCCTCAGTCGAAGACGAAGGAGTAGCGCGGGGCGCTACTCGGCGGCGTCGCGGACCGGCAGGTTGACCGGGATGACCGGGCAGTCCTTCCAGAGCCGCTCGAGCGAGTAGTAGAGCCGGTCCTCCTCGTGGAAGACGTGCACGACGATGTCGCCGAAGTCGAGCAGCACCCAGCGACCCTCAGAGCGGCCCTCGCGGCGCAGCGCCTTCACGCCGGCCTCGAGCAGCCGATCCTCCACCGCCTCCGCGATCGCCAGCACGTTGCGCTCTGTGCGGCCCGAGAGCAGCAGGAAGGCGTCCGTCAGCGGCAGCCGGCCGGCCACGTCGAGCGCGACCGGGTCGAGAGCGTTCTTGGCGTCGGCAGCGGCTGCCGCGAGCTGGATCAGCTCGACGGCGTTCTCGGATGCAGCAGGAATCAGAAAATCCTCAAGACATAGCCAGCGAACAGGAGACCGATGACACCGATCGCCATGACCGCGGCGGTGATGGCGAGCACCGTCGGCAGCATCCCTCCGCGACGCTTGCGCGGGCTGACCACGCTGCGCGTCGAGGTGTGCGTCGACACCGCTCGGGCGGCGCGCACGGGCGCCACATCCGCGGTGTGGTGATCGTCCTGGCTCGCCTCGAACAGGCGGTCGATCTCGGACGAGTCGTACTGGTCCGAAGGAGCGCCGGTCGAGGACAGGATGCGCGGCAGGTCCAGCGAGCCCGTGATGAAGATCTCGCCGGTGCTGTTGACGGCACTGAAGAGGTCCGGCTGCGGGTCGTTGGGCATGATGAGCGCGTTCGTGTTGCCCGAGGTGGACGCCACGTTGCGGGTGAGGCCCGGGAAAGGCAGCTGGTCGTCCGGCTCCGCGGCCTGCACCGACCAGTGGCCGGCCGGCGGCGTGAACGGCCGCTCCTGCCGAACGGGCTGAGGCTCCGGCTGGCGCACGGGCTCCGGCTGGCGGAACATCTGCGGCTGGGGGCCGGTCGCCGGCACAGACGGTGCGTCGACGCTCTGGCTCGCCTGGGCGATGAGCGCCTCGAAGCCGGAGAGGCCCGCGAGGGGCGGCGCCGTCGGGGCGGGCGGGGTGGTGAACGTGCCGGCCGCGGGGGCGGGCAGCGGCTCGGCCCGCACGGGCTGGGCGGACCTCGGCACCTCGATGATCGGCGCGATGCGATCCATCGCCACGGTCGAGACGTCCGGCTCCTCGAACTGGGGCTCCGGCGTCATCTTGACCGGGGCATCCGCAGCGAGGGCGGCGCGGTCGATGGCGGCCATCTCCACGGTGGAGACGTCGTTGTACGGGGCGAACGCGCTGCCCGCGAGCTCGGAGGCCGGTGCAGGAGCCGCCGGTGCCTGGAATGCGGGCGCTGCCGGGGCCCGGAACGCCGGTGCCGCCTTGGGCTGCGGCGTCGGCTCCCACGTGGGCATCCATGCGCCGGAGGCGCCGTCCTGGCTCAGCCGCGGGGCCGAGCCGGTCTCACGCTGACGCAGCTCTCGCCGGGTCAGGGTGTGGTCCATGGACATGTCCTGGCCGGCCGGGTCGGACGCGACCGGCTCCTGGCTCAGCAGGTCGTCGATCCGCGACGTGGGCCGGGTCCGCGTGTCCTCGTACGGTGCGAAATTGCGGGGCTGGAAGCCCGCATCCCGCGCCTGCTGCGTCGGCTGAGCCGGACGGCGGGCCTCGTACGTGGGCACCTGGGGCCGGCCCTGCGTGATGTAGGTGACGGGCTCCGACGGGTGGTCGGTGTCCGAGCGGCGACCGGTGCGGCGCTCCGCCTCGGTGGCCGCCTCGGTCAGCTGGGAGGCCGCGCGCCGGGACAGCGTGTCCCAGATGTTGCCGGAGGAGTTGAGGTCGTAGACGCCCGAGGGGTGCACGCCGGACAGATCGCCCGTCTCACTCGCGCGTCGCTCGGCGTCACGCGCCTCGCGACGGCTCTTGGGCTGATCGCTTGAGTCGGGCGCCGTTCCCGGGCGCCCTCGATGTTCCTGCCACAGGGTCATGAAGTACTCCGATACAGGTCATGTTTGGAGATGTACTGCACGACGCCGTCGGGAACGAGATACCAAACGGGATGACCGCGATTCACCCGACTCCTACAGTCGGTTGACGATATCGCCAGCGCCGGAACTTCGAGCCAGCTTACGTCGCGCTCCGGCAGGTCGCGAAGCGACACGGCGTGTCCTGGACGACTCACCGCGACGAAATGTGCGAGGTCCCAGAGCTCGTCGACATCCTTCCAACTGAAGATCTGCTTGACCGCGTCGGCCCCCGTGATGAAGAACAGGTCGCTGTCCTGGCGTTCTTCTCGGATGTCCCGGAGGGTGTCGATCGTGTAGGTCGGGCCGCCCCGGTCGATGTCGACGCGGGACACCGTGAAGCGCGGATTCGAGGCGGTCGCGATGACCGTCATGAGGTAGCGGTGCTCCGCCGGCGACACTCCGCGCTTCTGCCACGGCTGCCCGGTCGGCACGAAGATGACCTCGTCGAGCTGGAACGACTGGGCGACCTCACTGGCCGCGACGAGGTGCCCGTGGTGGATCGGATCGAACGTCCCGCCCATCACGCCGATGCGCGGACGCCCCGAATCGGGCTCGATCTGCACGGAGAGGGTCAGCCGTCGTGGGAGGTTCCGTGTCCGGATCCGTCGCCGCCGCGCTGGCCCGACACCTGCGAGTGCCGATTGGCGACGTTGCGGTACGACCAGGCCACGATGCCGAGGGCGGCGAACACCGCGATGGCGGTGAGGCCGAAGCCGACGGGAGGCATCGGCAGCGGGTGCTCGGTCTCGGCGGCCGCGAGGACGACGGCATGGAACAGCGACATTTACACTCCTGTAGCGCTCGGCGGGTTCAGTCTAGCCGCGGCGGTGCGGGCGGCTCGCAGGGCCGGGCCGGAACGGCGAGAAGGGCGCTCCCACCCCAGGGAGCGCCCTTCTCGGGCTAGCCGGTCGCTCAGGCGCCGAGGCCGGCGGCGTCCACGCGGCGGTGGAAGCGCATGCCGGCGAGGCCGCCGAGCACCGCACCGGCGAGAGCGACGAGCGCGACGATGATCGCCGTGATGATGCCGGTCACCGTGAGGTCGCCCTCGTTGACCGGGATCCTCGGGAAGCTGTTGAGGTTGGCCAGGATGTTGAACTGGCTGCCCGCCACGGCACCGATGATCGCGGCGAGGACCGCGATGATGATGGCCCAGAGCCAGACGGCGAAACCTTGCTTGGCGCCGTTGAACCGGGCCATGCGACCGGCGACGTAGCCGCCGCAGTAGTAGGCCAGGAAGAGGATCACGACGAGGGCGATGGCGCCGACGATCCCGATGGTCTGCGCGGTCTGCGGATCCTGCACATCCTGCGCATCGGTCTGCGTCGCGAGCCCGACCGCGGCGCCGGCGGCGGCGACCAGCGCGGTGAGGATGACGGCCATGCCGGTCGCGGTCAGCCAGCCGAAGAAGGCCGACCCGAACTTCATGCCGCCGAAGCGCTCCTTCTCGCGGGCGACGACGTCGTGACGCAGGGTGTTCTCCCTGCCGATGGGCACCGATCCGTCGGTGCGGTCCGCGTTGGCTGCGACGGCACCGTCGCTGCGGTCCATTCGTACGGTCTCGTCACCGTCCGTGCTCAGGGGGCGGGTACGGTCGTCGGCGTTGCTCATGGCTGCTCCGTTCGCTTCGGCGCCACAGGGGCGCCTGCTGTGTGGGGGCAACGGTACGGACGCAGGCGGGGGCGGCTCCAGGCCTTGACAGACGCTCACTATCGGGGGCGGCTCGACCGGAACGGGGGCACGGGCCGGGGGCGCCGACCCGTGGGCGGCGCTAGGTGCGGACCTGCCCCGAGCCGCGGACGATCCACTTCGTGCTCGTGAGCTCCTGCAGCCCCATGGGCCCGCGGGCGTGCAGCTTCTGCGTGGAGATGCCCACCTCGGCGCCGAAGCCGAACTCCCCGCCGTCCGTGAAGCGCGTGGACGCGTTGACCATGACCACCGCGGAGTCGACCTCGGCGAGGAACCGGTCGGCGCTGCGCAGGTCGTTCGTGAGGATCGACTCGGTGTGCTTCGTGGAGTAGCGCCCGATGTGGTCAATGGCGGCGTCGAGGTCATCGACGATGGCGACGGACAGATCGTGGGACAGGTACTCGGTCCCCCAGTCCTCCTCGGTCGCCGGCACGGCGTCAGGGTACAGTTCGCGGGTCGCCTCGTCGGCGTGCAGCGTGACACCCGCCGCCCGCAGCCGGTCGAGCACCGGGCTGAGCAGGCGAGGCGCCGCCCCACGATGGACCAGGAGCGTCTCGAGCGTGTTGCAGACGCTCACCCGCTGGGTCTTCGAGTTGAGCACGACCTCCGCTGCGAGGTCGGGGTCGGCGCTCTCGTCGACGAAGATGTGCACGACGCCGGCGCCGGTCTCGATGACCGGCACGGTGGACTCGGCGACGACGGCCTGGATGAGCTGCGCGCTCCCCGCGGAATCAGCACGTCGATGTAGTCCCGGGCCCGCATGAGCTCGCGCGCGCCCTCCCGGCCGAACTCGTCGATGGTCTGCACGGCGTCGGCCGGCAGCCCTGCCGAGGCGAGCGCCTCCTGGAGGATCTCGACGAGCACGCGGTTCGAGTTCTCGGCGGCGGTTCCGCCGCGGAGCACGGCCGCGTTGCCGCTCTTCAGCGCGAGCGCCGCGATGTCGACCGTGACGTTGGGCCGCGCCTCGTAGATGACGCCCACGACGCCGAAGGGCACCCGCACCTGGGTGACCTGCAGCCCGTTGGGCAGGATGCTCCCCCGCACGGTCTCGCCGACCGGGTCGGTGAGCCCCGCGACGTCGAGCACGGCGTCGGCGAGGGCGGTGATCCGCTTCTCGTCGAGGCGGAGCCGATCCTGCAGCGCGGTCGAGAGGCCGTTGCGCTCCCCGGCCTCCAGGTCCATGCGGTTCGCGGCGAGGATCCGGTCGGAGCCGAGGAGGAGCGCGGAGGCGATGGCCTCGAGCGCGTGGTTCTTCGCGCCGGCCGTCTGCGTGGCCAGCGCGCGGGAAGCGCGCTTGGCCGCGGCGAAGCGGTCGGTGAGGCTCAGCGAGACCGAGGGCTGAGAAGAGGCGCCGGACATGGCCAGAAGTCTAGAGCGCCGCGGGCGCGCCGACACGGGGGTCGAACCAGGTGCCGACCGTCTCTCCGCGCATCGCCCGGGCCACGTCGCGGGTGGCGCTCAGCAGCACGCCCGCTCCCGCCTCCGCTGCATGCCGGGCGGCCGCCACCTTCGTGGTCGCTCCCCCGGTGCCGATGCCAGTGCCGACCGATCCCACGACGACCCCGTCGAGCGGGTCCCCGTATGGCACGTGGTCGATGCGCACCGCGCCGGGCTCGTGCGGCGGGCGCGTGTAGAGCGCGTCCACATCGCTGAGCAGGACGAGCAGGTCGGCGCGGACCAGTGCCGCCACGAGGGAGGCGAGGCGGTCGTTGTCGCCGAAGCGGATCTCGTGGGTCGCGACGGTGTCGTTCTCGTTGACGATGGGCAGGATGCGCAGCTCCAGCAGCTTGTCCATCGCACGCTCCGCGTTCTTCCGCGGCGTGGGGTTCTCCAGGTCACCGGCGGTGAGCAGGACCTGGCCGGCCACGATCCGGTAGCGCCGAAGGCTCTCCTGGTAGCGGTAGATGAGCAGGTTCTGCCCGACCGCGGCCGCCGCCTGCTGGGTGGCGAGGTCGGTGGGCCTCGAGTCGAGTCCGAGGTAGGGCATCCCGGTCGCGATGGCGCCCGAGGAGACGAGGATCACCTCGGCGCCGCGCGCGTGCGCCTCGGCCAGGGCGTCGACGAGCGGCTCGATCTGCCCGACGTTGGGACCGCTGATCGATGCGGATCCCACCTTCACCACGATGCGGCGGGCGGCGAGGATCTCGCCGCGGGTCGTCGTCGTCACGCTTTCTCGTCCTCCGCCCACAGGCCGGCCTCGCGCTCGCGCTCGAGCTCCGCGCGCGCCTCCGCCTTGGCGTCCATGCGCTCGAAGTAGTTGTCCCGCCGCTCGTTGCGGGTGGGGCGGGCGTTCTGGTCGAGGCGCCCGTCGGTGCCGCGCGGGCTCGTCATGAGCTCCGCCGCGGAGGCGAGCGCCGGCTCCCAGTCGAAGACGACGCCGCCCTGACCGCCGATCACGACGGTGGAGCCGGGAACCGCGCCGGCCTTGAAGAGCTCGTCCTCGACGCCGAGCTTCGCGAGCCGGTCGGTGAGGAAGCCCACGGCCTCGTCGTTGGTGAAGTCGGTCTGCGCGACCCAGCGCTCCGGCTTCGCTCCGCGGATGCGGTAGAGGTTGCCGGCGGAGCCGCCCTCAACCCGGACGGTGAACTCCTGCTCGTTGACCGCCTTCGGCCGCAGCACGATGCGCGGCTTGGGCGCCTCGATCTGCTTGCGCGCCTCGTCCACGAGGCCCGCCAGGGCGTAGGAGAGCTCGCGCAGGCCGGAGTGGCTGACCGTGGAGATCTCGAAGACGCGGTAGCCCCGGGCCTCGAGGTCGGGGCGGACGAGGTCCGCGAGGTCACGCGCCTCCGGCACGTCCACCTTGTTGAGCGCGACCAGCTGGGGACGGTCGAGGAGCGGGAGCTGCCCCGTCGGCACCGGGTACGCGGCGAGCTCGCCCAGGATGATGTCGAGGTCGCTGACCGGGTCGCGGCCGGGCTCGAGGGTCGCGCAGTCGAGGACGTGCAGCAGCGCGCTGCACCGCTCCACGTGGCGGAGGAACTCCAGGCCGAGGCCCTTGCCCTCGCTCGCGCCTTCGATGAGTCCGGGCACGTCGGCGATCGTGTACCGCGTCGAGCCCGCCTCGACGACGCCGAGGTTGGGCTGCAGCGTCGTGAACGGGTAGTCCGCGATCTTGGGGCGCGCGGCGGACAGCGCGGCGACGAGGCTCGACTTCCCGGCGGAGGGGAAGCCGACGAGCGCGACGTCGGCGACGGTCTTCAGTTCGAGCCGGACATCGCCCTCCCACCCGGGGGTGCCGAGCAGGGCGAAGCCGGGCGCCTTGCGCTTCGGCGTCGCGAGGGAGGCGTTGCCGAGCCCGCCCTGGCCGCCGGGCGCGACGACGAAGCGCATCCCCGGCTCTGCGAGGTCGACGAGCTCCTGGCCGTCCTCGTCCTTGACGACGGTGCCGACCGGAACGGGCAGCTCCAGCGGCTCGCCGCTGGCGCCGTGGCGGTGGTCGCCCATGCCCGGCTGGCCGTTGTCGGAGGAGCGGTGCGGTCCACGGTGGTAGCCGAGGAGGGTCGTGACCTGCGGGTCGGCGACGAGGACGATATCCCCGCCGTTGCCGCCGTTGCCGCCGTCAGGGCCGGCGAGGGGCTTGAACTTCTCCCGGCGCACCGAGACGCAGCCGTTGCCGCCGTGTCCGGCGCGCAGGTGCAGCGTCACCTCGTCGACGAAGGTCGCGACCATGTGCTGCTGTCCTTTCGCGAGCCTCTGGGGCTCTGCGGTGATCCGAGGCGGTTCTCTGCCGTGCCGGCAGGGAACCGCGAAACGAGAAAAGGCGAGCCGGAGCTCGCCTTTTCCCTCAAGCCGGAGGCTGCCTACTCGGCGGCCACCACGATGTTGACGACCTTGCGGCCGCCCTTCTGGCCGAACTGGACCGCACCGGCGGACAGCGCGAACAGGGTGTCGTCGCCGCCCCGGCCGACGTTCACGCCGGGGTGGAAGTGAGTGCCGCGCTGGCGGACGATGATCTCGCCGGCGCTGACGACCTGGCCGCCGAAGCGCTTGACGCCGAGGCGCTGCGCGTTCGAGTCACGACCGTTGCGGGTAGAGCTCGCGCCCTTCTTGTGTGCCATGTCTGTATGCCCCTCAGCCCTACTTGATGCCGGTGATCTTGACCCGCGTGAGCTCCTGGCGGTGGCCCTGGCGCTTCTTGTAGCCGGTCTTGTTCTTGAACTTCTGGATGACGATCTTCTTGCCGCGGAGATCGCCGAGGACCTCAGCGGTGACGACGACCTTGGCGAGCGCCGACGCGTCGTGCGTGATCGTGTCGCCGTCGACGAGGAGCACCGGGGCGAGGCTCACGTTGCCGTTCTCGTCCGCCTTGATGCGGTCGAGCGTGACGATCGTGCCGACCTCGACCTTCTCCTGCCGCCCTCCGGCGCGCACAACTGCGTAAACCACTATCCAGCCAATCTGTTGGGATGTCCGCGACAGGGCCGCGGCGAAGACTCGGTGCGGGCAGGGCCGCGCACACCGACGGTCTAGATTACCCGATTCGGATGCTCCCGGCAATCCGGCCGGTCTGGCCGCCGAGCCGCGCTGGCGCGTCCCGCACAGGACGCCCTCTTCCTACAATTCTGCCATGGCGGTGCTGATCGACGGGGCGGTGTGGCCCGCCCACGGCACGGTCTGGGCCCACCTCGTGAGCGACTCGTCGCTCGAGGAGCTGCACGCCTTCGCGTCCCGCAACGACGTGCCCCGGCGCAGCTTCGACCTGGACCACTACGACGTGCCCGAGGCGCGCGTGGCGGACCTGATCGCCGCCGGCGCCCACCCGGTCTCCAACCGGGAGCTGGTGACGCGGCTGATCGCGAGCGGCCTGCGGGTCAAGGGCCGCGACCGCTGACGCGGGCGTTGCGGGCACACCTCGCGACCGGGTGCGGGGCGGCAGCCAGCGCCGGAGAGGCACTGCGCACGCCCCGCACGACGGCTAGGACTTGTCGAGCCCCGTCACACCCGGCGTGAGGGCGGGGGTGGAGACGCGACGGCTGCGGGAGCGGCCCTGTCCGGGCTTCTTCGGCTCCGGCAGAGCCTCGAGGACGGAGTCGAGCAGCGACTCGGCCTCCGGCGGGAGCTGACGCGTCTTCGGCGGGGCGACGACCGGCAGGTCGAGGATCGGCTCGTCGAGCACGGGCACCTGCGCCGGGAGCTGCACCGGAGCCGACGCGGCCGGGGCCTGCGGCTCGTGTCCGTGCGCCTCCTCCACCGCGTCCTTGTGCAGGGTGCTCGCGGCGATGAGCGCGAGCGCGTGGCGGGCGTCGTCGGTGATCGCGTGCGTGCTGCCCGCGGCGGGGCGGCTCGTCTGCGGCGCCGGAGGCTTCGTGCGGCCGCCGCGGCGGGGCTCCTGCTTCGACTCGACGGCACGCGCCGGCGCATCCGACATGGACTCGGCCAGGCCGAGGCCCAGCTTCTTCCGGGTCATCTGGACGAGCCCGAGCGACGTCACCTCGGCGACCTGGTGCTTCGTGCGATCGCGGCTGAGGCATTCGACGAGACGGCGCAGCACGAGGTCGCGGTTGGTCTCGAGGACCATGTCGATGAAGTCGATGACGATGATGCCGCCGATGTCGCGCAGGCGCAGCTGGCGGACGATCTCCTCGGCCGCCTCCAGGTTGTTCTTGGTGACGGTCTCCTCGAGGTTGCCGCCGGAGCCGACGAACTTGCCGGTGTTGACGTCGATGACCGTCATGGCCTCGGTGCGGTCGATGACGAGCGAGCCGCCGGAGGGCAGCCAGACCTTGCGGTCGAGCGCCTTGTCGATCTGCTCCTGCACCCGGAAGTCGGCGAACACGTCGCCCCGGCCGGTGTACTTCTCTACGCGATCCAGCAGGTCGGGCGCGACGGACGTGAGGTAGCCCTCGATCGTCCCCTGCGCGTCCTCGCCCGCGATGACGAGCCGGGAGAAGTCCTCGTTGAAGACGTCGCGGATGATCTTGACGAGCAGGTCCGGCTCGCTGTGCAGCAGCGCGGGGGCCTGCACGGACTCCACCTGGGAGCTGATGTGCTGCCACTGGGCGGTAAGCCGGTTCACGTCCACGGCGAGCTGCTCGTCGGTCGCGCCCTCGGCCGCGGTGCGCACGATCACGCCGACGCCGTCGGGGAGCACCTCCTTGAGGATCTTCTTGAGGCGTGCGCGCTCGGTGTCCGGGAGCTTGCGCGAGATCCCGTTCATCGAGCCGTTGGGCACGTAGACGAGGTAGCGACCGGGCAGCGACACCTGGCTGGTGAGCCGGGCGCCCTTGTGGCCGACCGGGTCCTTCGTGACCTGGACGAGGACCTTGTCGCCGGCCTTGAGAGCGAGCTCGATGCGGCGGGGCTGGTTCTTCTCGCCCTCCGCCGCGGCGGCATCCCAGTCGACCTCGCCCGAGTAGAGGACCGCGTTGCGGCCGCGGCCGATGTCGACGAACGCCGCCTCCATGCTGGGCAGCACGTTCTGCACGCGGCCCAGGTAGACGTTGCCGATCAGCGACTGGTTTTGGGACTTCGCGACGTAGTGCTCGGCGAGGACGCCGTCCTCGAGCACCCCGATCTCGATGCGGCCGGCGGCGCTGCGCACCACCATGACGCGCTCGACGCTCTCTCGGCGGGCGAGGAACTCGGCCTCGGTGACGACCGCGCGACGGCGTCCGGCATCCCGGCCGTCGCGACGGCGCTGCTTCTTCGCCTCGAGCCGCGTGGAGCCCTTGACCTTCTGCGGCTCGGTGATCTCCTCGATGACGCGGCGGCGGGGGCGCGGAGCCGCCTCCTGGACCTCGTCGGCGGGACGGTCGTCGCCGCCTCCGCTGCCCGAGCGGCGGCGGTTGCGGCGCCGGCTGGTCGAGGACGGGGCGGACGACTCCTCGTCCTGCTCCTCCGGCTCATCGTCGGGAAGGGCAGGCAGCGGCGCGAGCACCGGCGGGGCCTGGAAGAAGATCGCGGTGGTGGGTCCGGGCGGGCGCGCGGGCTCGGGCGCCGGCTGCGGTGCGGCGGCCGGCGGCTCGGCGGAGGGAGCCTCGGCCTCGGTGGCGTCCGGCTGCTCCGTCGCAGCAGCGGGTGCGTCCTCCGCCGGCTGCTCGGCAGGCGCATCGGCTGCGGCCTGCTCGGCGGCTGCCTGAGCCGACGCGCCGCTCATCACGGCCTCGACCTCGTCCGGACCGACGACCGGCACAGTGCCGAGTCCGGTGGATGCCCGACGCGGCATGAACGTGCGCCGGCGTCGATTCCCGGTCTCAGCCGTCTCGGCGAGGGGCGTCGTCTCGATCGCGGGGGCCGAGTCGTCCGTGGAGCCCGACTCGTTCGTGGGGTTCGTCTCTTCCACCATTCCTGGTGCACTCCTTGCGGGACCGGCCTCCGCGCCGCCACATCCCGTGCTTCGCGATGGGTCCTGCCCATCGAATCCTCGTGCCGAGCTTCCGCTCGCGGCGTTCTGGGACGCCCAGCGGATCCGTTGATCCGCACCCGGGCTCCGCTTTCGCGTGCCGGGAAAGTTCTTCGTCCCGCGCGCGGCGCGGGTCTGCGTCCGATTATCGCACGCGCGTCCCTCCCTCCGTCGAACGGCACGACAACCCGCCGCTGCAGAGGGTGCCGGGATGCGCATGCGAGAATCGCTCGCATGACGGCGGAGACCCCGGCGCGACAGCCGGTCGGCATCGCCATCCTGTACATCGTGACCGGCGTGATCGGCCTGTACTCGGCGTTCGAGCTGACCCTGGACCGCTTCGCGATCATCCAGAATCCGGGCACGAAGCTCAACTGCGACATCAACCCCTTCGTCGCGTGCGGCGAGGTGATCAAGAGCTGGCAGGGGTCGCTGTTCGGGTTCCCGAACCCGCTGATCGGGCTCATGGCGTTCGTCGCACCGGTCGCGGTCGGTGTCGGGATCCTCGCTGGCGCGCGCTTCGCCCGGTGGTTCTGGGTGCTCTTCAACCTGGGGCTGCTCGGCGCCTTCGTCTTCATCCACTGGCTGGTGACGCAGACCGTGTTCGTCATCGGCACCCTGTGCCCCTGGTGCATGCTCGTCTGGCTGGTCGTCATCCCGCTGTTCTGGTACGGGACGATCAACAACCTCGCGCGCAACTTCGGCCTCCCGGAGAGCGCCGCGTCACTGTTCCGCCAGGCCCTGCCGTGGACGTGGCTGATCGTGCTGCTCAACTACCTGGTGATCGTGGCGATCGTGCTCGCCAACTTCCCGACCCTCCTCACGGTCCTCTTCGGCGGCTGAGGCGCGGCTTCGCGGCTTCCCGGTCGCGTCCGGTGCCGATTTCGAGACGCCCGCTGCGCGGGCTCCTCAATCAGCGGGCTTTCCGAGGCAACCCCTAACCGCTGGTTGAGGAGCGCCGCAGGCGCGTCTCGAACACCCACCCGCTTCCTCGCGGGCAGCCCGCTCCTCCAGCTCCGCGGCACCCCCATAACCGCTGGTTGAGGAGCGCCGCAGGCGCGTCTCGAAACCCACCGATCGGCGGACGAGAACCCGCGAAGCCTGAGGGCGAGGCTTAAGACAGACGGAGGACGCCGACTCGCGCGCGCACGTCGCGTCGAGCGCGGCCTCAGACACCGAGCGCGGCCGTCCTCTAGCGAGCGCGGTCCGTAACGACGAGCGCGCCCCGTAGACGCCCCGCGTTCGTCGTCACGGGCCGCGCTCGGTGCCCAGGACCGCGCTCGGCGCCTGCGCTCCCCCGCTCAACCGCACTAAGCGGTGCACGTGACGACCTCTCCACTCCACGTCTTAAGCCCGACCTGGACCCCGCCGAAGGTTCGCGCGTCAACCGGCCACCCCGTCCCGCTAGGGCGCACCATGCGCGACTTCAGCGAATCGGGTCAGTCGAACCAGAGGGCGAGCTCGCGGGCCGCGGACTCCGGGGAGTCGCTGCCGTGCACGAGGTTCTGCTGCACCTTGAGGCCCCAGTCGCGGCCGAGGTCCCCGCGGATGGTGCCGGGGGCGGCGGTGGTCGGGTCGGTGGCGCCGGCGAGGGACCGGAAGCCTTCGATCACCCGGTTGCCGGTCACGCGGATGGCGACGACCGGACCCGACTCCATGAACTCCACGAGCGGCTCGTAGAACGGCTTGCCCTCGTGCTCGGCGTAGTGCTGGGCGAGCAGGTCGCGGTCTGGCTGCACGAGCTTGATGTCGACGAGGGCGTACCCCTTCGCCTCGATCCGGCGCAGGATCTCGCCGGTCAGGTTGCGGGCGACGCCGTCCGGCTTCACCAGCACCAGGGTCTCTTCGATGTCCACTCGTCCTCCTATCCGGCGGCGTTCCGCCGGTCGATGCGTCCGCCCATAATCATGCAGTACGCCCAGATGGCCACGAAGAGGCCACCGACCAGGAAGAGGTCGGGAACGAGCAGTCCCCCGGCGACCACGGTCGCCTGGACCAGCCACCCGAGGACGACCCCGATCGGCCAGCGCAGGGTTCCCGCGGCGACGATCATCAGCAGGATCAGCGCGCCGCCGCCCCCGAGCGCGAGCGCAGGAGGCAGCGCGCCGAGCCCGTTGATGACGAGCGCGGCGAGGAACACGACGATGATCTCGGTGACCAGGACGATGGCGCCGAGGGTCTCCTGGACTCCGCGAGCACGCCGTTCACGCGCCACGGCTAGGGCTTCCAGCCCTCGTCGGCGGCGATGTCCAGCACATGGCCGACCAGGGTGATCGAGCCGAACACGACAACCGCCCCGTTGGGCTGCTCGGACGCCTCCTCCCGTGCGGCGTCGAGGGCCGCGCCGATCGACGGCTCCACCCTCACGCGGTCGGCGCCCGCGACGCGCACGGCGATGGCGGCGAGGTCGTCGGCATCCCGGGCTCGATCGGACGGCGCCGTCGTGATGATGAACTCGTCGACGACGCCGTTCATCGCCCGCAGCATCCCCTCTGCCTCCTTGTCGGCGAGCACGCCGACGACGGCGATGATCGGCGAGAACGAGAAGTAGGTGCCGAGCGCCGCAGCGAGCGACTGGGCGCCGTGCGGGTTGTGAGCCGCATCGACGAGGACGCTCGGCTCGACGCCCACGAGCTGCAGCCGGCCGGGCGAGGTGACGGTTGCAAGCCCCTCGGTCACGACCTCAGTTTCCAGGCGCGTGGTTCCGCCGCCGAGGAACGACTCCACGGCCGCGATCGCCAGCGCCGCGTTGTGCGCCTGGTGCTCGCCGTAGAGGGGCAGGAGGAGGTCGCGGTACTCGCCGGCGCGCCCGTGCACGGTGATGATCTGCCCGCCGACGGCGACGGACGTCTCGACCGAGAAGCCGCTGCCCTCGACCACCAGCCGCGATTCGGTGAGGTCCGCGGCCCGCTGCAGCTCGGCGAGCGCGGCCGGCGACTGCGTCGCGCTGACCACCTCGGACAGCGGCTTGATGATGCCGGACTTGGTGCGCGCGATCTCCGCGACCGTGTTGCCGAGCCGGCCCTGGTGGTCGAGCGCGATCGGCGTGAAGACGGAGACCTGGCTCTCGACGACGTTGGTCGCATCCCACTCGCCGCCCATCCCGACCTCGATGATGGCCACGTCGACGGGGGCGTCGGCGAACGCCGCGAATCCGAGGATGACGAGCGCCTCGAAGAAGGTCAGCCGGATCTCCCCCGCCTCGGTGAGGGCGTCGTCGACCATCTTGAGGTACGGCTTGATGTCCTCCCAGTTGGCGGCGAGGCGCTCGTCGGAGATGGGCTCACCGCCGATGAGGATGCGCTCGTTGAAGCGCGTCAGGTGCGGGCTCGTGAGCAGCCCGGTGCGGAGGCCGGCCGCCCGCAGGAGGCTCTCGATCATCCGGCTCGTGCTGGTCTTGCCGTTGGTGCCGGTGATGTGGATGACCGGATGCGCGCGGTGCGGATCGCCGAGCAGCTCGACGGCGCGCCGAACCGGCTCGAGCCGCGGCTGCGGGTCGCCCTCGCCGAGGCGCGAGAGCAGCTCCTCGAACACGCGATCCGCTCGCTCCCGATCCGCCGCGGTCGGCTCGGGGCCGAACTCCGGGGTGTCCGGTCCCAGCTGGACCGCTGCGGAATCGAGCAGCGCGTCTTCCGGGTCGATGTCCGGATCGCCCTCCAGCGGCTGGCCGCCGTACCGAGGGTCGAACCTCGGGTCGTCCGGGTCGAAGGTCGGGTTGTCCCGATCAGACATTGCTCACCATCCGTCCTGCGCGGCGCAGCTCGAAGCGCCCGCCTTGCGTCGCACCCCAGCTGCCGGCGGCGAGCACCGTGAGGTGCCCGTCCGCCCAGTCCTGGACGCGGTCGGTCGCGCCCGGGCCGGCCAGGGCGAAGTCGAGGAGACCGTCAGCGTCTCCGCGCGCACCAGGTCGCCGAACGCCTCGAGGACCGCGGCGAGGTCCTCGTCGCCCTCGAAGCGCAGCTCGATGCGGTCGGAGACGTCCAGCCCAGCGCTCCGGCGCGCCTGCTGGATGTCCCGGATCAGGTCGCGCGCGTGCCCCTCCGCCTCCAGCACCGGCGTCACGGCCGTGTCGAGGAGGAGGAACCCGCCGCCCGGCAGCAGGGCGATCGCGTTGTCGCCGCCGCCGGCGATCTCGAGGGCGAGGTCGTACTCCCCGGCTCGAGCGCAATGCCGCCGGCCGTCACCGTGTCGCCGTCCTGGGTCCAGTCGCCGCTCTTCGCGGCCTGGATGACGCGCTGCACCTCGCGCCCGATGCGCGGACCTAGAGCACGGGCGTTCACCGAGAGGCGGCTCGTGATGCCGTACGCGTCGGCGGTCGTGTCCGCGAGGTCGGTGAGCGTGACCGCCTTGAGGTTGAGCTCATCCCGCAGCAGCGCCTCGAACGGCGCGAGGTGGGCGGCGCGGTCGGTGACGACCGTGAGTCCGCCGAGCGGCAACCGGACGCGGAGGCCGGCCTGCTTGCGAAGCGCGAGGGCCGACGAGGTGACGACGCGGACGCGGTCCATGTCGAGCACCAGGTCCTCGTCCGCCGGGAACGCGGCGGCATCGGGCCAGTCGGTCAGGTGCACGCTGCGGCGGCCGGTCAGCCCACGCCAGATCTTCTCGGTCGCGAGAGGGAGCAGGGGCGCGGTGAGGCGGGAGAGCGTCTCGAGCACCGTGTAGAGGGTGTCGAAGGCGTCCTGGTCGCCGGCCCAGAAGCGGTCGCGGCTGCGGCGGACGTACCAGTTGGTGAGCACGTCGGCGAACTCGCGGAGGTTCTGCGCCGCGTTGCTCGCATCGAGCGAATCGAACTCGGCGGTGACCGTCTCGATTAGGTCGCGGAGCTTCGCCAGCGCGTACCGGTCGAGCACGTCCGGAGAGTCCGTCCGGATCCGCGCCTCGTACCCGGCGCCGTCCGGGCCGCCGGCGGCGTTCGCGTACAGGGTGAAGAAGTAGTACGTGCTCCAGAGCGGAAGCAGCAGCTGGCGGACGCCCTCGCGGATGCCCTCCTCCGTGACGACCAGGTTGCCGCCGCGCAGAACGGGGCTCGACATGAGGAACCAGCGCATCGCGTCGGAGCCGTCGCGCGCGAAGACCTCGCTCACATCCGGGTAGTTCCGGAGGCTCTTCGACATCTTCTGGCCGTCGTTGCCGAGCACGATGCCGTGGCTCACCACGTTGGAGAAGGCGGGGCGGTCGAAGAGCGCCGTCGACAGGATGTGCAGCGTGTAGAACCAGCCGCGGGTCTGCCCGATGTACTCGACGATGAAGTCTGCCGGGGCGTGGGAGTCGAACCAGTCGGCGTTCTCGAAGGGGTAGTGCACCTGCGCGAACGGCATGGAGCCGGAGTCGAACCACACGTCGAGCACGTCCGGGATGCGCCGCATGGTGCTCTTGCCGGTCGGGTCGTCGGGGTTCGGCCGGGTCAGCTCGTCGATGAAGGGGCGGTGCAGGTCGGGTCGGCCGGCTGCATCCCTGGGGATAGTGGCAAAGTCGCGCTCCAGCTCGTCCAGCGAGCCGTAGACGTCGACGCGCGGGTACTCCGGGTCGTCGCTGCGCCACACCGGGATGGGGCTGCCCCAGTACCGGTTGCGCGAGATCGACCAGTCGCGGGCGCCCGAGAGCCACTTGCCGAACTGGCCGTCCTTGACGTTGTCGGGCACCCAGTTGATGCGCTGGTTGAGCTCCTCCATGCGGTCCCGGAACTCGGTGACGCGGATGAACCAGCTGGACACCGCCTTGTAGATGAGCGGCCGACGGCAGCGCCAGCAGTGCGGGTAGGAGTGCTCGTAGCTCGCCTGCCGGAGGAGCCGGCCCCGCGACTTGAGGTCCCGGGTGATCGGCTTGTTGGCCTCGAACACCTGGAGTCCGGCGATCTCGCCGAACATCGGCAGGAAGCGAGCGCCGTCGTCAACCGACACGATGGTCGGGATGCCTGCGGCCGTGCAGATGAGCTGGTCGTCCTCGCCGTAGGCGGGCGCCTGGTGCACGATGCCGGTGCCCTCGGTCGTCGTCACATAGTCCGCGACGAGGATCCTCCACGCGTTCTGCGTTCCCCACTTCTCGGTGTCGACGTAGTAGTCCCAGAGCGGGTCGTAGTCGATGCCCTCGAGCTCGCGGCCGGGGATCCGGCGCTCGATGGCCGCCTCTGCCTCCTCCGCGGTGTTGTAGCCGAGGTCCTTGAAGTAGTTGCGGACGAGGGACGCCGCCAGCAGGTAGTCCGCCCCGAGCACCTCGCGGTCGAGCGGGACGTACTCCCCCAGGTCGTTCGGCAGTCCGTCCGGCGCCTCCGAGTCCGGAGTGCCGTTCGGGCCCGAGCGGATGACGGCGTACTCGATGTCGGGACCCACGGCGAGCGCGACGTTGGTCGGCAGGGTCCAGGGCGTCGTCGTCCAGGCGAGCGCGCGGGTCCCGGTGAGCCCCATGCTCTCGGCCTTGGTGCCGACGAGCGGGAAGGTGACCGTCACCGTCTGGTCCTGGCGCATCTGGTAGACGTCGTCGTCCATCCGCAGCTCGTGGTTCGACAGCGGCGTCTCGTCGTTCCAGCAGTACGGGAGCACGCGGAAGCCCTCGTAGGCGAGGCCCTTGTCGTAGAGCTGCTTGAAGGCCCACAGCACGCTCTCCATGAACGTGATGTCGAGCGTCTTGTAGTCGTTGTCGAAGTCGACCCAGCGGGCGGAGCGGGTGACGTACTCCTGCCATTCGCGCGTGTAGCGGAGCACCGACTCGCGGGCGGCGGCGTTGAACGCCTCGACGCCCATCGACTCGATCTCCTCCTTGCGAGTGATCCCGAGCTGGCGCATCGCCTCGAGCTCGGCGGGGAGACCGTGGGTGTCCCAACCGAAGCGGCGGTGCACCTGCTTGCCGCGCATGGTCTGGTAGCGCGGGAACACGTCCTTCGCGTACCCCGTCAGAAGGTGGCCATAGTGGGGAAGGCCGTTGGCGAACGGCGGGCCGTCGTAGAACACCCACTCGGGTGCTCCCTCGCGCTGGTCGATGGACGCCTGGAAGGTGCCGTCCTGCGCCCAGTAGGCGAGGACCTCCTCCTCGATGTCCGGGAAGCGCGGTGACGGGGCGATGCCGAAGGCGGCGCCGCTGTGCTCGGCACTGTTCGTCCCGGCGCTGCCGACCGGCCGATCCTTGGGGTACATCTGGCTCCTGTGCTCGAGGCTTCTGCTCCTGCACGAGGACGCCTTGCGACGCGGTACCACCCCGTTTGATCCCGGCGCTGAGCTCCGGAATCCACTCGTTCGCGGCGATGACGGGCCGGCCCGTCCGGTTCTACTGAGCCCTGCGGCGTGCCGCCCGGCCGTTCTTCCGGAGACTCCCCGGTGATGGCCGGATCGATGTCGTTGCCAGGAGTCTAACGGCTCCCGTCAAGGTGCCGCTGGGGCGCCGACGGGGCGCGGCCTGGTCGGCGCCTGCGGCCGGTCTGGGCCCACTCGCCTCGTTCGCACGGCTGCCGTCCGACGCACCGGCGTCCCGACCCCTCGGCCGCACGCCTGCCGTCCGACCCGCCCCCGCGTCCCGGCCTCGCGTCGCACTCTCGCTCAGCAGGCATTTTCCGACTTCGGCAGGCCGGATTCGGCGAATCGAGCCTGCCGACGTCGGTTTCTGCCTGCTGAAGGAGAGGAGGTGGCGCCCATGAGCGGAGGCGGTGCCTCGGGGAGAAGGTCTGGCGGCGGAAGCAGGAGAGCGGCTAGCCCCGGCAACGGACAGGGGCTGGGCCCTATCCCTCAGCAGGCACTTTTGGCTTCAGCAGGCGCCAGCGGGCCTAGTCTGCCTGTTGAGGCCGATTCTGCCTGCTGAGGGAAAGGGAAGGGGTGGAGCGAAGGACGTGGGGGCGCGGGCGCGCTCAGGCGGGCGGGAGCAGCGGGGCGAACGCGTCGGTCAGCGGGGCAAGGCCCGCATCGACCGCGGCGCCCAGCGATCCGCGATCGGATCCCGCCGCGAGCCAGCGGCGGCCCACCGCCAGCAGGACACCGGTCGCGCCGGCCGCGAAAGCCTCTGGGATGCCGTCCCGCGCGTGGGTGCGGGACAGGGTGAACCGGCGCAGAGCGACGTCGACCCCGTGCATGCGCGGCAGTCCGGCGTGAGCCGCCTCGGCTGCCGCTCCGATCGTCAGCCGCTCGACGAGGAGGACGGGCGCAACCGGCACCTGGCCGGTCAGCGAGACGAGAGCGGTGCGAACGCCGATTGCCGGTGACTCTCCGGTCGGCTGCGCCGCGAGCGCACTCGGCAGCGATTCGAGGACGGGGTCGAGGTCCGCCCACAGCAGGTCCCCCTTCGCGGGGAAGTAGTTGAAGAAGGTCGCACGCGCGACTCCGGCCCGACGGGCGATGTCGTCGACGGTCGTCTGCTCGTACCCCTGCTCGAGGAACAGCTCAGTGGCCGCGTCCTGAAGGGTCTCCCGAGAGGACCGGCGTGGGCGCCCCGTCGGCGTCGCGCCGCCCGTCCCCAGGGTGCTCGGGATCCTGCTAGCGTTCATGCCGACCCTTTCTGGACTCGGTACAACAAGTACCACTCATTCTGCAGGAGCACGGCGTGACAGCACTCGCCCCCAACCAGGCGGCAGCGCCGGTTCCCTCGGTCCCCCGCCGCGTTGTGTGGGCGTCCTTCGTCGGCACCGCGCTGGAGTCCTACGACTTCTACGTCTTCGCCTACTTCGCCGCGTTCTTCGTCGGCCCCCTGTTCTTCGAACCGCTGGGCGCCTTCGGCGGCACCCTGACGGCGTTCCTCACCATCGCCGTCGGCTTCGTCGTCCGCCCCATCGGCGCCGTCCTCTTCGGCCACCTCGGCGACCGAATCGGCCGTCGCAAGACCCTCCTCGTCACCATCGCGATCATGGGCGTCGCCACTGGCCTGGTCGGCGTCCTGCCCACCTATGCCGTCGCCGGCTGGCTCGGCGCGATCCTCCTCGTGACCCTGCGCCTCATCCAGGGACTCTCCCTCGGCGGCGAGTGGGGCGGAGCGATCCTCCTGGCCACCGAGCACGCGGCGCCCCGCCGGCGCGGCCTGTACGCCGCCTTCCCGCAGCTCGGCTCCCCGGTCGGCTCGATCCTCTCGGCCGCCCTGTTCCTGCTCCTGACCGCGATCCTGCCCGGCGACCAGCTCGCCGAGTGGGGCTGGCGCATCCCGTTCCTCACCGCGGTGCCCCTGCTGCTCGTCTCCCTCTACCTCCGCTGGTCGATCGACGAGACGCCCGTCTTCAAGGCGGTCCTCCGCGAGGGGCGGCGCGACCGCCTCCCGCTCGGCGCGCTGCTCGCCCGTCAGCCTCTCGCCCTGATCGTCGCGGTCGCCGCGGCCCTGCTCGGAATCGGCTCGTACTCGCTGATGAACACCTACACGGTCAACTACGGCGTGACGCAGCTCGGCTTCAGCTACCAGGACCTCCTCATCGCGACAACCGTCGGCGGACTCCTCCAACTCGTGACGATCCCGCTGTTCGGCGCATGGGCGAACCGGATCGGGTCGGCGAGAGTGGTCGCGATCGGCGCCGCCGGCACGCTGGTGGTCGCGTTCCCCCTCTACTACCTCCTTCAGTTCTCGACGTTCCCGATCCTCGTCGGCACGATGGTCATCGGCGGCATCCTGCCCACCCTCAGCTGGGCCGCGCTCGGCGGGCTGATGTCGGACCTCTTCGACGACGACTTCCGCTACTCCGCGCTCTCCGTCGCCTACAGCCTCGCGGCGGTCGTGTCCGGCTTCGTCCCGTTCCTCACTGACCTGCTCGGCGGCGCCACCGACTTCGCCTGGTGGCACCCCGGCATCGTGCTCGGCGCCATGTCGGTCATCACCCTGATCGGCGCGATCGCGGCCGCGCGCCTGTCGCCCCGCATCCCGGCGGGGACGGACGCGATCCTCGCCGCCGAGCAGGAGCCCGAGGTCGCAGCCGCCCGCTGACCCCTCGGGGTACTGCGTACCCCTGACCAAATCAAGGAGAATTCGCCCCTTACGGCCCGGTTCATGCCGATGCGGGCCGGCCTGACGGCGATACTCCGTGATTTGGTCAGAGAGCGAAGGCACGCAGTCACCCACGACGCCGCGCGCCCTCGACACCGCGTTCGCCCAACACGACCCCGCCGGCCGGGTCCCCTCCGCACTCCGGTACTCTGGATGGGCCCGCGCGAGCGGCGACATTCAGGCACCCTCACGCGGTGCCGCACATAGCGAACCGGAGCCCCACCATGACCGACGCCCACATCCCCGACAAGCCGGCGCTCGAGGGGCTCGAAGCCAAGTGGGGCGAGGCCTGGGAGGCCCAGGGCACCTACCGGTTCGCTCGGGACGGCGCCGATCGCGCCTCGGTCTACTCGATCGACACTCCCCCGCCGACTGCGTCCGGCTCGTTGCACATCGGCCACGTCTTCTCCTTCACCCACACGGATGCCATCGCCCGCTACCAGCGGATGCGCGGCAAGCGCGTCTTCTACCCGATGGGTTGGGACGACAACGGCCTCCCCACCGAGCGCCGCGTGCAGAACTACTACGGCGTCCGCTGCGACCCGACGCTCCCCTACGACGGCGGCTTCGAGCCGCCCTTCGCAGGCGGCGACAACAAGAGCACCAAGGCGGCCGACCAGGTGCCGATCTCGCGCCGCAACTTCATCGAGCTGTGCGAGGCGCTGACCGTCGAGGACGAGAAGCAGTTCGAGGCGCTCTTCCGCTCCCTGGGCCTCTCGGTGGACTGGACCCAGACCTACCGCACGATCGGCGACGACGCCCGAGCCGCCTCCCAGCGCGCGTTCCTCCGGAACCTGGCCCGCGGTGAGGCCTACCAGGCGGACGCCCCCACCCTCTGGGATGTCTCCTTCCGCACCGCGGTCGCCCAGGCCGAGCTCGAGGACCGCCAGCAGCCGGGCGCGTACCACCGCATCGCGTTCACGGCAGCGGACGGCCGCGTCATCGAGGTCGAGACGAGCCGCCCCGAGCTGCTTCCGTCCTGCGTCGCGCTCATCGCGCATCCGGATGACGAGCGCTACCAGGACCTCTTCGGCCAGACGGTCACCTCCCCGTGTTCGGCGTCGAGATCCCCGTGCGCGCGCACCGTCTCGCCCAGCCCGACAAGGGCACCGGCATCGCGATGAACTGCACGTTCGGCGACGTCACGGACGTCGTCTGGTGGCGCGACCTCGACCTGCCGAACCGCTCGGTCATCGGCTTCGACGGCCGCTTCGCGAGCGAGGCGCCGGAGGCCATCACGAGCGAGGCGGGCCGTGCGGCCTACGAGCAGATGGCCGGCAAGACGGTCTTCTCCGCGCGCCAGGCGATCGTCGAGCTGCTGCGCTCCACGGGCGAGCTGCTCGCCGAGCCGCAGCAGATCACCCACCCCGTGAAGTTCTACGAGAAGGGCGACCGCCCGCTCGAGATCGTGTCGACCCGCCAGTGGTACATCACCAACGGCGGCCGCGACGAGGAGCTCCGCCGGCGCCTCCTCGACCTCGGGCGGACCATCGACTTCGTCCCCTCCTACATGCGGGTGCGGTTCGAGAACTGGGTCGAGGGCCTCTCCGGCGACTGGCTGGTGTCGCGCCAGCGCTTCTTCGGCGTGCCGATCCCGGTCTGGTACCCGCTCGACGAGGACGGCAACCCCCGCTTCGACGACGTGCTCGTGCCCGAGGAGTCGGCGCTCCCCGTCGATCCCTCCTCCGAGCCTCCCGTCGGCTACGACGAGTCGCAGCGCGGCAAGCCGGGCGGCTTCCAGGGCGAGCTCGACGTTCTGGACACCTGGGCGACCTCCTCGCTGACGCCGCAGCTCGCGGGCGGCTGGGAGCGCGACGAGGACCTCTGGTCCACCGTCTATCCGTACGACCTCCGCCCGCAGGGGCAGGACATCATCCGCACCTGGCTGTTCTCGACCGCCCTTCGCGCCCTCCTCGAGAACGGCGACGCCCCGTGGGCGCACGCGGCCATCTCCGGCTTCATCGTCGACCCGGACCGGAAGAAGATGTCGAAGTCGAAGGGCAACGTGGTGACGCCCGCGGCGGTCCTCGAGCAGCACGGCTCGGATGCCGTCCGCTACTGGGCGACGTCCAGCCGGCTGGGCACGGATGCGGCGTTCGACCCGCAGAACCCGACCCAAATCCGGAAGGGCCGCCGCCTCGCGATCAAGATCCTCAACGCGGCCAAGTTCATCCTCGGCTTCCCGGAGGGCGAGGCCGGCAGCACGGGTCGCGACGCGGTCACGCATCCGCTCGACTGGAGCATGCTCGCGACGCTCGACCAGGTCGTCGCCACGGCGACCGAGGCCCTCGACGAGTACGACCACGCCCGCGCCCTCGAGACGGTCGAGACCTTCTTCTGGACCTTCTGCGACGACTACCTCGAGCTCGTCAAGGAGCGCGCGTACGGAGCCGGCGAGACCGAGGACAACGGCCAGGCTTCCGCCATCGCGGCGCTCCGCGAGGCCCTGGAGACGCTGCTGCGACTGTTTGCGCCCTTCGTGCCGTTCGCCACGGAGGAGGCCTGGTCCTGGTTCCGTGGGGGATCTGTCCACGTCGCCGCCTGGCCGACGCCGGGACAGCTCATCGAGTCGGCGACTTCCGAGCTGCTGACCCTGACCGGGGAGGCACTGACCGGGATCCGCGGGGCGAAGACCGATGCGAAGGCCTCACAGAAGACGCAAGTAGCATCGGCCGTGATCGCCGGGCCGGACGGCAAGGTGGAGCTGCTGCAGCTCGCCGAGGGGGACCTTCGTGCGGTGGGCCGCATCGACGATCTGTCGTTCGAGCACGGTCCGGAGGTCCGGGTGACCTCGATCGTGCTCGCGCCGAACGACGAGCTCTGAGACGACCGGCAAGAGATACAGGATCACCGCTCACGGGTGGCGATCCGCAACACAGCACTATGGGGAACTGAGGGGACAAGCATGGGCACCGAGGACGAGAACACCGGCGGCACCGCGAAGAGCAACACGCTGGAGCTCACCGTGCGGCCGCTGGAGCAGGGCGACTTCTTCGCCTGGTACGAGCTGTTCGCCGGCTACGCGGAGTTCTACAACACGCCGCTGGTCGACGAGCGGGCGATGCGCGCGTGGGCGTGGCTGCACGGCGACAAGTCGGCGGTGCGCGGACTCGTCGCCGTGGACGCGAGCGGCGCCGTCCTCGGGCTGGCACACGTGCAGGAGTTCGAGCGGCTGCTCGAGAACGACCGCGGGCTCCTGCTGGAGGACCTGTTCGTCGCTCCCCAGCACCGCGGCAAGGGTGTCGCGACGGCCGTCATCAACCACCTGAAGGACGAGGCGCGCGACCGCGGCTTCGGCGTGATCCGCTGGATCACCGCCGAGGACAACGAGACCGCCCGCCGCCTCTACGACTCGGTCGCCGAGAAGACGGACTGGGTGACCTACGAGTTCAAGCTGGGCTGAGGAGTGATCGGGCTGGGCACGCGCTGGCGCTTCGGCGAGGCGCCGCCACCACGCCTGCCCGCCGCGGCGGCGGAAGCGGTGCGCCGGGCCGAGGCGGAGCTCCTCGCAGGAGGCTCCGCCCCGGACGCGGCGTCCTGGACTCTGACGTGGCTCGAGGGCCGACCGGTGGCCGAGCTCGATGTGGAGACGCCCGAAGGCTTCCTCACGGTGACGCTGGACCCCCTCACCGGAGAGGGCCGGCTCACCTTCGAGCCGTGACAGGCCTTCGATGCGTGACGGGCGTCACGGCCGCCGGTAGAGCCCCGAGCGGGCGAGCAGGGCGTCCCGCTCGCGCTCGGCAGTACGGCGAGCCAGCATCAGGCGATGCGCTTCGGCGGGATCGACCGCCCCGTTGTGACGGCCGCCCCAGAGCAGCAGGGCAAGCCCGATGCGCAGGGCGATCCGATCCCACAGCCGCAGGTCGCCTGCCGTCGTGTCGATGGATATTCGGTGGTCGAGATCCGATCGGATCTCGAGGACGGTATTCATTGAAGTTGCCTTCTTCGTTCAGGTCGTGCGTGACGAAGTGCCCGTGATGGGCACGGCGCGCCGAGGCGCGGACGCGCGGGGCGTCGGGCGACCCGGAGGTCGCGTGCGTCGATGCCCCGGAGAGTCGGGGCCGAGGTTCCGGCTTTAAGCCTGGACCACCTTGAAGGAGCCACAAGCGAATGGCGCGGCCGGCGCGAACGGCGTGGTGGGCTCGGTCATCGTGGTCTCCTTTCTTCTGAACGTGAACCGCCAACGTAGCGGGAAAGCGCGGGTGGCGGCAAGAGCTGAAGTGTTGCGATCCGTGACAGCGCCCCTCGGCGCCGCGCGACCGCCCGCCTAGCCTGAGACGACGCCAGAGGGAGGAGCACCGGATGATCCGGGATCGGGCACAGCAGAACGTGATCGCCACCTGCGAGCACGGTGCGCTGTGCGTCGACGACCGGCCCGGTCACGCGATGACCCTGCTCCGTCTGCGGCTGGCGACCGCCACTCCGCGCGGCTGGGCGGACGCCGTCTGCACCGAGGTCGGCGCCGGCGGCTGGGTTCAGCTTCAGCTCTGGGAGACCGGCGAGGAGCGCTGGGTGTGGCACCACAGCTCCCTGCAGCTCTCGCTGACGGTGGGCGATCCGGTCGCCCTGCACCCGGCGTACTCCGTGCTCGCCGTCGGGCGTCACCGCTTCAATGTCGCCCAGCTCTGACCTGCGAGGGTCCACACGCTCCTACCGGGCGTCGTCCCACCAGGCGAGCGCCCGCGTGCCGTAGAAGGTGAGCCACGGCGACGGCTCCCCCACAGGCACGTCGATCTCGAACCACGCGAGTCCCGGGTGCCGGCGCTCCTGGATCCACGTCCCGTCCTCCTGCCGCGCCGCTCGGATCACCTCGATGGCCTCGGCGAGGCGCGGGTCCGGCGCCGTCCCGTCATGCAGAGCGGCGCTGCGGAAGTAGTCGACCGCGTTGAGGGCGCTGTAGATCCAGCGGAACGGATACGCGAAGTGCTGCGCCCAGGACGCGACCGGCTCGCCCGTCGACAGCCGGTGGAGCAGCCGGCGCTCGAGCAGGTACTCCTCCCCCGCGTGCCGAGCGGCGAGCAGCTCCGGGAATCCGCCGGTCGCCTTCTCGTACGAGAGCACGCCCTTGAGGGTGTTGAGCGTCGAGTGGAACGAGGACCTGGTCGATCCCTCCACCCACTCGCAGTTCCAGCCGCCGTCGGCCAGCCGGTGCTCGGGGAACCACCGGGCGAGCTCCCCGACGTCCGCTCCGAGCCAGGCTCCGTTCGCCAGCGTCATCGCGTTGATGCAGCAGTCGACCTCCCCGCCCCAGTACGGCAGGTCGTCGTAGTCCCACCGGCTGTTCGCGGCGAGCAGCGCCGCCGTGCCCTCGAGGGTGGCCGCATCCAGTCCCCACTCGCGCAGGGTGGTGAGCGTCCAGGTGGTCGCGGTCCACGGCTGCCCGGCGCCTTCGACCTGCGTCTCCGCGAAGTCGAAGCCGCGTGGGAAGTAGGAGCCCCCGCCCACTGCCCGTCCGGATCCTGCGCCGCGAGCAGGCGGGCGCCGAAGCCCTCCGTCGCGATGCGCGCACGGGTCGCCTGCCACACCTCGGGCGGCGCACCCGCGAGGTCGCGCTCGACCTGCCAGCGAAGCGCGGGATCCGAGTCCAGCATCCAGCCGAGCAGCGCGGGTTCGACGACCATGGGCTCAGGCTATGGCCGGCCCACGACGCTCGGAAAGCTCGGCGCTTGCCGGCGTCAGGAGGTGCGGAGCGCCGTGAGCATGTCCTCGCAGGCCGTCATGCAGGCGTCGCACGCGGTCGCGCACATGGCGCACGTCTCGCTCATCTCCATGTGCGTGGAGCACTCGTCCCGGCACACCCGGCACATCGCGATGCACGCCTCGAGCATGGTCATCATGCTGTCCCGCTCCATGCCCATGGGGCGGAGCATCATCCGCATCATGGTGTCGCAGACGTCGGCGCAGTTGGCGCAGAGCGCCGCGCAAGTGCTCATGCCCTCCATGCCGGCCATCGCATCCGCGCACATAGTGCACGCCTGCATACAGGCGGTACACGCGTCGATACAGTTCTGGACCGCCGTCATGTCGAGGGTCGACATCACCGACGTGTCCGACATCGGCATGTTCTTCATCATGTCCGTGGCCGCGCTCATGGTTCGCTCCGTCCTCCGCCGCCGGTGGTCACGGAAGCGACCGGGATACAGCGGCGCCTTATCGCACCCTACGAAGCGCGGACGCGACGCGCCAGAGTCAGGGAACCCGCGCGAGGATCTCGCCGTGCGGGAAGGAGAACCAGCCGTCCGGATGCTCCGCCCACTCGCGCCATGCCCCAGCCATCCGCTCCAGGCCCTCCTGCGTGGTGTGGCCGCCCTCCACCGCCTGCTTGGCGAAGTCGGAGTGCAGAGCCCGGTCGGCCCACAGCTCGCCCCACCACTTCCGCTCGTCCGGCTCGCTGAAGCCCCAGACGGATGCGCTCGAGGTCACCTCGACAAGGCCCGCGGCGTGCGCCCAGGCACGCAGCCGGCGCCCGGCGTTCGGCTCTCCCCCACCGGCCCGGTGCACCGCGGCGTACACGCGCAGCCACTCGTCCATCCCCGCGGGCTCCGGGTACCAGATGGCGCCGCCGTAGTCGACATCGCGCGCGGCGATGATGCCGCCGGGCCGCACGACGCGCGCCATCTCGACGAGCACCGCCACGGGATCCGCGAGGTGCTGCAGCACCTGGTGGGCGTGCGTGATGTCGACGCCGTTGTCGGGCAGGTCGAGCGCGTAGGCGTTGCCGGTGCGGAACGTGACGTTGGTGAGGCCCCGCTCCCCGCGAGCTGCGTCGCTGCGGTGACGATCTCGTCCGCGGCATCGATGCCGATCACAGTGCCCGGCGCGACGCGCTGCGCCAGATCCACGGTGATCGTGCCGGGACCACTGCCCAGGTCGAGCACGTCGAGCCCCGGGCGAAGGTGCGGAACCAGGTAGGCGGCGGAGTTCTCCACCGTCCGCCACGTGTGCGACCGCAGCACGCTCTCGTGGTGGCCATGGATGTACTGCTCTTCAGGCACCCGACGAGCCTAGGCGGTGGAGGTGGCGGGCTAGGGCTCCGTTACGAGGAGTCGCACCGCGGGCGCAGCTCCTCCTGGCGAGTCATGGGCAGGCCACACCAGGGCCCGGCACTGCTCTGTTCGCGTCGTGGCGCCGGCCACCAGTGCCGGTCATCGCAACACCCGGTACGTCACGTGGATGACCGTGCTCGCTACCCGCGCAGAGACCTGTTGCAGGTCCAGTGCAGGGACGCCGTCGAACAGACGAGCGCCGGCGCCTAGGGTCAGCGGGACGATGTGCAGCCGCAGCTCGTCGACGAGTCCTGCGGCGAGGTACTGGTTGATCGTGTCCGGACCACCCTGGATCGAGATCTCGCCGTCACCCGCCGCCGCGCGTGCCTGGTCAAGAGCCGATTCCACGCCGTCGGTGATGAAGTGGTAGGTGGTGCCGCCCTCCATCGGTTGCGGGTCGCGCCGGTGATGGGTGAGGACGAACACGGGACCGTGGAACGGCGGGTCGTCACCCCACCACCCCTTCCATTCCCGGTCCCACTCGCCACGCACCGGCCCGAACATGTTCCGACCCATGATGTGCACGCGCGCACCGGCCATCTGTTCGACTTCGGCTTTGTTCTCCTCGGCCTGCTCGAACATCCAGGCGTGGAGCTTGTCGCCCCACCCGTCGCCGCCGTCCTGGCCGAAAGGGCGCTCTTCGGTCTGGTTGACCCCGGCGGCGTAGCCGTCCGCGGTGATGGTCTGATTGACGATCACTTGGCTCATGGCGCTTCTCCGTGACCTGCGCTGCTTGCCCTCGTTCAAAGGCTCGAGCCCACACTCTCGCCTCCCCACACAGCCGGCGCAAGTGCCCACCTCGGCCCGCCCACAAGGTTGTGGGAACCGCCTCTTACGCCGGACCAAGCACTGGACGATCTCCCGAATCGACGCCGAGAGGCGAACGAGAACCTCCGCGAAGGCCGGTCGGCCAGCACAGGGTTCCCCGCCGCGGAGGGTGATGATCGAAGTCGGGTCATGGGACACTGCGGTCGTGGTCACGGTCGCCCTTTCCTACGAGCAGGATGACGAGCTGGAGCCCGAGTCGGTGGTGCTCGTCGTCGAAGGATTCGCGAACGGTGAGCCTCTTCGGTTCGTCGTTGATACCGGGGCAGGAACGTCGAGCGTTCCGAATCTGGGCGCCCTCAGAGAGCTCCCGGTGTCAGGGATGAGTGCCGCCCGCGGAGCGAACGCGACGGTCTCCGGGGACCACATCGTCGTCGTCGACCAACTCGAGGTGGGCGAACTGACAGCGCGTTCGGTTCGTGCCAACCGTTCAGACCCGCCGAGGCGTCCGCTGCTGGGTATGGACGTCCTCGGAGAGCATCGTTGCTTCTTCCGATTCAGCAGCGACCGGCTCGAGCTCGACGGCCCGATCGGTGCTCGCGACGAGGACCTCGAACTCGTGCGGCGGGGAAATGGTTCACCTGGAGTCGCCGTCGACTTCGGCTCGACGACCGTATTGGCGCTGTGGGACAGCGGGGCCTCGCTCACGGTGGTCGATGGCGAGTTTGCGCGAACTCACCCGCGAATCGTGGTCACGAGCGGCAGCAAGTCGTCCGGCTTCGACTCGGTCGGCGACCAGGTCTCGGGGACGCGCTGCATCGTTTCCGAGTGCCGTATCGGCGGCCAGCTCTTCGGTCCCAGCGCGGGCGTCGTCCTCGATCTCGGAGCCCTCAATGCGGTGCTTCCGTCACCGCTTAACGTCATCATCGGCATGCCCCTGGCGCGGCGGGCAGACTGGCTATTCGACTTCCCGAATGATCGCTGGCACGTCAAGCCGCATCCCTCCGAGTAGCACCATCGTTTTCCAGGATCCGGCTTCCTCCGCGCGGTGCCGTCGTGCACTTGCCTCCATCAAAGCAGCGCGAGGAACCGCTCTGCGTCGCCGACGCGGGGCAGATTGTTGAACATGACGTAAGGCGACTCCCGGCCGTCGACCATGTCCCGCAGCCGGCGCAGCTCATCGTCGGTGTGGACGTGCCGCGAGCCGGTGGTGCCGTGCAGGCGGTAATAGGTCTGTTCGGGCGTCACGGTCTCGCTAAGCATGGGATCGACGACGTGGACGAGATCCAGCTCGGCGCAGAGTTCCGTGAGCAGTTGCGTGGGCCAGTCGCCACGGGGTTCCCACAGCAGCCGCCCGGCGGGCCGCTCCACCTGCGTCAGGAAGTTCCGCAGCCGTTCAACGTTGTCGGCGGTCGGGCGAAAGCTTTTCGGGCACTGGAGTAGGACGGCGGTGGCTTGCAGGATCCGGGCACACTCGAGGGTCCGCTGCCATCCCGCGAGGACCGGAGGCGAGGTCCGGAACCCTCCGACTTGTCCACGTGCACTGTCCGGCAGAGGCTGCTTCAGTCGCCGGTAGGTGGGGCTGTTGGATTCGTGGGTGACGATCTGCCACGCCTTGATCGTGAACTCGAAGCTGGCCGGCACCTGGCTTCGCCAGCGCGTCAGGACGGTATCTGACGGCGGCTCGTAGAAGGTGTGCTGCACCTCGACGACGGGGAAACGACGTACATAAGAGGCCTGCGAGACCGTCCAACCACAGAGCCCTACGCGAACGCCCACCAGCTCTCCTTCCGGGGTGCAGCGAGCTCGAACCAAGCCCTACGCGGCGTTGCCAGTTTGCCGTGCAGTTGCGTCTCCCGTGCAAGACGCCTGCCGAGCGGCCACTCCATCGGCTGGGGTCACACCCCCGCTGACGACCGGCAGCCCCGGGCGGATGCCGGAGTGAGACGCGGCACCGGGGACCGATCACCGCTGGTACTCAGGAGGCCGCCCGTGAACGCGGCGGTCACCTATGCCGGTGGTGGTGAGCCTTCACCGTTCCTGTCACTGACTGCTGGACGCCTCCAGCACCTGGCATCGACGCTTCCCTACGGCGGCCAGACAACGTCGTCAAGGAACCCCTCGCTCGCCCGCGCGAGTTCGGCCATGTTCATCGCGGAGAGAGCGAGCGGCCCGGGCACGAACAGGCCGTGGTCGCCTCCAGGAATCTCCAGAACGTGGGGTGTCAGGGACCGAGCGGTCTCTCCGTTCCACAGCGGATCGTCTGTCCCGCCTACCAGGAGGAACGGGGCAGCGCTCTGCTCAAGAGCCTCGAGCACGACCCGTTCGGTGAGCAAGGGAGTCACCCAGATGGCGGGCATCATGAGCCTCGCAGTGGCGAAGGCAGCATAAGAGCCCAACGACTTCCCGATCACAATCGTCGAGCGGGGGTCGGCGGACGTGAGTGCGGGTTCGACGCGCGCGGCGACCCACTCGGCCACCTGTGTCGGGCTCAGCCCTTCTATCGTCTCGGGGGCGGCCCATTCGATCGGCTCGGACTGAGCCCCGCGGCGAATGGCTGCGAAAGTCGGAAAGAGCAGTTGCGGGACGTAGGGTCCCATGTTCCGGCCGGGTATGACGATGGCGCTGCGAGGAGAAGGCACGCGTCATTCTCGCTCCGCCAGGCATCGTTCGCCGCGCGCAGGTGCCACGATTGGCTTCGTGCACGACAAGCGTCCTATCGCTCCGCCTAAGAAGCCCTGGTGGGTGTTCACGACGAATCCTTACGTGAGCATTGGGGGCACCGCAGCCTTTGGCGTGTGCCTGCTGCTTTTCGTTCCCTCAATCCGCGAGGACCTGCAGGCAGGGAAGCTCCCCCAACCCACGTGTTGGGTTCCATCTTCATCGACGTCCTTTGGATCATCCTTCTCACGGCGAGCCTGCTCTGGGTTCGCAGGAATACGCCGCGCTGACGTCTCGGCGATGCAGTCCTTCTGATCGGAAGCATTTCTCGCAAGTCAGCTCCTTCGTGCCGTCCCGGCCTGGCCCCGTCGGGTCGGGCAGACGGCAGTTCTAGACCTCAATGCACCACTGGATCCGGATGGCGACCTCAGCGGTCGCGCATCAGGTGCCGCTGGCGGCCGCGCCTCGACGCTCGAGCTGCCGAGACCGGTCCAGCTCCGAACCTTTGAAGAAGTCACGCCGTGAGTGGGGCTGGGACTGTGCCCCGTCGAGGCGCAAGAATGGCGCATGACCAAGCACGTGATCAGGCCGCTCACCCTGGACACCTATCCCGCTTGGCTCGCGCTCGCGGAGAAGCACAACGGGGTCTGGGGTGGCTGCTACTGCAGCTACTTCCACTCGAGCACCGCGTCTACCGTCAAGGACGACTACGACCGTGCCACCTTCAAGCGACGGCTCGTCGAGGAAGGCGCCGCGCATGCGGCACTCGTCTTCGAAGGCGATCAGGCGATCGCCTGGTGCCAGTACGGGAGCCCCGTCGAGCTGCCCAACATCTATCACCGCAAGGAGTACGACGCCGGCGAGCGGAACCCCGCGCCGTGGCGGATCACCTGCTTCTTCGTCGACCGCGACCACCGGCGGAAGGGCGTCGCGCTGGAGGCTCTGTTGGGTGCCCTGGAGCTCATCGCCCGGGCGGGCGGTGGTGAAGTGGTGTCCTTTCCCAACATCGTCGAGCCGGGGAAGCGGGTCTCGTCGTCGTTCCTTCACAATGTCACACCGGGGATGTTCGAGGAGGCCGGCTTCACGTTCGAGCGCCGCATCGGAAAGAACAAGACCGTCATGCGGAAGGTTGTGGCCCCGGCCTGACGCCCTGACCACTCGGCCCAGAGCCGGACGCGGCGGCGATGGCATCGCGGCGTTCCATGGCCATCGAGGCGGAAGCGCTTCGGCTGTTCGCCGTCTTGTGGCCCGTACCGTCACCGATCGGGTTGAATGTGGCGGCGGGTCCACACGAGTGACACAACTGCCCAGGCCACGCCAGCGACATGGAAACCCAGAACAACCCAGAGAATGCCGTAGGAAAGGGCGGAGCCACCGGGGCGGGGCCCTTCCAGCAGTCCGGGCAGATTGAGGAACACCAGTAGTAGCCACAGCACGCCGAATACCGCATTCACCGTCGTGCTTCGCGAAATCACCCAGGCTGGCTTCTTGATCGCACCGTCGTCTGCCATGGCGACAATCGTGGCAGAGTCTGCGGACGCCTTTCCTGGCTCTGCGCGTTTCCTCCGACAGGGAAAGAAGGCGTGGTGGGAAGTGAGTTGCCCCGGCATAAACTGCTTCCATGCCATCGGCTGAGAGACGGCCCACGCCAGCATGGGTTTATGCGTTGCAGATTCTGATCGGTGCCCTCGTCATCACCACGAACCTGCTCGCTTATGGGGGCATCACCGCGCTTCGGTCCGTTCTATTGTTGCTGGGTCTGGCGATGCTTGTGGTCGGAACGATTGGTTTCGTGCGCGCCTTGAAGAGCCAACGGAAGATTCCATAGCTCGGCTACGTCATAGTTGGTCAGTGACTGATCCGGGCCTTGTGGACTGGCCCTCCTCGGAGCCTCAGTACCGCCGCTCGGAGATCTCCGCGGTCGTCGGGCATGGCGAGGATGTGTGGGCTCGAGCAGCGCAGAGGGTCCTGAGCTGGGGCGTGAAGACCGCCAGCGGTTTCGCCGTCGACCCGGCATCCGCGGTCTCGGTCGGCGATCGACCGACGATCACCGTCAAGCTCGGATGGCTCAGCGTTCGCGAGCCCGTGGAAGTGACGGCAGTCGTGAATCGGGCCGATCGAGTCGGGTTCGCCTACCGGACCTTGCCGGGGCACCCGGTGAGCGGCGAAGAGGCCTTCATCTTGCACCGGGACAACGGCGACGTGGTGCTCACGGTGCGATCGCTGACGAGAGCCGCGGCGGAACAGCCCTGGCGGGCCCTCTTCCCGCTCCTGCGGATAGCTCAGTTGATCGTCCGGAGGCGCTACCTTCGCGCATTGCGGTAGCTCTCCAAGAGCAGCGGCGCGCACAACCTTGCTGCCGCAAGCGGCCGAAAGCCTGGGCGGAAGTGGCCAGGACGCTGCGCGCCCAGGGGCGGCTATGGTCTCGGCATGGCACAACGTGTGGAGGTCGGCGGTTGGGAGCAATCCTGCTGCGGCTCTGAGATAGTGCGCGGCAGCACCGTGCGATGGACCTGCATACGCACTCAGGACGGCCAGCTCTACGAGACGCACCACGATCTCGAGGGACTCGAGCTCGCCACGGTGGAAGGAAGGGTCGAGGACATCGAGGCCGTAGATAAAGAAGGATCGCCGATCCCGATCGCGCGCATCCCCTCCGGAGACGCGATGAACGGCTGGGATTCCCAGGACGACGGGCGCCTGGAGAGGCTCGACACCCACGAGCTGTTCGAGTGGAAAACCGAGAGGTTCATTGTCACGCTGATCTGACGGACGACCCGAGCGCGTGAACGGCGACGGGCGCGCCGATGTACTCGCCCTCAGGACGATCCACGCCCCTCGCCGCCGTCGCGTTCCGCACCCGGGCGTCCGGATACCCGGGACCAGCGGACGAGCACCGGTCCCACGACCACGCCCAGCAGCACCATCGCGGCCCCGGCGATCCAGAACGGTGCGGCCAGCCCCAGACTGCGAGCGATGAACCCGCCTGCGAGGGCGCCGAGTGGCATCACCCCTACAGCGATGAGGCGGTACACGCTCGTCACTCTTCCGAGCAGGGCGGTCGGGACGAGCGTCTGCCGCAGGCTGATCACGAGGACGTTCTCGACGGTGAAGATGAAACCGGCGACGACGAGGCCGGCCCCGGCGATCCAGGCTGACGTGGTGAGGGCCATGAGCATGTAGGCGAGTCCTCCGACCGCGGTGCCGATGCCGATGACCAGCCCGTTGCTGAGCCGCCGCAGCAGCGCCGGACCGAGAAGGCCCCCGAGCACGCCGCCGACCGCACCCGTGGCGATGAGCAACCCGAATCCCGCGGGCTCGAGTCCGAGCCGATCCTGAGCGAGCAGCACGAGCACTGAACCGGACGCGGCGCTGAAGAAGTTCATGGCCGCAGCGGTGCACGACAGGAGCAGGAGCAGCGGGATGCGGCCGAACTCCCGAACCCCGTTCGCGAGGGCTTCCAGTACCGGCGTCCTGTCGGGCTCAGGGCTCCGCGCGCTCCGAGGCAGCATCCAGAACACGACCGCCGCGAGCAGGAACGCCGCACTCCCGGAGGCGAAGGAGGCGGTAGCGGAGAGTGCGAAGATCAGCGCGCCGATCGGCGGGCCGACCAGCTCGTTGAGAAGCGACTGCGTGGCGAAGAGGCGGCCGTTGGCGTCAGGGATGCGGGAGGCCGTGGCCAGCTGCGGCAGGATCGCGAGCGAGGCGTTGTCGACCACCGTCTCCGCCATGCCGAGCAGGAACCCGGCGGCGTAGAGCATCCAGATCTCGCGTACTCCGGCGAGCAAACCGACCGTGACACCGCCCAGAGCGAGCACGCGCACCAGGTTGCCGAGCACGAGCAGCATCCGGCGGTCGAACCGATCCACGATGACGCCGGAGAACAGCACGAACACGAGCCAGGGCAGACGTTGCGCGACCACGAGGCCCGCGACCAGCGCCGGGTCCCGGGTCAGCGATGCCGCGAGCAGCGGCCCGATCGAGAGGGCGATGCCGTCGGCGAGATTCGCCGCCCCGGTGCCGGCCCAGAGCAGCGGGAACGCTCGAGGGGTGCCGGGAAGCGAGATCGGAACGCGGGGTGCCGTCGCGCGAGTCCGACCCCACGGGACACGGGGACGCTCGGCGGAGTCGTCGTCGACCTCCGCACCCGACATCGCATCGTCCCCTCGGACCGGCTGGCTCCACCGCGACGTGAGACGCGGCGCACGCTCGATTGTCCTCCCCGGTCCCGCCGAGACGGGCGCACCAGCGCGATGCGCCGTCTCAGCCGCTGACGGTCGTGCCGGTGATTGAGAACGCGTTGCCGTCCGGGTCGCGGAACGCGAACATCGGGGGCACGCCCGGCCAGAGCAGGATGTCGTCGACGTCGATGCCCTCTGCCGCCATCGCCGCGTGGGCCGCCTCGACGTCGTCCGAGGTGAAGCGGATCCCGATCGCGCCCCGCACGATGCCCTCGGCGGCCGGTTGCAGAGTCAGGAGAACGTTCGCCGAACCGGGCGCGAGCTCGATCCATCGGCCGGTGGGAGTGGGCCCGTCCCGCAGCACCGAGAAGCCGAGGCTCGTGTAGAAGCGCAGGGCGTCGTCCTGGTTGTCGACCGGGATGCTGACGGTGCGAACGCCGGTGATGTGCTTGCTGTCCATGGGGTCCTCCGTGTCGGTTCGATGAGGGGTGTTCACCCTCTAGACGAACGGGCGCACCCGAGATCGACACCTGGGCCGGACCGACCCGCGAGCGGCTGCGCGAGACCTGGGCCGCCGCCCTGGGACAGGATGGGCGAGGGAATCGTTCCGGAGGAGACGCACTGATGTCCGACACCACCTGCCACATGTCCATCTCGCTCGACGGCTTCGTCGCCGGACCCGAGCAGAGCCTCGAGAACGGGCTCGGCAAGCGGGGCATCGAGCTGCACGGATGGCACATCGGCGATCCGCGGGCGACCGATGCTGATGCGACCGCGACCGACTGGCTCATGCGGCCGCGCGGCGCGTATGTCATGGGCCGTAACATGTACGGGCCCATCCGTGGCGAGTGGAGCGGCGATTGGAACGGCTGGTGGGGAGCGGAGCCGCCGTACCACGCGCCGGTGTTCGTGCTCGCCCACTACGCTCACGACCCGATCGAGATGGAGGGTGGGACCACCTTCCACTTCGTCACCGAGGGCTTCGACGCCGCATACGCCCAGGCGGTGGACGTCGCCGCCGGCCGGGGCGTCGACATCGCCGGCGGTGCGTCGACCGTCCGGCAAGCCCTTGCCGCCGGGGTGATCGACGAGCTCACGCTCGATATCGCGCCCGTGCTGCTCGGCAGCGGTGAGCGCCTGTTCGATGGCGTGGACAGCTTCGACTTCGAGCCCGTCGAGGTGCTCCACTCGCCGCTGAGCACCCACGTCCGCTACCGCCGACGCGGCGCCGAGTAGTCAGCAGCGACCACCACGAGACCACGGCCGAGGAAGGCGGCGCCGCACGGGGCACTACGTTGGAGCGCCATGGACCTGGTCTTCCTCTACGGAGCCGCAGCATCCGGGAAGCTCACGACGGCCCGCGCGCTGTCCGCAATCACGAATCTGCCCGTGTTCCACAACCACCTGATCGTGGACGCTCTGCTTCCCCTCTTCCCGTTCGGCAGTGCCGAGTTCGTCCGCCTCCGGGAGGAGTTCTGGATGTCGACGTTCGACGCGGCCGCCAAGGCCGGGCGTTCGCTCATCTTCACTTTCGCGCCAGAGAGAACGGTCGCCGACGACTTCCCGAGCCGCGTGCGCGCGCTCGTGGAGGCCGAGGGCGGACGCGTCCTCTTCGTCGAGCTCGCCGTCTCCGCGGATGAGCAGGAGCGTCGCATCGAGAATCCCGACCGCAAGCAGTTCCGAAAGCTCTCCGACCTCGGGACCCTCAGATCGCTCCGAGAAGACGACCCTGCGGGACCGATGAGCCCGCTCCCGAGCGACCTGACGATCGACACCGACACCTCCGCGCCGGAGTCCTCGGCGGCCCTGATCCGGGACACCTTCGCCCTGCCCGTCGTGGAGAGCGCCTCGCCGTACCCGGCGGCCTGACGGCTGCCGCTCGGTCGGCGATGCTGTCCCTCGGGTGCGTCCGCAACGAGGCGCGGCACGAAGCGACCCGGTCAGGCGCCCAGCTGGTCGGCCAGCCGCCTGAGCCAGACGCCGGCGGTGCCGTCGTACGGCGCTGCTCCGCCTGACACCAGTCCCACCACCCGAGCGCATGAGGACTCCGCGCCGGCGGCGACGGCATCGGGATAGCCGAACGCGATGCGGTGCTCGGTGAACTCGTCCTCGTCCTCGATCCACGTCTCGCCCGAGTTGCCGCGGACCACATCGAGGTCCAGGTCGACGGCCCGGACGACCGGGCCGTCCCACCTGGGTGGCGAGGTGATGTCGACGTACACCTGCACTGGGCCGCCGACGTCGTGGAAGGTCGCCAGCCACCCGCGGTCGGCGTCGTCTCCGGGAGGAGGAACCAGCCCGATCTGGTTCGTCGGGGCGACGTAGTGGGCGCCGGGCCGGTCCATCGCAGTGCCGGCCGGGATGCCCAGCCAGTCGCCGTGCTCGTCACTGCCGAGATACCACCCGTCGAACTCCCAGTGCGGCCGGTCGCCCCACTTCGTCATCACGACGCGGATGCCGGAGCCAGGGGTCAGGGTCACCTCGTCTTTCTACCAGCGTCATCTGCCGTCGCGTCCGGCCGGCAGTGGGCAGCAGGCGGGAACTTGTCACCCGGCCGGTGACCCGGTTCATGCCCTAGGCGGTCGCCGTCCGGATCCGCACCTCGCGCTCCATCCGCTTCTCGTGGCGGGCGCGCCCCTTGATGGCCTCCGCCTCCCGGGTCTTCGGCGGAGCGTTGGTGACGAGGCTGTCGAGCAGGTGACGGGTCGCTTCGGCGATCTCGTCGATCGCCAGCGCGAACGCCTCCGAGTTGGCGCGCGACGGATGGGTGGACCCGCTCACCTTCCGGACGAACTGCAGCGCGGCCTCGCGCACCTCGTCATCGCTGGTCGGCGGCTCGAAGTTGTGGAGACAGCGGATGTTGCGGCACATGCGGCGAGGATAGCCCTCGGCGCTTCGCCTGAACACGGGCGGTTTCGGCGACCTCTCCTCCGGACGCGCAAGCACCCGAGCACCGGACCTGCCCCCGTTCCGTTCTCGCAGGATCTTTTCCGGCCGAGCTGTCGAATACGGTCCGACTCGTTCGTAGCAGGAGTGAGAGTCACCATCGAATGTGGTGGCGAGAGACGAGGAGCACCGCCCATGAGCACCACACTGACCGTCGATTTCTTCTGCAGCCTCGATGGCTACGGCTCCGCCGAGGGATGGCCCGGCTACTGGGGAAAGGAGGGGCCCGAGATCCGCCAGGATCGAGTGCGCACCTTCGCGCAGGAGCAGGTGCTCGTCTTCGGCGCGACGACCTTCCGCGAGTTCCGCACCTTCGTCGCCGAGTACGACGAGCCGTACTACGACCGGATGAACGAGCTGCCGAAGATCGTCTTCTCCCGCACGCTCCAGGAGCCCCTCGGCTGGAACAACTCCACCGTTCTCCGCGAGGATGCGGTGACCGCCATCGAGCGCCTCAAGCGCACCACGGACGTGCCGATGCGGTCCCACGGCAGCATCTCCCTGAACCGCGCACTGCTCGCCGCGGGCCTCGTCGACCGGCTCGAGGTGATGGTGTTCCCGGCGATCACCGGGAGGAGCGGAACCGCCGCCCTCTTCCAGGGCGGCGCCGAGTTCGACCTCGACCTGCTCGAGTCGACCGTGATCGACGGTCGCACGATGAAGGTCGTGTACGCCCCACACCTGCACGGGGAGATCCCCGAAGGCGTCGGACCCCGTGTCCGGAACGCGGAATGAGCGAGAGGATCTGAGCATGCAGTACCTGGTCAACGTCCTCGACAACCGCAGCAACTCGGGCACCGAGGAGGAGGCGGTCGCGATCGACGCGTTCAACGACAAGCTCCGAGCAGGCGGCCATTGGGTGTTCGCCGGAGGGCTGGCCGACCCCACCGCCTCCACCGTCATCGACGGTCGCGGCGACGAGCCTGTCCTCACCGACGGTCCATTCGTCGAGACGAAGGAGTGGGCCGCCGGCTTCTGGCTCATCGAAGCGCCCGACCTCGATGTGGCGCTGAAGCTCATGACCGAAGGCTCCAAGGCCTGCAACCGCCGTCTCGAGGTGCGGCCCCTCCTGGTGGTGGAGGACTGATCGACGCACACGACGCCCTCACCCGCGCACACCGGAACGAGTGGGCGCGGGTGGTCGCGACGCTCGTGAAGCGGTTCGGCAGCCTCGACACCGCGGAGGATGCCGCTGCCGAGGCGTTCGCTGTCGCGGCCGAGCGCTGGCCCGCCGACGGCATCCCACCCAATGCCGGCGCCTGGCTGACGACCACCGCCACGCACAAAGCCATCTATCGGATCCGGCGCGAGAGCAGCCGCGACGCGAAGCAGAGGAGGCGCAGCTCGTGTACGGCACAGACCCGGAACCCCTCGGTGCGATCGACGACGACCGGCTGCGGCTCATCTTCACCTGCTGCCACCCGGCGCTGGCGATGGAGGCCCGCATCGCGCTGACGCTCCGGATGGTCGGCGGACTGACCGTGCCCGAGATCGCCTCCGCGTTCCTGGTGCAGGACACCACGATGGGCGCGCGCCTCACCCGCGCCAAGGCGAAGATCGCGGCCGCGCGCATCCCGTACTCGGTGCCGGCGGCCGAGGATCTGCCGGGTCGGGTGTCCGGGGTGCTGGCGGTGCTGTTCCTCATCTTCAACGAGGGTACCTCGCGTCCGGCCCCGATTCGGTTCCGGTTCGCGAGGATCTGACGGGTGAGGCGATCCGGCTCGCCCGGCTGCTGCACGAGCTGCTTCCCCTCGACGGCGAGGTGACCGGGATCCTGGCGCTGATGCTGCTGACCGACGCGCGGCGCCCGGCACGAGTGTCCTCGGCCGGGGAACTGGTTCCGCTCGCCGAGCAGGACAGGAGCCGGTGGGACGCCGCGCTCATCTCGGAGGGCCACGCCCTCGTCCGCGAGCGGCTGGCCTCGGGAGTCGCTCCGGGCCCGTACCAGCTGCTGGCGGCCATCAACGCGGTGCACACCGACGGCGACGCACCCGACTGGACGCAGATCGTCGCGCTCTACGACCAGCTCGTGCGCCTCGATCGCTCGCCGATCGTGCGCCTCAACCGGGCGGTCGCAGTGGCGGAGCGCGACGGTCCCGAGGCTGGACTGGCGCTTCTCGACGGCCTCGAGCCCGGGCTGTCGGGATACCACGCCTATTACGCCGCGCGCGCCGGACTGCTGCGACGGCTGGGCTCGAGCACGGCAGCCCGTGAGGCGTATGACTCGGCGATCGGCCTCGCCGGCAACTCGGCCGAGGTCGCCTACCTCACCCGGCAGCGGGACGACGTGCGACCGCAGTAGTTCCCCGAAGCTGCACCCGACCGCGCGTTTTCGCCGGCCGACGCACGCGCCGGGTGACCGACTGCCTCAGTTGATGATCTCGCCGCGCTCGTCCGCGGCGAGCGCCGCCAGCCGTTCCCGCCAGGTCTGCAGCACCTCCGGAGTCAGCGGCGTCCAGTCGGTGACCTCTCCGACGATCCTGAGCGGGGCCGTGCTCCGGTACGACCGGGTGGGGTTGCCGGGGAACTTCTTGTCGGTCACGTTGGGATCGTTCTCGAACGGTCCCGTCGGCTCGACGAGGTACACGCGAGGCGCACCCTCCCCGGCCGCGAGTTCGGCGGCAAGCCCGGCACCGTCGCGCAGTGCCGTGAAGTAGATGTGGTTCATCACGATCTCGGGCCGGTAGTTCGACCGGAAACCCGCGGTGAGGAGGTCGCCGACCCGCAGGTCTGCCTTCGTGCCGTGGAAGAACGGGCCGTCGTCCAGCGCTTCGCTCACCCCGGAAGCCTATGCGGGCGGTGTCTCCCGGGGAGGTCCGAAATGCCGGGCAAGGTCCCCGACCGGATCCTGCACTTCGAACGCATCGCGGTGACAACCGGATGTCGTCCCGCTCCCCGTCGCGACCCCGTGAGAGGATCGCCGCCGGCGCAGGCCCTGCGCCACCACTCTCAGAGGAGATCGCTTGAAGAAGTCAGTCATCGGCGGCATCGCAGCAGCCGTGCTCACCGTCCTCCTGGCAACGCCGGCGCAGGCCGCGGAAGCGTCCGTCATCCACGTCCCGGACGACTTCGCGCCCACGCTGTCGGACACGCGCGCTGCCGGCCACTACGAGGTCGTCGGCACTGGGCTACACATCTGGACCGAGGCCGATCCGTTGATTGCCGGCGGCGTCAAGAAGGTCGCCGAATACGTTGCGACCTCAAAGCCCCTGACGACCGTCGGTGAGCCCAGCCTGAGCTACACCGCCACCACGGGAACGACCCCTCCCGGCTTCCAGCTCGTCGTGGACTTCGACAACGACGGCTCCGCGGACGGGATCCTGATCGGCGAGCCCGGCGTTTACGGGAACACCTGGTGGCTCAACAACGGAGCGAAGCAGTTCGTGAAGGACGGCGCTCCGAATGTCGGTGGCGGCTATGGGTCGGACTACTGGGGAACGCTCGACGAATGGCGAGCGTACTTCCCCAACGCTGTTGTCACCGCCTTCGGCTTCTCCTCGGCTCCGGCGTCGTGGGCGACGGGGTGATCAGCGCGATCAACTTCGCCGGCACCAGCTACACCTTCGCCGAGGCGCCGAAGCCGGTGAAGCTAGCCGGCAAGGACGACTGCAAGAACGGAGGCTGGGCGACGAGCACCGTTCCGGTGTTCAAGAACCAGGGTCAGTGCGTCAGCAGCTTCGCCTCCGCGAAGGCAGCCAAGTAGCAGAACACGGAAGGGGAGCTCGCGCACTGCGGGCTCCCCTTCTTCTTTGTCGTCGGCCACTACTCCGTCTTCGCGTCCTGCCGCTTCTCGCTGATCTGCTGCACCTGCCAGTCGTGCACGTCGGCCAGCCACTCCAGCGGGGCCGAAGGGCCGACGCGCGCGTCATCGATTCCGGTTCCGTTTCCCAGCGCCTCCGCATAGGCGCGGTCCTGGTCGATGCGCGTCCGGAGCTCTCCTGCCCCGCCCACGGAGCCGTGCCCGGGCACCACGGCGACCACGTCGCCGGCCACGCTGTCGAACATCTCCAGGGCGGCCAGGTAGTCGCCGACGGGATCAGCAGCATCCAGATCGAGGAAGGGAATCAGGATGTCGGAGAGCATGTCTCCCGCGACGAGGACGCCCGCCTCCTCGACCAGCAGCGCAGCGTGACCCTCCGCGTGCGCCCGGTGCTCGAGGATCCGTATGGTCGGGCCGTCCCAGGGGACCTGGGCGGCGCCGGCGGGAAGGCCGTCGACCAGCCCGAACAGGTCCATCGGGATCTGCTCGACGTACTCCGGCGGCATGACCTCGGCGACGCGGGTCTTCCAGTCCGGATCCGACAGGAGCTGCCGCATCGACGCTGCGTTGCGGGCGGTGCCGTAGCGCGGCGCGTCGCCGAAGAGCGGATGCCACAGCACGTGGTCCCAATCGGGATGCGTGGAGAAGCCCGCCACCACCGGCTGTCCCAGCGACCGGAGGTCGTTCGCGAGGGCAGTCATCTCGTCGCGGGTGAGGCCCGGGTCGACGAGCAGGACACCCGAGGGCCCCTGGACCACCACGGAGTTGCTCTGCAGAAACTCGCTCTCGTGAACGAATATCCCGCCAGCTACCTGCTGCAGCACCGAGCGCCCTCCGTTCGTCTGCGTCTTCGCGGCGGTGCGAGCCCCTCGTCCTGGTCCGGAAGGCGCGTGGTCGGACACTAGGGGAACGAGCCGCGGCACGGAAGGCTTGCGTCGATACGCTCGGTGCGATGAACGAGGTGACCGACGCCTACTCCCGCCGGGCGGCGGAGTACACCGATCTCCTCGGTTCGATGGCGGCGGTGCATCCCTCCGACCGGCAGCTGGTCGACACCTGGATCGAATCGGTGAGCGGCCGCGCGCTGGACGCCGGCTGCGGACCCGGCCACTGGACGCACTACATCGCCGGGCGCGGGCGCGCGATTCGCGGCATCGACCTGGTCCCCGCGTTCATCGAGCACGCCCGGTCGACGTATCCAGGAGTGCGTTTCGATGTGGCCAGCATCGAGCAGATCGACGAGCGCGACGGCACCCTCGGCGGTGTTCTGTCGTGGTACTCGACGATCCACCACTCCCCGTCGCGCATCGCCCTCCCGATCGCGGAGTTCGCCCGCGTCCTCCGTCCCGGCGGGCTGCTCCTCCTCGGCTTCTTCGACGGGCTCAGCGTCGAGGAGTTCGACCATGCGGTCACGCCGGCGTACCGGTGGCCGGCGACCGAGCTCCAGCGCGTCCTGGAGTCCGCCGGGTTCGAAGTGCTGGAGATGCATCGGAGGACCGGGCAGGGTCATCGACCGGTCGGCGCGATCCTCGCCCGCCGCGTCGCCTAGGTCACTGAGCCGTGAAGATCAGGACTGAGCCGATCGGAGGACACGACCGGGTCTCCCGATCGGCGGGAGCGATGCCGCCGTTCGGCCCGCTGAGCCGGACGTTGGCGCCATAACGACCGCGAAGTCGCCGGAGCCCGCCTACATCACCGACCCTGTTCGCGCTTCTGGCGGAGGTGGTAGGCGAGCCAGTACAGGAAGCCACCGAGTGACAGCAGGACCACCGCCACCAGAAGGACGATTCCCGCGGTGGCCCGGTCCTCCTGGCGCAGCAGGATGCTGAAGCTGAGGACGAGGCCGGCGGCGCCTGCCGCCATCATCAGCTGCCCCGCGCCCCTGAGCCTGCTGAGGCCGTCCTTCGGCTCTGCCTCCTCAGGCTCCGGCGAATTCCCCGCGGCCTCCAGGCGATCCTGTCGCTCCCGGCGGAAGCCGCGGATGAGTGCGACGACGGCCAGGACGACCATCGCACCCGCGAAGATGCCCAGCACGGGCCGATACGGTGCGGGATCCTCGGACCAGATGGACCAGACGACGCCGTAGCCGCCGGCCAGGAGGACCGGCGCCAAGAGGGTGAAGGTGAAGGAGGCGAGGAAACGCGGGTTCGGGCGCTCGCTCACCGTCTCTTGCCTCCTCGTGGGCCTGGCGAGAACCGGTCCGGGATGGAGCGAGTGCTCGGCCGGATCCGAACCCGGCATCGCGAGCCTGCCATATCAGCCGAGGCCGGCGGTCGCGGTGGCGCTGCATTGTTCGCCTTGAGCCGCCGCCTCCACCCATCACCCAACGCTGCCTGCGGCTGGAATATTGGCAGGTGTGACATCCGACACGGCGGCCTGGTTCCGCAGCATCCCCTCGTTGACGGGCGCCGCCCCCTCGCCCGACCTCGGCCGGCTCCCGACGGATCCCGTCGAGCTGTTCCTGGCGTGGCTGCGCGTTGCGCTCGAGCACGGCGTCCCTGAGCCCCTTGCCACGACACTCGCGACCGTCGATGCCGAGGGCGTCCCCGACTCACGCACCTTGATCCTCAAGGACGTCGACTCTCGAGGATGGGCCTTCGCAGGGCCGGCGTCCTCCGGGAAAGGCGCTCAGCTGGCGTCGGCGCCGGCCGCGTCCCTCAATTCGTGGTGGCAGCCGCTCGCTCGCGCAGTCCGCGTGCGCGGACCCGTGGTGGAGGCGAGTCGGGAGGAGAGCGACGCCGACCTCGCAGCCCGGCATCCCGCGGCGCGCGCTGAGGTGGCCGCGGGCGATTGGACGCTCTGGCGGGTGGAGGCCATCCGAGTGGAGTTCTGGCAGGGCGCTGCCGATCGAAGGCACCTCCGCATCGTCTACACCCGCAGCGAGTCCGCGGGCAGGGGATGGGAACTGACCGTCACGCGTGCGGGAGAAGAGCTCCGCCGGTACGACTCGGCCGACTAGGCGGGCGGCCCTGCAACGCCGCCGCGCTACGCGAACCGAGCAGCGCGCCGGGCGCTGAGTGCCTTGAAGTACCGGGACGAAGGCGGCAGGAAGGCGAGGATCGTCGCCACGAGGACGGCGACGTATGGGATGAGCGAGAGCAGACCCCCGAGTACCCCGAGGAAGGCCAGGACTGCGAAGCCGATCAGCACCCAGCGTGCCCACCCGGCACCTCGCCACAGCAGGTAGCCGAAGATCACGTAGACCCCGATCGCGATGACAGCGACGACGAGGCCCATGATCACGCCGGTGAGGAAGATGTCCGCCCAGCCCTTCGGCAGCTCCTTGCCCGTCGACTCAGCCTCGCGCTCCGCGGCTGCCTGTGCGCCGGGGAACATGGCGAGCCCGCCGATCAGGCCGATGAGGATCAGCAGCGCAGCCACCAGGTAGAGGCCGAAGGCGACGTGCAGAGTCGCCGGGCGCTGCGGCTCGGGGGCAGAGGAGCCAGCGACTCCGGCGTCGGGTCGAGCGGGAACCAGCGGTCACTCACGGCTGCTCCTTCCCGATCGGCACGATCCGACAGTACCCATCACCTGGTCCCCGCGACGTCGAGCGTCGCGGGGACCAGGCAGACGCTCAGGCGACGTTGCGCTTCGCCAGACGGTTCGCCCGGGCGGCCGCGAAGAACTGGCGCGACGCGACCGGGATGAGGGTGAGCAGCGTGCCGGCGATCAGGAGCGCGGCCTGCAGGGCGCCGAGCCCGTACTGCCCGAGGATGCCGAACAGCGACAGGGCGGACAGAGCCACGAAGACCCAACGGGCCCAGCCGTGTCCCTTCCGCACGAAGATCGCGAAGAGCACGTAGAGGGCGATCCACAGAACGGCGAACACGATGCCGACCACGAAGCTCGTCGTCACGATCGCGTCGATGGTGCTGGGATCCAGCACGTCGCTGTTGCCCTGCGCGTCGATCTGCTTGAGTGCGGTGTCGCGCACGGCGGGGAAGGTCGCCACGCTCACGATGAGGCTGATGAGGCTGACGAGCGCAGCACCGAGGAAGAGCCAGAAGGCGATCTCGACCTGCTTGGGACGGGCGACGGGCCCGACAGGCTGCGGCGCGCCGTACGGGGTGGAGGCGGGGAAGGCGGGAGTGCTTCCGCTCATGGTGGTGCTCCTTGGGAGGTTGGGCCGCCGGTTCGGGTCCGGCGGTTGTGTGATCGAATTATCCCGCGCCTGATCAGCGATTCGCCGAACGGCTGGCGGCGGCCGATCAGCACTTACACGGCGAACACTGGCTTCAGCTCCGGCCACCGAGCAGCGCGCGCGAAGACCGGGATCTTCTGACCGTCTACCTCGCACCTCTGCAGCCCCGGCTCGGCGTGCTCGCCGCTCCAGACGTCCACCCAGTCCCCCTCGGGCAGGTAGACCTCCGCGTCGGCCTTGCCTGGTTCTGTGATGGGCGCGACGAGGAGGTCATCGCCCAGCATCCACTGGAGGTCGTGCGTCCACGACTCGGGGTCGTCCGGGTGCTCGAAGAAGAGCGGGCGCATCAAGGGCGTCGACGAGGCGATAGTGCGTCGCGCCTGCTCCGCGAGATAGGGCACCAGGCGCTCGCGCAGATGAGCGAGCCGCCGGAACTCCGGGATGACCGACGAGTCACCGGTGAGTTCGGCGACGTTCCAGGGCGTCCTGTCGCGAGCCGGCTTGCGATGGTGGTTGAACTCGGAGTGGTACTGCATGATCGGCACGAAGACCGACGCCGCTGTCGCCCGGAGGTAGAGCTCCGGATCCGGCACCGGGCCCGAGAATCCTGCGATGTCCCAGCCCCAATGGAGAACGCCGCAGGCGGCCGCCGACAGGCCCGCGCGCAGCGACCAGCGGAACGCGTCCCAGGTGGAGTTCTCGTCGCCCGCCCAGAAGGCGCCGTGCGCCTGCGAGCCGGTGTACCCGGCACGGCTGAAGGTGACGGGCGCGCGGCCGGCGGACGCGAGCAGCTCTCCGTACGCCTTCGCGTAGGCCGTCGGGAAGGTGTTGTTGCCCGCGTCGCCTCGCGTCCCGTCGAGGTAGACGAGGTCGCGTCCCCACGCGTGCTCCCCGCCGTCCGTCTTGAAGCCGTCGATGCCGATGTCCTCCACCAGATAGCGCCGCTTCTCGGTCCACCAACGCGCGGCCCGCGGGTCGGTGAGGTCCGGCATGAGGCCGAGCGGGAACCACCAGCCGCGGTTGCGGTACGGGCGGAGCCGGCCGTCGGGGGTCTGCTCGCGGATGAGCACGTCGTCCCGGATCGCCGCCCGCGCGTCCGCGGCGACCTGGCCCTTCGGGTGCGGCCGCATCTTGATCAGGGGGATCTGCCAGAGGTGCACCTTCACGCCCTGGTCGTGGAGCTCGTCGACCATGCCCTTCGGGTCCGGCCAGGCTCCGTCAGCAGGGAAGGTGAAATCGCTCAGGCGCATCGGGCCGCCGTCCTCCCGGACGGTGTAGTGCGCGTCGCGGAACACGGTGAAGGTGCTCTCGTCGCTCCACGCCTCGATGACGATGGAGCCGACCGGGATGTCGTGCTCGCGGTGCAGCGCCGCCTGGCGCATCACCTCCGCCTGCGTGTTCCACTCGTTCCCGGACGCCCACAGCCGGAACACCCAGTCGGGCAGCTCCCCCGGGCGGCCGACCTCGGAGAGGAACGCGTCGAGGACCTGGGTCGGCGTGCCGTCGTAGACGGCAAGCGCGAGCACCGCTCCCCCGGCGTCCGGCGCATCCGTCTCCACCTCGACCACCAGCCGGTCGGAGTCGCGGACGCCGACGTCGAACCACACGCGGCGCGAGGTGCGGACGTGGAACCCCCACCCGTCGCCGCCGACGACGTGGGCGAACGGCATCGGGAAGTAGGTGCGGCGCTCGGCGCCCTGGTTCTTGTACTGCTCGAACACCACCGAGTCGAGCGTGGTGCCCCGATGGTCGAGCCGGTCGTACCGCTCTCCGAATCCGGCCACGTGCTCGCCGTCGGCGAGGGAGAGCGCGAAGCGGACCCGGCGGACGGTCGTACCGTCGGTGAGGACCTCGACGCTTCCCGGCACGAGCCGGCTCCGCCCGTCGACCTCGACGGCGTCGGGCGCCGGCCGCCATTCGCTGACGGAGACGGGGTACCACGGCGTCCGCTCGACTCCCCGTCGGGTCGCTCCGCGAGGAAGCGGTAGCGGCGGGAGGAGGCGTCGAGGGCCGCCAGCGTGACCTGCCAGCCGCCGGCCTGGCGTGCCAGGCGCGCCTGCGCGGACGCGAGGTGGCCGCCATCGACGGCCTGCCCGCGAGAGGACCGCACGACCGGCTCGAGCTCCTCAGTGCGCACCTCCCCGTCGGCCGACTCGAGCTCCAGCCGCACCGCGTCGATCTCGCCGGAGGTGCGCACGCCGAGCCGGACCGGCTCGCCCGCGACGGGATCCACGGGGAAGCGCTGCTCGGTGTCGGCGGCGTACGGGTGGCCGGACCCGGTGGGGCGATGGCGGATCAGCGTCCTGTCCTCTCGATCGGGGCGACGACGCCGAGCTCCAGCGCCAGCCGCAGGTACATCGCGGAACTCCAGAGAAGCGGGGAGGCGACAGGCCCCCACCGGTCCACCCACTCCTGGTGCCGGTCGGGCGCGAGGAGGTGCCGGTCGACCTGCTCGGGCAGCTCACCGGCCGGACCGGCGGTGGAGGCGGCCCACTCGAGCAGGGTCTGCGCCCGGCCCCGATTGCCGCGCGCGAGCTCGGCCAGTCCCAGGAAGCAGCTGAGCAGGGGCCACTGGCCGCCGCCGTAGAAGGTGTCGGCGCGGAACCGATGGACGCCGCCGTCGACCTCGAGGTCGATGGCGATGGTGTCGAGGGTCGCGCCGGTGAGGTCGCTTGCGGGATCGAGCACCCCGAGGGGCGAGATGAGGGCGGCCAGGCTCGCGTCGCTGTCGCCGCTGTCGAGCCACTTCACCAGGTGGCCTCCCTGTACCCCGCGCTCATAGATCAGGACCCGCGCCTCAGCTGCAGCACGGGCCGCGGCGGTGCGCCGGGTGTCGTCGAGCACGCCGAGCTCGCTGAGGGCGTCGAGCCCGGCCACCACGCAGCCGAGGGTCGAGACGTGCACCTCCTCCGAGTGCTCCTCCCACCAGTCGAAGCAGGGGCGCCGCCAGGAGCTGACGAGGTAGTCGCAGGTCAGCTCCAGGGCGGAGGACCAGCGGGATGCGTCGATGCCGGATCGACGGCAGTGCTCGGCGAGGGCCCAGGCCCAGGTCCCGTAGCCGTCGAGCTGGAAGTCCCACCAGTCGTCGTCGCCCTCCCGGCCGTCGAAGGTGAAGCGGGTCGCCAGCATCTTCTCGTCCGGTGCCGAAGCGCCGGCGGCAGCAGCCGCGACGATTACCTGGACCTGGCCCCGCCGGTCGTCGAGGATCCGGGCGCACCAGTCGAAGAAGCGGCTCGCCGCCTCCTCCTCGCCGGCGGCAGACGCGGCGTCGGCGATGAAAGATCCGTCCCGGAACCAGCAGTACCCGCGGTAGGCGGAGAAGGTCAGGCTCGCGGGGAAGGCGCCCGAAGGCTGCTGGGAAGCCAGGATGATGCGCAGGCTGCTCGCGGCCAGCTCGCCGAGGCGCGTAGAAGGAAGGGAGACGGAGGTCATGCTCGTCCGTTCAGGAGGACGGGTCCCCGACCAGGCGGTCGAGGACCCGTCGAATCGGGTGTCGGTCAGCCGGCGATCGCGGCGTTGATGCGCTGCTCCGCGGAGGAGAGCGCGTCTTCGACGGTCTTCCGGCCCGCCTGAGCCTCCACCAGCTCCTCCGTCATGATGTCCTGCATCTCCGACTGTCCGTTGGCGACGACCGGCGGGAGGGCGATGCCCTTCAGTGAGTCGAAGACCGCCTGGCGGTTGGCCGGGGCGCCCTTGTCGAGGTAGGTCGACAGCTTGTCCTGGTCGGCGATCGGCGGCAGCTCCCACCCGGCGTCGAGGCGCGTGTTCACGGTCGTGTCCGACGCGGTGAGGAACTCCGCCCACTTGGTGGCCTCGGCCACATGCTTTGATCCGGCGGAGACGCCGACCGCGTTCGAGAAGACCGCGCTCGCCTGGTCCGTGTTGCCCGGCTCCACTGCGATGTCCCACTTGAACGGCACGTCGGCGAGGGCGCTGAAGATCCAGATTCCGGAGTGCAGCATCGCGAGCTTGCCGTCCTTGAACAGGTTGGTGTCGAAGTCGGCGGTGCCCTGGCCCTGCTCGATGGTCGGCATCACGGTGCCGCTCTTGTCGACGAGCCAGTGGGCGGCCTCGATGCCCTCGGGGGTGTTGAACGCGACCTTGGTGCCGTCCTTGTTTAGGAAGCTTCCGCCGTTCTGCGCGAGCACCTTGTAGTACTCGTAGAAGCTGACCGGCTGGTGGTCGCCCCACTGGCCCTTCGCCTGGTCGGTGAGCTTCTGCGCGGCGGCCTTCTCGTCCGCCCACTTCCAGTCGGCCGACGGGTGCTCGACGCCCGCCGCGTCGAAGAGGTCGGCGTTGTAGTAGAGCACGACGTCGGAGAACGAGCTGGGCAGCGCGTACTGGGTGCCGTCGGTCTGGTAGGCGGTGAGGAGACTGTCGCTGTAGACGCTCGGGTCGCTCACCTCGAGCGGCGCGAGAACGCCGTTCGCCTGGTAGGAGGCGTAGTTGGCGTACTCGATGTCGAAGACGTCCGACACAGTGCCCGCGGCGAGGTCGGTCTGCAGGGCCGTGCCGTAGTCGTCGTAGGGCAGCGTGGTGACCTTCACCTTGATGCCCTTGTTGGCCTTCTCGAATGCCGCGACGATCTTGTCGAGGTTCTTCTCGTTGCCGCCGTTCGAGATGAAGTTCGTGTAGGTGACGGTGACGTTGCCGTCTCCGGACGCTCCGCCCCCGCCGCCACTGTTCGCGCAACCGGCGAGGCCGGCCGCCGTCACGATGGCCAGGCCGGCCGCCGCGAAGACTCTCGTGTTCATGGTGCTGCTATCTCCTTCGATATGGGTGCATCGGGTTGTCCCGGGGCTACTTGAGCCCCGAGCTGGCGACGCCCTGGACGACGTATCGCTGGGCGAAGATGTAGAGGGCGAGCATCGGGAGGATGCTCACCACGGAGCCGGCCATGAGGACGGCCCAGTCGGTGGTGTACTGCCCCTGCAGCGCCGCGAGGGCGACGGGCAGGGTCTGCAGCGCGGGAGCGCGGAGCACCACGAGCGGCCAGAGGAAGCTGTTCCAGCTGCTCATGAACGCGAACACCGTGAGGGTCGCGAGCGCCGGCCGGATGTTCGGGAGCACCACCGTCCAGAAGATGCGGAAGTGACCGGCGCCGTCGATCGTGGCCGCCTCGTCGAGCTCGCGGGGAACCTGGTTGATGGCCTGGCGCAGCAGGAAGATGCCGAACGCGCTCGCGAAGCTCGGCAGCAGGGCGCCGAGGTAGGTGTTGAGCAGTCCGAGCCACTTCAGTTCGACGAACAGCGGGACGATCAGCACCTGCAGCGGAACCATCATCGTCGCGAGGTACACGGCGAATACGACGTTCTGCCCGCGGAAAGGCAGGCGGCTGAAGGCGTAGGCCGCAGTGGAGCTGGTGAAGAGCTGCACCACCGTCGTGACGACCGCAAGCAGCAGGCTGTTGGCGACCACCTGGGCGAACGGACGCTCGCTGAAGAGCTTCGAGTAGGCGTCCAGGGACGGGTTCTCGGGGATCAGCCGTGGCGAGAGGGTCAGGCTCGCCCCCGGCGTGAGGCTCGTGACGATCGTCCACACGAACGGGAAGATCATGACCAGGGCACCGGCGATCACGACGAGCGTGAGCCAGATCCGGGCCGTGCGGCCGGGGACGGCAGCGCGGCGGGTCGCGAGCACCGCGGGGCGGGTGAGCGTGGTGTCAGCCATACGTCACCCACCGGCGCTGACCGCGGACCTGGACGACGGTGACCGCGAGGACCACGAGGAACAGCAGCCACGACAGGGCCGAGGCCTCCCCCGCCTTGCCGTAGCGGAACGTGAGGTCGTAGATCTGCTGCACCACCACCTGGCTCGCGCCGGCCGGGCCCCCGCCCGTCATCGCGTAGACCTGGTCGAACACCTGGAACCCGTTGATCAGCGAGATCACCACCACGAAGAACGTGGACGGCGACAGCAGCGGCAGCGTCACCGAGAAGAGGCGCCGCCACGGGCCGGCCCCGTCGACCTTGGCGGCATCGACGAGCGCCGGATCGATCGCCTGGAGCCCGGCGAGCAGGATCACCATGACGAAGCCGAGATCCTTCCAAGCTGACGCGATGATGATGGAGGGCATGGCCCAGGCGGGGTCGGTCCACCAGCCGGGACCGTCGATCCCCACCATCCCGAGCAAGGTGTTCACGACACCGTTGCTCGGGTTCAGCAGCCAGCGCCACACGAGCGCGACGGCAATCCAGCTCGTGACCACGGGCAGGAAATAGACCCCGCGGAGGAGCCCCCGCCCGGGGAGGGCGGCGTTCAGGGCCAGCGCGAGGGCCAGACCCCCACGTAGACGATCGGCAGGTAGCCGACGATGTAGTAGAGCGTGTGCAGGAAGATCTCGCCGGTGCCGGGGTCGGTGAGCAGCCGCGCATAGTTGTCGAGGCCCACCCACTTCATCGGTGCGAGCAGGTTCCACTGCTGGAGGCTCACCCAGGCCGCGGACACCATGGGGCCCAGGGTGAATGCCGCGAGCGGGAGCGCGCTCGGCAGCAGGAAAGCGAGCACGACGAGGGCGTACCGAAGCCGGGGCGCGCGCCTGCGCGGAAGGGGTGCCGTCCTCGACGGAGCGGGGCGGGTCGCGACGGCCGTCACTCGGAAACCCCGGACTGCTCGACCAGACGCTCGCGCACGAGCCGGCCCTGATCCCCCGCCACCCCATCGGAGTCGAACGGCGTCGAGAGCACGAGTGCGGCCGCACCGCGGGCCCAGCCGTCGTCCTGCCAGGACTCCACGGCGACCTCGAGGCCCCGGCGCCCGGGCAGCAGGCTCGAGCGCAGCGCCGGCTCGAAGCCGTAGACCCAGTGCTTCCAGGCGGCGACGCCCTCCCCCAGCACGATGACGATCTCCGGATCGAGCGTGTGCGCGAGCCCCGCGAGCGTCGTGCCGAGCAGGTGTCCCGCCGCCTCGAAGAGCGATGCCGCTTCGGCCTTTCCGGCGTCGGCCGCGGCGCGGAGCCCTCCATTCCCGCGCCGCCACCGATGATGCCCAGCCGGTGCGCGGAGGCGACCAGGGCACCTTCGCCGATGAGCGCCTCGAGCGCCGCGGTCCCGGGAGCGCCGAGTGGCCCGCCGGCGTAGTACACGGGGATGTGGCCGATCTCGCCCGCGCCGCCTGAGTGGCCGCGGAGGACTGTGCCGTCGACGACGATGCCCGCGCCCACACCGGTTCCGATGGTGAGGACCAGGAAGTCGTCGTACTGCCTGCCGATGCCGTAGAGGCGCTCGGCGACGGCGAGGGCGTTGACGTTGTTCTCGACGAGGACCGGGAGGCCCAGCTCGCGGCGGAGCGCGGGCCCGAGCGGCGTCTGGCGCCAGCCGAACTGGCCCGAATCGACGAGCCCGTTGCCGCGGCGGTCGACGCTGCCCGGAACGCCGACGCCGACGCCCAGCAGGGTGGACTCCTTGCCGCGGCCAACGAAGCCGTGGAAGAGCGCGACTAGGTCCGCGAGGTGCGAGGGACTGAGTGCGTCGTAGGGCTCGCTCGCCGACCGGCGCACAGAGCCATCGATGTCCATCTCGACGAAGGCGATGTGGTCGGGCGCGATCTTGGCCCCGATCGCCTGACCCGCGGACGAGACCAGCCCCAGCATCCGTGCCGGACGGCCGACGCTAGAGTGTGCAATCTCGAGTTCCTGGACAAGCCCGTCGGCGATGAGGTCCTTGACGAGTTGGGTCATGAGCGCGGGGGACACGTCGAGCGCGCGCGCCAGCTCCGCGCGTGATGCCGGCCCCTGGGCTCCGAGATGAGCCAGGATGGCCGAGCGGTTCACGTCCGCGCGTGCCGTTGGGCGATTCGCCATTGAGTCCCCTTAGTTCAGAACTAAATAAACCTTAGAAGTCAGCGCTGAAGCCTGCAACAGGACACGCCGGGCGAGACCAGCCGAACCTCCGCGCCGCTCCGAAGACCTCTCGTGGAACGGAAGGCGTACCCTCACGCCATGAGGCGCATCCCCTGGGCCACCGGCGCGCTTGCGGGCATCGCGGCCGCGTGCGTCGGCCTTGGCGTGGGCGAGCTGCTCGCCGCGTTCGTCGGCACCAGCCCGCTCAGCGGCGTCTCATCCTTCGTGATCGACCTCACGCCCGGCTGGCTCAAGGAGTTCGTCATCTCGTTCGCCGGCACGGCGGACAAGGTCGTGCTCATCCTCAGCCTCCTCGTGGTCGTCGCGGTCACAGCAGTCCTCGCGGGTCTCCTCGAACGCGTGCGGCCTCCCTGGGGCTCCGCGCTGCTCGGCTTGCTCGCGGTGGTCGCCGTGGTCGCGGTGAGCACGCGCTCCGGCGCGACGCCGCTGGCTCCGCTCCCTGCGGTCGTCGGCGCAGCGGCATCCATCGTGGCTCTGCGGCTCCTCACGAGGCGGGCCGTCCGGGAGGAGAGGGTCGTCGACGCTCCTGCGGCCGCAGCGGGAAGCACCCGGCGCTCGTTCCTCGTCACCTCGATCGCCGCCGCGGTGATCGGTGCGGCGGCCGCAGCCACGGCTCAGACCGTGTCGCTCGGCTCCCGCGCCATCGAGACCGCCCGCAGGGCGATCCGCCTCCCCCAGCCCGCCACGGCGGCGCCTCCCGTTCCCCCGGGCGCGATCCTCGACGTTCCCGGCATCTCCCCGCTCATCACGCCGAACGCGGACTTCTACCGGATCGACACCGCGGTCTTCCTGCCGCTGCTGGACCCGGCGGAGTGGACACTGAAGATCACCGGCATGGTTGAGCACCCGGTCGAGATCGGCTACGACCAGCTGCTGGCGCTGCCGATGACCGAGAGCCGGATCACCATCGGCTGCGTGTCGAACCCGGTCGGCGGCCCGTACATCTCGACCGCCACCTGGCTCGGCTACCCGATCCGCAACCTCCTCGCCTGGGCGAAGCCGCTCCCGGACGCCGACATGGTGCTCTCCAAGAGCTCCGACGGGTTCACCGCCGGCACGCCCATCGAGGCGCTCACGGACGACCGGGATGCGTTGCTCGCCGTGGGGATGAACGGCGCGCCCCTCCCCCGCGAGCACGGCTTCCCCGCCCGCATGGTCGTTCCGGGGCTCTTCGGCTACGTCTCGGCGACCAAATGGGTCGTCGAGCTCGAGGTCACCCGCTATGACCGCGTACAGGCGTACTGGACCCAGCGCGGCTGGGGCGAGCAGGGTCCGGTGAAGATGTCCAGCCGCATCGACGTGCCGATCGCCGGCCGGAAGGTGTCCGCGGGAACCGTCACGGTAGCCGGCGTCGCGTGGGAGCAGCACACCGGCATCAGCAAGGTCGAGGTCCAGGTGGACGACGGCCCCTGGAACGAGGCGCGACTCGGGGATGCCCTGTCCGCCGACACCTGGCGGCAGTGGAGCTGGGACTGGCCAGCGGAACCGGGAACCCACACCCTGACGGTGCGGGCGACCGACACGGACGGGGTGCTGCAGGACACCACCATGCGGAACGTCCTGCCCGACGGCGCCACCGGGCTGCACGCGATCACCGTCGAGGTGTGATCTAGCCCGTAGGCCGGGTCCGGACGCGTGGGCGGCCCGCCCGGCGCGCGCCTCAGGTAGCGCGCACCGGAACTGTGCGTGCGCGGCCGGTGACGGCAGCGCGGCTTAGGCGGACTTCTCCGCGCGGATCGGCTTGCGCGGCACGATGGTCGGCGCAGCGTTCTCGAGCACCGACGCCCGCGTGATCACGACGCGGCCGACCTCGCTGTTCGAGGGAACCTCGAACATCACCGGACCGAGGACCTCCTCGAGGATGGCCCGGAGGCCGCGCGCACCGGTCTGGCGGAGGACGGCCAGGTCGGCGATCGCCTCGAGGGCACCCTGGTCGAACTCGAGCTTGACCCCGTCGATCTCGAACATGCGCTGGTACTGACGCACCAGAGCGTTCTTCGGGACCGTGAGGATCTCCATCAGCGCGTGCTGGTCGAGCTGAGTGACCGTGGTCACGACGGGCAGGCGCCCGATGAACTCCGGGATCAGGCCGAACTTGTGGAGGTCCTCCGGGAGCACCTCGCCGAAGAGGTTCACGTCGTCGCCCTTGCTGTGCAAGGGGCACCGAAGCCGATGCCCTTCTTGCCCGCGCGCTGGGAGATGATGTCCTCGAGCCCGGCGAACGCGCCGGCCACGATGAACAGCACGTTCGTGGTGTCGATCTGGATGAACTCCTGGTGCGGGTGCTTGCGCCCGCCCTGCGGCGGCACCGACGCGACCGTCCCCTCGAGGATCTTCAGCAGCGCCTGCTGGACACCCTCGCCCGAGACGTCGCGCGTGATCGACGGGTTCTCCGCCTTGCGCGCGATCTTGTCGACCTCGTCGATGTAGATGATGCCGGTCTCAGCGCGCTTGACGTCGTAGTCGGCGGCCTGGATGAGCTTCAGGAGGATGTTCTCGACGTCCTCGCCGACGTAGCCCGCCTCGGTCAGTGCGGTCGCATCCGCGACGGCGAAGGGCACGTTCAGGCGCTTCGCGAGAGTCTGCGCGAGATAGGTCTTGCCGCAGCCGGTGGGGCCGATGAGGAGGATGTTCGACTTGGCGATCTCGACGTCATCCGCGAGGGCCTCGGCCGGCGTCAGCGTCTGGCGCGCGCGGATCCGCTTGTAGTGGTTGTAGACCGCGACGGACAGCGACTTCTTGGCCGCGTCCTGGCCGATGACGTACTCCTCGAGGAAGTCGTAGATCTCGCGCGGCTTGGGGAGGTCGAACTCCCCGTCGTCTCTTCGCCGGCCTCGGCGAGGCGCTCCTCGATGATCTCGTTGCAGAGCTCGACGCACTCGTCGCAGATGTAGACCCCGGGACCGGCGATCAGCTGCTGAACCTGCTTCTGGCTCTTCCCGCAGAAGGAGCACTTGAGCAGGTCCGCGCTCTCCCCGATTCGCGCCATGCTTACGTCCTCCCGGTCATCGCCCGCCCGCCGGCGCGCGTCGATGTGGGAACGAGCCTAACCCGCAAGGGTGACCATGGGCGGCAAGCGGCGTTCGCCGTCGGCGTGCCGCCCGTTTCGTCCCCCAGTCCCGTCCCCCGGTCGTGTCGCCGCTGCGGTCGCCGAGGTGGCAGGTGATGTCGTTTCCGGGGCGAGGTGGCAGCACCTAGTGCCACCTCGAGGAGGGTGTGGGGAGCTATTCGGGAGCTCCGCGCCGGGTGGCGCCCCGGCGCGCGCGGAGGGGAGGTTCGCCGCGGGCGGTGACCTCTAGGGGTGGCTGATCAGGCTTAAGACGAGGATGCGGTGGGCAGGATGCGCTGCCGAGTCACGTTCTCGCGATGACTCGTCGCGTCGAGCGCGTAGTGAGGCGCCGGACGCGGCGGGCCTTCCCGCCGAGCGCGGGGCGTGACGACGAGCGCGCCCCGTCTACGCCCCGCGCTCGGCGTCACGGGGAGCGCTCGGTGGTCGCACCGCGCTCGATGCGGCCCTGCGTGCGGCGCGTCGCATCCGGTGCTGAGGGCGGGCAACGTGCGCGTCGAGCGCCCCGAGACACCGAGCGCACAGGCGCGGCTCCGAGCGCACCCCGAAACACCGAACGCACCCCGGGTACGGGGTGCGCTCGGTGCCAAGGGGCGCGCTCGGTGGTGGGCGAGCGCGCTCGGTGCCAAGGGGTGCGCTCGGTGGTGGGCGAGCGCGCTCGGTGCTCGAGGGTGCGCTCGACGGCGCCCCGGCCTACCGCGCCTGGGCGATCATCGCCTCGGCGACGGCGACCGCATCCACCCGCGACTCCACCTGGTACGCGGTGTCGCCGATCGTGAACAGCACCGAGCAGTAGGAGGAGGTGTCGGCGCAGGCACGCGCAGCCACCTCGCCGTCGACGGCGAGTTCGAGCGTCAGCGGCTCGAGCCCGGTCGACAGGTCCGGCTCGGCCAGGGCGGCGCGGAGGGCGTCATCTCCCCCGCGGGCCACCGTGATCACGGTGTCGCCGTCACTGCCGTAGCAGCTGTAGACCTTCGCCCGGTAGGCGGCGACGACCGACAGGGGCGCCACCGGCGGCAGGGTGATCTCCGGCTCGTCATAGGAGAAGGAGGACAGGCCGAGCGCCGCGCCGACTCCCTGGGGGTCGAGCGCGCCGTTGCACTGGGCGGTGACGTCCGCCACCATCGTGTCCGGCCAAGCCAGCTGGTCCGGGCCGGCGCCGGCGGTCGCGGCGAACACGGACTCCGCGGCCGGCGTCAGGTCGGCGACGATCTCGTCGATGCTCATCGATCCGTAGGGCGAGGCACCGAGGGCGAAGTTGAAGGCGCTCACCGAGAGCTCGACCCAGGCGTCGCCGACCGGCGCGGAGATCGCGCAGCCGAAGTCGCCGCATCCGGTCGCGGCCTCGACCCCGGCGATGGTGGCGCGGCCGTCGACCGGGCTGTCGCCGAACAGGTAGGCGGTCCAGTCGCCGGCCGCCTCAGGCAGCACGCGGACGTGCAGGTAGGCCCAGTCGTCGGCGTCGCGGTACTCGAGCGGGTTGCCCTCGGCGGCGCCGATCCGCCACGAGCAGGTGAGGCCACCCGCCATGTCGACGGCGAGGTCACCCAGGTCGGCGGAGGGCTGGCGCGCGGCCACCGGCTCCGGGCTCTCGCCGTCCTCGCCTGCCAGAGCGGCGGACACAAGGTCGGAGCCGAGAAGGTCGTCGCAGCCGAGCACGCCGGAGGGCGAGGAGGGAGTCGGGGTCGGCTCGGCGGACGGAGAGGAGGGAACCGGGGACGGCTCCGCATCCGCCGGCGGTGTGGCACAGGAGGTGAGGAGAAGCAGGGCGGCGAGGGCCGCGGGGGCGAGGAGCAGGGAGCGCATGCGGCGAGCCTAGGAACCGCGGCTGCCCGCCCGGCGGCCTCCGCGAGCGCTGCAATCCTTCCTTAACGGCGAGATGCCACCTTCCGCCCCCATTCGCGAAGAAGGAGGGCCGAAAGTGGCATCTCGTGGGTTCCCCGGAGGGAGCCGGGACTAGCGAACGAGCGCGGGGAGGTTCTTCCGGCTCGTGAGGACCTGGTCGATGAGGCCGTACTCGAGGGCCTCGTCCGCGGACAGGATCTTGTCGCGGTCGATGTCCTTGTTGACCTGCTCCTGGCTGCGGTTGGAGTGCTTCGACAGCGTCTCCTCCAGCCACTCGCGCATCCGCATGATCTCCCGCGCCTGGATCTCGATGTCGGAGGCCTGGCCGCGGCCGGCGTCACCGGTCGCGGGCTGGTGGATGAGGATGCGCGCGTTCGGCAGGGCCAGCCGCTTGCCGGGCGTGCCGGCCGCGGTGAGCACGGCCGCCGCGGATGCCGCCTGGCCGAGGACGACCGTCTGGATCTGCGGGCGGATGTACTGCATCGTGTCGTAGATCGCCGTCATCGCGGTGAACGAGCCACCGGGCGAATTGATGTACATCACGATGTCGCGGTCGGGGTCCTGGCTCTCGAGCACGAGCAGCTGGGCCATGATGTCGTCCGCGGATGCGTCGTCCACCTGCACGCCGAGGAAGACGATGCGGTCCTCGAAGAGCTTTGCGTAGGGGTCCTGGCGCTTGTAGCCGTAGGCGGTGCGCTCCTCGAACGTCGGGAGGATGTAGCGCGAGCTGGGGCCGCGCCCTGGCCGAACGCGGTGCCGCCGAAGTCGTAGTTCGTCATGTGTCGTCTCTCTTGGTCGTTGGAACTACAGCTGCTTGACGGCGCTGTCGGTGGTTCCGCCGCCGCCGGTCACGTCGAGGGCCGACTCGCGGATGTGGTCCACGAAGCCGTACTCGAGCGCCTCCTCGGCGCTGAACCAGCGGTCGCGGTCGCCGTCGGCGTTGATCTGCTCGACGGTCTTGCCGGTCTGCGCCGCGGTGATCTCGGCGAGACGCTTCTTCATGTCGAGGATCAGCTGCGCCTGCGTCTGGATGTCGCTCGCCGTGCCGCCGAAGCCGCCGTGCGGCTGGTGCAGCAGCACCCGGGCGTTCGGCGTGATGTAGCGCTTGCCCTTGGTGCCGGCCGTGAGCAGCAGCTGACCCATGGAGGCCGCCATGCCGATGCCGACCGTGACGATGTCGTTAGGGACGAACTGCATCGTGTCGTAGATCGCCATGCCGGCGGTGATCGAGCCGCCGGGCGAGTTGATGTAGAGGTAGATGTCCTTCTCGGCGTCCTCTGCCGCGAGGAGCAGCAGCTTGGCCGCGATCTCGTTCGCGTTGTCGTCACGCACCTCGGAACCGAGCCAGATGATGCGGTCCCTCAGCAGTCGGTCGAAAACGTTCGGCGCCATTACTGGATCAGCCATCGGGAGATGCTCCGTTCTGTGGGAAGTGGTTCGAATCTATCCAAGACAACACGCGCGATCCGGCCTGTTCGCCGTCGGCAGAGTGTCGCGGCGGAGGCGAGCGGAGGCAGCGCTCGCTTGGCACGTTGCGGCTCGGATCGCGCTGCGAAGCGGGCTATCCGAGCCGCAACGTGCTGTCTGGGGACGCGAAGGGCCGGCCCGGGATTCCGGGTCGGCCCTTCTGCGCGGTCAAGAAGGTCAGTGGTTGTGACCCTCGTGGCTGTTCGCCCCGTTGAGCGCGTCGGTCGCGGCTGAGACGTCGAAGCCGTCCTCGTCATCGCTCTGCGCGGTGAAGTCGCCGAGGTCCACGGCTGCGCCGTTGGTGTCGACGACCTTGGCCTTGCCCAGTACGACGGCGAGCGCCTTCGAGCGGGTCACCTCGGCGATGACGCCCGGAAGCTGGCCGTTCTGCTGCAGCACCTCCGCGAACTCCTGCGGCTGCATGCCGTACTGCTGCGCCGCCTGGATCACGTAGTTGGTGAGCTCACCCTGGCCGACCCGCACGTTCTCCTTCTCGGCGATCGCGTCGAGGAGCAGCTGGGAGCGGAAGGTCTTCTCGCTGGACTCGGTGACCTCCGCGCGGTGGGTGTCGTCCTCGAGACGGTTCTCCTGCTCGAGGTGGCGGTGCACCTCGTCCTCGATGAGGGCGGCCGGAACGGGGATGTCCACCTGCTCGAGCAGCGTGTCGACGAGCTTGTTCCGCGCCTCGGTCGCCTGCGTGAAGGACTTGGAGCGAGCCACCTGCTCGCGCAGCTGGTCCTTCAGCTCGTCCAGCGTGTCGAACTCGCTCGCCATCTGGGCGAAGTCGTCGTCGGCGTCGGGCAGCTCGCGCTCCTTGACGGCGAGGAGGTCGACCGTGATCTGCGCCGTCTCGCCCTCGTGGTCGCCGCCGAGGAGGACGGACTCGAACGTGGTCTGCTCGCCCGCGCTGAGGGAGTCGAGCGCCTCGTCGATGCCTTCGATCAGCTCGCCGGAGCCCAGCTCGTAGGAGATCGCGTTCGCGGAGTCGACCTGGTCGTCCCCGATCTTCGCGACGAGGTCGATCTGGGCGAAGTCGCCGGACTTGGCGGGACGGTCGACCGTGATGAGCGTGCCGAAGCGCTCGCGCAGGCGCTCGAGCTCGGCGTCGACCTCCTCGTCGCTGACCTCGGCGGCCTCCACCGTCAGGGTCAGGTCCTCGTAGGCGGGCAGCTCGAACTCGGGCCGGACGTCCACCTCGATGGTGAGCTCGAGGTCGCCGGAGTAGTCCTGCAGCTCGGGGAGCTTGGTGACGTCCGCCTCGGGACGGCCGAGCGGCTTGAGATCGTTGTCGGCGAGCGCCTGGCGGTAGAACCCGTCCATGCCCTCGTTGATCGCGTGCTCCATGACCGCGCCCTTGCCGACGCGCTGGTCGATGATGGGCGGCGGCACCTTGCCCTTGCGGAAGCCGGGGATGTTGACCTGCTCGGCGATGTGCTTGTAGGCGTGGTCGATGCTGGGCTTCAGATCCTCGGGGGGAACGGAGATCTCGAGCTTGACGCGCGTGCGGCTCAGCTTCTCGACGACGGACTTGACCATGGCTCTGTGGGTTCCTGCTCTGTGTGAATAGGTCTTACTGGAAGCTCTTCGTCGGGGCGACAGGATTTGAACCTGCGGCCTCCCGCTCCCAAAGCGGGCGCTCTACCAAGCTGAGCTACGCCCCGGTCGCTGCGCGACCGCTGCGGCCGGGCGTCCGCCCTGGGTAGGACTGTGCCCCGAAAATGGCCTTGTCGAGTCTAGCGGACTCCTCCGGACCCGGCCGGGCCGCCCTGGCCCCCTCTCCGGCGCTCTCCTCCCCTATTTCCCTGCGTTTATGCCGCCGAACCCTGGCGGGACGGGGACTCGAGGGGGACAATTCGGGGACACCTCACAGCGGGAGGATCACTCATGAAGGCCTCGCACGTTACCCCGCCCACCTTCCTGCCCCGGCTCTCGCCGGGCCGGCACCGGAACCCCAAGCGGGGCGCCTGCCTTATGGAGTACGCCTCGTTCCTCGCCGGCGAGCGCTGGAGCGATCACCCCGCCTGCACGCATCCCGTCCTCGCCGCGATCGCCCGCGGCGTGAACGACCTCAGCTCGGCAGACGCCCGGGACAGCCTGCTCTCCGTGGTCCCGCGCCTGATCGGGGTGACGAGCGAGGATCCTCGCCTCTCCCTCCGGCTGGCTCTGCTGGCCGCGGTGGAAGCTCTGCCGGTGGCCAGCATGGAGCGCCAGCGCGCCCTCGCGGTCGGCATTCGGCACTGCCTCGAAGCCTTGAACCGCACGGGCGGCACCGATGAGGGTCTGACTGAGCGGGCCGAGCACGCGTTCGCCCTCGTTCCGGATGCCGCGGCCTGGAGCGCTCGCTTCTGCGAGTCGGTCGGACAGGGCTGGGGCAAGCCCGCCGCAGCGAGCGAGGCGATCGCCGGCCTCGCCGTGCGCGGGATCGCCGACGCCTGCGTGTCCGACAACGACGCGCGCCTCCGCACGCTGCTCGACGACACGGTCGCCGAGGGCGAGCGGTTCGTCGCCCAGGAGCGCCGCCGTCAGCAGGGTCTGGCAGCCTGACGCGAGCGGTCGACAGCCGCGGCGGCACCGGAAGCACGGCCGCGGACATCCAGCGGGAGCTGCGCGAGATAGCGGATCCCGCCGACGCCTCGTTCCTCGCCGGGTTCTTCAAGACGGGGCCCGGGCAGTACGGCGAAGGCGACCAGTTCCTCGGCGTGCGCGTCCCTGCCACCCGGCGGGTCGTCGCCCGGCACCGGGACCTCCCCTTGAGGAGGTGCACCTCCTCCTCGAGAGCGCGCTGCACGAGGACCGGCTGGCGGGGCTCCTCGTCCTCGTGTCCCAGTTCGAGCGCGCCTCCGCCTCCGGAACCCGCGACGACGACCTGCGGACGCGCCTGCACCTCTTCTACCTCGACGCGGTGCATCGGGGCCGGGTCGACAACTGGGACCTGGTCGACTCCACGGCCGAGTACCTGGTCGGGGGCTACCTGCTCGACCGGCCCATCGATCTGCTCCTTCAGCTGGCCGCAAGCGAGAGCCTCTGGGAGCGGCGGGTCGCGATGATCGCGACATTCGGCTTTCTCAAGGTCGGCGACTCCGGGCCGACCCTCACGGTGGCCACGCGCCTGCTGCCTGACCAGCACGACCTCATCCAGAAGGCGGTCGGCTGGATGCTGCGCGAGGTCGGCAAGCGCGTCTCGCGGGAGGACCTCGTCACGTTCCTCGACGCGAACGCGCCGCTCATGGGCCGAACAGCGCTGTCGTATGCGACCGAGCACCTGGATCCCGCCGAGCGGGCCCGCTACCGCGCAATGCCCCGGATGACGAGGGAGGCCATGGGCTAGACTCATGGGCGCTGTCGCGGCACCGCGGCCGCCTCGGGGATGTAGCTCAATGGTAGAGCCTCAGTCTTCCAAACTGATGGTGCGGGTTCGATTCCCGTCATCCCCTCCGATCTCGCTCGTTCTCCCCCTGTTCAGGCCGCCTCGCCCGCCCGGTTAGCGTGAGCACATGGACGAGAACCCCGTGCCCTTCTGGTGGCGAGGGAAGGTCGTCGCCGTTCAGGCGGCCTTCGCCGTGCTACTTGCGGTCCTCGCAGCAGTCTTCGCGCCAGGGTCGGCCGGATTCATCGGCGCGGGCGTCCTTGTTGCGAGCGCCGCCCTCCGCGTCCTCGCCTGGCACATCATGCGCCGGGAGCGGGAGGCGAAGGCACGAGTCAGCTCGTCGAGGAGTGGACCCGGATCGTGATCCGGCCACTCTCGCCGAGACCGTCGCCCGGCAGCGGCGCCGGCGCGGGCGCCTCGGTCTGTGCCTGCCAGATCAGGTTCGCGTCCCGGGCGGTCGGGTGCCAGATCTCGTCGAAGGGGCCAAGCGCGTTGCTCTGCAACCGACGACGTCGCCGCCGCTTGTCAGCGGAGCCACGCCATGGCGCCGAGAAGAACGTGCCGAGAAGCAGCAGCCCGAGGCCGACGACCACCCCGGTCACGACAAGCCGGGTCCCCTCGTCCATGCCGGGAGCTTAACCCCGTACCACCGCGACCCTTCGGGGCAGGGCCGGACCGGCTTCAGCAGGACTTTGGGCCTTGAGCAGGACGGATCGCCGTCGCTGATCCTGCTTTCCGCACGAAGTCCTGCTGGAGTCGGGCGGCCGTCGCGCCGCAGCGACCCTCAGCGGAGCTGGCGAGGCGGCTCAAAGCCGCCAGCACCGGCCGCCGAGGCGGGCGCAGAACCTGGGAGCGGGTCCCCGCCCGCCACGTGTACCCCTGCCTTTGGTGCTCCGTCAACCCGCAGGCCGTGTCGCGCCGCGACTGGCCGCTCACGTTGTCGCGCCCCAGTTCAGCGGCGTAGCGTGACGAATCCCCGGGGCCGCACGACGGCGAAGCCCGGGTCGCACGAACTGACAACTGCACGACAAGGGCAAACCCGGCGCGAGCCGGGGACGCAAAGCCACGGGACCCCACGGGTCGGCCGGGCCACCGAAACGAGAGCATCTTGCAGAACCTGCGCGACCGCATCGTCACCGCCGCCTACCCCCTGTTCGCCGCCCGCGGCGTACGGGACGTCACCGAGGAGGCGATCCAGGAGGCGGCCGGTGTGACCGGCGCTGAGCTGGCCGCAGAGTTCCCCTCCCCCACGGCCGTCGCCGCGGCCTGCCTGGTCGAGCGCGAGCGCGACTGGACCATCGGAGTGGTGGAGGCCGGAGCGCGGGCGCGCGGGGCGACGCCCGAGGCGCGGCTGCTCGCCGTCTTCGACGTGCTGGAGGAGTGGATCCAGAGCGACGAGGAGGACGCGACGACGTTCCTCGACGTCCTCATCCGCCTGGGTCACGACCGCCGCCTCGGACGCGCCGACATCGAGCACCTCAGCGGCGTGCGCGACGTGATCGCGTCGCTCGCGATCGAGGCGGGGCTCCGGGAGCCCGCCCAGTTCGCGCTCTCCTTCCACGTCCTGATGAAGGGGTCGATCCTCAGCGCTCTGGAGGGCGACACGCTGACCGGCGTGCAGGCGCGCGAGCTCGGCCGGGAGCTGATCGCCCGGCATCGTCCGACCCGGCACGCGGCGCACGAGGTGACGACGACGGATGGGACGTGGTTCAGCGAGCTCGACTTCGAGCTGGAAGAGACCCGAACGTCGCTCCAGCAGCCCCAGGGGGCGCCGTCGATGATCGACTGGGAGGACTCGTTCGAGTTCGAGCGGGGCGGGTCCGAGGGCTGACCGCATCGTTTCGGACTAACCGCAACCGGAGACCGATGCGGACAGTCCGAAGTGCTGCGGATTGCCGGCGTCAGTCCGCCGCGAGCTCGCGGAGGGTGCGGGTGCGCGTCGCCAGATCGGGGCCCTGCGGCACCACGATCACCTCGTCGGCGCCGGTCGCATCGGTGAGGCCGTCGATGCGGCTGCGCACCGTGGCGAGCGAGCCGATCGCCTGGGTGCCGATCCGCTCGTCGAGGTAGGCGTTCTCGGCGTCGGTCCAGACGTGCGCCTCGGCCTGCTCCATGGTCGGGGTGCGGCCCGGGCGGCCGGAGCGGAGCCGGATCATCGACAAGGCGTTCGGCAGCATGAGGCGCCGGGCGTCCGCGTCCGAGTCGGCGACGATCGTCGCCACGGCGACCATTGCGTGCGGCTCCGACAGCACCACCGACGGCGAGAAGCTGCGCCGGTAGGCGTCGAACGCGATGGGCGTGTTGCGGCCGCCCGCGAAGTGGTGGGCGAACGCGAAGGGCAGGCCCATCATCCCCGCGAGGCGCGCGCTGAAGTCGCTCGAGCCCAGCAGCCAGAGCTGCGGGGCGTCCCCGGCGCCCGGCACCGCCACGATGCGTCCGCCCTGGCCGCCCTCCAGCGGCGGGATGGTGCCGAAGTAGGCGAGCAGCTCGATGACCTGGTCGGGGAAGTCGTCGACGCTCTCCGCGGTGTGCCCGCGGCGGACCGCGGACGTCGTGATGGGGTCGGTGCCCGGGGCGCGGCCGAGTCCGAGGTCGATGCGGTCGCCGTGCAGGGCGACGAGGGTGCCGAACTGCTCGGCGATCACCAGGGAGGAGTGGTTCGGCAGCATGACGCCGCCGGAGCCGACGCGGATGCGGGAGGTCGCCGCCGCGATGGCGCCGATGAGGACGGCGGGCGAGGAGCTCGCCACTCCCGGCATCCCGTGGTGCTCGGCCACCCAGAAGCGCCCGTAACCCAGCTCGTCCGCAATGCGGGCCAGTGCGATGGTGTCGGCGAGAGCGGACGCGTTCGTGGCGCCCTCCGCGACGGAGGCGAGATCGAGGACGGAAAGCGGTGCACTCATCCCCGGGTCGAACCCCGCCGAGTGGCGGGGCATTCCCCGCCGCTGTCCACCCCCGACTCGACGGTTGCTCTGGCCCGTCAGATGCGCCAGCGTGGAAGCGACCGCAAGGAAGGGAATGCACGCATGACCACGACCAAGCAATCCGCCGCCAAGACGAAGCAGTCAGCGACGACCACAGACCAGATCGCCCATGAGACGACCGGGGTGTGGGGAGCGGATGTCGCCTCGGGCGCCCGCCAGTTCCTCCAGCCGCTCGTCGTCAACCTCACCGCCCTGCACGTCGAGGGCAAGCAGGCGCACTGGCATGTGCGAGGGAGCGGCTTCATCGGCGTGCACGAGCTGCTGGACCTTTACGTCGCGCACGTCCGTGAGTGGGCGGACCTCGTCGCCGAGCGCGTCGTCGCTCTCGGGCTGCCGGTCGACGGGCGCATCCGCACGGTCGGGAAGGACACCGTCATCCCGCAGCTGAAGGACGGGTTCCAGAGCGTCCCGGACACCATCGCGCAGGTCATCGAGCAGATCGACGCGACCCTCAAGGTCCTGCACGAGAGCATGGACGAGCTCGAGGACATCGACGTCGCGAGCCAGGACGTGCTCGTCGAGATCGAGCGGGGGCTGGTGAAGGACCGCTGGTTCCTGCACGCCCACATCGCGGAGGACTGACCACCGCGCGGCTGCACGATCGCGGGGCCGGTCCTCACGGGGCGGCCCCGCGATCCGCTACAGGGTGCGGTGCGTGAATCGTCCGCCGAGCAGGGTGGCCGCGACGGGCATCGTCCGCAGCTGATCCACAGTGGCGGTGAACGGGTCCGCCTCGACGACCGCGAGGTCCGCGACGTCCCCGACGGAGACGGTCGCCCGGCCCCGTGCCGATGAGGCGAGCGCGACCTGGGGATCGACCAGCTGCTCGGGATGCCAGGCCGGCCGGTCGTCCGCGGTCCGGAACACGGCCGCCGCCATCCCGACCCACGGGTCGAGCGGCGAGACGGGCGCGTCGGAGCCGAAGGCCAGGCGCGCGCCGAACTCGGTCAGCGAGCGGAACGGGAACGCCCGCCCGGTGCGCCCCGCCCAGTGGTGGTCGGCGACGTCGCGGTCGTCCATCGCGTGGGCCGGCTGCACGCTGACGATCACGCCGAGCTTCTCGAAGCGGTGGATGTCCTCGCCGGTCAGGAGCTGCGCGTGCTCGATGCGGCCCGGCGTCCCGACGCGCTCGAAGACGTCGAGGGCGACCCGGTTCGCCGCATCTCCGATCGCGTGCACCGTCGGGAGGATGCCGCCGCCGGTCGAGCGGCGCAGCACCTCCTCGAGCTCGTCCTCGGGCACGGTGAGCAGCCCGTTGGGGTGCGGAAGGCCGTCCGGGTCGGGGTACGGGTCCACGCAGTACGCAGTCCTGGTGTTGAGGGAGCCGTCGATGAGGATCTTGAGGAATCCCATGGTGAGCAGGCCGCTCTCCCCCACCGCCTCCCCCGTGCGGAGGCCCTCGGCGATCGCCCGGTCCAGGTCCACGGGGTAGACGCCGAACTGCACGCGGATCGCGTCCGAGCCGGCTGCGACGCGGCGCAGCCACACGTCGCGGTTCCAGGTCATCTCGAGGTCGACGATGCCGACGACGCCCCGCGTCGCGGCGGCATCCGCTGCCTCCTCGGCCCAGGCGTCGACCACCGCGTCGGGCAGGGCGTCGAGCGCGCCCTGCACCGCGAACGCGTCGTCCTCGCGGACCAGGCCGTCCTCGCCGATGGCCGCACCGGTCGCCTGCGCACCTGCCGTGTTGAGCCAGGCGGTGTGCAGGTCGGCGCTGAGCAGCACGACGGGGAGACTCCCGGCGACCTCGTCCAGGAGTGCGGCGGTGGGCCGGTCCGGCCACACCGCGTCGCGGAACCCCACGCCGACGAGAGGGCCGGCCGCAGGCATCCCGTCCGCCTGCAGGTGACCGCGCACCAGGGCGGCGGCCTCCGCGGCGGATCGCGCGGCCGACACGTCGAACCGGCTGCGGAACAGCGTCCACTGCGTGAAGTGCACGTGCTCGTCCCAGAGGCCCGGAACGACGTAGCGTCCGTCGAGGGCCACCGTCTCCTCGGGGCGGACGCCGTTCGCCGGCGTGATCGCCTCGACGCGCCCGTCGGCGAGGGCGATGTCGACGAGGCCGTCGCTGCCCGGGAACCGCGCGCCGGTGAGGGTGAGCCGCTCAGCCATTGCGGGCCGCCCGCAGCCGCTCGTGCGCTCGGCGCATCTCCCCCGCCAGCTGAGGCTGGGCGTACGGCCCGTCGCCCTCCAGCTGCTCGATGATCGTGTCGACGACGGCCTCCGGCTTGTTCTGGCTCAGCTTCGACTTCGCGACCACCCGGGTCGGCGTGAGACGGAAGCCCACCGTGCCCGAGCTGATCCGCTGTGCGTAGGCGGCGTCCGCAGGGTCGCCCTCCATCCGCCGGGGCTCGGGCAGCGCATCCTCGAAGGCGTCGACCAGACGGCCGAGCACGCGGTAGTTCTCCTCGGGCGAGAGGATCTCGGGGACGCCGTAGAGGTGGGCGACGACGAAGTTCCACGTCGGCACCGCCGGGTTCGCGTCGTACCACCCGGGCGAGATGTACCCGTGCGGGCCCTGGACGATGACGAGCACCTCTCGCTCGCCGAGCCCGTGCAGGAGCTCGTCCGGCCGCCCCACGTGGCTGAGCAGGGTGAGCTCCTCGCGCTCCTCGTCGAGGATCACCGGATAGTGGGACGCGACCATGCCCTCGGGCGTGGCGCTGACGAGCGTCACCCAGGGGTTCTCGCGCACGAGGCGCTTCAGCTCCGCCGGGTCCTGCAGCGTGAAGCTCGGGTTCTGGCGCACCTCAGCTCCCGGGCCGGCTCTGCCAGCCGGGCGCCCAGTACAGGTTCCGCCCGCCCATGTCCTCGATCACGACGTTGCCCTCCCCGCGCGGGCTCGGCAGCCCGTGCCGCTTGTAGACGTAGTGCCGCTCCTGCTGGTCGGCCATGGCGCGCGCCCACTCCTCCTCGGACAGCTCGTCCTTGGTCATCATCTGACCGGTCCGCACGCCGATCTCCAGCAGGTGCGCCCAGTCGCGCCACAGCTGGCGGACCAGCTCCTCCGGCACCTCGCGGCCCGGGGTGTGCGGGTCGAGGCGGGCGCGGAACAGCAGCTCGGCGCGGTACACGTTGCCGATGCCGCTGACGACGCTCTGGTCCATGAGCAGCAGCCCGATCGGCTTGGTCGTCTTGCGGACCTTGCGGACGAAGGCCTCCTCGGCCTCCGGCCCGGTGTGCACAAGCGGATCCGGTCCGAGCTTGGCTATCACTGCGGCGGCCTGCTGCGGGTCGATGACCTCGCACGCCGTGGGCCCTCGCAGGTCGGCGACCGCGGTCTCGGTGAGGAGCCGCACCCGCACGGCCCCCACCGGCGGTGGCGGGAATGTGTCCAGCTCGGTCTGCTTCTCCTGCTCGGCCATCCGGAGGCGGCGGGGAGCGCCGATGCTGCTGCCGAAGTCGAGCGGCTGCGCCTCGCCGTACTGGTCGAGGAACGTGCCGCGCTGATTCGTCTGCCCCATGCGACCGCCCGAGGAGGCGATGGTGGCGTCCGCGCTGATCTCGCCGGCGAAGTCCCAGGCCCCGTAGAGGCCGAGGTGCACGCGGAGGATCTTGTCCTCCTCGAACTCGAGGAACAGGTGCTTGCCGACCGCGACGGAGGTGATCAGCACCTTGCCGTCGATCTGCGCGGCACCATCGGCGAAGCGGCCCTGCGGGCTGGACGCGGCGATGCGGTGGCCGACGAAGTTGTGGCGGAACTGGAGGGCGATCCGGTGGATCGAGTGCCCCTCAGGCATCGCGCGGGATCCCGGGGTGTGCTCGCCGGGCTGGATGGCGCCGGTCTCCTCGAACTCGGTGAGCTGGGCGATCCGGCGCTCGTGCCGCGGGTCGAAGGAGAAGGGCTCGGCGACGAACGCGTCGATGAGGGCGACCGCCTCGTCGAGGGTGTGCTGGCGCGCGCCGATCGAGATGACGTTGGCGTCGTTGTGCTGGCGCGCGAGCTGGGCGGTGGACTCGTTCCAGACGAGGGCCGCGCGGACGCCCTCGACCTTGTTGGCGGCGATCTGCTCCCCGTTGCCGGAGCCGCCGAAGACGACGCCGAGCGTCTCCACGCCGGCCGCCTGATCCCGCACGACCGCCTGGGCCGCGCGGATGATGAAGGCCGGGTAGTCGTCGAGCGGGTCGTAGCCGTCCGGCCCGTGGTCGACCACCTCGTGTCCGGCCGCCTCGAGATGGCCGACGAGGTGCTTGCTGAAGTCCAGGCCGGCATGGTCGGTGGCCAGATGGATCCGCATGCCGCTCAGTCTAGGGAGCGGGGCCGCGGGCGCGCGTCTCGGCTCCGCGACCTGGATGGGGTCCTGGAGGGGGTCGCGGATCGTCGACGGCGGGCGCACACTGACTACATGCCCTGGTATCGGCGCATTCCTCCCGTCTCGTGGCTCGTCATCGCGGCCCTGGTCCTGGCCATGGCGGTGTTCATCTCCCAGGTCGTCTTCTCCTGGGCGCCCGAGTGGGTCGGCTTCCTCGCTCTGTTCGTGCTCGCCGCGGGCATCGTCTACTCGTTCCGAGTCATCTGGAAGAAGTCCGACCACGCGACCTTCCTCCGAGCCGCCCGGGCTCGGGCGGAAGTAGAGGCGGCTGCCTGCACGGCCGGCTGGGCTAGCGTCGACGGGTGGAATTCGGGAACCTGACCTTCGAGCCCGCTGCAGAGCACATCGACCTCGTGGCCGATGCGGTCCGCGCGGCCCTGGAATCGGGAGCGGACGGTGTGCTCGTCGCCGAGATCGATCCGGACGTCGCCGATACCGCCGCCTTCTGCGAGCGCTACGGCATCGGAATGGCGGACGGCGCCAACTGCGTCATCATCGAGGGCAAGCGCGGCGATGCCATCCGCTACGCGGTGTGCATGATCCTCGCCACCGACCGGATCGACGTGAACGGAGCGGTCCGGCAGACCCTCGACGCGAAGAAGGCGTCCTTCGCGTCCATGGACACCGCCACCGCCGCGACCGGGATGGAGTACGGCGGCATCACGCCGGTCGGTGTCCCCGCGGAGTGGGCGCTCCTCGTCGACGAGGCGGTTGCGGCATCCGGTCCGCTCGTCATCGGCAGCGGGCTGCGCCGCTCGAAACTCCTGGTGACCGGCGAGTACCTGACCGGCCTGCCGGGCGCGCAGGTGCTGCCCATCGCGAAGCCGCCGGCCCCGCCCGCCTGAGCCGCGCGCGACCTGTGCCGCTGGTGTAACCGCCATCCCGCGGGTGAGACAAAGGGGGCGGGACGGCGGGTACACCCGCGTTCGAGGCGGTCGCGCCCGACGGGCGACCCCGGATCAGCCCGCCGCCGCCCGACTCCCTAGGCTGGGAAGACCCACCGATCTGAAGGACGGACCCATGCCAGGAGAGAACCTCACCCGCGCCGAGGCACAGGAGCGCGCCGCGCTCCTCGACGTGCACGACTACGCCGTCGAGCTCGACCTCGCCACCGGGCCGGAGGTCTTCCGCAGCATCACCACGGTGCGCTTCGCCGCGAAGGAGGGCGCGTCGACGTTCATCGACGCCATCACGCGCACCGTCCATTCGGTGACCCTCAACGGCCGCGAGCTCGACCCGGCCCAGGTGAGCGACGGCGTCCGCATCCAGCTCGACGGCCTGGCGGCCGAGAACGAGCTCCGCGTCGACGCCGACGCGATCTACACCAACACCGGTGAGGGCCTGCACCGCTTCGTCGACCCGGTCGACGACGAGGTGTACCTGTACTCGCAGTTCGAGGTGCCCGACTCCCGCCGCATGTATGCGGTCTTCGAGCAGCCCGACCTCAAGGCCACGTTCCAGTTCACGGTCACCGCGCCCGAGAACTGGCAGGTCGTCTCCAACGTGACCACGCCGGAGCCGACGCCCGCGGGTGACGGCCTCGCGCGCTGGGAGTTCCCGCCGACGCCCGTCATCTCCAGCTACATCACCGCGCTCATCGCGGGTCCCTATGCGGTCGAGCGCAGCGAGCTGACCTCCTCGGATGGCCGGGTCATCCCGCTCGGCGTCTTCTCCCGCGCCTCGCTCGCCCAGTACCTCGACACCGACTACATCGTCGAGAAGACGCGGCAGGGCTTCGAGTTCTACGAGTCGATCTTCGACTTCCCGTACCCCTTCGAGAAGTACGACCAGCTGTTCGTGCCCGAGTTCAATGCGGGCGCCATGGAGAACGCGGGCGCTGTCACCTTCACCGAGAGCTACGTGTTCCGCTCGAAGGTCACGGATGCGGTGCGGGAGCGCCGGGTCGTCACGATCCTGCATGAGCTCGCGCACATGTGGTTCGGCGACCTCGTGACCATGAAGTGGTGGAACGACCTCTGGCTCAACGAGTCGTTCGCCGAGTACATCTCGACGCTCGCCACGGCAGAGGCCACCGAGTGGAACGAGGCGTGGACCACGTTCGCGGCGCTCGAGAAGGGCTGGGCGTACCGGCAGGATCAGCTGCCCTCCACCCACCCGATCGTCGCGACCATCAACGACCTCGAGGATGTCCAGGTCAACTTCGACGGCATCACCTACGCCAAGGGCGCCTCAGTCCTCAAGCAGCTGGTCGCCTGGGTGGGCCGCGACGAGTTCCTGAAGGGCGTCGGCGCCTACTTCCAGAAGCACCAGTACTCCAACACCGAGCTGCGTGACCTCCTCGTCGAGCTGGAGGCCGCGAGCGGCCGCGACCTCGCCGACTGGAGCGAGAAGTGGCTCAACACGGCGGGCGTCAACACCCTCCGGCCGGACTTCGAGGTCGACGAGGACGGCCGCTTCACCTCCCTCGCGGTGACCCAGACCGCTCCCCGGAGTGGCCGACGATCCGCCCGCACCGCCTCGCGGTCGGCCTCTACAACGTCAAGGAGGGGCGTCTCGTCCGCGACGGACGCCTCGAGCTCGACGTCGACGGGGAGCGCACCGAGATCGCCGAACTGGCCGGCGAGAAGAAGCCCGACCTGCTGCTGCTCAACGACGACGACCTGGCGTACGCCAAGATCCGCCTCGACGACGCCTCGCTCCTCGTCGCGATCGACTTCCTCTCCGCCATCGAGTCGCCGCTCGCCCGGTCGCTCGTGTGGGGCTCGGCCTGGGACTCGACGCGCGACGCCGAGACCGCCGCGCGCGACTACGTCCAGCTGGTGCTCCGCAACATCGGTGCCGAGACCGAGTCGACGACGCTGCGCACGGTCCTCGCCCAGGTCCAGACCACCGCGACGATGTACGTGGCGCCGGAGCGCCGGGAGTCGACGCTCGAGGAGGTCGGCGACGCGTTCTGGACGCTCGCGAACGAGGCCGCCCCGGGGTCGGACGCCCAGTTCCAGTTCCTCAAGGCGTTCGCCGCCGTCGCGCACACGCCCACCCAGCTCGACAACGTCCAGGCCGTGCTCGACGAGAAGGTCGCCCTCGACGGCCTCGACATCGACACCGACCTCGGCTGGGAGCTCCTCATCGCCCTCGCCGCGGGAGGTCGCGCCGGGCGGGAGCAGATCGAGGCGACCCTGGCCAGCGACAACACGGCCACCGGCCGCCAGTCGGCCGCCCACGCCTTCGCGGCGCTGCCCACCGCCTCGGACAAGGAAGCCGCGTGGAAGTCGATCGTCGAGGAGACGAACGCATCCAACCTGATCGTCCGCTCGACGGGCCTCGGCTTCCTCCGGGCCTCCGACCCCTCCCTGCTCGAGCCGTTCGTCGCGCGCTACTTCGGCTCCCTCACCACCATCTGGGAGAACCGCAGCTACGCGATCGCCTCCGGGATCATCACCGGCTTCTACCCGGCGTCGCTCGCCAACCAGGCGCTCGTGGACGCGACCCGGGCCTGGCTCGAGGCGCACCCGGAGACCCCGGCGCTGCGGCGGCTCATCATCGAGAACCTCGCGGGGGTGGAGCGCGCGCTGCGCGTCCAGGCGCGCGACGCGGCGTAAGGGTCGCTTGCCGGTTACCCGCTTCCCGCTGATTGAGGAGCACGCGCAGCGTGCGTCTCGAAATCCACCGTTCCCCAGGGATCAACCCGGAGATACGGCCCTGATTTCGAGACGCGCCTGCGGCGCTCCTCAATCATCGGATGAGGAGGGTTCCTCAACCATCGGTCGGGTGAGGAGCATCCGCCCTACTCCTCGACCTGGTCGAGCTCCTGGAAGAGGGTGAGCTGCAGGTTCGCCGGACCTCGCAGGCGGGAGTTCAGCGAGCGCCACGGCGTCTCGCGGGCCTCCGCGATCAGCTCGGCGCCGGCCTCCACCAGCCGTCGTGTGGTGCCCGCTGAGTCATCGACCTCGAGGGCGACCCGCAGCCGATCGCTGCGCTTCCCCTCTGCCTCCACCCCGTCGATCATCCGCACCTGCGCGGGGTTCGACAGCTCCAGGGTCGCCCGCCCCGCATCGAGGATGATCACCTCCGCGCCCCCGTCGCCGGAGTAGGACTCCTGCTCCGCCATGCCCAGCACGTCGCGGTAGAACCGCACCGCCTCTTCCCAGTCCTCCGCCTCGACGACCAGCCGTAGCTGGCGCACGGGGCGCGTCGTGTCGTCCGTCATGGCGACAGCGTAGGACCGCGGCTGGACGGCGCGTCCAGACGGAGTCCGTAAAATCGTCCGGCGATGAGTGCGACGGATGTGGTGGAGACGGCGAAGGGCTTCTGGGACATCTGGGGCACCCCGATCTACATCCTGGGGGTGATCGTCGGGGCGATCCTGCTGCGGATCGTCCTGCACTTCGTGGTCCGCCGCATCGTGGAGCGCATCGTCACCGGCGTGAAGCGGCGGCAGCGGGTCGCCGACACCCAGGCGCTCAGCGCCAGTCCCCTGCACGCCGTCCGGACCGTGCAGCGGGCCCGCACGCTCGGCTCGGTCCTCAACAACATCTTCACCGTGGTCATCGTCGTGGTTGCGGTCCTGCTCATCATCACCGCACTCAACCCGGCCATCACCGGCGCGTTCTCCCTGATCACGGCGGCGCTCGGCGCGGGCCTGGGCTTCGGCGCCCAGAACATCGTCCGCGACGTCCTCAACGGGCTGTTCCTCGTCATCGAGGACCAGCTGGGGGTCGGCGACGTCGTGGACACGGGCCAGGCGACGGGCGTCGTCGAGAACGTCGCGATCCGGACCACGCAGATCCGGGACGTCAACGGCACCCTCTGGTACGTGCGGAACGGCGAGATCCTCCGCGTCGGCAACATGTCGCAGGGCTGGGCGCGCGTCATCATCGACCTCGCCGTCCCCTACGACGCGGAAATCGACGCCGTGCAGGAGCGGATGCTGCAGACGGCGAACGACCTCGTCGACGAGGATCGCTGGCTGCCGGCCGTGCTCGAGCGCCCCGAGGTCTGGGGTCTCGAGTCGATCTCCTCGGAGGCGCTCGTCATCCGCCTTGTGATCAAGACGAGGACCTCGGCGCGCGACGATGTGGCGCGGGAGCTGCGGGTGCGGCTCAAGGAGGCGCTCGACGAGATGGGCGTCAAGCTGCCCGCACTCAACTCGGTGGTACTGTCCGGGTTCGACGGCGCCTCGAGCGTCAAGGGTGCCCGCCTGACCCATGCCGCCCCGACGACCATCGCGCCGCCCACTCCGGTCAAGAAGCCCCGGGCGACGCGGGTCAAGCCGAAGCCCGAGGAGGGCGCACGATGAGCGACAGCGAGGGCGTCAGCAGCCCCGTCACCCTGCGCATGTCGCAGGGCGGGCCGGCCATGGAGGGAAACTTCTGGGAGCAGGTCGGCGGCCGGCCCACCTTCGAGCGGCTCGTGCGCGAGTTCTACCGGGGCGTCGCGAGCGACCCGCCCCTGCTCGCCATCTATCCCGAGGAGGACCTCGAGCCGGCCATCCAGCGGCTCACCGGGTTCCTCGAGCAGTACTGGGGCGGGCCGACCACCTACAGCGACACCCACGGGCACCCGCGCCTGCGGATGCGGCACGCGCCCTTCAAGGTCAACCCGGCTCAGCGCGACCGCTGGCTGACCCACATGCGCGCCGCGGTGGACTCCTCCAGCTGCCGCCCCTCCAGGACGCGACCCTGTGGGCATACCTGGAGCGCGCGGCGCACGCGATGGTGAACACCTTCGACGACTGACCTTGCCGCGTCCCTTGCCCATCTGCGCGGATCAGGAGATTCGGCGCGGTTCAGGCACTCCGGCCCGTTTCGCACACGGTTCAGGACGACACGCCGTCTCCCGGACCTGTCCACCTGATCCGCGCGACGACCGGCGGCCCGGCGCCTGCCGGTAGTGTCGCCCCGGCAGACAGAGACGACGAAGGAGTCGCATGGCGGACGAGGCGGATGCCCTCATCGTGGGCGCGGGACTCGCCGGGCTTGTCGCGGCGGCGGAGCTGCTGGATGCCGGGAAGCGCGTGATCCTGGTCGACCAGGAGCCGGAGGCCTCACTCGGCGGTCAGGCCTGGTGGTCGTTCGGCGGCCTGTTCCTCATCGACACCCCCGAGCAGCGCCGGCTGGGCGTCCGGGACTCACTCGACCTGGCGACCCAGGACTGGTTCGCGTCCGCCGGCTTCGACCGCGACGACGACCGGTGGCCGCGGCGCTGGGCCGAGGCCTACCTCGACTTCGCGGCCGGCGAGAAGCGCGGCTGGCTGCACGCCAAGGGCGTCCGCTGGTTCCCGGTCGTCGGCTGGGCGGAGCGCGGCGGGCAGACCGCGCTCGCGCACGGCAACTCCGTCCCCCGCTTCCACGTGACGTGGGGCACCGGCCCGGGCGTCGTCGCCCCCTTCGAGCGCCGGGTGCGGGCCGGCATCGAGTCGGGCCACGCCCGGCTCCTGTCCCGGCACCGGGCGGACGCGCTCCTGCTCGACGGCGACACCGTCGTGGGCGTGCGCGGGCGCACTCTCGCCCCCAGCCCCGCCGAGCGGGGAGCGCCGAGCTCGCGCGAGGAGACCGGCGACTTCGAGCTGCGCGCGTCGGCCGTCGTGCTGACCACGGGAGGCATCGGCGGCGACCACGACCTGGTCCGCCGCTTCTGGCCGGACCGGATGGCGGCCGCCCCCACCTCGATGCTCTCGGGCGTCCCCGCGTCGGTCGACGGCCGCGGGCTCGAGATCGCCCAGCGGGCGGGCGCCCGCCTCATCAACGGCGACCGGATGTGGCACTACACCGAGGGCATCGCCAACCACTCCCCCGTCTGGTCTCGGCACGGCATCCGCATCCTGCCCGGGCCGTCGTCCCTCTGGCTCGACTCGACCGGCAGGCGGCTGCCCGCGCCGCTCTTCCCCGGCTTCGACACCCTGGCGACGCTCGAGCACCTGACCCGCGGCGGGCACGACCACAGCTGGTTCGTGCTCACCCAGCGGATCATCGAGAAAGAGTTCGCTCTGTCGGGCAGCGAGCAGAATCCCGACCTCACGGGGAAGGACCTGCGGCTCGTGGCCGGTCGCGTCCGGAAGGGCGCCGCGCCACCCGTCCAGGCCTTTCTCGACCAGGGCGCCGACTTCGTGTCCGCGCCGGATCTGTCGACCCTCCTCGACCGGATGGAGGCGCTCTCCGGCGGAGCGCTCGACCGCAGGCAGGCGGAACGCGAGGTCCTCGCCCGCGACCGGGAGGTCGACAACAAGTTCTCGAAGGACGCGCAGATCACGGCGATCCGCGGCGCGCGGCGATACGCGGGCGACCGGCTGATCCGTGTCGCGCCGCTGCACCGCCTGCTCGACCCGAAGGCAGGTCCGCTGCATGCGGTGAAGCTGCACGTCCTGACCCGCAAGTCGCTCGGTGGCATCGAGACCGACCTCAGCGGCCGCGCACTCGGCACCGACGGCGAGGTGGTGCCCGGGCTCTGGGCGGCCGGCGAGGTCAGCGGCTTCGGCGGCGGCGGGATGCACGGCTACCGCTCGCTGGAGGGCACCTTCCTCGGCGGCTGCCTCTTCAGCGGCCGCGTCGCGGGACGATCGGTCGCGCGGAGCGTCTGAGTCGCACAACCCGGGGCGGTGGTCTGCGCGGATCAGGAAAAGCCCCGCGACACGCCGCCGGTCGTCCTGAACCGCATGCGAAAACCGACGGGGTTCCTGACCCGCGCGTGATTTCCTGATCCGCGCAAAGAGGCGGGGTCGAAAAGGTCCCGGCCGGTCAGCCGAGGAGGGACCAGGAGCGGCGGCGAACCACGACGTGGCCACGGGAGGACGTGAGACGCGTCCAGGCGCCCGCCTCGTAGATGGGGATCGTCTCGTCCGGCTCGGCGCCGACGAAGCCGAGCGTGACGGCCGCGAAGCCCGCGCCGGCCGGCACGTGCTCGAGGTCGGGCAGCGGCGTGTTCCAGACCTCCGCCCGGACCCGCCGGACGATCTGCTCCCCCGTGCCCTCCGGAAGCGCGTTGGCCACGGCGTCGATGCCCTCGCGCCCAGCCCTCTCGAGCGTCCCGGCCGTCGTGCTCCCCACCTGCTTCCACCCGCCCCGTGGCGGGGAGATCCCGGCCCAGGTCACGGTGCTCACCTCGGTCGGCACCGCGATCGGCGGCGCCGCGCCCTCGGTGGCCGCCTGCTGCGCGCGCGTCAGCCGGTCGAGCAGCGACCGCACCGGAACCACGGCGTCGAACTCCGTGCGATCCGTGAGCGCCGCCGTCCGAAGGCCCAGCACGGTGGGACCGTTGTCGAGGATCCCCGCCGGATACAGGATCGCGGTGTACACGGCCAGCACGCCGGAGCCCGCGATGAGGCGGACGGAGCCGTCCTCGACCCTCCCGGCGCGACCCAGGTAGGTGATGAGGTCGCCGAGCGCGAGGGAGTCGGCAAGGAGGATTGAGCGGTCCACGGGCTTCTAAACTAACTGACCGGACGGCTCGCACCCGCCGCGAGCGCCGCCGTCAGGAGCCTCACGATGACCGATCCGCTCGAATCCCTGCTCGCCGCCCTCGATCTTACCGACACCGGTGCGCGCACGAGCGAGGACATCTTCACCGGCCCCTCGCAGTGGAGCCCCAACGGCCGCGTGTTCGGCGGCCAGGTCCTCGCCCAGTCGCTGCTCGCGGCCGTGCGCACCCTGGACGCGGACCGCGTCGTGCACTCGATGCACGGGTACTTCCTCCGCCCGGGCGACGTCGAGCACCCCATCACCTTCTCCGTCGACCGCATCCACGACGGCAGGTCGTTCTCCACGCGCCGGACGCAGGCCTATCAGCACGGCGAGCCCATCCTCTCGATGATCGCCTCGTTCCAGACGGAGAACCCGGGCCTCGATCACCAGGCGGAGCCGCCGGACGGCATCCCCGACCCCGAGGATCTGCCGAGCGCCGCCGACGTCCTCGCGAAGATCGACCACCCCATCGCCCGGCACTGGGCCCAGACGCGGCCCTTCGACATGCGGCACGTGCCGTCGCCGATCTACACGTCCGTGCAGAGCGAGCGAGTCGCGCACCAGGCGGTGTGGTTCAAGGCGATCGGAAGGCTCCCGGACGACCCCAACCTGCACCGCGCCGCGCTCGCCTACGCCAGCGACTACACGATCCTCGAATCGATCCAGCGTCGGCACGGCATCTCCTGGGTGACCCCCGGGCTCAAGATGGCGAGCCTCGACCACGCGATGTGGTGGCACCGCTTCGCGCGGGTCGACGACTGGCTGCTCTACACGCAGGAGTCGCCGAGCGCCGGCGGCGGTCGCGGCCTCGCGCAGGGGCGCATCTGGGATCGGGCCGGCCACCTCGTCGCGAGCGTCGCCCAGGAGGGCATGATCCGGGTGCCGAGCCGCGAAGCCGACTGAGGGTCGCTCTCGCGGGAACTGCGGGGTGACGCAGGCGGGCCGGTGGGCCAGGATCGAAGAGTGACCACCACCAGCGTCCGCCGCCACCTCCTCGCGAGCCCTCAGCGCGTGTACGACGCCCTGGTCAGCCCGGCCGCGATCGCGGCCTGGCGCGTCCCCGCCTCGATGACGTCCGAGGTGCACGAGTTCGAACCGCGCGAGGGCGGGCGGATCCGGGTCTCACTCACCTACGACACTCCCGACCCCGCGGGGAAGAGCAGTCGGCACACGGACACCTACTCGGGCCGCTTCGTCCGCCTCGATCCGCCGCGGCTGGTCGTCGAGGAGGACGAGTTCGAGTCCGACGACCCGGCGTTCCTCGGGGTCATGAGGATCACCTTCACGCTGACCGAGGCGGACGGCGGCACCGAGCTCGTGGCGGTTCACGAGGGGTGCCGTCCGGCGTCACCGCCGAGGACAACGAGAAGGGCTGGCGGGAGTCGCTCGACCGGCTGGCCGGCCTCATCGAGCAGGACCCGGGTGTGATGCTCGACTGACGTTCAGCGTCGGGTGAAGGCGACGGGCTCCTCGACGTAGGGTGCCCACGCCTCGCGCTCGCGGTCGCCGATCCGCAGGGGGCGTCCCGTTGCGGCGTCGACCATGACGACGGTCGTCGATGCGCGCCCGTACAGCAGGCGCGGCTCGATCCCCTCGGGCGAGTAGATCTCGTACGAGACCTGGAGGCTCGCGCCGCCGAGCCTCCCGATCCACAGCTCGATGTCGAGCGGGGACCGCATGTACGGGATCGGCAGCAGGTACTCCATCTCCTGGTGCGCGATGAGAGTCAGGGCTGCGGCACCCGGCCGCACGTCGAGGACGGCGGTGGAAGGCCCGTCCCCGTTCGACTCGTCCGCCGCGTCCAGCGACCAGAAGGCCTGGATGCGCGCCTCCTCCAGGATGCGGAGCATCTCGGCGTTGTTGACGTGCGCGTACGCGTCGAGGTCCGACCAGCGCAGCCGGATGGGAATGTGCAGTCTCACGCGTCCGCCCCGCTCAGTTGCGGGTGAGCTTGCGGTACGCGGAGCGGTGCGGGCGGGCGGCCTCGGGGCCGAGGCGCTCGATCTTGTTCTGCTCGTACGCTTCGAAGTTGCCCTCGAACCAGTACCAGTTCGCCGGGTTCTCCTCGGTGCCCTCGTAGGCGAGGATGTGCGTCGCGATGCGGTCGAGGAACCACCGGTCGTGGGTGATGACCACCGCGCAGCCGGGGAACTCGAGCAGGGCGTTCTCGAGGCTCGAGAGCGTCTCGACATCGAGGTCGTTGGTCGGCTCGTCGAGCAGGAGCAGGTTGCCGCCCTGCTTGAGCGTCAGCGCCAGGTTGAGCCGGTTGCGCTCCCCGCCGGAGAGCACTCCGGCGGGCTTCTGCTGGTCGGGGCCCTTGAAGCCGAACGTGGACACGTACGCGCGGGACGGGATCTCGGTCTTGCCGACCTGGATGTAGTCGAGGCCCTCGGACACGACCTCCCACAGCGTCTTCTTGGGATCGATGCCGGCGCGGCTCTGGTCGACGTAGGAGATGTCGACCGTCTCGCCGACCTTCAGCTCGCCGCCGTCGAGGGGCTCAAGCCCGACGATGGTCTTGAACAGGGTGGTCTTGCCGACGCCGTTCGGGCCGATGACGCCGACGATGCCGTTGCGGGGCAGGGTGAACGAGAGCCCGTCGATGAGCGTGCGCCCCTCGAAGCCCTTCTCGAGCTTCTTCGCGTCGATCACCTGGCTGCCGAGGCGGGGACCGACCGGGATCTGGATCTCCTCGAAGTCGAGCTTCCTCGTGCGCTCGGCCTCCGTCACCATCTCCTCGTACCGGGCAAGACGGGCCTTCGACTTGGCCTGGCGGCCCTTCGCGTTGGAGCGGACCCAGTCGAGCTCGTCGGCGAGGCGCTTCGCGAGCTTCGCGTCCTTCTTGCCCTGGACCTTGAGGCGCTCGCCCTTCTTCTCGAGGTAGGTCGAGTAGTTGCCCTCATACGGGTAGAGCCGGCCGCGGTCGACCTCGGCGATCCACTCCGCGACGTTGTCGAGGAAGTACCGGTCGTGCGTGACGGCGAGCACGGCGCCGGGGTACTTGGACAGGTGCTGCTCGAGCCAGAGCACGCTCTCGGCGTCGAGGTGGTTGGTGGGCTCGTCGAGGAGCAGCAGGTCGGGCTTCTGCAGCAGCAGGCGGCAGAGCGCGACGCGGCGCTTCTCACCACCGGACAGGTTCGCGACCGACGCGTCGCCCGGCGGGGTGCGGAGGGCGTCCATGGCCTGCTCCAGCTGGGAGTCGAGATCCCACGCGTCGAGCGCGTCGATCTCCTCCTGCAGAGTGCCCATCTCGCCGAGGAGCTTGTCGAAGTCGGCGTCCGGGTCGGCGAGCGCCGCGCTGATCTCGTTGAAGCGGTCGACCTTCGCCTTGGTCTCGGCGACGCCCATCTGGACGTTCTCGAGCACCGTGGCGCTCTCGTCCAGCTGCGGCTCCTGCTCGAGGATGCCGACGGTGTAGCCGGGCGAGAGCCGCGCCTCGCCGTTGCTGGGCTGGTCGAGGCCGGCCATGATCCGCAGGATGGTCGACTTCCCGGCGCCGTTCGGGCCGACCACGCCGATCTTCGCGCCGGGCAGGAAGGCCATCGTCACGTCGTCGAGGATCACCTTGTCGCCGTGCGCCTTGCGGGCGCGGACCATCGAGTAAATGTATTCGGCCATGGGCTCCATCCTATTTGGGGCGGCCCTCCCCTCCTGCGCTGTCCGCCCCCGGCGAAGAGGCTAGAAGGGCAGGTCCTCGCCCGGAGCCGACGCCGCGGCCATCGCGCCCCAGTCGCCGGGCGCATCCGCCGGCTCCGCGCCGTCCTCGGCGGGCGCCGGGCGGGGTTCCGTGGCGGACGACTCGAGGCGGCGATCGGACGTGTAGGCGGCGGTCCCCCAGAGCAGATCCGGTCCGATCGCCTCGGCCGTGATCTCGACGGAGGTGCCCGTCCTGCCCTTGCCGTCGTCCCAGTCGCGGACGGCCAGCTTGCCGTGCACGAGCACCCGGTCGCCCTTGTGCAGCGACGCGGCGACGTGGGCGCCCAGCTTCCGGAACGCCTTCACGGTGACCCAGCTGGTGTCGCCGTCGATCCAGGTGCTCGCCTTGGCGTCGTACCGCCGCGGGGTGACCGCCATCCGGAAGCTCGCCACGTCGAACCCCTCCGACGTGTGCACGTGGTTCGGGTCCTTGGCCACGACGCCGACGGCGGTGGCGGTGATGTCGCTCATCCTGCTCCTTCTCGTAGGTGGGAGCCGGGGCGGCTTCGGTGCCGGCGAGACCGCCCCGGTCGAGGAGAGCGTGCAGGAGCACGGGGGTGCGGAAAGCGCGAAGGCCCGGCCCCGTGCGAAACGGGACCGGGCCTTCGGATGTGCAGGGACTACGCGGCCTTGATGTACTCCGCGTAGCTCTTGCGGACCTTGTTCACCTTGGGGACCGCGACCGCGAGGCAGTAGCCCTGGTTCGGGTTCTTGGCGAAGAAGTCCTGGTGGTAGTCCTCCGCGTCGTAATACGCGCCGAGGGGAGCGATCTCGGTGACGATCTCGCCGTCCCACCAGCCCGCGGCACGAGCCGCTGCCGCCTCGAAGAGCGCCTTCTGCTCCTCGTTCGCGTAGAACATGGCCGACCGGTACTGGGTTCCGACGTCGTTGCCCTGCCGGTTCAGCTGACGGGGGTCGTGCAGGGTGAAGAACACGTCGAGGATCACCTCGCGCGGGATCACGTCGGGGTCGAAGGTCACCGCCACCGCCTCGGCGTGGCCGGTCCGGCCGGTGCAGACCGCCTCATAGCTGGGTGCCGCCACGGTGCCGCCGGTGTACCCGGACACGACCTCGGACACGCCCTTGAGGTCGCGGTACACCGCGTCGAGACACCAGAAGCATCCACCGGCGAGTACGAACGTCTCCATCACTTCTCCTCTTTCTCCGCACGGCACAAGCCGCACTAGATCGAACACCTTCGGCGGGTTGCCCATTCCCTAGGCTGATGCGGTGAGCGCTGAGCCGAACTACACCCCCGCCGACGACCGCTACTCCGTCCTCGACTACCGTCGCACAGGCCGGAGCGGGCTGCTGCTTCCGCCGGTCTCGCTGGGCCTCTGGCACAACTTCGGTGACGAGCGCGGCCTCGAGACGCAGCGTGCGATCCTGCGCCGAGCCTTCGACCGCGGCATCACCCACTTCGACCTGGCCAACAACTACGGGCCGCCCCCGGGATCGGCGGAGCGCAACTTCGGCACGCTCTTCGCCCGGGACTTCCGTCCGTTCCGCGACGAGCTCATCATCTCGACCAAGGCCGGGTACTACATGCACCCCGGCCCCTACGGGGAGTGGGGCTCGCGGAAGTACCTGCTCTCCTCCCTCGATGCAAGCCTCGGCCGGATGGGCCTCGAGTACGTCGACATCTTCTACCACCACCGTCCCGACCCCCAGACGCCGATCGAGGAGACTGCGGGCGCGCTCGCCTCCGCCGTCACGAGCGGCAAGGCGCTCTACGCGGGCGTCTCCAACTACGACCCCGAGCAGACCGCCCGCATCGCCGACGTCCTCGACGACCTCAAGGTGCCCCTGCTCATCCACCAGCCCCGGTACTCCATGTTCGACCGGCACATCGAGGAGGGTTTGTTCCCGGTGCTCGAGGAGCACGGCATCGGCGCGATCGTGTTCTCCCCGCTCGCGCAGGGACTGCTCACCGACCGCTACCTGAGCGGCGACATCCCCGCGGATTCGCGTGCCGCCACCAGCCAGTTCCTGTCCGCCGACCGGATCGATGACACCTACCTGGAGCGGGCGCGGGCGCTCGACGCCATCGCCAAGGGCCGTGGTCAGACGCTCGCGCAGCTCGCGCTCGCGTGGGTGCTGCGCCAGCCGGCGATCACGTCCGCCCTGATCGGCGCCTCGAGCGTCGCCCAGCTGGATCAGAACCTCGGCGCCCTCGACGCGCCCGCCCTCACCGACGACGAGATCGCCGAGATCGAGCCGCACGCCGTCCACGGCACCGCGCTTCGCTGAGTGGGCTACCTCTACGGCCTGCTCTCGGCTCTCCTCTTCGGCGCGAACGGCAGCGTCGCCAAGCTGGTCCTGCAGGGCGGCGTCACCGCCGGCCAGCTGACCTTCTTCCGCTGCCTGGGCGCCGCTCTCCTCGCCGGCGCGGTTGTGCTGGTGAGCGACCGGCGGGCCCTTCGGCTGCGCCCGCGGACCCTGCTCGGCTGCGCCCTGCTCGGCCTCGTGGGAGTCGCCGCCGTCCAGTGGCTCTACGCGGTGGCGATCGACCTCCTGCCCGTCGGGATCGCGCTGCTGCTGGAGTACCTCGCGGTTCCCCTCGTCGCCCTCGTCGCCTGGCTCGTGCTCAAGGAGCGCGTCCGGCCGCAGCTGTGGGTGGCCATCGTGCTCGTCGTCGGCGGGCTCGCGATCGTGGCCCAGGTGGGCGCCGCTCCGCTCGATGCCGTCGGGGTCCTCGCGGCGCTCGCGGCGGCGGCGGCACTCGCGGTGTACTTCCTCCTCGGCGAGCGCGGGGTCGCCAGCGCGCCGCCGCTCGTCATCGCGTTCTGGTCCATGCTCTTCGCGGCGGCATTCTGGGCGCTCCCGAGCGCCTGGTGGGAGGTCTCACCCGCCACCCTCGGCGCACCGCTGGTTCTCGGCGACGGGGCATCCGTTCCCCTCTGGCTCGGCCTGGTCTGGGTGATCGCCATGGGCTCCTTCGCGCCCTACGCGCTCAGCTATCTCGCGATCCGCCGGCTCGGGGCGACACGGGCCGGGATCCTGGCCGCCGCCGAGGTGGTCTTCGCCTTCGCCGTCGCGTGGCTCTGGCTCGGCGAGGCGCTGAGCCTGCCGCAGACCGCAGGAGCCGCGGTTGTCCTGGCGGGCATCGTCGTCGCACAGACGGCCCGTCCCACGCCGGTGGACGCCGACCTCGCGATCGTGCCGGGAAGCGCTGTCGGAGGTCGCCCGTAGCCTCGGGGCACACCATCCACCAGGGCAGGGCCGGCTGCCGAAAGCGAGGAGCAGACCATGTCGATCACTCTCCCCGTCGCGGCCCGCGGCACCGGCATCGCGTTCGTGCAGCTGAACAACGGCCTGTGGCGCATCACCCGCAGCTCCGGCGCCGTGCTCGGCTACGTCGAGCAGCTGCCCGGCGAGCGGTACGGCGCCAAGCGCCTCGCCTCGAGCGGCCGGTCCTTCCTGCCCCTCGGCGAGTTCCGCTCATTCGGCGACGCGGTGGACTGCCTCCGCTTCGGCTGACCGAGCGCGGCCTATAGTCCCTGCCATGCAGTGGTGGGAGAACCTGGCCGGCTGGCTCCAGACGGACGACGGCCGGCTGGTGCTGCTCGGCGGCGTCGTGCCCTTCGTCGCGATCCTCGTGGCCGGGCTGCTGGCCGCCGGGATCGCGCGCCGCAGCGTCAGCCGCGTGCTGGCCCGCCGCGATCGGGAGGCCCGTGGCGCGGTGATCGGCCTGCTGGTCGACGTCGCCCGCCAGGCCTCCATGTGGAGCTCCTCCTCGCCGAGCGAGCGCACCCTGATCGAGCGCTCCGCCGCCGAGGCCGACATCGCGCTCAGACTCCTGCCCGCGCCAGGCGCGCTGCTCGCAGCCGACTGGGCGTCCTACGAGATCGCGTCGCTGCGCCGCGCGTCCGCGGCGTTCTCCCTCGAGTTCGAGACGCCGCTCGCCACCTTCCGCGACCGCCTGCTGGAGTGGCACCGCTCCCCGGCGGGCGCGCAAGACGTTCGAGCGCGACCTCTCGCGCTGGCAGGCAGAGGATCGCCGCCTGCAGGACCAGGGCGACGACTGGACGCCTGGGGTCGAGGCGACCGCGGCGTCGCCGTTCGCACGGCGCGACGATGCGGCGGCCGCAGCCCAGAGGGCTTCCGGCCCGCAGCAGGTAACGGGGAGCAGCGTCCCGCTCGCGATGAGCGAGACCACCGCCGTGCCGCCGGTCCGGTCGTTCCGGTCGCCGCTGTCGCACACCGAGCCCGGCGTCGAGCGGCCGACGGACACCGACTTCCGCGCCGTTGCCGCGGCAGGGCGGGCATCCGGCGAGGTCTGACCTCTCCCGGTTTCCCGAGCGCCGTGCTCCTGAGGGCTCCCGCTTCGCCCTGAGCGAAGGTGCATAGCTCGGCTATACATCGGCGTATGGTTAACCAACGTGAACGATTCGCGTACCACTCTCGCGTCGCTGATCACGTCGGCGCACCATCTCACCCGCATCGCGGCCCAAGCCACGGGCGACCAGACCTCCCCCGCCGTCTGGCGCACACTTTCGATCCTCCATGCCGACGGCCCCATGCGCCTCGGCGAGCTCGCGGTCGCGAGCCGCGTCGCCCAGCCCACCATGAGCAAGCTCGTGGCGAACCTCGCCGGCGACGACTACATCCGCCGCATCGCCGACGTTGAGGACTCCCGCGCCTGGCTCATCGCCACGACGGCCAAGGGGCAGCGGGCGCTCGAGGCGTGGCGGGACCGCCTCGCGGACGCCGCGGCGCCCTACTTCCAGGGCCTGACCGCGGACGAGTTCGACACCCTCGCCAAGGCGGCCCGGATCCTCCAGGAGCGCACCAGCCTCGAGGCGGTGGCCGCATGAGCGGAGCCACCACGGGAAGCATCTTCAAGCAGCCCCGGCAGGTCTGGGCGGTCGCCTTCGCGTGCGTCGTGGCCTTCATGGGCATCGGCCTCGTCGACCCGATCCTGCCCAGCATCGCGGCGGACCTCGAGGCGACGCCCACGCAGGCTGAGCTGCTCTTCACGAGCTACCTGCTCATCACCGGGCTCGCGATGCTCATCACCAGCTTCATCTCGTCGCGTATCGGTGCCAAGAAGACGCTGCTGATCGGGCTCGGGCTGATCGTCGTCTTCGCGTTCCTCGCCGCCATCAGCGGCAGCGTCGAGGCGGTCATCGGCTTCCGCGCGGGCTGGGGGCTCGGCAACGCCCTGTTCATCTCGACGGCGCTCGCCACCATCGTGGGCGCCGCCAGCGGCGGCAGCAGCGCGGCGATCATCCTGTACGAGGCCGCCCTGGGACTCGGCATCGCGGTCGGCCCGCTGCTCGGCGGTCTCCTCGGCACGGTCAGCTGGCGCGGGCCGTTCTTCGGCACCGCCGTCCTCATGGCGATCGGCTTCCTCGCGATCGTCGTCCTCCTGCGCGGTCCCGAGATCGACCGCCCCAAGCCGGTCCGGCTCTCCGCACCCTTCACGGCACTCCGCCAGCCGGCCCTCGCGGTGCTCGCGGCGACCGCGTTCCTCTACAACGTGGGCTTCTTCATCCTGCTCGCCTACACGCCGTTCCCCCTCGGCTTCACCGCGATCGGAATCGGCCTGACGTTCTTCGGCTGGGGACTCGGCCTCGCCATCACCTCGGTGTGGGTCGCCCCGCTGCTCACCCGCCGCTTCGCCCGCACCGCCGTGATCAGCACCGCCCTCCCCTGCTCGCGCTCGACCTGATCACCGCCGGGCTGTTCGTCTACAGCCAGGTGGCCCTGGTCATCGCGGTGGTCGTCGGCGGCCTCATCCTCGGCGTGCTCAACACCGTGCTGACGGAGAGCGTGATGGAGGCGACGGATCTTCCGCGCGCTGTCGCGTCCTCGTCGTACTCGGCGGTGCGCTTCATCGGCGGCGCCGTCGCTCCGCCGCTCGCGACAATCCTCGCCGACACGGTCGCAGCTTCCACCCCGTACTTCGTGGCGGGTGCCGCGGTGCTCGCGGCGACGCTCATCTCGGTGCTCGGCGTGCGCGCTCTCGCCCGGGTGAACGGCGAGCGGGAGCCCGCGGTCATCGAGGCGCAGGCGATCGCTCTCGGCGACGCCTGATGCGTCGGGCGGCTCGCGGAAAGGCCGAGCCATAGAATTGCCCGGCCGCCCCGATAGCTCAATGGATAGAGCAACGGCCTTCTAATCCGTAGGTTGCAGGTTCGAGTCCTGCTCGGGGCACAAGGAGAAGGGGCCGTCCGTGGATGGCTCCTTCTCCTTGTGTCTCGGGTAGATCGAGAAGCTGTTCGCGCAGTGGGCCCACGGCGCATGCTTGCGCCGGGGATCGAGTCCTGCTCGGGGCACAAGGAGAAGGGGCCGTCCGTGGATGGCTCCTTCTCCTTGTGTCTCGGGTAGATCGAGAAGCTGTTCGCGCAGTGGGCCCACGGCGCATGCTTGCGCCGGGGATCGAGTCCTGCTCGGGGCACAGCAGAAGCTGGCCATCGCAGATGGTCGGCTTCTGCTGTGCCGGGAGCAGATCGAGAAGCTGTTCGCGCAGTGGGCCCACGGCGCACGCTTGCGCCGGGGATTGCTCGGGGCACAGATCGAGAAGCTGGCTCTCGCAGTGGGCCCACGGCGCACGCTTGCGCCGAGGTTCGAGTCCTGCTCGGGGCACAGAAGAAGCCGGCCTCGCAGACGGCCGCTTCATCACATTGCTGCCGCGCCCCGTGCCCGTTGAGTTGCACCGGCGGAAGCGGGATCAGCAGACTGCTGGCATGAGTGGTGGCAGTTCCTCCGCCGACCGCGGGACGCGGCGGCGCAGGGTCGTCGGCATTCTCGTGGCAGTTCTGTCGGCGGCGGCGATGGGCGCCGGGATCGCGGGACTCTTCTCGTCGCCCGGCTGCGACGGGACCAGTGCGGCACCCTGCAACCCCGCAGTTCCGCTCTACACGGCGGCCGTGGTCGCGGGCATCGCCCTCGCCGTTCTCTCCTCCTTCATCGGGGCAGGCTTCCTCGCCTTCGCGCTCACCTGCCTCGCCCTGGGCGCCGGCTCGGTTGTGGGCGGACTGAGCCAGGACATGGGCGCCTTCCCCTCTACTTCGGGATCGGCTGGTTCCTTCTCGGCCTCCTCCAGGTCGGTTTCTGGCTCTGGATCCGCCCTCAGGCCGCGGCCCGGCGAGCAGCGCTCGCCCGGCTGACGACCGGCGGCGAGAGCGGCGAGGGTACGGTCACGGCGGTCGAGGACACCGGCATCACGATCGGTGACGACCCCGTGGTGTCGATCACGGTCCGCATCAAGCCGGATCGCGGTGGTCCCGAAGTCGAGCGGCGAACGCAGACCGTGGTCCCGAGGACGGCGATACCGCGGGTCGGCGACCGCTATCGAGCGCGGTTCCTCTCCTCAGACCCGGCCGAGGTGCTCCTCGAGATGGGGCACTGACGAGCGCCTCACAAGGCGGACGCCGCGCTCCCGCTGCTCTGTGAGGATGCGACTGAGCCGAGCGCGTCCTCGAGGAACCGGGCGAACTCCTGAACGCCGACCGGCGCGGGATCGCGCCAGGCCAGCGCCACCGGGACTGCGGGCGCGTCGAGCAGGGGCACGTACGCGATCCCCGGATGCGGATACATCACCCTGGTCGCCTCGGTCGTGACGCCGACGCCGGACTCGGCGGCGATGGCGGCCGCCCAGTCGTCCGTGTTCCGGACGGGGGTGACCGACCGCGGGCCCCGCTGCCCCTCCCACAGGCTCAGCGACGTGGTACCCGAGACCGTGTTGTGGATGAGGGTGTCCTCCGTCAGGTCCGCGAGCGAAACCTCCGCGCGCCCGGCGAGGCGGTGCCCGGCGGGCAACGCCGCCATCCGCCGCTCGTCGCAGAGGTGGCGCAGCTGCACGCCCGGCTCCGCGCGCACCCCGCGGACGATGCTCGCGTCCACGCGGCGCTCGTCGAGACCCGCCAGACGCTCGTCGATGCGTCGCAGCTCGACCGGCACGTCGGGTCGAACCGCACGCCAGGACTGGAGCACCTCCGCGGTGTGCGCACCGAGCGCGGCCCACGCGTGGCCGATGAGGAGGCCGCGTCGGCGCTGGGCGAGCGGCAGGAGCGCCGCGTCCACGGCGGCGAGGGCCGCCCGGGCTTGGGCGAGCGCATCCCGTCCCTCCTCGGTGAGCTCCACTCCGCGGGGCGAGCGGACGACGAGCGGCGCTCCCAGGTGCTGCTCGAGCTCCTGCAGCGTTCGCGAAACCGCCGGCTGACTCAGGTGGAGCTCGCCGGCCGCCCGGGTGAGGTTCAGCGTGCGGGCCACCGCGGCGAACACCTGCAGATGCCGGACGCCGATCGTCATGCGCCCAGGTTATGACAAGGGCAGAACCGGCATTTCCCCCGCATCGCGGCCGTGCCTAGCGTCGAAGAGGTGACCGGAGGGCGAGGGACGAGCTCGGGAGCCTTCCGGCTCCTCTGGTCGGCGGCGACCGCCACGAGCCTGGGCGACGGCATCCGGCTCGTCGCCCTCCCTCTTCTCGCCGTGCGAACGGTGGACAGCCCTGCACTCGTCGCCTCGGTCGTCGCGGCCGGATACCTGCCTGCCATCGTGTTCGGCTCGTTCGCCGGCACGATCGCGGACCGGGTCCGGATCCCGCGCCTCCTGGTCGGCACTCATGTCGTGCGCGCGCTCACGCTCCTCGCGCTGGCCGGAGTCGTCGTGCTCTCCCAGGCATCCCTGCCCTGGCTCTGGGTCACTGCACTCGTGTACGGGACGTGCGAGGCGCTCGCCGACCCGGCCGCCACGGCACTGCTGCCGAGGATCGTGCCCACGCGGGAGCTGGCTCGCGCCAACGCGCGGCTCCAAGCGGGCCAGAGCGCGGCGGAGGACTTCGTCGGCCGAGCGCTCGGCGGCATCCTCTTCGCCATCGCCGCGGCCCTCCCGGTTCTGATCAACGCGGCACTGCTGGTCCTCGCCGCCGTGCTCGCGCTGCGTCTGCCGCGGGCGTCCGAGGTGGAGCGAAGCCAGGCTGTGCGCACCGAGGGCTTCCTGATGAGCTGGTGGGCGGGCCTTCGCACCGTGGCCTCCACCGGGCTCCTCCGCTCCACCGCACTGCTCATCGGCGGCTGGAACCTGTCGTACGGCGCCTACACGGGCATCGCCGTCGTGTACGCAGTGCAGACGCTGCACGCCGGCGCGAGCGGGGTCGGGCTGCTGCTGTCCGCGGCCGCCGTCGGCTCCCTGTCGGCCACCTTCCTCACGCTCCGGCTGATCGCGGTGACCGGCGCCGCCACCACCGCCACGGTCACCGTCACATTGAGCGCCGCGGCGATGCTCGGCCTCGCCTCCGCGCCGACTGGCTGGGTCGCGGCTCCCCTGATCGCTCTCGACGGGTTCGCCATCATGGCGTGGAACATCCTCAGCGTGAGCGCCCGACAGGCGGTGATCCCGCGGGAGCTGCTCGGGCGCGCGACGTCGGTGACGCGCGTGCTCGCCTCGGCGGCCGTGCCGGCCGGGGCGGCGCTGGGCGGGCTGGTGGCGCAGTCCATGGGGCCGCCGGCTGCGCTTCTGGCGGGAGCGGGCACCGTGCTGGTGACAGGGGCCGTCGCCCTGCCCGGGCTGGTGCCCATCCTTCGGCGGATCTGGCCGCGTGGCGCGGACGGGCCGAGCATCGCGCGGTGACCTGGACCCGGGGGCCCTGTTTCGAGACGCCCGCTGCGCAGGCTTCTCAGATCTCGGTGAGGCGAACCCCCGGAGCCTCATTTCGAGACGGCGCCCTGAGCTTTTCAATCATCTGTGGCGCCATCGCCCAGAGCAGGGCCGCCCGCTCCGGGGCGCTGGCAGCGATCCGTGAGGCGTCCTTCAGCGGCTGCTGAGGGGACGCCCGAGGTCGGCTCCGGTCCTGCGGTCCGTGATCTCCTGAAGGAGCTGCTCCTTGGAAGCGCCCTCGGCCTCGGCCAGATGCTGCAGGGATGTGGCCGCGATGTCGGCGACGTCGACCGCGAACTCGACAGGCGGATGCGTCTCGATGGCGTCAGTCGCGATGTCGACGGCGAGGTCCGATTCCGGGCCTTCGGCGAGGACCGCGGTCACGAGCCGCACGGCGTCGTCGCGGGTGGGGTTGCTGTCGTCTGGCATTCGGGTGACCTTTCGCGCTGGGGACATATTGGCGCGGCGAGCGGCCCGCACGCAAACGGATCGGTCAACCGACCACGATCACGGGATACCGAAGGGTCGGCGGGCTCTGTTTCGCGCCCTGAACAGGGCATATTCGCGCGCGGCCAGCACTGGAGGAGACCCTTGGGGGCGTCGATTTTGGGGCGAACGGGGCACCCCGATCCGCCGCTAGGGTGGATCGGCGGTTCTCGCGCGGGTGGCACGCGACCGCCGTTTCACGGGGGCCTCGGACTTTCGGGTGGCTCGAGGCCCCCGTCTTCCTGAGCCCCGCCGCACAGAGGTGTGACGGCGGGGACTCGGGCTCGAGACGAGAGCGGCGCGGCGAGCGGAGAAGCCCTCGGACTCCATCGAGGATGATCCCGATCTGGCACCCGCTGAACCGAAATTCCGACCTGGAGTCGCTCCCCCGACACGCGCGCGTAACCCTGCGTTCGCCGGGGCAATGCCTACTCGTCCTATGACCTCGAGGAGCCCGTCATGGACTTCCGGCTGATCGCCCACCGCGGCTCGAGCGCCCGCTATCCGGAGCACACGCGCGCGGCGTTCCAGGAAGCCCTGAACGAGGGCGCCGACGGCATCGAATGCGACGTGCGCCTCACCGCCGACGGCGCAGTGGTGTGCTGGCACGACGACACCGTCGACCGCACGACCAGCTCGACCGGCGCGGTCGCCGACTGGCCTCTCGCGGAACTCGCCGGCCTGGACCTCCTGCAGGGCCGGAGCGTCCCCGCCTCCCACGGCGATCCGGCTCGCCAGCTGATGACCCTGTCCGGACTGCTCGACCTCTCCCTGGCTGCCGGGCGCCCCCTGCTGCTCGCGATCGAGCTCAAGGCCGTCGCGAGCCCCGATCATGGCCTCCTCGACGCGGTGCTCGGCATCCTCTCCGCCGCCGGCTGGAACCCGGAGTCCGGGCAGCTGGGCCGGATCCAGATCTCCCTGCAGTGCTTCGATGTGCCCACCGTGGCCGCGCTGATGACGGCGGTGCCTCTGGCGCGCGTGATGCTGCTCACGGAGCCCGAGGAGGACCACGAGCCCGATGCGCTGGCCCTGCTCGACACGGGCACCGCGCAGGCCGGCCCGTGGCTCCAGTGGGTGAAGCGGGACCCCGATCGCGTGCGCCAGTGGCTCGACCGCGGCTCCGTCGTCCGGGTCTGGACGGTGGACACCGTGGAGGACCTCGAGTTCTGTCTCGACGTCGGCGTGCGCGAGATCACCACCAACCGGCCGGGCGAGCTCCGCGAGGCCCTCCTGCGCCGGCCCGTCGCCGCGAGCACGGACGGTCTCGCTCCGGTCTAGGAGAACAGCCCGATCAGCCCGAAGACGAGCGAGACCGCCGCGAGCAGCAGCGAGACGCCGATGAGGACGGCGTGGACGGTGAAGAAGCGGGTGCGCCGTCCCGACGCGTCCCGGGCGCGCGGATCGCGGGCGATCCGCCGGAAGAAGGCGGGCCACACGACGACGTTCCACACCGCGTTGAGGAGCAGGAACACGGCGAGGGTGGTGGTCACCGCCTCAGCCTAGGCACCCCCGAACGGCCGTCGGAGCCGCTGACTAGACTCGTCGGGTGGCGAACGGCTCCGAACGACTGGTCTGGATCGACTGCGAGATGACGGGGCTGGACCTGACCGTCGATGAGCTCGTCGAAGTAGCCGTGGTCATCACCGACTACGAGCTGCAGCCGGTCGACCCGGGCCTCTCGATTGTGATCCGCCCCGACCAGTCCGCGCTCGACAACATGAGCGAGGTCGTCACGACGATGCACACCTCCTCCGGTCTGATCGACGAGATCCCCCGCGGCGTCAGCCTCGCGGATGCGGAGTTCCGGGTCCTGGAGTACATCCAGCGCTTCGTCCCCACCTCGGGTCAGGCGCCCCTCGCCGGCAACACCATCGGCACCGATCGGGCGTTCCTCAACAAGTACATGCCACGCGTGGACGGCTGGCTGCACTACCGCAGCGTCGACGTCTCCTCCATCAAGGAGCTCGCCCGCCGCTGGTTCCCCCGCATCTACTTCAACGCACCTCAGAAGGCAGGCGGCCACCGCGCGCTCGCGGACATCCTCGAGTCGATCCGCGAGCTCGAGTACTACCGCAAGGCGGCCTTCGTCGCGCCGCCCGGACCGACGACCGAGCAGGTGCAGGCCGTCTCCGCCGCCGTCGTCGAAGACTTCGCCTCCCGCCTGTAATAAGATGGATCGTCCGCGCGGCCGAGTCGCGTGGGTCATGGTGGGCGTAGCTCAGTTGGTAGAGCGCTGGCTTGTGGTGCCGGAAGTCGCGGGTTCAAGTCCCGTCGTCCACCCCAATATCTCGTCTCCCGAGGCGCGACCTCATCTCGGGGAAGCGGTGAGGCTGTACGCGACCGGGTTCGCCGACATGTCGTCGGTGACGATCAGCGTGAACGGCCCGGCCCCGACGTCGAAGGCGACGTTGCCCCTCGACGACTCCCCCGTCTGCAGAGGACCCGCGGACAGCGCGTCCGGCGCGCCCAGCCCGGCCTCGCCGTCCTGACCGTCCGCGCTCTTCACGGCCAGGTAGAACGGGTTCGCGTCGCCCACTCCCTCGGTCGCCAGGAACTCCACGTCGAGGACCAGGAATCCTCCCTTCTCCGCGGGGATGAGATCGCCGCCGGGCATGGTCGGGCCGTAGGTCGCACTGAAGACCGTCATCTGCACCGTGCCCTGGGACTGCTTCACCTCGAACGGCTGACCGAGCTGCAGCTCCTGCGCCGCCGCGCCCGAGTCGGACGCGGAGTGCGACCCGGGATCGGAATCGGAGGCGTCGGACGGGGTCGAGCCGGCCCCGCCGGCCGCCGCCGGCTCCGGCGAGGTGGCGGAGGTTCCGGAGGAGGTGCCGGCGCAGCCGGCGAGAGAGAGGGCGAGGGCCAGCGCGGCGATGATCGGGATTCGCTTCACGCGGCGAAGCATCGCATCGTGCCGCCAGGCCTGGAAGGGAACTCGGACCCACGGCCCGTGCGCTCCCGCTCGCCGCTGCCCCGGGCAGCGCTGGGTAGGGTGACGGCATGGACGCGGACCCGGCCCTCGGCGATCCCGACCGGCAGGACCCGCCTTCGGCCGACGGTGTCCGCGAGGCCGAGGAAGGTGGCGCGACGGGACTCGTGCTGGACGCCGACGAGTTCGAGCGCCTCGTGGTCGCGGAGCTCGACGAGCTGCCCGACGACATGGTCGACGGCCTGGAGAACGTGGTGTTCGTCGTCGAGGACCGCCCCGAGGACGGCTCGCTCGACACCCTGGGCACGTACGACGGGGTCGCCCTGACCGAGCGCGACCGCTACGGCCTCGGCGAGATGCCGGACCGGATCATCCTGTTCCGCGAGCCGCTGCTCGCGATCTGCGAGGACCTCGACGAGCTGAGGGACGAGATCCACATCACGCTGGTGCACGAGATCGCGCACTACTACGGCATCGACGACGAGCGACTGCATGCGCTCGGCTGGGACTGACTCCCCGCACTGACCGGATCACGGGGCTTCGGAGCTCCGCGGACCTGGTCATGCGGATTCCGGCCCGTGCCGGTGCGGAGCTCCGTGATCCGGTCAGGCGCGGGAGGCGGACCTCAGAAGCGGTAGGAGTCGACCTCGTCGTTGCCGTGCACCTGGTCGCTGTCGCGCGCGTCGAGGCGGTAGCGGACGTGCTGGACGCCCTGCACCTCGCGCGCGCCCTCGGCGACGTACCAGAACAGGCGGTCCTGACCGCCGACGGTCGCCATCTCGCTGATCTCGTCGTCGGTCTTGCCGTCGACGAGCACGCGGTGCTCGACACGGCCCTCGAAGGGACCGTCGACGAACTCGGCGATGTACTCCTTGCTGACGGGGACCTCGGGCTGCGCATCGCTCATGCCTCCACGTTACCGCGGCGGTTCGCCCCCGGCCGCCCCCGCGGTCGCCGCTAGCCTCAGCGCATGGCGGGGCGGGAGCGGAATCGGGTGCTGGTCGCCGGAGGCGCGGTCCTGCTTCTGGCGGCGGCGATCTACGGTCCTGTCGCCCTGCTGGCGCCGCTTCCCGCTGCTCGCGTGGTGGCTCTCGACCTGCAGACGGCGCCCGTCGAGACTCCTCCCCGGCGCTGCCCCAGGTGGGCTCGGCGGGAGTCGCGCTGGGCGCGGACGAGGAGCCACTCGGCGCGACGTCCGCGGTTCCGATCGCGGCCACGGCGAAGATCCTCACCGCCCTGCTGGTGCTCGACGAGCACCCGCTCGAGGCCGGCCGCAGCGGACCCGCCGTGCCGGTGACCGCCCAGGATTTCGCCGCCTACCAGCGCTACTCCGCGGAGGGGACCCGGTCCGTGCGAGTCGTCGCCGGCGACACGTGGACCGAGCGGGAGGCGCTCCAGGCGATGCTCCTGGCGTCGAGCAACAACCACGCCGAGATGCTCGCGCGCTGGGCGTACGGATCGCTCGACGGCTACCTCGCCGCTGCCGAGGCGTGGCTCACCGAGCACGGCATGACCACCGTGCACGTCGTCGACCCGACCGGTCTCTCGCCCGAGAGCGTCGGCTCCGGCGCGGATCTCGCCCGCCTCTCCGCGCTGGCGCTGGCGGACCCGTTCCTCAGCGAGACGCTGTCGCTCGACCTCGTCACTACCACCCGCGGGGCGACCTTCCAGAACGACATCCGCTACCGCACGACCGACGGCATCATCTCGGTGTCGCGCAGCTACACCGACGAGGCCGGGGTCTGCCTGCTGTTCGCCGTCCCCGTCGAGGTCGGCGACGAGACGATCCGGGTCTACGGTTCCTTCCTCGGCGAGCCGTCCTACGACGACCTGGACACCGACCTGGATGCCTTCCTCGCCTCCGTCCCCGCCTCGATAACGGCTCATGTGCTCGTTGAGCCCGGGGCCCCGGTCGCCCGGTACGAGACCGCCTGGGGAGCAACCGCGAACGCGGTCGTGCGGGACGAGCTGCGTGGAACCGATTGGGGCGGCCGGTCGGCACCGGTCGCGGCGAAGACCCGTGAGGTGACCACGGCGGGCAGGGGCACGCGCGTCGGCACCGCCACGATCGAGACCCGCGAGGGGGCGCAGACGAGCGCCGTCGTCCTCGACCATGCGCTCGCGGACCCCGGCCCGCTGTGGCGGCTCTTCACCCCTTCGGTGGTCGTGCCCAGGTTCGTCGACTGGGTCACCGGAAAGAGCTGATCGTCTCCCCGTCGAGGATGAGGTCGGCGAGGAGGTCGGGCCGCTCTCGGGAGAAGAAGGCGTCCTCTTGCGCCGCCCAGCGGTCCCAATGGGGGGCGAAGACGTCGCCGTCCCGCTCGAGCGCACGCCGCTTCCGCTCCCCCGGCTCCAGGTCGATCCAGAGTGCGAAGGTGGCGAGCTGCCGGCTGGCGCGGCTGAGCGCGCCCGCGCCCTCGACGAGGAGCGGCGCGGACGGGTCGAGCTCGTGCCATTCCGCGGATCGGCCGGAGGCCCAGTCCCAGCGGCGCCACCGCCGACGCGGGAGCAGCTCATCCGCCACGGCACGGCTCGCCGCCTGCAGCCCGTCCCACCCGGGGTACAGGTCGTCGAGACGCACGAGCTCCGCGCCCAGGGCGGGCGCGAGCACTCTGGCCAGCGTGCTCTTGCCCGCTCCCGAGCCTCCGTCGAGAAGCACGACGGGCGGGATCCCGGCGGCGCGGATGCTGAGCACCAGGTCGTTGAGCTCAGGCACCGGCGATGAAGTTCCAGTGCCCGCTCAACGTCGCGGCCGTGAGAGCGGCAGCCGCGACGAGAGCGGCGCCCGCGATGAGGAGGAGGTCGCCGCGCGCGAGCACCGAGGCGCGGGCCCAGGTGCGGGGGCCGGGCGCCCCGAATCCGCGGGCCTCCATGGCGGTCGCCAGAGTGCTGCCCCGCCTGATGGCGAGCACGAGCAGGGCGAAGGCCTGCCCCGCGAAGCGGCGCACGCGTCCGCGGTCCGCCACACCGCGCGCCCGTCGTGCGAGCTCGAGGGAACGCCAGTCCTCGGCGAAGAGGCCGAGCAGCCGGAAGCCGGCGAGGGCGCCGAGCACGAATCGGGCGGGCAGTCGCACGATCTGGGCGAGTCCGTCGGCCAGTTCCGTCGCATCCACGGTGAGGAAGAGCACGACCGCGGGCAGCCCGATCGCCAGCACGCGCAGCACGGTGGCGATCGCGAGCTCGATCGAGCCGTCGGAGATCCGGACCAGGGCCCACTCGGCGTAGACGGTGCCGCTCGAGCGGCCGTAGAGCAGGATCGTCAAGCCGGTGAGGGGCGCGCCGAGCCACACGGCCGCCGTGCGCCGCCACAGGTGGTGCCACGGCACTCCCGCAAAGGGGAGGACGGCGAGTTCGAGCACCAGGGCGACCGTCGCGGAGACCCAGTCGAGGGTAAGCACGAGGGCGACGGCGAGCACGGTCGAGGCGGCCAGCTTGGCGACCGGGTTGGCGCCGGCCAGGGACCAGCGGCCGGCCGCAGGGGCGACGGCCGGAGTCCGGGCGGCCGCGGCCGTCCCCGCGGTCACGGTCGCTCCCCGACGAGCGGACGCGTGCCGACGGCGAGCTCGACCGCGCCGACGCCTGCGGCGAACGCGGCGTCGTGGGTGACGGCGACGAGCCCGATGCCCTCGTCGAGCAGGTCGCGGAGCAGGAGCAGCAGCTCCCGCCAAGTTCCCGGGTCCTGCCCGAAGGTCGGCTCGTCGAGCACGACGACCTGCGGCCGGGTCGCGATCGCCGTCGCCACGGACAGGCGACGCTTCTCACCCCGGAGAGAGTGAAGGGGTTCGCCCCGGCCAAGGGCGCGAGACCGAGCCGATCGAGGAGCTCCGTCACCCGGGCATCCACCGCCGCGGCGGGCAGGCCGAGGGCGCGCGGCCCGACCGCGAGCTCGGCCGCGACCTCGGCGGCGAGGAACTGGTGCTCCGGATTCTGGAAGACCGTCCCGATCCGCGAGAGCAACTGGCGGGACGACCACCGGATCGGGGCGGCCGGCGCCCCCGCGGCAAGCATTGGAGCGGCGACTACCTCGCCGCCGAGCGGCCGGAGCAGCCCCGCCAGGGTCAGGGCGAGGGTGCTCTTGCCGGAGCCGTTGGGACCCGTGACGGCGAGCGCCGCTCCTGCCGCGACTCGCACCGGCTCCTCGAGGGCGAGAACGGGCCGGCGCTCCCTCCCGACCGTGAGCCGCTCGCCGCTCAGGAGCACCTCCCCCTGCGCTCGCGGAGCACGTCCGGGGAGGTCGGGCGCTCCCCCGGGATCCACACGCCCTGACGCAGGAGGTCCCTCTCGGCGAGGACGACCTCGGGCGGTCCGTCCGTCCGCACACCCGCACCCGGCTCCAGCACGACGACGCGGTCCACGAGGCCGGCCCACACCTCCGTGCGGTGCTCGACCACGACGAGCGTCGAGCCGGTGCGCTCCACCAGCCGGGCAACGGCGTCCCGCACCTCGGCCACGCCGTCCGGGTCGAGGTTGGCGGTGGGCTCGTCGAGGAGCACGATGCCGGGGCGCATGGCCAGCACCCCGGCGAGCGAAAGCCGCTGCTTCTGCCCGCCCGACAGGTGCGAGGTCGGCGTGCGACGAGGCAGCCGGAGCCCGACCTCCTCGAGTGCCTCGTCGACGCGCACCCATATCTCGGACGCCGGGACTCCGAGGTTCTCGCAGCCGAAGGCGACGTCGTCGCCGACGCGGGCGAGGATCACGCCCGCGTCGGGGTCCTGCTGGACGAGCCCCGCGCGGCCCCGAGAGTCGCCAGGTGGCCGTCCGTCGAGCAGCAGGCTTCCTCCTGCTCGCCCTCGTCGGCGCCGCCGAGGATTCCGGCGATGCCGGCGAGGAGTGTCGACTTGCCGGCGCCGGACGGCCCGAGGAGCAGGACCCGCTCCCCCGGTTCGACGGTCAGGTCGAGGCCGCGCACGGCGAAGCGGCGCCGCGATGCGTGGCGCCAGCCCCAGCCGCTCGCGACCAGGCCCGCCGGGCGCAGCCCCTCCACGGCGGTCAGGCCGCGGGCTGCGCTTCGCGACCGGCGGCGAACCGGCTAAGCGCGCCGGTCCGGGCGATCGCGCGCGCGAGGACCCAGGACAGGGCGCCTGCGATGGCGCCGCCCGAGATGAGAGAGGTGAGCACGTAGATGCCCGCGAACGCCGGGGCGGAGCCGGCGTACCAGAAGATCAGGTCGTTGACCGCACCGAACAGGCCGGCGGCGGCTCCGGCCGCGACGGCGACTCCGATGTTCCAGCGGGCGTAGAGGACCGCGAGCAGCACGAGCTCTGCGCCGAGACCCTGGACGAGGCCCGACTCGATGGTCAGCGGACCCCACTGCGCTCCGGCGAGCGCGGAGACCATCGCGGCGACGACCTCGGTGAAGACCGCGGCTCCCGGCTTGCGGATGATGATGCCGCCGAGGACGCCCGCGAACAGCCAGACGCCGTTCACGAGGCCCTGCAGTCCGGGGAGGCTCGCCTCGAGGAACGCGCCCGGCAGCTGGTAGCCGAAGTTCCAGGCGAGGAACACGAAGCCTGCGGCGACGCCGATCACGGCGGCCACGACGATGTCGACGACCCGCCACCGGAGGGTCTGGCGCCGACGGGTGGGGGAAGGGTGGTGCTGGTCACTGTTCGTGCCCTTTCGTAGGAAAAGAGGGCACGGGTTAGAAGAGATGCCTCCCTGCGCTGGCATGATCCAGATCAGGTTCGACGGTCGAAGCTTGGAGAAGCTTCCTCTCAGCCCGGCTCACCGGACTCCCGTGTTGCCCCGATCCTAGCTCGCCGCCGTCGGCGCGGCGACGGGCCTCAGCGCTGCAGCCAGGTGAGCACGGCGAGCACGCGGCGGTGATCGCCGCCGGAGTCCTCGAGCCCGAGCTTGCCGAAGATCGAGGTGACGTTCTTCTCCACCGCGCCGACCCCGATGAAGAGGGCCTCCGCGATGGCGGCGTTGGTGCGCCCCTCCGCCATCAGCTGCAGGACCTCGCGCTCGCGAGGGGTCAGCGTGGACAGCGGATCGTTGCGCCGGCCGATGAGCTGGGCGACGACCTCCGGGTCGAGAACCGTGCCGCCGCCGGCGATCCGCTCGATGGCGTCCTCGAGCTCGGCGAGCGAGGCGACCCGGTCCTTGAGCAGGTACCCGACCCCGCCGCGCCCGGAGCCGAGCAGCTCCTGCGCGTACGCCACCTCGACGTACTGCGACAGCAGCAGGATGGCGGTGCCGGGCAGCCGGGAGCGGAGCTCGAGCGCGGCGCGCACTCCCTCGTCGCGGAAGGTCGGCGGCATCCTCACGTCGAGGACGACCAGGTCGGGAGCGAGGTCGGCCGCCTCCCTGAGGAGACCGGCCGCGTCGCCGTAGGCGCCGACCACCGAGTGCCCCGCCTCGCCGAGGACCCGCACGAGTCCCTCACGGAGGAGCACCGAGTCGTCCGCCACCAGCACGCGCAACCCGCTCATCCGCCCCAGCCTAGGGGCGGACGAGCGGGTCGCCTGGGCGGAGCTCAGCGCACCGAGCCGGGAAGCTCCGAGGTCAGCGGGAAGGTGGCCGTGAGCACGGTCGGTCCGCCGGCGGGGCTCGACACGGCGAGCGTTCCGCCGAGACCGTGCGCCCGTTCCTGGAGCCCCGCGATGCCGTGCCCGGGGACGGCGACCGCGCCGCCGCGTCCGTCGTCGGAGACGACCACCTCGAGCCAGGTCGCGTCCCCGTCCGGCACCCGGCGCAGGGTCACGCGGACCTCGGCACCGGTCGCGCCGCTGTGCTTCGCGACGTTGGTCAGGGCCTCCGCCGCGACGAAGTAGGCGTTGCGCTCGAGCTCGGCGGGCAGCTCGAAGCCCTCGGGCAGCTCCGCGACGACCCGGGTCGGGACGGTGCTGCGCACGGCGAGGGATTCCAGCGCCGCGACGAGACCCCGGTCGAGAAGGATCGGCGGCGCGAAGCCGCGGGAGATCGCCCGCAGCTCGTCGAGGGCGTCCCGAGCCTGCTGCATCGCCCCCGCGAGCAGCGCCCGCGCCGCTTCAGGGTCGGCCGCGAGCTGACGGTCGGCGGCGGCCAGGTCCATCTGCATGCGCACCAGCCGCTGCTGGGGGCCGTCGTGGATGTCGCGCTCGAGGCGGCGGAGCGCGGTGCCCTCCGCGGCGACGGCGGCGGTGCGGGAGGACGCCAGCCCGCTGACCTGCTGACGGAGCGCCTCGCTCGGGAAGGCGGCGAGCATCCCCCGCGCGATCCACCAGTGCACCAGCACGAGGCCGCGCGTCACGAACGGCAGCGTCAGCAGCAGGAGCGCGCCGGCGACGAACCAGAACACGCCCTCCGCCTGATCCTGCGAGAGCCCGGACCGGGCGCCGGGCGCGGCCCAGCCGATCACCGCGTCCAGGAAGTTCCAGTCACGGTCGTCGGTCGGCAGCCACCGGTTCCAGAACCAGTAGCTGACACCGCCCAGTCCGGTGGTCAGCCAGGTGAACGAGATGGTCCAGGTGATGACCCCGACCGTCGCGTTCACGACCATGGTGTGGAGCAGCGCCAGCCAGTAGTGGCCGTCGATGAACGGCGCGAAGAACTCCCGCCACGAGCCGAAGCCCCAGCGCGGCCACCGGGGTCGCGGGATCGCCGGCCGCCCGGCGGCTTCGAGGCGGATCACCTCGAGCATGCCGAACCAGCGGGAGACGAAGAGCGCTGCCAGCACGGCGGGCAGCCCGATCACGATCGCGAGCAGCCCCGTGCCGATCGAGAACAGGGTGGAGACCGCGATCATGCCGACAAGGACGACCACGAGGGTCGGCAGCAGGAAGAGGAGGTCGCGGGGAACGCCGGCCCACAGCCGGCCGTACGTGGTGCGCCGCCGCTCCGCGGGTGCGGGGACGGACGACGCTCCCGCCGAGGCGGGAGCCGGAGTCGAGGTGGTCATGCGCGTGCCTTTCGCTGCTCATTGTCCCGGTGCCGGGGCTCTTCCAGCGTGGCCAACGGCCTTCCCGGGCGGCATGCGGCGGGCAACCGGATCGGGAGGGGATAACCCCCGCCCTCCTAGGCTGGTTCGATGGAATTCTGCCTCTTCACCGAGCCCCAGCAGGGCTACGAGTACGACACCCTCCTCGGGAGCGCGCAGGCCGCCGAGCGGCTCGGCTTCGACGGCTGGTTCCGCAGCGACCACTACCTGCACACCGGGCCCTTCTACGACGGCCTCCCCGGCCCGACCGACGCCTGGACGACTCTTGCGGGCCTGGCTCGCGAGACCCGGCGCATCCGTCTCGGCACCCTCGTCTCGTCGGTGACCTTCCGCCAGCCCGGCGTGCTCGCCATTCAGGCCGCTCAGGTCGACCGCATGTCGGGCGGCCGGGTCGAGCTCGGCCTCGGCGCCGGGTGGTACGCCGCGGAGCACGCCGCGTACGGCATCCCGTTCCCCGAGAAGCGCTTCGGCCTGCTCGAGGAGCAGCTGGCGGTCATCACCGGGCTCTGGGGGACGCCGATCGGCGAGCGATTCAGCTTCGAAGGACGCCACTACACGCTGACCGACTCCCCCGCGCTGCCGAAGCCGCTGCAGGAGCGCGTGCCCGTCATCGTCGGCGGCGGCGGGAAGACGCGCACGCCGGCGCTCGCCGCGCGCTACGCGACCGAGTACAACATCCCGTTCACTCGCGAGGAGAACATCCGCGCCGCGTTCGGCCGGGTCCGGGAGGCCGCCGAGCGCATCGAGCGGGAGCCGGACGACCTCCGGTACTCGGTGGCCCTCACCGCGGTCGTGGGCGCGACGGAGGCGGAGTTCCAGCGCCGTGCCGAGCGCACCGGCGGCGGCGCCGACCGGCTGCGGGAGGTGAACCTCGGGGGCACCGTCGCGGAGGTCACCGAGCGCATCGGCCGCCTCCGCGACCTGGGGGCGGCGCGCGTGTACCTGCAGGTCTTCGACCTCGAGGACACGGACCACTTCGAGCTCCTCGCCGAGCTCGTCGCCCCGTTCCGCTGATCCCCGGCGCGCGGGTCCTGCGGACAGATGCCTGCCGCGTGCGGGGGTGCGGATGTCCGCACCACCAGCGCTACTTCTTGAGCGCCTTCACCACCCGGGAGAGGGCACGGCCCGCGACCATCGTGAGCGGGATCGCGACCGCGCACAGAGCCACCACGTTGGGCTGGAAGCGAACCGTGTTGCCGACGGTCACGTAGGCGCCGACGGGGATGGTCGCGCCCCCGCCGCCGCCACCGCCTGCGGCGTCCTCCCCCTCGTCGCTGCCGGCGCCGAAGCCGTACCAGAGCAGCGCGACGGGCACGATGCGCTTGCCGTCGACCTCGATGGGATCGCCGTACGCGGCCTTCGCTCCGAACGCCGTGAACATCTCTCCGAGCCGGACCACGAGCTGTGTCATGCCGCGTACCCTACGCGCGCGCCCGGGCCGTCGCATCCCCCACGGCCCCCGTCAAGCGGAACGGGCACACGAGCGTTTCTCGGTAGTTTGGGAGGGAACCCCCTGACAGGAGACCCGATGGAAGCATGGCCCGGAACCGCATACCCGCTCGGCGCGACGTTCGACGGAAGCGGTACCAACTTCGCCCTCTTCAGTGAGGCGGCGACGAAGGTCGAGCTCTGCCTCTTCGATGAGGACGGAACTGAGACGCGGGTCGAGCTGATCGACATCGACGGATACGTCTGGCACGCCTATCTCCCGCAGGTGCAGCCCGGGCAGCGGTACGGCTATCGCGTCCACGGCGACTACGACCCGAAGAACGGCTCCCGCTGCAACCCGAACAAGGTGCTGCTCGACCCCTACGCCAAGGCGACGGCCGGCGAGTACGACTGGGACCAGTCGCTGTTCTCCTACAACTTCGGCGACCCCGACTCGGTCAACAACGACGACTCCGCCGGGCACGTGATGCTGAGCGTCGTCGTGAACCCGTTCTTCGACTGGGCAGGCGACCGCCACCCGAAGACGCCCTACTCGGAGACGATCATCTACGAGGCCCACGTCAAGGGCCTCACCAACCTGCACCCGGACATCCCCGAGGAGCAGCGCGGCAAGTACGCGGCGCTCGGGCACCCCGCCGTCATCGAGCACCTGCAGAAGCTCGGCGTCACCGCCATCGAGCTCATGCCCGTGCACCAGTTCGTGCAGGACTCGACGCTGCTCGAGAAGGGCCTCCGCAACTACTGGGGCTACAACACCATCGGCTTCTTCGCGCCGCACAACGAGTACTCCTCGTCGGGCGACCTCGGCCAGCAGGTGCCGGAGTTCAAGTCGATGATCCGGGCGATGCACGCCGCCGGCATCGAGGTCATCCTCGACGTGGTCTACAACCACACCGCGGAGGGCAACCACCTCGGCCCCACGCTCAGCTTCAAGGGCATCGACAACGCCGCGTACTACCGGCTCGTCGAGGACGACCAGCAGTACTACATGGACTACACCGGCACCGGGAACTCGCTCAATGTCCGGCACCCGCACTCGCTGCAGCTGATCATGGACAGCCTGCGCTACTGGGTGACGGAGATGCGCGTCGACGGCTTCCGCTTCGACCTCGCCTCGGCCCTCGCCCGGGAGTTCTACGACGTCGACCGGCTCTCCACCTTCTTCGAGCTCGTGCAGCAGGATCCGGTGGTGTCGCAGGTCAAGCTGATCGCCGAGCCCTGGGACGTCGGCCCCGGCGGCTACCAGGTCGGCAACTTCCTCCGCAGTGGACCGAGTGGAACGGCAAGTTCCGCGACACCGTCCGCGACTTCTGGCGCGGAGAGCCCTCCACGCTGGGCGAGTTCGCCGCCCGCCTCACGGGCTCCGCCGACCTGTACGAGAACAGCGGACGTCGGCCGGTCGCCTCCATCAACTTCGTCACCGCCCACGACGGCTTCACGATCGCCGACCTCGTCGCGTACAACGAGAAGCACAACGAGGCCAACGGCGAGGACAACAACGACGGGGAGTCGCACAACCGCTCCTGGAACTCCGGCGTGGAGGGCCCGACCGACGACCCCGAGGTGCTCACCCTGCGCGCCAAGCAGCAGCGCAACTTCCTCGCGACGATGCTCCTCTCGCAGGGCGTGCCGATGATCCTGCACGGCGACGAGCTCGGCCGGACCCAGGGCGGCAACAACAACACCTACGCCCAGGACAGCGAGATCAGCTGGCAGCACTGGGAGGGCGCGGACCAGCCGCTCATCGAGTTCACCGCGGCCGTCGCGCGGCTCCGCAAGGACCACCCGATCTTCCGGCGCAGCCGCTTCTTCGACGGCCGACCGGTCGAGCGTGAGGAGGGCGCCCCCGTTCCCGACGTCATGTGGGTGAAGAGCGACGGCACCGAGATGTCCGAGCAGGACTGGGACACGGCCTACGTGCGCTCGATGGGTATGTTCCTGAACGGCAACGGCATCCGCCAGCGCGACGTCCGCGGCGTCGAGGTGACCGACGACGACTTCCTCGTCTACTTCAACGCCGACGACGACGACGTGGAGTTCACCCTGCCGAGCGAGCACGTCGAGGCGAGCTGGGACGTCGTGGTGGACACCGCCGGCGTCGCCGCCGACTCCGGTGAGCACGTCGCCGGCTCGAAGCTCACCGTGGCGAGCAAGTCGATGATGGTGCTCAGGGCGCACACGGCGCCCGAGGTCGAGCCGGACCACTCCGTGGCGGCATCGCTCGCGGTCCTGACCGCGGCGCAGACCGACGCTGTCGGCGCCGCCATCGCCGCGGGTCCGAAGGTCGTCGCGGAGCCGCGTCCGTGACCGCGACCCCTGTCTCGACCTACCGGGTCCAGGTCCGGGCGGCGTTCGACCTCGCCGCCACGGCCGGGATCGCCGACTACGTCGCCGCCCTCGGCGCCGACTGGCTGTACTTCTCGCCCCTGCTCGAGTCCGAGCCCGGCTCCGACCACGGCTACGACGTGGTCGACCACGCCCGGGTGGACCCCGCGCGGGGCGGCGCCGAGGGCCTCGCCCAGGCGGTCGAGGCGGCGCGGAAGAACGGGCTCGGCGTCCTCATCGACATCGTGCCCAACCACGTCGGCGTCGCCACCCCGGTGCACACGCGCTGGTGGTGGGACCTGCTGAAGAACGGCCGGGACTCCCGCTACGGCGACGCGTTCGACGTGGACTGGGACTTCGGCGGCGGCAAGGTGCGGCTCCCCGTGCTCGGCTCCGCGGACGACCTTCCCGCCCTCGAGCTCGCGGAGGGCGACACCGGCCTCGAGCTGCGCTACTACGACCACCGCTTCCCGGTCGCCGACGGCACCGGGAAGCTCGGCGACGACCCCGTCGAGGTTCACGGCCGCCAGCACTACGAGCTGGTCGACTGGCGGCGCGCGGACTACGACCTCAACTACCGCCGGTTCTTCGCGGTCAACACGCTCGCCGCGGTGCGCGTGGAGCTGCCCGCGGTCTTCTCGGAGTCGCACGAGGAGATCCTGCGCTGGGTCCGCGAGGGCCTCGCCGACGGCCTCCGCATCGACCACCCGGACGGGCTCTTCGATCCGGGCAAGTACCTCGACGACCTCGCAGAAGCCACGGGCGGCGTCTACGTGCTCGTCGAGAAGATCCTCGAGGGCGACGAGCAACTGCCGCCATCCTGGCGCGCTGACGGAACCACCGGCTACGACGCCCTCGCCGACATCGACCGCATCCTCGTCGACCCCGCGGGAGAGGCGCCGCTGACCGCGCTCGACGCGGAGCTGCGCGGTGGCGAGCGGGTCGACTGGTTCCAGCTGATCCACGACACCAAGCGCGACGTGGCCGACGGGATCCTGCACTCCGAGGTCCTCCGGCTCGACCGCGAGGTCGCCGATGCGGTGGACCGCAGCGCCGGCCCCGCGGACGCGATCGCAGACGCCATCGGCGAGCTGCTCGCCTGCTTCCCGGTCTACCGGTCCTACCTCCCGGAAGGGCGGGAGCACCTCGAGGAGGCGGCGACCCTCGCGCGGACTCACCGGCCGGACCTCGTCGACACCATCGACGCGCTGATGCCCGTGCTCGGCGACCCGGCCCAGCCGGCCGCCCGCCGCTTCCAGCAGACGTCCGGCATGGTCATGGCCAAGGGCGTCGAGGACTGCGCGTTCTACCGCTACACCCGGCTCACGAGCCTCACCGAGGTGGGCGCGGACCCGGCCGAGTTCGGCATCGGGGCTGACGCCTTCCACGCCCGGCAGCAGCGCCGGCTGGAGACGTTCCCAGCCTCCATGACGGCGCTGTCCACCCACGACACCAAGCGCGGCGAGGACGTCCGCGCCCGCATCAGCGTGCTCGCCGAGATCCCCGGCGAGTGGTCGGACGCGCTGCTCGAGCTCAGCGATCTCGCGCCGCTCGGCGACGGACCGCTCGCGAACCTGCTGTGGCAGGCCATCCTCGGCGCCTGGCCCGCGAGCCGCGAGCGGCTGCACGCCTATGCCGAGAAGGCCTCTCGCGAGGCCGGGAACTCCACCACCTGGACGGCACCGGACGAGGACTTCGAGAAGCGCATGCACGCGCTCATCGACGCCGCCTTCGACGACCCGCGCGCGTCGGCCATCCTCCAGCGCCTCGTGGACCGGGTCTCCGCGCCCGGCTGGTCGAACTCGCTGTCGGCCAAGCTGCTGCAGCTCACCGCACCCGGCGTGCCCGACGTCTATCAGGGCAGCGAGCTCTGGGAGACGTCCCTCGTCGACCCGGACAACCGCCGCGAGGTCGGCTTCGCGGAGCGACGCCGCATCCTCGCCGAAGTGGACGCGGGGGCGAAGCCGCCGATCGATGAGACGGGCGCCGCCAAGCTGCTCGTCACATCGTCCGCGCTCAAGCTGCGCCGCGACCGTCCCGAGCTGTTCGCCGGCTACACGCCGCTGAGCGCGTCGGGCCCCGCGGCCGAGCACCTCATCGCCTTCGACCGCGGTGGCGCGATGACCCTGGCGACGCGGCTCCCGGTCGGCCTCGCATCGCGCGGCGGCTGGGGCGAGACGGCGCTCGAGGTCGGATCAGCCCCTGTTCTCGATGTCCTGACCGGCCGGCGTCACCAGGGGCGCGCTGCGCCTGTCCGAGGTGCTCGCCGACTATCCGGTCGCCCTTCTGGTGGAAGACGGAGGCAAGCCATGAGCCCCTACGACGTGTGGGCGCCGCGTGCGTCCTCGGTGACGCTCGTCCTCGACGGGGAGCGGCACCCGATGACCGCCGGCGAAGGCGGCTGGTACACGGTCGACATCCCCGCCGACGGCGCCGAGCACGACTACGGCTACCTCCTCGGCGACGGCGACACCCCACGTCCCGACCCCCGCTCCCGGCGGCAGCCGGACGGGGTGCACGGCCTCAGCCGCACGTTCGATCCGTCCGCCTACACCTGGGGCGACGGATCCTGGACCGGCCGTCAGCTCGCGGGCGGCGTGATCTACGAGCTGCACATCGGCACGTTCACCCCGGAGGGCACGCTCGACGCCGCCATCGCGCGCCTCGACCATCTGGTCGACCTCGGCGTCGACCTGGTCGAGGTGCTCCCCGTGAACGGCTTCAACGGCACGCACAACTGGGGCTACGACGGGGTCCTCTGGTACACCGTGCAGGAGACCTACGGAGGGCCCGAGGCGTACCAGCGGTTCGTCGACGCCTGCCACCAGCGCGGGCTCGGCGTCATCCAGGACGTCGTCTACAACCACCTCGGCCCGAGCGGGAACTACCTGCCCGAGTTCGGCCCGTACCTCTCCGAGGGCGGCGCCAACACCTGGGGGTCCTCCGTCAACCTCGACGGCGAGCAGTCGGACGAGGTCCGCGACTACATCCTCTCCAACGCCCTCATGTGGCTCGATGACTACCACGTCGACGGGCTGCGCCTCGATGCCGTGCACGCGCTCGTCGACCACCGCGCCGTGCACATCCTCGAGGAGATGGCGGAGGAGGTCAACGCGCTGTCCGCGCACGTCCGGCGTCCGCTCACCCTCATCGCCGAATCCGACATGAACAACCCGCAGCTCATCCGGCCGCGGGAGGCGCACGGCTACGGCCTCACCGCGCAGTGGAGCGACGACTTCCACCACGCGCTGCACGTCAACCTGACGGGCGAGACGACCGGGTACTACGAGGACTTCAACTCGATCCGCGCTCTCGCGACGGTTCTGGAGGAGGGCTTCTTCCACGCCCGCAGCCTCTCCACCTTCCGCGGCCGCGTGCACGGCCGTCCGCTCGACCTGGAGAAGACGCCGACGTACCGGCTCGTCGTGTTCGCCCAGGACCACGACCAGATCGGCAACCGCGCGACCGGCGACCGGCTGCCCGCGACGCTCGACGAGGGCGGACTCGCCATCGCGGCGGTCCTCACGCTGACCTCCCCGTTCTCCCCCATGCTCTTCATGGGTGAGGAGTGGGCCGCGTCGACGCCGTGGCAGTTCTTCACCTCCCACCCGGAGAAGGAGCTCGGCGAGGCGACCGCGAAGGGCCGCATCGAGGAGTTCGCGAAGATGGGCTGGGATCCGGCCAGCGTGCCGGACCCGCAGGACCCGGAGACCTTCACGCGGTCGAAGCTCAACTGGTCCGAGCCCTACCCGGAGGACGGCGAGGACGGGCTGCACACGCGCATGCTCGACCTCTATCAGCGCCTCATCGCGCTGCGCCACGAGGTGCCCGAGCTCACCGACCCGCGGTTCACCGAGACGTTCGTCGACTATGACGAGGACGAGCGCTGGCTCGTGCTCGCCCGCGGCGGCATCGCCATCGCGGTGAACTTCGCGCAGAACGCCGTCGACCTGGGCCTCGAGGGCGAGCCGCTGCTCGCCACCGACCCGGGCGTCGCCGCCCTGCCGGACGGCTCCATGCGGCTTCCGGCACGCTCCGCGGTGATCCTCGTCCGGAGCGAGTAGCCCGAACTGCCCAGTTCTGCGGCATCTCGCGTCCGAGTTGCCGCAGAACTGGGCGAGTCACGGTGCCGCGGGCGGCGCCTTCTTCGGAAGGAGCGTCGCGGGGCGGATGGTGCCGCGGCCGAAGCGCTGGGTGGCCGCATCCATCACCTGCTCCGCGTCGCGCCAGGCGTCGTCCTCGCTCCAGAGCGAGAGCGTGTCGCCCGACGCGTCGGAGAGCTGCTCCGCTCGCACACCGATGAGGCGGATCTTCCTGCCCGCCAGGTCCTGCTCCTCGAGCAGCTCCACCGCCTGCTCGTAGATCCGCTTCGCCGTCGAGGTCGGCTCGGGCAGGGTGCGCGAGCGGCTGATCGTCGTGAAGTCGGCGAAGCGCAGCTTGAGGGCGATCGTGCGAGCGGAGTACCCGCCGGCGCGGAGACGCACCGCCACCCGCTCCGACTGGTCGAGCAGCTCGCGGCGGAGGAACACCAGGTCGCCCGTGTCGATCGAGAACGTGTTCTCGTGCCCGACGCTCTTCTCCGAGCGCTCGGGGTTCACGCGTCGCGGGTCGCGTCCCCAGGCGAGGTCGTGCAGGCCGCCGCCCGCAGCCTGGCCGACCCACTTCTGCAGCACGTCGCGCGGGGTCTGCGCGAGGTCACCGACCGTCCGCAGGCCGTGCCGGGCGAGGGACTCGGCGGTCGCCTTGCCCACACCCCACAGCGCGGTCACGGGCAGCGGATGCAGGAAGGCGAGGGTCCGCTCGGCGGGAACGATGAGCAGCCCGTCCGGCTTGGAGCGGGTGGACGCGACCTTCGCGACGAACTTGGTGGCGGCCGCACCGATCGAGCACGTGAGCCCGGTCTCGGAGTATACCCGTTCGCGGATGCCGCGGGCGATCGTGCCGGGTGGGCCGAGCAGCCGGCGGGCCCCCGCGACGTCGAGGAACGCCTCGTCGATGCTCAGCGGCTCGACGAGGGGCGTCACATCGCGGAACAGGTTCATCACCTGCCGCGAGTACGCCGAATACTTGGCCCCGTGCGACGGGAGGAAGATCGCCTGCGGGCAGAGGCGCCGGGCCTGGGACACCGGCATCGCCGAGCGCACTCCGAAGGCCCTGGCCTCGTAGGTGGCGCTCGTGACCACGCCACGGCCGCCGGCTCCGCCCACGACCACGGGCTTGCCGCGCAGCTCGGGCCGGTCGAGAAGCTCGACGCTCGCGAAGAACGCGTCCATGTCGATGTGCAGGATCGTCGCAGTCGAGCTGTCGACGTCGCCGTCGGAGACCTGCCGCTCGCCCTGGCCGCCCTTGACGCTCACGCGTCCATTGTCGCCTGCACGGGCGACACCGGCCGAAAGGGCGTCAGGCTGCGCCGGAGAGCTGCGCGGCTCGCGGCAGCTGGGCGAGGGCCGCGTCGACCGACTCGGACCACGCGAGGAGGTTGCCGGAGGAGTCCTCGACCGCCCACGCGCCGCAGACGCAGCTGAGCACGATGGCGCCGTCGCCGAAGTCGAGCGAGACGTCGTCGACCGTGACGCCGGCCGAGAGCTCCAGCGGAGCGGAGCAGCTCTGGGTGATGTGCGGATCGATCATGTCGGGCCCCCTTCTTCGTTTTCCATCGTGACTCCGCTCCCCGCATCGGGGAGGTTGCCACGCCGACAGGATGACCGAAGCCTCCGACAGCGCCCCCGGGCGCTGCACGAAGACGGGCCGATTCGGGCATTCCGGGCCGAAGAGGCGGCCCGGAATGCCCGAACTGGCCCACTCAGCGGACACGGCGTCCGCCCGGCGGGCCGCACGTCAGCGGGCGAGGCGCTCGATGATGCCGCCGTAGAGGAACGGAAGCGCCGAGGCCGCCGGGACGATCGCGCGCCGCACCGGTGAGGTGGCGGCGGCGACGAGCGCTCCTGTGATCGTGCGGAAGTCCCGGGTCCGGGACGCCCACTCCCTCTCGTAGCGGGCGGGATCCCCCGCCAGCACGGCCTCGACCGCGGCGTCGCCCTGGGCGAACCCGACCCGCATCCCCTCGCCCGTCAGCGCGTCGACGTACCCGGACGCGTCGCCCGCGAGCAGCACTCGACCGGCCGTGCGGGCCCGCGAGTTCTGCCGGAGTGGCCCCGCCCCGCGCACGGGGCCGTCCGGGACCGCACGAGCCAGGTGGCCGGCCAGCTCCGGGACCTGCGAGAGCGCCGCCTCGAATCCGGTGTGCCGAGGGCCGAGGATCGCGACCCCGACGAGGCGGGGTCCGACCGGCGTGACGTACGCCTCGACGCTCCTCCCCCAGTGCACCTCCACGAGATCCGTCCACGGGGCGACCCGGAAGTGCCGCCGCAGCCCGAAGCGCGCGCCGGACCGCTTGTCCGCCTCGAGCCCCGTGAGGCGCCGCACGGCGGAGTGCAGGCCGTCGCACGCCACCAGCCACGACCCGCGCAGGCCGCCCGCGGTGACAGAGTCTTCCGTCTGCTCGACGGACTCCACGCGCGCGGGCACGATCCGGACGCCGAGGTCGGCCGCGCGAGCGGCGAGGGTGTCGGAGAGGACCGTGCGCCGCACCCCGAGGCCGCCGGCGCCGCGCAGTCGATGCTCGACGCTCCGCGTGCCGTCCGTGTAGCGGAAGCCCCGGATCGGCTGCCCCTCCGGCGTCACGCCGATGGACGCGAGAGCGGCGACGGCGCCCGGCATGAGCCCCTCGCCGCAGGCCTTGTCGATCGGTCCCGGTCGCGGCTCGAGAACCGCCACGCGAAGTCCGGCGAGGGATGCCCGGATGGCGGTGAAGAGTCCGACGGGGCCCGCCCCGGCGACGAGGACGTCGGCGTCGAGGCTCATGACGGCGCGGCGGCGCGGAGGGCGCGCTCCTCGACCGGGATGCGGACACCGAAGAGCAGGATCGCGTTGAGCACCGTGAACACGAGCGCGGTGACCCACGCGGTGTGCACCAGCGGCAGGGCGACGCCCTCCGCGATCACGGCCACGTAGTTGGGATGCCGAAGCCACCGGTAGGGCCCGCGGGAGACGAGCGTGAGCCCGGGCACGACGATGACGCGCGTGTTCCACTGGCGTCCCAACGTGGTGATGCACCAGTAGCGCAGGGCCTGGGAGAGCAGCGTCACGGCAAGCGCGGTCCAGCCGAGGAGCGGCAGGAAGGGGCGGTCGGCGAGCACGACCTCGGCGAAGCTCGCGAAGATGAGGGCGGTGTGCAGCGCCACCATCCAGGGGAAGTGCCGCTGCCCGTGCTCCACTCCGCCGCGCGCGAACGCCCAGCGGGCGTTGCGGGTGGAGATGACCAGCTCCACGAGCCGCTCGATGCCCGTCGCGAGGAGCAGCAGTCCGAACCAGAGCACCCCGGCGCTCACGCGGCGACCTCTGCGGCCGGCGTCGCGGCGACCGCGTCCGGCCAGTGCAGGAGGACCAGCTCGGCGCTGACGCCGGGCCCCAGGGCGAAGAGGAGGGCCGAGTCCCCCGGCTGCGGCGATGTCCGATCGAGCGTGTCGGCGAGCACGTGCAGCACCGACGCGGACGAGAGGTTGCCGACCGCGGCCATCGACTCCCAGCTGAGCGCGAGCGCATCGTCCGGGAGGTCGAGCGACCGGGCGAAGGACTCGAGCACGCGCGGGCCGCCCGGGTGGGCGATCCAGGCGTCGATGTTGTCGGGAGTCAGGCCGTGCGCGGCGAGGAAGGAGCGGACATCGGTCCCGAAGTGCTCCTCGACCACATCGGCGACGCCTGCGGTGAGGACGATGCGGAAGCCCGTGGTGCCGGGGTTGAAGCCGAGGACGTGCTCGCTGTGCGGATAGAGCGCGCTGCGGGAGTCGACCACGTCCGGCCCTTCCGTGCCCAGCCGCTCGGCGCGGGCGGACCCGACCGCGACGACGGCCGCGGCGCCATCGCCGAACAACCCGCTGGCGACGAGGTTCGCCATCGAGTCGTCATCGCGCTGCACGGTGAGGGAGCAGAGCTCGACGGCCACCAGCACCGCGACGTCGTCCGGATGGCCGGCGAGGTAGTCGTGGATGCGGGCGATGCCGGCGGCGCCCGCGACGCAGCCGAGCCCGAACATGGGCACGCGCTTGACGTCGGGGCGGAGGCCGAGGCGTGGCACCAGGAGCGCATCCACGGACGGCGCCGAGACCCCGGTGACAGAGGTGAACATGACGAAGTCCACCTCGTCGGGGGCGATCCCGGCGGCCGCGAGAGCAGTCCCGACGGCCCGTTCCGCGAGGTCGGTCGCCGCCTCGATGAACCGGACGTTCGTCTCGGTGAAGGTCTGGGGATCCCGATATGCCTCGAGCGGCATGACCAGGGAGCGGCGCTCGACCTTCGCCCCCTCGTGCAGTCGGCGCAGCAGCGCCTGCTTGCTCGGGTCGGGCGTGATCATCGGCGCGAGCATCGCGGTGATCTCGGACTGGGCATAGGAGTGCTCCGGCAGCGCTGCGGCGACGGCGGCGATTCGGGTCACGAGCGTGACCGTATCACCGCCACCAGAGCATTCCCGGCGAACGTCGGGGGAAGGCACAGGGGGCGGACATGCGCCCGGCGGCGCGTCGGCCATTCGCGGCGCGGATAGGGTGACGCAGGGAGGTCGAGATGCCCATCATCGACAACGCGGTCTACGTCGACGGCGTGCGCACGGCGAACCCGCCGAGCCTCGAGGAGACGTTCGAAACCCTGCGCGATCGGAAGGGCATCGCCTGGATCGGCATGTACCGGCCCAACCGGGACGAGCTGCAGGCCGTCGCGGACGAGTTCGGCCTGCACCCGCTGGCCGTCGAGGATGCGCTCAAGGGCCACCAGCGGGCGAAGCTCGAGAAGTACGGCGACGTGCTGTTCCTCGTCCTGCGGCCGGCCCGCTATCTCGACGCCGCCGAGCGGGTCGAGTTCGGCGAGGTGCACGTGTTCATGGGCCACGACTTCGCCATCACCGTCCGTCATGCGGAGGCTCCGGACCTGGGTCGCGTGCGCAAGAGGCTGGAGCAGAACCCGGAGCTGCTCGCCCTCGGCACCGAAGCGATCCTCTACGCGGTGCTCGACGAGGTCGTCGACGGCTACGCGCCCGTCATCGCCGGGCTGCAGAACGACATCGACGAGATCGAGGACCAGCTGTTCGGCGGCGCCGCCGAGGTGTCGAAGCGGATCTACGAGCTCGAGCGCGAGGTCATGGCCTTCCAGCGGGCCGCGGCACCGCTCGTCGACATCGTGCAGTCGCTCGAGCGCGGCTTCGAGAAGTACAACGTGCATGTCGAGCTCCAGCGCAGCCTCAGGGACGTGCTCGACCACGCCATCCGCACCGCCGACCGCGCCGAAGGCTTCCGCACGCTGCTGCAGAACCTCCTGGTGACGAGCGCGACCCTCGTGACCGAGAAGCAGAACGACGAGATGCGACGGCTCAGCGAGACGAGCCTCTCGCAGGGCGAGCAGGTCAAGCGGATCTCGTCGTGGGCCGCGATCCTCTTCGCCCCGAGCCTCATCACCGGGATCTACGGCATGAACTTCCGATTCATGCCTGAGCTCGACTGGCCGCTCGGCTACCCGCTCGCGCTGCTCCTGATGGCGCTGCTGAGCGGCGGCCTGTACCGGGCCTTCAAGAAGCGCGGCTGGCTGTAGCCCTCGGGCCGAGTCAGGCCGCGGTGTCCTCGGCGTCGTCCGCCTCGCGCTCGAGTCGCGCCAGCCGTCGCAGCGCGGCCTGCTCGGCGCCGGGCGGCGTCCCGAGCAGCCTGCCGGTCACGGCGAGCAGGGCTCCGGTGGCCGGCACGAGCGGACCTCGTGGCGCCGACAGGTGCAGCAGATCGCGGAGGTCGTCGGGCAGCGAGGCCACCGCGCCGTTGAAGAGCAGCGGATAGGTGGGACGCAGGGGCGCAGCGAGCGGGGGCCTCCGCAGGAACTTCACCACGTCCGCCACCCGCTCGTCGTGACGGAGGATGCCGAGATAGGACCGGAGCTGGTCGTGCAGCTCCGCCCGGGTCTCGGGCGGGCCGTCGACACCCATGAGCCGTCCGGCGGTCGCCCAGTCGCGCACATAGGCGTCGGGTCCGCCCGGGATCGGCTTGCCCCACACCTCGTGGGCGCCGAGGAAGGCGTCGGTGAACGCCAGATGCACCCAGCGCAGGAGGTCCGGATCGTTCGCCGCGTACGGGATCGGGGAGCCGTCCGGTCCCGGGTACACGCCGCGGACCTTTTCGTGCAGCCGCAGGACCCAGCCCGAGGCCTTCACCGCGTCCTCCCGGGATCCGTAGGTGACCGTGAAGATCCACCGGATGGTGCCGGCGAGCCGGCCGAAGGGGTCCCGCGCGGCGGGAGTGATCGTGGACGCCGGCCATCGCGCCGGGGTGCAGGGCCTGGGTGAGGAGCGCCCGGATTCCGGCGACGAGAGTCGGCATGTCGCCGTGCACGGCCCACGCCGCCGACCCGGGGCCGAAGTAGCCGGGGTCCGTGCCGAACTCCAGGGCGGTGACCCAGGGCGGGTCCCCCGCCGGCTGGCCGGACAGGGTGGTCTGGATCTTCGCGCGGATCGGTTCGCTCAGCCTCGACACGGGTATCAGTGTGCCGTGGCGAACCTCGGAAACCGATGCGGGTCTGCAGCCCCGCATCGGCTCAGGAGAGGTGCCGCTCCGCGTACACGCGCATGGCGTCGCGGACCAGCTTCGCCGTGCCCTGGCCGTGCATGTCGTAGTTCGCCGTGAAGCGCGGGTCCTCGACATACATCTCACCGAGCCCGGCGAAGTACTCCGCAGTCGGACCGCCCTGCGGTCGCTGCGGCGTTCCGGCGATGCCGGACAGCCAGTCGTAGTGCCGCTGCGCGATCGCCTGCACCCGGTCGTCCTCCGCGGCGAGGCCGGCCTGCTTGGCCGCCCCGTAGTCCGCCGCGATGGCGAGCTGCGCGTCCTGGAACGCGCGCTTCTCCTCGGGCGACTTCGCGCGCCACCAGGCGTCACTGTCGCGGTAGGCCGCCTTGCCCCAGCGCTGCTCGACCTCCTCCTTGTACTCGGTGTGGTCGAAGCCGTCGAAGCTCTCGTTCGCTGTCATCTGTTCACCTCCTCTCCTCTTCGCGAGTGTCGTGGTCACCGAGCGGATCCGCCGGTCCAGCCGCTCCCGCTCCTGCTTGAGCAGGTCCAGGTGCACCTCCAGCGCACGCTCGGCGTCCTGCTCCCCCGCCAGCACCTCGCCGATGGTGGCGAGAGGCAGGCCGAGGTCCCGGAGCAGGAGGATGCGCTGAAGGCGCAGCAGCCCGTCCTGGTCGTAGAAGCGGTAGCCGCTCGGGCCCACCCGGCTCGGCTGCAGCAGACCCAGGTCGCCGTAATGGCGGAGGGCCCGTGTCGTCGTGCCGGATGCGCGCGCCAGGTCACTGATCGGCCATTCCACGCGCGCACCTCCGTCGTCTCCATCTCGGTATGAGAGAGCGTAGGTGTTGACGCAGCGTCAACCGCAAGTGCCAGATGAAGGTGGCCCGCCGGGTGCTCCGGTGGCGGCTGACCAGATCACGGAGAACTGGCCGTCACGGGATCACGCCGCGCCGATCGGAGCCCCTTCCGGCTCGGATCTCCGTGATTGGTCAGTGCCAGGTTTCTCCGGGGAGGGTCAGAAGTCCCCGCCGCCGAAGTCCCCGCCGCCGAAGTCGCCCCCGCCGAAGTCGCCTCCGCCACCGAAGTCGCCTCCGCCGCCGCCGAAGAAGCCGCCGTCCGAGTTGCCCCAGTCCCCTCCACCGCCGCCGTCCCCGGATTCGCCGTAGCCACCCGAGTCGCCGCTGTCGCCGGAATCCCCGTTGTCGCCGGAGTCGCCGTTGTCGCCGGAATCCGCGTTGTCGGAGCCGTCGGCCGCGCCGTAGTCGCCGTAGCCGACCGGCGGGAGGAACGCCGACACGAGGGCCGATCCGATCACGTAGCCGGCCACGGTGCCGAGGATCGAGCTGCCGACCATCGAGCCGAAGCTGGGACCGGCGAAGCCGCCCCGTACCCGCCGCCGCGGCCGCCCGCGTAGCCGCCGCCGCCCATGCCGGACCCGAAGCGGCGCTCCAGGCTGCCGGGCTGGCGCAGCTCAGTGCGGGTCGCGGAGCGAGCCAGGGACTCCGGGTCGTCGCCCGTGGGACGCTCCGGACCGTTGGTGAGGTCGTCGAAGATTTGCCGCCGCTGCTCGGGGTGAGCTTCGCGAAGGCCTCCGCGTGCACCTGCTCGATGGTCTCGGGCGGAGCGGTGCGCAGCAGGTACCGGTAGCGCTCGATCGCGATCTCGTCGTCCGTGCGCCCCTGCTGCTGCCGGGGAGGCGGCGGCGTGCGCCGATACTGCTCGGAGTCGTCTTCACGGCCGAGGAGGCGGTCCAGGAATCCCACGGGAGTGTCCTTCCAGCTCGAGGATGGCTCAGACAGTACGGAGGCATTCTGGGGGCGCACTGTGGGCGGCTCGGAGCCCCCGTCCAGGAGCACCGACCTACCGTGGTCGCGTGAGCGGGGCGCGAGGTACCTCACCTGCAGCCCCTTCGGGTCGCCGGCTGCTGTCCCTCGACGGCCTCCGCGGGTGGGCCGCCCTCGTCGTTGTGCTGCACCACACGCTCGAGATCGCGAAGCCGTATCTGGCGCCCGCCTCGGGGACGCCCGTGACGGTCGGCAGCCTCTGGTGGTGGCTGACCGAGACGCCGCTGAAGCTGGCGTCGGCCGGCCAGGAGGCCGTCGTGGTCTTCTTCGTGCTCAGCGGGCTGGTCGTGGCCCTGCCCGCGATCCGCTCGACCGCGCCCTACTCGTGGGGCTCCTTCCTCGCCTCCCGCTTCGTCCGCATCTACCTCCCGGTGTGGGGCGCGCTGCTCCTCGCGTCGGGGCTCATCGAGCTGCTCCCTCGCGAGGAGGGACGCGTGACGGCGCACAGCTGGCTGTCGGATGCGAACGCCACCACCGTGCACGGCTCGATCCTGTTCGACGAGGCCACCCTGTCGCGCTACTCCTTCGACATCGTCAACACGCTGTGGTCTCTCCGCTGGGAGATGGTGTTCGCGGTCCTGCTCCCCCTCTACGTCCTTGCGGCCCGGCTGGTCCGGCGCCGGTGGGCGGCCGCCGGGATCCTGGCGGCCGGGCTCACCATCGCGGGCTTCGCACTGCAGGACGGCACCCTGTCGTACCTCCCCGCGTTCTTCCTCGGGACCCTCATCGCGGCCAACCTCGACCGCTACCGGGCGTGGGCGGAGGCCCGGCGTTCGTCCCGCTGGTTCCGGCCCGCGACGCTCGGCGCCCTGAGTGTGTCCGCGGTGTGCATCATCGCGACCTGGCTGGCACGCCCGGTCGCCCCCGAGGGCTCGCTGCCGTCGCTGCTGCTCACCGGACTCAGCGTGGTCGGGGCCACGGGCCTCGTCCTGCTCGCGCTCGCCCCCACCGGGTTCGCTCGCGGGCTCGGGATGAGGGCGTCGCAGTGGCTCGGTCGCGTCTCGTTCAGCCTGTACCTGGTGCACGTGCCGCTGCTCGTGACCGCGGCCTTCCTGCTGCGCGACTCGCGGTGGCCTCTCGTCGCCCTGCTCGGCATCCCGGTGAGCCTGGCGGTCGCGGCGCTGTTCCAGCGCTTCGTCGAGGCGCCCGCCCACCGGCTCGCCCGGCGCGTGGGGACCGCGGTGCGGGAGCGAGGCCGGCGGGACGGCGAGCTCAGCGGGTGCCGGCCTCCCGCGCGAGCAGCGCGCGCTTGACGTCGGTCCCCCAGGCGAACCCGCCAAGCGTGCCGTCCGTACGCAGCACGCGATGGCACGGCACGAAGAGGGCAGGCGCGTTGGTCGCGCACGCCGACGCGGCGGCGCGCACCGCGGCCGGCCGGCCGCTCGCCGCCGCGAACTGGGTGTAGGTCAGCGGGCTGCCTGCGGCGATCCGGCGCAGCGCAAGCCACGCCTCCTGGCGGAACGGCCCGCCCGACTGCGCGACGGGGACCCGATCGATGGCGGCGAGGTCGCCCGAATAGTAGGCCTCGACCGCCTCCCGAACGCCGGGGCCCAGCCGGGGGCGAGCGAGGCGGGGCGCCGCTCGGGGCGCAGGCGGGCGAGCAGCGCATCTTCGCTGTCCGTCCAGCCGGAGGCGAGCACGGCGCCGCCCTCCTCGGCGAGGACGCCGAAGGTGCCGTCGGGGGTGCTCATGAAGCCGATCACGGTCGTCATGGGGTGGTCTCCTTCCGGGTTCGGGAAGCCTGGCGGCCCGCACGCGCTGCGGTCCGCCAGAGGTGCAGGCAGGCGTATGAGCGCCAGGGCGCGTACCGGCGCAGCGAGTCGCTGAGAGGTTCGGGGATGCCGAGCACCCGGGCGCCGGTGCGGACCGCCGCGTCTCCCGTCAGGAGCACGTCCGGTGCGCCGAGGACGCGCATGGCGGTGTACCCGGCCGTCCAGGCCCCGACCCCGGGAAGCGCCGTGACGCGCGCGGACAGCTCCGCCTCGTCCAGCCCCGCGTGCAGCCCGAGGGTGCCGTCGGCGAGGCGGCGAGCGGCCTCCTGCAGCGTCCGCAGCCGGCTCGCGGGTCCGCGGTAGACGTGCCCGACCTCGTCCGCGAACCGCGCGGGAGAGGGGAACAGCCGCTCGACGCCGGGGAGCGAGGATTCGATCGGCTCCCCCGCCCGCTCGGCGACCCGGCCGAGCATGCCGATCGCCTGCACGACGGTCACCTGCTGACCCGCGATGGCGCGGAGCAGGATCTCGCCGCCGTCGACGGCGCCCGGCAGGCGGATTCCGGCTACCTGGGGCTGCAGCGGTCCCTGCTCGAGAGCGGCGTCGATGCCGACGGGATCCGCGTCGAGGTCGAAGAGCCGCCGCACGCGCGCCAGCAGCACCGGGAGGTCGCGCAGCTCGTGCACCGTCGCCGACAGGCGCAGCTCGCGATCCTCCGTCCAGCGCAGCTCGAACGTCGCGACGCCACCCGGGAGCTGGAGCGCGCGGCCGTACGACGTTGCCGTCGCGACCTCCACGCCGGGAAGCGCCCGGGCCGCGAGGAAGGTGAAGATCCCCTCCGCGTCGAACGGCTCACGGAACGGGAGCCGCAGGTCGACCCGGCCGGGCGGGCCGGTCTCGGGGCCGCGCCCACGCGCTCGGATCTGCGTCGGCGTGAGATCGAACACCTCACGGAGGGTGTCGTTGAACTGGCGGACACTCGCGAACCCGGCGGCGTAGGCCACGTCGGTCACGGGAAGCGCGGTGGAGACGAGCAGCGTCCGCGCGTTCTGCGCTCTGAGGGCGCGGGCGAGCGCGAGCGGACCTGCGCCCAGCTCGTCCGTGAGAACGCGCGTGAGGTGCCGCGGGGTGTAGCCGAGGTGCGCGGCGAGCCCCGGCACGCCCGCCCGCTCGATCACCCCGTCGCCGATCAGCCGCATCGCACGGGCGGCGAGCCCGCCGCGCGCGTTCCACTCGGGGCTGCCGGGCACGGCCTCGGGCAGGCACCGTTTGCACGCGCGGTAGCCGGCGGCATGGGCGGCCGCCGATGTGGGGAAGAAGGTGACGTTCTCCGGCCGGGGCGTGCGCGCCGGGCAGGAGGGCCGGCAGTAGATGCCGGTCGAGCTCACCGCGGTGACGAACTGGCCGTCGAATCGCGGGTCCTTGGCCGAGATGACCCGGTACCGCTCCGCGAAGTCCACCCTTCGAGTGTCGCAGTCGCTCCGGGGTTCCCCTAGCGGAAAACGGACGCGACTACCGGCCGGCTTCGGAGGACTCCGTGCCTCGCCGGCCGCGCCGCACCCGGCGGACAACGAGGGCGAGGATGCCCGCACCGATGGCCGCGTAGATCACGATGTCGAGGATGTTCGAGTACTTGTCGATGAGCTCGTACTGCGTGCCGAGGAGGGCGCCCAGGCCCACGAGCAGGGCGTTCCAGACCAGGCTTCCGGCGATCGTGTAGAGGGAGAACGTCCCGAGAGGCATCCTCGTCGAGCCGGCAGGCAGCGAGATCAGGCTGCGCACCCCGGGCACCAGCCGGCCGAAGAACACGGCCCGCCTGCCGTGCCGGTGCAGCCACCCCGCGGCCCTCCGGAAGTCGCCCTCATCGACGAGCGGAAGCTTCGCGAGGCCTCGCACCGTGCGCTCCTCGCCGAGCACCCGGCCGAGGAAGTAGAGCACAAGTGCGCCGGCGTACGCACCGGCCGTCGCGGCCACCAGGACGAGGACGAAGCTCATCTCCCCCTGCTGGGACAGGAAGCCCGCGAGCGGGAGGATCACCTCGCTCGGGATGGGCGGGAACACCGTCTCGAGCAGGGCGAGGACGCCGACCCCGAGCTCGCCCGTTGCGTCGATGAGGCGCGCGGCGAACCCGACGATCCCGTGCAGGTCGCCGACCGTCGAGGACGCAGAGGCCAGCACAGCGAGCGGGGTCACTCCTACCACGCTAGGCGACGACGGACCACGTGCCCGCCGGGGGTTGATCGGGACCGCCCCCGCGGAAAGGCTGAGGAGAACCAACAGGAGGTCCCATGACGAATTTCGGCTACACCCTGATGACCGAGCAGAGCGGGCCGAAGGAACTCGTGCGCTACGCCGTCGCGGCCGAGCAGGTCGGCTTCGACTTCGAGGTGTCCAGCGACCACTACTCCCCATGGCTCGTCAGCCAGGGCCACGCGCCCTACGCCTGGACGGTGCTCGGCGCCGTCGCGCACGCGACCGAGCGCGTCGAGCTGGCCACCTACGTCACCTGCCCCACGCAGCGGTACCACCCGGCCGTCGTCGCCCAGAAGGCGGCGACCATGCAGATCCTCTCCGACGGCCGGTTCATCCTCGGCCTCGGCTCCGGCGAGAACCTCAACGAGCACGTCACCGGGGACGGCTGGGCCCCCGTCGCCCAGCGTCAGGACATGCTCGAGGAGGCGGCTCAGATCATCCGCCAGCTGCACACCGGCGAACTCATCACGTGGGAGGGGAACTACTTCCGCGTCGACTCCGCCCGCATCTGGGATGTGCCGGAGGGCGGCGTCCCGATCGGCATCGCGGTGTCGGGCGACTCGTCCATCGAGCGGTTCGCCCCACTCGCGGACCACTTCATCTCCACCGAGCCCGAGAAGGCGCTCATCGACAGCTGGAACGAGCTCACCGACGGGAAGGGACGCAAGATCGGACAGGTGCCCATCAGCTGGGCGCCCGACCGCGACGATGCCATCGACCGCGCGCACGACCAGTTCCGCTGGTTCGGCGGCGGCTGGGCGGTCAACGCCGACCTGCCGACCCCCGCCGGATTTGCGGGCGCGAGCCAGTTCGTGCGCAAGGAGGACGTCGCGGAGCAGATCCCCTGCGGGCCCGACCTCGAGGCGATCGTCGAGGCCGTGAAGCCGTACTGGGAGGCCGGGTACACCGACCTCGCGCTGGTCCAGGTCGGCGACGACCTGCAGCAGCGGTTCCTGGACGAGGCGGCCCGCCCCCTCCTCGACCTGCTGCGCGACGCCGCCCGCTGAGCTCAGGGCGCGCCGGCGCGTCCCGGTTCGAGGAGCCCCCACCCCGGTGATTGAGGAGCCCGCGCAGCGGGCGTCTCGAAATCACCACCGCCCCACGGGTTGCGCCCGCGGGGATCCGTGGATTTCGCGACGCCGCCTGCGGCGGCTCCTCAATCAGCGGGAAACGGCGACACTCGAGCCGCACGGACACCCGGGTGATTGAGGAGCCCGCGCAGCGGGCGTCTCGAAATCCTCGCTACTGGCCCCGGCCGGTCTTGTCCTGGAGGCGGTCGATGTTCTCCGACGCCTCGGCCTTGGTGAGGTCCGCGGGGAGCTCCTCGCCGGCCTCCCGCGCGAGGGTGTCGAGGTAGCTGCGCTGCGGGCCGGTCATCGGCTCGTCGCCGGTCACCCACTCGGACGGGTCCTTGGCGGCGCTCGACGAGTCGTCGGAACCGCGGGCGCCGAGCGTCTCGCCGCTCGTCTTCGGGGATTCGGAGGAGGAGTCGGATGCGTTGTCACTCATGGCCGTGACCCTACGCCGACCGTCCGACAGCGGCCCGGCGGCCGATGACGGATGACTCCAGGTTCGCGAGCAGCGCTGCGACGTCGTCGTAGACCTCCACCGCACCCGCGTCCCGCAGCTCCGCCGCACCGAAGCCGCCGGACAGCACGCCGATGGCGGCGACGCCGGCGCGACCGGCGGCCTCCACGTCCCACACGGAGTCGCCCACGATGACGGCCTCGTCGGGTCCGACGTCGGCCTTGCCGATCGCCACCTCGATGATGTCCGGCTCGGGCTTCGCGGTGCCCACGTCCTCGGCGGACGTGACCTCGGACACCGCATCGTCGACGTCGAGCACCCCGCGCAGGATCTTCAGCTCGTCCTCCGGCGCGGACGTGGCGAGGACCACCCGGAGCCCCATGCCGTCGATGGCCCGAACCAGTTCGCGCGCTCCTCGAAGGGGCGCAGCCGGTCGGTGCTGTCTTTGTAGTAGCCGCTGTGCAGCTCCTTGGCGCGGTCGGCATCCTCCTCCGACGCCTCGCCCGCGACGGCCTCGAGCAGCTTCTTCGAGTCCATGCCGATGGAGCGGTGGATGCGCCACACGGGCGCCGGGATGCCGGCGTCGGCGAGACCGCGGTCCCAGGCATCGACGTGCAGGTAGTTGGAGTCGACGAGCGTCCCGTCGATGTCGAACAGGACGGCGCGGAGCGGCGAATCAGTCATCGGCCCAGTCAACCAACGGGCTCGGGCAAGGTCAGGGGCTTGACGGGCCGCACAATGGACCCGTGACGAACCGCCTCCTGCTGCTCGCCGACACGCACCTGCCGAAGCGTGCCCGCGATCTTCCTCCCGAGGTGTGGGCAGCGGTCGAGGAGGCGGACATCGTCGTCCACGCGGGCGACTGGGTCGACGTCGCGACCCTCGACCTCCTCGAGTCGCGGTCCCGCCGTGTCCTCGCCTGCTGGGGCAACAACGACGGCGCCGCCCTCCGCGCGCGGCTGCCCGAGGTGGCGCGCACCGAGATCGACGGAGTGCGGGTCGGGGTCGTCCACGAGACCGGGGCCAGCACCGGCCGCGAACGGCGGATGGACGATGCGTACCCGGATCTCGACCTGCTCGTGTTCGGGCACTCGCACATCCCCTGGGACACGACGACGCCACGCGGGCTGCGCCTGCTCAATCCCGGCTCACCCACGGACCGCCGTCGCCAGCCCCGCTGCACGTATCTGACCCTGACGCTGAGGGAGGGCCGGATCGAGGACGTCACACTCCGGGGAGTGACCCCCGCGGTGTCGGTGCCTCCGCTTAGGATGCTCCCGTGGACTGGATGATCCTGCTGGGAGTGGCGATCGCCGCCGTGCTCGCGCTGGCGCTCGCCGCGCGGGGATCGGCGACGCGGTCGCGCCGCACCGGCTCCGCCGGAGCCGGGATGATGGGCGTCTTCGACGAGATCTACGCCCCGTCGCGGCACGAGGCGATGCTCGAGCTGGAGCGTCAGACCTCCCTGCCCGCGCCCGCTCCTGCACCGGGAGACGGCGACCTCGGCGTCTACGAGGGCCGGATCCGCATCCGCCTCAACCGCGACGAGAGCTGACTCCCGCACCCTTCACAGGCGACCTCGGACGAGTCGCCTCAGCCCTCTCGCCACTCGTCGCTCTGCAGGTGCGACCCGCCGTGCGGTCCCATCAGCAGCATCCCGCCATCGGCCACCCACGAGGCTCCGGTGACGTAGGCCGAGGCGGGCGAGGCGAGGAAGGCGATGACGGCCGCCATCTCACGGGCGTCGCCGGGACGGCGCAGCGGGATGCCGGGTCGCTCCTTGGTCCGCGGATCCTCGTCCGTCTGCCCGGTCATCGGGGTCGCGATCTCGCCGGGGGCCACCGAGTTCGCCGTGATGCCGTACTGGCCGAGCTCGAGCGCGAGCTGCTTCACCAGTCCCCCGAGTCCGTGCTTCGCAGAGGTGTAAGCCGCGGACCCGACTCGCGGGGCGTGCTCGTGGACGCTCGTGACGGCGATGAGGCGTCCGCCCCTGCCGGCTTTCACCATGAGGCGAGCGGCGCGCTGCAGGCAGACGAACGGCCCGTCCAGGTCCGTCGCCACCGTGTGCCGCCACTGGTCGAGCGTCATCTCGAGCACAGGCGCGTTGTCGCCCGTGCCCGCGACGTTCGCGAACACGTCGACCCCGCCGAGCTGCTCTGCGAGATCATCGATCACGTCGCCGCAGGTCTCCAGCTTCGTCACGTCGAGCTGAGCGACGACCGCATTGCGGCCGTGGCCGCGCACCTCATCCGCCGTCGCCTCGGCGCCCTCCTCGTCCTCGAGCCAGGTGATGCCCACATCCATGCCGGCCTCGGCGAGAGCGACCGCAGTCGCCCGTCCGATGCCCGATTCGGATCCGGTGACGATGGCCGTGCGCGGTGTGAATGCCATGCCCCGATCCTCTGCACGCTCCGGAGGCACGCACAGGGGGTTGCGCTCAGGCGGTGACGAAGTCGATCAGCTGCTCCACGCGACCGAGGAGCTCGGGCTCGAGGTCCGCGTAGGAGTCCACCCTGGAAAGGATGCGCTGCCAGGCGCGCGCGATGTCCGCCTGGTCCTCGTGCGGCCACCCGAGGGCCTGGCAGATGCCGTGCTTCCACTCGATGCCGCGCGGGATGTCGGGCCACGCCCGGATGCCGAGACGGCCCGGCTTCACCGACTGCCAGATGTCGATGTACGGGTGACCGACGACGAGGACGTGGGCGCCGAACGGCCCCTTCTGCACGGCCTCCGCGATGCGGCTCTCCTTGCTGCGCGCGACGAGGTGGTCGACGAGGACGCCGACGCGCTTGCCTGCGTCGGGGCGGAACTCCTTGAGCAGCTCCTCCAGGTGGTCGACGCCCTCGAGGTACTCGACGACGACTCCCTCGACCCGGAGGTCGTGACCCCACACCTTCTCGACGAGCTCGGCGTCGTGGCGGCCCTCGACGAAGATGCGGCTCGCGCGCGCCACCCGAGCCTTCGCGTCGGTCACCGCGATGGATCCCGAGGCGCTCACGAGCTTCCCGCGCGACGCCGCGAGCTTCGCCGGCGCCTTCAGCACGGCGGGCCGTCCCTCCAGCAGGTACCCGGCACCGAGCGGGAACACGCGGACCTTGCCGCGGCGGTCCTCGAGCTTGACCATGCGTCCCTCGACACCGACCACGGCGCCGACGAAGCCGTTGTCCGCGAGCTCGATCACGAGCCCGGGCTGGGCCTCCACGATCGCAGGGGGCGCCACCTTCGGCCGTCGCCAGTCGGTCTTCAGGACGTCGGGGCCGTACCGGTCGGGTTCCACCGCAGAAGGCTAACCAGGCGGCCGGAGCGCGCCGGGCGGGGCGCGCCGCCCGACAGAATGAAACCGTGCTGACGATCTCCCCTCCCCCTGGGACGCCCCCGACGGTGCGGCCCTCCGGCTCGCCCAGCGCGCGGAGCTCGACGCCCGCTACGGCAGGAGCGATCATGAACCCGGCACGCCGCCCTCGGCCGCCGACATCAGCCTCTTCCTCATCGCCCGCGACGAGTCCGGCGCACCCCTCGGCTGCCGGGCCCTGCGCGAGCTGGGGCCGGGACGCGCCGAGATCAAGCGCATGTACGTCGTTCCCGGGCGGCGGGGGTCGGGGGTCTCCGTCGCCGTGCTCCGCGCGCTGGAGGAGGCCGCCCGGGATCGCGGCTGGACGGACCTCGTGCTGGAGACCGGCACCGAGCAGCCGGACGCGATCCGCTTCTACGAGCGGGAGGGCTACACGCGCATCCCCAACTTCGGCTCCTACGTCGATTCCCCGATCTCGGTCTGCTACGCCCGGTCCCTGTGAGGCGTCCGGGGACCTCGCGCAAGCCGTGGACGGGGCGCGACCGGCGTGCCTAGCGTTGACGCATGGCCAGCGACGAGGAACAGACGATCAAGGACCGGGCGTACAGCCCGGCCACCGAGCGCGAGCAGGAGGTCCGCAACGCGCCGGGCGGTCAGGACAGCCTCGCGAAGGAGGACCCGGACATCGACGCCGACGCGGTGCACCTGCTCCCGGGCACGGGCGGCCCGGACGACCAGGGCGACGTCGACGTGCCGGACGAGGAGTTCAGCCTGAACGGCCGCCCCTTCCCCGGACACCCCGGCAGCGGCGGCTAGCCCTCCCGCCGAGCGCGCCCCGTACCGCCGAGCGCGCCCCGGAGACGCCCCGCGCTCGTCGTCCCGACCCGCGCTCGGCGCTACTGGGGCGGGAGGAGCATCCCGATCGCGACGAGTTCGCGGACCTCGGGCAGCAGCGCACTGCGGAGCTCGTCCGCGTCCGAATCGAGGAGCTCCGCGAGCGCGGCGGCGATCGCGCCCACGCTGAGCTCGCCGTCGCACGCCCCGACCAGGCCCGCGACGGCGGGATCGACGGGAAGCACGCGCTGGAACCCGCCCCCTGGCGCAGCTGGATCGCGGCGGGGTGCTCCTCGCCGGGCCAGTAGTGGCGCTCCTCGGTCACGTCGCCCGCCACAACGAGCCGGGCCGCGAGGAGGGCGTCGTCGTCCGTCTCCGCGAGCCACTGCTGCGCGTCGAGGCAGGCGGCCAGGTGGCCGCCGAGCGCGGCCGATCCCCCGCGCTCCTCCTCGACGCGTCGCCGGGGACTGCGCCCTTCCGGCCGCCGCAGGGTCACGTAGCCGAAGCCGATCGAGCGAACGCCGCGGGACGCGAAGTCGTCGAGCCACGCCTCGAGCAGGGCGTCGTAGCCGGCCGAGCCGGGCCGGGTCCCGCCGTCGCGGATCCACGTCTCGGCGTAGAGCGCCGGATCCTGCACCTCGCGCTGGACGATCCAGGCGTCGAGCCCTGCCTCCTCGGCCCACCGCGCCACGCGGTCGCGACCCTCGGCCCCCTGGCGGTCCTCCCAGTTGGCGAGCAGCTGGGCGACGCCGCCGGGCCGCAGGTGCTCAGCCGCGCCGCGGACCACGGCCTCGACGAGCTCGTCGCCGGGCAGCCCGCCGTCGCGGTACTCGTACGCGGGGACTCCGGGGACGCGCGGGGTGATGACGAACGGCGGGTTGGAGAGGATCCGGTCGAACCGCTCGCCGGCGACGGGCTCATAGAGGCTCCCCTGCCGGAGGTCGAGCTCGACGCGGTTGAGCGCCGCGTTCAGGGCGGCGTAGTCGAGCGCCCGCCGCGACACATCGGTGGCGACGATCCGCCTCCCGTACCGGGCGGCCCGCAGGGCCTGGATGCCGCTGCCGGTGCCGAGGTCCAGGACGCTGCCCGCGTCGCGGGGAAGCTGCAGCCCGGCGAGCGTGCGCGACGCGCCTCCCACGCCGAGCACGTGATCCTCGGGCAGCGCCGCGCCCACGACCGCCTCGGACAGGTCGGAGACGATCCACCACTCCCCCACGCCGTCGGGGTCGACGAACTGCACGGGCCGAAGGTCGACCCGCGCCCGGACCGCGCCGCCGTCCTCCCGGACGAGCCCGAGGCGCAGGGCGCCGTCCAGCCCGAGGCGGGGCAGCGCGGCGCCTGCGCGATCCCCAGGCAGGGGCAGGCCGAGGACGAACAGCGCCGCGAGGTCCGCAGTCGTCCCCGCGGCTCCCGCACCGGCGTCGGCGATCGCCCGGCGCGCGGGCGCGAGCGACCCTCGCTGCACCGCGGCGTCGGCCGCGCGTCCCCACACGCTGGACAGCGCAGCGACGCTGAACGCCGCGAGGTCGTCCCGCAGCCGGTCGACGAGCGCGGCATCGGGTCGGGCGATCTCGGGTGTCATCGCGTCCACGCTACGGCGTGGCCGGGCGCACAATGCGCCGCTCCAGCAGCGGGCGCTCGAGGGCGCCCCAGGCAGCGCTGACGGCAAGGTAGGTCGCGGCGGCCAACGGCACGACGACCGTGGCGATCACGGACGCGTACGCGAGGGCGGCGAGCATCGGTGGCGCCGCCGGCTGCTGCCGTCGGATCCGCCGGCGCGTCAGCTCGGCGGACGCGACGGCGAGGGCCACCACGGTGAGCGGCACGGCGACGGCTGGCCAGGACACTGCACCCGCAGCGACTGCGGACCAGAGACTCCCGCCGAGCGGGGCGCCGAACACGGCCGAGGAGAGGAGCGCGTTGGCGTGGCCCGAGATCATCGGATGTGAGAACAGGCCGTAGACCACGGTGAGCACGGGGGCCTGTGCGAGGAGGGGAAGCATTCCCCGGAACGGGGAGGCGTCCTCCCGCCGATAGAGCTCGGCGAGCTCACGCTGCAGCCGGGTGGCGTCGCCGGCGTACCGGCGCTGCAGCTCGCGCACGGCCGGCGCGATGCGGCGCTGGGCCGCCTGGGCACGCACCGCCGCCGCGGCGAGCGGGACGAAGGCGCTTCGGACGGCGAGGGTGAGCAGGACGACGGCGGCGAGCGGAGCGACGTCCTCGAACGCGGGCGCGAGCCAGCCGGTGAGCGCGAGAACGGAAGAGTAGGCCGCGTCGAGCGCGGCGGCGAGCGGTGGGAAATCGTAGACAGACATGGGTCCTCCCGGATCCGGACAGCGAGAAAGGGGACGCGGGCCGGGAAGCGCGAGAACGCTATCCGGCGAGCACCCCGCTGCTCGGCGCCCGCGGCCGCGGCCGGCTGCTCGGCCGAGAGGACGGCAGGACGGGTGATCCGTGCTGGAGGAGGCCGCCCGCAGGGCGACCGGCGACCGTCGGGCCGGCGAGGACGAAGCCGGCGAGCGCGAGCACGGCGAGGGCGGTGAGGAGCACGAGCCCGGCGACCGCGATCACGACGACCGGGTCGGCGCCGACCGGCGTGCCGAAGGCGGCGAGGAGGAGTCCCAGAGCCGCGGCCACGCCTCATTGTTCCGCGTGCGCCCCGTGGTTGGCTAGGCGGATGGCGACCACGCGCGGGCTGGAACGGCTCGTCTTCTTCACCGACGCGATCACCGCGATCGCGATCACCCTGCTGATCCTGCCGCTCGTCGAGGTCGTGCCCGACATCGCCGCCGAGGGCGGCTCGATCGGCGTCCTCTTCGACGGGTACTTCGGTCAGATCCTCGGATTCCTCATCAGCTTCGCGGTGATCGCCCGCCTCTGGTTCGCCCACCACCAGCTCTTCGAACACGTCGGGGCCTACTCGGGTCGTCTCGTGTTCCTGACCGTGCTGTGGGCGTTCACGATCGTGCTCCTGCCGCTGCCCACCGCGCTGACCGCTCAGCTCAACCCCAGCCCCGGCCTGGTCGCCTTCTACATCGGCACCATGGCAGCCTCCAGCCTGGTGCTCACGGCCATGTCCGTCCTGATCCGTCGCACGCCGGACATCCAGGCGGCTGACAACCCGATCACGCCCCGGAGCTTCGCGGCGAGCTACTGGGTCTCGGCCGGCTTCGTCCTCGCGCTGATCCTCGGCACCGCCATCCCGGCGCTCAACTACTGGGCGCTGTTCGTGCTCTTCGTGACGCCGACGATCGGAGCACTGATCCGCCGGCGACGGGAGCGCGGTTAGGCTGGAGAGCCTCATGCAGCCGCTCACCGAATCGGACATCCGCAGCTCGCTCATCAACGCGAGCGCGGGCGACGGTGCCCGGATGACCCTCCCGGGTCTCCACGAGGTGCTCTGGGAGCAGCGCGACTACCTGGGCTGGCGGGACCCGAAGAGCCCGCAGCGCGCGTACATCGTGCAGTGGCGCGACGGCCGTCCGGTCGGCATGATGCTGCGGGCCGCGGAGAACCGGATGCGCCCGGGCATGAACGCGATGTGCTCGCTGTGCCAGACGCACCGGCCCGCGGGTCAGGTGTCCCTCTTCTCCGCCCCGCGCGCCGGGGAGGCCGGGCGCGAGGGCAACACCGTGGGCACCTACATCTGCGCGGACCTCGCGTGCTCGCTGACCATCCGTGTGCCTCCGCCTGCGCTCGACATGCAGCCGGATCCCGCGGAGATCGTCGAGCGCCGCATCGCGACGCTGCAGACGCGCCTCGAGGCGTTCACGGACAACGTGCTCGCGAGCTGACTCAGCGCGCGCCGCCCTCCGCCAGGTAGGCGAGCCGCTGGAGCGTCTCCGTGTTGCGGTAGTGCAGCAGGATGCGGCGCACGAACGACGGGATGAGACGCCCCGGACCGGCGACGGCGTCCTCGAGGATCCGCACGAGGCTCCCGGTTCCGGTGCGCTTCACCTGGATGGTGACCTCCGCCTCCCCGATGGGCCACCCGTGGGCGCGCAGCACCGCGCGGCGCGGCGGATCCCACTCGAGGATCACCGTCTTGTCGTCGATGAGCACAGGCCAGACGCCGAAGGAATGGTGGATCTCCGAGCGGACGGCAGGCCAGTCGGCGTCGACGCCGCGGATGCGGGACGCGCCCACCACCCAGCTGGGGTAGAGCCAGCCGTCGGCGAGCACGGCGAAGATCTGCTCGGGGGTCGCCTCGATCCTGCGCGAGTTGCGGGCCATGGTCATCCTTCCGTCGGGGCGAGGTTCGGGGACTGCCGGATGCCGAACTCGGCGGCCAGCGCGGACTGCGCGGCGTGCCAGCCGGCCTGCCCGTGTACGCCGGGTCCCGGCGCGGCGGACGACGAGCAGAGGTAGATCCCGCGCGCGGGGGTCCGCCACGGATCCGGCGAGAAGGTGGGGCGGGCGACGAGCTGCCAGAAGGTGCCGGCGCCCGCGGCGATGTCGCCGCCCACGTAGTTCCGGTCGTGCGCCTCCACCTGGAGCGCCGTGCTGCTCGAGGAGCCGAGGATCACGTCGCGGAATCCGGGGGCGAAGCGCTCGATCTGGCGGATGACGGTCTCGGTCTGGTCGACGGCGGAGTACCGCGGCACGTGGGTGTACGTCCAGAGGGTGCCGTGTCCCTCCGGCGCGCGCGTGGGGTCGAATCGGCTGGGCTGCGAGACGAGCACGTAGGGGCGCGCCGCGTGCCGGCCGGCCGCGATCTCGCGCTCCGCATACGCGATGTCGGCGCGCGTGCCGCCCAGGTGCACGGTCCCGGCATCGGCGACGCGGGAGTCCGCCCACGGCACCGGACCGGACAGGGCGAAGTCGATCTTGGCGACCGCGCTGCCGTACCGGAACCGCTCGAGGCGCCTGCGGTAGGCATCCGGAAGCCGCCGGCCGGCGATGCGGAGGAGGTCGCGGGTGCTCGTGTCGAAGAGCACGGCGGTGGAGGACGGCAGCTCGTCCAGCGACGAGATGGTCCTGCCCACCTCGATGGTGCCGCCGTGCGCGCGAAGGTCGTCCGCGAGCGCGTCGGGGATCGTCTGGCTGCCCCCGATCGGGATCGGCCAGCCCTGCGCATGGGCCTGCGTGACGAGGGCGAGACCGGCCGCCGCTGCGCCGAGGGTCGGCAGCGGCTGCACCGCGTGCGCCATCGCGCCGCTCAGAAGGGCGGGCGCGACGTCACCGTGCCACCGGGCGTTCCAGGCGCGGGTGCCCTGCTCGAAGGTCGCGAGCCCGAACCGCGCCATCGTGAACGGGTGCCGGGGCACCCTGATCAGTGTGTCCCCGCTGAACTCGGCGACGTCCGCCGCTCGCCGGACGAGCCCGCGGAAGAGCGACGCCCAGCGGCGACCGTCCTCTCCCAGCTCCGCCACCGTCCGGTCGAGGTCACGATATGCGAGGCCCGCGCGGCCGCCGTCCAGCGGGTGGGCGAAGGAGATCTCGGGGGTGACGAACTCGACCCGGTCGCGCAGCCCGAACTCCGTGAAGAAGGGCGAGGCGAAGGCCATGGGGTGGACGGCCGAGCAGATGTCGTGCCGGTACCCGGGCAGCGTCGTCTCGGCGGTGCGCGCCCCGCCCCCGATCGTGTCCGCCGCTTCGAAGACCTGCACGGACAGCCCGGCGCGCGCGAGCGTGACGGCCGCGGCGAGCCCGTTGGGCCCCGCCCCGACGATCACTGCGTCGACCGCTGGCATCGGCATCAGTCTGCCAGGCGTGGCCGAGGCTTCCCGGAGGGTTGCGCTCGACCCGACTTGCCCACTCCCGCCGTAGGAGCGCCGTGGAACCTGCGGAACCCGGCGGGTCGGCGGTCAGCCCTCCTGGAGCACGGCGAGAACGTTGCCGGCCGGGTCGCGGAACCAGGCGATGTCCGGCCCCCACTTGCCGCCGGTGCGCTGGATGCCCTTCTCGTCGGTGGGCAGCTCGTCGTCGCTGTAGATCTTTGTCTGCACGCCCCGGGCGTTGAGGGCGTCGACGGCGGCCTCGACATCGGGGACGGGGAAGTTCAGCACCGTGAACGACGCCGGCTCGTGATTCGGCTTCGGATAGACGAACACCGTGCCGCCGCCGCCCAGGGTGAGCCGCAGCCCGCCCATCGTCTCCTCGATCGGGAGGCCCAGGATGTCGCCGTAGAACGCCTTCGACTGTTCGATCGCGTTCGAGGAGAAGCCGCTGAAGGCGTGAGCGTCGGCGAACATGGGAACTCCTCCTCGGCAAGTGAACAGCGTCAACAATGCCAGCCGACTCGGCTATCGTCTAGGGGTGGAGAGCGCGGAGACGGCCGCCGAGGTGCGCAGCACCTATCGGCACGGCGATCTGCGGCACGCCCTCCTCGCGGCCGGCCTGGAGCTGGCCCGCACGGGCGGCCCGGATGCCGTGGTCCTGCGGGAGGCGACCCGCCGGGTCGGGGTCTCCCCCAACGCCGCGTACCGGCACTTCGCGGATCGGGCAGCGCTCCTGGCCGCCGTCTCGGACGCCGCGCAGGGCCTGGCGGCCGACCGCATGAGCGACGAGCTGGCCGGCGTCCAGTCGAGCGCCGACTCCGCGACCACCGCCCGCCTTCGGCTGCGCGCCGTGGGCCGTGCCTACATCGACTTCGCCCAGCACGACTCCGGCCTGTTCCGGGCCGCGTTCACCGTGCCCGGCGATCTCCGCGACGCCTTCGGCCCGGCCAAGGCGGGTCGGGACGGCCGAAGTCCGTTCCAGCTGCTCGCCGCCGTTCTCGACGAGATGGTGGAGTCCGGCACGCTCGAGCGCGCCTCACGGCCCGGCCGCGAGTTCCTCGCGTGGTCAGCGGTCCACGGGCTCGCCATGCTGGTCATCGACGGCCCGCTCCGGGGCCTCAGCGAGGACATGATCCGGGACGCCCGCGAGCGCCTCCTCGACATGGTCGACAGGGGCCTCTGAGCTGTTCCCGGCTCGGTCCCCTGGTGGGCCGGAGGCGAGGTCGAGCGGGTGCTCGATCTCATCCCGGAGCAGTCCGAAGGCCACCACGGCGGCGAGGGCCAGGAACGGCGGGACCACTCCTGCGATCACGAAGGTCGCCGGGATGCCGATCTGCTCCCCGACCGGGCCGGCGAGCGCCATGGACACGGGCATGAGCGCGAGCGAGACGAAGAAGTCGAGGCTCGAGACCCGGCCGAGCAGGGCCGGCGGCACCCGGCGCTGCAGGAGGGTGCCCCAGATCACGGTCCCCGCCTGGAAGGTGAATCCCACGACGAACATGATCGCGGCCAGGACCCAGAGCTGACCGGTGAAGCCGACGAAGGCCAGGGGATGCACCCGAGGCCCCACAGGAGGTTCATCACGGTGAGGTAGCGGCGGGGCAGCCGGAGCGACGCCACGAGGATCGAGCCGAGCGCGCCCCCGACGCCGAAGAGGGCGAGCACGAGCGCGAAGGCGCCCGCCCCGCCGCCCGTCTGGTCGCGGACCGCGAACGGCAGCAGCACCTCGATCGGCCCCATGATCACGAGGATCAGGAGGGTCGCGTACAGCAGGGTGACGAGCAGCCACCGCGTCCGCACCATGTACCGGAAGCCCTCCCCGATGTCCCGCAGCATGGCGGTCATCGGATGCCCGGGGGCCGGCTCGCCGCGGACGGGCGTGCGCGGCATGGTGCCGAGCACGGCGGCCGCGCAGATCTGTGCGGCCGCGATGACGAGCAGCGCGAGCCCCGGCGACCACGCGGCGATGATGCCGCCCGCGGCCGCGGGGCCGGCGGCCTGCATGACGGTGGGCCGCAGCACCCCCTCGACGCCGTTCGCGGCGAGCAGGTCGTCGGCGGGCAGCAGGGCGGGCAGCCAGGCTGAGTAGGCCGGGTAGAAGAAGCCCTCGGACACCCCGTAGACGAGCGAGGCGGCGGCGAGGTGCCAGATCTCGAGGCTGCCGGTGACCGCCAGGACGCCGGCCGTCCCGATGGCGAGCGCCTTCCCCGCCTCGACAGCGAGGAGGATGCGCTTCTGCGGGATCCGGTCCGCGAGCGCGCCACCGAGCAGCACGGTCACGAGCATGCCCGCGGCGTTCGCGGTCGCGACCGCCGAGAGCTCGGTCGGTCCACCGCCGAGCTCGATGACCTGCCAGACCAGCGCGACCACCCACACGCCCGAGCCGAAGAGGGACAGGGTGAGCGCGGCGACGAGGCGGCGGTAGTGCGGCACCCGGAAGGGCCGGAGGGCGCGCGGGGAGAGCCGGGACCGACCGTCCCGCGTCGTCTCCGTCATGACCAGCTCCCAATGTGCACGCCGTCCACATCTCAGCACCGATCCGGCCGCCGCGCCAGTGCGCCACGGCTCTCCGGCACCCGGTCAGTCGCCGCTCAATCCGGCGCCGTGTCGTCCTCGCCGATGTCCTCGTTCCAGACCTCCGGGTTGTCACGGATGAAGGCGCCCATCATCTCGATGAGGCCCTCGTCCTCGAGCACGACCAGTTCGGTCCCGTGCTCCGCGACCCAGTCCTGGCCGCCGAAGAAGCTGCGGTCCTCCCCCACCACGAGCCGACCGATGCCGAACTGGCGGACGAGTCCCGAGCAGTACCAGCACGGGGAGAGCGTCGTCACCATGGTGGCGTTCCGGTAGGAGCGCTGGCGTCCCGCGTTGCGGAAGGCGTCCGTCTCCGCATGCATCGACGCGTCGTCGTCCTGGACGCGGCGGTTGTGGCCGCTGCCGAGCAGGCGGCCCTCCCCGTCGAACAGGGCGGCGCCGATGGGGATGCCGCCCTCGTCGGCTCCCCTGCGTGCCTCCGCGATCGCGACGGCGAGCTTCTCCTGGTCGGTGGCGTAGATCTCGCTCATGCGCTCGGCTCCGCCGCGTCGACGTCGACGGGGTGCTCGATGGCGTCCGCCGCAATGGGCGCGCCGACGGCCGGCTTGGTGAGCCGGAAGAGCACGAAGTAGAGCACCGCCGCCAGGGCGAAGCCCACGAGGGCGGTGAGGTCCCCGACATCCGGCACGGCCTGCACCACGAGTCCCTGGTAGAGGGTCTGGTTGGAGAAGAGCCAGATGGAGAGAACGGTGGCGACGACGAAAGCGATCGGGCCCGCGACGTTGACGTAGCGGCGGCGCTCCTGCACCAGTGGGCCGAGCTCGGTGCCCCGTCGCAGCAGGCGGTCGGTCAGGACGACGCCCAGCCACGGCGCGACCCAGTAGGCGATGACGAGGAGGAAGTTCTCGTAGCTGTGCCCGGCGTCGGGCAGGGCCGCCCAGGCGATCAGGAACCCGATCACGCCGAAGCCCAGCGCCACGATCGCCCGCCGGAGCGCGAACGGGATCCGGATGCCGGCGGCGAGGAAGGACATCGCCCCGGAGTAGATGTTCAGTGCGTTCGCCGCGATCGCGCCGACCGCGATGGCGAGCAGCGTGAGCGCGGACAGCAGCGGCGGCAGGGGCGCGGTGAAGGAGTCGGTGGGCGCACTCGCGTCGAAGCCCGCGAGGGTCGCGGCGCCCGCGCCGGCCGCCATGAGAACCGTGCACGACACGAAGTTGCCGAGGCCGGCCGCCCAGCCGACCTTGCGCGCACTCACTCGGGCGGGCAGGTAGCGCGTGTAGTCGGAGGCGTAGGGGTTCCAGCCCGCCGCGTAGCCGAACGCGGCCGCGGCGGCCAGGGTGAAGCCGCCGAACGAGAAGGCCCCTCCGCCCGCGCCGCCGCTCAGGTCGACCTGACCGAGGATGACGACGGTGGTGACGAGGAAGATGATTCCGAGCACGATCGCCGCGTAGCGCTCGAAGACCTGGACAAGGTCGTGCCCGATGAAGGCGACGGCCACCTCGACCACGACGACGATGACGAGACCGAGGACCACGGGCATGCCGGTCAGGGTCGCGAGCGCGAAGGCGCCGCTGACCGAGTTGACGGCGAACCAGCCGACGCCCGCCAGGACCGTGTTGAGGGCCGACGGGAGCACGTTGCCCCAGTAGCCGAAGGCGGTTCGTCCGAGCACCATCTGCGCGAGCCCCTGGCGCGGTCCCCAGGTGGACAGGATCCCGTGCGTCAGCGCACCCAGGGCGTTGCCGAGGACGAGGGCCGCCATCGCCTGCCAGAAGCCGAGGCCGAAGAAGGCCACCGCGATGACGCCCACGAAGATCGTGGCGAACTCGAGGTTCGGCGCGCTCCAGGTGGCGAACAGCTGCCAGGGCGACCCGTGGCGGCGGTCGAGGGGGATGGATTCGATGCCGCCGGCCTCGACGAGGGAGGTCCTGGGCGGCGCGGTCGTCGCAGTGCTCACGCTTCGAATCCTAGAAGCGGGGCTCCCGGCCCCGGGGGCGCGGACGGGGGCAACACGCCGCGGAAACGAGCCTGTAACACCGCTCCGAGGGAGCGCCGCCTCGCCCGATGATTGAGGAGCGGCCGAAGGCCGCGTCTCGAAATCAGGTCCCTCCCTCAGGCTTGAGGCCGCGCGGATCGGAAGGATTTCGAGACACCGCTGCGCGGGCTCCTCAATCAGCGGTACAGGGCGTCAGCCCTGGGCGCGCTCCAGCACGAGCTCGCGGACCCGGGCCGCGTCGGCCTGGCCGCGCATCGCCTTCATGACCGCGCCGATGACCGCGCCCGCGGCCTGCACCTTGCCGTCGCGGATCTTCGCGAGGACGTCCGGCTGCGACGCGAGCGCCTCGTCGATGGCGGCGAGCAGGGCCGCGTCGTCGGAGACGACCGCGAGCCCGCGGGCCTTCACGACCTCGTCCGGCGAGCCCTCCCCCGCGACGACGCCCTCGAGCACCTGCCGCCCGAGTCGGTCGGTCAGCCGTCCCGACTCGACGAGCGCGATGAGCTCGCTCACGTGGAACGGGGAGATCAGCGTGCCCGCCTCCACGCCGCGAGCGTTCGCGATGCGGAGGATCTCGCCGAGCCACCACTTGCGGGCCTGGGCTGGCGCTGCGCCGGCCGCGACCGTCTGCTCCATCTCGACGAGGAGGTTGGCGTTGAGGATGTCGCGGAACTCGCCGTCGGTGAAGCCGTACTCGGTCTGCAGGCGGCGGCGGAACACCGCCGGCGACTCGGGCAGCGCGGCGCGCAGCTCCGCGATGAGCTCCTTCGACGGCACGACGGGCAGCAGGTCCGGCTCCGGGAAGTAGCGGTAGTCGTCCGCGTCGGACTTCGGGCGTCCGGCGCTCGTCGTCCCGGTGTCCTCGTGCCAGTGGCGCGTCTCCTGGATGATCGTCCCGCCACCCGCGAGGATCGCCGCCTGGCGCTGGATCTCGTAGCGGACGGCGCGCTCGACGCTCCGGAGGCTGTTGACATTCTTCGTCTCCGTGCGGGTACCGAGCTTCTCCTGGCCGCGGGGACGCAGCGACACGTTCGCGTCGCAGCGCAGGTTGCCGCGCTCCATGCGGGCGTCGGAGACGCCGAGCGAGCGGACGATGTCCCGGATGGTGCCAACGTACGCGCGGGCGAGCTCCGGCGCGCGGTGCTCGGCTCCGAAGATCGGCTTCGTCACGATCTCGACGAGCGGCACGCCTGCCCGGTTGTAGTCCACGAGGGAGTACTCGGCGCCCTGGATGCGCCCGGTCGCGCCGCCCACGTGCGTCAGCTTCCCGGCGTCCTCCTCCATGTGCGCACGCTCGATGGGGATGCGCACGAGGGTGCCGTCGTCGAGCTCCACCTCGACCTCGCCCTCGAACGCGATCGGCTCGTCGTACTGGGAGATCTGGTAGTTCTTCGCGAGATCGGGGTAGAAGTAGTTCTTCCGCGCGAACCGGCTCGACTCGGCGATCGAGCAGCCGAGCGCCAGACCGAGCGAGATCGAGTACCGCACCGCCTGCTCGTTGACGACCGGCAGGGCGCCCGGCAGGCCGAGGTCGACCGGCGCGACGAAGGTGTTGGGCGCTCCCCAAACTCGTTGGGCGCGGCCGAGAACATCTTGGTCTTGGTCGACAGCTCGACGTGGACCTCGAACCCGAGCACCGGCTCGAAGCGCTCGAGCGCCTCCTCGAACGACATCAGCTCGTCGGCCATCAGGCGGTCCCTCCGTCCGGTTCGGTGCCCGGTCCGGGCGGCGGAACGAGATGCGCGGGCGACGCGTGCCCGGTCGCACCCGCGCGCGAGCGGCCGAAGTCGGCCGGCAGCAGGTCGAGGAGCGGGTGCCCCCACGTGTCGTGAAGCAGCGCCTCGAGGGTCGCCCCGACCTTGTAGAGCCGGGCGTCCTCCCGCGCCGGTGCCATCAGCTGGATGCCGACCGGCAGGCCGTCCTCGGGCGCGAGCCCGATGGGCAGCCCCATGCCGGGGATGCCCGCGAGGTTCGCCGGGATCGTGGTGATGTCGTTGAGGTACATCGCCAGCGGGTCGTCGATCTTGTCGCCGAGCTTGAACGCGGTGGTCGGCGCGGACGGCGTCACGAGCACGTCGACCTGCGAGAACGCGGCGTCGAAGTCGCGCTGGATGAGCGTGCGCACCTTCTGGGCGCTGCCGTAGTAGGCGTCGTAGTAGCCGGCCGACAGCGCGTAGGTGCCGAGGATGATGCGGCGCTTCACCTCCGGGCCGAAGCCCGCCTCGCGCGTCGCGGACATGACCTGCTCGACGGTTCCGCCGCCCTCGGGTGTCACCCGAAGGCCGAAGCGCACCGAGTCGTACTTCGCGAGGTTGCTCGACGCCTCCGCAGGCAGGATCAGGTAGTACGCGGCGATGGCGTACTCGAAGTGCGGGGCGCTGACCTCGACGATCTCCGCCCCGGCCGCGGCGAGCAGAGCGAGTGCCTCGTCGAAGCGCTGGCGGACGCCCGCCTGGAAGCCCTCGCCGTGCAGCTCCCGGACGACGCCGACGCGCAGGCCGGACAGCGCCAGATTCGACGCGCCGGCCCGGGCGGCGTCGGCGAACGACGGCCAGACGTCCTCGAGCGAGGTGGAGTCGTGCGGGTCGTGGCCGCCGATGACGTCGTGCAGCAGAGCCGAGTCTAGGACGGTGCGGCTCACCGGACCGACCTGGTCGAGCGACGAGGCGAGCGCGATGGCGCCGTACCGGGAGACGCCGCCGTAGGTCGGCTTCATGCCGACCGTTCCGGTCACGGCGGCGGGCTGCCGGATGGAGCCGCCCGTGTCGCTGCCGAGCGCGAAGGGCGCCTCGAAGGCGGCGACCGCTGCCGCGGATCCTCCGCCGGAGCCGCCGGGGATGCGGTCCAGGTCCCACGGGTTGTGCGTGGGACCGTAGGCCGAGTGCTCGGTGGAGGAGCCCATCGCGAACTCGTCCATGTTGGTCTTCCCGAGCGGGACGAGCCCGGCGGAGCGCAGCCGGGCGACGACGGTCGCGTCGTACGGCGGGACCCAGCCCTCGAGGATGCGGGAGCCGGCGGTCGACGGCATGTCCTTCGTGCAGAGCACGTCCTTGATGGCGACCGGCACACCGGCGAGAGGCCCGAGGTCGTGCCCGTCGGCGCGCAGCTGGTCGATCTCGCTGGCCCGCTTGAGGGCGGCATCCCCGGCCACGTGCAGGAACGCGTGGAGATCGCCCTCCGCGGCCGCGATGCGATCGAGGGACGCGCGGGTCGCCTCGACGGACGAGACCTCGCGCCGGGTCAGCAGGTCCGCGAGGTCGGCGGCGGGGAGCCGCGTGAGGTCGGTCACTGCTCCTCCCCCAGGATCGCGGACACGCGGAACCTGCCGTCGAAGGCCTCGGGGGCGCCCGAGAGCGCCTGCTCGTTGGTGAGCGTGTCGCCGACGACGTCGGCGCGGAAGATGTTGGTCAGCGGGATCGGGTGGCTGGTCGCCGGGACGTCCGGCGTCGCCACCTCGGTGACCTTGCGCACGCTCTCGACGATCGAGCCGAGCTCGACCGCGAGGTGCTCGATCTCCGCCGGCGTCAGGGCGATGCGGGCGAGGTTCGCGAGGTGCTGCACCTGATCCGCGGTGATGGACGGGGACTCATCGGGCATGACCTCAATCCTAGGGCGGGCGCGGGAGGCGCCTTCGGCTCGCGCATCGGCAGAGGTCCCAGCGGGGAGGGCAGGAAAGGAGATCTGCCGTTTCCTCCCGGTAACGCGGGCGAAACAGCGCCGTCGTACGGTCGCGGGAAACGAGGAGGAGGACGCCATGGTCTTCGAGGTTCCGGAAGTCGACATCACGCCCTACGTCGCGGGCGGCAGCGCCGAGGAGCGCGCCGCAGTGGCGAAGGCGATCGACCGCGCGTGCCGGGAGGTGGGCTTCATCCAGATCGTCGGGCACGGGATCCCGGACGATGTGCTCGCCGGCTTCACCGGCGCCCTTGACGCCTTCTTCGGGCTCGAGCTCGAGGCCAAGAAGGCCTACCGCACGCCGCCCAAGGTCAACCGGGGATACGCGCCGCCGAAGACCGAGTCGCTCTCCCTGAGCCTCGGGGTCGAGGCGGCGTCCCGCATGAACGACTTCTTCGAGGCGTTCAACGTGGGCGACGGGGCCTCGATGTACCCGGAGCTGGACCTGCCCGAGGCGATCTACAACGAGAACGTGTGGCCGGATTCCGTGCCGACGTTCGAGCCGGCTGTCAGCGCGTACTACGAGGAGGCCCGCCGGGTCGCCCGCACGATGGTGGAGATCTTCGAGGACGCCCTCGAGGTTCCGGCGGGAACGCTCACCGGGCTGACCGGTCACTCGCTCGACGTGCTCCGGATGAACAACTACGCGCTGCCGCCCGGCACGGTGAACCTGGACGGCGACCTGACCGGCATGGGCGAGCACACGGACTACGGCATGGTCACCGTCCTGTGGGCTGACCGGGTCGCCGGCCTCCAGGTGCTCGACTCCTCGGGAACCTGGCACGACGTGCAGCCCAACCCCGGCGCTCTCCTCATCAACCTGGGGGACGTGACGGCCCGCCTCACCAACGAGGTGTGGATGTCCACGCTGCACCGGGTGAAGCCGCCGATCGTCGACGGCACCATCGAGCGGCGCCGCTCGGCCGCCTACTTCCATGACGGCGACTACGACGCCGTCATCGCCCCGCTGCCCTCCTGCGTGGCCGAGGGCGAGGCGCCGATCTACGAGCCGATCACGGTAGGCGAGCACATCGCCGCCAAGCTGGCGGGCTCCCGCGCGGGGCGGCTCAACGCGACCGCGGTCCGCGAGGCCGCACGCGTGGCGGCGTCGACCGCCTGACGGCCTCCGCAGCGGGACACGACGCGCCGAGGGCGCGCCGTGTCCCCGAGGGCGCGCCGAGCGCGGCGCGTATCGACGAGCGCGGTGCGTCTCCGGGCCGCGCTCGTCGTCTCGGACCGCGCTCGGCGGCGCGCTCGCTGCGCTGCGCAGCTAGTGCTCGAGGGCGAGGGTCTTCTTGAGGTCGTCGGTGGAGCCGTCCGTCACGTAGTCGCCGCGGTCGATCCCGATCAGCGACAGGTTGCGCAGGCTTTCCGTGCCGGGCTCCAGGTACCAGTCGTGCCCGACGGACGCCGTCAGCACAGCTCCGGTCACCGGATCCACCGATCCGGCCACGCTCATCGTCTTCGCCCCGAAGTCCGGTGAGCCCGGGTCGGTGCCGAAGAACGCGGTGTGCACGACCGGGTCCCACTCGGCGGCCCCTACCCAGACGTGCCCTGCCTTGACGGCGAGCTCCCGGACGTTCTCGGCGACGCCGCCCGGCGAGCCCATCATGGCGAGGGCGTCGATCGACATGTCGCCGCGGTCGAGCGCGAGCATCGTTGCCGTGGCCCCGTAGGAGTGGGCGAAGACCGAGATGTAGGGCTCGTCGCCGCTGCGCAGGGTCTTCAAGCCGTTGACGGTGCCGGACAGGAACGAGGCGCCCTGCTCGGCGAGGTCCATCCCGAGCAGGTTGGTGACATCCGGGGTCTGGTAGCCGATCCACGACACGGTCGCGACCGTGCTGGAGTCGCCGAAGCGGCGCTCCCAGTCGTTCTGCTCGTCGTAGATGTCAGCGGTGACCTTGGTCCACTCGCGCATGTGCTCGCGGACGGACAGGAGGGCTCCCGGCACCAGCACGCTGACGTAGTCGGCGCTGTCGAGTTCGCCGAGGGACACGGCCGCGCGCCCGGGCATCGCGGTGTCGAGCATCAGCAGCCGCCGGTCGGGGCCGCCGGGCGTCTCCTCGAGGGACGCCTCGATCTGGCCGAGCATCTTGAGGCGTGCCACCAGGTTGGCGGCCGCCCCTTGCCCACGCCGGCGCGGAGCTTCGCGCGGATCTCGCCGACGTCCTCGGTCAGGAGGGCCCGGTTCGCCCGGTCCCGCACGTCGTAGGGGATGCCGTCCAGGTTGCCGACCAGCTCCGGCGCCTCGGCGACCAGGCCGCGCCGCTCACCCACATCGAGCGAGCCCCACCAGGTCTGCACCTCGGCGGGCGACGGGGGCTCCGCGATCAGATCGCGGAGGGTGTCCTCGTCGCTGCGCACGAACTCGCGCAGCTCGAGAGGCGTGAGCCGCGTGAGGCTGCCGAGCAGCTGGGACGGCGCCAGCGTCGAGGCGAGAGCGGAGTCGAGGACGGGCCTGCCCGCGGTCGCGTCGTAGCCGATGGCTGCCGGCGCGCAGATCGCCGTGGACACCGGGGCGGGTCCCGGCGTCAGGGGCGCCAGGGCGGCGAGCGCGATGGTCGCAAGACCGAGCAGCATCGTCCACCCCCAAAAGACCGCAACCGAGAACTTCCCGCGCGTACGACTCTCGACCGTCGATCGGGATCGGACGGGGCACGGGTGTGGCCCCCATCGTAGGGACGGGGGTACAGGGACGACAGTCCCCCATATCCCGATCGCCCGCGCTTCACAACGGGTTGCGGCCCCCTGGCTGGAGAACGAACGTTCACGCAGAGCTTCAAGGTGTCCGAGCGCCCCAGGAATGGGGCGCGGCAGGCCCCGCCGGGACACGCCGCGGCGGCGTCATCCCGAGCCGAAGATGCCCGTGCCGCGCCGGTGCAGAAGGTCGAACGCCTCCCGATAGGTGGTCGGGACCCCGTCGCCGGGGGCGCCGTACCGGGCCAGGAGCATCCCGACGAGTCCCACACCGGGCGGGCTCAGGGGACGGTCCTCATCGCCCTCGCCGAACGGCAGCGCGCTCTCCGGGTTCGGCGGAACGTAGTGCGGCGCCGTCGTCGGCCACGTCGACGGATCGCGGGGCGTGTCGAGGGTCACCGCGCCCGCTAGGGTGGGCGCTCCCGAGTCTCGGGCGGTGAGCGGCGGCAGACCGTACTTCTCGGTCAGGGTGCTGATCACCGAGCCGTGGTGCATCGGCGTCCGCACGACTCCCCCGATGGCCGTGTACGCGGAGATGGCGAGCGCGGGGACGCGCACGCCGAGCCGGTCGAAGCGGAATCCCATCTCGGTCCGCTCGGGCAGGGCCGGCGGGACGGCCGCGGGCGGCGGCACGTGGTCGTACGTTCCGCCGTGCTCGTCGAAGGTCACGAAGAGCATCGTGTTGCCCGCGTTGGAGCCGGTCGGGCTCGTGCTCTCGCGGATCGCCGTGTAGACGGAGTGCAGCAGCGCCTCTCCCGCCCGCACGTCGGAGATGGCGCCGCCGGCGATCACGGAGCCGTCGACGTCCGTCTCGGTGAGGGGACCGACGGGCGGGTGCATGTCGTTGTGGTCGTAGACCATCCGGGGCTCGACGAAGCTGTACGCCGGGAGGGTGCCCTCCCGCACGTCGCGGTGGAAGTCGGCCATCGTGCGGAAGTTGGTGGGGAAGAACGGCTCGAGGGCCGGAGCGTGGATGAACCCGGTCATCGAGACGATCTGCTTCTCGTCGTAGTACACGGCCCAGTCGATGCCCGCGTCCGAGAGGCGGTTGAAGATCGTCGGTGCCAGGTTCTTCTCGTCGAACCACTTCTCGTACCCGCCGTCGCCGCTGTTCGTCACGTAGCCGTGCGAGGTGGAGGCGTGGAAGAAGGAGCGGTTGCAGAAGGTCTGTGACGGAACGGCGCAGTGCCAGGCGTCGAAGACGGTGAAGCTGCGCGCGAGCGTGGAGAAGACGGGCAGCATCGCGGGATCGAAGGCGCCCATCGCCGCGTCGTAGTCGGCCGGCGAGGGCGCCTCCCGGCCGTGGTCCGCCCGGTACGTGGCGATGTAGTCCTCGAGGAAGCCCGACATGGTGGGAGTCGCTCCGGGCGGCGGAGAGTTGAACGGCTCACGCATGTCCGCGACCTTGCGGCCGCGGTTCTCCTCCGGGTCGACGGACCCGAAGAGCTGCGTGTTGACGTGCGGGAACTCCTCGCCCGGGTCCGGGCGCGGGCTCGACATGATCTCGTCGGTGCTCCCCCGGTACCGGTGGGCCGCCACCACCCGGCCGTCGCGCGAGGTGTTGGCGTGCTCGCCGGTGAGACCGGCGATGCCGTTGCCGTCAGGGGCGACGCCGTCCGGGTACAGGTAGCCGAAGATGTTGTCGAAAGAGCGGTTCTCGAACATGAGCACGACAAGGTGGTCGAAGCCCGGGCCCCCTCGCGCACCGGGACGGTGCCGAGCGGCGTCGGCGCCGGCGGGACGGCCGGCCCCTGCTGCCCGGTCAGCGCCGCGGCGGTGACCCCGGCGACGCCCGCCGCGCCGATGCCCGCGGCCCGGAGGAAGCTGCGGCGGCTCGCGCTCGGCCCCCGCTCACCGTCGCCCGGAGAGGCCGGCTCGCGGTCCTTCCTGCGGCCTCGCATCCCGCTCCTCCCCGCCTCGCGGCGTCAGCGCACCGCGTCCGGCCCCTCCTCGAGCAGACGGCGGAAGCCGTCGGCGTCGAGGATCGGGATGCCGAGCTGCTCGGCCTTGGTCAGCTTCGACCCCGCGCCCGGGCCGGCGGCCACGAAGTCGGTCTTCTTCGAGACGCTCGAGGCCGACTTGCCTCCGCGGGACAGGATCGCCTCGACGGCCCCCTCGCGGGAGAAGCCCTCGAGCGCCCCGGTCGCCACCACGGTGATGCCGGAGAGGATGCCCTCGACCGTCTCCGTCGCGCCCGGCCCCGCGTGGCCCGGGGTCGCGAGCTGCACGCCCGCCGCGGCCCAGCGCTCGAGGATCTCCTGGTGCCAGTCGACGGCGAACCAGTCGAGCAGGGCATCGGCGATGATCGGCCCGACACCCTCGACCGCGGCGAGCTCCTCGCGGCTCGCGGCGCGCATCGCGTCGATCGACCCGAAGTGCGCGGCGAGCGCCCGTGCGGCGACCGGGCCGACGTGGCGGATCGACAGGGCCACGAGGATGCGCCAGAGCTGCTGGGTCTTCGCCTTCTCGAGGTTCGCGAGGAGCTCGGTCGCGCTCTTGGTCGGCTCGCCGTTCTTCTTCTGGAACGGGGCGACGAGCTTCGGCTCGCCGTCCACCATGCGCGGGGCGCCCGTCTCGGCATCCCACACCGTCATCCGCACGGGCACGAGGTCCTCGAGCGTGAGCTCGAACAGCCCGGCCTCGGTGTCGAGCGGCGGCGGAACGGGCGAGTAGGGCTGGGTCAGGGCGGCAGCCCCGACCTCGCCCAGCGCCTCGATGTCCAGGGCGCCGCGCGAGCCGATGTGCTCGACGCGGCCGCGCAGCTGTGCCGGGCAGGACCGGGTGTTGGGGCAGCGCAGGTCGGCGTCGCCCTCCTTCGCGGGCGCCAGCGGCGTGCCGCACTCCGGGCAGTTCGCGGGCATCACGAACTCGCGCTCGGTGCCGTCGCGGAGCTCGACGACAGGGCCGAGGACCTCGGGAATCACGTCGCCCGCCTTGCGCAGCACGACGGTGTCGCCGATGAGGACGCCCTTCGCCTTCACGACGTCCTGGTTGTGCAGCGTGGCCTGGCGGACGGTGGAGCCGGCGACGAGAGCGGGCGCCATGACCGCGAAGGGGTCGCGCGGCCGGTGCGGCCGACCGAGACGACGATGTCCTCGAGCTTCGTGCGCACCTCCTCCGGCGGGTACTTGTAGGCGATCGCCCACCGCGGCGCCCTGCTCGTGGAGCCGAGCTCGACGTGCAGGTCGAGGTCGTCGACCTTGACGACGACCCCGTCGATCTGGTGCTCCACCCCGCCGCGGTTCTCCCCGTAGCGCCGGATGTAGTCGGTCACGCCCGCGATGTCGTCGAAGACGCGGAAGTGCGAGGAGATCGGCAGACCCCACTCCTCGAGGAGCGCGTACACCTCCGACTGGGCCGTCACCGGCGTCTCGCGCTCGATCTCGCCCACCGGCCAGGCGCCGATGCCGTGCACGAGCATCCGGAGGCTCCGCAGGCGGTCCCGCATGAGGGCGAGGCGCTCGGCGTTCTTGCCCTCCTCCTTCTGCCGCAGGGACCCGCTGGCCGCGTTGCGGGGGTTCGCGAACACCCGCTCACCCGCCGCGGCCTGCCGCGCGTTCAGCTGGTCGAAGGCGGCGACCGGGAAGAAGATCTCGCCGCGGATCTCAACGAGCTCGGGGTGGCCGCTGCCTGCCAGGGTGGCGGGGATGGTGCCCATCGTGAGGACGTTCTGCGTCACGTCCTCGCCCACGACGCCGTCACCCCGCGTGGCGGCGGTGACGAGGCGGCCGCGCTCGTAGCGGAGGTTGATGGCGAGCCCGTCGATCTTCAGCTCGGTGAGGTAGCGGACGGTCGACCGGCCCGCGTCCCGCTCGACCTTCGCCGCCCAGGCCTCGAGCTCCTCGCGGCTGAACACGTTGTCGAGGCTGAGCATGCGCTCCGCGTGCTCGACGGGCGCGAACATGGTCGTCTCTGCGCGGCCGCCCACCGTCTGCGTGGGGCTGTCCTGCTGCCGGAGCTCGGGATGCTCGTTCTCGAGCTCCTCGAGCCGGCGCACCATCGCGTCGTACTCCGCGTCGGAGACCGTCGAGGCGTTGTTCTCGTAGTACTCGTCGCGCAGCTGGAGGATGCGCGTGGTGAGGCGCGCGACCTCCTCCTCGGCTGCGGCGAGGTCGGGTCGGGTGTCGGGCAGTGCCTGAACGGCGTCGTCGGTCATCAGCTCACACTCTGGCAGGAGCGGCCGACACCGTGCGGTCGATCGTGCACTGGCCCAGCACCCGCGTGCCGAGGTAGATCACCGCGGTCTGGCCCGGGGCGACTCCGGTCAGCGGCGCGTCCGGCGTCACCACCAGCTCCCCGTCGCGCAGCAGAGCGGTCGCCGGCTCGGGGTCGGAGTGCGCCCGGATCTGGACGGAGCAGGAGAACGGCGCCGCAGGATCGAGCGGCAGGCAGCCGGCCCAGGACAGACGGCGGCCCGCGATCTCGGCCACGGCGAGCGCCTCCTTGGGCCCGACCACGATCTGATTGGTGACGGGGCGCACCTCGAGGACGAAGCGCGGGCGGCCGTCCGGCGCCGGGGTGCCGATCCGCAGACCCCGCCGCTGACCGACCGTGTACGCCTGGGCTCCCTCGTGCCGGCCCAGCGTCGTTCCGTCGGCGTCGAGAATGTCGCCGGGCGCCAGCTCGACCCGCTCGGCGAGCCAGCCCCGGGTGTCGCCGTCGGAGATGAAGCAGATGTCGTGGCTGTCGGGCTTGGCGGCGACCGCGAGGCCGCGCTCCGCCGCCTCCGCGCGGACGACCGCCTTGGACGGCGTAGCGCCGAGCGGGAACATCGCGTGGGCGAGCTGCTCGGTCGTGAGGACGCCGAGGACGTAGGACTGGTCCTTCGCCTCGTCGGATGCGCGGTGCAGCTCGCGGTTGCCGTCGGCGTCCAGGACGATGCTCGCGTAGTGCCCGGTGCAGACGGCGTCGAAGCCGAGGTCGAGCGCCTTCTCCAGGAGCGCGGCGAACTTGATGCGCTCGTTGCAGCGCATGCACGGGTTCGGGGTGCGCCCTGCCGCGTACTCGGCGACGAAGTCGTCGACCACGTCGAGCTTGAAGCGCTCGGAGAAGTCCCATACGTAGAACGGGATGCCCAGGACGTCGGCCGCGCGGCGGGCATCCATCGAGTCCTCGATCGTGCAGCAGCCGCGGCTGCCGGTGCGGAGCGTGCCCGGCATCCGACTGAGGGCGAGGTGGACGCCGACCACGTCGTGGCCCGCCTCCACGGCACGCGCGGCCGCCACCGCGGAGTCGACTCCCCGCTCATCGCCGCCAGCACCCGCATCCCCCGAGTCTAAAGCGGGTGCCTCCGCGCGCTGCCGCGGGTCGTGCGGACAGAACACGACCGGCAGCGGGGGCGCGGGGTGTCCGCGTGACCCGCGCGTCCGGCGCTCAGTGCAGCTGGGGCACCCGATCGGAGTGTCCCGCCCGGCGTGCCCGCGTCACCACGCCAGGAAGCACCTGGAGCAGGGCGTCCACGTCCGCGGCCGTGCTGCCGGCGCCGAGCGTGAAGCGGAGGGCGCCCCGCGCCTCCTCGACCGGCACGCCCATCGCGAGCAGCACGTGCGAGAGCTCGGAGACGCCCGCCGTGCAGGCCGGGCCCGTGCTCACCGAGAACCCCTCCATGTCGAGGAGGAACAGCAGCGAGTCGCCGTCGCAGCCCGCGAACGTGAAGTGCGCGTTGCCGGGCAGCCGGTTCGGCCCCGGCTCCGCTCCCCGCAGCACGGCACCGGGGACCGATCCCAGCACCCCGGCGATCAGCCGATCCCGCAGCTCGGCGAGCTCGGCACCCGTCGCGGCGAGCTCCTCGGCCGCGAGGGTCGCCGCGATGCCGAAGGCCACGGCGCCCGCCACGTCCTGCGTTCCGGACCGGATGCCGCGCTGCTGCCCGCCGCCGTGGACGAGCGGCTCGGCAATGGCGCGGCGCCCGAGCACGAGCGCGCCGATGCCCACGGGGCCACCGATCTTGTGGGCGGAGACGCTGAGGGCGGCTAGCCCGGACGACCGGAAGTCGACGGGGACCTGGCCCAGCGCGGCCACCGCATCCGCGTGCATCGGGATCCCATGCCGGGCCGCGACGGCGGCGAGCTCTGCGACCGGCTGCACGGTGCCGACCTCGTTGCTCGCCCAGAGCGCTGTGACGAGGGCCGCTCCGCCGGCGAGCGCGCCGTCGAGGACGTCGGGAGGAAGGGCCGCCCTTCCGTCCACCGGGAGCTCGAGCACCTCGGCGCCCTCGTGCGCCGCCAGCCACGCGACGGTGTCGAGCGTCGCGTGGTGCTCGCCGCCCGGCAGGAGCACCCTCGGCGGCGCTCCGGCCGCCACCCGTGCCCAGAACATCCCCTTGATGGCGGTGTTGATCGCCTCGGTGCCGCCCGAGGTGAAGATCACCTCGACCGGGTCGCAGCCGAGCGCGGCGGCGACCCGCTCGCGCGCCTCCTCGAGCATCCGCTTCGCCGTCTGGCCGTGCGCGTGGATGGAGGACGGGTTGCCCACCACGCGGAGAGCCTCGGTGTAGCCCTCGAGGACCTCGGGCCGGAGCGGGGTGGTGGCGGCATGATCCAGGTAGATCGCCATGGTGCCCATACTGTAGTCACCATGACGCCGGAGGATCCCCTGCGCGACCTCGGCGTGCGGCGGACCGGCAGTCGCGGCTCGATCCGCATCTGGAGCGGCACGGCCGACGCGGTCGAGCTGTGCCTGTTCGATTCGGCCGACTCGAACTGGATCACGTCGACCGTTCCGCTCGTGCGCGACGAGCACGGCGTGTGGAGCGGAAGCTCGCCGATGCTCACGCCCGGCCGGCGCTACGGCGTGCGCGTCTCCGGACCCGCGGGCCCCGGGAACACCTTCAACCCGGCGAGCGTCCTGCTCGACCCCTATGCCCGCGGCGTCTTCCGCAGCGACTCCAACACCTGGCGGAGCGTGGTCGTGGAGGACGGCTTCGACTGGGGCGAGAGCCGCAAGCCGGCCACGCCGCTCGACCGCACCGTGATCTACGAGGCGCACGCCCGCGGGCTCACCAAGCTCAGCGGGCGGGTGCCGGTGGAGCTGCAGGGCACCTACGCCGGGCTCGCCAACCAGGGCACCATCGACTACCTCCGCGACCTCGGCATCACCGCGGTCGAGCTGCTGCCCGTGCACGCCTTCGCGAGCGAGCGCCGGCTCGTGGGCCAGGGCCTCCGCAACTACTGGGGCTACAACTCCCTGTCCTACTTCGCGCCGCACCCGTCGTACGCGTCCGCCGGTGCTCAGCAGGCGGGGCCGGAGGCGGTCCTCCGCGAGTTCAAGGGCATGGTGAAGCTGCTGCACGAGGCCGGCATCGAGGTGATCCTCGACGTCGTCTACAACCACACCGCCGAGGAGGGCATCGGCGGCCCGCGCACGAGCTTCCGCGGCATCGATAACGCCTCCTACTACCGGCAGGCGGCCGGCGGCGAGTACGTCGACACCACGGGCTGCGGCAACTCGCTCGACTTCAGCCAGGAGGCGCCGATCCGGCTCGTCCTCGACTCGGTCCGCTACTGGGCCAACGAGATGCAGATCGACGGCTTCCGCTTCGACCTCGCGGTCACCCTGGGCCGGGATGCGCGCGGCGCGTTCGACCCGGAGCATCCGCTGCTCGTCGCCCTCCGCGACGATCCCGCTCTCGAGGGCGTGAAGCTCATCGCCGAGCCGTGGGACGTCGGGTACGGCGGCTGGCAGACCGGCAACTTCGCCGCAGGGTGGAGCGAGTGGAACGACTCCTTCCGCAACGCGACGCGCGACTTCTGGCTGAGCGAGGTCGCCGCCTCCCGGCACGGCACGCCGCCAGCGGGCGGCGCGGGCCGCCTCGCGAGCGCGCTCAGCGGATCCTCCGAGGTCTTCGGCAAGGAGCGCGGGCCCTCGCCTCCATCAACTTCGTCACGGCGCACGACGGCTTCACGCTCGCCGACCTCACCGCGTACAACGAGAAGCACAACTTCGGCAACGGCGAGAACAACCGCGACGGCACCGACGACAACCGATCGTTCAACTTCGGCGTCGAGGGCGACACGCGCAACCCGCGCATCCTCGCCGATCGCCGCCGGGCGATGAGGAACCTCCTCGGCACGCTCCTGCTGTCCGCCGGTGTGCCGATGATCACCGCCGGCGACGAGTGGGGCCGCTCGCAGCGCGGCAACAACAACGCGTACTGCCACGACAGCGAGCTCACCTGGCTGTCCTGGCACCAGTCGCCGTGGCAGCGGGACCTCCGCGAGCTGACAAAGACGCTCCTGCGCCTGCGCCGCGAGAACCCCGCACTGCGTCCCGCGCGATTCGCCCGCGAGGACATGGCCACGCCCAACGCGTCCGAGCTGGCCTGGTACGCCCCCTCCGGCGAGCCGATGACGTCCCGCGAGTGGCATGCGCCGGAGACCCGGTGCATCCAGTACTTCGCGACGTCGACGCCCGAGTTCGAGGAGCGCAACCGCATCCTGCTGGTCGTCAACGGCGACGGCGACTGCACGGTCACGCTCCCCCGGCACGAGGACGTCGAGGACTACGAGCTCCTCTGGGCGAGCGCCGACGACGCCGCGCACGGCACGGTGCACGCGCCGGGCACCGAGTACGACGTGCCGGGCCCGTCCCTGGCGCTGTTCCGGGCCCGGTAGGCGCCGAACCGCGGGCTTCGCCGCATCCGCTGGCCGCAGGGCGACAGGTGGAGGCAGGGACGGGAGTCCCTCGAGTGGCCGGGTCAGGTGCACTCGTCGCGTTCGCCGAGCGCGGTGCGAGCACCGAGCGCAGCCCGTGACGACGAGCGCGGCCCGTATACGAGGCGCGCTCGTCCACACGCACCGCGCTCGGCAGGAACCCCGGCGCCTCACACCGCGCTCGGCGGCGGACACAGCGCCTCGGACCGCGCTCGGCGGCCGTGGCGACTCCTCAGGCCGCGCTCGGCGCAGGGGACGGCGCTCAGAGCACCGGTCGTAGCGCACTCACCGAGCGCGGGGCGAGCACCGAGCGCGGCCCGGGACGACGAGCGCGGCCCGTGCACGAGGCGCGCTCGTCCATACGCACCGCGCTCGGTGGAAACCCCGGCGCCTGACACCGCGCTCGGCGGCGGACACGGCGCCTCGGACCGCGCTCGGCGCAGGGGACGGCGCTCAGAGCACCGGTCGTAGCGCATTCACCGAGCGCGGGGCGAGCACCGACCGCGGCCCGAGACGACGAGCGCGGTCCGTACACGAGGCGCGCTCGTCCATACGCACCGCGCTCGGCGGAAACCCCGGCGCCTCACACCGCGCTCGGCGGCCGTGGCGGCTCCTCAGACCGCGCTCGGCGGAGGACAAGGCGCCTCACACCGCGTCGTCGCCGGCCTGGTGTGGGCCCGCGCAGCGCCCGTTCCGGCTCCGCCGAACGCACCCCGACGCACCGAGCGCGCACCTCTCTCATCGAGCGCACCCCGAAACACCGAGCGCACCCTGTATACGGGGTGCGTTCGGTGGCACGGGGCGCGCTCGGCGAAACGGAGGCGCGCTCGGTGTGTCGGGGCGCGCTCGGCGTCCCCTCCCCCCACAGCGCACGAAGCGGTCACCGTTCCGGCCGCTCAACTCCACGTCTTAAGCCCGACCGACACCGCGCGGACGATCCGCTCGCGCACCGGTTCCGTATGCCGACCCGGGGCGCTCCCCCTCGGGCCTCAACTCCCGGTAACCGGCGAGCCGCCCACCCTCGGGCACCCCCACCCTCGGCTGGCACAACCGAGCCACCCACCCGCCAGGGCACACCCCACCGACCGCACCCCCAACCACCGAGCGCACCCCGTATACGAGGTGCGCTCGGTGTCACAGGGCGCGCTCGGCGCCGTCCGCGCTAGTGCGCGACCGTCACCAGCCCCAGCTCGGCGGGGCTCGCCAGGTACTGCGACTTGGGGACCACGCGCACGTTGTAGCCGAACGAGCCGGGCCGCTTGAGCGTCACCGTGCCGGCGAACGTCGTGGACCCGTCGAGGGTGACCGCCCCGGTCGCCGCGGAGGAGCCGTCCTCGACCAGCGGGGCCAGCTGCACGGTGGTCATGTCCTCGAGCGAGTCGCCCTCCAGGCTCTTCCCGTAGACCACCTCGACGGACACGTCCTCGGGGCTGAGCGCGCCCAGCTGGACGCGGGCACGCACGTGCAGCTCGTCGCCCACGCGCGGGATGGCGGCGAGGCCGCCCGACTCGACGTGCAGGACCTGCACGCCCGACCAGTCGCGGCGCACCTCGTCCTTCCAGGCCGCGAGCTCGCGTCCGGCCGCGTAGTCGTCGGCCGCGATGACGCTCGCCGCCTTGCCCGCGGGCGTGTACAGCTTGCCGACGTACTCCTTGACCATGCGGTCGGCGGAGAGCTCCGGCGAGAGGGTCGCGAGCGTGTGCCGGATCGACTTCACCCAGCGGACCGGGACGCCGTCCTTGTTCCGGTCGTAGAAGCGCGGCGCGATCTGGTGCTCGATCAGGTCGTACAGCGCACCGGCCTCGAGCGCGTCGCGCTCGGCGGCGTCGCCCGCGGCATCAGAGGACGGGATCGCCCAGCCGTTCTCGCCGTCGTAGTACTCGTTCCACCAGCCGTCGAGGATGGACAGGTTCAGCGCGCCGTTGAGGGCCGCCTTCATGCCGGACGTGCCGCAGGCCTCGAGCGGGCGCAGCGGGTTGTTCAGCCACACGTCGGTGCCCGGGTAGAGCAGTTGCGCCATGCCGATGTCGTAGTTCGGCAGGAAGACGAGCCGCTTGCGGATGTCCGGGTCCTGCGCGAACGTGACGAGCCGCTGGATCAGGCGCTTGCCCTCGTCGTCGGCGGGGTGCGACTTGCCGGCGATGATCATCTGCACGGGACGCTTCTTCGACGTGAGGATGGCGCGCAGCCGGTTCTCGTCGTGGAGCATGAGCGTGAGCCGCTTGTAGGTGGGAACGCGGCGAGCGAACCCGATCGTCAGCGCGGCCGGGTCGAGGGCCTCCCCGATCCAGGTGGGAACCACCGAGCCCGGGTTCTGCTGCTGCCACGCGTCGCGGATGCGCTCGCGCGCGTCGGCGACGAGCTGCTCGCGCATCTGCCCCCGCACCCGCCAGAGGTCCTCGTCACTGACGGACTTGGAGCGCCAGTCGGCGACCGTGGTGTCGATGGTGCCGAGCTTGTCCTCCGCGAGCCGGAGGAGCATCGGGTCGGTCCAGGTCGGCGCGTGCACGCCGTTCGTCACCGACGTGATCGGCACGTCCGCCTGGTCGAATCCCGGCCACAGCCCGGAGAACATGCCCCGGCTGACCTCGCCGTGCAGCTTGGAGACGCCGTTCGCGTGCTGCGCGAGCCGCAGTCCCATGACGGCCATGTTGAACACGCCGGCATTGCCGCCCTCGTAGTTCTCGGTGCCGAGGGCCAGGACGTCCTGGACCGCGACGCCGGGGAGCAGGTCGGTGGAGAAGTAGGCCTCGACCAGGCTGCGCTCGAAGCGGTCGATGCCGGCCGGGACGGGCGTGTGGGTCGTGAAGACCGTCCCGGCCCGCACGACCTCGAGCGCCTCGCCGAACCCGAGCCCGGCGGCGACCAGGTCGCTGATGCGCTCGAGGCCGAGGAAGCCGGCGTGGCCCTCGTTGGTGTGGAAGACCTGCGGGAACTCGCGTCCGCTCAGCTCCGAGAACAGCTTGATGGCGCGGACGCCGCCGATGCCGAGGAGCAGCTCCTGGAGGAGGCGGTGCTCGCCGCCGCCGCCGTAGAGGCGGTCGGTCACGGTGCGGAGGCTCTCGTCGTTCTCGGGGATGTCGGTGTCGAGCAGCAGCAGCTTGACCCGGCCGACATCCGCCTGCCAGACGCGGGCGAAGAGAGTCCGCCCGGCGGGCAGCGCGAGCGCGACCTGAGCGGGGGCGCCGTCCGCGCCGCGCAGCACGGACAGCGGCAGGCCGTCGGGGTCGAGCACCGGGTAGGTCTCCTGCTGCCAGCCGTCCGGCGAGATGGCCTGCTTGAAGTAGCCGGAGCGGTAGAAGAGGCCCACGGCCAGCAGCGGAAGTCCCAGGTCGGACGCGCTCTTCAGGTGGTCGCCGGCCAGGATGCCGAGTCCGCCCGAGTACTGGGGCAGCGCGGCGGCGATGCCGAACTCCGGCGAGAAGTAGGCGATGGACGCGGGGGCGTCCTTCTGCCCCTGGTACCAGCGAGGCTCGGAGATGTAGGTGCGCAGGTCGGTGCGCAGGTCGTTCGCGCGGCCGACGAACTGCTTGTCCGCCGCCAGCTCGGCCACGCGCTCCGGCGACACCATGCCGAGGAGCCCGACCGGATCGTGGTGGCTCGCGCCCCACAGCTCCGGGTCGATGAACGCGAAGAGCTCCTGCGTCGGCTGATGCCAGGACCAGCGGAGATTGCCGGCGAGCTCGTCCAGTGCGGAGAGACCCTCCGGCAGGACCGTGCGGACAGTGAAACGGCGAATCGCCTTCATACATGTTCCCATCGACCGTGTGGCGGAGTGGGTCCCACCCTAGGACAGTCGGAAGCCGCGATCGGGGACCCGGGCGCCCGCGTTAGCGGTCCCCCCACCCCTCTCGCAAGCCTCCGCCGCCGACCAGGGTCGGAAATCGGGCCCGGGCTAGAGTGAGGCCGTGGCGACTCCACGGAACAGCGAAGAGGCGGGCGCGACCCGCCAGGCCACGAGGCGGACGTCTTCCGGCCCCGGCGCGCGGCGTCGGAGGGCACGATCTCGGCCTCCGCAGCGGGCGTGCAGAGCGACTGGACGCCCCGCCTCGGCCGCATCCCTATCCTCGATCTCTCCCCCAGCTGCCGGGCGACCTGTGGCCGGCGAAGGCCTTCGTCGGCGAGGTCGTCCCGTTCGCGGCGACCGTGTTCCGCGAGGGACACGACCTCATCGGCGCGGACGTGGTGCTCACCGACCCGAGCGGTGCGACCACCGAGCACCGGATGACCCTCATCGAGAAGGGCGTCGACCGCTGGCGCGCCGACGTGCTCGTCGAAGCCGAGGGGTTCTGGACCTTCCGCATCAAGGCGTGGGGCGACGACTTCGCCACCTGGCTGCACAACGCCGAGGTGAAGATCCCGGCCGGCGTCGACGTCGACGTCATGCTCACACTGGGGCAGCAGCTCTTCGAGCGCGCCGCCGCCGAGACGTCGCGTCCCGCCGCCGACCGCCGCCTCTTCACCGCCGCCGCCAAGCGCATCGCGGACACGACGCTCGATCCGGCGACGCGCCTGGAGGCCGCGGAAGAGCCCGACGTCGTCGCGGCGCTCGAGCGGATCCCGCTCGCGAGCCTCGTCACCCTCTCCCCGAGCATCGGCTCCGGGTCGAGCGGGAGCGCGCCGGGCGCGGATCCTGGTACGAGTTCTTCCCCCGATCCGAGGGTGCCGTGCAGCACGAGGACGGCTCCTGGCAGTCCGGGACGTTCCGCACGGCGGCCGAGCGTCTCCCCGCCATCGCGGCCATGGGCTTCGACGTCGTCTACATCCCGCCCGTGCACCCGATCGGGCTCACCAACCGCAAGGGTCCGAACAACACGCTCACGGCCGGACCGAACGACCCGGGCTCCCCTACGGCATCGGCGCGGCGGAGGGCGGGCACGACGCGATCCACCCGGATCTCGGCGACGAGGAGGACTTCAGGTTCTTCGTCGGTGCCATCCAGGACGCCGGGATGGAGCTCGCGCTCGACATCGCGCTGCAGGCCTCCCCCGACCACCCCTGGGTGACCCAGCACCCGCAGTTCTTCACGCAGCTCCCCGACGGCAGCATCGCGTACGCGGAGAACCCGCCCAAGAAGTACCAGGACATCTATCCCCTGAACTTCGACAACGACCCCGAGGGCATCTACCAGGAGATGCTGCGGCTCTTCCTGCACTGGATCGGGCTCGGCGTGAAGATCTTCCGCGTCGACAACCCGCACACGAAGCCCCTCGCGTTCTGGGAGCGGCTCCTGCACGAGGTGAACGGCGCGCACCCCGACGTCATCTTCCTGTCTGAGGCGTTCACGCGTCCGCCGATGATGCGCGGCCTCGCGCAGGTCGGCTTCCAGCAGAGCTACACGTACTTCACGTGGCGCAACTCGAAGGAGGAGCTGGCGGAGTACTTCCTCGAGCTCTCCCGGGAGAGCGCGGACTACCTCCGGCCCAACTTCTTCGTCAACACCCACGACATCCTCACGCCGTACCTGCAGTTCGGCGGACCGCCCGCCTACCGCATCCGCGCGGCGCTCGCGGCGACGGCCTCCCCGACCTGGGGCGTCTACTCCGGCTACGAGCTCATCGAGAACGTGGCGCGGCCGGGCTCCGAGGAGAACATCGACAACGAGAAGTACGAGTTCAAGGTCCGCGACTACGCGCACGCCGAGAAGCTCGGCGTCTCGCTCGCGCCCTACCTCCGCCGGCTCAACGAGATCCGCCGCGAGCACCCCGCCCTCGGCCAGCTCCGCAACATCGACATCCACTGGTGCGACGACCCCGAGATCCTCGTCTACAGCAAGCACATCGAGGGGCGCTTCACGCCCACCGGGGCCTCGGACACGATCCTCGTCGTGGCGAACCTCGACCCGCACTCGGTGCGCGAGTCGACGGTGCACCTGGACCTCACGCGGCTCGGACTCGAGCCGGAGACCTCCTACCAGGTCCGCGATCTGCTGACCGACTCAACCTGGACATGGGGAGAGCACAACTATGTGCGACTGGATGCCTTCACGCAGCCGGTGCACATCCTGCACGTGGTGACCCCGGTCCCCGAGCAGTACTACTGAGCCCCGAAAGAAGGCACGCATGGCCGACGCCACCGTCGACACCACTCCTCAGCCTCGGTTCGACCTGCCGACGGTCCCCGAGGAGGAGCTCGCCCGCCTCGAGCAGGGCCTGCACTCCGGGCCGCACTCGATCCTCGGCCAGCACCCGGTTCCGGTCGAGGGCGTCGCCGACCAGGTGGTCGCCATCCGGGCGCTGCGCCCGCTGGCGGACAAGGTGACGGCCGTGCTCTCCACCGGAGCGCGGGTCGACCTGGCCCACCTCGGCCACGGCGTGTGGCAGGGCGTCAGCATCCTCGGCTTCAAGGACTACGTGATCGAGGCCCGCTACGCCGACGGCAGCGAGTGGACGGTCGACGACCCGTACCGCTACCTCCTCCATCGGCGATCTGGACCTCTACCTCTTCGGCGAGGGGCGGCACGAGCGCCTGTGGCACGTGCTCGGCGCGCACTACCGCGAGCACTGGGGTGTCGAGCAGGCGACCACCGGCGTCGCCTTCGCCGTGTGGGCGCCGCACGCGCAGATCGTGCGCGTGATCGGCGACTTCAACGGCTGGCACGGCGTGCAGCACACCATGCGCCGGATGGACTCCAACGGCGTGTGGGAGCTGTTCGTCCCGGGCCTCGAGCCCGGCGGCTCCTACAAGTTCCAGATCCTCACTGCCGACGGCCGCTGGATCGAGAAGGCCGACCCGATGGCCCAGTACACCGAGGTGCCGCCCGCCACCGCATCCGTCATCGGCACCACCGGGTACGAGTGGGGCGACGGCGAATGGATGGCGCAGCGCGCCTCGAAGGATCCGCACCACCAGGCCATGAGCGTGTACGAGATGCACCTGGGCTCCTGGCGTCCGGGGCTCGGCTACCGCGAGGTCGCGGACCAGCTCATCGACTACCTGGCCGAGACCGGCTTCACCCACGTCGAGTTCCTGCCCCTCGCCGAGCACCCGTTCGGCGGGTCGTGGGGCTACCAGGTCACCGGGTACTACGCGCCGTCGTCCCGGTTCGGGCACCCCGACGATCTGCGCTACCTGATCGACCGGCTGCACCAGGCCGGCATCGGCGTGATCGTCGACTGGGTCCCCGCCCACTTCCCGAAGGACGAGTTCGCCCTGGCGAAGTTCGACGGCCAGGCGCTCTACGAGCACTCGGACCCCCGCCGCGGAGAGCAGCAGGACTGGGGCACGCTCGTCTTCGACTTCGGCGAGTCACACGTGCGCAACTTCCTCGTCGCCAACGCCCTCTACTGGTTCGAGGAGTTCCACATCGACGGCCTCCGGGTCGACGCGGTCGCCTCGATGCTGTACCTCGACTACTCCCGCAACGAGGGCGAGTGGCTGCCCAACCAGTACGGCGGACGCGAGAACCTCGAGGCGATCGGCTTCCTTCAGGAGGTCAACGCGACCGCGTACAAGCTGTACCCGGGCGTCGTGATGATCGCCGAGGAGTCGACGAGCTGGGGCGGCATCACCCACCCCACGTCCGGCGGCGGCCTCGGGTTCGGGCTCAAGTGGAACATGGGCTGGATGAACGACGGCCTGCGCTACATCCACCAGGACCCGATGTATCGCAGTCACCACCACAACGAGATCACCTTCTCGTTCGTCTACGCGTTCAGCGAGAGCTTCCTGCTGCCCATCAGCCACGACGAGGTCGTGCACGGCAAGGGCTCCCTGTTCAACAAGATGCCGGGCGACCACTGGCAGAAGCTCGCCAACGTGCGGGCGTTCCTCGCCTTCCAGTGGGCGCACCCGGGCAAGCAGCTGCTCTTCATGGGCTCCGAGTTCGGCCAGCCGTCGGAGTGGAGCGAGGAGCGCGGCCTGGACTGGTGGATCCTCGACCAGCCCGTGCACCGCGGGCTCTTCAACTTCGTGAGCCAGCTGAACCGCATCTACAAGGAGAACCCGTCCCTGTGGGAGCGCGACTCCTCGGAGAACGGGTTCACCTGGATCGACGGCAGCGACGTGGAGAACAACGTCATCTCCTTCCTCCGCTGGGACAACTGGGGCAACCCGGTGGCCGCGATCTTCAACTTCGGGGGCAACCCGGTCGGCCCGTACCGCGTGGGCCTGCCGAGCGCGGGCGTCTGGGACGAGATCCTCAACACCGACGCCGCCGACTTCGGCGGCTCGGGGGTCGGGAACTTCGGCGCGGTCACCGCGGAGGAGGTCCCGTACCAGGGCCAGCGCGCCTCGGCCGAGCTGACCATCCCGCCGCTGGGCGCGCTCTACCTCAAGCCGCGCCCGGCGCAGCAGCAGGCCGTCGACGCGCAGGAGGCGCCTGCCACGGCTCAGTCGCCCGCAGAGGCGTCCGTGGCCCAGGAGCCGACGGCCCTGCCGCCGGCCGCCCAGCAGCAGGAGCAGCCGACCGCCGATCAGCCGACGGAACCCGCTGCTTCCGCACCTCAGCGCGGCCGACGGGCCGCCTCCGCACCGGGAACGATCACCCCCAGTCCGGGGGAAAACACCCCCTAAGCCCCCTTCCGAGCCTTGCCCGGGCTCGATGGGGGCGGCTACTGTGAACCCCATCGGCCTGGAGCCGGCGGTCACCCGAAACCCGACCGTCAGTGCCCCTCCCGACAGCGTCTTTACCCGAAGTCGCGAACATCACGCCGGAACGCAGTCCCCAGCTGCCTCCTGCGCACTACCCGAAAAGAGCCCGCCCATGCTCATGCAGCCTTACCCCCCGCCCCGGACAGAGCGAATCGGTCGCCTCACCCCGACCCGAAACGTCTGACGCCGCTCCTGCGGCGAATGTGCTGACGGACACCCGCCGCCAGCTCTCGCTCTTCCGGACATCGCTCCGGCCCTGCTTCAACCCGAATGGATCAGGCTCCGTGACCACCTCTGTGCGGGTCGCACTCGACTCGACCACCCCACTTTCACCCCCGCTCGCCCTCGACTGGGTGAAGCGCTACGCCATCCGCGTCGGACTCGGCGACATGCTCGCCGTCGTCCTCACGGTCGCCGTCGCGCACCTCCTCGCCTTCGGCGCCCACAACGGCACCATGGCCTCGCGCGGGTTCCTCAACCACCTCGTGACTCCGCTGCACATCGGGCTCGCGCTCGCCGTGCTGTGGATCCTCGCCCTGCGGCTCGTCGACACCCGGGCCTCCCGGATCATCGGCAGCGGAGCGACCGAGTACAAGCGCGTCGGCCACGCGTCGATCCTGACGTTCGGCGTGTTCCTGTTCGGCGCATTCTTCCTGGACCTCGACATCGCGCGCAGCTATGCCGCGATCGCGTTCCCCGTCGGGACCGTCGCACTCATGGCCAACCGCTGGCTGTGGCGTCGCTGGCTGCTCTCGCGCCGGGCCCGCGGCGAGTACAGCTCTCGCGTCGTTCTGATCGGCTCCGAGCGCAGCGTCCTGCAGACGGCCGTCGACCTGTCCCGGAACCCGGCGGTCGGCTACCAGGTCGTCGGCGTCGGCCTGACCGACGGACCCGATCACGGCGTGCTGCGCGGCACCACGCTGCCCATCATCGGCGGCATCGACGACGTGCCGAACCTGCTCGACACCTACGGCGCCGACACCCTCATCGCGACCAACTCGGACCGCCTGCCGGCCGAGCGCGTGCGCGAGATCAGCTGGGGCCTCGACCCGCAGCGCCACCAGCTGGTGCTCGCGCCGAGCATCGCGGACATCGCCGGAAGCCGCGTGCACCTGCGCCCGGTCGCCGGACTTCCCCTGCTGCACGTCGAGACGCCGCAGTACGAGGGACCGCAACGGGTCGCGAAGCGGATCTTCGATGTGGTCGTCTCCGGCCTGATCCTCTTCGCCCTGCTCCCCCTGTTCCTCATCGTCGCCGGGCTCATCAAGCGCGTCGACGGGGGCCCGGTGTTCTACTCGCAGGAGCGGATCGGACGGGACGGGGTCGCGTTCCGGATCCTCAAGTTCAGGTCGATGTATGTGGACGCCGACGCGCGCCGCGCCGAGCTGCTCGCGGCGATGGCCGGCGAGCGCCGCCTGTTCAAGCTGGCGGACGACCCCCGGGTCACCCCGATCGGCAAGATCCTGCGCCGCTACTCGATCGACGAGCTTCCCCAGCTCCTCAACGTCCTCCGCGGCGACATGAGCCTCGTCGGTCCCCGGCCCGCCCTCCCCGAGGAGGTGTCGGACTACAACTCGAAGGAGCGCCGCCGCCTCGTGGTCACCCCCGGTATGAGCGGCCTCTGGCAGGTCAGCGGCCGGTCGAATCTCGGCTGGGACGACGGAATCCGCCTCGACCTGTACTACGCGGACAACTGGTCGATGACCGGTGACCTCGTGATCCTCTGGCGCACGGCCAAGGCCGTGCTGATGCCCGAGGGCGCGTACTGATCCACCTTCGGCTGACCGGCTGCCCTCCCCCACACGGCGCCGGTCAGCCGATCCGCGCCCCCTCGGGGCGCCGCACCCAGTCCGCGAAGCGCGACGGGGCGATGACCGCGTCCGGTCCCGGCAGCAGGTCGTCCTCCTCGAGCCTCGCGCCGAAGTAGTCGCCGAGCGGGTCGGCGACGACCTCCCGCGGGTCCCCACGGAGGTCGAGCTCCGCGGCCAGCAGCTGATCCAGATCGAACACGTCGGGGCCCGCGTGCTCGGCCGTCGCGAGTGTCGGCTCCCCCAGCGCGGCGGCCATCACGGCGTCGGCGACATCGTCGGCGGCGATGGGCTGGATCCTGGCTCGCGCCGGCCGCACCCGGCCGCCGTCGGTGACGGAGTCGGCGATGCTTACGAGGAACTCGAAGAACTGGGTCGTGTGCACGATCGAGTAGGGCAGCGTCGCCTCTCGGAGCAGCTCCTCCTGGCGCGCCTTGGCGAGGAAGTAGCGTCCCTTCGCTGCGGCCAGCCGGTCGGTCCCGACGACCGAGAGCGCGACGTGGTGCCCCACCCCGGCCGCCCTGCCGTACGTGAGGAGATTGAGGGTCGACGTCTCGAAGAAGTCGAGAGCGCCGTCGTAGTCGGTGTACGGCGAGGTCGACACGTCCACGACGACCTCTGCGCCATCGAGCGCCTCGGGAAGGCCGTCGGCTGTGTAGGAGTTGACGCCCGTTGCGCGTGCGGCGGCAACGGCTGAATGGCCGGCGCGCTGCAGGAGGGAGACGACACGACTGCCGATGAGGCCGGTGCCTCCCACGACGACGATCTTCATGATGGTCCCTTCGTCCCGAGGGCGGCACAGTGCCGCCGACAGCTAGGACCGGGAAGGGCCGCCGGCTGTGACAGCCGCGCTCAGCGCCGTGCCGTCATGCGGCGGACCTCCTCGTCGACCCGGTCCTCGGAGACGTAGCCGCGGCCGGGGCCGAACACGCTCGCGGCCGAGAAGGCCAGGGCGATGCCGAGGCCCACGGTGGGCCAGAGGGGCCAGTAGTAGCCTCCGCCGGTCACGCCCCAGATCACGTTGACGAGTGCGACGACGAGGACGGAGGTGACCAGGAAGCGCCAGAAACCGGCCTTCGCCTCGAGGCGCTTGCGTGCGGCTTCCCGCAGATCTTCTGATGTCATGCCGCAAACCTAGGGGCGCCGCGACGGGCCGGGAACCGCCCGAGCGGATGGTCCGTGCTCCACCGATCGGTGGATGCAGCGCGCATCGTCCGATCGCGAACGGATCGGCAGCGGCCTTGTCACAGACCCTGCTCCCGCCCGGTCCTAGCTCAGCAGCGGCATCGACCGCGGACAGAAGGGTTCAAGGACATGAAGGCAGTCATTCTCGGCGGCACCGGCCTCATCGGCTCGAAGGTGGTGGCGGAGCTCCAGCAGCACGGCGTGGAGGCGGTGCCCGCCTCTCCGAACACGGGCGTCGACGCCGTCACCGGCGCGGGCCTCGCAGAGGCCCTGGCGGGTGCGGACGTCGTCGTCGACGTGTCCAACTCCCCGTCCTTCGCGGACGCGGACGTGCTCGCGTTCTTCACCTCGTCGACGGCCAACCTGCTGCGAGAGGAGGCGTCGGCCGGGGTGCGGTCCCATGTGGCCCTGTCCATCGTCGGCGCGGAGCGCGTGCCGGGCAGCGGCTACCTCCGCGCGAAGGTCGCCCAGGAGAGGCTGATCCGCGACTCCGGTCGTCCGTACTCGATCGTGCGAGCCACCCAGTTCTTCGAGTTCGCGCGCGGGATCGCGGACTCCGCCACGGTGGGCGGCGAGGTGCACCTGCCGCCCATCCTCCTCCAGCCCATGGCCGCCGACGAGGTCGCGGCGGCCGTCGCCCGCGCCGCGCTCGCCCCCTCGACGAACGCCATGGAGGAGGTGGGCGGCCCCGAGCCGATCCCGCTCCCCGACTTCGTCGGCCGCGCGCTCCGAGAGGCAGGCGACCCTCGATCGGTGATCGCCGATCCGGCCGCGCAGTACTTCGGCGCAGTCCCCGCCGAGCGCGCGCTCGTGCCGGCGGCGGACGCGACCCTCGGCCGAATCCGATTCGAGGACTGGCTCCAGCGCCGGACTCTTCAGCGCAGCTCCTGACCCCCTCGAGCCTGCGGCCTACGGGATGTCACATCCTCGGGGGCTGCGGTGTCTTAACGGGTGACGACGCGAAAGGAGCACACGATGCGGAGGATCCTCGTGATCGGAGGCGGCTACGCCGGCTTCTACACCGCCTGGAAGCTCGAGCGGTGGCTGAAGCCGGGCGAGGCCGAGGTGACGATCGTCGACCCGCGGCCGTACATGACCTACCAGCCCTTCCTGCCGGAGGTCGCGGCCGGCTCGGTCGAGGCCCGCCACGCCTCCATCTCGCTGCGGAGCCACCTCCGGCGGACCCGGATCCTGGCCGGCTGGGTGACCGAGATCCGGCACGCCGAGAAGAGGGTGACCGTGCGTCCCCTCGCCGGCGAGGAGTTCGACCTCGGCTACGACATCGTCGTGGTCACCGCCGGTGCCGTGACCCGCACCTTCCCGATCCCGGGCATCGCCGACCAGGCCATCGGCATGAAGCACGTCGAGGAGGCCGTCGCGATCCGCGACCGCCTGCTCACCGCCTTCGACCGCGCCTCGGTGCTGCCTCCCGGGCCGGAGCGCCGCCGGCTGCTCACCGTCACCTTCGTCGGCGGCGGGTTCTCCGGGGTCGAGGGATTCGGCGAGCTGCTCTCCCTCGCCACCTCTCTCCTGAGGTCCTATCCCGAGCTCACGTTCGCCGACCTCTCCTTCCACCTCGTCGAGGCGCTGGGGAGGATCCTGCCCGAGGTGACGGATGAGCCGGGCCGGTGGGTCGTCCGCTCCCTCGAGGAGCGCGGTGCACGCGTGCACCTCGACACGCAGCTGGTCTCCGCAGTCGACGGGCACGTGGTCCTCTCGAACGGGGAGGAGTTCGACTCGGAGCTGATCGTCTGGACGGCCGGCAACGGCGCGAACCCCGTCGTGTCCCGGCACAGCGACCTCCCGATCGACGCACGCGGCCTCCTCATGGTCCGAGCCGACCTGCGCGTCGGGACCGAGGAGGAGCCGGTGGCCGACGCGTGGGGCGCGGGCGACGACGCGGCCGTCCCCGATCTGGCGTCGCCGATCCCCGGCGCGCGCACGGTGCCGAACGCCCAGCATGCGGTCCGGCAGGGCAAGCGCCTGGCCGCGAACCTCGTGGCCACCCTCCACGGGGAGGAGCCCAAGCCGTACGTCCACTCGAGCCTCGGGGTCGTCGCGACTCTCGGCCTCGGCCGGGGCATCTTCCAGTACAAGGGCATCGTGATCCGGGGCTTCCCCGCGTGGGTCATGCACCGCGGGTACCACGTGCTCGCGATCCCCACGTGGGAGCGCAAGATCCGAGTGCTCGCCGTCTGGGCCACCGCGGTGCTCACGGGCCGCGACATCGTCTCCCTCGCGTCCGTGCAGCGGCCGCGACACGAGTTCGTGACGGGAGGTGCTCCCGATGCCCGTTGACCGCCGCCCGCCGCGGGGCTCGGTGACGAACCGAGTGTCCGCGGCCCTGCTCGAGGGCACCGTGCTCGGCCGCAGCCTCTCGCGGCTCGTGGCCGAGCTGAGGACGCGCGCCGTCCCGAACTCGTGGACGTCGCTGTTCGGGGCGGTGGCGGTCGCGTGCCTCGTCGTGCTGTTCGCCACCGGCCTGTTCCTCATGTTCCTCTACACGCCGTCCAGCACCGTGGTGGAGTACCGCGGCTCGTATGTCCCGCTCCGCGGGCTCGAGATCTCCCGGGCCTTCGACTCGACCCTCGACATCTCGTTCGAGGTGCGCGGCGGGCTCCTGATGCGGCAGGCGCACCACTGGGCCGCTCTCGTCCTTCCCGCCGCTCTCCTCCTGCAGATGCTCGCCCTGTTCTTCACGGGCGGGTTCCGGAAGCCGCGCAGGGGAAGCTGGGTCCTCCTGTTCCTGCTCTACGTGACCGCCCTGGCCGGCGGCTGGAGCGGCTACGCCCTGCCCGACGATGTGCTGTCCGGGACGGGCCTGCGCATCGTCGAGGGCATCCTGCTCGGCATCCCCGTCGTCGGCACGTGGGCGTCCTGGCTGCTGTTCGGCGGCAGCTTCCCCGGTGAGGTCCTCGCCCACCTCTATCCGCTCCACGTCGCGCTGGTGCCGGTGGCGCTGCTGCTGCTCGTGGCCCTCCGAGCCCGGTTGGCCTACGCTCACGAGCCCGCCCAGCTCCCGGGTCCCGGACGGACTGAAGGCAACATCGTGGGCATCCCGCTGCTGCCGGACGCCGCCGTGCGCGCCGGCGGCGTCGTCACCCTCGTGGCCGGGATCCTGCTCGCACTCGGCGCCACCGTCACGATCGATCCGGTGTGGCTCTACGGCCCCGCCTCCCCCGGCGATGCCTCGGCGGGCAGCCAGCCGGACTGGTACACCGGCTTCCTGGATGGAGCACTCCGGCTCGTCCCACCCGGCTGGGAGTTCGTGCTGTTCGGCCGCACGTGGACGCTCGCGATCCTCGCTCCACTCGCGGTCGTGACCCTGTTCCTCGCCCTCGTCGCGGTCTACCCCTACCTGGAGGCGTGGGCCACCGGCGACCGCCGTGAGCACAACCTGCTCCAGCGCCCCCGCAACGCCCCGACGAGGACCGGCATCGGGGTCGCCGGCATCCTCTTCTACGGCGCGCTCTGGGGCGCCGGAAGCGCCGACCTTCTCGCGGTCCAGTTCGGGCTGAGCATCGAGGGGGTGGTCGCGTTCTTCCAGGTCGCCCTCCTCGCGGGTCCGGTGCTCGGGTTCCTCGTCGCACGCGCCGTGGCCCGCGCCCTGCGCGCGAAGGACCGCGAGCTGCTGCGGCACGGGCTCGAGACCGGACGGATCGTCCGCCTCCCCGGCGGCGAGTATGCGGAGGTGCACGCGCCGCTCGACCCGGCGGAGCGCGCGCGGGTGGCCGACGACGGCGTCGTGAAGCCGGTGCGGCTCCGCCCCGACGAGCGGGGCCGGCTGACTGCGGGGCGCCGGCTGCAGGCCCGGCTCTCGCGGATCTATGCGGAGCCTGATCCGCCGGCCGAGCCGAGCCCCGGTGGCGAGGTGGAGCGTGCGCGTTCCGGCGCCGACGCCTGACGGCCGTGTCCGAATCGGGGCGCGCGAAGGCGCCACGGTCCGCGCGGTCGGGCGCGCTTGGGAGGAGGGGGATGTCCCGACGCTGCGGCGGCTCCTCGCTTCGGACGTCGTAGCGGTGGTCGACGGTGGCGGGCGAGCCTGCGCGCCGGGTCGCACCTGCGAGGGGTCGGAGGCGGTGCTCGACCTGCTCATCGAGGCCCGCGTCGCGCATCCGGAGCTCGTGGTGGCGGAGGAGGCGGTGAACGGGCAGGTGGGACTCGCGCTCCGCAGCCGGGGGCTGGTCGTGGCCGTCGTCGGCATGCGAACCGAGGGTGCCCGCGTCACCGACCTCTGGGTCGTGCTCAACCCGGACAAGCTGGGCGGCTGGCGGGAGCCGCTGACGGGACCTCTGGACTTCGAGCGCGAGAAGGGCGGTCGCTAGCGTGGCGCAGGTGACGAGCAGGGTCGGCGAGGAGCGCATCTCCACAGACGGGCTGGAGGAGTTCGCAGCCGTACGTCCGCGGCTGTTCGGCATCGCGTACAGGATGCTCGGCAGCGCGGCGGAGGCGGAGGACATCGTCCAGGAGGTCTGGATCCGCTGGCAGGGCTACGACCGGCGGCAGGTGCGGAACGCGCCGGCGTTCCTCGCGACCACGGCCACGCGGCTCGCCATCAACGCCGCGCAGTCCGCGCATGCGCGGCGGGAGACCTACATCGGCCCCTGGCTCCCGGAGCCCGTGGACACGAGCCGCGATCCGGCCCTCGGCGCCGAGCGCGCCGAGGCGCTCGAGTTCGCCGTGCTGCTGCTCCTCGAGCGGCTGTCGGCGACCGAGCGCGCCGCCTACGTGCTGCGCGAGGCGTTCGACTACCCGTACGAGCAGATCGCGGAGGTGCTCCAGCAGAGCGAGGCCAACGCGCGCCAGCTCGTGAGCCGCGCCCGAAAGCACCTCGCCGAGGAGCGGAAGTCGGCCGTGAGCGCGGCGGAGCAGCGGCGCCTGCTGGACGCCTTCGTGGCCGCCGCTCAGACCGGGAACATCGCCCACCTCGAGCAGCTGCTGGCCGAGGACGTGGTCAGCTACTCCGACGGCGGCGGGGCGGTGCGCGCGTCCCGGTTTCCGGTACTGGGCCGGGAACGGGTGGCGAAGTTCGTCCACGCGTTCGCTCCCCGGTTCTGGACAGGAGTCGAGGTCGCCCCGATCGAGACGAACGGGCGGCCGGGAGTCGCGCTCGCGAAGGACGGGGCGGTCTTCGCCGTCCTGACCGTCACGGCGTCGCAGGAGGGCATCGACCGGCTGCTCTGGGTGATGAACCCCGCGAAGCTCGGCGCGTATGTGCCCGTGGCGGGGTGACCCGCGGGCCGTCAGTACAGGAGGTTGGTGAGGCGCCGGCGTGCGGCGATCACCCGCGGGTCCTCGGTGCCGCCGATCTCGAAGTACTCCAGCAGGCGGGCACGCACCCGGTCCTTGCCCGGGGCGTCCAGCCGGGGGAAGAGCGCGAGCAGTCGGTCGAACGCGTCCTCGAGATGGCCGCCCGAGAGGTCGAGGTCCGCCACGTCGAGCTGGGCGTCGAGATCCTGGGGCTGCGCCGCCGCGGCCGAGCGGACCGCGTCGAGGGTCTTGCCATGGAGCCGTGCCAGCAGGCTCACCTGGGCCAGACCCGCAACGGCGAGCGTGTCGCGCGGGTCCTGCGCGATCGCCGTCCTGTACTCGGCGATGGCCGCCTGCAGGTCGCCGCGCTCGATCGCGGCGTACGCCTCCGCGTGGTGCGGCGGCAGGGGCTCCTCCGCCGGCTCGGCCGCAGCCTCCGGAGCACCGGATTCCGGCGCGACGGTGCCGGTGACCCCGTTCTGGGCCGCAAGGGCGAGCACCTGGTCCAGGACGTCGCGCACCTGATCCTCGGGGAGCGCCCCCACGAACAGCGCGAGGGGGCGGCCGGCGATGACCGCCGCGACGGTCGGCACGGACTGCGCCTGGAACGCCTGCGCGAGCTGCGGGTTGGCCTCCACCGCGACGGTGACGAGCAGCAGCCGGCCCGCGTACTCGGTGACGAGGCGCTCGAGGAGCGGCGACAGCTCCTTCGACGGCTCCGCCCAGTCGGCCCAGAGGTCGACGATGATCGGCACCTCACGGGACAGCTCCAGCACCTGGCCGAAGTTGGCGTCCGTTCCCTCCAGCACGAGGCTCGGCACGGGCATCCCGCCGCCGGCCGGCGCCCCGCCTGCCGGGGCTCCGGGGCGCGGCGGTGCGGCATCCGCCCGGCCCCGCGCCACGAGCGGGGACAGGTCGATCGCCCCGCGCAGGTTTCCCAGCGGCATGCTCACGTCTACAGCTCCTTCACTCCGATCAGTGCCTGAGCGTAGCCGAGGAGCACGACCTGTCCGCCCTCCACCGTCGTCGGGGGTACGTAGAACAGCAGCTGGTAGCCGTACGTCGACTCGACACCCTTGGTCGTGTTCGCGAGACCCGAGAGCGCCTTGACCTGCCCCTCGAGGTTGATCGTCGCGCCCTCCTCGACGACCTTGGCGGTCTCGCGCTCGATGATGCTCGTCGCGACGATGGCGCCCGAGTCGTTGCTCGCGAGGGCGAGGACGGGACCCGAGCCCGGTCCGTTGCTGAACTCGAGGGAGGCGGTCGTGGGCAGTCCGGACTTCTTGCTGTTCTTGTAGTCGACGCCCACATTCGTGCGGAGCCCGTCGGGGTCCTTCTGGAAGACGTCGATGAACTGGCTGGCGTCGCCCTGGGCGAGGATGTCCGCGTACTCGGTGCCGAGCTGATCCGGCTGCGCGGCGAGCAGCTTCACGTCGTTCGGCAGCAGCGGCGCGCCGACGCTCGGAGGCGCAACGGCCGGGAACGGCACCTTGGCCTGCAGCTTCACCGCGTACGTGACGAGGTAGTTGTCGCGCGGGGTCTTCTGCACGAGGACGAGCGCGACGGGCGCGACGGCCGGGTCATCCCCGCCGACGACCGTCATCACCGTGCGCGGCCAGGTGTCGGTGGCCTGCGGGAGGTCCAGCGTGATCGGAGTCGCCGGGATGGCGTCCGGAGCGGCGATGTTGCCGTCCGCGCCGCGCATGGCGTAGTTCGCGGTCCGCTCCTCGAGGGCCGGCCCCGTGAGCCGCGTGGAGAGGAGGTCGGTGTTCCGGTCGGTGTCGGCCTGCGCGACCGTGGTCGAGACGCGGTCGAGGATGCGGCGCAGCTGGCCCTCGGTCACAGCGACCGGCTGCACCTCCTCGGCCGCGGCGGCCGCCGCACTGGAGGTCACCGTGGGCACCGGAGCCGGATCGTCCTTGAAGAGCTTGTCGACGTCCGAGGACGAGCAACCGGAGAGCAGAAGCCCGGTCGTCAGAACGATGCCCCCGGTCGCCAAGGCGGTCCGGCGAGCGGCACGGCGGCCCTTGTTGGTCGTGACCGGCTCGAGGACCTCGGAGCGGACCACCCGGGGCCGCGGCGGCTGCGGGAGCTTGGGCGTCTTGCGACGCGGTCCCCGCGTCTTGCGCATGTGCACGAGACCCCAGATGTAGAGGCCGAGTCCGACGAGCAGCAGGATGCCGCCGCCCACGATCAGCGGACCCGCCCACGGGGTGGAGTGCTGCAGCGGCCAGCTCAGGGTGACGTTGGACGGCGCAGGCGCGGTGCCGTCGACTGCGACGATCAGGGAGACGTCCTTCGGGACGCTCATCGTCCAGGTGAGGGCGCCGTCGCTCTGCTTCTCCTCCAGCCACAGGTCCGATCCCGCAGGGTTCGGCGCCGCGGCCTCAGGAGCAGCGGCGTCGGGAGCGGTGCCATCGGCCGCCGCGTCTCCCCCACTGGCGTCCGGCGCGGTGGCGTCCGGCTCCGCGGCAGGGGTCTCGACCAGCTTGGAGCCGAGGGTGTCCTTCTTGGCGTTGTAGCTGATGGAGTTGTAGGGCTCGGTTCCGAGCCAGGCGACGATGTCGCTGGTGCGCGCGTAGGCGGCCCACACGGTGTCGCCGCCCGACAGCTGCAGGTGCTGCTGGCCGGGATTGCTGTTGAGCACCGCGCCCGGGATGACCGTGAACGCGGCCTCGCCCGTCGTCGCGACGCTCGTCTTCAGCTCGTCCGGCGGGGCCAGCCACGTCCGCTGGGCGATGCCGAAGACGATCATGGCCGCTGCGAGGACGAAGGCGACGATGGCGGAGACAAACCGCACGTACTTCCTCCTTCAAGAGCTGCCGTGGTGCGCTTCGGCGCTCCGGAACCGAACGGCTAATCCCGCTCATCGTAGGTCGAGGAAGGGGCGCAACCCCGGGAGGCGCTCCACGCGCTCTCGGCGTTTTCGCAACACGGCAGAAAAAATCGCGGGCAACGATAGTGCCCCGACCTGAATGGCTTCCCAGGAAACGGAGCAGACAGGGGGTCGCGGCTCCCGGCTCCGGAACGAGCCCCGGTCTATGCTGGGCCTCGGTGGCAGGCCTTTTCGCGCCCACTGAGCCCCCGTTCTTCACCAACAGGAGTGACCGTGGCCACGGATGATGCACAGTTCAGTCAGGCGATGCGCGGCTACAACCGCGAAGAGGTCGACAAGGCGATCAAGGATCTCCGCCGGGACCTGATCAAGTCCAACGGCGCGAACACCGAAGCGCAGAAGGAGATCAAGCGCCTCAGCGCGCAGGTCGAGGAGCTGAGCTCGGAGCTCGAGGAGGTCGGCAGCCCGACGTACTCCGGCCTCGGGCACAAGCTCGAGAACACGCTCCGGGTCGCCGAGGAGCAGTCCACGCGCCTCATCGCCCAGGCGGACATCGACGCCGAGCGCCTCCGAGCCGGGGTGCAGGCCGACGTCGATCGCCTGAAGCTCGAGGCGGCCGACCACGCCGAGCGCACCCTGGCGGACGCCCGCAACCGGGCCGCCGACATCCTCGAGTCCGCGCGGGCCGAGGCCGACGACATGACCCTGCGCGCGCAGGACGCCGCCGAGCATGCGCTGCAGGACGCGTCCCGCGAGGCCGCAGCGATTCGCGGCAGCGTCGCGACCGAGGCCGCCGAGATCCGCGGCACTGTCAAGCGCGAGGTGGCCGCCATCCGCGCGACGGCCGAGCGCGAGGCCACCGAGCTGCGCGTCGTCGCCGACCGCGAGACGGCCGCCGCCCGCGAGGAGGCCGGCCGCCTGGCGCGCGACACCGAGCTGGGACGCGCGACCCTCGAGCGTGAGCTCGCGGAGACGCGCGCTGCCACCGAGCGCGAGCTCGAGCAGAAGGTCGCGGACCACGAGCGGATGCTCGCCGTCGAGCGCGCGGAGCTGGAGCGCGAGCTCGCGGCGGCCCGCGCCGGCCTCGCTCGCGAGATCGAGCTGGCCCGAGCCGAGCTCGCCGCCGAGCTGGACGAGGCCCGATCCGCCTTCGAGCAGGAGCAGGCCCGGATGCGCGCCCAGCTCGAGCAGGAGGCCGCCGAGGACCGCGCGGCGCTGGCCGCAGAGACCGCCGAGGCGCGCGCGGAGCTCACCTCGGAGCTGGAGGAGGCCCGCGAAGGGCTCACGCACGAGGTCGCGGAGGCCCGCGCCGGCATCGCCCGCGAGACCGAGCAGGCCCGCCTGGATCTCGACATCGAGCTCAAGGCGCGCCGGGACGAGGCGGAGAAGGAGTACCTGCAGCGCCACCAGGAGGCGGTGTCGCAGACGCAGAAGTACCTCGACGAGGCGAACATGCAGCTCGCCGACGCGGTCCGCCGGGCGGCCGACAAGCGGCTCGAGGCGGACACGCTGGAGATCGCCGCCGAGCGGGACAACCGGACCAAGCGCGAGGAGGCCGCCGAGGCCGCCGCCGCACTCGTCGCCGAAGCCGAGGACCGCGCCCAGGCCATCACGTCGGAGGCGGAGGAGCGGTCCCGGTCGCTCGTCGCCGACGCCGAGGCGCGTCTGGCCGAGATCCAGCGCGAGCGTGCCGAGGTCGCCGCTTACTTCGAGAGCCTTCGAGGCGTGCTCCAGCACGCCGAGAAGGTGAGCGCCGACCACTGATCCGCGAGTGAAGATCCAGAACCCCTTCCGGGTCGGGCTGCTCGCCGGACTCGGTGTGATCCTCGCGGTCACGATCGGCTCGATGGTGGCGCAGCTGTCCACGGTCATCACCTACGTGGGCGCCGCGATCTTCCTGGCGCTCGGCCTGGACCCGCTCGTGTCCTTCCTCGAGCGCCGGCGCATGCCGCGCTGGGCGGCCCTGCTCATCACGCTCATCGTCGTGCTCGGCAGCGTGACGGGCATCATGTTCGCCATCGTGCCCGCGATCGTGAAGCAGGCCGGCGTCCTCGTCCAGTCCGTCATCGAGTTCACGGGCGGCGGGAACTGGACCAGCATCCTCACCATCGTCCAGGGCTACGTCGGGGACGCGATCCCGGTGAACCAGATCGCCGACGGGATCACGCAGTACATCCAGGACAACTTCGACACCATCAGCAAGAACGTGCTGGCCGTCGGGTTCGGGATCGCCAACGGGCTGTTCGGCGCCCTGATCGTGCTCATCCTGACCCTCTACTTCACGGCATCGCTCGACACCTTCAAGGCGGGCCTCTACCAGCTCGTGCCTGCGACGAAGCGCGCCCGGTTCGCCGACCTCGCGGAGCAGATCACGACCGCGGTCGGCCGCTACGTCATCGGCCAGGTGGCGCTGGCCCTGTGCAACGGCATCCTGTCCTTCATCTTCCTGTCGATCATCGGCGCGGAGCTGCCCGTCGTGTTCGCGTTCATCGCGTTCCTCGGCTCCCTGGTGCCCTTCGTGGGCACGATCACGGGCTCGATCCTGATCCTGCTCGGCCAGGTGCTGCTGCTCCCGAACGCGCTCGGCACGTGGATCGCCGTCGGCGTCTACTACCTGATTTACATGCAGGTCGAGGCATACCTGCTGAGCCCGAACATCATGCGGCGGGCGGTCCGTGTGCCGGGCGTCATCGTGGTGATCGCGGCCCTGATCGGCGGCACCCTGCTGGGCGTGCTGGGCGCCCTCATCGCCATCCCGGTGGCGGCGTCGATCCAGCTGATCATCAAGCAGGTCCTGATCCCCCGCCAGAACGAGCTGTAGCTCCAGCGCCCGGCCCCGAGGGGACAAGGGAAACTACGAGCTGAGCGGCCCGTCCCAGACGGTCGGAAGGGGATACGCCGACGGGTTCACGCGGCGGACGATCTCGTCGAGGGCGATCCGCGTGTAGGTCTCCCCGACCCACAGGTGCTTCGCGCCGTCGACGGCGACGACCTCCGCCTGCGGCAGGACCGCGAACTTCTCCCGTGCCTCGGCCGGCCGCAGGAAGTCGTCGAACTCCGGGACGAGGGCGACGATCGGGCGGGGGTCGCCGGCCCAGGCGCGCAGCTCGGCGTCCGACGTGCGCCGCAGCGGCGGCGACAGGAGGATCAGGCCCGCGACGGGGTGCCCTCCCCACTTGAGCGCGACCTCGGTGCCGAACGACCAGCCGACGAGCCACGGCACGGGAAGGTTCCGCTCCGCCACCAGCGCCATGGCGGCGGCGAGGTCATGGCGCTCCGTCTCGCCGTCGCCGAACTCCCCCTCGCTCGTGCCATGGGGCGAGGTCGTGCCCCGCGTGTTGAACCGGAGCACGGCGAGGTCGGCGAGGGCGGGCAGGCGGGCCGCGGCCTTGCGGATCAGGTGCGAGTCCATGAAGCCTCCCGCCGTAGGCAGCGGGTGCAGGGTGACGAGGGTCGCCACGGGACGCTTCTCGAGCGGAGCGGCGAGCTCAGCGACGAGCCGATGGCCGTCCTGCGTGGTGAGGAGAACGGCCTCCCGTCGAGCGGGCAGCTCGAGGCTCGAGCGGATCTCGGTGCTCATGCGACCCTCCAGCAGTGGGTGTGCCAGTGCCGGCGGTCCGCGAGGTCGTTCGCCTCGCCGAGCACGCCGTCCGCGCGCCACACGACCAGGTGCGCCACACCCGGGTCCACGACGTTGCCGCAGCCGGGGCAGCGGTACTCCTTGAGGGCATTCGCCTCACTGATGGGCTGGACGTTCCAAGCGCTCCCGCGCCGCACCTCGGTCCGGCGCCAGCCGGCCTTCAGTCGGGCGAGGTCGAGCTCGTCCTCGTCATCCTTGCGCGCACCCCGGGGACGGTTGCTGCGCGGCATCCTCCGATTCTACGGAAGGCGCGGGCGCAGGAGGGTCAGTACCAGTTGCTGTCGACGGAGTGCTGCCACGCCCCGCACGGGGTGCCGTAGCGGCCGCTGATGTACCCGAGGCCCCAGTCGATCTGGGTGGCCGGGTTCGTCTCCCAGTCGGCTCCCGAGGACGCCATCTTGCTGCCGGGAAGGGCTTGCGGGATGCCGTAGGCACCGCTCGGGTTGTACGCGTTCGTGCGCCAGCCCGACTCCTTGTTCCACAGCGCGACGAGGCAGTCGAACTGCTCGCCACCCCAGCCGCGGGCGGCGACCATGTCCGCGGCGATGGCCTGAGCGGACCCGGGGCTGGCGACGGCCGCCGGCGGCGTGTAGTCGGAGCTTCCCGTGTTCGCGGGCGCTGCCGGAGCCACGGGAGGCGGCGGCGGCTTCGGCTTCTCGGTCACGGTGTAGTTGTCGCGGCTGATCGCCTGGGCCTCGAAGCCCGTCTCGACGGCGAGCAGCTGCGCGGCCCGTGCAGAGAGCTCCACGTGTCCCGACTGGTAGTACGGCGAGGCGGTCGCGCCCGCGTACGGGTCCGTCACGTTGACGAGGAGGAAGGCGAAAGCCGCGAGGAATCCGAAGAGCGAGAGGGCGATCCGCCCGTGCATCGGCGCCTTCTCGACCGCGACCGTGGAGGGTCGACTGGGAGTGACCCGGAGGGGTCGGATGGCGATCGCCGTTCCCAAATGCTTGCCCACGATCCTCCGATGCTAGCAAACGACCCCCGAAAAGGGCCGGAAGGCCTCTGTTCCGGGCGTGTGCGGGTCGCTCAGCGGACAGCGAGCATGACGTCCACGACGGCGTCGAGGAGCAGGTCGACCTGCCATTCCCGGTATCCGCGGAGCTTGGATCGGAACGCCACGGTCCGCACCTCCTCGATCCCGATCGGCGTGCCGTCCTTCAGGTAGCGCTGCAGTCGCACGCAGAACCGATCGACCTCGTCGCGGTCGTAGCCGGCGGACAGGAGGCCCGCCCGCTGGAAGCGCTCCCCGTCGGGGCGGCTGACCCGCTCCAGGATCTCCGCCGCCTCGGAGCGCGCCTCGCCGAACCAGCTCTTCTCGCCGAACGCCTTCACGGCGTGCTCCCGCTCGCGCAGCGCGAAGGCGTCCTCGAGCCGCTCCAGGGCGGCATCGACGTGTGCGGTCGAGTAGCCGCCCTTGTCCATCGGGAACGCGGTGCGCCGGATCACCCGGGCGTCGACGCCCGCGTTGGTGCCGGGAGGCGCGTCGTAGGCGCGGCGCGCGAGCGCGAGGAAGGCGTCCACGTCGTCCACCCGATAGCCGAGCTTGGATCGCCGACTCCGGGGAAGGTGTTCGCCATGGGGCCATTGTGCCGCAGGCCGCGACTTCCGGGGGAGGCTGAGCGGAGGGGAAGCTCAGCCGACCAGAAGGCTCAGCCGACGAGAAGGAACAGCGCGTAGGCGGCGGCCGCCGACGGCAGGATCGAATCCAGCCGGTCGAGGAAGCCGCCGTGCCCGGGCAGCCAGGAGCTGATGTCCTTGATCCCCAGATCCCGCTTGATGAGCGACTCGGTGAGATCGCCGACGGTCGCGGTCACGACGAGGACGGCGCCGAGGATCAAGCCGAACCACCACGGCTGCCCGAGGGCGAACACGGCGAGCAGCACGCCCGCGATGAGCGCAGCGAGGACCGACCCGGCGAAGCCCTCCCAGGTCTTCTTGGGGCTGATCCGCGGCGCCATCGGGTGCTTGCCGAAGGTCAGCCCGCTGGCGTAGGCGCCGACATCGGTGGCCACGACGATCACGAGGAACGCGAGCGTCCACCACTCCCCGCCATCCCGGGCGGTCAGCGCCACCGCGCAGCTGCCGAGGAGCGCGACGTAGAGCTGGATGAAGGCGCCGGCGCCGAGGTCGAGGAGCAGGCCGTTGCGTTCCCGGGCGCCGCGCCCCAGGGCGAGCTCGGCGAGCCGCCAGAGCGTGACGAAGAGGATGGCGCCCGCGATGCCGAGCCACTGCCCCACGCCGCCGAGCCAGTAGGTGACGGGGAGCAGCAGGACCGCGGCGATGACCGACGCGGTCCGGGGAACATCGCGGCCGGCGTGGCGCAGCGCGCCCGCCAGCTCGACCGCGCCGAAGCCGATGAGGAGGGCGGCGATGACGAGGAAGAGCTGCTTGACGAAGACGAGACTGAGGATCATCCCGCCGCCGAGCGCGAGCCCGACCACGACGGCGAACAGCAGGTTGCGCCCGGTGCGCGCGTTGATGCGCTCCTGCGTCTCGTCGAAGTGCTCGCGCGCCGCGCGGACCTGAGCCTGCAGCTCGGTCCTGCGCTGGTCGACCTGCGCCTGGATCCCCCTGCGACGCCGGGCGGGGCGATTCGGTGCCGTCACGGCTCTCGGCCGGCCCCTACACCTCGAGGAGCTCGGCTTCCTTCCGCTTCAGGGCCTCGTCGATCTGGTCGATGTGGGCCTTGGTGAGCTGCTCGAGCTCCTTCTCGCCGCGGCTGAGGTCGTCGTCGCCGACCTCGCCCTTCAAGGCGTCGAGGTCGTCCTTGGTGCGCCTCCGGATGTTGCGGATCGCGACCTTGGCGTCCTCCCCTTTCCGCGCGCGATCTTGACGAACTCCTTGCGGCGGTCCTCGGTGAGCTCCGGGAGGATCACGCGGATGATGTTGCCGTCGTTCGAGGGGTTCGCGCCGAGGTTCGGGGTGGCGACGATGGCCTTCTCGATCTCCTTCAGCGCGCTCTTGTCGTAGGGCGTGACGATGAGGACGCGGGCCTCGGGCACCTGCAGGGACGCGAGCTGGGCGAGCGGGGTCGGCGACCCGTAGTAGTCGACGGGGATGCGCTGGAACAGCGCGGGGTTCACCCGGCCGGTGCGAACGGTCGACAGGTCGTCCTTCGCGGCCTCGACGGCCTTCTTCATCCGGTCGGTCGCGTCGGACAGCACATCCGGGATCACGGGCGCACTCCTTCTTGTCGTCCACCCATTCTAGGCGGGGCGGTTGCTGGGGCCGGCGGTCAGGCGGTGACGAGCGTGCCGAGCGGCACGTCGCCGCGGATGGCCCCGGACACGTTGCCGGGCCCGTCGATGCCGAACACGACCATGTCGATGCCGTTGTCCATGCACAGGCTGAAGGCGGTGGCGTCGACCACCTTGAGCCCCTTCGTCAGCGCGTCACGGTAGGTGACCCGGTCGAGCTTGACGGCGTGGTCGTGGACGTTCGGGTCGGCGGAGTAGACGCCGTCCACGCCGTTCTTCGCCACGAGGACGACCTGGGCCCGCACCTCGAGGGCGCGCTGCGCGGCGACGGTGTCGGTCGAGAAGTAGGGCAGGCCTGCTCCGGCGCCGAAGATGACGACGCGGCCCTTCTCCATGTGCCGGATGGCACGCCGCGGGATGTAGGGCTCGGCGACCTGCGTCATCGCGATCGCCGACTGGACGCGGGTCTCCGCGCCGGCCTGCTCGAGGAAGTCCTGGAGGGCGAGGGCGTTCATCATGGTGCCGAGCATGCCCATGTAGTCGGCACGGCTGCGCTCCATGCCCTCCTGCTGCAGCTGGGCGCCGCGGAAGAAGTTGCCGCCGCCGACGACGATCGCGACCTCGACGGTCTTGGCCGCCTCCGCGATCTCCGCTGCGAGGGCACTCACGACCACCGGATCGACGCCGAGTGCCCCGTTCCCGAAGGCTTCACCGGAGAGCTTCAGGAGAACCCGTCGTCGGTCATCAGTCGTCATCGGTGCAGTTCCCTCCAAGTAGCCGTCCTAGATTAGTGCCCGCGCCCCGGCCCGCCGGACGAGGGCCCCGGAGCGCACCCGGAAGCTCGCGAACTCCCTTGGGAGACGTCCCTCACCGAATCAAGGAGATCCGGTCCGGATCGCGCCTGGACCGGCATGTGCGCGCCGGGCTGGGGCCGAAGCTCCGTGCTTCGCTCAGCATCTGCCGGGGAACGCAGAACGGGAGCCGCCCGAAGGCGACTCCCGTTCTGGTAGTGCGAAGGCGTCAGGCGCCGACCCGGAAGCGGGCGAAGCCCGTCACGGTCAGGCCGGCGTCCTTGAGGACCTTGCCCACGGTCAGCTTGTTGTCGCGCGCGTAGTCCTGCTCGAGGAGCACGACCTGCTTGAAGAACGCACCGAGGCGCCCCTCGATGATCTTCGGCAGCGCGGCCTCGGGCTTGCCCTCGTTGCGGCTGATCTCCTCGACGATGCGGCGCTCGTTCTCGACGTCGGCCGCCGGGACCTCGTCCTTCGAAAGGTAGGCGGGCGCGGCGAACGAGATGTGCTGGGCGACGCTGCGGGCGGTCGCCGCGTCGTCGCCGGTGTACGCCACGACGACGCCGACCTGCGGGGGCAGGTCCTGGTTCGTCTTGTGCAGGTAGACGGCGAACTTCTCGCCGGGAACGCGCGCGATGCGGCGCAGCTCCACCTTCTCGCCGATGATCGCGGCGTCGTCGGAGATGACGTCCGCCACGGTCTTGCCGTCGAGCGGGGCCGCGAGGGCGGCGTCGATCGAGTCGGCGCCGGCCTCGGCGACGGCCGAGAGGACCTTGTCGCCCAGGGCGATAAAGCGCTCGTTCTTGGCCACGAAGTCGGTCTCGCAGGCGAGCTCGATCAGCGTGACGGCGTCGGCGCCCTCGTGCGCGGCGACGAGGCCCTCGCTCGTGGAGCGGTCGGCGCGCTTCGCGTTGCCCTTCGCGCCCTTGAGGCGGAGGATCTCGACGGCCTTCTCGATGTCGCCGTCGGCCTCGACGAGTGCGTTCTTGGTGTCGACCATTCCGGTCCCGAGACGCTCACGGAGCGTCTTGACGTCCTGCAGGCTCACATTGGCCATGCTTTTCCTCCTTGTGTTCTGATGCTCAAACTGCGCGAGAGCGGCAGGAATCCGATCGGATCCCACCGCCCTCGCGACGATCGGTGGTGGAGATCACTCCGCCGAGGCGGTCTCCGCCTTCTCGGCCTTGGCCTTCGCGGCGGACGGCGCGCGCTTGGTCGCGGGCTTCTTCTCCGCGGGGGTGGCCGCGGCCTCCTCCTTGGCCTCGACCTCGTCCTGCGTCTCCGGGTGGTGCTCCGGGACGACCGTCTCGTCGGCCTGCGCCGCGAGGTCGGCCTCGGCCTGGGCGTCGGCGTCGTTCTCCTCGACCGGCAGCTCGGCAGAGGCGGCCTCGGCGTCAGCCGGGCTCGCGGTCTCGGCGGCGGTCTCCTCGGCGGCGGGCGCCTCGGCGGCCGGCTCCTCGGCGGGGGCGGCGGCCTCCTCGGCGGGGGCAGCGGCGGCCTCAGCGGGCGCGGCGGCCGGGACGGCGTCGATCGCCTCGGCGGGGCCGTCGCTGGCCGGGCCGGCCTCGAGGAGCTCGCGCTCCCACTCGGCGAGCGGCTCGGCGGCCTCACCGTCGGCGGGCTTCTGGTGGCGCTGGATCAGGCCCTCAGCCGCGGCGTCGGCGATGATGCGCGTGAGCAGCGCGACGGAGCGGATCGCGTCGTCGTTGCCCGGGATCGGGTAGGCGAGCTCGTCCGGGTCCGCATTGGTGTCGAGGATGCCGATGACCGGGATGCCGAGCTTCTTGGCCTCGTCGACCGCGAGGTGCTCGCGCTTCGAGTCGACGACCCAGATCGCGGAGGGCGTACGGGCCAGGTTCCGGATGCCGCCCAGCGTCTTCTCGAGCTTGTCGCGCTCGCGGCGCTGGATGAGCAGCTCCTTCTTCGTGTAGCCCTTGGTCGTGTCGTCGAAGTCGACGAGGTCGAGCTCCTTGAGGCGGTTGAGGCGCTTGTGCACGGTCTGGAAGTTGGTGAGCAGACCGCCGAGCCAGCGCTGGTTCACGTAGGGCTGGCCGACGCGCTTCGCCTGCTCGGCGATGGCCTCCTGGGCCTGCTTCTTGGTGCCGACGAAGAGGATGGTGCCGCCGTGGGCGACCGTCTCCTTGACGAAGTCGTACGCCTTGTCGATGTACGACAGCGACTGCTGCAGGTCGATGATGTGGATGCCGCTGCGCTCGGTGAGGATGAAGCGCTTGACTTTCGGGTTCCACCGGCGGGTCTGGTGCCCGAAGTGCACGCCGCTGTCGAGCAGCTGGCGGATGGTGACGACGGCCATGGCCGTGCTCCTGTTCCCGGCGCGCGGCGGCAGCAGCCGACGGACGCCGATTCGGTTCTTCCCGCGACCGGTCGGCCGCGGATCCTGGTGCCCGGCGCGCAAGCCGCCCACCTTCGAGAAGGAGGGACCGGTGGCTGCGGAGGCCGAATGGGCACGCGAAGTCACCCCGCTGGGCGAGGTGCGGCCAACAGTCTACAGGACTCACGAGCCACCGGCAGTGGGCGCTGGTGTCGGTGCATCCCGGGCCGGATCGGGCATTCCGGGCCGAAGCGGCGGCCCGGAATGCCCGAATCGGCCCGTCCCGCTATCCGCGGAGATCCGCGGAGGCCGCCTTCTTCGCGCGGCCGAAGACGAGGCCGCCCACGTCCTCCAGCTCGACGCCCTTCGTCTCGGGGACGAAGAAGAAGACGAACACGAGCGACAGCGCCGAGAAGACCGCGTAGAGGCCGTAGGTGAAGGCGAGGGAGAACTCGGAGAAGATCGGGAAGCTGACGGTGATGAGGAAGTTCGCGATCCACTGCGCGGCCGCGGCGACGCCGAGCGCCTTGGCGCGGATCCGGTTCGGGAAGATCTCGCCGAGCAGGACCCAGACGAGCGGCCCCCAGGTCGCGCCGAAGGAGACGACGAACAGGTTCGCGGCGATGAGCGCGATGACGCCCCACGGCTGCGGGAGGCTCAGCTTGCCGTCGGACAGCTGCGCCTGGCTGAAGGAGAGGGCCATCGCGCCGAGCGTCACGGCCATGCCGAGGGAGCCAGCGAGGAGCATCGGCCGGCGGCCCACCTTGTCGACGATCGCGATCGCCACGAAGGTGACGGCCACGTTCACGATCGACGAGATCACCGAGATGAGGAACGCGTCCTTGAAGCCGACCGCGTTCCAGAGCGTCGTCGAGTAGTAGAAGATCACGTTGATCCCCACGAACTGCTGGAACACGCTCAGCGCGAGACCGATCCAGACGACCGGCGCGAGGCCCAGGGCGCTCCCCCGCAGCGACGCCTTCTTCGCGTTCTCGCGGTCCTCGTCGATGTTCTTGCGGATGCGGCTGACCTCGTCATCGATTTCGCCCTTCGGCTGGACCGTGGCGAGCACCGTGCGCGCCTCATCCTCCCGGTCCTTCGCGAGTAGGTGCCGCGGCGACTCCGGGAGCCGGAGGGCCAGGTAGCCGTAGACGACGGACGGGATCACGCCGACGAGGAACATCCACCGCCAGGCGGGCAGGCCGAACAGCAGCTCCCGCGACGGGTCGGAGTCGCCGACGCCCGCGAGCAGGGCGTCGGAGAGGAGGGCCGCGAAGATGCCCAGCGTGATCGCGAGCTGCTGCAGCGAGGCGAGGCGGCCTCGGACGGCTGCGGGCACGATCTCCGCGATGTAGGTCGGCGCGATGACGGAGGCGACGCCGATGCCGAAGCCGCCGACCAGGCGCCAGAACATGAAGTCCCACACGCCGAACGCGAGACCGGCCCCGATCGAGCTCGCGAAGAAGAGGATGGCGCCGATGAGCATGACGCGCAGGCGCCCCATGCGGTCGGCCAGTGCGCCCGCGAGGTAGGCACCCACTGCGCAGCCGAGCAGCGCCACCGCGACCGCGAAGCCCTGGATCGCGGCCCCCAGCTCGAACTCCTTGCCGATGGCGTCGACGGCCCCGTTGATGACGGACGAGTCGAAGCCGAACAGGAAGCCGCCGACCGCCGCGGCGACGGCGAGGGCGGTGACGCGCCGCCGCAGCTTGGGATCGATCCGATCGGTGCGGTCAGGGGACGTCTGGGACATGGGCTCCTCCTGGCGAGATCCTTCCACTTCTCCCGCGCCCTTCGCCTCCCTCCCCCAGGGGTTGATTTCCCGGTTCTGCACGACCATCGATCTGCGCGCGTACGCAGGCGCTGCGACCGGCATCCTTCCGCCATGCCTCCCCGCCGCCTGCTGGCCCTCGCCCTCCTGCTGAGCGCGATCACGACCCTGCTGCTGCCCGGGTGGATCGCCCCCGCCGCCGCACTCCCGCGGTCCGGGCCCGCCGCCCCGCTCCTTGCCACCTTCCGGACCGCGGGGTGGGCGGATTACCCCTGGGCCTGGCCGGTGGCGCCGCCACCCGCGGTCCTCCGCGGGTATCGCGCTCCCCTCACCCCGTACGCGGCGGGCCATCGGGGCATCGACGTCGGCGTGCCCGCAGGGACGCCGGTGACGAGCCCGGACGACGGCGTGGTGCTCTTCGCGGGGGCGGTGGGCGGCCGGCCGGTGCTCTCGGTCGCCCACGCCGCCGGCCTCGTGTCGAGCTTCGAGCCCGTCGAGGCGGCCGTCACGGCTGGCCAGGGCGTGCGCCGCGGCGAGGCGCTCGGCACGGTGGCCGCCTCGGCGGGCCACTGCCCGGTCGATTGCCTCCACATCGGCGCCCGCGTCGACGGCAGGTACGTGTCGCCGATGGTCCTGCTCGGCGAGGTGCCCCGGGCGATCCTGCTGCCGCTCGTGCCGCCGGTGGATCGGGCCGGCGAATGAGCCCCTCCATCCGGAGCGCTCCCGCTGGGAACGCGAGCGCCCGGTCGCCCGGGACCGGTGGATCAGGCCCGCGGGTGGGCCTGCTCGTAGGCGCGCTTGAGCCGCTCGGCGGACACGTGGGTGTAGATCTGGGTCGTCCCGAGGCTCGCGTGGCCGAGCAGCTCCTGCACCGCCCGGAGGTCGGCGCCGCCGTCCAGCAGGTGGGTCGCTGCCGTGTGCCGGAACGTGTGCGGACCCGCCGGCCCGCTTCCCGGCACCGACTCGAGCAGCCCGGCGACGAGCCGGTGCACCGAGCGCACTCCGAGCCGGGCGCCCCGGTCGCCGAGGAAGAGGGCGGGGGTGCCGTCCACGGCCAGCTCGGGCCGCGCCCCGGCGATGTACCGGTCGATCGCATGTGCGGCCGGCACGCCGAACGGCACCACGCGCTGCTTGTTCCCCTTGCCGGTGACCGTCACGGTGAGCCGCTCCCGGTCCACGTCGTCCACGTCCAGCCCGCAGAGCTCGGAGACGCGGAGGGCGGACGCGTAGAGCAGCTCCACGACGGCGAGGTCGCGCAGCGCGCCGGCCTCGCCGTCCTCCGCTCGCTCCGCCAGTCCGGACAGCAGCTCGCCGACCGCGTTCTGCGGCAGCACGCGCGGCAGCGTGCTGTGCGACTTCGGGGACCTCAGCCGGAGGGCGGGGTCGACCGGGAGGTACCCCTGCCGCACCAGCCAGGCGCCGAAGCCCCGCACCGCCGCGGTCCGCCGGGCGAGCGTGGCGCGAGCGAGACCCCTCTCCGACGACTGCCACAGCCAGTCCCTCAGCAGGTCCAGCGTCAGGCCATCCACGGCGGGCGACCCGCGCCGCCGGGCGAAGCCCTCGAGGTCGATGAGGTCGGTGAGGTAGCCGCGCACCGTGTTCGACGAGAAGCCGCGCTCACCCAAGAGGTGTGCGCCGAACTCGGCGACGGCGTCCGCGATCTCCACGCGGCCATGGTGCCCTGGATCCATCGCTCCGGCTGGGACCGACACCGGTCAGGAGTCGAAGTAGCCGTCCGGCAGGTGCACGACCGCGGGCGCCACGTCGATCGGCAGCAGTGCCGTGACCACCTGCTCCGGGTAGAGCAGCGCGAGCGAGAGCGCCTGGTCGGCGTCCACGCCGGTCAGCCCGAGGTGCGGGGCCGCCACCTGCACGGTGTAGCTCGTCGCGGGTGCGACCGAGACGGGGACCCCTGCGACGCGGCCGTTCACCGAGTAGTGCAGGTGCCCGCTGAGGATGACCCGCACGTCCGTGCCGGCGAGGACCTCGGCGAGCGCGTCCACCGCACGGAACTGGAAGGGCTCCAGCACCCGCACCGTCGTCGGGACCGGCGGGTGGTGCATGGCCAGGACGGTGCCGTGCGGGGCAGGCTGTGCGAGCACCTCGCGGAGCCACTCCACCTGCTCCGGGTCGAGGTCGCCGTGTCCGGCTCCGGGCACGGAGGTGTCGATCGCGACGACTCGAAGGCCGCCGAGGTCATGGACGGAGTCCAGCGGCTCCGTGGACGGCGCTGCGCCGAACAGCCCCTCGCGGAGCGGCCCACGCTGATCGTGGTTGCCTGCCACCCAGATGACCGGGCACCCCAGCCGGTCCGCGACCGGCTCGACGATCTCCCGCACGCGCTGGTAGGCGTCCAGCTCTCCGAGGTCGGCGATGTCGCCCGTGTGCACGATCGCGTCGACGGCGACCTCGGCCTCCTCGAGGCGCTGCAGTGCGCGGCGAAGGTGCTCGACGGTGTCGACGCTGCCGTGCAGGGGCGCCCCGCCGGCGAGGAAGTGGGTGTCGCTGAGGTGAGCCAGGACGTGGGTCGGTTCCGGAGCGGGAGTGGGCACGGGTCAACGCTAGCGACAGGGACCGACGACATAGACTCGCCGGATGCCCAGCCTGGTCGCCGCGTGCGTCGTGCACGCGCTCCGCCCCGACTCCGGGACCGAGGGCGTGACCGCCATCGACAAGCGGGCGGTCGACGGTCCGGTGAAGGTCGGCCGATTCGGCCTCCGCGCCGACGTCCAGGCCAGCCGGAAGCACCACGGGGGCATCGAGCAGGCGGTCTACGCGTACTCCCAGTCGGACGCCGACTTCTGGTCGGCTGAGCTCGGCCGCGACCTGCATCCCGGCTGGTTCGGCGAGAACCTGCGCGTCGACGGGCTCGACGCGACCGCGGCCCGGGTCGGCGAGCGGTGGCACATCGGCGAGAAGGTCGTCCTCGAGGCGACCAGCCCTCGCACGCCGTGCATGACGTTCGCCCGCTGGGCCGATGCGGGCAGCACGTCGGGCTTCGTCCGGCGGTTCGCTCAGGCCGGCCGGCTCGGCGCCTACTTCCGTGTCGTGCACACGGGTCTGATCGCGGCGGGCGACGACATCGCCGTCACGCCGGCACCACGCGGCGCCCCGACGCTCCTCGAGGTCTTCCGCGGCGAGTGAGACGGGCGCTCAGGAGCGCACGAGCCGCGCGATCGCCTGAGAGGCCTCCCGGAGCCTCCTCCCGCTCCTCCCCCACGGCGTCGACGACGCAGTGGGCCAGGTGGTCGTCGAGCAGCCCGAGGGCGACCGATTCCAGAGCCTTCGTCATCGCGGACACCTGGGTCAGGATGTCGATGCAGTACTTCTCGTCCTCAACCATCTTCTGCAGCCCGCGGGCCTGACCCTCGATGCGCCGCAGCCGGGCGAGGTAGGCGTCCTTGCCCGTGATGTACCCGTGGTGTGCCGTCTCAACCGTGCCCTCTTCCATAGGTTGCACTATACCCCCTGGGGGTATACAACGGAAGGAGAGCGGAAGGAGTCGCAGATGAGCGACCGGCACACGGAGACCACACACGGCGACGTGCGCGCGGCGGAGCAGTCGGGGACGGAGCACTCCGGGCACGGGCGCGAGGACCACGGTCACGCCGGGCACGAGCACGGGAACGACGAGCACACCGGGCACGAGCACGGCGGCCACATTCACGCCGGGCGCGAGCACGCGGAGCATGACCACTCCGAGCACCTCGTCTCAGAGCTCCAGGACTCCGTTGCCCACGCCGGCCACCCCATGCACGACGCGCATCTGAGCCACGACGCCCATGCGGAGCACGGCGCCCACGCGGGGCATGACGCGCACACCGGCCACAACGCCCAGGCGGGGCACGACGCTCACGCCGGGCACGACGCCCACAACGCTCACGCGGGCCACGACGCTCACGCGGGCCACGGCGGCCACGCAGGCCACGGCCATGGCGGCCACGGGGACCACGCGGCGCTGTTCCGCAACCGCTTCTGGGTGAACCTGGTGCTCGCGGTGCCGGTGGTGCTCTTCAGCCCCATGTTCGCGGACCTGCTCGGCTACGCCCGCCCGACCTTCCCCGGGTCCGACTGGATCTCGCCGATCCTCGGCACGGCGGTCTTCCTCTACGGGGGCTGGCCGTTCCTCACGGGCCTCGTGAGCGAGGTGCGGCTGCGCCAGCCGGGGATGATGACGCTCATCGCCATGGCGATCACGGTCGCTTTCGGGGCGAGCTGGGTCACCTCGCTCGGCCTGTTCGGGCTCGACCTCGACTTCTGGTGGGAGCTCGCACTCCTCATCGTCATCATGCTGCTCGGCCACTGGATCGAGATGCGCGCCCTCGGCGCGGCCTCGAGCGCCCTCGATGCGCTCGCCGCCCTCCTCCCCGACCGCGCGGTCCGCGTGGACGGCGAGGAGCTGACCGAGGTGCCGCTCGCCGAGCTGCGCCTCGGCGACGTCGTCCTCGTCCGATCGGGCTCGCGGGTGCCCGCCGACGGCACGGTCGTGGACGGCACCGCGGAGGTCGACGAGTCGATGATCACAGGCGAGTCCCGGACCGTCTCTCGCGGCCTGGGCAGCACGGTCACTGCGGGCACGGTCGCCACAGACTCCGCGATCCGCGTCCGGGTCACGGCGGTGGGCGACGACACGGCGCTCGCCGGGATCCAGCGGCTGGTCGCCGACGCGCAGAACTCATCGTCGCGGGCGCAGGCCCTCGCCGACCGCGCGGCAGCCCTCCTGTTCTACTTCGCGGCGGGCGCCGGCGTGCTCACCTTCGCGATCTGGCTCCTGCTCGGCAGCGCGGACGATGCGATCACGCGCACCGTGACCGTCCTGGTGATCGCCTGCCCGCACGCGCTCGGCCTCGCCATCCCGCTCGTCATCGCGATCTCCACCGAGCGGGCGGCCCGCGCGGGCGTCCTGGTGAAGAGCCGGCTGGCGCTCGAGCGGATGCGGTCCGTCGACACGGTGCTCTTCGACAAGACCGGAACCCTCACGCGGGGCGAGCCCGCCGTGTCCGCCATCGCGGTCTCCGCAGGCACCGACCGGGCGACCGCGCTCGCCCTCGCCGCGGCACTCGAGCGCTCCAGCGAGCACCCTGTCGCGAGGGCGATCGTGCGCGCCGCGGAGAAGGAGGAGGTGGGGCCGCTGCCCGCGGTGGCCCAGTTCCGGTCGCTCACCTCGCGCGGTGTCGAAGGTCAGGTCGGCGGTCGCCATCTCCGCGTCGGCGGACCGAGTCTGCTGGCCGAGGCAGGCATCGCCGTGCCGGCGGAGCTCACCGCCGCCTCCGCCGCCTGGTCGGCCGAGGGCGACGCAGTGCTCTACCTGCTCGCGGACGGCGCGGTCCTCGCCGGGTTCGCCGTGCGCGACGAGGTGCGGCCGGAGTCCCGGCAGGTCGTCGACGCGCTGCACCGTCGCGGCATCCGGGTCGGCATGATCACCGGAGACTCGCGGCAGGTCGCCGACTCGGTGGCGGCGGAGCTCGGCATCGACGAGGTCTTCGCCGAGGTGCGTCCCGAGGACAAGGACGCCAAGGTCGCGGGGCTGCAGCAGCGCGGCGCCAAGGTCGCGATGGTCGGCGACGGCGTGAACGACGCGCCCGCGCTCGCGCGCGCCGACGTCGGCATCGCGATCGGTGCGGGCACCGACGTCGCGATCGAGTCCGCCGGCGTGGTCCTCGCCGGCAGCGACCCTCGGGCCGTGCTCTCGGTCATCGAGCTGTCCCGTTCGGGCTACCGCAAGATGATCCAGAACCTCGCGTGGGGCGCCGGGTACAACGTGCTCTCCGTCCCGCTGGCGGCGGGCGTGCTCGCCCCGCTCGGGTTCGTCCTCTCCCCGCCGCGGGCGCGATCCTGATGTCGCTCTCGACGATCGTCGTCGCTCTCAACGCCCAGCTGCTGCGCGGGGTGCGCCTGAACCCGGAGGAGCTGGCGCGGCGCTGATCCCGTCCGCCTCGCGAGCCGGCCGACCGACCGGCCGTGCTCCCGTGGCCCGAGCGGTCAGCGGAAGTGGGCGGGGATCTCCTGGAACTCCCACGTGTTGCCATCCGGGTCGGCGAAGAACGCGTACTTCACGCCACCCATGTCCGAGATCTCGGAGATCTCGACGCCTCGTGCGAGGACCAGCTGCCGAGCCTCTTCCACGCTGTCCACCACGAGGTGGAGGTCGCGGACCGACCCCGGCGCAGTGCCGCTGCCCCAGCCGGTGCCGAACCCGATGGAGCACGCTGATCCGGGTGGCGTGAGCTGCACGACGCGCATCCCGTTGCCCGGCTGCACGTCGTGGTCGAGGGAGAAGCCGAGCTGGTCCCGGTAGAAGGCGATGCTCCGATCGACGTCGGTCACCGGCAGGGGAACCAGTTCGAGTTTCATATCCATCTGCAGCAGCCTCCTGGCTCCGTGTGTGTCGGGAGGCGAGACCGCCTCTTCCTCCTACGTCGATCGGCGGCGGCAGATTTCGACGAGGGCACCGGAGCCTATCGGGCACACCCGGGGGGGTCATCCGCTGGTCACGGGCGGCGCCAGCCCGTCGGCGTCTCGCTGACCAGCCCCTCGAGTTCCAGGACGCCGAGGGCGGACCGCACCGAAGCGACGCTGAGCCCGGCGGCGCGCGCGATGTCGTCGACCGAGCGGGGTCGCGACGACATCGCGTCCAGCACCCTGGTCGCCTCCGGCTCCTGGCGAGAAGCCGCCTCGACGAGAGGCTCCTGGGGACCGAGCACCAGCTCGGCCATCTCGTCCGCGTTGGTGACGCACACGGCGTCGAACTCGCGCAGCAGCCGGTGGCAGCCCGCCGACGCGGCCGAGGTCACCGGACCGGGCACCGCGCCGAGCGGTCGGCCAAGCGAGGCCGCGTGGCCGGCGGTGTTCAGGGATCCTGAGCGCAGGCCGGCCTCGACGACGACGGTCGCCAGGGACGCCGCCGCGATCAGGCGGTTACGCTGAAGGAAGCGCCAACGCGTGGGCGACGACCCGCACGGCAGCTCCGAGACGACAGCGCCGGCCTGCGCGATCCGCGTCAGCAGGGCGTCGTGGCCACTGGGGTAGAAGCGGTCGACACCGCCAGCCAGGAAGGCCACCGTGGCGCCGCCGCTGGCGAGTGCGGCCCGGTGCGCCATCCCGTCGATGCCGTAGGCCGCGCCCGAAACGATCGCGAAGCCCCGATCGACGAGCCCGGTCGACGCCTCCGCGCAGACGTGCTCGCCGTAGCCGGTGGCGGCACGCGCGCCGACGAGCGCAATCGGAAGGGGCGAGGCCAGCAGCGCGGCGTTGCCGAGACACCACAGGGCAGCCGGCCGATGCGGGCCGAGGTCGCCGAAGCCGGCCGGCCATTCCGGATCGTCGGGCACGAGCAGCGCCGCTCCCCGGGCACCGGCGGACGTGAGGAACCGCAGGGCGTCGGAGGCGACGAGCCGGGGCCGCCAGCGCTCGACGGCTGCGCGCATCGACTCGCGGGTCAGCTCCTCCCCGGTCGCCTCGCCCACCTCATGCGCGAGGCCCGCGGGATCGTGCTCCTCGTTCACCGCGGCGAGTGCGCCGGCCGCTCCGAGGGCGGCCACCAGGGTGCCGGCCACGCCGTCCCCCGGCTCCGCGATGCCGCTCCACGCTGCACGAGCGAACACCTCGGCCGTCTCGTCGGCCGAGACCGGCGCACGATCAGGTCGCGCCGCCGACACAGCGCGGCGCACGATGGCCTCATCAAGTCCCAGGATCACGGAACGCTCCTCCTCAGCAGCAGCGCGCGACCGACCTGGTCGAGGCCGGGGCGATCGACGCCGTCCAGGTCGGCGAGGGTCCACGCGATCCGGAGGACCCGGTCGTACCCCCGCATCGAGATGAGGCCCCGCTCCAGCGCCCGGTCGACGGGAGCGAGGACCGCGCGGCCGAGCGCCATCGCCGGAGACCGCAGCCAGGGCCCGGCCGTGTCGGCGTTGGTGCGCCACGGGGTGTCGGCGAGGCGACGCGCCGCCCGGGCTCGCGCGTCCGCCACCCGTGCCCGCGCGGTCGCCGAATCGAGGCGGGGAAGCTCCTCCCGGAGCCGCAGCTGCGCGATCGTCACCCGGGCCACGCGAATCCGGATGTCGATGCGGTCGAGCAGAGGGCCCGACAGCTTGCTGAGATACCGCATGCGCACCGCGGAGGGGCACGTGCAGCGGTTCTCGGGCGCTCCCCACTCCCCGCACGGGCAGGGGTTCGCGGCCAGCACGAGCTGGAAGCGTGCGGGGAAGCGCGCGACGGCGTTCGCGCGGGCGATGGTGATCTCGCCCGACTCGAGCGGCTGGCGCAACGTCTCCAGGGCCGCGGAGGAGAACTCGGGCGCCTCATCCAGGAAGAGGACCCCGTGCGAGGCGCGGGCAGCCGACCCCGGTCTGATGATCGAGCTCCCGCCTCCGACGAGGGCAGCGGGCGTCGCCGTGTGGTGCGGGCTCTCGAAGGGCGGCGTGACGGCGAGCGCGCCTCCGACGGCGGCTCCGGACAGGGACCGGACCGACGTGACCTCGAGGGCCGCCGACTCGTCGAGCGGCGGCAGGACGGTCGGCAGACGGGAGGCGAGCATCGTCTTCCCCGCCCCCGGTGGCCCGACGAGGAGCAGGTGGTGCCCGCCGGCGGCCGCCACGACCAGGCCCTCGACCGCGTCGTCGTTGCCGACGATGTCCGCCAGGTCACCGTCGGGAGGCATCGTCGGCGCCGGGACTGCTGCGCGGATCTCGTCGACCGGCTGATCCTCGAGCTGAGCACCGTGCCAGATGGCCGCGTCGCGGAGGCTCGCCACTCCGACGACCCTGATGTCCGAGACGAGCGCCGCCTCCTCCCGGTTCGCCGACGGCACCAGCACCGTGCGAGCCCCTGCCCGGGCGGCCGCCAGCACGGCCGGGAGAGCGCCTCGCATCGGGCGGAGTCGTCCGTCGAGCGCCAGCTCGCCGAGGTGCGCCACCGGCGCGGCCGACTGCGCCGGGATCTGACCGGTGGTCGCGAGGGTGGCGATGGCGATCGCGAGGTCGAATCCCGAGCCCTGCTTGGGCAGGTCGGCCGGAGACAGGTTGACCGTGAGCTTGCGCTTCGGCCACTCGAGCCCCGAGTTGGCGATCGCGGCACGCACCCGCTGCTCGGCCTCCCGCAGCGCCGAGTCCGGCAGGCCGATCAACTTGAAGCCGGGCTTCTGGTTGGACAGCTCCGCCTCGACGTCGACGAGGGAGCCCGCAAGCCCCACGAGCGCCACGGACTGGGCGCGGCCGACCGCCATCAGAAGACGTCCTCGAGCAGCTCGAGGGTCGCGTCCCCGCCGGCCTTTCCCACCACGGCGACGACGTCGACGCGCAGTCGACCGTGCCGCCCGGCATGGGCGCGGCACCAGGCGATCGCGAGGCCGTGCAGGCGGGCGAGCTTCTCGCTCGTGATGGCCTCGAACGGATGGCCGTATGCCAGGGAGGACCGCGTCTTCACCTCTACGAAGGCGGTGCCGCCGTGGACGCGGGCGACGATGTCGATCTCGCCCTGCGAGCACCGCCAGTTCCGGTCGACGACGTCGTAGCCGAGCCTCGTCAGCCGCTCGGCGGCGACCTCCTCACCCCACCGCCCCAGCTCGTCCTTCTTCGCCACCGCGACCTCCTCGAAGGAGAGGGTCGCCGGTGTGGGCGCTGACACGGGGCGAGAGAGCGAGTTCGGTGCAATCGGAGGGCGACGGCGAACTGGGGAGGACTGGGCCGCCCGTCGGTGACCCTCTTTCTTACCGAGGGGGCGATCGTCTGCCGGGCCGCAGGCGTGCCAGCCGGTACTCGCCCGATCGGGACACTCGGCCCCCGAGATGCACTCCAGTCGGCTCTCCACCGGAGATCATTGCGGCATGGGCATCCTCCTCGCACTAGGCCGAACCGTTCTCTGGGCGAGGATCACGGCGAGCCTGCTTGTCCTCCTCGGCATGGTGAACGTCGGAGCGGGCGTGGCGCATCTCGCGAGCGACCCTGCACCTGCCGCGTGGGTGACCCTGATTCAGGGCCTTGTGGTCGGCGCGTGGGGTGGGTGGGGCTTCAGCCGGCTACCGACGCTGAAGAACATGGAGTCCTTCGTCGAGAAGCAGAAGACGTTGATCGACTGATCGATCCGCGACGATGGCGGCTCGATCGGCGGCCGAGGCGTCCTACTCGTCGAGGGCGAGCTCCTGCGGGAGCTCCAGCTCCTTCGAGGACAGCTCCTCGACGTTGACGTCCTTGAAGGTGAGCACGCGGACCGACTTCACGAAGCGGTCGGAGCGGTAGACGTCCCAGACCCACACGTCGTGCATGGTCAGCTCGAAGTAGAAGTCGTGCTCGGTGTCGCGGCGGACCAGCTCGACCTCGTTGGCGAGGTAGAAGCGGCGCTCCGTCTCCACGACGTACTTGAACTGGCCGACGATGTCCCGGTACTCGCGGTACAGCGCCAGCTCGACCTCGCGGTCGTAGTCCTCGAACTCGTCCTCATCCATCGGCTTCATCCTACGTCCGCGGGCGCACCCACGACCGGGGTCGCGGGTGACGACCCTGCTGCGCCGCGGATCCCAGACCAAATCAAGGAGATCTCGCTGCCCGCGAGCTTGCTCATGAGGAAGCAGACCGCTTTCGGCCTGAATGTCCTTGATTTGGTCAGGAGACGGGGGAACCGAGGTCCGCGTCGTCGAGCTCGTCCGAGTCCGCGAGGTCGTCGTCCTCGTAGCCGGCGTCCTCGTCCGCGTCCTCGGGGTCGCTCAGGGTGTCGCCGGGGTGCTGCCCGGACTCGTCCTCCAGGTCGAACAGCGAGGGCGTGCGCAGCCAGGTGTGCCGGTGCAGGTCCGAGGCGCCGAACTCGTCGATGGCCGCCCAGTGGGCGCTCGACCCGTAGCCCTTGTTGCTGACCCAGCCGTAGTGCGGGTGATCGTCGTGATGCCCGATCATCAGGTTGTCCCGCTGCACCTTGGCGAGCACCGAGGCGCCCGAGACGGAGGCGCACGTCATGTCGGCCTTGATCCGCGTCGTGATGCGCGGCCGCTCTGCGATCCCGGCCCGGACGAGGCCGGCCGTGAGGTAGTCGTGCTTGCCGTCGAGGATCAGGACGGCCTCCTCCGAGCAGGGGAAGCCCTGCTCCAGCAGCCGGAGCAGGGCCCGCGCGCCGGCGAGCCCCAGCGCGGCCGTGAGGCCGTACGCGTCGATTTCCTCGTTGCTCGCCATGCCGACCGCGGAGTGCACCGCCCACCGGCTCACCTGGGGCGACAGCTCGACACGGCGCTTTTCCGGCAGCAGCTTCGAGTCCTTGAGGCCGCGCGGGATGCGGCGGGCGAGGTCGACGACGCAGAGCCCCACGGCGACCGGGCCGGCGATGGCGCCGCGACCCACCTCGTCGCAGCCGATGACCCAGCGCGCGCCCTCCGCGGCGAGGGCCTACTCGCGGCGGAGGTTCGGCACGGTCGAGGTCTTCGGCCGGGCGGCCGCCGTGCGTTCAGCCACTGGCGTCCTCCACCCCGCGGAAGGTGTCCGGGTAGTCGTCCAGCATCGTCCAGCGGCCGAGGGGCCAGCTGATCACGACCGCGCGGCCGACCACATTCGAGAGCGGGACGAAGCCGTTGCCCGGCTTGTCGGTGTTGTAGCGCGAGTCGCGGGAGTTGTACCGGTTGTCGCCCATGACCCACAGGTAGCCGTCCGGCACCTTCACGTCGAAGTCGAGATCGCTGACCTTCGAGATGCCGCTCGGCAGCTTGATGTAGGGCTCCGACAGCGGGATGCCGTTCACCGACATCTGCCCCAGGGCGTTGCAACAGGACACCTCGTCGCCGGGGAGACCGATCACGCGCTTGATCAGGTGGTCGTTGCTGTCCGGCGCGGACAGTCCGACGACGGAGAGGAGCCAGTCGAGGGCGGCGACGAGCGGGGGCTGCTCGACCGGCGTCTGAGGCGGCAGCCATCCGCCCGGGTCCCGGAACACGACGACGTCGCCGTGCGCGAGGGGAAGAGCGACGGCTCGAGCTGGTTCACGATGATGCGGTCGTTGACCTCGAGCGTGTCCTCCATGGACGCGGACGGGATGTAGAACGACCGGATCAGGAACGTCTTGATGAGGAACGAGACGAGGATCGCGACGACGAGGATGACCAGCACGTCCCGGAGGAAGAGCACCGCGCTGCGGTTGCGGCGGCCCTTCTGCCGGGCCTCGCGGCGGGTCTCCTGCTGGCCGGGATCCGGCACCGCAGGAGCGGCACTCTCAGACAAATCGCCCCGCCCATCTCGCGCCGACCGGGGCTGCCGGCCGAACAAAGAACCCCCGCGACAGTGTATGTCGCGGGGGTTCGGATGCGTTGCTCAGGCGTCGCGCTTCTCGCGGATCTTCGCCTTCTTGCCGCGGAGACCGCGGAGGTAGTAGAGCTTCGCGCGACGCACGTCGCCGCGGGTCACGACCTCGATGTGGTCGAGGACCGGCGAGTGCACCGGGAAGGTGCGCTCCACGCCCACCTGGAAGCTGATCTTGCGGACCGTGAAGGTCTCGCGGACGCCCTGGCCCTGGCGCGCGATGACGACGCCCTGGAAGACCTGGACGCGGCTGCGGTTGCCCTCGACGATGTTGACGTGCACCTTGACGGTGTCGCCGGGACGGAAGTCGGGGACGTCGGAGCGCAGCGACGCTGCGTCGACCTGGTCGAGGAGGTTGGTCATGGGAATGTCACTTCCTGCAGCCGCCACAGGTCGACTGCTCGTCGTCGGCCGGCACACGGAGGCGCTCGACCGGAAGATGTCAGAGAGAAGGCCGCGGAAGAAGCTGATTCCCCTGCGGCAGAACCGGCCGCGGCACGATCCTCAATTGTGTCACAGCGCGGAGCGGTCCTGCAACGCGACCGATTCGGCCGCACACGCACGCGCAACGCGCACGGGGAGGATGCCAGTCGGCCCTCCGTCCGCCCCGAACGGCAACGGAAGTGACGCCTCGGGCGGTCTAGCGGGGCGGATCCGACGGGCGGATCACGAGGTACTCGCCGGCGTCCAGCGGGGCGGGCTTGGCCGGCGGCGTGCCGTAGGGCACCGCGCCGCGCTGGATGTTCTCGAACACCCGGCGGACGCGCTTCCGCGTCTCCTGCACCAGCTGCCAGGTGACGCTCGCGAACGCCGCGATGCCGAGCGCGACCGAGAGGGCCGCGAAGGCGCCTGTGGCGGGGCCGAAGAACCCCGCGGCGATCACGGCGAGGTGCCAGGCGCCCGCGACAGCCACGTCCAGCCACGACGCCGTCCGCGTCGTCCGAGCCGACTTGCGCGCGTAGCTCACCCCCGCGACGCCGAGCAGCGCGAGGACGAGGAACGGGGCCGCGATGGCGACGCTGACGAACTCCCCGGCGCGGCCCCACACCGTCCAGCCCACCAGGATCCAGACGGGCAGGACGACCACCGCTGCGAACTGCCAGTAGAAGAAGGCCTTGCGCACCAACATGGCAGGAGCCTAGAGCCGCTGTCCGGGAGCGACCAGGGTGTTCGCGATGAGCGTTGCGCGGGCCGCTGCCCGGTCCCCCGGCCGGAAGGAGAACGGCACGCCGGGCGTTAGGGTCGGACAGGTGAAGGAGGCAGGAGAGCCATGATCGAGCTGAGGACCCCCGCGGAGATCGAGGCGATGCGGCCCGCCGGCGTGTTCGTGGCGAGCGTGCTCGAGCGCCTCCGCGACGAGATCAAGGTCGGCGTCAACCTGCTCGAGCTCGACGCCATCGCGCACCGCATGATCAAGGAGCGCGGCGCCGAGAGCTGCTACATCGACTACCACCCCTCCTTCGGCGCGATGCCCTTCGGCAAGGTGCTCTGCACGTCGGTCAACGACGCGGTGCTGCACGGCCTCCCCCACGACTATGCGATCCGGGACGGCGATGTCGTGAGCGTCGACTTCGCCGCGTCGGTCGACGGCTGGGTCACCGACTCCGCTCTCACGGTCGTCGCGGGCACCCCGATGGAGCCGGACCTCCGGCTCATCGCCACCACCGAGCGCGCGCTCGAGGCGGCGATCGCCCAGGCCGTCCCGGGCAACAAGCTCGGCGACATCTCCGCCGCCATCGGAGCGGTGTGCGAGGGCGCCGGCTACTCCGTCAACCTCGACTTCGGTGGCCACGGCGTCGGCCACACCATGCACGGCGACCCGCACGTCCCCAACAACGGGCGCGCCGGCCGCGGCCTCAAGCTGCGGGCGGGCCTCGTGCTCGCGATCGAGCCGTGGCTGCTCGCGACGACCGACCAGCTCTACACCGACGAGGACGGCTGGACCCTGCGCAGCGCGGACGGCTCGCGCGGCGCGCACAGCGAGCACACCGTCGCGATCACCGACGACGGGCCCATCGTCCTCACTCAGCGCTCGCGCTGAACCCGCCCGTCCTCTCGCTCGGCAGGCACTTTCCGCCTTCAGCAGGTCGAAAGCGGCGGATCCCGCCTGCCGAAGGCGGTTTCTGCCTGCTGAGCGAGAGGAGCCGGGTCAGGACTCGGGCAGGAGGTCGGGGCGGACCCGGCGGGTGCGCTCCTCCTGCTGCGCGCGGCGCCAGCGGGCGATCTCGCCGTGGTTGCCGCTCAGCAGGACATCCGGGACGGAGAGCCCGCGCCAGGTGGCGGGCTTCGTGTAGCTCGGGTACTCGAGGAGGCCGTCGGTGTGGCTCTCCTCGGTGAGGCTGGCCGGGTTGCCGATGACGCCGGGCACGAGCCGGGCGACCGCCTCGATGATCGCGAGGGCCGCCACCTCTCCCCGTTCAGCACGTAGTCACCGAGGCTCAGCTCGCGCACGCGCGCCCGGCCGGCGGCGTGCTCCACGACGCGCTGGTCGATGCCCTCGTAGCGTCCGCAGGCGAAGACGAGGTGCTGCTCCTGGGCCAGCTCCTCCGCGATCCGCTGCGTGAAGCGCTCGCCCGCGGGGGTCGGCACCAGGAGGACGGCGTCATCGCCGGCGGGCAGCACGGCGTCGAGTGCCTCTCCCCAGGGCTCCGGGCGCATGACCATGCCGGCGCCGCCGCCGTACGGGGTGTCGTCGACCGTGCGGTGCCGGTCGTGCGTGAAGTCGCGCAGGTCGTGGGCGCGGACGTCCAGGATGCCCTGCACGCGGGCCTTGCCGAGCAGGGAGACGTCGAGGACGTCGAAGTACCCCGGGAAGATCGTGACGATGTCGATGCGCACGGGCACCCGATCAGGCGGTGGGAGCAGACGCCGCGGTCGCTGACTCGCTGGCCGACTCGACCGGGGCAGCGTCGTCGCCGGGGTCCGCGGTGGGCGCCGCGTCCGGCGCGGCTGTGCTCTTCGCGGCCTTCGCGGGCTTCTTGGCCTTGGCGGGCCGCTTCGCCTTGGCAGGCGCTTCCGACGTGGCGTCCTCGCCGGGTGCTGCCGCAGCGTCCTCGGCATGTGCGGTCCCGCCCGATGCGACGGACGCCTCAGCTGCGGCGTCGCCGACGCCGGACTCTGCTGCAGGCGCACCCTGAGCGGCGTCAGCGGCGTCAGCGGCGGTGCCCTCGGCAGCGCCGGCGTCCGCAGCCTCCGCGTCCGCGGCGGTCCGGCGACGTCCGGCGCCTGTCCCCTCGTCCTCGTCCGGCAGGTCCTCGAAGAGCCCCGCCGGTGGGGTCACGGTCACGACGCCCTTCTCGGTGTCGACCGAGGGCACGATCGCCTTGACGAAGGGAACGAGCACCTCGCGCTCGCCGGCCTGGACCACGAGCAGGTCCTGCGCCGGGAAGTGGTCGACCCGCGCGATCGCGCCGACGGGCTCACCGTCGCGGACGACCGTGAGCCCCACCAGCTGGTGGTCGTACCAGGCGTCCTCCTCGGGCGCCTCGTCCGGCGACTGGTCGATCCACAGGATCGCCTTGACGAGGCTCTCGGCGCCCTCGCGGTCGGTCACGCCCTCGAAGAACCCCACCGGCTGGCCGTTGTACCAGCGCAGCTCGGCCAGGGCGAGGCGCTTCCCGTGCCACGGGGAGGACGTGGGCACCTGCAGCGAGAACTCGGAGCCGGGCTGGAAGCGCTTGTCCGGGTCGTCGGTGAACAGCTCGAGCTTCAGCCCGCCCTTCAGGCCGTGCGCCTTCGTCAGGCGCCCGACCCTCAGCTGCGTCTGAGCGGACGGACCGCTCGGCTGCTTCTTCGGCACGACCGACCTATTCGTCGGTGTCGACGACGTCGACGCGCACGCGCCGTCCGTCGGCAAGCGCCGTCACCAGGGTGCGCAGCGCCTTCGCGGTGCGGCCCGAGCGGCCGATCACCCGGCCCAGGTCGTCCGGGTGCACGCGCACCTCGAGCAGGTCGCCACGCGGCGTCGACCGCTCCGCGACCTTGACCTGGTCCGGATTGTCGACGATCCCCTTGACGAGATGCTCGAGCGCGTCAGCGAGCACGGACTACGCGTCGCTCTCGGTGGCGGCGGGCTCGGCGGCCTCCGTCGTCTCGGCGGCGGCCGGGGCCTTGGCCTCGGACTTCGGCCGGAGGACGGCCTTCTTCTTCTCGTCGACGACGAAGGGGGCCTTGGGCTCCTTGACGCGGACGGTGCTCACGGCGTCCTTGTCGCCCTTGAACTTGCCCCAGTCACCGGTGAGCTTGAGCAGCGCGGCGACCTGCTCGGTCGGCTGCGCGCCGACGCCGAGCCAGTACTGGGCCCGCTCGGAGTCCACCTGGATGAGCGACGGCTCCTCCGTGGGGTGGTACTTGCCGATCTCCTCGATCACGCGGCCGTCGCGCTTGGTGCGCGAGTCGGCGACGACGATTCGGTAGTAGGGCGCGCGGATCTTGCCGAGGCGCTTGAGACGGATCTTGACAGCCACAATTCTCCTGTGTGCGTGTGTAAAGGTGAGAAACTGCGCCGGACGCGTGGGGGCACACTCGGCGGAAGCTCGATGGGGAGTGAGGACGCCTGATAGAGGGTCGGGCGTCGCGGACTCGACTGATAATTCTGACAGATCGCGGGAGGAACGGCGAATCCCGCTATCGGGCCGCGGCGCGCCGCCGGGTCAGGGCGACGCCGCCCAGGCAGAGGACGCCGCCCACGATGGCGAGCGGCCCCGGAACCTCGCCGAACGCCACGAGCGCCAGGAGGATCGCGATCGGCGGCACGAGGTACGTCGTGAGGCCCAGGCGTGCGGCCGGCATGCGCTGCAGCGCGTACGCCCACGTGCTGAACGCGAGAGCAGTCGGCACCAGCCCGAGGTAGATCGCCCCGACGATCGCGGAGGCCGGAGCACGGGACACATCGGCGACGAGAGCGGGCGTGAAGGGGAGGCACACGACCGCACCGATCGCCGCGCCGAGGAAGGTGACCTGGGCGGCCGGGATGCGGCGCAGCAGCGGCTTCTGGAAGAGCACTCCCCCGGTGTAGACGACCGCGGCGAGCAGCGCGGCGATCACCCCGACGGTGTTGTCGAGGCCGTGCGTCCCGCTCTGCACCCCGATGAGCAGGACGCCGGCGAAGGACACGGCGGCGCCGATCACGACCCAGCGGTGCAGCGCCTCGCCCAGGAAGAGGGCGGCGCCGAGCGCCAGCAGGATCGGGCCGATGTTGACGACCATGGACGCCGTGCCGGCATCCAGCGTCTGCTCGGAGAAGTTGAGGCACAGGTTGTAGAAGCCGAACCACAGCACGCCGAAGCCGATGAGGAACAGCCACTCGCGCCGGGTGGGACGGACCCAGGGCGGCGCAGCTGGAAGAGCCCGAGGGCGAGGGTGCCGACGAGCAGGCGGGCGAGGGCCAGGGAGCCCGGCGAGAGCGAGTCGCCGACGCCGCGGATGACGACGAAGGCGCTCGCCCAGGACAGCAGCGTCACACCGATCGCGAGCGGGATCGCGAACGCGCGTCCGGGCGCAGCGAGGTCGACGGGAGGAGCGGCCGAGGGCGGTGTGGACGTCACTCGTCCACGCTAGTTCGCCCCTCCGACACCGCACTCGCGGCGATCGGACACGGCATCGTGTCGACGGTGGCTGGCAGGAACGCGGCGGAGGTTCCTCCTTGCTGCCGCGGGTGCCTCGGGGCGGCTTCCGGGGGAGGACTTCCGCCGGCCGGCCGCGTTTCTCGACGTTCCGCGAGGGGCCGATGACGGGTGTCGTGACAGGATGACGCCGTGGCCATCGAATTCGCCCGTTCAGCGCGATCCGATCTCGGCGTCGAGTGGGAGCTCGCGCTCGTCGACCATGCCAGCGGCGATCTCGCCCCCGCGGCGCCTGAGATCCTCTCCACGCTCGACCTGACCGACGACGAGGGCTTCTCCCGCATCACGGCCGAGCTGCTGACCAACACGGTCGAGGTCGTGTCCGGAGTGCACAAGACGGTGCTCGGCGCCGTGGGCGACCTGGAGGAGACAATCGCCCAGGTCCGGGATGCGGCCGAGCCGCTCGGCGTCGATCTCATGTGCGCGGGGACCCATCCCTTCGCCCAATGGACGCAGCAGCGCGTGACGGACAAGGAGCGCTACGCGACCCTCATCGACCGCACGCAGTGGTGGGGACGGCAGATGCTCATCTGGGGCGTCCACATGCACGTGGGGATCGACGATCAGGCCAAGGTCCTGCCGATCCTCGCGGGGCTCCTCCCCTACTACCCGCACCTGCAGGCGCTGTCGGCCTCCAGCCCGTTCTGGAGCGGCGAGGCCACCGGGTACGCGTCCAACCGGGCCCTGATGTTCCAGCAGCTGCCGACCGCCGGGCTCCCGCCGCACCTCACCGAGTGGAGCGAGTACGAGTCTCTGGTCGCCGACCTCACGCACGTGGGCGTGATCGACCACTTCGACGAGATCCGGTGGGACATCCGGCCGTCCCCGCGCTGGGGGACCATCGAGGTGCGCGCCTGCGACGGGCTGTCGACGGTGTCCGAGGTGCGCGCGATGACGGCCCTCGTGCAGTGCCTCGTCGAGGACCTGTCGTCCATGCTCGACCGGGGCATCGAGCCGCCGAGCATGCAGCCCTGGTTCGTCAAGGAGAACAAGTGGCGCGCCGCCCGGTACGGGATGGAGACGATCCTCATCCAGAACGCGGCAGGCGACGAGCGGCTCGTCCGCGACGACACGCGCGACCTGATCACGCGCCTCGAGCCGGTCGCCGAGCGGCTCGGCTGCCTGGACGAGCTGCACGAGCTCGACGTCATCCTGGACCGGGGCGCGAGCTACGAGCGCCAGCTCACGACGTCCGCGCGGAACGGCGGAAGCCTGAAGGCGGTCGTCGCCGCTCTGGTCGCAGAGCTCCGCGACGGGCTGCCGCGCGCCTGAGTTCGGCCTGCCGGCGTCACCGGGGCGCTCCTCGCGCTTCTCGCGCTGACTGTCCGGAGCTGCTGACCGACTCACGGAGATTCGGGCCGTGGCGAGCGTCCGGATGCCGAAGCAGGACACTCCTTGCGGGAACCTCCGTGATTCGGTCAGCGCCGACCTGCGGAGGTCGCCCGGCTCAGGCGTTGGCGGCGTCGCGCCAGGCCAGCAGCCGGCGCACGGGCGCCATGTCGTAGTCCGGACCGCTCAGGCCGACAGTGAACAGCCGGACGCCGAGCGCGTGCTGCGCCTCGAGGAGGCCCTCGGAGAAGTCGAGCTCGACGCCGGTCGAGATCTCGATCTCGCGGACGTCGCGGCCCACCGCATCCGCGTGCCCCGCCAGGATGCCGAGCTTGCGCTCGAGCGTCTCGGTGTTGGAGAAGCTGTGCCAGATGGAGGCGTGCTCGGCGACGATGCGGAGGGTCTTCTTCTCGCCGCCGCCGCCGATGAGGATCGGGATGTCGCGGACCGGAGCCGGGTTCAGCTTCGTCCAGCGGTCCCGGATGATCGGCAGGTCCCGGGCGAGCGCGTCGAGGCGCTGCCCGGCGGTGCCGAACTCGTAGCCGTACTCGTCGTAGTCGCGCTGGAACCAGCCGGAGCCGGTGCCGAAGATGAGACGGCCGCCGCTGATGTGGTCGATCGTCCGGGCGATGTCGGCCTGGAGGTTCGGGTTGCGGTACGTGTTGCAGTTGACGAGCGGTCCGAGCTCGATCCGCGAGGTCTGCTCGGCCCACGCCGCGAGGAGCGACCAGGCCTCGAAGTGGAGGCCGTCCGGCTCGCCGTGCAGCGGGAAGAAGTGGTCCCAGTTGAAGAGCACGTCGACGCCGAGGTCCTCGACCTCCTGCACGGCCTCGCGGATCTTCGGGTAGAGCGCGTGCTGCGGCGCGATCTGCACGCCGACTCGGACGGGGAGGGAGGTGGCGGCGAACGCGTCGATACTCATCCCGTCCAGTATCGCCGCTGCAGAATGCGCCTCCGGACACGCGCCCCCTTGGGCCCCGTAGCGTAGGACGGGTGATCCCTCCCGTCGTGTCCCCCTCCTGGCTCGCCGAACACCGCTCCGAAGTCGTCCTCGCCGACGTCCGCTGGTACCTCGACGGCCGGTCGAGCCGGGGTGCATACGACGCCGGGCATATTCCGGGCGCGGTCTTCGTCGAGCTCGAGGAGCGGCTCAGCGGGCCATCCTCGGACGCTGCGGGCCGGCATCCGCTTCCGGATCCGATCGACTTCGCGGACGGCATGGCGGCCCTCGGCATCGGGGACGGCGACGTCGTCATCGCCTACGACGACGAGGGCGGGGTCATCGCGGCTCGGCTCGTGTGGATGCTGCGAGCGCTCGGCCACGAGGCCGCCTTCCTCGACGGAGGCATCCAGTCCTACCCGGGAGCGCTCGAGCCGGACCCCGTCCGCCGTCCTGCGGCGACCTTCACCGCCGCCCCGTGGCCGCGCGAGCACATCGCTCAGCTGGAGGAGCTGCGGGCGACCGAAGAGCAGCCGGGCGTCGAGGACGTCGTGATCGACGCGCGGAACGGGGACCGCTACCGCGGCGAGAACGAGCCCGTCGATCCGCGGGCCGGTCACATCCCCGGCGCGGTCAGCGTCCCGTGCCGCGAGAACCTGGACGAGCACGGCCGCCTGCTCCCCCGCGAGGTGCTGCGCGAGCGGTTCGAGCGCGTCGGCGTGCGTGAGGGCACGCCGGTGATCTCCTACTGCGGCTCCGGCGTCACCGCCACCCACAACCTGCTGACCCTCGAGTACGCCGGGTTCGGCCCGGGGCGCCTCTACCCGGGTTCCTGGTCCCAGTACAGCCGCACCGAGCTCCCGATCGAGACGGGGACGCCTTAGCGCCGTCCCCGTCTCGCAGGCGAGCCTAGGCCGGGATGTCGCCGTACTCGGCGGTCGCGACGAGGGTGCCGCGGCCCAGCGCGTGGAAGCCGGCGTTGAAGCCGAGGATGGCCGGCGTCGCCTCGGGGTCGAGGTCGAGCGTCGTGTCGAGGGCCCACACCACGAAGAAGTAGCGGTGACGCCCCGTTCCGTCCGGCGGCGTCGGGCCGCTGTACTGCGCGAGCCGCATCTCGTTCTTGAGCGTGCGGGCCCCCGCGGGGAGGTCCCCACCCGCGGCGCCCGCGTTCTGTGCGAGCTCGGTGACGCCGGCGGGGATGTTGTAGACGGCCCAGTGCCAGAAGCCGGAGGCGGTGGGCGCATCCGGGTCGTAGACGGTCACGGCGAAGCTCTTGGTGCCCTCGGGAGCGCCGCTCCAGGACAGCTGCGGGGACACGTCGTCGCCGCCACCGCTGTCGCCCCAGTGCGGGGCCGGCACGAGCTCGCCGTGGCTGACGTCGGTGCTCGTCACCTCGAACGAGGGGACGGAGTTGAAGATGGCGTACGGGTCGTGCTCGCTCACAGGGGCTCCTTCGGTCTGGTGTCGTCAGCCTACGATCCATTCGCCTGAATGCATCCGGGGAGCCGGTCCGCGCGGATCAGGAGATCGCCCTCGACACGCCGCTGAAGTTCCTGGAGGGCGTGCGAGAACGGCCGAGTGTCCTGATCCGCGAAGCGTTTTCCTGATCCGCGCAGGTGGACAGGACGGAGGACCGGGAGGGGACGAGGGCGCCGTCCGCCTACGTCCGCGGGCCCGTCAGCGGCCGAGGAGCTTCTGCAGCGCCGCGAGGTCCTCTTCGCTCGGCGCGTCGGCCCCGCGTGCGGCGCCGCCCAGGCCGAAGCCCGACCCGTTGCCCGACGCGGGCGCCGCGGCGGACGCCGCGAATGCCGCGTTCTCGGCGGCACGCTTGGCGGGGTTGCCGGACCGGGACCCCGACTGCTTCTTCTTCTGCGGCTTGCCGCGGTAGCTCGCGCCCGGGACGGGCCCCATGCCGGGCACCTGCGGGACGCCGCCCTTGGCGACCGTCTTCATCATCTTCGCGGCCTGCTCGAAGCGCTGGACGAGCTGGTTCACGTCCGTCACGGTCATGCCGGAGCCCCGCGCGATGCGAAGGCGGCGCGAGCCGTTGAGAATTTTGGGGTTCAGCCGCTCGGCGCGCGTCATCGACTGGATGATCGCCTCGGTGCGGACGATGTCGCGCTCGTCGAAGTTGTCGAGCTGCTCGCGCATGCCCTTGGCGCCCGGCAGCATCCCGATCATCTTCTTGATCGAGCCCATATTGCGCAACTGCTGCATCTGCTTGAGGAAGTCCTCGAGCGTGAAGCTGTCGGTCGCGAACTTCTCCGCGACCTTGCGGGCCTCCTCCTCGTCGAAGGCCGACTGGGCCTGCTCGATGAGGGTGAGGATGTCGCCGAGGTCGAGGATGCGGCTCGCCATGCGGTCGGGGTAGAAGGGCTCGAAGTCCTCGAGCCGCTCGCCCGTCGAGGCGAAGAGGATCGGCCGTCCGGTCACGGAGGCGACGGACAGGGCCGCACCGCCGCGGGCGTCGCCGTCGAGCTTGGTGAGGACCACGCCGGTGAAGTCGACGCCGTCCTGGAAGGCGCGAGCCGTGGTGACGGCGTCCTGGCCGATCATCGCGTCGATGACGAACAGGACCTCGTCCGGGTCGGTGGCCTTCCGGATGTCCGCGGCCTGCTTCATCATGTCCGCGTCGACGCCCAGGCGGCCCGCAGTGTCGATGACGACCACGTCGTACTGCTTGTCCGTCGCGAAGCGCATCGAGTCCTTGGCGACCCGCACCGGGTTGCCCACGCCGTTGCCGGGCTCGGGCGCGAACACGGCGGCGCCGGCCTGCTCGCCCACGACCTGGAGCTGGGTGACGGCGTTCGGGCGCTGGAGGTCGGCGGCGACGAGCAGCGGGCGGTGGCCCTCCTTGACGAGCCAGCGCGCGAGCTTGCCGGCCAGGGTGGTCTTTCCTGCGCCCTGGAGGCCGGCGAGCATGATCACGGTCGGCGGGCGCTTGGCGAACTCGAGGCGGCGCTGCTGGCCGCCGAGGATGCCGACGAGCTCCTCGTTGACGATCTGGACGACCTGCTGGGCCGGGTTGAGCGCCTGGCTGGCGGACGCCTCGAGGGCGCGCTCGCGGATGCGGCCGGTGAACTGCTTGACCACGTCGAGGTTGACGTCCGCCTCGAGCAGGGCGCGCCGGATCTCGCGCACCGTGGAGTCGACGTCCGCGGGGCTGAGCCGCCCCTTGTTGCGGAGGTTCGCGAGAGCCTGAGTGAGCCGGTCGGAGAGGGAACCGAAGGTCGCCATAAGGCCGACAGTCTACCCGCCGCCGCCCCGCCCCCGGGTCGACCCCTGGTACGTTCCGGCCCGGAATGTACGTTGCGCCTTACCTTTCGAGCCGGAACGTACTCGGCAGGAGGGCTAGCGTGAGCGGGTGCGCGAGGTGCAGCTGGGCAGGAGCGGCATCGCCGTCACCGAGTTCTTCTTCGGGGCGGGCGGGATCGGCGGCATCGGCGCCTCCGTCGCCACGCGCGGCAAGGGCCTCACCCTCAAGCAGGGTCTCGAGCGCCTCGACGAGGCGTGGGAGCTCGGCATCCGCGTGATCGACACCGCGAACACGTACGGCGGCGGCGCGAGCGAGGAGGCGGTCGGCCGCTGGCTCGGCGAGCGCGAGCCGGAGGATGCCCTCGTCGCCACCAAGGTCGGCGGCCGCGCAGAGCCCGGCCAGGACCGGATGGACCTCTCCGGAGGGCACATCGCCCGGCAGCTGGCGGCCAGCATCCGGCGCCTCGGCCGCGTCGACCTCTACCTGAGCAACGGTCCGGACCCGTCCACTCCCGTGGCCGAGACGCTCGCCGCCTTCGCGGCGGCGCTCGAGGAGGGCACCATCCGCGCGTACGGCTGCAGCAACGTGACGCCCGGGCAGCTGGAGGAGCTGCTGAGCGTCGCCGATGCGGAGGGCCTCCCCGTCCCGAGTGGGTGCAGAACTCGTTCAGCCTCCTCGTCCGAGCGGACGAGCGGGACCTGCTGCCGCTGGCCTCCGCCGAGGGGCTCGGCTACACGCCGTACTCCCCGCTGGCCGGTGGCATCCTCTCGGATCGGTACCTCGGCGGCGCGGAGGTGCACCCGAACAGCCGCATCGGCCTGGCCGGCGCCATCTACGCGGACGTGTTCACGCCAGGCGCGCTGGAGCGCGTCGAGCGGCTCGCGCGCCTCGCCCGGGACTTCGAGGTCAGCACGGCCGGGCTCGCCCTGGCCTGGCTCCGCGCGCACCCTCTCGTGACCGCCCCGATCGTCTCTCCGCGGAGCGCCCACCAATGGGACGCCGTCCACGAGGCGCTCGGGCTCGACCTGTCCGAGGAGGACCGGTCCGTCGTCGAGGACGCGTTCGCCTGACCGCACCACTGGGGACTCTCCGCAGCGGTCTCCGGTGCGGACAGTCCGGAGTGATGCGGATGCCGGCGGCAGCCGTGTCGCAGCTCGGCGCTAGCGTGGGCGCATGCCGACTGTGCTGCCCTTCGACGGTGTCCACCCCACGATCGCGGAGGACGCGTTCGTCGCGCCGACCGCGACGCTCATCGGCCGGGTGACTCTCGCCGCCACCTCGAGCGTGTTCTTCGGCGCCGTGCTGCGCGCGGACCGGGACGCGATCGAGCTCGGCGAGCGCAGCAACCTCCAGGACAACGTGGTGGTGCACGGCGATCCCGGCCTTCCCGTGCGGATCGGCAGCGGCGTGAGCGTCGGGCACGGCGCGGTCGTGCACGGCTGCACCGTCGAGGACGACTGCCTGATCGGGATGGGCGCGACCGTGCTCAACCGGGCGGTCGTGGGCGCGGGCTCGCTCGTGGCGGCCGGCGCGGTGGTCCTGGAGGACACCGTCATCCCTCCGGGCTCCCTTGTGGCCGGGGTGCCGGCCAAGGTGCGCCGCGAGCTCACCGACGAGGAGCGCGAGGGGATCCGCCGCAACGCGGACACCTACGTCGCGCTGAGCCGCATGTATCTGGAGGCGTGAGGATGCGGCACGGCATCGTCCTCCTCCCCCAGCAGCCGTGGCGGGAGGCCCGCCGACTGTGGAGCAGCGCGGAGGGGCTCGGCTTCGACTCCGCCTGGACCTACGACCACCTGTCCTGGCGCAGCCTCGCCGACGAGCCGTGGGGAGCGACGATCCCCACCCTGGTCGCGGCCGCCACGGTGACGACGGACATCCGCCTCGGCACGTTCGTCGCCTCCCCCAACTTCCGCCACCCCGTCACGTTCGCGAAAGATGTGGCGACGCTCGACGACATCTCGGGCGGCCGCGTGCAGCTCGGCCTCGGCTCCGGCGGCACCGGCTTCGACGCGACCGTGCTCGATCAGCGGATGCTGACGCCGGGCGAGCGGCACCGGCGGTTCGTCGAGTTCGCGGACGGCCTCGACGCCCTCCTCCGCTTCGAGCCGCCCGGGTCGGATGGGATCTCCTTCAAGGGCGAGTGGTTCACAGCGAACAAGGCCCGCATGGTCGGCACTCCGGCCCAGTCCCCGCGCGTGCCGCTCCTGATCGCCGCCGACGGTCCGAAGGGCATCCGCTACGCGGCGGAACGCGGCGACGGCTGGATCACGCTCGGCGGCCGGTCGCGCGACGAGAGCTCCCGGGACGGCTGGTGGCGCGGAGTCGCCGAGGCGGTGGAGCTCTCCCGCGACGCCGAGGAAGCCGCCGGACGGCCGCTGCAGCGCTACCTCAACCTGGACTCCGGCGCCCAGTTCGCCCTGGAGAGCGTCGACGCCTACCAGGACGCGGAGGGACGCGCCGCCGAGCTGGGGTTCGACGAGGTCATCGTGCACTGGCCCCGCCGGGAGGGCGTGTACGCCGGCGACGAGGAAGTCCTGTTCGAGGTCGCCTCTCGCTTCTGATCCGGCACGCTGCCCCGTTCCCTGACCAAGTCACGAAGATCCGCCCCGCATCGGCCCTGGATCTGGGAGAACCGGCTCACGAGTGACTGATTCTCCGTGATCCGGTCAGCTCGGCCCTGACGCGGTCCCGACCGAGCACCGGCGGTATTTCAGGTCCTGACCGAATCAAGGAGATTCGAGCGTCCACGGCCCCGAAACCGCATGGAGCGCCTCGTCAGCGGCCGATTCTCCGTGATTCGGTCAGCTGCCCCGCGAGACGGCCGCCGATTCTCCGTGATTCGATCAGCCGACCCGAGCGCAAGCCGCGGTCAGACCCCGACCAGGTTCTGGGCGAACACGTGCGGGGTGAAGCCGGTGAGATCGCCGATGCCCTCGCCCTGGCCGATGAGCTTGATCGGCAGCCCGGTGCGCTCCTGGACCGCGAGCACGAAGCCGCCCTTGGCGGAGCCGTCCAGCTTGGTGAGCACGAGGCCCGTGACGCCCGCGGACTCGAGGAACGCCTCCGCCTGCATCAGACCGTTCTGGCCGGTGGTCGCGTCGAGGACGAGCAGCACCTCCGCGATGGGCGCCTGCTTCTCGATGACGCGCGTGATCTTCGTCATCTCGTCCATGAGCCCGGCCTTGGTGTGCAGCCGGCCGGCCGTGTCGATGATGACGATCTCGGTGCCGTTGCGCTTGGCCTGCTCGATGGTCTGGAAGGCGACGGACGCCGGGTCCTGGCCGGGATGCTGCGGCCGGACGATGTCGGCGCCGGCACGCTCGGCCCAGGTGGCGAGCTGCTCGACGGCCGCGGCGCGGAAGGTGTCCGCCGCGCCCACCACCACGGTGCGGCCGAAGTTGCGCACGAACTTGGCGAACTTCCCGATCGTGGTGGTCTTGCCGACCCCGTTCACGCCCACAACGAGCACGACGGCGGGGCGCTCGGTGAGGCGGAGCGTGGGGTCGAACTTGGACAGGCGCTCCTCGATGGTCTCCCGCAGCATCCGCTGCAGGTCCCGGGGTCGGTGGTCCGGTACCGATCGACCTTCTCCCGGAGGTCCGCGATGGTCTCGTCGGTGACGGTCGGCCCGAAGTCAGCGCCGATGAGGGCGGCCTCGAGGTCCTCCCAGGTGTCCTCGTCGATGGTCCGCTTCGCTCCGCCGAACATGCCGCGGAGGCGGCCGGCCAGCGACCAGGGGGTGCGATCTGCCACGGCGAAAGCCTATCCGCGGCGAGGGCCGCCCCTCTGCAGTCCCGAAGCAGGCAGGCCACCCCTGTCCCCGCCCCCGAGCCCGCGGATAGCCTCGGGGAGACACGACGGAGGAAGAGCATGACTGTGATCGGCTTCCACGCTTCCCACGAGCAGATCCACCCGAGCGAGCTGCTGCGAGCGGTGCGCCGTGCCGAGGAGGTGGGCTTCACCGGTGCCATGTGCTCCGACCACATCGCCCCATGGAGCGTCCGGCAGGGACAGTCGGGCTTCGCGTGGTCGTGGCTCGGCGCGTCGCTCGAGCGGACGAGCATCCCGCACGGGCTCGTGACGGCTCCCGGGCAGCGCTACCACCCGGCGATCGTCGCCCACGCCGCGGCCACGCTCGCCGCCATGTACCCGGATCGGCTCTGGGTCGCCCTCGGGTCCGGCGAGAACCTCAACGAGCACATCACCGGCGACGCGTGGCCGGCCAAGGACGTCCGCAACCAGCGGCTCAAGGAGTCGGCGGACGTCATGCGCGCCCTCCTCGCCGGCGAGGAGGTCAGCCACGACGGCCTCGTCACGGTGGACCGCGCGCGGCTGTGGACGCTTCCGGAGACGCCTCCGCTGCTCCTCGGCGCCGCGGTCAGCGCGGAGACCGCCCGCTGGCTGGGCGGCTGGGCGGACGGCCTCGCGACGATCGCCCAGCCCGTCGACGAGGTGCGGAAGGTGTCGGACGCCTTCCGGGACGGCGGCGGCACGGGCCCCCTCGTCCTCCAGGTGCACGTCAGCTACGCGAAGACCGACGAGGAGGCGCTGGCGATCGCCCACGAGCAGTGGCGCGCGAACAATCTGCCGCCGGACCTCGCCTGGGACCTCGATGCGCCGGAGGCCTTCGACGAGCGGACCAAGGACCTGCCGACGGAGGCGACGAAGGAGGCCGTGCTCGTCTCGTCCGACCTCGGCTGGCACGTCGGCAAGCTGACCGAGCTCATGCAGCTCGGCTTCGACGAGGTGTACCTGCACCACGTGGGTCAGCAGCAGGACGAATTCCTGGACGCGTTCGGCGAGCACGTCCTGCCGCAGCTCCCGGTCACGGCTCGGGCGACGCGATGAGGATCACCGACACCAGCGACCTCTGGTGGCGCTCCGCGGTCGTCTACTGCCTCGACGTGGAGACCTACCAGGACGGCAACGGCGACGGGCGCGGCGACTTCGTCGGCCTCGCGCACCGCATCGACCACCTCGCCTCACTGGGCATCACCTGCCTCTGGCTGATGCCCTTCTATCCGACCCCCGGCCGCGACGACGGCTACGACATCACCGACTTCTACGGCGTCGACCCCCGACTCGGCACCCACGGCGAGCTGGTCGAGGTGCTCCGCCTCGCCGCCGACCGGGGTATCCGGGTCATCATCGACCTCGTCGTCAACCACACCTCCGACCAGCACCCCTGGTTCAAGGCGTCGCGGTCCAGCCGCGAGTCGCCGTACCGCGACTGGTACGTGTGGCGGGACGCTCCCCGCCCGGCCACGAGGAGAACGTCTTCCCCGACAAGGAGAACGGCGTCTGGCAGTACGACGAGAAGACGGGCCAGTACTACCAGCACAGCTTCTATCGCCAGCAGCCCGACCTCAACGTGACCAATCCCCTGGTCCGGGACGAGATCGCCAAGATCATGGGCTTCTGGCTGCAGCTCGGAGTCTCCGGGTTCCGGGTCGACGCTGTGCCCTTCATCCTCGACACGAGCGGGGTGAAGGACGCCGCCTCCCTCCTGCCCGATCCGCACGAGTACCTGCGGTCGCTCCGGTCCTTCATGAACCGGCGGTCGGGCCAGGCGGTCCTCCTCGGCGAGGTCAACCTGCCGTACGCCGACCAGCTCCAGTTCTTCGGCGGGCCCGACGGCGGCGAGCTCACCATGCAGTTCGACTTCCTCGGCATGCAGCACCTGTACCTCGCCCTGGCCCGGCAGGACGCCCGGCCCCTCGCGGATGCCCTCGCCGGACGGCCGGACCTGCCCGACGGGGCGCAGTGGGCAATCTTCGTGCGCAACCACGACGAGCTCACCCTCGACAAGCTCAGCGAGGAGGAGCGGAGCGAGGTGTTCGCCGCGTTCGGGCCCGACCCCGAGATGCAGCTGTACGGCCGGGGCCTGCGCCGGCGCCTGCCGCCCATGCTGGACGGCGACCCTCGCCGCATCCGGCTCGCCTACAGCCTCCTCTTCGCCCTGCCGGGCACCCCGACGCTGTTCTACGGCGAGGAGATCGGGATGGGCGAGAACCTCGCAGTGGAGGGCCGGTCGGCGGTGCGCACGCCGATGCAGTGGAATCCGGGGCCGAACGGCGGCTTCTCGACGGCACCCGCGCGCAGGCTCGCTGCGCCGGTGACGCCCGGCGGCTACGGCCCCGAGTTCGTCAGCGTCGAGTCGCAGCAGCACGATCCGGACTCGCTGCTCAGCTTCGTGCAGAGCCTCATCGGCTGCTACCGGCGGACCTTCGAGATCGGCTTCGGCGCGTTCGAGCTGCTGCCCTCGGGGCACGACAGCGTCCTCGCGCATGCGATGCGGTGGGACGAGGGCTGCGTGGTGCTCGTGCACAACTTCGCCGCGGAGCCGGTGTCCGTGGAGCTCGCGGTCGACGGCGGCTCGCTCCTCGACCTCCTCAGCGGCACCCGGGAGACGCTTGCCGAGCCCGGCACCGCCGTGATCCCGCTCGAGGGCTACGGCTTCCGCTGGCTCCGCGTCCTCCCCTGAGTCCTTGCACTCTCGCTCAGCAGGCGGTTTCCGCCTCCGGCAGGCCGAAAAGGCCGATTCCGTCCTGCCGAGGTCGGTTTCCGCCTGCTGAGCGAGGGGTGGTGCCCGCGGTTTCCGGTGACGCGGAGCCGCGGAGGCGCACAAGACCAGGGAGCTAGCTCGCGGCGAGCTCCTCCCGCTCGCGACCGATCCGCTGGCCGACGACCGCGGAGACGCCGTCCTGGCGCATCGAGACGCCGTAGAGGGCGTCCGCAATCTCCATCGTGCGCTTCTGGTGGGTGATGACGATGAGCTGGGAGGAGCGGCGGAGGTCCTCGAAGATCGTGAGGAGTCGGCCCAGGTTGGCGTCGTCGAGCGCCGCCTCCACCTCGTCCATGATATAGAACGGGCTCGGCCGGGCCTTGAAGATGGCGACCAGCAGGGCGACCGCCGCGAGGGACCGCTCCCCGCCGGACAGCAGCGACAGGCGCTCGATCTTCTTGCCCGCGGGCCGCACGGACACCTCGATGCCGGTCGTCAGGAGGTCGTCGGGCTCGGTGAGCTCGATGCTGCCGGTGCCGCCGGGGAAGAGGATCGGGAACACCTCCGCGAAGGCCGCCTTCGTGTCCTCGAAGGCGGTGAGGAAGATCGACTGCATCTTCTCGTCGATCTCCCCGATGATCGTGAGGAGGTCCTTGCGGGTGCTCTGCAGGTCCGCGAGCTGCTCGGTGAGGAACGTGTGCCGCTGCTCGAGAGCCGCGAACTCCTCGAGCGCGAGCGGGTTCACCCGGCCGAGCTGAGCGAGCTTCCGCTCCGCCACGGCGAGGCGCTCCTCCTGCTCCTCGCGCACGAAGGGCCGCGTGGGCGGCTGCTCCCCCTCCTCGACCTCGGCTGAGGCGTCGGGGACCGGCACCTCGGGGCCGTACTCGCGGAGGAGCACCTCCTCGCTGAGCCCGAGGGCGGCGGCCCGCTCCAGCAGGCTGGACAGATGCAGGCGCTTCTCGTAGATGCGCAGCTCGAGACCGTGCACCTGCTCGGTGATCGAGTGAAGTCGGGCGCGGAGCTCCGACTCCGCCCTGCGGAGGTCCAGGAGCTCGCGGTTGCGGCCCGACCGCTCCGCCTCGGCCGCCGCGAGCTCGAGGCGCGCCTGCGCAACCGAGCGGTCAGCAGAGTCGAGCACCGCGGGAAGCGCTTCCGCGACCGCAGAGGCCGACTCGATCTGACGTCTGCGGAGCACCGCCCGACGCGCCGCCTCCTCGGCGGCCTCCCGCTCCGCCTCGAGGCGCCGCTCGAGCGAGGCGATCCTCGACGTCTCCGCGCGCACCCGCTCGCGGGCGGTCTCGACGGCGAGCCGCCCCGCGACCTCCCGCTCGCGCGCCGCCTCGACGCGCTCGGCGAGCGGGATGCGGACGCCGCCGTCGAAGGCAGGGCGAGGCGTGCTGCGTGCGGCGTCCAACTCCGCCTTCGCTGCTGCGAGCGCGCCCTCGGCTGCTGCCACCTGCTCGTTGGAGCGAGCCAGCGCCGCGGCGAGGCGCTCGTGCTCGGCGACCGCCGCATCGACGTGGGCGCGGAGCCGGTTCAGGGTCTGCGACCGTGCAGCCGAGCGTCCTTCGGACTCGCGGAGGGCCGCCTGAGCCGCCCGAACCTGCTCGCCGGCACGCTGGGCGTCGGCCCGGCGCTCCGCCAGCTCGGCCCGGGTTGCATCCGCGGCGGAGCGGACGTCCGCGAGGCGTTCGCCGGCCTCGTCCCGCTGCGCGGCGAGCTCGATGCGGCTCTGCGTGCGCCCGGTCCCGCCGCGGAGCAGATGCGGCGACAGCACCTCCCCGCGCGCGTCACCACGGTGACGGCCGGGCGCGCGGCGCGTGCGGCAGCCCAGACGCCCCGCGCGGAGTCGAGGTCGTCGACGAGCACCACGTCCCGGAGCAGGGCGAGGACGCCGGCCGGGGCCGCCACGACGGAGGCGGCGGGAACGCCCGGCAGAACCGGAGCGCCCGCCCGATCGCCGGGCTCATCGCCGGCGGGCGCGACGGCCAGCAGGATGTCGACGCGGCCGAGCTCCGCGGCTTCCGCGTGGCGCAGGGCGGCGACCGCCGTGTCCTCGTCGTCGGCGAGCACGGCGTCCGCAAGGGTCCCGAGCGCCGCGGCGACGGCGGCCTCCCAGCCCGGCTCCACGCCGACGCTGTCGGCCACCAGACCGCGGACCCCGGCCACTCCGGCCGCCGCCAGCTCGGAGGAGCCGTCCTTCACGTCGAGCGCCAGCGAGAGGGCCGTCGTGCGGGCCGAGAGGGCGTCCCGCTCCCGCTCCTGGGCGTGCAGGGCGTCCCTGAGCCGCTCGACGTCCGCCGTCGCGCGCTCCAGCTCCGCCTGCGCGTCCTCGAGGAGGCCCGGCAGGGTGTCGTCGACCTCCGCGGCAGTCTCCGACTCGGCCTCCGCCAGGCGTGCCAGTGCCGTCGCGTGGCGGTCGTCAGCGGCCTCCAGCGCGTTGCGCGACCGCAGCACCTCGCCGCGGACGGACGCAAGGCGGGATGCTGCGACGTCGACGCGGCCGCTCAGGGCGCTGACCTCGAGGTCGTAGCGCGACACCTCCGCGCTCTGGGCGGCGATCCGCTCATCGACAGCGTCGAGCTCCTGCCGGGACGCGGCGAATGCGGCCCGGGCGACGGCGAGCTCGCGCTCTGCGTCCTCGACCGCTGTGCCGAGCCGGGCCAGCTCCGCCCGGGCGTCCTCGATCATGGCGGGCGACACGGTCGGCTCTGCGGCGGGCCCGTCATCGGCCGAGCCGAGCAGGGCGAGCCGCTGATTCGCGAGCGTGTAGAGGCTGCGGAGCCGCTCCTGGGCGGACTCGAGAGCGAAGGCGGCCGTGCGGGCCGCATCGACCTCCTCCGTGGACACGCTCGCCTCGAGGTCCGCGGCCCGCCGGGACTTCTCGTCCAGCTCGGCCTGCAGCACCATCCGCTCGGCGCCCCGCTCGTGCTCGGTGCGGCCGAAGGCGGCGAGCTCGCCCCGCAGTCCGCCGATCTCGTCGGCCAGCAGCCGGGCCCGCGCGTCGCGGACGGCGGCCTGGATCGCCTGAGCTTCGCGCGCGACCTGCGCCTGCGAGCCGAGAGGCTTCAGCTGCCGCCGGATCTCGCCGGCCAGGTCGGACAGGCGGGTGAGGTTCGCCTGCATCGACTCGAGCTTGCGCTCGGTCTTCTCCTTGCGCCTCCGGTGCTTGAGGATGCCCGCGGCCTCCTCGATGAAGCCGCGCCGCTCCATCGGGTTCGCGTGCAGCACCTGGTCGAGCTGGCCCTGGCCAACGATGACGTGCATCTCGCGGCCGAGGCCAGAGTCGCTGAGGAGCTCCTGCACGTCGAGGAGCCGGCAGCCCTCCCCGTTGATCGCGTACTCGCTGCCGCCGTTGCGGAACAGCGTCCGGCTGATCGTGACCTCGGTGTAGTCGATCGGCAGGGCGCCGTCCGAGTTGTCGATCGTGAGCGTGACCTCGGCGCGGCCGAGCGGCCCTCGCGTCGAGGTGCCGGCGAAGATGACGTCCTCCATCTTTCCGCCGCGGAGCGTCTTCGCCCCCTGCTCCCCCATGACCCAGGCGAGCGCGTCCACCACGTTGCTCTTGCCCGAGCCGTTCGGGCCCACGACGCAGGTGACCCCCGGCTCGAACGCGAACGTGGTCGGCTGCGCGAAGGACTTGAACCCCTTGAGGGTCAGGCTCTTCAGATGCACGCGGCCTCCGAGGTGGTGGGAAGGAAGCCCCTACGGTACCGCGAGGGGCAGACCGGGCAGGGATGCGACGAGGCGCAGTCCCACATCCGCAAAGCCGTAGGCGCAGTACAGGCCGAGCAGGATCGCGAAGCCGTACTCCCGGAGCGAGCCCGCGTTGCCGAGCAGCGGGAGCGCGATGTAGCCGTTGCGCTTCCAGAGGTCGTTCAGCACCTCGGTGCGCACCCACCAGGTGGGCGGCTTGATGGTGATCGGCCAGAGGAGCCCGGGGATGCCGCCCACGGTGAGCGCGTCGCCCGCCAGGTGCACGACGTAGCCCAGCCCGACCGCGAGGGGGAACCACACGCTCGAGTCGGCGGCGTAGAAGAACACGACCGCCGCGGCGGCCAGGCCGAGTGCCCACGCGGTGCGCCAGTGGCGGACCAGGTCGCGCGCCTTGAGGGCGAAGGTGATCAGGGCGACGGTCGCCACGGCGGGCCCGACGGCCGTCGGCCCGAAGACGGGCAGATCGACGCTCCACCGCCCGAGGGCGACCGCCGCACCGGTCACCACGGCGGCCGCGAGCAGCGTGTGGGCGCCGTGCCGGTGTCCGCCGCTCGCGTCGCCGATCGCGTCCGTGACCAGGGGGCCGAGGACGGGAACGGAGTGGGCGATGGTGGCGCTCTTGTGGTCGGCGTCGGGGAGGAGGGCGGCCCCGGCCGACACCATCGCTCCCGAGAGGACGCCCGCCGGCGTGAGCGGCAGGATCCCGGTGCCGAACGCGGGCAGAGCGGCGGTGACCGCCAGCCAGGCGGCCGTGCCGCTCGTCGCGTGCGTGAATCCCATCACGCCGCCATGGTCACCCCGCGCGCGGCTTCCCCGCCGGAGCCGCGCCGGGCGTCCGGCATCCTCGCGCCCTCGGCCGATGGTTGCCGTCGCTTCGGGAGCTCCTCGATCAGCGGTCCTCGGGGTGGCGGGGACGGCCGCGGCTCGGGATACTGGCGCCGTGACCGTGCCCGGCCTCGAGATCGAGCTTCTGCAGATCCCCGCGTCGATCGCCGAGGACGACGGCTCGTGGGCCGAGATGGTGCGCGTGCGCAACGAGACCGAGGCCGCCGCGCTCGGCAGCTTCGACCTGGCGCCGGATCCGGGCGGCCTCCTCATCGAGTACCACGACCGTTGGTTCGACCGGCGGATCTACCTGGCGCGCATGGGCGGCCGGATCGTGGGCCGCGGCTTCGTCGAGCTGCCGCTCGAGGACGGCTCCTGTGTGGCCGTGGTCGAGGTCGAGGTGCACCCCGACTGGCGCGGGCGCGGCATCGGGGCCGCCCTCCTCGAGGTGGGCGAGCGGAAGGCGGCGGAGGCGCACCGGGACGTGCTCCAGGCCTGGATCGTGCACACTCGCGGAACGGACGACGAGCCCCGGGTCGCCCCGCCCACCGGGTTCGGCAGCCTGCCGGCGGCCGACCCGGGCGTCCGCTTCCTGCGCGAGCGGGAGTGGACGCTGGAGCAGATCTACCGCATCAGCCGGCTCGATCTCGCCGCCTCGGTGGAGGCGACGGCCGATGGGCTCCGGCGTGGTCGGGAGTCGGCCGGCGACGACTACGACGTGGTCGTGTGGGCCGGCGCGACGCCGGAGGAGCGGCTCGAGGACCAGGCCCTGCTCTACTCCCGCATGTCGACCGATGCTCCTCAGGCCGGCGTCGAGGTCGACGAGGAGGTGTGGACCGCGGAGCGCGTCCGCGACAACGACGCCCGAGCCGAGGAGGGCGGCTACCTGCTGCTCACCGCCGCGGTGCGGCACCGTGAGACCGACCGGCTGGTCGGCTTCACGAACGTGTACATCCCCGCGGACCGCTCGCGCCCCGCCCAGCAGGGCGACACCCTCGTCCTGAGCGAGCACCGCGGTCACCGGCTCGGCCTCCTGGTGAAGGCGTCGCTGCACGCCGCGATCGCGGAGCACTCCCCCGCGACCGGCGTCATCTGCACGTTCAACGCCGAGGAGAACCGCTACATGCTGGGCGTCAACGAGGCGCTCGGCTTCGTCCCGATCGGCTACCAGGGCGTGTGGCAGAAGAAGACCTTGGAAGCTCGTTGATTGAGGAGCGACCGTAGGGAGCGTCTCGAAATCTGGCGACCTTGTCTCAGTACCCGATCACCGCGGCTGAGTCCTGAGACAAGCTCGCGAGATTTCGAGACGGGGCCTCCGGCCCCTCCTCAATCTCCGGGGGCGCGTCAGCGCCCCCGCGGCAGCCGTTGGCACAGCGGGCAGTAGTGGCTCGAGCGGTTCATGAAGCTCGCCCGTGCGATCGGGGTGCCGCAGCGCGCGCACGGCTTGCCCTGCTGCCCGTAGGCGTTCAAGCGCTGCGAGAAGTAGCCGGACGCGCCGTTCACGTTCACGTACTGGGCGTCGAAGCTGGTGCCGCCGTCCTCCAGGGCGCGGGCGAGCACCGACCGCAGTTCGGCGAGCAGGGTCTTCGCGCGGGGCCGGGAGAGGGATGCGGTCGGGGTGTCGAAGTGCAGCTTCGCCGCCCACAGCGCCTCGTCGGCGTAGATGTTGCCGATGCCGCTGACCAGCGTCTGGTCGAGCAGCGCGCGCTTGATGCCGGTGTTCTTCCGCGCGAGGGCGGTCAGGAAGCGGCGGTCGTCGAAGGCGGGATCCAGGGGTCCCGCGCGATGTGCGCGACCTGGGAGGGCACCCGCGGCGCAGCCGAGCCGTAGCCACCCGGCTCGCCGTCGACGGTAGGCAGCAGGTCGTCGACCGCCATCGAGCCGAAGATCCGCTGGTCGACGAACGCGACGGACAGCGGGCCGTGCTCCGGTGAGTCCACATCGATGCGGATGCGCAGGAGGCGGTCGTCGGGGGCGTCGGGTGCCCGCAGAAGCACTTGGCCGCTCATCCCGAGATGCGCGACGAGGGTGCGGTCGCCGCCGGAGAGCGGCAGCCAGAGGAACTTGCCCCGGCGCACGGGGGACTCGATGCGCGCGCCCTTCAGCTCGTCGACGAAGGTGTCGACGGTGCCGGCGTGGCGGCGGATCGAGCGCACGTCGAGCACGCGGACTCCGGTCACCGTGGCGCCCGTGACGGCGGGGGCGAGGCCGGACCGGACCGTCTCGACCTCGGGAAGCTCCGGCATGTCAGACGGGAGTGGGGGCCGTGTCCGTGGACTCTGCCGGGTCGCCCTTGCGGCGCTTGCGGACGAGCGAGTTGAAGGCGTCGAGTGCGGCGGCCATCTCGGCCTGCTTCTTGCTCGAGCCGATGCCCGTCGCGGTGACCAGGTCGCCGACCGTGACGGTCGCGGTGAAGCTGCGGGAGTGATCCGGCCCCGTCGCCGTGATGCTGTACACCGGCAGGCCGGCGCCGCGGCGCGCGGCCACCTCCTGCAGGCTCGTCTTGGGATCGAGCGCGCCGCCGAACCGCTCCGGGTCGTCGGCGAGCGGCTGAACGAGCCGCAGCACGAACTGGGTCGCGACGTCGTCGTCCGTCGAGAGGTAGACGGCGCCGATGACCGCCTCGACGGCGTCGGCCAGGATCGACGACTTGTCCCGCCCGCCGGTGCGCTCCTCGCCGCGGCCGAGGCGCAGGAAGGCGCCCAGGTTGAGGCTCCTGGCGATCTCCGCGAGGGCGATGCTCGACACGAGGCTGGCGCGGCGCTTCGCGAGGTCGCCCTCGTCGAGCTTCGGGTTGTCGCGGTAGAGCTTGACCGTCACGGCCTTGCCGAGGATGGCGTCGCCGAGGAACTCCAGCCGCTCGTTGTGCGGCAGGCCGCCGTGCTCGTACGCGTAGGAGCGGTGCGTCAGCGCGAGCTCGAGGAGCTGAGGATCAACGTCGACGGCGAGCCGCTCGAGGAGGACGCCGCGATCGGCGGCCTCCTCCGGCACAGAGGAGTGCGCCAAATCAGACGTCGGCGACCTTGCGGCCCTTGTACTCCAGGTAGAGCTCGGTGCCCTGGGAGTCCTCGACCACGCGGGCGCGGTGCGGGAGGCTGTAGGTGACCTTGCCGTTCTCGATGGTCTTCACCAGGGTCGGCACGGAGGCCTTCCACTGGGAGCGCCGTGCGTGGGTGTTGGCGCGCGACTTCTTCCGCTTGGGAACAGCCATGGGTTATCTCTCTTCTCTCGACAAGTCCGTCTGCACGGTGTCCGCCTGCTCGGTGTCCGCGTCATTCCGCAGGGCCGCAAGCGCCGCCCACCGCTCATCGAGGGGGCTTCGCGCTCGTCGTCCGCGAGCACCAGGGAGATGCCGTCCGCGAGCTCGACCTGATCGATCTGGTCGGTCTCGCCGGGGATCTCCGGCTGGAACGGCAGCGCCAGCACCACCGCATCCCTCACAACAGGCTCAAGGTCCAGGTGGTCGCCGTGAACCGTGTAGTCGGAGGGAACCTCAGAAGGATACGCGAAAAGCTCCTGGAATTCGACTTCGAGGGGCAGCTCGAACTCGGTCAGCGTGCGGGCGCTCTGCGCGTCCGCGACGGTGTCGATCCAGCCGCTGGCGAGGATCCCCTCGTGCACGGACTCGAGGCGGACCGAGACGTGCACGTCCCGGCCGGCGGGCACGACGGCGAGACCCTCGCCGAAGTGCTCGGGAGCGGCGACGGTGAAGTCCTTCTCCCGCTGCTCACCCGGCCGGTGGAGGATGTCGCGCACATTCACGACGTAGTTGGCTGCCACGTCGCAAGATTCTACGCGCCGCACGCCCTCGGCCCGCGGGGTCCACCTCGGGCGAAGCCCCCGCCCGGCGCCCCCGTCTGGTGCGAGAACCGGTCGCTGCGAGGGGCAGTCGCAACGGTGCGGACGTGTCGCATCGCCGCGCGGTTGCGACACGTCCGGCCCGATGCGACACGCCCGCCGGTGGCCGCTACAGGGTCGCCAGAGCCTCGTCGAGGATCGCGAGGCCCTGCCGCGCCTCGTCGGCCGTCACCACACAGGGCGGGACGACGTGGATGCGGTTGTCGGCGCTGAACGGGAGCATCCCGCGGCGCAGCAGCTCGCTCTTCAGCCGGCCGATCTCCGTGCCGCCGAGGGGCGCGCGCGTGCCGCGGTCGCTCACGAGGTCGAGCGCCCAGAACACGCCGACGCCGCGCACCTCGCCGATGACGTCGTGCTTCTCGGCGAGGGCCGCGAGACCCGGGCCGAGGACGTCCCGGCCGATGGTCGCGGCGTTGTCGACGATGCCCTCCTCCGCCATCGCGTCGAGGGCCGCCACGATCGACGCCATCGCGAGCGGGTGGCCGGAGTACGTGAGGCCGCCGGGGAAGACGTTGTCGTCGAACTGCTCGGCGATCCAGGGCGGGATGATCACGCCGCCTGCGGGCACGTAGCCCGAGTTGACGCCCTTGGCGAAGGTGATGAGGTCGGGCACCATGCCCTCGGCGTTGATCCCCGCGTTCTGGAAGGCGAACCAGTCGCCGGTGCGGCCGAATCCCGCCATCACCTCGTCGAAGATGAGCACGATGCCGTACTTGTCGGCGAGCGCCCGCACGCCGGCCAGGTAGCCGGGCGGCGGCACGAGCACGCCCGCAGTGCCGGGGATGGTCTCGAGCAGGATCGCCGCGATGGAGGATGCCCCCTCGGCCTGGATGACCCGCTCCAGGTGGTGCAGCGCGCGCTCGCCCTCCTGCTCCACCGAGTCGGACCAGAACTCGCTGCGGTAGGCGAACGGCCCGAAGAAGTGCACGTGGCCGCGCGCGTACTCGTTCGGCACGCGTCGCCAGTCGCCGGTCGCCGTGACCGCCGCACCGGTGTTGCCGTGGTACGAGCGGTAGGTGGACAGCACCTTGTCGCGCCCGGTCACCAGGCGGGCGAGCCGGATCGCGTTCTCGTTGGCGTCGGCACCGCCGTTGGTGAAGAACACCTTCGAGAACTCATCGCCTGCTCGGGCGAGGATGCGCCTCGCCGCCTCGCCGCGGGCGAGGTTCGCGTGCGCCGGAGCGACCGTGGCGAGCAGCGCCGCCTGCGCCTGGATCCCCGCGACCACCTTGGGGTGCTGGTGGCCGATGTTGACGTTGACCAGCTGGCTGGAGAAGTCGAGGAAGCGGTTGCCGTCGCCGTCCCACACCGTGCTGCCGAGCCCGCCGGCGATCACCATCGGCGCGAGGCTGCCCTGCGCGGACCAGGAGTGGAAGACGTGAGCCCGGTCGAGGTCGAGGGCGCGGCGGCCCTCGTCGGTGGTGGTGCCGGGAGTGGCGAGAGTCATGGTCCGTCCTTGAGTTGCAGGGGTGGTGCGTCGTTGCATTCGCGTGCGGGGCGGTGCGGCCGGGAGGATCCTCCCGGCCGCACCGCCGAGAAGGAGTGGCTAGTTGCCGCCCTCCTTCAGCGTGACGTCGATCGGCGTGAAGCCGTCGCCGGTCACGTCCTCGCCGTCGTCCTTGAGCTCGCTGAGGGCCTTCTCCACGTACTCGTTCGAGTATGCGGTCTTCGGCGGGTCGTCCGTGATGATGGTGGCGCCCGTCTCGTTCTTCGTGCCCTTCGCGATCTTCACCGTCTGGTCCCAGGCCTTGGTGTCGATCATGCCGATGCCGCCGGAGGTGGAGGGCCAGATCAGCTTGTTGACCTCGTTCGTCATCCACAACTGGTGGCTGGTGCCGAGGGTCGAGCCGGCGGCGGTGACGATGTCGGCGGCCTCCTGCGGGTTGTCCCGCGCGTACATCCAGCCCTTGATGGAGGCCTTGATGAACTTGACCGTCGTGTCCTGGTAGTCCTCGTCGTCCGCGAGCCGGTCCGCGTCCGCCCAGATGGCGTCCTGGAGCATGGCGGTGCCCTCGTCGTTCCAGTTGATGACGTTGAGGTCGTCCGGCGTGTAGAGCTTGTTCGTCTTCGGGTTCATCGTCTCGAGCACCTGCGCGTACTCGTTGTACGTCATCGCCTGCGCCGCGTCGATGTCACCGGCCAGGAAGGCGTTCATGTCGAACTGCTGCTGCACGAGCGTGATGTCGTCGAGGTTCACGCCGGCCTTCTGCATGCCGGCGAACAGCTCCCACTCGTTGCCGAAGCCCCAGCTGCCGACCGTGTGGCCCTTGAGGTCGGCGGCCTTGGTGATGCTCTTGTCCTTCATCGAGATCTGCGTCGTGGCGCTCCGCTCGAAGATCTGGGCGACGTCGGTCACGTTCGTGCCCTGCTCGATCGAGCCGAGCACCTTCGGCACCCACGAGATCGCGAAGTCCGCGGAGCCCGCGGCGATCTCGTCGATCGGCACGGTGTCGGTGCCGGCCTCGTTGATCGTCACGTCGAGGCCCTCGTCCTTGTAGAAGCCCTGGTCGAGCGCCGCGTAGTAGCCGGCGAACTGGGCCTGGGCGACCCACTGGAGCTGCAGGGTGACGGGCGTGAGGTCGCCGCCCGAGTCCCCGTGCCCGAGCTGCTCCCGCCTCCCGAGCCGCCCGATGATCCGCCGCCGGAGCAGCCGGTGAGCGCGAGGGCGGTGATGGCGCTGACCGCGGCGATGCCGGACCAGAGCCGAGTGCTGTGTCTCATGATTCCTCCTGGTTGTGCTGCTGGTGGTGCGTCATCCGCGGAGGCGGACGGGTCAGGCGTGGCTTCGGTGCCGGGACGCCAGAGTCTCGAGGGCGAGCGTGACGATGTAGAAGACGAGGCCCAGCAGGATCGCGCCGACGACATACGCCCAGGCGAGTGCGTAGTTGCTGCTCGCCACCGCGGTCGTGATGGCGCGGCCTATGCCGCCGATCGGCCCGCCGAAGTACTCCGCGATCAGCGCCGAGATGACCGCGAGCGACGACGCGATCCGGAAGCCCGTGAAGAGGTACGGGAGCGCGCCGGGCAGCGTCACCGTCCTGGTCGCCTGCCAGGACGTCGCCGCGTACGCCTTCATCAGGTCCCGGTGCACGGGGCGCACCTGCCGGAGCCCGCGCAGGGTGTTCACGAAGACCGGGATGAACACCGCGATCGCCGCGATGAGCTGCCGCGCGGTCTGGGCGTTCGCACCGAACATCGTGTAGAACGCCGGCGCGAGCGCGACGATCGGGATGACCGCGAGCCCGGCGACGACCGGTGCCGTGATCTCGTCGATCGCCTTCACCAGGGCCGCGATCACCGCGAAGAGGATGCCTACGATGCTGCCGACCACGAGCCCCACGAGGGCGTTCGCGCCGGTGACGAGCGCGCCCGCGAAGATCGTCGACGGCGTGGAGCCGAAGGCGGTGCCGATCGCGATGGGGCTCGGGATGACGAACGGCTTGACGTCGAGCGCCACCACCGCGACCTGCCACAGGGCGAGCGCGACGATGCCGAGCACGACCGGGGCCGCGACCGTCCGCACCGCCACGCCGCGCATCAGCGGTTCTCCACGCCGCGCACCGCGGCCTTGGGGACCGCATCGCCGTGCAGCAGCTCGCGCACCGCGCTGACGCCGGCGAAGAAGTGCTCGTCCTCGCGGAGGGCGTCGCCCCGCTCCCCGCCCGGCCGAGGTCGACGTCGAGGACGTCGCGGATGCGGCCGGGACGCGGGGACATCACGACCACGCGGTTGGAGAGGAACACCGCCTCCGGGATCGAGTGGGTGACGAACACGACGGCCGCCCCGGTCTCGCCGCAGATGCGCACGAGCTCGGTCTGCATCCGCTCGCGGGTCATCTCGTCGAGTGCGCCGAACGGCTCGTCCATGAGCAGCAGCCGCGGGCTCTCTGCGAGCGCGCGGGCGATCGCCACCCGCTGCTGCATGCCGCCGGAGAGCTGGTCGGGGTAGGACCCGCCGAAGTCGGAGAGCCCGACGAGGTCGAGGAGCTCGGTCACCCGGTCTGCGCGCTCGCTGCGACCGGTGCCGTGCAGCTCGAGCGGGAGCTCGATGTTGCCGCGGACGGTGCGCCAGGGCAGCAGGCCGGCCTGCTGGAAGGCGATCCCGTACTCCTGGTCGACCCGCGCCTGCTTGGCCGACTTGCCGAACACCGTCACGGTGCCCGCGGTGGGCGTCTCGAGGTCGGCGATCAGCCGCAGGAGGGTGCTCTTGCCACACCCCGATGGTCCGATGAGCGAGACGAATTCGCCCGGCGCGACGGTGAGGTCGATGCCCTCGAGCGCGGTGACGATGCCGTTCTTCGAGGTGAAGGTCTTGTTCACGCGCTCGACGTGCACCGCCGGGGCGCCGATCGGCACCGGGCCGGTCGTGGGCATGTCGGTCATCGGATTCCCCTGCTGTGGTCCGGAGCCGGAGCCTCATGCGGGCACCTCTCCCCTACGGAACCGGCCGAGCAGCAGACCCAGGAGGGCGACGAAGCCAGCGGCGACGAGACCGAGGAGCACCGCCCCGAGGATCGGCGCCCACGTCTTGGCGGGATCGCCGCTGCCGGACTGTGCGTACTCGATGATCATCCGGCCGATCCCGCCCCGGAGCCCGATGGACACCTCCGCGACGACCGCGCCGATCACCGCGTTGGCGGCGGCGAGACGGAGCGCGGGCAGCAGGTAGGGCACGGCCGCGGGCAGCCGGAGCCGCCAGAGCGTCACCCACCAGCCGACCGCGTAGGAGCGGAAGAGGTCGGTGTGGATGGCGTCCGGGGCCCCCAGCCCGCGCAGGGCGCCGATGGCGACGGGGAAGAACGCGAGGTAGGAGGCGATGACCGCGACCGACATCCAGTTCTGCCACTCGAAGTCGCCGAACTGGATCTGGGATCCCCAGCGTCGGACGAGCGGCGCGATGGCGATGAGCGGCACCGTCTGGCTGAGCACGACCCACGGAAGGACCGCCGACTCGGCGGTCCGGAAGCGCTGCATGAGCAGTGCGAGACCCATCCCGACCGCGACGCCGACCAGCCAGCCGACGCCCGCGACGCCGAGCGAGAATCCCGCGGCCTCGAGCACCGCCTGCCAGACGGGCGCGGCGTTGCTCGTGCCGTTCACGGGCTGCCCCAGCCGGGCGAACATGTCCCAGACGTGCGGCATCGCGAGGTCCGTGGTGCGCGGCAGGACGGTGAGGCCACCGATCACCACGCCGTTGTCAGGCCCGATCGCCTTGTACGCCTCCCAGACGACGGCGACCAGGAGCACCCCCAGTGCTCCCAGCCCGGCCCGTCGCCAGCGCGTCGCCGACGGAGCGGGTCGCCGGAGCCGGCCTCCCACCAGGCCCGCGGCACTCATCTCAGGCCTTCGCCGTGATGGTGTCGCGGAGCGCCGGCATGACCGTCTCGCCGTAGACGCGGAGGGTCTCCTCCTTGTTGTCGTGCTGGAGGTAGCCCGCGAACTGGTCGACACCGAGCGCCTTGAGCCGCTCGAGCTTCTCGATGTGCTGCTCGGCGGTGCCGAGCAGGCAGAAGCGGTCCACGATCTCGTCGGGCACGAACTGGGTGTGCGTGTTGCCCGCCCGGCCGTGCTCGTTGTAGTCGTACGCCTGACGGCCCTTGATGTAGTCGGTGAGCGCCTCGGGGACCGCGCCACTCGTGCCGTACTTCGCGACGATGTCGGCGACGTGGTTGCCGACCATGCCGCCGAACCAGCGGCACTGGTCGCGCATGTGCGCCCAGTCGTCGCCGATGTAGAACGGCGCCGCGACGCAGAACTTCACCGACATCGGATCCCGGCCCGCCTTCTCGGCGGCCTGGCGCACGGTGCGGATCATCCACTCGGCGATGTCCACGTCGCCGCACTGCAGGATGAAGCCGTCGCCCACCTCCCCCGCGAGCTTGAGGGCGAGCGGGCCGTAGGCGGCGACCCACACCTCGAGGGAGCTGCCGACGCTCCACGGGAAGCGGAGCGTCGCGCCGTTGTACTCGACCGCACGGGAGTTGCCGAGCTCGCGGATGACGTGCGTCGCCTCGCGCAGCTCCTTGAGCGTCGTGGGCGTGCCGTTGGTCACGCGGACTGCGGAGTCGCCGCGGCCGATGCCGCACACGGTCCGGTTGCCGTACATCTCGTTGAGCGTGGCGAACACCGATGCCGTGACCGTCCAGTCGCGCGTCGCGGGGTTCGTCACCATGGGGCCCACGATGATCCGCCGGGTCTCGGCGAGGATCTGGCTGTAGATGACGTACGGCTCCTGCCAGAGCAGGTGCGAGTCGAAGGTCCAGAAGTACTCGAACCCGTGCTGCTCGGCGAGCCTCGCGAGCGCGACGGTCCGCGACGCGGGCGGGTTGGTCTGCACGACGGCCCCGAACTCCATCTCAGCTCCTCCTGTCGGGTCGCACGTTCCGGCTCGCATTGCGCGCTCCGCGCCGCGATCCGAGCCGGAACGTGCAGGTCGAGGCGGCCATCACGCGGGCACCGGGATGCCGGCCCACACGGCGGTCAGCTCCTTGCTCGTCACCACGGTGCCGAAGTTGCGGGCGACCACGCGCGCGGCGTTCTCATGCGCGTCCGGCCAGTAGGCGGCGGCGCAGTCCTCCACGAGCGAGACGAAGTACCCGTTCGCGAGCCCATCGCGCAGGCTCGAGTCCACGCAGACGTCCGTGGTCACGCCGGTGAACAGCAGCGACCGGATCCCGAGCGTCGACAGGATCAGGTGCAGGCTGGTGCCGACGAACGCCGAGTAGCGATGCTTGACCACAGTCAGCTCCCCGGCCGGGGCTGCACCCGGTAGAGCTCGGCTCCCCACGTCCCGGTGCGGCAGATGAAGCCCGTGCTCCGGGTGCCGGGCTCGAGGCTCGTGCGGTCGAGCCAGGAGGTCGAGTCGTTCGTCTCGTCGTGAAGCGTCTGGATGAAGAACACCGGCACCCCGGCCGAGCGCGCGTCGTCGATCAGCTTCTCCAGCCGCGGCACCATCTCGACCGCCGACGACACATCGGTGCCGACCTCGGCGAGGGATCCACGCGGATCACAGAAGTCGTTCTGCACGTCGACGACGATGAGCGCCGTGTGGGCCGGATCCTGACGGAAGGGAAGGTTCGTCATGGCCGTGCTCCTTCCCTGCGGGACAGTGGTCGCTGGGGTGGCACGTTGCGGCTCGGATCGCGCCGCACAGCGCGCCAGCCGAGCCGGAACGTGCTTCTCGAGGGGCCCATCAGATGAGGTACTGGGACAGGCCGCGCTTGATGTAGCGGCCGTCCCCCTTGGAGCCGACGTAGTCGCCGCCGTCGACGATGACCCTGCCGCGGGACACGACCGTGTCGACGTGACCGTCGATCTCGAAGCCCTCCCACGCGGAGTAGTCCATGTTCATGTGGTGGGTCCTGCCCTCGCCGATGCCGATCGACGTGTGGCCGTTCGGGTCGTAGACGACGACGTCACCGTCCGCACCCGGCTGGATCACGCCCTTCTTGCCGTACATCCCGAACATCCGGGCGGGCGTGGTCGAGGTGAGCTCCACCCAGCGGGGCAGGGAGATCTTGCCGTCCACGACGCCCTGGTAGAGGAGGTCCATCCGGTGCTCGACGCTGCCGATCCCGTTGGGGATCTTCGAGAAGTCGTTCAGCCCCATGTCCTTCTGCCCCTTCATGCAGAACGGGCAGTGATCGGTGGACACCATCTGGATGTCGTTGGTCCGCAGGCTCTGCCACATGTGGTGCTGGTGCCCCTCGGCCTTCGAGCGCAGCGGCGTCGAGCACACCCACTTCGCGCCCTCGAAGCTGCCCCACTCCTCGCTGGAGGCGCCGAGCTGCTCCTCGAGGGAGAGGTAGAGGTACTGCGGGCACGTCTCGCCGAACACGTTCTGCCCGAGGTCGCGCGCCGCCGCGATCTGCTCCACCGCCTGCTTCGCCGAGACGTGGACGACGTAGAGCGGCGCTCCTGTGAGGTTCGCGATCATGATCGCCCGGTGGGTGGCCTCCTCCTCCGCCTGCCAGGGCCGCGTGAGCCCGTGGTAGTACGGCGACGTGTTGCCGGCCTCGAGCGCCTGCTTCACGAGGACGTCGATCATGGCGCCGTTCTCGGCGTGCATCATCATCATCGCGCCGTTCGAGGCGCCCTTCTGGAAGGCCCGGAGGATCTGGCCGTCGTCGGACAGGAAGACGCCCTTGTACGCCATGAAGAGCTTGAAGCTCGTCACGCCCTCGGCGATGAGCTCGTCCATCGCGGTGAGCGAGCTGTCCTGTACGTCGGACAGGATCTGGTGGAACCCGTAGTCGATCGCGCAGTTGCCCGCGGCCTTCTCGTGCCAGGCCTGGTACTGCTCCAGGATGTTCTGGTCCGGGTATTGGACGATGAAGTCGACGATCGACGTCGTCCCGCCCCAGGCCGCGGCGCGCGTCCCCGTCTCGAACGTGTCGGACGCGTTCGTGCCGCCGAACGGCATCTCCATGTGGGTGTGGGCGTCCACGCCGCCCGGGATGACGTACTTCCCCGCGGCGTCGATCACGGTGTCGACGTTCTGCTCGACGTCGAAGCCGAGCAGCGAGGAGCCGGGCGCCAGGACCGCGGCGATCGTCTCGCCGTCGATCAGCACGTCGGCCTGGGCGGTCCCAGTCGCGTTGACGACGGTGCCGTTCTTGATGAGGGTCTTCATGTCTTTGGTGCTCCGTTGCGCGCGGTCAGGGGGCGGTGATGGCGGCGTAGGAGTCGGGGCGGCGGTCGCGGTAGAACTGCCACTGGTCGCGCACCTCGCGGATCATGCCCAGGTCGAGGTCGCGCACGAGGACCTCCTCGTGCTCACCGCTTCCGAGCTCGCCCACGTAGTTGCCGCGGGGATCCACGAACTGGCTCGTGCCGTAGAACGTCACGGCAGCGTCGCCGTACTCGTTGTCCTCCTTGCCGACGCGGTTGGGCGCCGCCACGAAGTAGCCGTTCGCGGCTGCCGCGGCGGGCTGCTCGATCTCCCACAGGCGGTTGGACAGGCCGGGCTTGGTCGCGTTGGGGTTGAAGACGATCTGGGCGCCATTCAAGCCCAGCTCGCGCCAGCCCTCCGGGAAGTGCCGGTCGTAGCAGATGTACACGCCGACCGGCCCGACGGCGGTCTTGAACACCGGGTAGCCGAGGTTGCCGGGACGGAAGTAGAACTTCTCCCAGAACTTCTCGAGATGCGGGATGTGGTGCTTGCGGTACTTGCCGAGGATCGTCCCGTCGCTGTCCACGACAACCGCGGTGTTGTAGTAGACGCCCGGCTGGTCCTCCTCGTAGATGGGCAGGACCATGACCATGTTCAGCTCCGTCGCGAGCGCGACGAAGCGCTGCACGGTGGGGCCGTCGGCCGGCTCGGCGTACGCGTAGTACTTCGCGTCCTCGGTGATGCCGAAGTACGGGCCGTAGAAGAGCTCCTGGAAGCAGATGATCTGCGCACCCTGCTCCGCCGCCTGCCGCGCGAAGCCCTCGTGCTTCGCGATCATCGACTCCTTGTCGCCTGTCCAGGTGGTCTGGGTGATGGCAGCTCTGACGACGGTCATGGAGTTCCTCTCGGTCGGCGCTGACCCGGATCGGCTTGACGATGCGGGCCGATTGTCACTATGTGGCGTCAACGTTTCTCGCTCGTTACGCCGCGTGACGCGAGCGTAAAACCTCCACGGCAGCCGCCGCCACATTCCGTGCGGAATCGATGCCATGTCGCCGCCGCGCCGACGTCGTCCGGGTGGTCGGCCGGCACGTTCCGGCCGGTGCAGCGAAAGGTAGGCTGGTGGTGACCCCGGGCCTGCTCTGGTCCGGTGCGTCGGTTCGAGCTGTGAGCCGGCTGGTCCTGCCGCGCCGTCGCGCGCCGACCACCAGACTCTGGAGCCTCATGCCGATCCGCAGTTTCCTGTTCCTCGTGCCTCTCGCCGGAGCCGCCCTCCTCGCCGGCTGCGCGGCGACGCCCGCCTCGGGCAGCGCTCCGTCGGCGTCCCCCAGCGCTACCGCGGAAGCGGTGACCGTCGACAACTGCGGCACCTCCGTCACCTTCGATGCCGCGCCGCAGCGGGTGGTCACCATCAAGTCGACCTCGACCGAGATGCTGCTGGCCCTCGGCCTCGGCGACCGCATCGTCGCCACGGCCTTCCAGGATGGCCCCCTCCCCGACGACCTCGCCAAGGCGGGTGCCTCGCTGACCTCGATCGCCGACCAGGTGCCCTCGGAGGAGACCGTCCTCGGGCTGGAGCCCGACCTCGTGTACGCCGGCTGGGAGTCCAACCTCACCGCCGAGGGGGCCGGGGCGCGCGACGAGCTGGCCTCGCTCGGCATCGCGAGCTACGTCTCGCCCGCCGCCTGCAAGGAGCCCGAATACCAGCCGAAGAAGCTGTCCTGGGACGACGTGTACGCGGAGATCACCGAGGTCGGCGACATCTTCCGGGTCCCCGACGCCGCGGCCGCCCTCGTGCGCGACCAGCAGGCGGAGGTGAAGGCGATCACGCCCGACGACCGCGGCCTGACCGCGCTCTGGTACTCGTCCGGCTCGGCCACCCCGTACGTCGGCGCGGGAATCGGCAACCCCGAGCTCCTGCTCGACACCATCGGGCTCACCAACATCGCGGGCGACGTGCAGGACACCTGGACGCCGTACAGCTGGGAGTCCGTGGTCGCGGCGGACCCGGACGTGATCGTCCTCGTCGACGCGTCCTGGAACTCCGCGCAGAAGAAGATGGACCAGCTCGCGGGCGACCCGGTGACCGCGAACCTGACCGCCGTGAAGAACAAGAGCTACCTGGTCGTCCCGTTCGCCGCGAGCGAGGCGGGGTCCGCAGCGCCGACGCGGCGGTCGATCTCGCCGACCAGCTCGCCGCCCTCCCCTCGCCGGCTGACGCCCGCACCCCGACAAGATCACGGAGATTCCGACCATGACCGCCCCGGATCGCACAGTCACGGCGGTCCCCGGCGCGAATCTCCGTGATCTGGTTCGGGCCTCCCGGATCACGGCGGTGAGCGTCGGGGGTGTGCTCGCGGTCCTGCTGGTCGTCTCCATCGCGGTGGCCGTCACCATCGGTCCCGCCTCCATCCGGGTGGACGAGGTGTGGCGCTCGATCGCGTCGCACCTCGGGATCGGTGCGTCCCCGCTGACGCCCCTCCGCGACGGCATCGTGTGGCAGCTGCGGCTCCCGCGCATCCTCACCGCCGCCGCCGTCGGCGCCGGTCTTGCCCTGAGCGGCGCCGTGATGCAGGCGCTCACCCGCAACGCGCTCGCGGATCCGTACCTCCTCGGCCTCTCCTCGGGCGCCTCACTGGGCGCCGTGGCGGTCGTGCTGCTCGGTGCCGGCCTGCTCCTGCCCGTCGCCGCCTTCGGGGGCGCCATGGCCGCCCTGGTCGCCACTCTGGCCCTCGCGCGCGCCGCCGGGGCGCTCACGCCCGCGCGCACGGTACTCGCCGGCGTCGCGGTCTCCTCGCTCGCGGGGGCGATCACGAGCCTGGTCATCTTCTGGACGGCGACCGGCGACTCCTACCGGGAGATCCTCGGCTGGCTCCTCGGCTCGCTCGCGAGCGCTCGCTGGGAGGCGGTGGCCATCACCGTGGGCGCGATCGCCATCATCGGCATCCCGCTCATGCTCGTGGCGCGCATCCTCGACGCCTTCGCGTTCGGCGACACCTCGGCGGCGGCCCTCGGCGTCCCGGTCGACGCCGTGCGCTGGGTCCTGCTCGGCGCGACCGCCCTCCTCACCGGCGCGATGGTGTCGGTGAGCGGCTCGATCGGCTTCGTCGGCCTGGTCCTCCCCCACGCGGTCCGGCTCCTGACCGGCCCCGGGCACCGCCGGCTGCTGCCTCTCTCCGCCCTGGCCGGCGCGATCTTCCTCGTCTGGGCGGACACCGCCGCACGCGACCTCTTCGCGCCGCGCGAGCTGCCGGTCGGCGTCGTCACCGCCATCCTCGGGGCGCCCGTGTTCGCGCTGCTGCTCATCCGCCGGCGGGGCCGCACGTGACCGGCCTCGGCGCCGAGCGGATCCAGGTCGGGGCCGGCGGGCGGCTCGTCGTGGACGGCGTGGACTGCACCGCCCAGTCCGGAACGGTCACGGCCGTGATCGGCCCCAACGGCGCCGGGAAGTCGACGCTGCTGCGGGCGCTGGCTGCCGTGAGCCGGCCGGATTCGGGAACCGTCCGCTACGGGGACCAGGACGCCTTCGCCCTTCCTCGGCGGCAGCGCGCCCGGCTCGCCGCGCTCGTCGAGCAGGACGCGACCACGGAGCTCGACCTGACGGTCGCCGACAGCGTGGCCCTCGGTCGCCTTCCGCACGAGGGCCTGTGGGGCGCCGACCTCGCCGAGCGGGACCGCGTCGTCACGGAGAGCCTCGAGGCGGTCGGCATGGTGGCGTTCGCTGATCGGCGGGTGACGAGCCTCTCCGGCGGGGAGCGGCAGCGTGCGCTCCTCGCGAAGGCCCTCGCTCAGGCCACTCCGCTGCTGCTGCTGGACGAGCCGACCAACCACCTCGACATCGCGGCGCAGCTCGCGACCCTCGCACTCCTCCGGAGCATGGCGGCGTCGGGCACGACGGTCCTCGCGGCCCTCCACGACCTCGGCCACGCGGCGGCGTATTCGGACTCCGTGCTGGTCCTGGCCGGCGGCCGGGTGGTCGCCGCTGGGCCCACGCAGGAGGTCCTCGTGCCCGACCTCATCCGCCGCGTCTATGGCGTGGACGCCGTCGTTCTGACCCACCCGGGAACCGGCCGGCCGGTGCTGGCCCTGTCCGAGCCCGCGCCGGTCCCGACCCGCTAGCCCGCGAAGCGGATCCGCAGCCCGCTGCGGACCTTCGCGGGCATCCGGCTGTAGGTGACGCCCAGATCCTGCCCGGGCTCCAGACGCCACGGGGTCCGCGCCAGGACTCGCAGCGCCGCGGCGATCAGCTGATTCGTCGCCGGCTCGCCCGGACAGCGGTGGTCGTCCAGGTAGTCGCCCGAGCCCTGGGCGACGATGTGCCGAGCGTCCTCGGTCGCGTAGCGCTCCGGGCGGAACCGCTGCGGCTGTGCCCAAAGGCGCGCGTCGTGGTTGGTGCCGTAGATGTCGAGCATCACCCAGTCTCCCGGCGCGAAGTCGTGGTCGCTCCACCGGAACGGGCGCCGGACGCGCCCTGCGATGACGGGGAAGAAGGGCGTGCGCCGCCGGACCTCGTTCGCGAAGCCCGCGAGGGCCTCCTCGTCGCCGGCCGCCAGCCGGGAGCGCGCGGCGGGGCGGGACGCCAGCGCGAGCGCGGCGAACTCCACGAAGCGGACCACGGCGACGGTCGGGCGGAGGAGGTTGAGCAGCTCGACGGCGGCGACGTCCTCCGACAGCGGGAGCCCGTCGTCCCCGGTCCAGCGGGCGATGGCGTCGAGCGGCGAGCCCGCGCGGGGAACGACCCGCCCGTCGCGGATGGCCACGACCAGACCGGCCGCCCAGCGCTCGGTGCGGTGCCGGCGAGCCCGCGCCAGCCAGTTCAGCGGGCCGAAGGAGCCGGCTCGCTCCACCATCGCCGAGAGCTCGCCGGCGCGCGCCCGGAACTCGGCAGGAGCCAGGGTCGGGATGCCCGCCCAGCGGAAGACGGCTCGCGCGAGCAGCGGTCCGAGCTCGTCGTGGAGCACGACGGGCGGTCCTCCGCGCCAGCGCTCGACGGCGGCGCCCAGCTCCTCCTCGAACAGCTCACCGAGCCGCGCATCCCCGCCGTCGAACAGCAGCTCGAGGAACCCGGCCTTCCTGTGCCGGTGCGAGTCGTCCTCGAGCGTCTGGACGCTGCCGAGGTCCTGCAGGAGATGCGACACCGACGGCGGCATGGACAGGTGCCGGTTGAACCGGCCGCCCTCGTAGAACACGCGCGCCGCGTCTCCCCCGCGCATCATGGTCACCGGCATGCCGAGGATTCGCGTGCGGAACGCGTCCGAGCCCAGCCGGTCGCACGTCCTGCTGATGTAGCCGTAGCCGTCCGCGACGAAGGCGAGGGAGCTGTCGGGCGTGCTCAGGGTCGGGATCATGGCACCTCAGCGTAGGCAGACCCCATTCGCCGCCGCGGGGCCTTGACCGCTCCCCCGTTCCCCGGCATGCCGGTGCGTCAGAGCCCTCAGGCGAGGGCGCGAAGGCGGGGCGCGAGGTCGCGCTCGAACAGCTCCTGGAAGCGGCGCTGGTCGTCGCCCGGGGCGTGGAAGACGAGGTGGTTGAAGCCCCAGCCGATGTACGTCCCGATGCGCTCGGCGACCTCGTCAGGGTCGCTGCCCACGATCCAGCGCGACGCGATCTGCTCGATGGGGAGGGCGTCCGCGGCCTTCTCCATCTCCACCGGGTCGGTGATCGAGTGCTTCTGCTCGGGCGAGAGCGACAGCGGCGACCAGAACCGCGTGTTCTCGAGGGCCGCGTCGGCGTCCGTGTCGTAGCTGAGCTTGATCTCGATCATCCGGTCGAGCTGGTCGGCGTCGCGGCCGGCCGCCGCCGCACCCTCCGCCACCGCGGGGAGCAGCTTGTCGACGTAGAGCTCCTCGCCCTTGCCCGAGGTGCAGATGAATCCGTCGCCGGCACGTCCCGCGTACTTGGCGACGACCGGTCCGCCTGCCGCGATGTAGACCGGGACGCCGCCCTCCGGCCGGTCGTAGATGCTCGCGTCGTGGGTGCTGTAGTACTCGCCCGCGAAGTTCACCCGGTCGCCCGCCCACAGCTCGCGGATGAGCCGGATGGACTCGCGGAGGCGCGCGAAGCGCTCCTTGAACTCGGGCCAGTCCTGGTCGCCGGCGCCGCGGAAGCCGGTCGCGATCTCGTTGAGGGCCTCGCCGGTGCCGACGCCGAGGAAGATGCGGCCCGGGTAGAGCACCCCGAGCGTCGCGAACGCCTGTGCGATCACCGCCGGGTTGTACCGGAACGTCGGCGTCAGCACGCTCGTGCCGAGCTGCAGCGACGTCGTCCGCTCGCCGACCGCGGTCATCCAGGCGAGCGCGAACGGCGCGTGGCCGCCGGCGTGCCGCCAGGGCTGGAAGTGGTCGCTCACGGTGGCGCTCTCGAAGCCGTGCGCCTCGGCCTCCACGGCGAACTCGACGAGGTCGCGGGGGCCGAACTGCTCAGCGGATGCCTTGTAGCCGAGCTTCAGGGGAGCATGCGGGGTCCTCTCGTGGTTCGGATCAGGTCTCGTCGTCGCGGTCGCCGCCGCCCGCCTCGCGGACGCCGGCATCGAAGCCGTCGTGGTAGCCCTCGTCGTACGCCTCGTCGCTGCCGAGCCGGAACATGTCCTGCTCGGCGGCCCGCACGAGGAGGCGGGCGCCCGGCGCGTCGAGCTCCGCGACGAGGTGGCCGAGCCCGCGGACCACGGCGACCGGAAGCGACGCCGCCTTGCCCTTCACGAGGTCGGCGGCGGCCGCGAGCTCGTCGCCGACCGCGGGCAGCGTCACGTCGAGCCGGCGGCCGTGGGCGTCGTGGGTCCCGCGGAGGTCGGCGAGGACCTGGACCCCGGCGGCGCCGATGGCTGCGTCGGTCTGGCCGGTGCGCCAGGGCCGGCCGAGGGTGTCCGTGACGACCACGCCGACGCGGGCACCGCGCTCCCGGAAGGCGGCGGCGATCCGGCGAGCGGAGCCGTCCGGGTCGACGGGCAGCAGCAGCACGTGCCCCTCCGGGACGTTGCTGGAGTCCACTCCGGCGGCCGCCTGCACGATGCCCAGCCTGTTCTCCACGATGCGCGTCCTGCCCACCGACGACCGCCGGGTCGCGACGACGCGCACCGTCTCATCGGTGATCGCCTGCTCGCGGTCCGCCGCGGCGATCATCCGGCCCTCCGCCTTGGACACGATCTTGCTGCTCACGACGAGGATGTCGCCGTCCTCGGCATCCGGGATCGCGGCGAGGAGCAGCGCCGGCAGGTCCTCGCCGTCGACGATCTCGGGGATCCCCTCGACCGCCCAGACGGAGTACCCGGCCATCAGCGCACCAGCTTCGGGAGCACGTCGCGCGCGAACACGTCGATCCACTCGCGCTGGTTGCGGCCCACGTTGTGCAGGTAGATCCGGTCGGCGCCGAGGTCCGCGTAGCGCTGGATCGCGGCGCGGTGCACGTCCGGATCCGCGGAGATGAGCACGCGTCCCTCGAAGTCCTCGGGGCGGACGAGCTTCGCGAGCTGCTCGAACTCGTAGGGCGAGCGGATGTCGCTGCGCGGGAACCGCATCCCGCCGTTCGGCCACTCGGTGAGCGCGGCCGCGAGGGCCTCCTCGTCGGTCGGCGCCCAGGACAGGTGCAGCTGCAGGACCTTCGCGGGTGCGGGCCGCCCGGCCTCGCGCGCGCCGTCCTCGACCCGCCCGAAGAGGCTCGCCACCTTCTCCACGGGAGCGCCGACCGTGACCAGACCGTCGGCGAAGCGCCCGGCTCTGCGGGCCGTCACCGGGCCTGCGGTCGCGACGAGGATGGGCGGCGGCACCTCGGGCATGGTCCACAGCCGGGTGGACTCCATCCGGAAGTAGGTGCCGGAATGCTTGACGTCACGGCCGGCCCGCGAGCCGTGGAAGAGCTTCGAGATCAGCTCGACGGCCTCGAACATGCGGTTGATGCGCTCGGGGGCCTCCGGCCAGTACTGCCCGACGACGTGCTCGTTGAGCGCCTCGCCGGAGCCGATGCCGAGCCAGTGCCGCCCCGGGTACATGGCGGCGAGGGTGGCGGACGCCTGAGCCACGACCGCCGGATGCCAGCGGAAGGTGGGCGCGGTCACCGCGGTCCCGACGTCGCCCGTCGTGCGCTCCGCGGCGGCGGTCAGCACGCTCCACACGAAGGAGCTCTGCCCCTGCGCCGGCACCCACGGCTGGAAGTGATCGGAGGCGCTGACCCCGGTGAAGCCGCGGCTCTCGGCGTAGGCGGCGAGCGCGACGGCCTCGGCGGGTGCGAACTGCTCGAGCATCGCCGCGTAGCCGACGGGGAGCGATGCCATGTCCCCATCCTTCCACCGCGGCCGACGGCGGCTCTCCGCATCACTTCGGACAAACCGCAACCGGAGACCGATGCGATTTGTCCGAATTGATGCGGTCAGCGGGAGGCGAGCCAGGCGAGGCCGGCGGCGAGGGCCTGGCGCCACACCCCCAGTCGTGGCCTCCGGCGAAGACGCGGTGCTCGACCTCGATCCCCGGAGTCGTCGCCGCCGCTTCGGCGAGCGCCCGGCCCTCGTCCGTGAGGCTGAGCGCGCGCCCGTCCCGGCCCGGACCCGCGGGCTCGGAGTCGCCGCTCGCGACGAAGAGCTTGAGCGGGAGGTGGGCCGGATACGCGGCGAGCGCCGCCGGGTAGGAGAGGTCGGTGTACCGCCGGCGGTCGAACAGGGAGGTTCCCAGCCCGTAGCCCCCGCCGGCCGGAATCGAGGACTCCATCGGGGGTTCTGGCACGAAGACGGCGGGGCTGAGCGCAAGCGCGGACGCAGCCAGCTCCGGATGCGCGAGCGCGAGGCGGAGCGCGCCGGCGCCGCCCATGGAGATGCCCCCGATCGTCCTCCGATCCCGCCTGCCGGAAACGCGCAGCAGCTCCGGTGTCGCGGCGATCAGCTCGGCGAGCGCCGTCTCCACGGGCCGTCCGCTCTCCCCGGTGCCGTTCCCGGCGTAGAGCGAGTCCACGTAGAAGGACGCGCCGCCGAGCCACGGAGCGTCCGGCATCAGCACGACCGGAGGATCGGCGAGAGCATCCACGAGGTCGAGCAGCGGATGCCACTCGTCATGCGTCCCGCCGCGGCCGTGCAGGAGCACGAGAAGCGGCCGGTCGACCTCGCGCAGTCCAGGAGGCTCGTACACCGAGCCGTGGACCTCCTCGCCGAGTGAGGCGCTCGGGACCGCCAGCTCGCTGAGCCGGCCGGCGGGAGGCGCAGCCTCGAGTCGTCCGTCCAGGCTCACGAACGCGTCCGAGCGGCCTCGGCGAGCGCCAGCACCCGGCGGGCGCCGCCCGCCATCGCGGGGTCCACCATGGACCCGTCGGCCAGCGTCGCGACTCCCCCGCCGGCCACGGCCGCGAGCACCTCCTCCGCCCGCCGCACCTCGGCCTCCCCGGACGGAAGACCTCGGCGATGGGCGCCAGCTGGCTCGGGTGCACCGCCACCCTGCCCACCCAGCCCTGGTCCCGGCCGCGCTCGGTGTCCCGGCGAAGTCCGTCGAGGTCGCGGATGCCGGGGTAGGCGGGAAGCATCGGGGCGGGCAGTCCCGCCGCCGCAGAGGCGAACAGGATCCGCGCCCGGGCGTAGTCGAGCACCGGCTCCGCGGACGAGCCCAGCTCGCTGACGAGGTCGGACTGGCCGAACCCCAGCAGCGTGACCGCCGAGTGGCGCGCGATGGCGGCGGCCGCCTCGATGCCGGCGGCCGATTCGAGGAGCGCCGTGACCGGGCGTTCGCCCGCCAGGGCGACCGCGGCGTCCACATCGTCGGGCGCCTCCACCTTGGGCAGCCGCAGCTGGACGGTCGCGGGCAGCGCCGCGAGCGCCGCGAGGTCGTCGGCGTTGCCCACGTTGACCCGGACCTGGACGGTGACGCCCTCGGGCCCTCCACGCGCGAGCCAATCGACGACCGCTTGCCGAGCCGCACGCTTGCTGTTCGGAGCCACGGCATCCTCGAGATCGACGATGACGAGCTGCGCACCGGAGGCGACCGCCTTCTCGAAGCGGTCCGGCCGGTCACCCGGCACGTAGAGCCCCGTGATCGTCGGGAGGCCGCTCACACGACGCCCCGATCGCGGAGCGCCTGCAGCTGCTCCGGAGTCACGCCGATCTCGGCGAGCACCGCTTCGGTGTCCTGGCCGTGCCTGCGGCCGGTCCAGCGGACCTCGCCGGGCGTCTCGGAGAGACGGAAGAGGACGTTCTGCAGGCGCATGGGTCCGAGCTCCTCGTCCTCGACGGTCAGAACCGTGCCGATGGCGCGGTACTGCGGGTCGCTGAGGACCCCGCGCACATCGTAGACGGGGGCGACGGCCGCCTGGACGCGCTCGAACTCCGCGATCACCTCCCCGGTCGAGCGGGCACCGATCCACGCGGACACCGCCTCGTCGAGCTCGTCGGCGTGCTGGGCGCGGGTGTGCCCGGAGGCGAACCACGGCTCGTCGAGGTAGTCCGGCCGGCCGACGAGGGTCAGCACACGCTCCGCGATCGACTGGGAGCTCGTGGAGACCGCCAGCCAGTCGCCGTCCGCGGTCCGGTAGACGTTGCGCGGGGAGTTGTTCACCGACCGGTTGCCGGTTCGCGGCTGCACGACACCGAGCTGGTCGTAGGCCGTGATCTGGCCCCCGAGCAGCATGAGGATCGGCTCGATGATGGCCAGGTCGATGACCTGTCCTGCCCCGTCCCGATCGGCCGCGCGCAGAGCGACGAGGATGGCGTAGCTCGTCGCGAGCGCGGCGATGCCGTCGGCGAGGCCGAACGGCGGCAGTGTCGGCGGCCCGTCGGGCTGGCCGGTCAGCGCGGCGAACCCGCTCATGGCCTCCGCGAGGCTGCCGAAACCCGGCCGGGCGGAGTAGGGGCCGAACTGGCCGAACGCCGTGACGCGGGCGATCACGAGTCTCGGGTTGGCCCGGTGCAGCGCGTCAGGCCCGAGGCCCCATCGCTCCAGCGTGCCCGGCCGGAAGTTCTCGATGAGGACGTCGGCGTCGGCGACGAGCTTGAGGAGCAGCTCGGCGCCCTCTGCGCTGCCGAGGTCGAGCGTGACGGTGCGCTTGTTGCGGCCGAGCGTCTTCCACCAGAGGTTGATGCCGCCCTTCGCCGGGCCGTGGCCGCGCGCGGCATCGGGCTTCGCGGGATGCTCCACCTTGAGCACGTCGGCGCCGAAGTCGCCGAGGAACGTCGCCGCGAGCGGCCCGGCGAAGAGGGTCGAGATGTCGAGGACGCGAATCCCCTCGAGCGGTGAAGTCATGCGCCCTCCTCCGTGTCCCAGGCGAGCCGGAAGCCGATCGACGGCGAGCGGTCGATGCCGAGTCCTGCGAGCAGGTACTTGAACGAGAACGCGGGCGCCCGAGGGCCGCCGTCGACGTACCAGTCGGAGCCGAGGCTCTCGTGCAGGCTGCCGCCCTTCAGCATCGCGAACCGCGTGATGCCATCGGTGTGCTCGCTCTCGGTCCAGTTCCACACGAGAGGAGCCCGTCGTCCGAAGCCCGGCTGGGCGGCCGCGGCCTGCCACTCGAACTCGGTCGGCAGCCGGGCTCCCCGCCACCGGGCGTAGGCGCGCGCGTCCTCGAGGCTCACCCCGGTCACCGGTCCCTCGTCGTCGGAGGTGCCGACGAGGAACCGGTTGCCGATCCGGGGGCGGTAGCCGGTCGTCTCCAGGAACTCGGCGTACTCGGCCGCGGAGACCTCCCGCGCAGCGACGGCGACGGGCGCGAGCTCGACCTCCAGCTGCTCCACCCGGTCGTCGTGCAGCCGCGGCGGGAGCGGCTTCCACTCCTCCACGTACGGCGCTCCCCGATAGGTTCCGGTCTCCCGGCGCCGGTACGCGAAGGGAAGCGTCCGGGCCCCGCCCGCCACCCGGACTGCGTCGGCGGGAGGCGCCCCGGTGCTCGGGTCGGGGATGCTCCGCTCAGGAGTGCGAGCCGGGAAGGTCGGGTCGGGATCAGGGGCATCCGCGGCGGCGGCATCGAGGAGCTCGCCGAGCCAGGCCGGCTCCTCCCCCGTCACCGCCAGGAGTCCCGCCACTCCGCGTGCCGGAACCAGCACGTCGGCGCCCGCCTCGCTGCCCGCGGTGACGTCGAACAGGCGAGCGCCGGACGGGACCGCTCCGCGGGCGAGCACCGGCCCCCGATAGTCCTCCCTGCCTCGGTTCACCACGGTCCAGAGCACGAGCCCCGACTCCTCGAACCGGGAGACGTAGACGCCGGCATCGAGTGCGGCAGGCGCCGGGTCGGTGAGCGGCGTCCAGGATCCGCGCAGCACGGTCGATGCCGCGCGCTGGACGCGCAGCATGCGGCGCAGCGTCGAGAGATCGCGTCGGTTCCAGCCCACCCAGACGCCGAAGACGGTGTCCCAGACGAGCATGCCGACGCCGTTCATCCACGACGACTGCAGCTCCCCCGAGTGGTCCCGGTTCCAGCGGCGGGTGGAGTGCATCATGTGCCGGCGCTCGAACCAGTGCGCGCGCATCACTCCGGGTGCGGTGCTGTCGGCGAACCACTGCGCCCAGCTGAGCTGGTGGTCGCCGATCCTCTCGTTCGGCACGCGGGACTCCCCTCGAGCAGCTGCGGCCGGCGACCCGAGCGAAGCGCGGAGATGAGCCGGTCGTCCGCCTGCTTGAGGGTGTCGAGGAAGACGCCGTCCGTGCCGAGCTCGGCGGTGAGGAGCGCGAGCTCGGCCGCGTCGTCGTTCCCGGTGCGCCGGGTGCCCGTGTCCCAGGGGTTGTAGTCGAGGAACACGAGGAGGCCGTGCGCCTGGAACTCGGCGACGAGCTCCGCGATGCCGGGCACCTCCCGGTAGAAGTCGAACTGGTTGCGGTCGTCGATGCCGATGATCGGGTAGGCGTGCCAGAGGACGATGCCGTCGAACCCTCCTGCGTCAGCCGTCGCGCTGAGGAACCGGTCGACGGTGAAGCCGCCTGCGTCCCGGTCGAAGAGCCGCTCGTCCCAGAGCCAGACCAGGGCGACGCTGAGGCAGCGGGCGGCGCGCTCCGCCTCCGGCGTCTCGTAGCCGGATCCCTCGTAGCCGAGGCGACGGCACGCGTCGTCGCGCCAGGCGGACAGGTCCTCCCGCCAGCGTGGCCAGTCGGCCGGGTCGTCGGGGGCGGCGAAGACCTTGGCGATGTCGCCGACGGCGGGATCGAGGACACCGCCCGCGGGAAGGACCGTGGGCAGGTCGATGGGCCGCGGCACCAGCGGATCGAACGTGTTGGTGGCCGCCTCGTCGGGGTCGTCGTCGGGAGTGCTCACGGTCGCCCTCCCGAGAGCGCGAGCGTGCGGCGCGCGAGCTCGTCGAAGCCGATGCCGTCGAAGCCCGGCACACTGGTGGCGAGGCGGTTGTGCAGCGGCTCGGTCCAGGAGGTCGGGATGGCCGCCGTGCCCCCCAGCGCGCCCGTCAGCGACCCGGCGGTCGCTCCCACAGAGTCGGTGTCCCAGCCGCCCATGACGGCCAGGGCGATCGCGCGCGGGACGTCGCCCCCGCTGCGTGTCACGGCGAACGCGAGCAGCGCGGAGTTGTTGAGCGCGTGGACCCAGTGCAGCCGCCCGTACCGGGCGTGCAGGGCGTCGAGCGCCTCCTCGTCGGACCGGTCGCCGCGGCCGAGCTCCCGCCCGAAGGCGATCGCCTCCGCGTACCGGCTGCCGGCCGGGACCACCGAGAGGCCGGCGTCGAGCACGTCCTCCACGGTGCCCGCCACGACCGCGGCCGAGCAGGCCGCCGCCACGAACATCGCGCCGTAGAGCCCGCTGCGCCCGTGGCTGAGGCACGCATCGCGCCAGGCCAGCTCTGCGGCCCGCACGGGGTCCCCGGGATCGCCCACCCGTACACGTCGGTGCGGATCTGCGCGCCGATCCAGTCGCGGAACGGGTTCCGGATCGCGCCCGCCTCCGCCGGCTCGTACCCGTCGAGGAGGTTCCGGTAGGCGATCCGCTCGGCCGTGAAGACGCGGCCGCCGGGAAGGCTGGCGAGCCAGGATCGCGCCACGTCGTCGGTCGTGAAGTCGAAGCCGACGTCCTCGAGCAGCCCGAGGGCGAGAAGCGGGAAGTTCAGGTCGTCGTCCTCCGGCATGCCGTCGATGTTCTCGAGGAGGCTGGTCGGGCGGCTCCGCCGGTTCCACGGATGCCGCGCGGCGATCTCCGGATCGAGGCCGCGCTCGGTGAAGTAGGTATGGACCGGCCAGTTCCCGGTGGAGCGGCCGATCTCGCGGATGCCCTCGCGGGAGATCTTCTCCACGGGCTTCCCAAGGAGGCAGCCGACCGCCCGGCCCAGCCAGGCACCGGCGATCCGATCGCCGAGATCGGAGCCGGGCACCGGCAGGGCGCGCGCGGGAGCCCCGAGCGCGAGGATCGCGTCGAGCTCGTCGGGCTCGGCATCCCTCAGCTGCTCCGGCACGGGCAGGGCGTCCACCTCGTCGAGGAGCTCGCGGGCGAGCCGCCGCAGCTCCTCGGGCGCGCGCTCGGGCGTGGCCCCGCCGACGGCGGCGGTCGTCGAGCCGCCCGCGTCGCTCCAGCGTCGCCCGATCGCGGCGGCGTCCCGGCCGTCCTCGGCGGCGGCGGCGAGCGCGTGCGGCAGGAGATCCTCGGGCTGCGTCCAGGTCAGCCGCAGCATCAGGCCGTCCCGGCCGCGGGCTCGAGCGCGCCGAAGGCCGCCGACCGAGCCGCGAACCGCTCCTGGTCCTTCGCGAGGATGTCCCGGGCGACGGCGGCCATGACCGGTCCGCCCGCCCGCAGGTCCATCCGGCTGGCGGCGCCGATCTCGTCGATCCACTCTCCGGGAACGGCGTCCTGGCCGCCGAGCGCACCGGCGATGGATCCCGCCATGACCGCGATCGAGTCGGAGTCCCGGCCGTAGTTGACCGCCCCCAGAACGCTCTCCCGGTGGTCGCCGCCCGCGACGATCAGCATGCCCAGCGCGACCGGCAGCTCCTCGATGGACTTGGTGCGGCTCGGGATGCGCGCGTCGGGAGCCGGCCTGCGATATTCGGGGCCGACCGTGTCGAACGGCTCGACGGCCGCTCGGAGCGCGGGCAGCGAGCCGCGCCAGTCGCCGAGGTCCTGCGCGGCGCTCGCCACGGCGTCGATGGCGTCCCGGGTTCCGTCCTTCGCAAGGCGCAGGGCCGTGTCGATCACGTCGGTCACCGTGCTGCCCGGCCGCATCGCGACCGCGACGCACGCGGCGAAGACCCCCGCCGCCTCGCGCCCGTAGCTCGACTGGTGGGCCCCGGCGATGTCGATCGCCTCGGCGTAGGCGGCGTCCGGCGCGCCGGCGTTCGCGATGCCGACCGGCGACGCGTACATGGTCGCGCCGCAGTTGACGATGTTGCCCACTCCCGCCTCTCGCGGGTCGATGTGGCCGTAGTGCAGCCGCGCGACCAGCCACTTCTCGGCCAGGAAGATGCGCTGCAGCAGCAGGCCCTCGGCCTCGAACTCGGGGATCCAGCGCTTCTCGGTGATGAGCAGGGGGACGAGGTGATCGGCGATCGCGTAGGCGTCGAGGTGGTCCCTGACCTTGTCGTAGACCTCGACAAGGGCGGTCGTCATGAGGGTGTCGTCCGTGACGTGGCCGTCGCCCTTGTGGTACGGCGCGATGGGCCGGGCGTTGCGCCAGTCCTCGAGGAACGGCGGGACGATCCCCTCGATGAAGCCGCCGTAGCGCTGCTGGATCGCCTCCGGGGTGTTCCCCTCCGCTGCCCCGCCGAGCGCGTCGCCGACCGCTCCCCCGGCCAGCACGCCGATGGCCTTGTCCGTCAGCAGTTCCACTGCCCGTTCCCTTCGCAGTCGACACGACCGGCGCGACGCCGGGGTGCCCGTGGGCAGAGCTCCTGCCCGTTTCCGTGGATTCGAGGGATGCGGGGCTGCCGCTTCCCTCGAGAAGTTATGAGGAGGAGGCGCCGACCGGCGGGCCGGCGCCTCCCGGTTCGTCAGCCTCCGCTGACGGAGGACCAGCCGTCGGTGAGCTGCTTCTGCAGGTCCTCGAGGCTGATCGAGTTCGCCAGGTACTGCTGGAGAGCAGGCGTGGCGTACTGGTCCTTCCACTGGGGGTAGTTGACCGCGGCCTGGAACGGCGCGGCCACCAGGCTGTCACCGCTCGCGATCGTCTGGTCCCAGCCGTTCTCGCCCTTCGTGTCCTTGAGCACCTGGTCGCGCGCGTCCTGCGAGGACGGGATCAGCCAGTCGCCCTCGGCCAGCTTGGCGAGGTTCTCCGCGTTGATGAAGTACTCGACGAACTTCGCGGCCTGCTCGGGCGCCTTGCTCTGCGCGGAGACCGACATGGTCTGCGGGTTCGCCGCCTGGTCCATGCCCTCGCTGCCCTTGAGCGGCGGGAGCTCGACCCAGTTGAAGCCCGCGGGAGCCGACTCGGTGATCTGCTGCGCGATGTAGTTGCCGCCGACGTACATGGCGTACTGGCCGCCGAAGAAGCCGGGCAGCACGTCCGAGCCGCTCTGGGTGAGCGAGACCGGGTCGAGCGACTTGTCCGTGTACGCCATCGCGTTGATGCGCTTCGGGACCTCGAGCTCCTTGTCGGTGACGTCGATCGTCGTCTTGTCGCCGGAGCCCTTGAAGAACGTTCCGCCGAAGCCGAGGGCGAGGTTCATCACGGTCGCGGTCGGCGACTTCATGCCCCAGCCGAGGCCGAACTTGCCGTCCTTCGTGAGCTTCTTCGACAGGTCCGCGAACTCGTCCCAGGTCATGGAGTCGCCCGTGGGCACCTCGACGCCGGCGGCGTCGAACGCGTCCTTGTTCGCGAACACCACGTAGGACTGCAGCAGGGTCGGGGCGGCGACGATCGCGCCGTCCGCGGTCGTGACGCTCTTCCAGATGCCGTCGGAGATGCTGCTCTTCACGTCGTCCGACAGCATCGGCTTGAGGTCGGCGAGGTAGCCCTGCTCCGCGAAGCCCATGATGTCGGCCGACTCGTCGTGGATGATGTCGGGGGCCGTGCCGCCCTGGAACTGGGTCACCAGCTGGTCGTGGACGTTGTCCCAGCTGCCCTGCACGAGCTTGATCTGCGTGTCGGGGTTATCGCTGTTCCAGCTGTCGACGATCTCCTTCGTCGCGGCGATCGTGGTGTCCTGGAACGCGAGGCTCTGGAACGTGAGCGTGACGGGCCCGGCCGAGGTCGCGCCGCCGCCGGAGGGGCTCCTCCGCCGAATGCGCATCCGCCCAGCAGGCCGGCGACGGCGACGGCGCCGAGCGCGAGCGTGAGCTGTCTCTTCATGGTGGTGCTGCTCCTTCTGTGACTGCACTTCATCGTGTGGAGGTGGTTTCTCGGTGCTCTCCTCCCGCGGAGGAGAGGTCTTCAGCCCTTCACGGCCCCGCTCAGGAGCCCCGACGTGAGCCGGCGCTGGATGAGGGCGAAGAAGAGCAGGCTGGGGATGGTCGCGAGCAGCGAGCCCGCGGCGAGCTGCCCGAGCTGCACCTGGCCCTCGGCGCCGACGAAGCGGGCGAGGGTGAGGGGCAGCGTCTGCAGGGCGGGATCCTGGATGAGGACGAGGGCGAAGAAGAACTCGTTCCAGGCCGAGATGAACGCGAACAGGCTCGTCGCCACGAGACCGGGGGCGAGCAGGGGCAGCACGATCCGGACGAGGATGAGCAGCTTCGAGCCGCCGTCCATCGCCCCCGCCTCCTCGAGCTCGACGGGGATGCCGGCGACGTAGCCCTGCAGCATCCACAGAGCGAAGGGCAGCGACCACACGGTGTAGACGAGGATCAGGCCGAGCAGGCTGTTGAGGAGTCCGGCCTGTTTCAGCACGAGGAACAGCGGGATGATGATGAGGATGAACGGGAAGACCTGGCTGAGCAGGATCCAGCCCGTCGCGATCCCCCGCAGCCGAGTCTTGAACCTCGCGAGCGCATAGGCGGCCGGCAGCGAGATCAGGGTGACCACGATCGTCGTCGAGACCGCGACGATCAGGCTGTTGCCCGCCGCCTGGACGAGGTTCGCCTTCGCGATCGCCAGGCCGAAGTTGGCGAGGTCCAGCGACTGGGGCAGGAAGGTCGGGTCCGGCGCCTGCAGCTCGCGCGGCGTCTTGAACGCGGTGGTCAGCAGGAAGAGCAGCGGGAAGCCGAGGAACACGATGTACCCGGCCAGCGCGAGGTACTGGAGCGGGCGGGCCACGCGGCTGCGGCGGCCGGCGAGCAGGGCTGAACTCATGAGAGGCGGCTCCTCGCCTGGCTGCGGAGGTAGAGGAACAGGAAGATCGCGATGACGATGACCATGACGTTGCCCATCGCGGCCGCGTAGCCGAAGTTCCCGTAGCGGAACGCCTCGTTGTAGGCGAAGAGCATCGGCAGCATCGTCTGTCCGCCGGGCCCGCCCGCGGTCAGCACGAACACGAGCGCGAACGAGTTGAAGTTCCAGATCAGATCGAGCGTGGTGATCGCGATGATGATGGGGCGCAGGGCCGGCAGCGTGACGTGCCAGAAGCGCTGCCAGGTGCTCGATCCGTCGATGGCAGCCGCCTCGTGCAGCTCGGTCGGCACGTTCTGGAGGCCCGCGAGGAGCGTGATGGTCGTCTGCGGCATCCCGGCCCAGACGCCGACGACGATCACGGCCGGCAGTGCGGTGGCGAAGGAGCCGAGCCAGTTGATGTCGCCGGGCAGGCCGACGGCCCGGAGTCCCTCGTTGACCGGGCCGTAGCTCGGGTTGAGCATGAGCCGCCACATGATCGCGATGATCACCGGCGGGATCGCCCAGGGCACGAGCGCGAGCGTCCGCGCGAGGCCTCGGAAGCGGAGGTTCATGTTCAGCAGCAGCGAGAGGCCCAGCGCGGCGAGGAACTGGAGGATCGTGACGCCGAAGGCCCAGACGAGGCCGATCCGGAACGAGTTCCAGAACAGCTCGTTGCCCGCCAGGCGGGTGTAGTTGTCGACGCCGTTGAACGTGACCACCTGGTTGAGCCCGGCTTTCGCGTCCGTGAAGCCGAGCAGGATGCCCTGCACGAGCGGGTAGACGCTGAAGAGGACGACGGGGATCAGAGCGGGCAGGGTGAGCAGCCACGCGTCCCGGCTGTTCCGGAAGGCCTGGCGCCGGCGCCGGCGCGGCGCGGGAGCGGTCGCGATGGGCGACGCGGTGGCGGCGGTCATCGGCTCGCCTCCGTCCTGCTCGGCTCGCGCGCGGCATCCTTCGCGGACGACTCGCGCACCCGGAGCTTCGGCTCGATGACGACCTGGCGCACCTCGGCGTCGGGATCGCCGAGCCGGCGCAGCAGGAGCTTGGCCGCGGTGCGCGCGCGCTTGGCGGCACCCAGATCGACGCTCGTGAGGGTCGGATGGACCAGCTGCGCGATCTCGGTGTCGTCCATGCCCACCACGGCGATGTCCTGCGGGACGCGGAGGCCGCGGCGGGCGATCGCCTTGAGCGCGGCCACCGCGAGCAGGTCGTTCGCGCAGACGATGGCGTCCGGGGAGGACTGATCGAGGAGCGCCTCGGCCGCTGGGAGTCCCGCGGCGAAGGTGAAGTCGTCCGCCTCGACCTGGAGGTCGGCCTGCTGCGCCGTGCCGTACTCCTCGACGGCGGCGAGGTAGCCGCGCAGGCGGGTCGCGCCGGGCACGGTGTCGACGGGGCCGTTGAGGAAGGCGATGCGCCGGCGCCCCTGCTTGGCGAGGTGCTTGAGCGCCAGCCGCATCCCGATCACCGAGTCGGCTCGGACGTTGTCGAGCGGGACGCCCTCGGGAAGGGAGCCGAGCACGACGATCGGGATGCGGCTGCGCCGCAGGTGCTCCACGAGCTCGTCGGTCACGCGGAGGGGGCTGAGGATGAGGCCGTCGACGAAGCCCCGGTCGAGGCCGCTCAGGAGGTCGAGCTCGTTGGCGGGGTCGGCGCCGGTCGAGGAGAGGACGAGGCGGTAGCCGCCGTCCGCGACGACGCGGGAGACCTCGTTCATCATCGACATGTAGACGGGGTTCGCCGCGTCGGCGACGGCGAGCGCGATCTGCTCGGTGCGGCCGACCTTGAGGGAGCGCGCGGTCGCGTCCGGGACGTAGCCGAGGTCGCTGGCGGCCTGCTGCACGCGCTCGGTGACGTCGGCGCTCGCCGAGAGCCCGTTGAGGACCCGGGACACGGACGCGATCGACACCCCGGCACGCTCCGCCACCAGTGCCAGCGTCGACTTCTTCGTCCCGGCCATCCCGCCCCTTCGCGGCTCCTGTAAACGTTTACAAGAACGATTGCAGGAACTCTACGACGGGCGGCACCGGAGCGCAACGGCCCGACACCAGCGACCTGCCCACTTCTGCGGCAACTCGACGCCCAGTTGCCGCAGAAGTGGGCAGGTCGACGGAAGGGCGGGGCTACTCCGGGCGGGCGACCGTGAGGAGGTCCGGCGAGGTATCCGGCTGGAGGTACTCCGCGACGGCGCGCGGCACGTACGGCGCGACGTCGCCGCCGAGGGCGGCCACCTGGCGCACCAGGGAGCTCGACACGTGGGCGTGCGCCGGGTCGGGCAGCAGGAACACCGTCTCCACGCCGGCCAGGTTGCGGTTCACGATCGCCATCGGCGTCTCGTACGCCACATCCACCTGGGAGCGGATGCCCTTCACGATCACCGAGGCCCCCACGTCCGTGCAGTAGTCCACCAGCAGGCCGACGCTCCAGGACGCGACCCGGATCGTGCCGCCGAAGCCGGCGTCCACGATGCTCTGCTCGAGAAGGCTCACGCGCTGCCCGATCGGCAGCAGGGCGGACTTGTCCGGGTTGTGCACGACGAGCACGTGCAGCTCGTCGAAGAGGGAGGCCGCCCGCTCGATGACGTCGAGGTGTCCCAGCGTGACGGGGTCGAAAGACCCAGGAACAACGGCGATCCTGCGCATGATCCCACCCTATCGGGCCCCCGTTACCGGGGCGTTACACGGCACGGCCTCCGTGAACCGAACGGTCGGTGTGCGGAGGCCGACCCAACGCCCCTCCCCCGCTGGTTGAGGAGCTCGCGCAGCGAGCGTCTTCCGAACCGGCCCCGCCCACCCCGCTGATTGAGGAGCTCGCGCAGCGAGCGTCTCGAAATCAGCTGCGGTGCGCCGAGGCTGAGGCCGAGAGGATGGGCCCTGATTTCGAGACGCGCCTGCGGCGCTCCTCAATCATCGGTGGAGGACTTCACCCACATCGGTTGGAGGGCTTCACCTAGTTCTTCGCGAGGAACTCGCGCGAGGACTCGTCGAGGCGGCGGCTGATCGCCTCCCGGAGTGCGGGATGACCCGCGAGGATCGGGTCCTCCTCCAGCAGCTCGCCTGCGGCGATCCGGGCCTCGCCGATGAGGTCGGCGTCCGCCACCACGCGCAGCAGCCGCAGCGACGACCGGCCGCCCGACTGCGTCGCGCCCAGCACGTCGCCCTCGCGCCGCAGCTCCAGGTCGATCTGGGCGAGCTCGAAGCCGTCGAGCGTCCCCGCGACCGCATCCACGCGCTCGCGCGCCGTCGAGCCCTGCTCCGCGGAGGTCACGAACAGGCACAGTCCCGGCACTCCGCCGCGGCCGACGCGGCCGCGCAGCTGGTGCAGCTGGGAGACGCCGAACCGGTCGGCGTCGAGGACGATCATCGTGGAGGCGTTGGGAACGTCGACGCCCACCTCGATCACCGTGGTCGACACGAGCAGGTCGATCCGTCCGCCGGCGAAGTCCTGCATGACGGCGTCCTTCTCGTCCGCGCTCATGCGCCCGTGCAGGGCCGCGATGCGGCGTCCCGCCAGCGCCTCGACGCCCGCCACGAGCTGCATGGTCGCCTCGACGGATGCGGTGGGGCCCGCGGGCACGTCGTCGGTCTCGGGCGCCTCGCCGTCATCCTCGGCGGGATGCTTCGCGTCGATCGCGGGGCAGACGACGAAGACCTGCCGCCCCTTCTCGATCTCCTCCGCCGCTCGCTGCCAGACCCGGTTGGTCCAGCCGGGGTGGTCCGCCAGCGGCACCACGAAGCTCTCGATGCCGGCGCGGCCCGCCGGCAGCTCGGAGATCGTCGACACGTCGAGGTCGCCGAACACCGTCATCGCGACGGTGCGCGGGATGGGCGTCGCGGTGAGGACGAGGACGTGCGGCGGCGTGCCGCCCTTCGCCCGGAGCGCCTCCCGCTGCTCGACCCCGAAGCGGTGCTGCTCGTCGACCACGACGAGACCGAGGTCGAAGAAGCCGACCTGGTCGCCGAGCAGCGCGTGCGTGCCGACGACGATCGAGGCCTGGCCGCTGACGATGCGGAGGAGGGCGCGCTTCCGCTCGGCGGCGGGCAACTGCCCGGTCAGCAGGGTGGGCATGAGCCGCGCCGAGAGGTCGGGCCCGAGGGTGCGCGCGATCGAGCGGAGGTGCTGAGCGGCGAGCACCTCAGTGGGAGCGAGGAGCGCCGACTGACCACCCGCATCCGCCACCTGGAGCATGGCCCGCAGCGCCACGAGGGTCTTGCCGGAGCCGACCTCGCCCTGCACGAGCCGGTTCATCGGCACCGGCGCCGCGAGGTCGCGGGCGATGTCCTCCCCCACGACCTGCTGGTCCCCGGTGAGCGTGAACGGCAGAGCAGCGTCGAAGCGCTCGAGCAGCCCTCCCGGTGCGGCCGGCCGCGCGGTCGCCGCGACCGCCCGGGCGACGATGCGCTGCTCGAGGAGGGCCGCCTGCAGCACAAACGCCTCCTGCAGGCGCAGCGCATCCCGCGCGGCCTTCCAGTCGCCGTCGCGCTTCGGCCGATGCACGAGCTCGAGTGCGGCACCGAAGTGGATGACGCCGAACCGCTCCCGCAGGTGATCCGGCACCGGATCCTCGATGCGATCCAGCCCGTCGAGGGCGAGGGCGACGCACTTGGCGATCTGCCAGCTCGCGATGGTGCTCGTGGCCGGATAGATCGGGACCGGAGCCTCCGCCCAGGCGTGCGCCGAGGGCCCGGACATCCCCACCTGCTCCTCGTCCGGGAACAGCTCGTAGTCGGGATGCGCGAGCTGGAGGGCGCCCTTGTATCGGCCCACCTTCCCCGCGAAGATCCCGCGCATGCCGGGCTTCAGGTCCTTCGCGCGCCAGCTCTGGTTGAAGAAGGTGAGGGTGACGATGCCCCGGCCGTCCGAGATGGTGACCTCGAGGATCGAGCCGCGGCGCGAGGCCATGCTCCGCTCCTTGACCGTGCGGATCTCCGCCACGATCGTGACCGTCTCGTCGATGGGCAGCTCGTCGAGCGCCGTCAGCTCGCCGCGCTTGGCGTACCGACGCGGGTAGTGGCTGAGGAGATCGCCGACGGTGACCATCCCGAACGCCTTGCCGAACGCGGCGGCGGTGCGTCCGCCGAGCACGTCCCCCAGCTTGCGGTCGAGCGGACTGATCACCCGACGAGGCTACCCGGGAGGACCGACCAACCCGGCGCGCTGGGCGGGTCGCGTGGTCGCCGCATCACTTCGGACTGTCCGCAACCGGAGACCGATGCGGATGGTCCGAAGTGATGCGGACGGCTGGGTGGGCTCAGAGCTCGAAGGGGTAGGCGCCGGCCGTGCGGATCGAGTGCCCGATCTGCTTGGTGCGGCGGTCCGAGTTGATCTCGAGCGCCCGGAGCTGGCGGCCCACCTCGCGCGCCTGTCCCTCGCAGAACTGCACTGCGACGGTGCGCTCGGCCCCCGAGGCCGCCTCGCCGTCGCGCTCGAGGACGGCCGAGAGGCGCCCGACGGTCGCCACCTGGGCGTAGATGCCGGTGGCCGCGTTGGCGAGGCGCTCCTGCAGGAGCTGGCGCTCCTGGACCTTGCGCCCGTGCTTCCGCAGGGCGGTCTCGGTCGCGGCACGCAACCGCGCGGTCTGCTCCGCGATCGCACCGATCTGGGGGCTGAGCGAGGCGTGCGCGCCCTGCAGCCGCTCCGGCCGGAGCCGCATGCCGACGCGCTCGCGCACGTAGGGCGCCAGCACGCCCAGCGCCTTCCCCGGCTCGGAGAGGCGCAGGCTCTTCACATCGGGCAGCCTTTCCGACAGGGCCTTGAGCCCGTTCAGCGCCGTGAAGGCGCGGAGCACGTCGTTGGCGCCCTCGAAGATCGGGAAGATGCGGAAGTCGCGCATCGCCTTCGACAGCCGGTGGTCGTTCATGTAGGCCGTGCCGCCGTGCAGCTGGAACACCCGATTGAGGCCGTACCAGCCGGTGTCGCTCGCGAAGACCTTGGTCATCGCCGACTCCAGCGCGAAGTCGGTGTTCCCCCGGTCCACGAGGCCCGTGGTGAGGTAGCTCATCGACTCCATGCCGTAGGTCTGCGTCTGCAGCCAGGCGATCTTGTCCTCGACCATCTCGAAGTCGATCAGCTCGCGGTCGAACTGCCGCCGGGCGCCGGTGTGCTCGAGCGCCAGGTCGAGGAAGCCCTTCATCCCGCCCGCGATCATCGTGCCCATCGACATCCGGCCGTTGTTGAGGGTGTTCATCGCGATGCGGAAGCCGTCGCCGGGCTCGCCCAGGAGGTTCTCCGCGGGCACCCGGACGTTGTTGAAGCGGATGCGCTGCAGGCGGTTGGCCCGCAGCCCCACGGTGTCGAAGCGCGGGCCCACCTCGAGCCCCTCGCTGCCGCCCTCGACGACGAGCGCGACGTGACCGAGGTCGCTGCGGGCGAAGACGGTGAGCACATCCCGGTCCCCGTTGCCGATCCAGCGCTTCTCGCCGTTGAGGATCCAGCTGCCGTCGCTCTGCCGCTCCGCCCAGGTCTCCAGGTTGTAGGCGTCCGACCCGACGTTGGGCTCGGTGAGCACGAAGGCGGCGAGCTTGCGGCCCGCGGCGAGGTCGGGCAGCCAGCGCTCCTTCTGCTCGTCGGTGCCGAAGAGGTGCAGCGGCTTGGTGCCGATCGACTGGTGCACGCCCATGACGACCGCGAGCGTGCCGTCGACGCGCCCGAACTCCTCCATCACGCGGCAGTAGCCGGACTGGCTGAGCCCCTGCCCGCCGTACTTCGGGTCGACGAAGAGCCCCATCAGGTTGAGGTCGCCCAGGTCGCGGATGGTGTCGTCGCCGACCCAGCGCTCCTTCTCCGCATTCCACGGGTCGTAGCTGGTGGCGAGGTAGTCGCGGGCGGCGGCGACGAGCTTCTGGGTGCGCGCGCGGTCCTCGCCCTGCTGGATCGGGTACGGCAGCACGAGCTCGCTCTCGACGCTGCCGAGGAAGAGCGACTTGGTGAAGGACGGGTGCGAGGCGCGGTCGACGGAGGCCATGCCGCGATTGTGCCGACGGCCGCCCGCACCGCCCGAATCGCTTGTGCCCGACCTACCAAGCAGCCCCGATCGGACGCCGCGCGGACTGTCGGGATGCTCGAAGTAGCCTCGACGCGTGGCACGCATCATCTCGGGCGCCGCGGGCTCGCTCCGGCTCCGCGTCCCCCGCTCCGGCACCCGTCCGACGAGCGACCGCGTCCGGGAGGGCATCTTCTCCTCCCTGGAGTCGGAGGACGCGATCGCCGGCGCCCGCGTGGTCGACCTGTACGCGGGCAGCGGCGCTCTCGGCCTCGAGGCGATGAGCCGGGGAGCACGCTCTGCCGTGCTCGTCGACCGCGCACCCGACTCCTCGATGGTGCTCAAGGCGAATGCGGCGCTGGTCGGGAAGGCCGTCGGCGCACCGGCGGGGGCCATCCGCGCCGTGCGGCAGAGCGTCAGCACGTTCCTCGCCGCCGAGCAGGGGCCCTTCGACCTGGCCTTCCTCGACCCGCCGTACGACCTCTCCGACGAGGAGCTCGCCGGCAACCTCGCCGCGCTCCTGCCGCTGCTGGCGGACGACGCCATCGTGGTGGTCGAGCGCAGCACCCGGTCGCCCGCTCCGCGGTGGCCCGAGGGGCTGACGCTCCTCCGGGAGCGGTCCTACGGCGACACCGCGGTCACGATCGCTGCCCGGTCCTGAGGCCCGGCCGGCTCCGAGCGGATCAGCCGGCCGCGCCGTCCCAGGCGGCGAAGGAGTCCCACCCCGGGACGACGGCGCCCGGGTCGCGACCGTCGAGCGTCACTCCCGTTCCGTCGAGGAGGCGACCCACCGGCCGGAACCCCTCCGGAACCGCGCCGGGCGGGAACGCGGCGAGCAGCCCGTGGTCCTCGCCACCGCCGAGCACGAGAGCCAGGGCTCGGTCGGCGAGCGCCGGCGCCTCCCTGGCGAGGGCGGCCGTCTCGGCCGCGAGCGCGTCGGCGGCGAGGTCGATCCGGACTCCGCTGGCCTCCGCGATCCGGCCGGCGTCGAGCAGGAGGCCGTCGGACACGTCCAGCATCGCGGTGGCGCCCGCCAGGGCGGCCACGCGGCCCGCGGGAATGGGCGGCCGAGGAGTCAGCTGGGCGTCGAGGAGCGCAGCGTGCTCCTGGCGGAGGCCGGGCATCCGGCCGGCGTCCGGGTTGCCCTGGTCGTCGACCGCTCGGCCGAACAGGAGCGCGAGCCCGGCTGCGGCGCGGCCGAGTCCGCCCGCGAGCGCGAGGACGTCGCCCGGGCGTCCTCCGGAGCGCAGCACCGCCTCCCGGCCCTCGAGGTCGCCGAAGACCGTGACGGCGACCGTCAGGGTGGGCGACGCCGAGAGGTCGCCGCCCACGACGCCGACGCCAGGCGCGAGCGCCGCGCAGGCCTCGCGGAAGCCGTCCGCGAGCGCCTCCAGGTCGGCCAGCGGGGTCGGCTTCGGCGCGGCCAGGGCCACGACCAGGGCGGTCGGCACCGCGCCCATCGCCGCGATGTCCGCGAGGTTCGTGGCCGCGGCTTTCCAGCCGAGATCGAAGAAGCTCGACCAGGCCAGCCGGAAGTCGGGGCCGTGCACGAGGAGGTCGGTGGAGATCACGACGCGGCCGTCCGGCGCGGCCACGACGGCGGCGTCGTCGCCGGGGCCCAGGAGTGCGGCGTCCGCATCCGGCAGCCGCGGGAAGATCCGGCGCAGCGCCGCCCTCTCCCCTGCCGAGCCGAGGGTCGGCGCCTCGTCGTCCGTCCCGGCCTGCACTCTCCCACGCTATCCCCCGGGCGTCGGCTCGCTAGCCTCGACGGGTGAGCATCGTGCGCGCCGCCTCCGATCAGAGGAACCGCAGCCGGAGTCCGTCGCGTTCCGTCCGGACCCCTGCGGCAAGCGTCGCAGCGCTGCTGGTCGTCGGCGTCCTCGCCGCGTGCGCGCCGACCGTCTCCCTGACGCCGGCCCCCGCGGCGGCCGACCCTGACTGCGCCGCGATGATGGTGCGCATGCCGGCGACGGTGGCGGGAGCGGCCCGCCGGGATACCGACGCGCAGGCCACGGCGGCGTGGGGCTCCCCGGCGAGCGTGATCCTGCACTGCGGCGTCCCTGTCCCCGGCCCCACGACGGACCGCTGCATCAGCATCGACGACGTGGACTGGGTCGAGGACGGCAGCCGGAGTCCGATCTACACGTACACGACCTACGGGCGGGATCCGGCGACCGAGGTCACGATCGACACGTCCGCGATCTCCGGCTCCGACGCCCTGACCGAGATCACGGGGGCCGTGGGCGTCCTCCCGCCGGACGGCGGCTGCGTAGGCGCGGAGGACGTCGGCTGATCCCGCGAGGTGGCACTAGGTGCTGCCACCTCGGCGAGATGACAGCAACAAGTGCCACCTCGCGGGCCGGGAGGCGGGCAGCGCTGCCGTCACCCCTTGACGGCGCCGCCGAGCCCCGCGCTGCGGAGGAACATCCGCTGGAACACGGCGAACAGCAGGATCGGCACGACGGTCGAGATGGCGAGCGCCGCCAGGTAGACGTCGAGCTCGATCGTCTGCTGGAGCGCCGGGAGCCGCACCGAGAGCGGCTGCACGCGCGGATCGGCGAGCACGAGGAGCGGCCAGAGATAGTCCTTCCAGGCCGCGATGATCGCGAACACCGACACGACGCCGAGGATCGGCTTCGACATCGGCAGCACGATCGACCAGAACAGGCGGAAGGGGCCCGCACCGTCGGTCCGCGCCGCCTCGAACACCTCGCGCGGCAGGTTGTCGAAGAACCGCGTGACGAGCACGACGTTGAACGCGCTCGCGCCGGCCGGCAGCCACACCGCCCAGTAGGTGTTGATCAGCGAGGCGCCGATAAGCGGCGGACGCAGGATCGTCAGATAGAGCGGGACGAGCAGCACCACGGCCGGCACGAACAGGGTGGCCAGCACGGCGCCGTGCAGGAGCCGGGCGTAGCGGGGCCGGAGCACCGAGAGCACGTACCCGCCCGTCGTCGCGACCAGCACCTGTACCACCCAGGATCCTGTCGCGATCGCCACCGTGTTGAAGAACTGGATGTCGAGGTGGATGGTCGTCCACGCCGTCGCGAGGTTCGCCCAGTCGACGCCGTGCGGGAAGAGGGCCATCGGCGTCCGCAGCGTGTCCTGGGTCGGGGTGACCGCCGCTTTCAGCAGCCACAGCAGCGGACCGAGCCCCGCGACGGCGAGCGCCGCCAGCAGCAGCGCGTGCACGACGGCAGTCCCCGCGCGCACGGCCGGCCGCCGGCGATCCGCGACCGACAGGATGCCACGCTCCGCCCCGGCGGACCCTCGCGTCCTGCGGCGGCGGACCGGCCGAGCGGGAGCGGCGGAAACGGAGGCGGGAGCGGCGAGCGCCTCGGATGTCAGCTCGGTGGACGCGGTCACTCGGTGCTCCATCTCTTGGTCGCGCGCAGGTAGAGCAGGGACAGCAGGGCGAGCACGATGGCGAGCAGCACGCTCAGCGCGGTCGCCGCCCCGTAGTCGCCGCCGAGGCTGTTCTGGAAGGCGTACTTGTAGATGAGCAGCAGGATCGTCATCGTCGAGCCGGCCGGCCCGCCGCCGGTGAAGAGGAACGGCTCGAGGAACACCTGCGCCGTCCCGAGCACCTGGAGGATGAGGGTCACGAGCAGCACCCCGCGCAGCTGCGGCAGGGTGACGTGCCAGATCTTGTGCCAGATGCCCGCCCCGTCGATCTCCGCGGCGTCGTAGAGGTCGGGAGCGACGCTCGTGAGGGCGGCGAGGTAGATGATCACCGTTCCGCCGGCCGCGGCCCAGGTCGCCTCGAGCACGAGCGAGGGCATCGCCGTCGCTGCGGTCTGCAGCCAGGGCTGCGGCGGGATGCCCGCCCAGCCGAGGATCGTGTTGAAGACGCCGGTCGGCGAGGCGTCGTAGAAGAACTTCCAGAGCAGCACCGCCACGACGGGCGGCACGACCACCGGCAGGTAGGCGAGGGCGCTGAAGAGCCCCCGGCCTCGGCGCACCTCGCTCATCAGCACGGCCGCCACGAGCGGGATGGGATAGCCGAACACGAGCGCGAGCAGGGCGAACCAGCCGGTGTTCAGCACGGCGGTGCCGAGCTGAGGGTCGGAAAGGACCTTCGCGAAGTTGTCCAGCCCGACGAAGGTGGCGGGGGTCACGAGGTTGGTCTTCTGCAGGCTCATCACGAGGGCCTCGACGATCGGCTTCCAGGAGAAGATGCCGAAGACGAAGAGCAGCGGCAGCAGGAAGACGAGCGTGCTGAGCCCGCCGCCGCGCGCCCAGGTGAGGGGCGTGCGCGGTGCGGACGGTCGGGATCGCTCGAGTGCAGTCATGTGGTCCTCCCAGGGGAAGCCGGGACGGGCTGCACGCCCGTCCCGGCCGGTGTGGAGCTCAGTCGGCGTCGATGAGGGCCTGGACGTCGGTGTTCACCTTTGCCAGGAGCGCGTCGATGTCCGCGTTCTGATCCGTGAGGACGGCCTGCACGACGACGTCGAGAGCGGCGTACAGCTCCTGCGTGTGTGCCGGCGGCTCGCCGACGATGGTCCGGCCCTGGTTGCCCTCGGCGAAGAAGGCGACCTGGTCCTGCGGCACGTTGATGTAGTCGGCGATCCAGCCGCGCGACGTGTCGAGCGTCGCCTGGTCGAAGATCGGCAGGCTCGGCGTTCCGACCGCCTGGTCCGAGTCGGCGAGGATCTTGGCGTCGGCGACCGCGGCGTCCTCGTCGACGAGCTTGGACACGTCGTAGAAGTCGATCCACTTCACGGCGGCCGCCTTGACGGCGTCGCTGGCCTTCACGTTGACGACGTTGAGAGTGCCGCCGCCCATCACCGCGGCATCCGGGTCCTCGGTGATCGGGATGGCCGCGAGGCCGTATGCGTCGGGATCCAGGTTGTTCTCCCGGGTGAGGGAGGTGAAGAGGTCGGAGCCGCCGGTGTACATGCCGATCTGTCCGGCCGCGAACGCCTGGTTGATGCCGCCCCAGTCGAAGAGGAAGTTGCTGCCCATCGAGTTGTCGGTCCACCGGAGATCCTTGAGGAACTGGAGCGCCTCCCTGGTGGCGTCGTTGTCCGCGGTCACCGTCCAGGAGTCGCCGTCCTGCTCCTCCATGCGACCGCCGCGGGCCACGGTCGCGGCCGTGAGCTGCCATCCGCCGGTGTTGCCCTGCGTCATCTGCATGTAGCCGGCCTGGCCGGTCTTCTCGGCGATGGTCTTCGCGTACTCCCGGACCTCGTCCCACGTGGTCGGCGGCTGGTCCGGGTCGAGGCCGGCCTCCTCGAAGAGCGCCCGGTTGTACTCGAGCCCCATGCCGTAGGCCTCGCGCGGGATGCCGTAGATCTTCCCTCCGTCCCCTTGGACCGCCTCGAAGACGCTGGGGTTGAACTTGTCGTAGTACGGAAGCGCCTGAACCTCCGCGGTGATGTCGGCCAGCTGTCCGTTGGCGATGAGCGTCTTGGCGTCGGTGAGCGGGATGCGGTAGACGTCCGGCAGCGTGCCGCCGGCGAGCTGGGTCGTGAACGTCTCGGCCGTCCACTCGTACTCGACGCCCTCGACGTCGATGTCCGGGTTGGCCTTCTCGAACTCGGCGACCCGGGCGTCGAAGGCGTCGAACGCCGCCTGCTCGGTTCCGGGGATGAGGCTCGCGACGGTGAGCTTCGTCTTCCCGCTGTCGCCGGCGGGAGCGCACGCGCTCAGCAGCCCGACGGATGCGAGGCCGACCACCGCCAGTGCGGTGGCCCTTCTCGGTGACTTCATTGTCTGTGCCTTTCTGTGGGTGAAGGGGCGCGGGCCCGCGGCCCGCATCTCCCGGCGGTCAGGGTGCGGTGCTGAGCCACGCCGTGGAGTCGGGGGCCAGCCGCCCGCCCTCGAGCGGGGAGCTGGCGAGCAGGAGGGTGCCGTCCGGCAGCGGGGCGGCCTCGGCGCCGAGGTTGACGACGCACACGAGGCCGCCGCGGCGGAACGCGAGGACGTCGGCGGGCGCGTCGAGCCAGGCGAAGTCCGCACTGCCGAGGCGTTCGGCCCGAAGAGCCAGGGCCGCCCGGTACAGGTTGAGCGTCGAGTCGGGGTCGGCGTCCTGGGCGGCGACGGACAGCTCCGCCCAGTCCTCCGGCTGCGGGAGCCACGGCAGCGCCCCGGCGGGCCCGAAGCCGAACGAGCTGCCCTCCGGCGTCCAGGGCAGGGGCACGCGGCAGCCGTCCCGGCCGGGGTCCACCCCTCCCGACCGGAAGTGCATCGGGTCCTCGATGAGCTCGACGGGCACGTCGACCTCGGGCAGGCCGAGCTCGTCGCCCTGGTAGACGTAGAGCGCGCCGGGCAGGGCGGCGGTGAGCAGTGCGGCGGCGCGCGCCCGGCGGCGGCCGAGTGCGAGGTCGGTCGGCACTCCGAAGCGCTTGTCGGCGAACGCGAACGACGAGACCGCGCGCCCGTAGCGGGTGACGGGGCGGGTCACGTCATGGTTCGACAGGACCCAGGTCGAGGGTGCGCCGACCGGCGCATGAGCTCTGAGGGTCGAGTCGATGGAGGCGCGGAGCTCCTCCGCCTGCCAGGGCCGTGCGAGGAAGTCGAAGTTGAACGCGGTGTGCAGCTCGTCCGGCCGGAGGTACTTGGCGAAGCGGTCGATGTCGGGCAGCCAGAGCTCGCCCACCAGGATCCGTGCGCCGGGATAGGAGTCGGCGACCGCCCGCCAGGCGCGATAGATGTCGTGCAGCTCGTCCCTGTCCGTGTGCGGGTGCTGCCCGGGCGCCGAGCTCTCCGGCACCTCGGGCAGGGACGGATCCTTGACGAGGAGGGCGGCGGAGTCGATGCGCACCCCGGCGACCCCCGGTCGAACCAGAACCGCAGGATGTCCTCGTGCTCGCGGCGCACGTCCGGATGGTTCCAGTTGAGGTCCGGCTGCTCGGGCGCGAAGAGGTGCAGATACCAGGCCCCCGGCTGCCCGTCGCGCTCGGTCACGCGCGTCCAGGTGCCGCCGGAGAAGTGCGAGACCCAGTCCGTGGGCGGCAGCTCGCCCGCCTCTCCTCGACCCGGGCGGAACCAGAAGCGGTCGCGCTCCGGCGATCCGGGACCCGCGGCAAGGGCCGCCTGGAACCACGGGTGCTGATCAGACACATGGTTCGGGACGACGTCGATAATCGTGCGGATGCCGAGCTCGAGCGCCTCGGCGATGAGCGCCTCCGCGTCGGCCAGCGTGCCGAACGCCGGGTGGATCGCCCGGTAGTCGGCGACGTCGTAGCCGCCGTCCACCAGCGGCGACGGATACCAGGGGTTGAACCAGAGCGCGTCGACGCCGAGCGACTTCAGGTAGCCGAGCCGGGACCGGACGCCGGCGAGGTCTCCGATCCCGTCCCCGTTCCGGTCGGCGAAGCTGCGCACGTACACCTGGTAGATGACCGCGGACCGCCACCAGTCGTCACGCGCATCACGAGCAGGAGTGCGGGGCACCACCTCATCGAGGAGGGAGGAGTTCACGGCGGGGCTCTCTCATTCGCGTTGCGTGCGGCCGGGTCCGACCGTGCCGCCGAACGTACTGAGTACGACAAAATGACGCAAGAACTAAACATTTCGCAAGCTACTTGCTGACGTTTGCGGCGCATTGCAGGCACCCTGGCCGCTGATCGAGGAGTGCCGCAGGAGCGCGTCTCGAAATCAAACCCGTGCGGAGGCGCACGCCGGTGCGCACCGTCGGTTTCGAGACGCTCGCTGCGCGAGCTCCTCGATCAGTGGGTGGGGTCAGGCGCGGCGCCGCTGCGGGAGCGGTCCCGCTCAGCCGGCGACGCGGGCCGTCGACGCCCGGACCACGAGCTCTGGCTCGAAGAGGAACTCCTCGAAGGACGCGGAGTCGCCCGAGATCTGCCGCAGCAGCAGCTCGATCACCATGCGGGCCATGGGCTCGATCGGCTGGCGGATGGTCGTGAGCGCCGGATCCGTGGAGTTCATCAGAGCCGAGTCGTCGTAGCCGACCACCGAGACGTCGCCGGGGACCGTCTTGCCAGCCCTCCGCACCGCACGGATGGCACCGAGGGCGAGCGGGTCGCTCGCGCACACGATGGCCGTCGCCCCGGCACCGAGCAGCCGCATGGCGGCGGCCTGGCCCGCTTCGAGCGAGTAGAGGGAGTGCGCGACGAGCGCCGGGTCGACTGCTCCGCCCGCGATGCGCTCGGCCGCGCGGAGCTTGCGCAGGGACGGGACGTGGTCGCGCGGGCCGAGGAGCAAGCCGACCCGCTCGTGGCCGAGCTGCCGCAGGTGAAGCAGTGCCTGCTCCGCAGCGGCGTCGTCGTCGCAGGACACGGTCGCGAAGGCGAGCTCGGGCACCGGCGCGTTGACGAGGACCGTCGGGAGACGCAGATCTGCGAGACGAGCGAAGTGCTCGTGGGAGGCGTCCAGCTGGTTGTAGCTCCCGCCGACGAAGACGACGCCGGACACCTGCTGCGTCAGCAGCAGATCGACGTAATCGGCCTCCGAGATGCCGCCGGCGGTGTGCGTGCAGAGGACGGGGGTGTATCCGTTCTGTGCGAGCCCGCCGCCGATCGCCTGCGCGAACGCGGGGAAGATGGGGTTCTGCAGCTCAGGCATCACGAGGCCGACGAGGCGGGCCCGCTCGCCGCGCAGCTTGCTGGGGCGCTCGTAGCCGAGGACGTCGAGAGCGGTGAGCACCGCCTGGCGGGTGGCCGCCGAGACCCCCGGCTTCTCGTTGAGCACTCGGCTGACCGTCGCCTCGCTGACGCCCACCTTGCGGGCGACCTCCGCCAGTCGTCTCGACATGACGCATATCGTTGCAAGAAGTTGCGAGTCTGCGCAAGAAGTCGCGGCACTCTCCGTCCCTGCAGGCGGTTAGCCGGGCCGATCCGGGCATTCCGGGCCGCCGCTTCGGCCCCGGAATGCCCGATCCGGCCCGATTCGAGCCGGGGCGAACTAGATCGCCGTGCCCAAGAGGGCGCCGATCCCGAACGTCACCGCCATCGCGAGCGCGCCGCCGACCACGACGCGGATCGTCGCGCGCAGCTTGCGGGCGCCGCCGAGCACGGCACCCGTCGCCCCGGTGAGCGCGAGCGCGAGCAGCACGACGACGAAGGTGACGGGCACCCGCATGTCCTCGGGCGGCAGGAGGATCGCGAGCAGCGGCAGCACCGACCCGATGCTGAAGGCGATGGCGGACGCGATGGCCGCGTGCCAGGGCGAGGTCAGCTCGTCCGGTCGCAGCCCGAGCTCGGCGTCCGCGTGGGCGGCGAAGGCGTCGTGCGCGGTCAGCTCGCGAGCCACCTGCTCGGCGGTGGCGCGGGTGAGTCCCTTGGCCTGGTAGATGGCCGTCAGCTCCTCGAGCTCCTCCTCGGGGAAGTCGGCCAGCTCCCGGCGCTCCTTCTCGAGCAGCGACCGCTCGGAGTCGCGCTGGCTGCTCACCGAGACGTACTCCCCCAGCGCCATGGAAACGGCTCCCGCAAGGAGGCCGGCGACGCCCGCCGTGAGGATCGGTCCGGTCGCGGTCGTCGCTCCCGCCACGCCTACGACGAGGCCGGCCGTCGAGACGATGCCGTCGTTCGCGCCGAGGACGCCCGCCCGGAGCCAGTTGAGCCGGGCGCCCCCGCCGTTGCCGTGCGGCTCACCCGGATGGGCGACCGCCTGGCCGGTCATGCCTCGAGGGCCAGCGCGATGAGCTCGTCGATCAGCGCCGGATAGCTGAGCCCGGAGGCGAGCCAGCACTTGGGGAACATCGAGATGGGAGTGAAGCCGGGCATCGTGTTGACCTCGTTCACGACGAAGCCCGTCTCGGTGAGGAACACGTCGACCCGGGCGAGGCCGGCTCCGCCGATCGCCTCGAAGGCCCGGACGGCGATGCGCTGCAGCTCGGCCAGCTCCCCGTCGCGCAGATCCGCGGGGCACACGAGCTCGACCCCGGGAGCGTCGAGGTACTTGGCGTCGAAGTCGTAGAAGTCGCGGCCGGTCACGACGATCTCGCCGGCCACGGAGGCGCGGGGCGGCCCCCGGCTCGGCCGCCGAGCACGGCGCACTCCACTTCGCGGCCCGCGATGCCCCGCTCCACGAGCACCTTGTCGTCCTCGGCGAAGGCGGTCGCCAGGGCGGCCTCCACTCCGGCCTCCTCGGTCAGGCGGCTGACGCCGACCGACGAGCCGGCGCGCGCGGGCTTCACGAACTGCGGATAGCCGAGGGCGCGCATGCGCCTTCCCCACAGCTCGGGATCCGCCGCCCACTCGCGCTGCGTGACCGTCACCCACGGCGCGACCGGGATGCCGGCCGCCTCGAGCACGGTCTTCGTGAAGTGCTTGTCCATGCCGAGAGCGGAGGCGAGCACGCCGTTGCCGACGTAGGGCAGCCCGACGAGCTCGAGCATGCCCTGCACCGTGCCGTCCTCGCCGTAGGGGCCGTGCAGGATCGGGAAGACGAGGTCGATGTCGCCGAGCGAGCGCTCCGTGTCGCCCTCGCGCACGAGGAGCTTGCGGCTGCGGCTGCTCTCCGGCCAGCGGATGCGCGTGCCGTTGTCGTCGACCTCGGGCAGCGCATCCGCGTCCAGCGCGAATCGGGCCGGGTCGTCGCTCTCGAGCACATAGGCGCCGTCGCGCGTGATGCCGACCGGGATCACCTCGTACCGCTCGCGGTCGATGGCGCCGAGGACGCCTCCGGCGGTCGCGCAGCTGATCGAGTGCTCGCTCGAGCGCCCGCCGAACAGCAGGGCGATGCGCAGGCGGTGGGTCGTTGTGGCCATGGCGCCTACTCTCCCTGGGGAAGGTCGTCGGTGGTCAGGTGCGGGGCGAGGTCCTGGGGCGCCAGCGTGCCGTCGAGCACCTGCCCCACCTGCTCCACGATGGGCATGAGCACGCCCCGCGCCCGCGCGAGCTCGAGCACAGGCGCGACGGAGGAGAGCCCCTCGGCGGTCTGCTGCATCGAGGCGACGACCTCCGCGAGGCCGTAGCCCTGGCCGAGCAGCCGGCCGGCACGGTTGTTGCGGGACAGGGGCGACTCGCTCGTCGCGATGAGGTCCCCGAGGCCTGCGAGACCGGACATCGTCTCCGGCTGTGCGCCGTAGGCGGCCGCGAAGGCCGACATCTCGGCGAGGCCGCGCGTGAGGATCGACGCCTTCGTGTTCTCGCCGTAGCCGACCCCGTCGACGATGCCGATGGCGAGGGCGATGAGGTTCTTGAGGACGCCGCCGAACTCGGTGCCGATCACGTCGGTGTTGACGAACGACCGGAAGTAGCGGTTGGTGGCCGTCGCGGCGATCGTCTGGGCGGTGAGCAGGTCCTCGGAGGCGACGACCGCGGCCGTCGGCATCTCCTTGGCGATCTCGAGTGCGAGGTTGGGCCCGGAGGCCACCGCGATGCGGCTCCCGCCGATTCCGAGCTCCTGCGCGAGGACCTCGCTCATCCGATTGCCGGTGCCGAGCTCGACCCCCTTCATGAGGCTGATGACGACCGCGTGCCGGTCCAGGTAGGGAGCGACGTCGCGCAGGTTCGACCGGAGGGTCTGGCTCGGCACGGAGATGTACACCTGCTCCGCCCCGTCCAGCACAGCGGCGAGTCGGCTGTCGGCCTGCAGAGTGCGCGGCAGGTTGATGCCGGGCAGGTAGTCGCTGTTGCGCTTGCCCATAGAGATCTCGGCAGCGAGCTCGGGACGGCGGGCCCAGATGGTGACGGCCGAGCCGCCGTCGGCCAGGACCTTCGCGAAGGTGGTGCCCCAGCTTCCCGCACCCAACACGGCGACGTGCGGTCCGGGCACCGGCGGGGCGTCGTGCGAGCTCGCGGACGCCGCGGCCGCCGAGGCGGATCCGGGTGTCGCGTCAGTCAAAGCGGCCCGTCTCCGTCTGTCCCTGCTTCTTAGGATCCCACCGCTCGACCGGCGCCCGCTCACCGCGAAGGTCCTCGAGGAGCCGGGTGATCGCGGCCATGATCGCCTCGGTGGCCTCCGCCAGGGTTGCGGCGTCGAGCGGCCGGCCGGCCAGGTGGGACAGGTCGACGGGGTCGCCGAACTTGACGGCGATCCGCGCCGGAGGGAACAGGCGGGGCTTCTTGCCGTAGCGGGGAAGCAGGTCCTGGGCACCCCAGTGTGCGGCGGGGATCACCGGAACGCCGGACTCGAGGGCGAGCCGCGCGGCACCGCTCTTGCCTCGCATCGGCCACATGGCGGGCTCCCGGGTCAGCGAGCCCTCCGGGTAGACGATGACCGGACGCCCCTCCTCGACGAGCTTGCCGGCCGCGGCGAGGGTCACGCCTCCTCGAGCCGACCCGCCGCGTTCGACGGGGATCTGGCCCGTGGCCCGGAGGACGGCGCCGACCACGGGGACCTTGAACAGGGACGCCTTGGTGAGGAACCGCGGCGCGCGGCCCAGGCGCCAGAGGACGTAGCCCATCACAATGGGATCGACCTCGGTGTAGTGGTTGGGGGCCAGGACGAACGCGCCGGTCTCGGGGACCTTGTCCTCGTCGAGAAGGCGGATCCGGGTCACGAGCCGGAGCGGCGGGACCACCAGGCTGGCGACGGGCCAGAACGCCGAGGGGGTCGTCTTCTCCGGCTTCCGTCGCACCGGACCATTATCGTGCCGCACGCGTCGCCCTCCGTCTCCCGCCGTGCATCGCCGCCATCATGCCGAAGACCCCGAAGGACGCCGCGGTGCCGACCATCAGCACGAGGGGAAGGCTCCAGCCCGACGTCACGTCGTGCGCCAGCCCCAGCGCCGGAGGGGCGAGGGCGGCGACCGTGTAGCCGACGCCCTGCACGAAGGCGGAGAGGGCGCTGGCCTGTCGGGCGTCGCCGGCGGCGACCGCGATGACCGTCAGCAGCGCCGCGAAGCCGCCGCCCTGGGCGACCCCGCCCAGCGCGTTGAAGAGGAGGAACTGGTCCGGTGCGAGCAGCAGCCCGAGGGGCATGCTGATCCAGAGGACGCTGAGCACCAGGATGGGCGCCCAAGGGGAAGGCGCGAGGCGAGGAAGGGCACCCCGAGTGCGCCCGCGACCGCGCAGATCTGGAACAGGGACGCGGCGAAGCCGGCCTGCTCTGCGCTGAAGCCGCGCTCATCGGAGAGCAGCGAGGGCAGCCACGCGGTCAGGCCGTAGTACGAGGTGCTCTGCCCGATGAACGCGAGCGCCAGGAGCCAGGCCAGCGGGCGGCGCCAGACGACGGGTGCATCGGTGGCGGGGTGGTGCACCCGCTCGACGTGGCCCTGGCGCCGCAGGAACAGCGACCAGACGAGGACGCCCACGAGGGCGAGGACGATCCACGCGGCCAGCGCGCCGCGCCAGCCGAGCCAGGCGGCGAGCGGGGCGGTGGAGACCGACGCGAGCATCGCCCCCACGTTGAGCGTGGCCGCGTACGCCCCGGTGACCGCGCCCACGCGCGCCGCGGGGACATCGCGCCGGATCAGGACCGGCGCGACGATGTTGCCGATCGTGATCGCGACCCCGATGACGACGGTGCCCGCGATCGCCAGCCAGAACGGCCCGGCGGAGCGGACCGCCGCACCCGCGATGATCCCCGCCAGGCACGCGAGGAGGGCCACCTCGGCTCCGGTTCGCCGGACGACCAGCAGGGCGAGCGGCGACGCCAGCCCGAAGCAGAGGACCGGGATGCTGGTCAGCAGCCCCACCTGCGCGGCGCCGATCCCGAGGTCGTCGCGGATCGCCCCCGCCACCGGCGCGACCGCGACGAACGGCGCACGCAGGTTGATGCACGCCAGCAGGAGGGCTGCGACGAACAGCCCGACGGAGACGGCGCGCCGGCCGGTCCCGGAGGTGGTGGCGGCCTCGGTGGACGTGTCCCCCGAGGTCATCCCTCGATGATGTACTGAGCGCCGAGGGCCTCGAGCTTGCCGACGAGGTTCTCGTAGCCGCGGCTGATGATGCCCACGTTGCTGACCGTGGAGCGTCCCTCGGCCGTCAGTGCGGCGATCAGGTGTGAGAACCCGCCGCGGAGATCCGGCACCACGATGTCGGCGCCGTGCAGCGGGGTGGGGCCCACGACGACGGCGGCCTGCTCGAGGTCGCGGCGCGGCACGCGGCGCTCCCCTCGATGAGCCCGTCCTTGTGCACCGTGATGTCGGCGCCCATCTCGATCAGCGCGTCCGTGAAGCCGAAGCGGTTCTCGTAGACGGTCTCGTGCACGATCGAGGTGCCGTGCGCCTGCGTCAGCGCGATCACGAGCGGCTGCTGCCAGTCGGTCATGAAGCCGGGGTGCACGTCCGTCTCGATGACGACGGGCTTGAGGTCGCAGCCCGGGTGGTAGAACCGGATGCCGTCCTCGTAGATGTCGAACTTGCCGCCGACCTTCCGGAACACGTTGAGGAACGTCATCATGTGCTCCTGCTTCGCGCCGCCGACGAACACGTCGCCGCCCGTCGCGAGAGCCGCGGAGGCCCAGCTGGCCGCCTCGTTGCGGTCGAAGATGCCGCGGTGCGTGTAGCCCTCGAGCTTGTCGACGCCCTCGATGAGGATGACGCGGTTCGGCTCGACCGAGATGATCGCGCCCATCTTCTGCAGGATCGCGATGAGGTCCATGATCTCGGGCTCGATCGCGGCGTTGCGCAGCTCGGTGATGCCCTTGGCGCGGGTCGCCGTGAGGAGCACCTGCTCTGTCGCGCCGACGCTCGGGTACGGCAGCTCGATGTCGGCGCCGTGCAGGCCGTTGGGGGCCGTGATCCGGATGCCGCTCGGCAGCTTGTCGACGACCGCGCCGAACCGGCGGAGGGCGTCGAGGTGGAAGTCGATGGGCCGGTCGCCGATGCGGCAGCCGCCCAGGTCGGGGATGAAGGCCTCGCCCAGCTGGTGCAGCAGGGGTCCGCAGAAGAGGATCGGGATCCGGCTCGAGCCCGCGTGCGCGTCGATGTCGGCCATGTGCGCCGTCACGACGTTGGTCGGGTCGAGGATGAGGTCGCCGGGCTCGGCGCCCTCCGTCACTTTCACGCCGTGAACCTCGAGCAGCCCGCGGACGACGCGCACGTCGCTGATGTCCGGAACCCCGCGGAGGAGGCTGGAGGTCTCGCCGAGCAGCGAGGCGACCATGGCCTTCGTGACGAGGTTCTTGGCACCGCGGACTTCGATGCGCCCGCGGAGCGGACTCCACCGTCGATCGTGATGCGATCGAAGGTGAGGCCGACGCGCTCACCGGCCTTCTGGGCGTCTGTGACGAGACTGTTCACGGGATCCTTACTGCTCCGGTCCCTCGGCCCGCTAGGAGCGGACGGGGAGGGTGGTGGGACGCCAGCTCTCGCGGCGCCCTTCGTATTCGGCGATGCGCGCTTCGTCGCGCAGGGTCAGGGCGATGTCGTCCAGCCCCTCGAGGAGTCTCCATCTGGTGTAGTCATCGATGTCGAACGGCACCGTGAGCGCTCCGGCGGAGGCACTCTTGGCAACCAAGTCGACGGTAACCGCTATTCCCGGGTCGGCGTCGATGACCGTCCAGAGTTTCGCGACATCCTCCTCGGACACCGTTCCGGTGACAAGACCCTGCTTTCCGGAGTTGCCCCGGAAGATGTCGCCGAAGCGCGGGCTGAGGACGACTCGGAAGCCGAAGTCGCGCAGCGCCCAGACGGCGTGCTCCCGGCTCGACCCCGTCCCGAAATCCGACCCCGCGACGAGCACGGATGCGCCCGCGAACTCGGGCCGGTTGAGCACGAAGTCGGGGTCCTGACGCCAGGAGTAGAACAGCGCGTCCTCGAAGCCGGTCTTGGTGACGCGCTTGAGGAAGACGGCCGGGATGATCTGGTCGGTGTCGACGTTGCTGCGCTTGAGCGGCGCCGCGATGCCGGTGTGCGTCGTGAAGGCATCCATCAGCGCACCGCCTCGGCACTCGTCGCGACCAGCTGGTCCTGGTCGAGATCGGACGGGCTCGACAGCGTCCCCCGCACCGCGGTGGCCGCGGCGACGAGGGGCGACACGAGGTGCGTGCGGCCGCCCTTGCCCTGCCGGCCCTCGAAGTTGCGGTTGCTCGTGGAGGCGCAGCGCTCCCCGGGGCCAGCTGGTCCGGGTTCATGCCGAGGCACATCGAGCAGCCGGCGAACCGCCATTCGGCGCCGAAGTCCTCGAACACCTTGTCGAGTCCCTCGGCCTCGGCCTCGATCCGCACGCGAGCGGAGCCGGGGACGACCATCACACGGACGCCGGGCGCCTTGGTGCGGCCGCGGACGATGGAGGCGAAGGCGCGAAGGTCCTCGATGCGGCTGTTCGTGCACGACCCCATGAACACGGCGTCCACGGGGATCTCCTTGAGCGGCGTCCCCGGCGTCAGCGCCATGTACTCGAGCGCCCGCTCGGCGGAGGCGCGCTCGTTCGCGTCGGCGATCGCAGCGGGATCCGGAACGGTCTCCGACAGCGACGAGCCCTGGCCGGGGTTGGTTCCCCACGTCACGAAGGGCTCGAGCGTGTTCGCGTCGAGGAAGACCTCGGCGTCGAACACCGCGTCGTCGTCGGTCGCGAGGGTCCGCCAGTACTCGACAGCGGCATCCCAGTCGGCGCCCTCCGGAGCGTGCGGGCGGCCCTTGAGGTAGGCGAACGTGGTGTCGTCCGGCGCGACCATGCCGGCGCGGGCCCCGGCCTCGATCGACATGTTGCAGATCGTCATGCGCCCCTCCATGGAGAGGGCGCGGATGGCGCTGCCGCGGTACTCGAGCACGTAGCCCTGCCCGCCGCCGGTGCCGATCTTGGCGATGACGGCGAGGATGATGTCCTTCGCCGTCACGCCCGGGCGCAGCTCGCCCTCGACGGTGATCGCCATCGTCTTGAACGGCTTGAGCGGCAGAGTCTGGGTGGCGAGCACGTGCTCGACCTCGCTCGTGCCGATGCCGAATGCCATCGCGCCGAACGCGCCGTGGGTCGAGGTGTGCGAGTCGCCGCAGACCACGGTGATGCCGGGCATGGTGAGCCCCAGCTGCGGGCCGACCACGTGCACGATGCCCTGCTCGAGGTCGCCCAGCGAGTGCAGGCGGATCCCGAACTCCTCCGCGTTGCGGCGCAGGGTCTCGATCTGCGTGCGGCTGGTCAGGTCGGCGATGGGCCGGTCGATCGCAAGCGTCGGGGTGTTGTGGTCCTCGGTCGCGATGGTGAGGTCGGGGCGGCGGACCGGGCGGCCCGCCATCCGCAGGCCGTCGAAGGCCTGCGGGCTCGTGACCTCGTGCACCAGGTGGAGGTCGATGTAGAGGAGGTCGGGCGCGCCGTCCTCACCCTTCGTCACCAGGTGGTCCTGCCAGACCTTCTCGGCCAGGGTGCGCCCGTGCAGCTCGGTGGTCTCAGTCATGGTCGTGCTTCTCCTGCGTCGTCGTTATCAGCCCAGGACAGACTCCGCGACGAGGGAGGCTGGGAAGATCAGGCCTCGTCGCGGCGGCTAAGAAGGAGCGAGGAGCGAAGCACCGGGAAAGGATAGCACCGGCCCTACGAGCCGATCTCGGCCCGCGCGTCCCGGCGCAGCTTCACGACGCTCGCGATGGTCGCCACGGCCATCGCCGCCACGATCACGCCGAGCGAGGTCCAGGTGTTGATCTCCGGCGCCCACTCGATGTGCTCCCCACCGTTGAGGAAGGGCAGCTCGTTCTCGTGCATGGCGTGCAGCACGAGCTTCACGCCGATGAAGGCGAGGATGAAGGCGATCCCGTACTTGAGGTAGACCAGCCGCTCCACCAGGTCGCCGAGCAGGAAGTACAGCTGGCGCAGCCCCATCAGGGCGAAGATGTTCGCGGTGAACACGATGAACGGGCTTGTCGTGATGCCGAAGATGGCGGGGATCGAGTCGAGGGCGAAGAGCACGTCCGTCGCGCCGATGGCGATGAACACCACCAGGATCGGCGTGAAGTGCTTCACCCCGTCGACCGTCGTCCGGAGCTTGTTGCCGTCGTACTGATCCGTGATCCGGATGTGTCCCCGGAGGAACTTGATCAGCCGGCTCTCGTTCTCCTCGTCGTGGTCCTTGCCGAACGCCTGCGTCCACGCCGTGTAGACGAGGAAGGCGCCGAACAGGTAGAAGATCCAGCTGAAGTTCGAGATGAGCGCAGCGCCCAGCAGGATGAAGATCCCGCGGAAGACGAGCGCCAGGATGATGCCCACCATCAGGATCTCCTGCTGGTACTTCTTGGGCACGGAGAACTGGCTCATGATGATGACGAAGACGAACAGGTTGTCGATCGACAGGCTGTACTCGGTCAGCCAGCCGGCGATGAACTGCCCCGCGTGCTCGGCGTCGCCCAGCACGAGCATGAATCCCGCGAAGACCAGGGCGAGCAGGACGTAGAGCCCCACCCAGAGGGCCGACTCGCGGGTCGAGGGGACGTGCGGGCGCACGTAGGCGAGCACGAGGTCGCCGATGAGGATGAGGCCGAGCACCACGAACGACGTGATCTCGAACCAGAGCGGGAGCTGGAGGTCCAAACGGGGCTTCCTTCGGTTTCGCGGTTGGCGATGAACCGAAAGTCTCTCCCGCGCCGTTTCGGCGCCTCGGCGCCCGGGGCCTCACCATCGGGGCCCGTCCTGACGGACGCCGCGTTACGGGATACTCCCTCTCGCGCCGCCCAGCCTACCGGACGGCTCGCGGCGGTCGCGGCGGCGCACCGCGAACGTGGAGCGCGGAGGCGACGGCGGGTGGGGCGGCCGCCGCCGCTGGGGGCGACGGATGCCCGCCGAGGTGGCCTCCCGGCCGAGGTGGCAGCGGCCACTGCCACCTCGGCACGGGCGGCGGGCTACTTCGCGTCGATGGGGAGGAGGATCCCCTTCACGGCCGGATCCGTCGCCAGGAAGTCCTGCACGCGCGGGTCCTGGAAGGCCGCGACCAGGTTCTTGACGTTGTCGGTGTCGGCCCACTTGCTGCCGATCGTGAGCTGGCCGGCGAAGTCGTCCGGTGCGGGCGGGGCGAAGATCTGCTGCTGGAGCGGGATGTTCGCCGCCAGGTAGTACTCGGTGTAGCCGGCGGCCGCATCGAGGTCGGGCAGCGACCGCGACTGGGCCGCGAAGTCGAGCAGCACGAACTGGAGGTGCTTGGGGTTCGACGCGATGTCGTCCTGGGTCGCGGTGCCTGGCGTCGCGCCTTCCCTCAGGGTGATGAGGCCCGCCTCCTGGAGCAGCCACAGGCCCTGTGCCTCGTTCGCCGGGTCGGAGTAGAGGGAGATCTTCCCGCCGTCCGGGATCTGGTCGGCGCTCCCCACTTGTCGGACCACAGTCCGAAGCCCCAGCGGAAGACCGGGGTGGCCGCCTCCTCCTTGAAGTCGGGGTTCGCCTCGAGCACCTGGCCGAGCCAGAGCCGATGCTGGTACACGGTGCCCGCGACCTCGCCATCGCTCACGGCTCGGTTGATGGTGTTGCTGTCGGAGAGCCCGCGGAAGGCGACCTTGATGCCGTAGTCCGGCGCGACCTTCTCGGCGACGAACTGCACGAGCGCCTGCTCCGCCGAGTTGCCCTCGGCCGTGGCGACCGTGAGGGTCGCGCCCGCCACCTCGTTCGGCGACTTCTGGCCTGCCAGCTGTGGGATCGCGATGGCTGCGGCGATGCCCGCCACGGCGACGACTCCGCCGGCGATCCACGGCCAGCGCCTCCGCTGTCTGAGCTCGAAGCCGTGCGCCGTGCCGTCGGTGGGCGCTACGGGATGGGTCGCGGTGTCCTGGGACATGGGTGTTCCTCTCGAAGTGCGGGCACGCCGAAGGCCGGCGTGCGCCAGGAAGGTGGGAAGGGAGAAGGGGAAGAAGGACGAGGGGGAGCCGGTCAGGCGGCGGACTCGACCGCCGCGGTCCTGAGGCGGGAGGGCCGGACGCGCCGGATCCGCGCCTCCGGATTCGCGAAGCGCGCCAGCTGGTCACCGAGGAGCTGCACCAGGGCGACGGTGGCCACGAGGATCACGATGGTCGCAAGCATGACCGTGGTGTCGAAACGCTGGTACCCGTAGGTGACCGCGACGTAGCCGATGCCTCCCGCGCCGATCGTGCCGGCGATCGCGGAGTACTCGATCATCGCGATCGTGTTGATCGTCAGGCCGCCGAGGATCGAGGAAGGGCCTCGCTGAGCTGGGCGGTCCGGATGATCTGCAGCGGGGATGCGCCGGACGCCCTGGCCACGCGGATGAGGGTGGGCGGCACGCCCCGGAGCGAGTTCTCGACGATCCGCGAGAAGAACGCGATCCCGGCGAGCGACATGGGGACGACGGCCGCGGCGATGCCGATGTTGGTGCCCGTCACGAACCGGGTGAAGGGCATGATCGCCGCCATCAGGATGAGGAAGGGCAGCGACCGGCCGACGCTGACCACGCCGCTGAGGACTTGATGCAGAGGCCGGTTCTCGAACAGCCCGCCCGGGGCGAGGTTGTGCACGAGAGCGCCGAGCGGGACGCCGACCAGGACGACGACGGTCATCACGATGCCGACCATGATCAGGGTGTCGACCAGGGCGGGCAGGACGAGCGCGGGGATCTCGGCCAGCGGCACGGTGTTCGTCGCGGGCCGCAGGGCCCCGCGCCGACGAGGAGCGCCCCGCTCACGCGACCCGCTCCAGCGCGGCTGCGGCGAGGGCGGGCGCGGAGCCGGCCGGGGCGGGCAGGCGCCGCGCATCCAGCCCCAATGCGCGCGCGGCTGCCTCGATCCGGCCCGGCTCGAGAGCCGGGACGGCGAGAGTCGCGTGTCCCACCGTCTCCCCCGACACCGTCTCGATCGAGGCGCCGAGCAGATGGATGGGCGAGTCGAGGTCCGCTGCGAGACGGATCAGCCAGTCGGCCGGCACCGCCGAGTGGGTGTAGCCGACGAACCAGCGCTCCGTCCCCGCCGGCGCCGCCTCGGCATCGCGCCTGGGGCGCAGCGACCGGCCGAGCACGGAGTGCGGGTCCCGCAGGAGGTCGACGATGCGCCCCGACTCCACGATCCGCCCCCGCTCCAGGCGCGCGACCGAGTCGGCGACCTGCAGCACCGTGTCCATCTCGTGGGTGATGAACAGGATCGAGAGGTCGAGGTCGTCCCGCAGCTCTTTGAGGAGCTCCACGATGGACGCCGTGGAGTCGGGATCGAGTCCCGAGGTGGCCTCGTCGGACAGGAGCACCGACGGGCGCAGCGCGAGCGCCCGGGCGATCCCCACCCGCTGCCGCTGCCCGCCCGAGAGCTGGTGGGGGTAGAACGACGCCCGTGAGGACAGCCCCACGCGGTCGAGCAGCTCCGCGACCCTGTTGCGGGACTCGGCGGCGGTGACGCCCAGGTACTCGAGGGGAAGGGCGACGTTCTGGGCCGCGGTCCTGCGGCTGTAGAGCCCGTCCGACTGGAAGATGGTGCCGATCCGCCTGCGGGCCACGCGCAGCTGACGCTCGGTGAGCCGGGACAGGTTCACGCCGTTGACCGTCACGGATCCGGAGGTGGGCCGCTCCAGCAGGTTCACGCACTGGGCGAGGGTCGTCTTGCCGGCCCCGCTCGGCCCGACGACCGCGAAGATCTCGCCGGTGCCGACCGTGAAGTCGAGCCCGTCGAGCACGACGGTGGTGCCGGCCCCGTGGCCGTAGGTCTTGGTGAGTCGTTCGATCCCGATCATGGCCGCGAGCGTAGGGGCGGCTGGGACCGCCCCGCGAGGTCCGGCGACTCAGTGTTGCGGCACGTGTCGAGACGTTACGCGAGGGGTCGGCGGCTACGGCCCGGGACGCGGAGAATCGCCCGCAGGGCGAACCGCGAGCGGCAGCCAATCGGCGTCGTCGGCGGGCGCGCGGCCGGCCGCGCTCTCCGCGAGCCGCGGCAGGAAGTGCTGCCAGCCGTCGCGGTGGCCATCGGCGTACGGGTTCGGGATCCCGAGATGCTCGAGCTCGACCCTCGTGCCGCGATCGGTCGAGGTCAGGGTGAAGCGGACCGTGGAGGATCCGGCCGGGAAGTCGTCGCTGCCGGCCACGCCCCAGCTGACGACGACGCGCTCCGGGCGGCGCACCTCGACATAGCGGCCGCGGATCGGGAATCCGGCGATGTCCACCGCGAAACTGCCTCCCTCGACGGGCTCGACCTCCGCGTGCTGGCCCAGCCAGGACGTGAGCCCGGACGGCGTCACGAGGTATTCGAACACCTGCTCCCGGGTCGCCCGGATCTCGATGTCGGACGTGAAGTCAGGCATGCCCGTCCCCCAGCCCCGCCTCGACCGCATCCCGGAGAGCCGCGAGCCGGTCCGGCCAGAACCCGTCGAGGTACTCCCGCGCCGCCGCGAATCCGTCGGCCCGCACGGCGTAGAGGTGCCGGACGCCGACACGCGTCTCCGCCACCAGCCCCGCGTCGCGGAGGACGCCGAGGTGGTGCGAGGTGGTCTGCTGCGACAGGCCGAGCTGCGCCGCGAGCTCGCCGACCGGCCGCGGCTCCGACCGGAGTGCGGTGAGGATCGCCCGCCGGTTCCCGTCGGCGAGCGCTCGCAGAGATCGGTCGACCTCCTCAGCGGCGGCGTGTGCGGCCATCGTCCTCCTCCGTTCGCGAGTTCAGTGTCGTCCACAAACATACACTTGTGGAACGCGACCGCGGGAGCTACGGTCCTCGTCATGAGCACAGATCACGCCTCCACCCAGAACGTCGCCGAACCCGCCCGCGCCTACATCCAGGCGGTCGGCCGTCGCGATCTCGCGCCGCTCGAGACCCTGCTGGCCGACGGCATGGTCGCCACCTTCGCCGGCGGATCCTTCTCGAAGGAGGAGTGGCTCGAGGCGCTGCGCCGGCTCCTCCCGGCGCTCGAGCGCAACGACATCCGCGAGGTGTTTGCCGACGGAGAGCGCGCCTGCGTGGTCTACGACTTCGTCACGGGCACGCCCGCAGGCGCCGTGCGCTGCGTCGAGCTGCTCACCGTGCGGGACGGCCGGATCACCGAGGTCGAGCTCCTGCTCGACCGGGTCGCCTTCGCTCCCGTCAACGAGGCACTCCAGGCCGCGGCCGCCGCGCGCTGACCATCCGGGCCGCCGAGGTGGCACTCGTTGCTGCTTCACCGCCGAGGTGGCAGCAGCAACTGCCACCTCGGCGCGGTGGGGGCCGGCGGGCCCGCCTGACCGAGCAGGAATGGAGAAGCGGGGCGGGCGGGCGAATCCCTAGGCTGGCCGCGATCGCCGCCCCGCACGAGACAGGAGACCGCCATGACCGAGACCGCCGGGTCCACGAAGAGGACCGATTCCGACGCCGAGGGCTTCACCGCGGAGGAGAAGCTCGCGATGAAGGAGCGGTCCCGCGAGCTCAAGGCCGCCGCTCGGCGGAAGGCCGCGGGCACCGCGATCGACCCGGAGCAGGAGGTGCTCGCGAAGATCGCCGAGCTCCCCGAGCCCGACCGCACCCTCGCGGAGCGTCTGCACACGATCATCACCTCCGCCGCCCCGGCTCTGACACCCAAGACCTGGTACGGGATGCCCGCCTACGCGAAGGACGGCAAGAACATCGTCTTCTTCCAGGCCGCTGCCAAGTTCAAGGCCCGGTACGCGACGCTCGGCTTCAACGAGGCGGCGGAGCTCGACGAAGGCGACATGTGGCCCACCTCCTACGCGATCGTGGAGCTCACGCCCGAGGTGGAGGCGCGGATCGTCGAGCTGGTGAGGCGGGCGACCGCCTAGCGCGACACGCCCGAAGGGCGACTGAGGGACGAGGTCCTCTGGCGGAGCGGGGCGGCCCGGAGGAGCTTGTCCGGGTCGAGGCGGCCGACGCCCGGACGTCCGGCAGAAGGAGTCTCATGAAGCCCACGATCGTGCTCGTCCACGGCGCATTCGCCGAGTCGTCCAGCTGGAACGACATCATCCCCCCGCTCCAGGACGCCGGCCACGACGTCGTCGCCGTGGCGAATCCGCTGCGCGGCGTGCCCTCCGACTCCCGCTACGTCGCCGACGTGGTGCGCAGCCTCTCCGGCCCCGTCGTGCTGGTCGGCCACTCCTACGGCGGCTCCGTCATCAGCGACGTCCCCGCCGACGCAGGTCAGATCGTCGCCCTGGTCTACCTCTCCGGGTTCGCGCCCGAGGTCGGAGAGTCGCCCGCGGACCTCTCGGGCAAGTTCCCCGGCTCCACGCTCGGCCCGACCCTGGAGTCTGTGCGGCAGAGCGACGGCCCCGCCGACCTGTACATCTCGCAGAAGCACTACCACGACCAGTTCGCGGCCGATCTCCCCGAAGTGATGACGCGGCAGATGGGCGCCACGCAGCGCCCGATCCTCGAGTCCGCGTTCGCCGACAAGGCGGTGGCGCCGCTCTGGAAGTCCGTGCCGTCCTGGTTCATGTTCGGCGAGCTGGACCGCAACATCCCGGTCGCCGTCCACCGCTTCATGGCGGAACGGGCGGGAGCGAAGCGGACGCTCGAGGTCGCGGGGGCATCGCACGTGGTCGGTATGTCGCACGCGCAGGACCTCGTCGCCATGATCCTCGAGGCGGCGGGAACCCGCACCCTGGAGTCCGCATGACGCAGGGCGCGGTGTCGATCGGACGGGCTCCTCGATGACCACGGTCGAGGACCCGCACGACGCCCTCGCCGGCACCCTGCAGCGGACGGAGCTCCAGCACGAGCGCTCATCGATCCCGGGACGGGACATCGTCCAGGTGCTCACCGAGATCCCGGAGGGGGTCGAGTCCGGCTGGCACATCCATCCGGGCGAGGAGGTCGGCTACATCCTCGCCGGCACGGTGGAGATGCGGATCGATGGGCGACCGACCCTGACGCTGCCCGCCGGGAGCCCGTTCCTCATCCCGCCGCGGACGCCGCACAACGCGCGGGACCTGGGCCCCGGCACCGGGCGGATGCTCTCGACCTATCTCGTCGAGGCGCAGGAGCCGATCGCCACGTTCACGGATGCTGGGGCGCCACCGCCGGGGGCCTGATCAGGGCCTCTTCCCTTAGGCTCGGCCTCACTGCGCGATGCAGCAGACCGAGCCTGAGGGAGCACCGTGGACCGCACGCCCCGTCGCACCTACATCCTCGTGGACGGTGAGAACATCGACGCGACCCTCGGCGTGACGGTGCTCGGCCGCAAGCCGGAGCCCTCCGAGCGCCCGCGCTGGGAGCGCGTCATCGACTTCGCCCGCCGCCTGTGGGATCAGGACGTCACCGGGCTGTTCTTCCTCAACGCGTCCAACGGCTACCTGCCAGGGCCGTTCGTGAGCGCCCTGCTCAACATCGGCTTCCGCCCGGTCCCGCTGTCCGGCTCGACGACCGAGAAGGTCGTCGACATCGGCATCCAGCGGACCCTCGACGCCCTCGTGGGCCGGGATGCGGACGTGCTGCTCTGCAGCCACGACGCCGACTTCGTCGAGCAGGTCGAGCGCCTCCTCGATGCGGACCAGCGGGTCGGGCTCATCGGCTTCCCCGAGCTGGTCAGCGGGGCCTACGGCGCGCTCGACGTCCCCCTCTACGACCTGGAGAGCGACGTCCGCGCCTTCACGTCACCGCTCCCCCGGGTGCGGATCATCCCGCTGTCCGAGTTCGACCCGCAGGTGTTCCTCCGCTGACCGTGGACCAGGACAGCCAGGCGCCCGGAGGCGCCGAGGAGGCGTCGAGGAACCGGGTCGGGGCGGTCGATCACGCCCTCCGCCTGCTCCTGCTGCTGCAGCAGGAGCCGGAGCTGCGAGTCACCGCCGCGGCCGCCGCGGTCGGCATCGCTCCGTCGACCGCGCATCGGCTGCTCAGCACCCTCGCCGACCGCGGGTTCGTCACCCAGGACCGCGTGTCGAAGGCGTACCGCGCCGGCCCGGCACTGATCGAGCTCGGCGTCGGCAGCACGAGCGCCTTCGACCTCCGCGCGGCGGGCGAGCCGCACCTGAGGGCGCTGTCGGCGAAGCTGGGCGAGACGGTCAACATGCTCGTGCTGCAGGGCCCGTCGGTGCGGTTCGTCGCGGGCTTCGAGAGCGACCAGCGGGTGCGCACCCACGTGCTCACCGGCACCATGCTGCCCGCGTACGCGGTGTCGGGCGGCAAGGTGCTGCTCGCCGAGCTGTCGCGGGACCGCCTGCGCGAGCTGTACCCCACCGGGCTCCGGAAGCTCACGCCGCGCACGAAGACGTTCACGCAGCTCGTCGACGACCTGTCGCTCGTGATGATGCGCGGCTACGCCCTCAACGAGGGCGAGAGCGAGGAGGGCCTCAGCGCCGTCGCAGTCCCGCTGCGTGACCAGCTCGGCCGCGTGATCGCCGCTCTGGCCGTGTCCGCGCCGAGTTCCCGGATGTCCCGACGCCAGGTCCGGGAGATCGTGATCGAGCTCCGCGAGTGCGCGGCACTCATCCGCGAAGACCTGTCGCGTCGGTCGTCCTAGCCCGGGCGCCCCGCCCACCCCGGCTATTCCGCATGGCGGAATGTGGCCACACGATCGCTTGTCCCCCTGCGACGGCCGGGATTGGCTAGCAGGACGTCGCAGACCGCACCGCAGCGGTCTCAAGGAAGGACGCCCGACCAATGAAGATCGATGCCTTCTGTCACATGCTCCCGGAGGAGTACGCGAAGCGCCTCTTCGCGATCGATGACAGCCCGGTGGCCCGCAACGTTCAGAAGCGCGTGAGCGGCGTTCCCGCCCTCGTCGACATGGATCTCCGCTTCCGGATCATGGACGAGTTCGGCCCGAACTACCGGCAGATCATCAACACCGCCGCCCCGCCGCTCGAAGACCTCGGTCCCGTCGACCGGACCGTGGAGCTCGCCCGCATCGCGAACGACGGCATGGCCGAGCTCGTGGACGCCCACCCTGACCGCTTCGCCGGCTTCTGCGCCGCGGTGTCGCTCGACGACGTCGACGCCGCCATCACGGAGGCGAACCGCGCGTTCGACGAGCTGGGTGCCGTCGGCGTGCAGATCTACACCCACCACCACGGCGGCCCCATGGACCAGGAGAAGTTCTTCCCGTTCTACGAGGCGGTCGCGAAGCGCGGCAACAAGATGATCCAGGTCCACCCCTGCCGCGACTCCAGCTGGGCGGACTACAAGACCGAGGAGCGCAGCAAGTTCGAGATCTGGTGGACGCTCGGCTGGGAGTACGACCTCTCCGCCTTCATGTCCCGCCTGGTCTTCGCCGGCATCTTCGAGCGCCTCCCGGACATCAAGATCCTCATCCACCACGGCGGGGCGATGATTCCCCACTTCGCCGGACGCGTCGGGCCCGGCTGGGACCAGCTCGGCTCGCGGACGCCGGACAGCATGGCCGAGGACATCGCCGGGTACCCGCTCACGCAGCGCCCGATCGAGTACTTCAAGAAGTTCTACGTCGACACCGCCTACTTCGGCGCCGGCGACTCGATGCGGACCGCCATCAAGTTCTTCGGCGTCGGCCAGACCCTGTTCGGCTCCGACTCCCCGTTCGACCCGGAGAAGGGCCCGGGCTACATCCGGTCGACGATCAAGAACCTCGAGGAGATGGACATCATCACCGACGCGGATCGCGACGCGATCTACTCCGGCAACGTCGTCGACCTCCTCGGCCTGACGGAGAAGGTCTCCGTCTGACCGGTGGGTGAGCAGCGCACCCTCCGCATGAGCACGACCAGCACCAGAACCCCAACCAGCAATCCGATCAAGGAGCAACGATGAAGTTTCTCAACAGGCGCCGGGTCACCGGCGCAGCCGCCCTCCTCGCGGCGACCGCCCTCCTGTCCGCGTGCGCATCCGGAAGCGGCGACGCTCCCGCGTCCTCGGGCGGATCGAGCGCCGCGGCCGACACGACGCCGGAGAAGACGAGCCTCACGGTCGCCATCAACCCGTCGTCCCAGTTCGCGCCGATGTTCTACGGCATGGACTCCGGCATCTTCAAGGAGCACGGCCTCGACCTGAAGGTCGTTCCCCAGACCGACGTCGCGGCGATCGTGTCCGGCATCGCGAGCGGCACCTACGACTTCGGCTTCGCCACGGTCGTGCACGTGCTCACCGCGAACGCGAACGGCATCCCGATCCGGACGGTCAGCACCATCGAGGGCCAGATCAAGCCGGACGACGAGGGCACGGTCACGATCGCTTCGCCGAACTCGGGCATCGAGGACTACGGCGACCTCAAGGGCAAGAAGCTCGCGACGGTCGGCCTGTCCTCGATGAACACCCTCACCACGTGGGCGCTCGCCGACGAGGCGGGCATCGACCCCAAGTCGATCGAGCTCGTGCAGCTCCCCTTCGGCCAGATGGCCGCGGCGCTGCAGAGCGGCGACGTGGACGCCGCGGTGATGCAGTGGCCGTTCGCGAAGGACGCGCTGGACGCCGGCGGCGTCGTGCTGGGCTACAACAACCAGGTCATGTTCAAGAACACCGCGACGACGTTCATGAACACGTCGCAGCCCTTCATCGACGCGAACCCGAACACCGTGCAGGCGTTCTCGGACGCGATGATCGAGTCCATCGACGCGGCCAACGAGGACCCGGACGCGGCGCGCGAATCGCTCGTCCCCGGCCTGGGCCTCACCGAGGAGCAGGCGAAGGTCGCCAAGTGGAACATCGGCGGCGTGCCGTACGTGAACCTCGACTCGTTCAAGACGGCCCAGGGCTTCCTGGCGAAGTTCAGCGACGACGCCTCCGTCAAGTCCGCGGTCAAGGGCCTCGATGTGAAGACGCTCGTCTGGCCGGGCGCGCTCGAAGCGAAGTGACGAACGCCTCCGACGGCCGTCTCGATCGAGGCGTCTGATTTCCAGTGAACTGCGCACAGCGCGAAGGAGCACGATGAGCACGCCGGCGAGGGGTTGGATCAACTGGATCCTCCCTTCGCTGACCGTGCTCGTCGTGCTCCTGTTCTGGCAGCTCGTGACGGCCACCGGCGTCGTCAGCACCCTCCAGTTCCCGACGATGACGGACTCGGTGGCCGCCCTCTGGGCCGACCTGACCTCCGCGAAGATCTGGCCGGCGATCGGCGCGACCATGCTCGGCTGGCTGATCGGGATGGTCATCACGATCGTTCTCGGCCTGGTCGTCGGCACCGCCCTGGCCTTCAACGAGTTCGCCCGTCGGAGCGCCGCCCCGGTCATCGAGCTGTTCAAGGCGATCCCGGCGATCGCCGTCCTCCCCTCGTCATCCTCGTGATGGGGTCGACGCTGCCGATGAAGGTGTTCCTGATCGTCTTCGCGGCCTTCTGGCCGTTCGTGATCCAGGTGATCTACGGCGTGCAGTCGATGGACCAGGTCGTCCTCGACACGTCGAAGGCGCTCGGCGTGCGCGGCGTGCGTCGGTTCTTCACCGTGACCATCCCGAGTGCGTCGCCCTACCTCGTCACCGGGATGCGGATCGCGTCGGCGCAGGCGCTCATCCTGTCGGTCGTGGCGGAGATCGTGGGCGGCGCCGAGGGCATCGGCCGCAACATCCTGCTCGCGGAGAACGCCGGCACGAGCTCCTTCCCCACCATGTACGCCTACATCCTCGTGGCGGGCCTGCTCGGCATCCTGCTCACCGGGGCCTTCTTCCTCCTGGAGCGCCGTCTGATGCACTGGCACGAATCGCAGCGGAACATCCGCGCGTCGGGTGGGGCGGTGCGCGCATGAGCCGCCTGACGACCGCGAGCGTGCCGACGGTGCGCCGTTCGGCCCGCCCCGGCGTGCCGCTCCGGCGGATCGGCCGCGTGCTGACCGGGCTGTGGCTGCCGGTGCTCCTCCTCGTGCTCTGGTGGGTCCTCAGCGCTCGCAGCACGTCGCCGTTCTTCCCGCCCCTGTCCGACATCCTCGGCGAGACCTGGAACCAGTGGGTCGTGTTCGGGGCGTGGCAGAACGCGGTGTCGAGCCTCCGCAACCTGCTGCTCGGCTACGTGCTCGGCGCGGCCATCGGCATCGTCGGCGGGTCCCTGCTGTGGCGGCTCCGGCTCCTCCGCACCGCCGCGAACCCGCTCATCTACTTCCTGTACGTGCTCCCGGCTCCGGCGCTGCTGCCCGCGATGATCGCGATCTTCGGCATCGGGGATCTGCGGCAGATCGCGCTCATCTCCTTCGGCGCCATCTGGCCGACGCTGCTCAACACCCTGGACGGCATGCGCGGAATCGACACGGTGAAGTTCGACACCGCGCGGGCACTCCGCCTGAGCAGCTGGCGCAGCTACTTCACGCTCGTGCTCCCGGGTGCCGGCCCGCAGATCGCCGCCGGTCTCCGCGCCAGCCTCACCGTCGGGATCATCCTCATGGTGATCAGCGAGATGGTCGCCGCCCGCTCGGGGATCGGCTACTTCATCCTCCAGTCGCAGGCCGAGTTCGCGATCAAGAAGATGTGGACGGGGATCATCGTCCTCGCCCTGATCGGCACCCTGCTCAACTACCTGTTCGTCTTCGTCGAGCGACTCGTGCTGCGGTGGTACTACCGCTCCCGTGCCCTCGGCGGATCGTAGAAGGAAGCCATGTCCATTCCCGTGACCACCCAGACCGTCCTCGCCGTCGAGGACCTCCGGAAGATCTACAACGAGGGCACCGACGCGGCCAACATGGCCATCGACAGCGTGTCCTTCAGCGTCGAGAAGGGCGAGTTCGTCTGCATCGTCGGCCCGAGCGGCGCCGGCAAGACGACGCTGCTGCGCTGCATCTCGGGCCTCGCGGCCCCGAGCTCGGGGTCGGTGACGTTCGAGGGGAAGCGACTGACCGACGTCCCGGCCCAGCTGGGCCTAGTGTTCCAGGACTACAGCCGCTCCCTCTACCCCTGGTACACCAACGGGCGGAACGTCGCCCTGCCGCTCGCCGCCCGCGGTGTGCCGAAGGGCGAGCGCGCGGCGCGCGTCGCCGAGGTGCTCGGCAACGTCGGCCTCGGCCACGTCGAGAAGAAGTACCCGTGGGAGCTCTCCGGCGGCATGCAGCAGCGGGTCGCCATCGCGCGGGCGCTGTCCTACCGGCCCGAGCTGCTGCTCATGGACGAGCCCTTCGCCTCCGTGGACGCGCAGACCCGGTTCGACCTCGAGGACCTCATCCTCAAGGTCCGCACCGAGCTCGGCATCACGGTCGTCCTCGTGACGCACGACATCGACGAGGCCATCTACCTGAGCGACAGGATCGTGGTGCTGTCGAAGAACCCGAGCGTCGTCAAGGAGGTCGTCCCGGTCTCCCTCGGCGAGAGCCGCGACCAGGTGGAGACTCGCTCCAGCCCGGAGTTCCTCGAGCTGCGCAACCACCTGCTGTCGCTCGTGATGCCCCACGCCTGACCCACACCCCGCACGAAGGAAGAGAACGATGACGTTGACGATGCCGGACACGCTCGAGTCGCTGCAGCTCGGCCAGGTGATCGACGGTGTGGAGCGGCCAGGCGACCGCGTCCTCGAGGTGCGCAACCCGGGGCGGCGCAGCGAGATCGTCGGCACCGTCGTCGACGGCACCCTGGAGGACGTCGAGGCGGCGGTCGCCGCAGCCGTCGCCGCCGCTCGCGGGTGGGCTGCGACCACGCCGGAGGAGCGCATCGCGCTCTTCGCGAGGATCGCCGACGAGATCGACGCCGCCGCCGAGGACCTGGCCACGCTCGTCGCGCGCGAGAACGGCAGCGTCCGCAGCATCATCCGGCGCGAGCTGATCGGCGCCTCCCACGCCTTCCGCGACATCGAGGGGTACCTCGCCGAGAAGCTGGCGCCGCGCGACTACCCCTCGGGCACGCCGGGCTCCTTCGTCCGGGTGGAGCGAAAGCCGTTCGGCGTGGTCGCGTGCATCGTGCCGTGGAACGCGCCGCTCATCCTCACCGCGAACAAGATCGCCCCCGCGCTCGCCGCCGGCAACGCGATCGTGCTCAAGCCCTCGCCGTTCGCGCCGCTCGGCGTGACGCTGATCGGGCGCATCGCCGCGTCCATCCTGCCCGCGGGTGTCGTGAACATCGTCAACGGCGGCGGCGAGGTCGGCGGCGCGATCACGAGCCACCCCGAGGTCCGCAAGATCTCGTTCACCGGCGGAGGCGAGACGGCCCGGCACATCATGCGCGCCGCGGCGGAGCAGCTGAAGGGCGTCCACTTCGAGCTCGGCGGCAACGACCCCGCGATCGTCCTGGACGACGCGGATCTCGAGGTCACCGTCGACCGCATCGTCGATTCCGCCTTCCGCCGCTCCGGCCAGGTGTGCTTCGCCGTCAAGCGGATCTACGTGCCGCAGGCGCAGGCGGAGGAGTTCCGCCGCCTGCTGGTCGAGCGCGTCGACCGCATCGCGGTCGGCGACCCGCTGGACGAGCGCGCCACCATGGGGCCGGTCAACAACGAGGGCCAGCTGACGAAGGTGCAGGGCCTGCTCGAGCGCACCCAGGCCGCGGGCCGGGATGTCCGCGTGCTCGGCACCAAGCTCAGCCCTGAGCAGTGGGAGGAGGGCCTCTTCTCCCTGCCCGCTGTCGTGCTCGACGCGCAGCAGGACGACGAGATCGTGCGCGAGGAGCAGTTCGGCCCGATCCTTCCCGTCATCGCCTACGAGACCGAGGAGGAGGCCATCGCGCTCGCGAACGACACCGAGTACGGGCTCTGCTCGTCGGTGTGGTCCCGCTCCCCGAGCACGCCCTCGCGGTCGCGTCGCGCATCGAGGCCGGCATGACGATCGTCAACAGCCACCTCTTCACCCCGACCGGCCAGAAGGAGATCCCGTTCGGCGGCTGGAAGCAGAGCGGCATCGGGTGGGAGGCGTCGCCCTACGGGATCGACGAGTACCTCCAGTTCCACAGCGTCGACGTGCAGACCTTCCCGGACGCGAGCTAGGGGTGGCGGAGTCCGCGTCGGCGGCCGCGCTGCTCATCGAGACGCTGCGGGATGCGGGCGTCGAGTACCTGTTCGCCAACTTCGGCAGCGACCATCCCGCAATCATCGAGGCCCTCGCCGCCGACCGGGAGCGCGGGATCGACTCGCCCACCGTGATCCTGTGCCCGCACGAGTACACGGCGCTGAGCGCCGCGCACGGCTACGCCGCCGTCACGGGACGCCCGCAGGCGGTGTTCATCCACACGGACGTGGGCACCGCCAACCTGGGCGGCGCGGTGCACAACGCCGCGCGGGCGCGGGTGCCCGTGTTCATCTTCGCGGGGCTCACGCCCTACACGCTCGAGGGTGAGCTGCCCGGAACCCGCAACACCCACATCAACCACCTGCAGGACGCCCCCGACCAGCACGCGCTCGTCCGCCAGTACGTGAAGTGGAGCTACGACATCCGGACCGGGCGCAATGTGCCGCAGCTCGTGCTGCGCGGCCTCCAGCTCGCGACGAGCGCACCCGCTGGCCCCGTCTACCTCACCGGCGCGCGCGAGGTGCTCGCCGAGGTGGTGCCTCGCCCGGAGACCGCGACGGCCCAGTGGTCTGCGGTGGCCCCGATCGCCGCGCCCGAAGAGCTCGTGGACGAGCTCATCGCCGATCTGCAGCGCGCCGAGCGCCCCGTGCTGGTGACCACGTACCTCGGCCGCAACCAGTCCTCGGTGCCGAAGCTGGTCGAGGTCGCGGAGCGCCTCGGGATCGCCGTGGTCGAGTACAACGCCGAGGTCCTGAGCTTCCCCTACGACCACCCGCTGCACGCCGGCGACGACCCGCACCCTCCTGGCCGACGCCGACCTCCTGCTGGCGATCGACACGGATGCGCCGTGGCTCGCCGGTTCGGGACGCCCGCGCGCCGACGCGAAGGTCTACGTCATCAACGAGGACCCGCTGCAGGAGGGCCTGCCCCTCTGGTACCTGCCCGCCGACCACTTCGTCCGCGCGGACAGCGGTGTGCTGCTCGACCAGCTCCTCCGGCGACTCGGCGCGTCCCCGACCGACGAGGGCAAGGTCGCCGAGCGGTCGCGCGCCGCCGAGGAGCGTGGCTCGCAGCTGCGGGCGACCTGGCGGAGCGCGGTCGAGCAGGACGTCGCGGCGGAGCGGCTCACGCCCGCCAGCGTCTCGGCGGTCCTCGCCGGCCTCCTCGACGACGACGCGATCGTGCTCAACGAGGCCATCTCCGAGGCGCCGACCGTGTGGAAGCACCTGCCGCGCCAGCACCCCGGGACCGTCTTCGGCAACCGCGGCACCTCGCTGGGCTGGTCGGGCGGCGGAGCGCTGGGCGTGAAGCTCGCGAGCCCCGACCGGACCGTGGTCAGCATCGTCGGCGACGGCACGTTCTTCTTCAGCGTCCCCTCGTCCAGCTACTGGGTCGCGGACCGCTACGACATCCCCCTCCTCACCGTCGTGCTCGACAACGGCGGCTGGAACGCGACGAAGCGCAACCTCAAGCGCCAGCACGCGGGAGGAACTGCGGACCGCACCGACCGGTACTTCGTGAACCTGCAGCAGAGCGCGGACTTCCCGGGAATCGCCGCGGCGGCGGGCGGCAGCTGGGGCGCCACCGTCACGAGCTTCGGGGAGCTCGAGGACGCGCTGCGCACCGGCCTCGCCGAGGTGGCAGCGGGGCGGCCGGCGGTCGTCTCCGTCCGGCTCGATCCGATCACCGGCCAGCCGGAAGACGAGCGCTAGCCGTGTCCGAGGACATCGGCCTCCGATCCCAGCGCGGACCCGCGCTGCTGGCGATGCTGGTGGCCACCTTCCTGATCGGCATGTCGGCGTGGGTCATCTCCACCGCCATCCCCACCATCGCCCGGGACATCGGCGGGTTCTCCGACTTCCCCTGGCTCTTCACCGTCTATCTGCTGACGATGACGGTGACGATGCCGGTGGTCTCGCGGCTCGCCGACATCGTGGGGCGGAAGCGCCTCCTGCTGATCGGCGTGACCGTCTTCGTGATCGGGTCGGTGCTCTGCGGCCTCGCGTGGAGCATGCCCTCGCTGATCGCCTTCCGGGTCGTGCAGGCCCTCGGCGGCGGCTCGATCCAGTCGCTGGCGCTCACCGTGATCGGCGACACCTACCGCGGCGCGGAGCGCGCACGAGTGCAGGGCCACATTGCGGTCACCCTGGCGGCCTCCTCGGTCATCGGACCGGCGGTCGGCGGGCTCTTCGCGCTGCTCGACGCCTGGCGCTGGGTGTTCCTCATCAACCTGCCGCTCGGCATCCTCACCCTGTGGCTGATCGCCCGGAACGTCCACGAGCAGTTCGAGCGCCGCCCGCACCGGATCGACTACCTCGGCGCGGTGCTCATCACCGGCGCGCTCACCCTGCTGGTGCTCGGCCTCCTCGAGGGCGGGGAGGCGTGGGGCTGGGGATCGCCCACCAGCGTCGCCATCTTCGTCGTCGGAGCCCTGCTCCTGGTCGCGTTCGTGATCCAGGAGAGGCGCGCCAGCGAGCCGATCATCCCGCTCGCCCTGTTCCGGCGGCGGCTCGTCGTGGTGATGGCGGTGCTCGGCCTGATGATGGGCGGCATCATGGTCGGCCTCACGGCCTTCGCGCCGACCTACCTGCAGGTGGCCGCCGGCGCCTCGCCGATCTGGGCCGGCGTCGCCGTGGCCGCCATGGCGATCGGGCAGCCGGTCACGTCGGCAGCGGCCGGGTGGCTCGCCCTCCGCTGGGGACTCCTGCCCACGACGGCTGCGGGCGCCGTCCTTGCTCTCCTGGGCGGCGCGGGGCTCGCGGTCTTCGTGGCCCTCCCGTCCCCGTGGATCGTCGCCGCGTGCGCCGCTCTCATCGGGGCCGGGTTCGGCCTGACCACCGTGCCGGGCCTGGTGGCGGTGCAGGAGAGCGTCGCCTGGCAGCAGCGCGGCATGGTAACCGGGCTGGTCTCCTTCTTCCGCACGCTGGGGCAAGTCGTCGGCGTCGCTGCGCTCGGCGCGGTCGCGAAGGCGGTCCTCGAGCAGGGGCAGGGCGGACAGGATCCGCAGACCGTGCAGGCGGCGAGCGGCGCCGTGTTCATCGTGGTGGCCGCATTCGCGGTGGTCCACCTGGCGGCCGCCCTGTGGATGCCGCGCACCCACCTCAGCGGGAGGTCGAAGCCGCCGGTGGCGGAGGCCGTCGAGGTGGCACTAGGTGCTCCCAAAACCGCCGAATAGCAGCAACAACTGCCACCTCGAGCACCGGGTCAACCGGGTTGGGGAATAGGAAAAGCGCACCGCCCGATGGGCGATGCGCTTTTCCTATTCGTGACCCCAGCGGGATTTGAACCCGCGTTACCGCCGTGAGAGGGCGACGTCCTAGGCCGCTAAACGATGGGGCCGTTCCGGCGCGGGCTGGCCGCGCGCCTCATCGAGTATAGGTGACGGGACGGGCGGGCACCAATCGGGTCAGAGCAGCAGGGGCAGCGCACCGGGGACCACCTCGAAGGTGAGCGGCAGGTCCCCCAGCCTCTCCCCGTCGCCGTATGCGGCGATCGGCCCCGCAGCGTCCACCGTGATCCGCCGCACCCGCTCGATGCGCACGACGGAGAGTCCGACGTGGCGGCCGCTGAACACCCGCGGGAACAGCGCCAGGAAGCGGAGGCGCCCGATCGGCGACACCAGGAGCACATCCAGCTCGCCGTCGTCGAGGAGGGCGCCCGGAGTGATGTGCATGCCGCCGCCGATGTACCGGTTGTTGGCGACGGAGAGCAGCACGCCGCGCTCGGACCGCCGCTCGCCGTCGACCTCGATGGTGTACTCGAGGGGACGGAGGGCGAGCAGCTCCCGCAGGATGGCGACCGTGTACCTGCTGCCGCCGCGCGGGAAGCGCATGAGGTTCGCCCGCTCGTTCACGAGCGCGTCGAACCCCGCCGACACGGCGCCGGCCACCCACAGCGGGGCGATCGACGGACCGGTCACGCGGATGGCGTCGATGCGCCGGGCCGGACGATCGAGCGCGGCGAGGAGGGCGTCCACGGCGCGTTCCGGATCGCCCCTGGGCAGGCCCAGCCCGCGCGCGACATCGTTGCCGGTGCCGGCGGCGATGATGCCGAGCGGCAGCGTCCCACCCGCCGTGTGCTGCGCACCGAAGTGCACCATCCCGTCGCCTCCCACGACGACGAGGGCGTCCGGCCTGTCGGCGGCGAGCGCGGCGGCGGTCGCCTCGTGGAGCTGCGCCATCGACGGCCGCGTGAGCTCGGTCACGTCATGCCCGGCGGCCCGCAGGCGCTCGAGGACGAGAGGGCCGACGGCGCGGTTCTTGCCGAAGGACGCCGACGGGTTCACGGCGACGAGGAGGCGACGGCGGTCCTGCATCCCGCCCATTCTGTCGGGCGCGGAACGATTCGCGGGCGAAACCGCCGTGGCGCGGGTGTCGTAACAGGGGCGGGATGGCGGTTTCACCCGCGCGCGCCCACTGCCCTCGGGCGCAAGGGGTCCCGCGATGATTTGCACCGCGGCGTGGCGCGGGTGTTGGCTCGCTCCATGAAGGTCACGAAGCTCGAGCACGCCGCCCTCCTCCTCGAGCAGTCGGGACACACCCTGATCGTCGATCCGGGCTCCCTCACGACCCCCGTGACCGAGCCGGGCAACGCCGTGGCGATCGTGATCACGCACGAGCACCCCGACCACTGGACGCCGGAGCAGCTCAACCGCATCCTCAACAAGGCGCCCGGCACGGGCATCTACGGACCGGCCGGGGTCGCCCGAGCGGCGGAGGGCTTCGACGTCACCGTGGTCGCGGAGGGCAATCGGGTCGAGGTCGGGCCGTTCACGCTCACCTTCTACGGCACCACGCATGCGGTCATCCACGAGACCGTTCCGGCGCCCGACAACGTCGGCATCCTCGTCAACGGCGGCTTCTTCTATCCGGGCGACGCGCTCACCGTGCCGGACGTGCACGTCGAGACGCTCGCCCTGCCCTCTGCAGCGCCGTGGCTCAAGCTGGGCGAGGCCATCGACTACCTCACCGAGGTCAAGCCGGATCGGGTCTTCCCCGTGCACGACATGGTGCTCTCGGCGGCCGGCAAGGTCGTCTACAACACCCGGTTGCAGGCCGCCGCGGAGGCCGTGGGCGCCCAGTTCTTCGCTCTGGACCCCGGGCAGTCGATCGACGTCTGACCCGGGGAGCCCCTCCGGTACCTGGCCGAATCACGGAGAAATCGCGTTCTCCCGCCCCATCCAGTGCGATCTGCGGCTGGCGGCCGCCGAATCCGTGATTCGGTCAGCTTCACGACGGTCCCCGGCTCAGACGGGGAACATCGCCGCCACATAGGGCGTCGCCGGCGCGTCCCGCAGCTGCGCCGCCGTGCCCTCTTGCACCGCAACCCCGCGCTCGACGACCACGATGCGGTCGGAGAGCCGCTCCGCGTCCACCGGATCGTGGGTGACGAGGACGGTGCAGCCGTCGTTCCCGCGAAGGCGCTCCCCCAGGACGGCGCGAACGCTGTCCCGCACCTCGACGTCGAGCGCGGCCAGGGGCTCATCGAGCAGGAGGAGACGCGGTCGGGGTGCGAGCGCCCGCGCGAGGGCGACCCGCTGGGCCTGGCCACCGGAGATCTCCCTCGGTCGCGCGGAGGCGAGCTCGCCGATCCCGAGTCGCGCGAGCTCCGCGGCCGCGGTCGCGGACGCCTCCCCGCGCCGGACGCCCCGCGCCCGCAGTCCGAAGGCGACGTTCTCCCCCGCCGTGAGGTGCGGGAACAGGAGCGCGTCCTGCAGCACCCAGCCCACGGACCGGCGTGAGGGGTCCACGGTGCGTCCGGCATCCGCCAGCACGAGGTCGTCGAGCCGCACCGAGCCGGCGGTCAGCGGCACCGCGCCGGCGAGTGCCGCGAGCGCGGTGCTCTTCCCCGCCCCGTTCGGCCCGAGGAGGGCGACCACCTCGCCGGGCGCGACCGTGAGGTCGAGGTCGAGCCGGAAGGCGCCGCGCTCGACGACGAGCCGGGCGACCAGGCCGCTCACGCGATCCCCCGCAGCCAGCGCTCGCGCAGGCTCACGAGGACGGCCAGGGCGACCACGAGCAGCAGCAGGGCGAGCACGATCGCGGCGTCCGGATCGGTCTGCAGCCCGAGGTAGGCCGCCACCGGGAGGGTGCGCGTCACGCCGGGGAGGCTGCCGGCGAACGTGATCGTGGCGCCGAACTCGCCCAGCGCCCGGGCGAAGCAGAGGACCGCGCCGGACACGATGCCCGGCGCGACGAGCGGAAGGGTGACCCGCCGGAAGGCGTACCACCGGGAGGCGCCGAGGCTCGCCGCCACCATCGCGTAGCGGGCATCCGATCCACGCAGGGCGCCCTCGACCGCGAGGACGAGGAACGGCAGCGACACGAACGTCTGGGCGATCACGACGGCGGGGGTGCTGAACGGGATCGCGATGCCGAGCGCGCCGAGCGGAGCGCCGAGCAGCCCGCGGCGTCCGACCAGAAGCAGGAGGGCGATGCCGCCCACCACGGGCGGCAGGACGAGGGGCACGGTCACCACGGCCCGCAGTGCGCGGCGGAGCGGGGTCGGCCAGGGGTCCGCGCCCGCGAGCACCGCGGCGAGAGGGATGCCGAGGAGCAGGCACAGCAGCGTGGAGAGCAGGGCGGTGCCGACGGAGAGGCCGAGCGCCTGGAGGGAGCCGGGGGCGAGGAGCAGGCCGCCCAGGTCACCCCAGGGCACCCTCAGGACCAGGGCCAGGAGCGGCAGCACGAGCAGGGCGATGGCGATGCCGGCGGGGACCCACAGCGCCGCGGGCATCCTCCGCAGGTCAGGGCGCACCGAAGCCGGCCTCGGCGAGCACCGAGCGCCCCTCCCCCGCACGTAGTCGGCGAAGGCGCGGGCCTCGGCGGGGTGCGCCGACTCGGCGAGCACGCCGATCGGGTAGTCGGTTCCGGCCCCCGCGGCCTCGGGGAACTCGATGCCCTCGACCTTGCCCGCCGCCGCGCGCACGTCGGTCCGGTAGACGAGCCCGGCATCGGCCTCCCCGAGCTCCACCTTGGTGAGGACCGCGGTGACGTCCTGCTCCAGGGTGTCCGGCGCCGGTGTCAGGCCCGCCGCCGCGAACGCCGTGGCGGCGGCCGCGCCGCAGGGCACGGCCGCGTCGCAGAGCGCGATCGCGAGCTCCGGCCTGCTGAGATCGGCGAGCCCGGCGACTCTGCCGGGATTCCCCGGCGGCACCGCGATCTCGAGCGTGTTCGTGGCGAAGACGGCCGCGCTTCCTCGAGCAGCCCGGCATCCGCGACGGTCTTCATGGTCGCCTCACTCGCGGCGGCGAAGACGTCGGCCGGGGCCCCCTGAACGAGCTGTGCGGCGAGGCCCGAACTGCCGCCCGCCTGCACCACGACGGTCACGCCGGGATGGGCGGCCTCGAAGCCGGGAATCAGCGCGGCGAAGGCGTCGGCCAGGGATGCCGCGGCGAACACGGTGAGCGAGATGCCACCCTCTGGCGCCTCGGCCCCGTTCCCGGCGGCCGGTGTCGCGGCACAGCCCGCGAGGAGCGCGGCCGGCAGCAGCGCGAGCACGACCGCCCGCGCCGCGCGCCGCCTCACCGTCGTGCCGGCGGCGCGGGGTCGGCGTCGACCACCACGGTCGTGGCCTTCATGCTCGCGGTCGCGATCCGGCCGGGCTCGAGCTCGAGCTCCTCGGCCGCCTCCCGGCTCATGAGGGAGACGATGCGGAACGGACCGGCCTGGAGCTCGACCTGAGCCATCACGCCGTCCTTCTCGACACGCGTCACGATGCCGGGGATGCGGTTGCGCGCCGAGCTGCCCGAGCGGGGGCGGGCAGCGGCAAGCGGCGACTCCTCGGCGATCTCCCGAGCCAGGGCCGCGAGCTCGGCACCGTCCACGGTCAGCCGCCGGCCCTCGGCGCGCAGCTCGATGCGCCCGGTCTCGCCCCAGCGGCGGAGCGTGTCATCGCTCACTCCCAGCAGCGCCGCCGCTTCGCTCACTCGCACCCGTGGAACGGTCATGGAGGCTCCTTTCGCCGCATCTGCGCCTGTGAGAACAGCGTAGAGGGGCGAATGCGGCTTGCGGGTACGGATGGCAGAATTCGGGGATGACCAGCGTCCCCGATGCCCTGCGCTTCGTCCGGCAGACGACCCTCCCCGGCTTCGGCGCTGCCGGCCAGCAGCGGCTGAGCGAGGCGCGCGTCCTCGTCATCGGGGCGGGCGGCCTGGGCAGTGCGGTGCTGCCCATTCTCGCCGCAGCCGGCGTGGGCGGCATCGGCGTTGTCGACGACGACCTCGTGGAAGCCACGAACCTGCACCGCCAGACCCTGCACACGGCCGCCGACATCGGCCGCCTGAAGGTGGACTCCGCGAACGACCGCCTCGTCCCGCTCGCGACCGGGACGGTCACTCTGCACCCGGTCCGCCTGACGGAGGGCAACGCGCCGACTCTGGCCCGCGCCTACGACCTCATCCTCGACGGCAGCGACAACTTCGAGACGCGCTACCTCGCGAACGACACCGCCCGCTCGCTCGGCATCCCGCTCGTGTGGGGGGCCGTCTCCCAGTACGGCGGCCAGGTCGGTGTGGTGCTCGCCGCGGAGGGCCCGGACTACCGCGACCTCTTCCCCGTGCCGCCCGACCCGGACTCGATCCTCACGTGCGCGGACGGCGGCGTCCTGCCCTCCGTCTGCGGCGTCGTGGGCGCCCTCATGGCGACGGAGGCGCTCAAGCTGCTCAGCGGACTCGGTGAGCCCCTCTCCGGGCGGGTCACCAGCTACGACGCGCTCACCGGACGGTTCCGCGAGGTCGGATTCGGCCCGGATCCGGATCGCGTGCCCGCCTCCGCTGCTCCCACCTCTGAGCCCGTCAGCTCGGCGACGCCGGCCGGCAGCGCCGCTGACGAGCCCGACGCCATCAGCGCGCGGGAGCTCGACGCGCTGCTTGACGAGGGCGACCCGGTCCAGCTCGTCGACGTGCGAGAGCCGTGGGAGGCGTCCATCGTCGCGCTGCCCGGCTCGCGTCTGCTCCCGCTGCGCTCGCTGGACCAGACGCTCGGCGACCTGGATCCGGACGTGCCGGTCGTCGCCTACTGTCACCATGGCGTCCGATCGGAGCGCGCCCTGCAGGTCCTGCGCTCGGCGGGGCTCAAGGTGCGGCACCTCGAGGGCGGCATCGACGCGTGGAGCCGGACGGTCGACCCCACACTCCCCCGGTACTGACGTGGGCCGGCGCACCGTCGAGGAGCACGCCAGCGCGGTGGCGGCCCTGCTCGCCCTGGCGCCCGAGCCCGAGTCGGTTCCGCTCGCGGCGGCGCTCGGGCGGGCGTGCGCCGAGGACGTCCGCTCGCCGGTCGATCTGCCGCTGTTCCGCAACTCGCAGATGGACGGATACGCGATCCGCTCGTCCGACCTCGGCGACCTCCCCGTGCGCCTGCCGGTCCTCGGGGTGATCCCCGCGGGAGCGACCGAGCCGGCGCCGCTCGAGCACGGCGCCGCGATCCGGATCATGACGGGGGCGCCCGTGCCGGCGGGCGCGGATGCGGTGGTTCCGGTCGAGGACACCGCGCTCGACGGCGATGCCGTCACCATCCGGCGCGTCCGCTCCGCCGGCGAGTTCGTCCGCGAGCGCGGCAGCGACGTCGGCGCCGGCGACCTCCTCGTGGCGGCAGGCACGGTGCTGGCGGCCCGTCACCTCGCCGCCCTCGCAGCCGCCGGGGTCGCCGAGGTCCGCGTCCCGCGTCGCGTGCGCGTGGCCGTGCTCACCACGGGGGCCGAGCTGATCGAGCCGGGCGAGACGCCGCGCGCGGGACAGGTGTTCGACGCGAACCGGGTCGCGCTGCTGGCCGGCTGTCAGGAGGCGGGCGCCGAGGTCGTGCTGGCGGAGAAGGTGTCCGACGACCCTGCGGAGTTCGAGCGCGTGCTCCTCGGGGCTGCGGACGCCGCGGACGTCGTCCTCACTTCGGGCGGCATCTCCCGGGGCGACTTCGAGGTCGTCCGCCAGGTGGTCGAGCCCCGCGGCGCCTGGGTCGGCGAGATCGCCATGCAGCCCGGCGGTCCGCAGGCCACCGCGGAGATCGAGGGCACTCCCGTCGTCTGCTTCCCCGGCAACCCGGTGAGCACGCAGGTGTCCTTCGCCGTCTTCGTGCGACCGCTGCTCCGCGCCGCCGCTGGCCTGGCGCCCGTGGCGGCACTCCCGGCCGTCCTCACCGAACCGGTGGAGCCGCCCGCCGGCAAGCGGCAGTTCCGGCGCGGACGCCTGGACGAGAATGGACATGTGCACCTCGTCGCCGGACCCGGCTCCCACCTCGTCGCCTCCATGGCGGCGGCCGACGTCCTCGTCGAGGTCGCGGGGCCGCGAGCGGCCGGCGACACCGTGGCGGTGATCCCGCTGTGAGCGAGCTCACCCACGTCGACTCCGACGGCCGCGCGCGCATGGTCGACGTCGGCGGCAAGGCGGAGACGGCCCGCAGCGCGACCGCCGAAGGCCGCTTCGAGACGACCGCCGAGGTGATATCCCTCGTCCGCGCCGACGGCCTGCCCAAAGCGGACGTGCTCCCGACCGCGCGCATCGCCGCCATCCAGGGGGCCAAGCGCACCGCGGAGCTCATCCCGCTCTGCCATCCGCTCCCCCTCACCTCGGTCACCGTCGACTTCGCATTCGAGGACGCGGCGATCCTCGTCACCGCCACCGCAGGGACCACGGGCAAGACGGGCGTCGAGATGGAGGCGCTCACCGCGGTCGCGATCGCGGGGCTCACGCTGCACGACATGGTCAAGGCGGTGGATCCCGAGGCGACGATGACGGGCCTCCGGCTCCTCGCGAAGTCCGGCGGCAAGCGCGGGAACTGGCGGCGGTCGGACGCAGGGGATCCCGGCACGGCGGATGCCGTGGGAACGCCGCTGCGGCGGAACGTGGGCGCCGTGCTCGTCGCCTCGACGCGGGCCGCCGCCGGGACCCGCGATGACTCCACCGGGCCGCTGCTCGAGGCCTTCCTCCGCGAGCTCGGGCTCGACGTCGACCGCGTCCGAGTCGTCGCGGACGCCGACATGGCTGCCGCCCTGCGCGAGGTCGTCGCGACGCGTCCCGCCGTCGTCCTGACGACAGGTGGCACCGGCTCCAGCCCCACCGACGCGACTCCCGAGGCGACCCGCGCGGTCCTCGACCGCGAGCTGCCGGGCGTCGCCGAGGCTCTCCGGGCGCGCGGACTGCGCGCGACGCCGACGGCCGCGCTCAGCCGGGGCCACGCCGGAACCGCGAACGGGACCGTCGTCGTCAACCTGCCCGGGTCGCCCGGCGGCGTGAAGGACGGCATCGAGGTGCTGCGCGAGCTCCTCCCTCATCTCCTCGATCAGGTCGCCGGCGGCGACCACCCGCTGTCCACCGGCGGCGAGTTCGTGCCGGCCGAAGCGGAGCACGCGTCATGACGGTCGCGCTCGCCCGGGTGTCGGACGCCCCGCTCCTCGCTCAGGAGGCGGAGGACGCCGTGCTGTCGATCGCCGACGGCGCGCTCGTCACCTTCCGCGGCGTCGTGCGCGACGCCGACGAGGGTCGCGGCGTGCTCGCCCTCGACTACTCCGCGCATCCTGAGGCCGAGCGCTTCCTCCGCGAGAGCTGCGAGCGGATCGCCGCGGAGACCGGCCTGACCGTCGCCGCGCTGCACAGGGTCGGGAACCTGCGGATCGGCGATGTCGCGCTCGTCGCGGCCGTGGCGGCCCCGCACCGGGCGGAGGCGTTCGCCGCCTGCGGGCGCCTCGTCGACGACATCAAGACGTCGGTCCCCATCTGGAAGCGCCAGCACTACGAGGACGGCGTCTCCGACTGGGTCGGCCTCTAGGGCACCACGTCCATCCCTCAACAGGCAGAAATCCGCTCAACAGGTCGAAAGGGCGCCCTAGGACCTGTTGTCGGCAGAGATGCCTGTTGAGGGATAGCGCGGGGTGCGCTCAGCCGCCGGCGAAGGGCGGGAGCACGTCGACCTGGCGACCCAGGGGCCGCTGCGGGTCGCGGACCACGACGCCGTCGACGAGGAACGACCCGTTCTTGAGGACGCGCGTCATGCCGCCGCCGTAGCGGGCGACCAGCTGCTCCTGCAGGGTTCCCACCGTCGCGGGGTGCACGGTGACGGTCTCCTCCTCGAGGCCGGCGACATCCGCGGCCGCCGCGAAGTAGCGCACGAGGACGTCAGCCACCGATCGCCCCCATCGAGCGGAGGGGGCGGATGAAGGACGCGTCGTCGATGCCGTGGCCGGCCTTCTTGCCCCACATGGCGATCCGCCAGCGGTCGGCGATGGCCTCGTCGTGCGAGCCGTCGCGAAGGAGGGAGCGGAGGTCCGTCTCGTCGTCGCCGAACAGGCACGAGCGCACCGACCCCTCGGCCGTGATGCGCGTGCGGTCGCAGTCGCCGCAGAACGATCGGGTGACGGACGCGATGATGCCGACCGTCGCGGGTCCGCCGTCGACCAGCCACTCCTCGGCGGGCGCCGACGGATCCTCGCGGCCGGCGGGAGTGAGGGTGAACCGGCGCCCGAGGACCTCGAGCAGCTCCACTGCGTCCACCATCGAGTCGCGGCGCCAGGCGGCATCCGCGTCGAGGGGCATCTGCTCGATGAAGCGCAGCCGCACGTGGTTCTCGATCGCCCAGGCGAGCAGGTCGGGAGCGTCGGCGAGGGTGTCCCGCATCAGGACGGCGTTGATCTTCACCGGGTCGAGCCCGGCCGCGCGGGCCCCCGCCACACCGGCGAGCACCGCGGGGAGCCGGTCGCGCCGGGTCAGGGTCTTGAAGTGCTCGCGGTCGAGGGTGTCGAGCGACACGTTGACGCGGTCGAGGCCCGCCTCGACGAGCGCCGCGGCCTTCTTGTCGAGGCCGATCCCGTTCGTGGTGAGCGACAGGCGGACGCCCGGAGCGGCCTGGGCGGACAGCCGCACGATCTCGACGAGGTCGGCCCGTACGAGCGGCTCGCCTCCGGTGAAGCGGACCTCCTCGACGCCGAGCATCGTGCCGGCGATGCCGACGAGGCGGCCGACCTCCTCGGCCGTCAGCACCTGGTTGCGCGGGATCGACGGGAGGCCCTCGGCCGGCATGCAGTAGGTGCAGCGGAGGGAGCACTTCTCGGTGAGCGACACCCGCAGGTCGCGCGCCACGCGGCCGAACCGGTCCACGAGCCCCGGCACATCCGGCCGGCCCTCGGCGGACGCCAGCGAGCTGCGGCGGAGGGGCAGCCCGAGCGCGACGGCGGTCATGTGTCCAGCCTACGCGGGCGGCGCGGCATGCGGCCCGGACCAAGGCCCCGGACCGCTTCGTGCGGGGCGATAGCGTGGGAGCCGATCGAGGAAGCGAGGCGACCATGGGCATCTTCTCCCCCGGCTTCACGGGGCGGCGGCACGAGTCGAAGGAGGAGCTCCCTCCCGGCCAGTACCTGGAGCGCGGCTTCCCCGTCCTCTCTGCCGGACCGACACCCCGCATCGACAAGCGCGACTGGGAGCTCACGCTCGTGACGGAGCGCGGCGAGCGCCGCAGCTGGAACTGGCAGCAGATGCTCGACCTCGGTCCCGAGGAGATCGCCACCGACATCCACTGCGTGACCGCCTGGTCAAAGCTGGGGACCTCCTGGCGGGGTGTGCCGCTCGACCGCTTCCTCGACGGAGTCGAGACCGAGGCCCAGTACCTCTTCGCGGGCTCCTACGGCGGCTACACGACCAACATGCCGCTGGGTGAGCTGAAGGGACGCGCCTGGGTCGCGTTCGAGTACGACGGCGCCGACCTCGACCCGGAGCACGGGGGCCCTGCCCGGCTGCTGGTGCCGCACCTCTACTTCTGGAAGAGCGCGAAGTGGGTCAACTCGCTGCGCCTCCTCACCGCCGACGAGCCCGGATTCTGGGAGCGGAACGGCTACAACATGCACGGCGACCCGTGGCGCGAGGAGCGCTACTGGTGAGAGTGCGCTGGGTGCCCGCGCTGCTGGTCGACGCGCACGCGCAGACGCCGGCGTCGCGCACCCTGGTCTTCGTCGCGCCCGACCTGGAGTCGCCGCTCGCGGGCCAGCACGTGGATGTGCGCCTGACCGCGGAGGACGGCTACACGGCCCAGCGGGCGTACTCGCTCGGCTCTCCCGCGGGGGCGGACCGGATCGAGCTCACCGTCGACCGGATGCCGGACGGCGAGGTGTCGCCCTACCTCGTGGACATGCTGCAGGTCGGCAACCTCATCGAGGTGCGCGGGCCCATCGGGCAGTTCTTCGTGTGGCGACCGGAGCAGACGGAGCCGGTTCAGCTGATCGCGGGCGGCTCCGGCATCGTGCCGCTGATGTCGATGATCCGCACCCGGGAGGCGGTCGGCGGCACGGCGCCGATGCGGCTGCTCTACTCGGTGCGGACACCCGAAGGCCGCCTCTACGCGGACGAGCTCGACGCCCTCGCCACGGCGGGACGTCTGGAGGTCCAGTACGTGTACACACGGGAGGCACCCGCCGACTGGGAGCGGGAGGCGGGCCGCCTGACGCCCGAGCTGCTCGCGGAGCTGACCCTGGCCCCGGATCAGGACCCCGCCGTGTACGTCTGCGGTCCGACGCCGTTCGTCGAGGCTGTCGCCGACGGACTCGTCCAGGCGGGGCACCGGGTGGCGTCGATCCGCACCGAGCGCTTCGGCCCGAGCGGCTGACGGCGCGGGCTCGGCATGACCCCCTGCACCGCTGGTTGAGGAGCGCCGCAGGCGCGTCTCGAAACCGACCGCACGCACGGGGCGCAACTCGACGCGTCGATTTGGAGACGCTCGCTTCGCGAGCTCCTCAATCAGCGGCGGAAGGGGGAACGGCACGCCTCAGCGGGCGGCGGACTCCTCCTCCTTCACCTTGGAGAGCGGGTCGGCGAGGTCCTCGAGGCTCTTGCGCTCGGCCGCGACACCGAGGAACGCCGCCACGACCCCGCCGATGATCATGATCGCGGCGCCCGCCAGGTAGCCGATGAACAGCGGGAAACGGTCCTTGCCCTCTCCGATCAGGATGCCGTACAGCAGGGGCGCGACGGCGCCGAAGATCTGGCCGACCGCGAACACGTACGAGATGACCTGGCTCCGCAGCTCCAGCGGGAAGATCTCGCTCACCGTCAGGTAGGCCGCGGAGGCGCCCGCCGAGGCGAAGAAGAACGCCACGCACCAGAACACGGTCTGCCAGACGGCATCCAGCACGCCCATGTTGAAGAGGATCGCGGACACCGCCAGCACGAGACCCGAGACCACGTAGGTCAGGCAGATCATCTGCCGCCGGCCCCAGGTGTCGAACAGGTGGCCGAGCGCCAGGGGGCCGATCAGGTTGCCGATCGCGAACGGGAAGAAGTAGAGCGCGGTCTGCTCGACGCCGTAGAAGTTGGTGAGCACGAGCGCGTAGGTGAAGAAGATCGCGTTGTAGAGGAACGACTGAGTGATCATCATCGTGAGCCCGAGCGTGATGCGCGCCGGGTAGTCCTTGAACAGGACGCGGGCGATGACGAGGAACGGGATGTTGTCCACGGCCTTCACCGTGATCGACTTCTCCTTCGGAACGTCCTCGAGCGTGACGCCCTCGGCCTCGATCCGCCGCTCGATCTCGTCGACGGTGGCCTCGGCCTCCTCCTCCCGGCCGTGGGTCATCAGCCAGCGCGGACTCTCGGGGATGTGGCGGCGAAGGAAGATGATCGCGATGCCGAGCACGGGCCCGATGAAGAACGCGAGCCGCCAGCCCCAATGCTCGTTGAAGATGTCGGGGTTGAGGAAGAACAGGTTCGCGAACGCACCGAGGGCCGCGCCGCCCCAGTACGTCCCGTTGATCATGATGTCGATCCGCCCGCGGTAGCGGGACGGGATCAGCTCGTCGATGGCCGAGTTGATGGCGGCGTACTCGCCCCCGATGCCGAGGCCGGCCACGAACCGGAAGATGTAGAGGAACCACGGCGCGAACGAGAGGCCGGCGATGCCGCTGCCGATCAGGTAGATGGCGAGCGTCAGGATGAAGAGCTTCTTGCGGCCCAGCTTGTCGGCGAGCCGGCCGAAGAAGAGCGCGCCCACCACCTGGCCCACCAGGTAGACGGTGCCCGCCAGCCCGACCTCGGCCGAGTTCATGTCGAGGGACTTCTGGTACCCGGCCGCCGCGACGATCTGGATCTCGAGGCCGTCGAGGATCCAGGACACCCCGAGTCCGACGATCACCGACCAGTGGAACCGCGTCCACGGGAGACGGTCCATCCGGGCCGGAACGAGACTGGCGTGCGGACCCTTGTTCAGGGCGGCGGCCATGCGAGATGACATACGACGGCTCCCTCGACCAGCGGCGACACCGCCGCGACGAGAGGAACTTACTCGCGCCCGTGCCGCCCCCGAAGCCGGAACAGGGGGTTGCGCGGGCGGCGCCGGGGTCGCTAACGCCGGGCGGAGACCGCCGCGACAGCCCCGGGTCAGCGGGTCAGCGTGGTCAGCGGTTCAGTGCATCCCGAACGCGGTCGGCTTGACCACGATGACCACCCGGTCCGCCGAGTCCGGCGGCGGCGCCTGCTCCGCGTTGCCGTACCGCTTGCCCAGCTCGACGTAGAAGGAGCCCGTCGGGTCCTCCTCCACCCGGTCGACGACGCCGCGGACCTCGAGGTAGCGGTACGGGTCGTCCGGATCGATGATCGTGAACGACAGGCGCGGCTCGGTCTGGAGGTTCTTCAGCTTCTGCCGCTTGGTGGTGTGCGTGAAGCGCAGGCCCTCGCCGTCCCACTTGAACCACATCGGGGTGGCGCTCGGGGCGCCGTCGGGTCGCACGGTCGCCAGCGTGCCGACGATCGGGCGCTCGAGCAGGTCTTCGTATCCGTCCGGTGTGTTCGCCATCCTCCGACCCTAAGCGGGCTCCGGCACCTGTCCGCGCAGCCGGGATCGCGGTCGCCTTCCTGCTGCACCTCCCCTGCACCCTGAACTGGGGTCTCTCCAGGCGTTTCATGATCCAGCACAGTTGGGGTGATGCATTCCGTCCCTCGGGGGTCGAGGAACGGGAAGGCTGACGTGTCGCTGGGGAGCGACGCTCTCGCACTCGTGCGAAGGCAGGCGTCAGCCGCACATCGAGGGGGAATCGATGGACCGGCGCTGGAACGTCTCCGCGATCACCGGTGGCATCGCCATGGCCGCTGTGGGCGGGATCGTGGCGGCCGCCGCGCTGTGGCCCTCCGCGCCCGCTCCCGAGGCCGCCGCTGAGACCACCGCGATCGTCTCCACCACCCCCACGTCCACCGCTCCGCTCGCCCCCATCGTGCGCGACAGCTTCACGGTGACCCCCGCCCCGGTCACGTCATCCTCGACCTCGTCGACGACGCCCACGACCACCACGACCACGTCGACGGCCGGGACCGCGATCCTCGCGTCCGCGAACCCGGACACCCTTCAGTGCGCCCCCGACGAGGAGGCCATCCCGTCCGGCGAGGAGGGCTATGCCTGCGGGCCGGCCGACCTGCCCGATCCGGGCGCATACCCGGCCCCGGGCGACGGCGGAGGCACGACCGTCCCCGCTCCTCCCGCCGGCGGGACCGGCAGCCTCCCCGGCACCGGCACGCCCAAGGCGGGCGTTCCGGCCGGCACCACCCTCCGGCTCGTGACCGGTGACCAGACGATCACGACCCCGGGCACCGTTCTCGACGGTCTCGACATCCACGGCCGGGTCATCGTCAAGGCCGCCAACGTGACCATCAAGAACTCGATCATCCGCGGCACCGACGCCGGCGGGAAGTACGGCCTCGTCGACAACATGTCCGGCTCCGTCGGCCTGAAGATCTACGACAGCGAGATCGTCGCCACCAACCCCAACTGGACCGTCAACGGCATCATGGGCTGGAACTTCGAGCTGCACCGCGTCAACATCCACAACACCGTCGACCAGGTCTCCATCGCCGGCAGCAACGTCCTCGTCGCCGACTCCTGGCTGCACGGCAACCTCTGGTACGCCAACGACCCCGACCACACCGACGGCTCCCACGACGACAACATCGAGACCGTGGTGGGCGACAACATCGTGATCACGGGCAACGTCCTGGAGGGCGCGAGCAACGCGGCCATCATGATCACCCAGGGCCGCGGGCTCATGTCCAACGTCACGATCGCCAACAACCGGATGGACAACGGCGACTGCACGGTCAACGTGTCCACAAAGGGCAAGGGCCCGATCGCCGGATTCAGCGTGACCGGCAACGTGTTCGGCCTCAACACGACGATCAAGCGCTGCGCCGTCTACAGCCCGGACAGCCCGATCGCGATGTCCGGCAACACCTACACCGATGGGGTCGCCGCGCTCCTCCGCGTGCGCTGACACCGGACCGCCCGGGCGGCTAGTACCCGGGTACGACCTCCTCGCCGAGGTCGGCACCCGACTCCGATGCCCGGCCACCTCCTCGCTCGTACCTTCGAGCCAACGAACCCCACCAGGGGGTTCTGATCGAAGGGAGTCCGCTGTGATCGAAGCACAGCACCTCACGAAGCGATACGGATCGGTCACCGCGGTGGACGACGTGTCCTTCCTCGTCCGCCCCGGTCAGGTGACCGGATTCCTCGGCCCGAACGGCGCCGGGAAGTCGACCACCTTCCGCGCTCTGACCGGACTCGACCGCCCGAGTTCGGGGCGCGCCCTGATCAACGGCGCGGCGCTCACGGACGCCATCGCGCCCCTGTCGGAGGTCGGCGTGCTGCTCGACGCCGGCAATCGGCACCCCGGCCGCACCGCACGCGCGCACCTCCGGGCGCTCGCCGCGACGAACGGAATCAGCGATCGCCGGGTGGACGAGGTCATGGAGCTCACCGGCATCGCCTCCGTCTCCGCCCGCCGCGCCGGGAGCTTCTCGCTCGGGATGTCGCAGCGACTCGGCCTCGCGGCCGCGCTGCTCGGCGACCCCGCGACGCTCATCCTCGACGAGCCGATCAACGGCCTCGACCCGGACGGCGTCATCTGGGTGCGCCACCTCCTCCGCTCCCTCGCCGCGGAAGGCCGGACCGTGTTCCTCTCCTCGCACCTGATGAGCGAGATGGCCGTCACGGCCGACCACCTCATCGTCATCGGCCGCGGCCGGATCCTTGCGGATGCTCCCCTCGCGGACGTCCTCGACGGCGCCGGAACCGAGACCGTCGAGGTGCAGAGCCCGGACGCCGACCGCCTCGCCCTGCGGCTGCCCGGAGCGGGCGTGACGGTCACGTCTGTCGCCGCCGACCGCCTCGAGGTGACCGGCCGCTCCGCCGCCGAGGTGGCCGCGCTGGCCGCAGCGGAGGGCGCCCTCATCACCGGGCTCACCACCCGCACCGCGTCCCTCGAGGACGCCTACCTCGCCCTCACCCATTCGTCCGTCGACTACGCGGCCTCCGCCGCCGCCTGAAAGGAACCGCTCCCATGACCGCACTCGCCACTCACGTGGACGAGGTCCTCCCCGTCCCCGCCGCCTCCGGCGTCAGCTTCGCCGGGGTCCTCCGCTCCGAGCGGATCAAGCTGACGAGCCTCCGCTCCACCGTCTGGACCGTCCTCTCGGCAGTCGCAGGGTCGGTCGGCTTCGCCGGCCTCATCGTGCTCGGCATCCTCGTCGCCCCCGCGGAAGGCGGAGACGCCGGCGAGATCGTCGCAGCGACCTTCGGCGAGCGCCCTGCTCTCGGCGCGATCGGCTTCGTGGTGCTGATCGCACAGCTGCTCGTCGCCGTCCTCGGCGTCCTCGTCGTCAGCGCCGAGAGATCCTCCGGTCTGCTCGCCGCGACCGTCGCCGCGGTTCCCCGCCGCACCCCGATCCTCGCCGCCAAGCTGGTGGTGAGCGGAGTGGCCTCCTTCGCAGTCGGCCTCGTCATCGGGGTCGCCACCTGGCTGGTCGTCCAGCCGAGCCTTCCCACCATCGGCAAGCCCGCCTGGGAGGTGGACGCGGGCACGCTCCAGGTGGTGCTCGGCACGGCGCTCTACCTCGCGATGATCTCGGTGCTTTCGACCGCGCTGGGCTCTCTCTTCCGCAGCTCGGCCGCCGGGCTCGGCCTCGTGCTCGGCGTCCTGCTCCTGCTCCCCGGAGTGCTGCCGATGATCCCTCTCGTCGGCGGTGGACTGGCCCAGATCCTGCCCTCGGCCGCCGGTATGCTCCTCTTCCAGCCGTTCGACCAGGTGGGCTGGGGAGCGATCCTCGCAGGCCTCGCGATCCTGCTCGCCTGGGTCGGGGCGGCCGCGGCGGGCGCCGCCGTGCTCTGGAAGAAGCGAGACATCTAGTGCCTGCCCGGACGCATTCCCCGGCGGAGCCGCTCGGCCCCGCCGGGGATGCTCCGCGTCCGGCGGACCGGCGGGGTCTCGGCATCCGGTGGGCCATCGACCTTCCGGTCGCAGCCGTCTATGGAGTCCCCCTCGTCATCGTCCGGGCCGTCCAGGTCGCCCAGGGCGTCCCCGACATCTCCCCTTGCTGATCCTCACCGCCGTCCTCAGCATGATCGCGCTGGTGTTCCGCCGTCCGTACCCGGTTGCAGTGCTTCTCGTGGTCACGCTGCTGACGACGATCGTGACCTTCTCGGTCGATGCGAACAACGACCTCTTCGCTATCCCGATCGCCCTCTACGCGGTCGCTGCGTTCCGGTCACCCCGCCTCGCCTGGGCGCTCGCGGGTGGGGCGCTCCTGGTCGGCACGGGCGGCCTGCTGCTGCACCGCGAAGAGCTGGACCCGAAGCTGCAGCCGGTCGACTACGCGACGCTGTTCCTCCTCGTGCTCGCGACCTACGTGGTGGCGATCCTGCTCGGCACCCTCGTCGCCTCCCGCCGGGAGCGGGTCAGGGCGCTCGAGGAGCGCGCCGCACAGCTCGCCCGGGAGCGCGACAACCAGGCGACCATCGCGACGCTCGCGGAGCGCTCCCGCATCGCGCGCGAGATGCACGACATCGTGGCGCACAGCGTCTCCGTGATGGTCGCGCTCGCCGACGGCGCCTCGGCTGCGGTGGAGCGCAGTCCGCAGTCCGCGAAGCGCGCTCTCGACGAGCTGGCCGCGACGGGGCGCACCGCGCTCGCCGATATGCGGAGCCTGCTCGGGGTGCTCGGCGAAGGGTCGGGGGACGAACTGCGCCCTGCTCCGACCCGTCGTGATCTCCCCGACCTGGTGAGCCGGTTCCGCACGGCGGGTCTGCCCGTGCGCCTGTCGGAGAGCGGGGAGCCGATCACCGAACCGGCCCTCGAGCTCGCGCTCTACCGCCTCGTGCAGGAGGCGCTCACCAATGCGCTCCGCTATGCGGTGGACCCCACGATCGTGTCCGTCGACGTCCGGTACTCCCCCGACCGCATCGCGCTCACCGTGACGGATGACGGCCGTGCCTCCTCGGTCCCGGCGCCGAGTATGGGATCCGCGCGCGGCCTCATCGGCATGCAGGAGCGCGCCGCCGTCCACCGGGGCACCGCGGAGAGCGGGCCGCGGCCCGGAGGCGGCTGGCAGGTCCGGGTGGTCCTTCCGCGAGCTGCCGGCTCCGCGGCCTCAGATCCCGAGGGAAGGGAAGGGCGATGACCGAGCCGCGTCCGGCGGTGCGGGTGCTCCTCGCGGACGATCAGGAGCTCATCCGCATGGGCTTCCGGATGGTCCTCGAGGCGGAGGAGACCATCGACGTGGTCGGCGAGGCGGGCGACGGCGGGGAGGCCATCGCGGCGGCCCTCGCGCTCCGTCCGGACGTCGTCGTCATGGACGTGCGGATGCCGTCGGTGGACGGCATCGCGGCGACCGAGGCGATCGTGCGGCGCCTGCCCGAGACGCGCGTGCTCATCCTCACCACCTACGACATCGACGAGTACGCGTTCGCTGGCCTGCGCGCGGGCGCGAGTGGGTTCCTCCTCAAGAACGCCCGGCCCGCCGAGCTCGTCGCCGCGATCCGGACCGTCGCAGGCGGCGACGCGATCGTGGAGCCGCGGATCACGAAGCGCCTGCTCGAGCTGTTCGGCCCTCAGCTTCCGCGCCCCGGCGACGACGCCTCGTCGCCCTCCCCCGGCGGCGCGTCCGACCCGCGGCTCTCCTCCCTCACCGAGCGAGAGTTCGAGGTGTTCGAGGCGATCGCCCGCGGCCTGACCAACACGGAGATCGCGACGGCGTTCTTCCTCTCCGAGTCCACCGTGAAGACCCATGTGGGCCACGTCCTGCTGAAGCTCGGGCTGCGCGACCGAGTGCACGCCGTGGTGCTCGGCTACGAGACGGGTGTCGTCGTGCCCGGCGGCGCGGGCGCCTGACCAGTTCCCGCGCAGGTCGGCCCTTCTGCGCGTACAGGACCGTCGCGCCGTCAGGCGGGCGGAGCCGGGTTCGCGGCCGCGAAGGCGGCGATCCCTCGGGAGACCGACTCGCCGAGTCCCCACTGGCTGCCCAGGCGCACGAGCTCCTCGCGGCCCTTCTCCGTGAGCTCGATGCGCGCGTCGACCGGCGGCAGGTCGAGGTCCCTCACGACCTGGACCACGGCCGGGGCCACCGCCAGGTAGTCGGCGGCCGCGCGGATCTTCGCCTTGACGCCCGCCGACAGCTTCACGGTCGGACCGGCGGCGGCCGCCGCGAGGATGCCGTCCAGGTCGCCGAACTCGGCGAGCAGGAGGGCCGCGGTCTTCTCGCCCACTCCGGCGACGCCGGGGAGGCCGTCCGAAGGATCGCCGCGCATGGCGGCGAAGTCCGCGTACTGGGCGGCGCTCACGCCGTACTTCGCGCGCAGGACCTCGTCGGTGACGAGCTCGAGCTTGCTCATCCCCCTGGCTGTGTTGATGATGCGCACGCCGCGCTCGTCGTCGACGACCTGGAAGAGGTCCCGGTCGCTCGTCACCACGTCGACGGGCAGCTCCGACGTCGTGGACAGCGTGCCGATGATGTCGTCCGCCTCGTAGCCGGCCTTCCCGACGATCGGGACGCCGAGGGCGGTGAGCGTCTCCCGGATGATCGGCACCTGCACCGCGAGCGGGTCGGGCACGACCTCGACGTCCGGGCCGGCCTCGACGGCCTCGGCCACGCGGTGCGTCTTGTAGCTCGGGATGAGGTCGACGCGCCACTGCGGGCGCCAGTCGTCGTCCCAGCACGCGATCAGATGGGTGGGCTCGAACTCGGTGACCAGCCGCGCGATCATGTCGAGGAGCCCGCGCACCGCGTTGACGGGAGTGCCGTCCGTGGCCCGGAGGGTGTCCGGCAGCCCGTAGAACGCGCGGAAGTACATCGCGGCCGTGTCCAGCAGCATCAGGCGGCCCTCGTTCACGGGTTCAGTGTGCCGCATGCGCCGCCGCGGCGCCGGATCCGCCCTCGTCCGAACGGCCCTTCTTCCGTCGGAGGCCGGGTCTACCATCGGCATCCGAAAGGAGGCGCGATGGCACAGGCGACGGAGGGGACGATCGCGGCTCTGCCCGCGGCGCGGCGCATCCAGCGCATCTATCTGGTCCTCATGCTGGGGAACACCCTGGCGGCCTCGTTCATCTGGGGCATCAACACGCTCTTCCTGCTGGATGCCGGGCTCAGCAACCTGGAGGCGTTCGCCGCGAACGCCTTCTTCACCGCAGGCATGGTGGTGTTCGAGATCCCCACGGGCGTGGTGGCGGACACGGTGGGCCGGCGCGCGTCCTACCTGCTCGGCACGGTGACCCTCGCCACGAGCACGATCCTCTACTGGCTCATGTGGCTGTGGCACGCGCCGTTCTGGGCGTGGGCGCTCGTCTCGGTGCTGCTCGGCCTGGGCTTCACGTTCTTCTCCGGCGCCGTGGAGGCGTGGCTCGTGGACGCCCTGCGGGCCTCCGGCTACTCGGGCGGGCTCGAGCCGGTGTTCTCCAAGGGGATGGTGGTGTCCGGGACCGCGATGCTCGTGGGATCGGTCGCCGGCGGCGTCGTCGCCCAGGCCACCGACCTGGGCGTGCCGTTCCTCCTGCGGGGCGGCGTGCTGCTCGCGATGTTCGTCGTCGCGTTCCTCGTGATGCGCGACGTCGGGTTCACGCCCGACAAGTCCGAGGGGCCCGGCAAGGCGGTGCGGACGCTGTTCCGCTCCTCGCTGAAGTACGGGCTCGGCAACCCGCCCGTGCGCTACGTGATGCTCGCCGCCCCCTTCACCGCGGGCGTCGGGATCTACGTCTTCTACGCGCTGCAGCCGTACCTGCTCGAGCTGTGGGGCGACGAGAAGGCGTACTCGATCGCCGGCCTCGCCGCGGCGATCGTCGCGGCGTCGCAGGTCGCGGGCGGCTTCCTCGCGCCCAAGGTGCGGGGCCTCTTCCGCAAGCGGACGACGACCATCCTGCTGTCCGCGGCCCTCGCTGCGGCCCTCCTCCTCAGCCTCGGCTTCACGCGCAGCTTCTGGATCGCCCTGCTGCTGCTCACCGTCTGGGGAGTGGTCGCGGCCATCGAGGGCCCGGTGCGGCAGGCGTACCTCAACGACCTCATCCCCTCCCGCCAGCGCGCGACCGTGCTGTCCTTCGACTCGCTCATGGGCAACCTCGGCGGAGTGGGCATCCAGCCGGCGCTCGGGCGCACGGCCGACCTCACCGGATACCCGTTCTCGCTCGCCGTGAGCGGGGCGATCAGCGCGATCGCGCTCCCGTTCCTGTACCTCAGCCGGCGGCAGAACGCGACGGCCGACGCGTCCGAGCAGGACGCGACGCCGGCGCCCGATGACGCGCCGGCGCCCACCCCGGCGTCGGCCACCGAGCCGGAGGGCTGAGCGGCGGGTCGCCCGCGCGTCTCCGCTGCTGATTTCGAGACGCTCGCTGCGCGAGCTCCTCAATCAGCGGGTTGAGGGGCGCCGGACGGGAGGGGAGCTCCTCGATCAGCGGGTACCGGCGGTCACCGGCGGAAAGAGTCGGTAGGGCTCAGTCGAAGGAGTTGACCGAGTGTCCGACGGCGGTGGCGAGCTCGGTGATCTCGTCGAGCACTCCCGCGGGTACCACGACGAGGGCGCGGGCGTCCTCGTCGTCGTCCTCGAGCATCACCAGGCGGAAGCCGGCGTTGCTCAGCAGGGTGTCCGCGGCCGCCATGGCCTCGTCGAGGTCGTCGGTGTCGTTCACCCGGCCGAGGTCCAGGCTCAGGCGGAACACGCGCGGCAGCTGAGCCAGGGCATCCGCGAGCTCCATGCCGGAGTCGTCCTCGTGCAGATAGGCCAGCACGCCCGCATCGTCGAGCCCGCCGAGCAGTGCCTCCCACGCATCCTCGCCGTCGTCCTCGAACGCCTCGAGCACGCGCGGCCACAGGTGCTCGTCATCGTCGAGGAGCCGGGTCAGCCGCTCCCATTCCACCGAATCTGCCACGTCCGCCATTATCGGATGCATGCCTGGACCCTCGATCACCCATGTCGTGCTGGTGGAGTGGAAGCGGGAGGTGGAGCCCGCCTCCGTGCAGACGCTCGAGCGGCTCGTCGACGAGCTGCCCGGGCAGGTCCCGGGCATCCTCTCCCTCCGCCGCGGGCCGTCCGTGAGCCCCGAGCACCTCGAGGCGGGATACGAGTGGGGGCTCGTCGTCGAGTTCGAGGACGCGGGAGCGCGCGACGGCTACCTGCCGCACCCCGCGCACCAGCCGGTGGCCTCGATCATCGGGGCGGGGGCCGAGCGCCTCGTCGTGTTCGACCTGGGGTGAGCCGGCCTCAGGCGCCTCCGACGTAGGTCGCGAGGTGCTCGCCGGTCAGCGTCGAGCGGGCGGCCACCAGCTCTGCGGGCGTGCCCTCGAAGACGATGCGGCCGCCGTCGTGCCCGGCGCCCGGGCCCATGTCGATGATCCAGTCCGCGTGAGCCATGACGGCCTGGTGGTGCTCGATGACGATGACCGACTTGCCCGCGTCGACGAGTCGGTCCAGCAGCCCGAGGAGCTGCTGCACGTCGGCGAGATGCAGCCCCGTTGTCGGCTCGTCGAGGACGTACACGCCGCCCTTCTCCGCCATGTGGATCGCGAGCTTCAGCCGCTGCCGCTCCCCGCCGGAGAGTGTCGTCAGCGGCTGCCCGAGCGTCAGGTAGCCGAGCCCGACGTCCGCCATTCGGTCGAGGATGGCGTGGGCCTGCGGGTTGCGCACGCCTCCGCCGCCGAAGAAGTCCTCCGCCTCCCGCACGCTCATCGACAGCACCTCGCTGATGTCCTTGCCGCCGAGCTTGTACTCGAGCACCTCGGCCTGGAAGCGCTTGCCCTCGCACTGCTCGCACACCGTCGCGACGCCGGCCATCATCGCGAGATCGGTGAAGATGACGCCCGCGCCGTTGCAGTTCGGGCAGGCGCCCGCGGAGTTCGCGCTGAAGAGTGCAGGCTTGACGCCGTTGGCCTTGGCGAAGGCCGACCTGATCGGGTCGAGCAGCCCCGTGTAGGTGGCGGGATTGCTCCGGCGGGAGCCGCGGATGGCCGACTGGTCGACTGAGACGACGTTCGCCCCCTTCGGGATGGAGCCGTGGATGAGCGAGCTCTTGCCCGAGCCTGCGACTCCGGTCACCACGACGAGAACGCCGAGCGGGACGTCGACGCTCACGTCACGGAGGTTGTTGCGCGTCGCGCCCCGGATCTCGAGCTTGCCGGTGGGCTTCCGCACGCTCGGCTTGAGGGCCGCCCGGTCGCCCAGGTGCCGTCCGGTGAGGGTGTCACTCGACCTGAGCTCCTCCACCGACCCGGTGAAGCAGATCTCGCCGCCCTCGGTTCCGGCCCGGGGACCCAGATCGACGACATGGTCGGCGATGCCGATCGTCTCCGGCTTGTGCTCCACCACGAGCACCGTGTTGCCCTTGTCGCGCAGCCTCCGCAGCAGATCGTTCATCCGCTCGATGTCGTGCGGATGAAGCCCGATCGTCGGCTCGTCGAAGACGTAGGTCACGTCGGTGAGGCTCGACCCGAGGTGCCGGATCATCTTGGTGCGCTGCGCCTCTCCCCGGACAGCGTGCCCGACGGACGGTCGAGGCTGAGGTAGCCGAGGCCGATCTCGACGAACGAGTCGAGCGTCTGCCGGAGGGTGGCGATGAGCGGCCCGACGCTCGGCTCGTCGATCCGCCGCACCCACTCCGCGAGGTCGCTGATCTGCATCGCGCAGGCGTCGGCGATGTTGATGCCGTCGATGTGGGAGGCGCGGGCCGCCTCGTTGAGCCGCGTGCCGCCGCAGTCCGGGCACGGGGTGAACGTGACCGCCCGATCGACGAACGCGCGGATGTGCGGCTGCAGCGCCTCCTTGTCCTTCGCGAGGAAGGTCTTCTGCACCTTCGGGATCAGGCCCTCATAGGTGAGGTTGATGCCGGTGATCCGGACCTTCACCGGCTCCTTGTAGAGGAAGTCGGCGAGCTCCTGCTCCGAGAAGTCACGGATCGGCTTCGCGGGGTCGAGGAAGCCCGACTCGGTGAAGATCCGGACCTGCCAGCCGTCGGCCGTGTACCCGGGGATGCGGATCGCGCCGTCCGCGAGCGACTTGTCCCGGTCGAAGAGCTCGTCGACGTCGATGTCGGTCACACTGCCCATGCCCTCGCAGCGCGGGCACGCCCCGGTCGGCAGATTGAAGCTGTAGTTGAACGACGGACCGGCCGACGGCTCCCCCAGTCGGCTGAAGACGATCCGCAGCATCGCGTTGGCATCGGTCGCGGTCCCGACGGTGGAGCGCGAGTTCGCGCCCATCCGCTCCTGGTCGACGATGATCGCGGTCGTGAGACCCTCGAGCAGGTCGACGTCCGGCCGCGCGAGGGTCGGCATGAAGCCCTGGACGAAGGCGCTGTAGGTCTCGTTGATCAGCCGCTGCGACTCCGCGGCGATGGTGCCGAAGACCAGGGAGCTCTTCCCGGAGCCGGACACCCCGGTGAAGACGGTCAGGCGCCGCTTCGGGATCTCGACGCTGACGTCCTTGAGGTTGTTCTCGCGCGCGCCCTGCACACGGATGAGGTCGTGGCTGTCGGCGGGCGCGGGCGCCCTTCCGTCGACGGTCGTCGCGGTCGCGGGGGTCGTGGCGGTGCTCATCCAGGCTCCATCGGCTCGAACGTCGGAGCCCTGCGGCATCCGACGCTCGATCCAACCATGCGCCGGGGACAACGGAAGGGGCCGACCGGACGGCCGGCCCGTTCCGTCGATCAGCGAAGGATCAGCGCACCGGGGAGAGCTGCGCCTTGAAGTCGCGGATCCAGGCACTCGTCGCCGGGATGCCGCCGAACGTGTAGAAGTGCAGCTTCACCGAGCCGTGCTTCGCCGGGTCGAGGCGTCCCGCGAGCTCCTTGATGAAGCGGTCCGGGCCGGCCGTTCCCAGCAGGTTGGTGAGCGAGAACCCGTACTTCTTGGCGATGCCCGCGCTGGAGGCGACGCCGAAGCGGGAGGCGAAGGTGATGAGCCGCTTGATGCCGGCAGGTCCGGGCACGCCGATCCGGATCGGCAGGTCGATGCCCTTGGCCCGGACCTGCTCGATCCAGGCGACGACGGGGTCCACGTCGAAGCTGAACTGGGTCAGGATCGTGCCCGGCAGGCCCTGCTCCTGGAGCACGGCGAACTTGCCCTCGAGGGCGGCCCACAGGGCGTCGTCCTTGATGTCCGGGTGCCCTTCCGGGTAGCCGGCGATCGACACGTTCTTCACGCCGTACTGCTGGAGAAGACCCGACTTGATCACGTCGAGGGCGCCGTCGTACGGGCCCTCGGGCTGGTGCGGGTCGCCGCCGACGCTGAAGACGTTCTCGCTCGCGCCCTGCGCCTGCAGCGCGGCGAGGAACTCCTCGAGCATCTCCTGGCTCTTGATGCGCCGGGCGGAGATGTGCGGAACCGGGATGAGGCCCTGGTCGAGCACGGCCTTCGCCGCGGTCGTCCGCATCGCGAGGTCCTCGTTGCCGAGGAAGGTGACGTTCATCCGGGTTCCCTGGGGAAGCACGGGGGCCGCCTCGAGCAGACCCGGAACGTCCTTGCCGGTCATCTCGAGCGAGAAGTCATCGATGAGTTCGGCGGGGGTGATCGCCATCGGTATCCCTTTCTTCAGGCGCTCCGGGGAGCGCCAGGTGGTCGTGCGGGGCTGGTCTTCGGTGTTCGCGCCTCAGCGCGCCGCCGCGGCCTCGAGGCCGCGGTAGACGGTGCGGGCGAAGTCGTGGAACGGGGCGGGCGCGACGGTCGCGCGGATCCGCACCTGGCGGTGGGCGGCGTCGACCTGCGGCTTCTGCGAGATGGGGTCCTCGCCCCAGACGACCTCGACCTCGGCGCCGTCCTCGAGCTCGAGGTCGAGCGTGGCCAGCGACATGTAGAGCTGGTCGTAGGAGACGTAGCCGGCGTCGGTCGAGATGCCGACCAGCTTGTCGCCGGAGCGGACCTCGTCCATCTGGTAGAAGCCGTAGCGCGCCTTGGGGAAGTCGAGGAACTTCGCGGGGATGCCGGGCTCGACCTGGGAGCGGACGACGGCCGCCACGTCGTCGGCGTTCCAGATGAGGGTGACCTTGCGCCGCTTCTGGTTCTCGGCGATCTTCTCGAGCGCCTCCCGACCGTGGAAGTCGTGGTCGAACTTCACCGAGCGGCCGAGCCCGATGTCGAACGGGGTCATGTAGAAGTCGTGCACGTCCGTGGAGTACAGGGAGCCGGCCACCGAGCCGATGCGGGCGGCGGGGAGCCACTCCCGATACTCGGCGAAGTCCTCGTCGAAGACGGCCGGGAAGGGGTCGGCACCCAGCCGGACTCCTGCGGCGAGCTCGAATACGCCTTGGCGCCGACGCGGCGGATGTCGTACTCCGCCCCGGCCTCCATCAGCGTGTTCATGATCAGCTCGTTGTCCTCCCACGGGCCGTAGAACTCGAAGCCGGGCTGGCCGGCCATGCCGTGGCGCAGGCCGTACACGTGCTTGCCGGCGATCTCGAAGTCGCCGATGTGGAAGAACTTGACCGCGGGCGCGGGGCCGCCGAGGACCTTCTCCATCACCTCGTTGGCGACGGGGCCCTGCAGCTCGTAGCGGTAGAACGTGGGAGGGCCCTGGCGCATGTGCGAGTTCGCCTCGAGCCGGTGGTGCACGTCCTTGCCCGCGGCCTCCGCCTTCTCCGCGTTGTAGCGCACCCAGTCGATGAGGATGTGGTGCCCGATGAGGACGATGCCCTCGGGCCCCTCCTCGTTGTAGAAGAGGATGCCGTCGCCGACCAGATAGCCGTCCTTGTTGACGGAGATCAGCTGCTTCGCGACGCCCTTCCGGAAGGTGGCGAACGTGTTCGGGGAGATGCCCTGCAGCATCGGGATGAGATCCTCGCCGTGCAGGAAGAGCTGCGTCATGTGGTGCGACTGATCCATGATCGCGACCGTCGTGTTCCAGGCGCGCTGCTCGTCGCGCCAGTTCGTGAACTCGGGGGCGACCGGGAAGGTGAAGGCCGGCCAGTTCTGGTTGCGCAGCAGCTCGATGGGGCTGCCGACCCGGGCGATCGCCTGGGCGAGAGTCTCTGACATCGTCGTCGTCCTCACTGTCGTTCCGGCGACACCGCCGGGGAGTGGCGTCAGTCTAGGTTTCGGCTCCGAGAGCACATCGACATATTCGAATGAAGCGAATACGGTCGTCCCGGAGGCACAGTGGCACGCGGATCGAACGGCATCTCGGCGGTGAGCAGGGTGCTCGCCGTGCTCGATTCCTTCAGCATCGACTCCCCTTCCTGACGCTGACCGAGATCGCGCGGCGGGCCCAGGTGCCGGTCTCCTCCGCCCACGGCATCGTCGGCGAGCTCGTGGAGCACGGGCTGCTCGAGCGGATGCCCGACCGCAGCTACCGGGTCGGCGTGCGCCTGTGGGAGATGGGGAGCCGCACCCCCGGTGTGCTCGGGCTCCGGGAGATCGCGTTCCCGCACCTGCAGGCCGTGCAGGCGGTGGTGCGGCAGCACACCCAGCTCGCCGTCCGCAGCGACCTCGACGTGCTCGTCATCGAGCGCCTGTCCGCCCGCGACGCCGTCGTGAACGGCTCGATGGTCGGCGGGCGCATCCCTCTGCAGCACTCCTCGAGTGGCCTGGTCCTGCTGGCGGCAGCGGAGAAGGATCTGGTTCCCCGCATCGTGAAGCGAGGACTCGACCCGCAGACGGACGCCGGCATCTCGACGGAGAAGGAGCTGCGCGAGGCGGTCCTCCGCGCTCGCCGGCTCGGCCATGCCGTGACCGAGGGCTTCCTGTACCCGGGCACGCGCGGCATCGCGGTGCCCATCCGCGGCTCGCAGAACGTCGTGGTCGGGGCGCTCGGCGTCGTCGTCGCCAACGACGGCAACTCCCCCGCTGACTACGTGCTGCTGCTGCGCAGGGCGGCGGCGAGCATCTCGGAGGCGCTGCTGCGCAGCTACCTCCCGCCGGACCACCCGGGCGCCCGCCCGGGCGGCGCCTACCGCGCCCTGGTCAACTCCTCCGACCGCTCCATGGCCTACCTGGAGCACCACGACGGCGTGTGATGCCCCGCGAGGTGGCACCCCGGAAGTCTCGAGGTGGCACTTGTTGCTGCCACCTCGGCGCTGAAGCAGCACCAAGTGCCACCTCAGCGCTTCTACTCGGCTGTGTGAGGACGCCAGGCGCGAGGGGCGCCGGTTAGGGCGCGGAGAACTTTCGGGCGCTCAGCCCGAGGCTTAAGACGAGGGGAGGCGGCTGGCCACCGCTGCCGAGTCGCGTTCCAGCGTCGCCGAGCGCACCCCGAAGCACCGAGCGCGCCTCCCCCGCGTCGAGCGCGCCCTGAAATACCGAGCGCACCCCGTATACGAGGTGCGCTCGGCGGCACGGGGTGCGCTCGGCGAAGAGGGGGCGCGCTCGGTGCGAAAGGGCGCGCTCGGCGCGCTTCGGCCGTCTCACCGAAGGAAGCGGGTGAGCTCGCGCCCGCCCGACTTCTCGTCTTCAGCCGTCGGGGAACCCCTCGACGTCGCGGCGCCCCTGGGGTCGTCCTCCCGCGTCAGGGCGCAATCCCACCCGCCGAGGTGGCAGTTGTTGCTGCCACCTCGGCGCTGAAGCAGCACCAAGTGCCACCTCGCCCCGGCGACTCGCAGCGGGGCGCACCCCGAGGTGGCAGTTGTTGCTGCCACCTCGGCGCTGAGGGAGCACCTAGTGCCACCTCGCGGCGGCCCGCCCCTTACAGGAAGATGACCGTCGTGTTGCCGTCGCGGGCGACGCGGTCCTCGCAGTGCCACTCGACTGCGCGGGCCAGCACCTGGCGCTCCACGTCCGCACCCCGGCGCTGCAGGTCCGCTGCCGTGTCCGAGTGCTTGACCCGCACGACGTCCTGCTCGATGATCGGGCCCTCGTCGAGGTCCTCGGTCACGTAGTGGGCCGTGGCGCCGATCAGCTTCACGCCCCGCTGCTTCGCCTTCGCGTACGGGCCGGCGCCGATGAACGCGGGCAGGAAGGAGTGGTGGATGTTGATCACCGGCACCTCCACCTCGCGGAGGAAGTCGCCCGTGATGATCTGCATGTACCGCGCGAGGACGACGAGGTCGACGTTCCCGCGCAGCAGCTCCAGGTGCCGCCGCTCGGCAGCCTGGCGGTCGCTCTTGTCCACCGGCACGTAGAAGTACGGGATGTTGAAGGGCCGCACCTCCTCGGCCAGGTCGGCGTGGTTCGAGATCACCATGGAGACCGTCATGGGGAGCTCGCCCCGGCGGTGCCGCCAGAGCAGGTCGAGCAGGCAGTGGTCCGACTTCGACGCGAAGATCGCGACGCGCTTGAGCTGGGCCACGGGCCTGAGACTCCAGGTGAGTCCCAGACCCGTGGCGAGCCGCTCATCGAGCTTGCGCTCGAGCTCCGGTCGCGCCGCCGAGAAGCCGTCGAGGTGGAAGACGGTCCGCTGGTAGAAGCGGCCGCCTTCCGGGTCGGTCGAGTACTGGTCGAGGGAGCTGATGTTCGCCCCGGCCTCCTGCAGCAGCGTCGACACTGCGGCCACGATCCCCGGGCGATCCTCTCCGCTGATGAGCAGGCGGACGCTGTCCGCGGGATCGCTCGCCGCGGCGATCCGCCGCTGCTCCGAGCTGTCGGTGCCGGGTGTCGTACTGGTGCTCACTCGTCCTCCTCGATCGGTTCCGTGGATCAGGCGTTCGCGCTGCGCCAGCCGCCGTGGTACTCGTTGCGAGCGGTGACCGAGTAGGGCACCGGGCTCACGACGACGCGCACCTCGGCCTGCGTGTGCGGGTTGGCGGACGTCTTCTCCGTGTTCGGGTCCTCGCCCCACAGCACGCGGAGCTCGGTGCCGATCTCGACGTCCGGGTCGACCGTGGCGAGCGACAGTCCGCGCCGCTCGTTGGCGCTGTAGCCGGTGAAGAGAGAGGCGCCCACGATCTTGCCATTGGCGTCGATGACGGAGTCGAAGTTCGACGAGCCGTAGTTCGCGTTGGGCAGGTTGAAGAACTGGTTGCCCGGTCCCTCGACGTCCAGGAGCGACGTCATGACCTTGCCCAGGTCCTCGGCGTTCCAGGCGAGCGTCACCTTGCGGCGCTGCGTGGCGGGGTCGATCTTCTCGAGCGCGTCGCGGCCGATGAAGTCGTGGTCGAACTTCACGAAGCTGCCGTAGCCGAGCTCCCAGGGGTTGAGGTAGTAGTCCTCGATGTTGTCGGAGACGAACGAGCCGGCGAGCGCGTTGGTGGCCTCGTAGCTGTCGACGGGCAGCCACTCGCGGTAGGCGCGCTCGGCCTCGCTCGAGTAGACCGCGGGCAGCGGCGACGGGATCCAGCCGGACTCGAGCGTGTTCGACGAGTAGGCGCGGGAGCCCACGGGCTCGAGCCCGAACTCGCGGCCGGCCTCGAGGATGGCGTTGCGGATGCGCTCGGCGTCCTCGTAGGGGCCCCAGAGCTCGAGGCCCGGCGCGCCGGCCATGCCGTGACGGAGGGTGCTGACCTCGGTGCCGTCGATCGTGAGCTTGCCCATGCGGAAGAACTTGACCTGCTCGACGGTGCCGCCCTGCAGCTTCTCGATGATCGGCCAGGCGTTCGGGCCCTGGATCTGGAGGCGCCAGTACTTGCGGCTCACGGCCTTGCCGTAGGGGCGGCCGGGCGAGCGGCGGTCGACCTCGATGTCGACGTCGTAGCCGCTCTTCTCACCGTGGAAGAGGAGCCAGTTCGACACGGGGGCACGGCCGACGTAGACGTACTCTCCTCGATCTCGTGGAAGAGGATGCCGTCGCCCACGACGCCGCCGTTGGAGGCGACGGGGACGAGCTGCTTGGCCATGCCGACCGGGAAGTTCGCGACCGAGTTGATGGCCGTGTCCTGAAGCAGCTTGAGGGCGTCCTTGCCGCGGATGATCAGGTTGTCCATGTGGTGCGACTGGTCGAAGAGGACCGCGGTCTCGCGCCACGCGCGCTGCTCGCGCTGCCAGTTGGTGAACTCCGCCGGCACGACGGGATAGATGTACGCGCCGATCTTGGAGTTGCGGAGCAGGTCGACCGGATTGCCCGTCTGGTCGAGGAGTTCCTGGAGATTGCTGGGGCTGCTCATCGTTCTCTTTCCTTTCGATGGTGGGGTGGGACGCGTGCCCGAGGGCACGAGGTTCAGGCGCGGGCGGCGCTCGGAAACGGAGACGTGCACGAGCGCGGCGAATCGGATCGACGCACGGAGGCGGCCGGCGAGAGGCGGACGGCGCGGTGCGCGGGGGCGAGCGACGGGGCGGCAGTCAGAGATGCGGAAAGCGAGTGGCCGCAGCCTGCTCGGACTTCGCACACACCCAACCGGAACTCCTTCGTCCACCGACCGGCCCTTGCCGGGCTCGACATTGGCAACGTATGCCGATCGATGGGCACGGTCAACGGATTGCCGACAATCCTGGCGCGCATCAGCCCCCGTTACGCATGATGCGAAAAGTTCGACCGCTCGCGGATGGTGGACAGGATTGTTGACACTGGGGCGAGCGGGTGGTCGACTGGGCCCAGAAGCGACGACGCACGCACCCACGGGTCGCGACCGCGCGGTCGCTCCCCTACAAACGGAGGTGCGCGCTTGAAGCCCGTCGTCGTGACCGACGTCCCCCGGCCCCCGCAGGAGCAGCTCGACGAGCTGGCCGAGTTCGGGGTCGCCACCGTGCACGAGGCCATGGGCCGCAGCGGGATGGTCGGCCCGATCGTCCGCCCGATTCAGCAGGATGCCCGCATCGCCGGATCCGCGGTCACCGTTCTGTGCTGGCCCGGCGACAACCTGATGATCCATGCCGCGGTGGAGCAGTGCCGGCCCGGCGACGTGCTCGTGGTCACCACCGTCTCCCCTCCCTCGACGGGTCGTTCGGCGAGCTCTTCGCGACCGCCCTCCTCGCCCGCGGCGTGCGCGGCCTCGTCACCACGGGCGGCGTCCGCGACGTCTCGGACCTCCGCCGGCTCGGCTTCCCCGTCTGGGCGGGTGCGCAGAACGCGCAGGGCACCGTGAAGGCGACAGCGGGCTCCGTCAACGTGCCCATCGTGGTCGGCGGCGTGACCGTGCGTCCGGGTGACGCCATCGTCGCCGACGACGACGGCGTGCTCTGCGTTCCCCGGGACTCGATCGAGAGCGCGCTGACCGCCTCGCGGTCCCGCACCGAGAAGGAGGCGGCCTCGCGCGAGGCCTACCAGGGGGCGAGCTCAGCCTCGACCGCAACAAGCTCCGCGGGGTCCTCGCCGAGCTCGGCGTGGAGTACGTGACGGCGGAGGATCATGCTCGACGAGGCTGACGGCATCCGCTGCATGCTCATGCGCGGCGGCACGTCGAAGGGCGCCTACTTCCTGGCCGAGGACCTTCCGCAGGAGCGCTCCGAGCGGGATGACCTGCTCCTGCGCGTCATGGGCAGTCCCGACGAGCGGCAGATCGACGGCATCGGCGGCGCCCACCCGCTGACGAGCAAGGTCGGCGTCGTCTCGCGTTCCGAGGGCGGCGACACCGACGTCGACTACCTCTTCCTCCAGGTCGTCGTGGACGAGCCGGTGGTGACCGACTCGCAGAACTGCGGCAACATCCTCGCGGGGATCGGACCGTTCGCCGTGGAGCGCGGACTCGTCGAGCCCCAGGGGAGTCGACGACGGTGCGCATCCGCATGGTGAACACCGACAGCACGGTGGTCGCGACCTTCCCCACACCGGGTGGTCGCCCCCGATACTCCGGCGATCTGGCGATCGACGGCGTCCCCGGCACGGCCGCCCCCATCGAGCTCGCCTTCTCGGACACCGCGGGCGGGACGACCGGCGCCCTGCTGCCCACCGGCAACGTGACCGACCTGGTGGAGGGTGCGCGTGACGTGCGTGGACAACGGCATGCCCTCCGTGCTGCTCGCGGCCGCCGACCTGGGCGTCGAGGGGACCGAGGATCCCGCCGACCTCGAGAGCGACGAGTCCCTGCAGGCACGCCTCCGCGCCATCCGCTTCGCCGCGGCCGAGCTCATGGGGATGGGCGACGTCTCGGAGGCGACCGTCCCGAAGATGGTGCTGCTCTCCGCTCCGTCCGCGGGTGGAACGATCTCCACCCGCAGCTTCCTCCCGATCCGGGTGCACACCTCGATCGGTGTGCTGGGCGCGCAGACGGTCGCCGCCGGAATCGCCATCGAGGGTGCCGTCGGGCACGACCTCGCGAACCTCCCGGCGGACGGGGCCCCGTTCCGGATCGAGCACCCGACCGGCCACATGGACATCCGCATCGACTTCGTCCCCGGCACCACCGACATCGCCTCGTCCGTCGTCTTCCGGACCGCGCGCAAGCTGTTCGACGGCGTCGTCTTCCCCGATCCCCCTGATCCCCGTCCCACCCCTACGCAAAGGAGCGCCATGAGAGGCCCTGGATTCCTCGACATCGCCCACATCGGCCACGTCGAGCTGCTGACGTCCGACTTCGATCGGAGCCGATGGTTCTTCACCGAGCTGCTCGCCTTCCGGGAGGTCGCCGCCGAGGGCGACTCCGTCTTCCTGCACGCCTGGGACGACTACGAGCGGTACACGATCAAGCTCACGTCGGCGCCCAAGTCCGGCGTCGGCCGGGTCGCGCTCCGCGCGGCGAGCCCGGAGGCCCTCGAGCGCCGAGTCGCGGCCATCGAGGCGGCGGGACGCGGCATCGGCTGGAAGGACGGCGAGCAGGGCGTCGGGCGCAGCTACGCGTTCACCGACCCCGACGGGCACGCCATGGAGCTCTACTACGACACCGAGTGGTTCGAGGCTCCCGAGGACGCGAAGCCGGCGCTCAAGAACCAGGCCGACAAGTTCCCGGGGCGCGGCGTGAACGCCCGCCGGCTCGACCACATCAACTACCTCGGCAAGGACGTCGAGGAGAACGGCCGCTTCGTGAACGAGGTCCTTGGTGGCGAGGCGACCGAGCAGATCCAGCTGGACACCGGGGTCATCTCGGCCCAGTGGTTCCACTTCACCAACAAGACCTACGACCTCGTGTACTCGGGCGACTGGACCGGAAGCAACGGGCGGCTCCACCACATCGCGTTCGCGACCGACACGCGCGAGGACATCCTCAAGGCCGCGGACATCTTCCTGGAGAACGGCATCCACATCGAGTCGGGACCGCACAAGCACGCGATCCAGCAGACGTTCTTCCTCTACGTCTACGAGCCCGGCGGCAACCGCATCGAGTTCGCGAACGCGGGCGCCCGCGTCATCCTTGCCCCCGACTGGAAGACCGTGACCTGGACCGAGGCCGAGCGCGCCAAGGGCCAGGCATGGGGCATGAAGACGATCTCCACGTTCCACACGCACGGGACGCCGCCCGTCGACGAGTGACCGCCCGCAGGCGGCGCGGGATCAGCTGAGCGAGCGCAGGGCGCTGATGACGCTCAGCAGGTGGTCCCGCGTCGCCTGAACGGCGGCAGCCGGGTCGCGCGCGATCACGGCGTCGAGGATCGCGACATGCTCGCCCGCGGAGACCGCTGCCCGGCCGGGCTGGAAGGCGAGGCGGAACTGGTGACGCACGCTCTGGGCGTGCAGACGCTCGAGGATCGCCACCGCGGTCTCGTGCGAGCTCAGGTCCCGGATGCGCTCGTCGAGCAGCTGGTTGAGCCGCGAGTAGCCGAGCAGGTCCCCGGCGGCGACGGCCTCCAGGAGATCGCGACGCAGGCGCTTGAACTCGGCGATCTCCGCATCCGTTGCGTTCTGGGCGGCCTTCTCGGCGCACAGGCACTCGAGCCCGATGCGGACCTCGAGGATCTCGATCGCCTCGTCGAGGGTGATGGCGCGGACCCGCGAGCCGCGGTTGGGCAGCCGGTCGATCAGGCCGTCATTGGCGAGCTCGAACAGGGCCGTGCGGACCGCGGCCCGGCTCGCACCGAAGGAGGCGCTGAGATCGGCCTCGATGAGCCGCTGATTGGGGGCGAAGTCGCCGTCGACGATCGCCTGACGGATCGCCGCGGTCAACTCGGCGACGGTCGGTCCCTTGGCCGTCTGAGTCTCCAGCACGTCGGTCATGAGTCCTCCTCAACCCGACCAGTATGCCCGCCCGGAGTCCTCTGGGCGCCGATTCTGTCTACAATCGCCCCGAGCGAAGGAGCACGAGTGCGGGTCGCAGTGCTGGGGCTGGGGGAAGCCGGTTCGCTGTATGCGCAGGGCTTCGCGGCACGCGGGGCCACGGTGATCGGGTTCGACCCGGCCGTCTCCGTCGCTCCCGAGGGGGTCGGCCTCGCGGCGGACGCCCCGTCGGCCGTGCGCGACGCGGACGTGGTCGCGAGCCTGGTCGGCGCCTCCGCCGCCCCGGCCGTCGCCCGCTCCGTGCTGGCGCACCTGGCGCCCGGGGCCGTCTTCGCCGACATGAACACCGGATCCCCCGAGGACAAGCGCCGCATGGCCGCCGAGGCCGAGGCGGCCGGGGTCGCCTTCGCCGATGTCGCGATCATGGCGCCGGTGCCGCGCGCCGCCGAGCTCACCCCGCTGCTCGTCAGCGGGCCGGGCGCCGCGCGCCTCCGCGAGCTCTGGTCCGGCCTCGGGGTCCCCGTGACCGTCGCCGGCCCGGAGGCGGGCGACGCCGCAGGGCTCAAGCTCCTCCGGAGCATCTTCATGAAGGGTCTCGCCGCGCTCATCTTCGAGAGCGTCACCGCTGCCGAGAGACTGGGCTCCGGCGAGTGGATCCGCGACCAGATCGCCGGCGAGCTCGGGCCCGACGGCGCCGCGCTGGTCGAGCGACTGGTCAGCGGCACGCGGCAGCACGCGGAGCGGCGCGAGCACGAGATGCGGGACGTCGAGGGCTTCCTCGGCTCCCTCGACTCCCCCGCCTGGATGACCGCATCCACCGTCCGCTGGCTGCACGCGATCGCGTCCGGGGAGCTCTGACGAGGTCGGTTCATGCGCATCCCGACCACGAGATCGACGGTGCGGCGCAGGCGGCGGATCTCGGGACGACCCCGTGCCCGTGCCTTCCTTGACCGGCCCCGGATCCCCACCTAGACTCCCCTCAATCCGCATACGTACGATCTCGACGGCGTAGCACCAGACCCTTCCGCGACGGCGCGGAGGAAGGAACGACGACGATGGTCGCCCAGAGCCTGCAGGACTTGATCGACGGGACCGACGACCTCGTCGGCCACTTCCGGGCCTCGAAGGTCGGCAAGCACGTCTATCCGGTCGTTCCCGCCGAGTTCACCAACTGGCAGGCGGAGCAGCGCGCGTGGCGCACGGGCGTCGCGTTCTTCGACCAGAGCCACCACATGGTCAACTACTTCATCAAGGGCAAGGACGCGGTCCGCCTCGTCTCGGAGACGGGGATCGGCTCGGTCGCCGACTTCGACGTCAACCGGGCCAAGCAGTTCACCGCCACAGGCCACGACGGCAACGTGCTGGGCGACGGCATCCTCTTCCGCGAGGCGGAGGACGAGTTCATCTTCGTCGGCAGGATCCCGACGGCGCACTGGCTCGACTTCCAGGTCGAGACCGGCGGGTACGACGTCGAGACGCGCACCGACAACCGCTCGCCCTCGCGCCCGACCGGTCCCGTGACGCGTGAGCTCTTCCGCTTCGAGGTCCAGGGCCCCCTCGCCTGGCAGCTCCTCGAGAAGGTCAACGGCGGCCCCATCGAGCAGGCCAAGTTCTTCCGCATGGGCTGGATGACCATCGACGGCATCCGTGTGCGGACGCTTCGTCACGGCGTCGCCGGCCAGCCCGGTCTGGAGCTGTGGGGGCCCTACGACCTCTACGACCGGATCCGCGACGCGATCCTCGCCGCCGGCGAGGAGTTCGGCATCCTCAGCGTCGGCTCGCGCGCCTACCCCTCGGTGAGCGGCGAGGTGGGCTGGATCCCCTCCCCGGTCCCGCCGATCTACACGAGCGAGGCGATGGCCGACTACCGCAAGTGGCTGCCCGCCGACGGCTTCGAGGCCGTCGGGTCGATCACGGGCAGCTTCGAGTCGGACCGCATCGAGGACTACTACCTCCGGCCCTGGGACCTCGGCTACGGCAAGCTCATCAAGTTCGACCACGACTTCGTGGGGCGCGAGGCGCTCGAGGCCGTCGACCCGGCGACGCAGCGTCGCAAGCTCACGCTCGAGTGGAACGCCGACGACATCGCCCGCGTCTACCGGTCCCTCTTCTCCCCGGACGGCCCGGTCTACAAGTTCTTCGACCTGCCGAACGCCACGTACGGCACCGCGAACTTCGACTCCGTCACCAAGGACGGGCGGCTCGTCGGCCTCTCGACCTACACCTCATACTCCTACAACGAGCGCCGCGCGCTCTCCCTGGCCGCCCTCGATCCCGGTGTGGAGATCGGCGACGAGGTCGAGCTGGTCTGGGGCGAGCCGAACGGCGGCGAGGGGCTCGTCGTCCTCGAGCCGCACGAACAGACCACCATCCGTGCCACCGTGCGTCCCGCCCCCTACTCCGCCGATACGCGGAGCGGGTACGAGGGCGCACGCTGGAACAAGAACTGAGCCCGGACCGCCGGCAGACGGCCCACGACCACCAGGAGGCGCTCATGCCAGCTCTCGACTTCGTCCCCCACCTGATCGGCGGTCAGGAGCGCGCATCGCGCGCCGACGGCACCCTCGACAACGTCAATCCGTGGACGCAGGCCGTCCAGGGCACGATCGCGGCCGGTGACGTGCAGGAGGCAGCGGATGCGGTCGCCGCGGCCCGTGCGGCGTTCGACGGCGGCGCCTGGTCGCGGCTCCCGGAGCGTCAGCGCGGTGCCCTCATGCACGCGCTGGCCGACCGCATGGAGCTGCACGCCGACGAGCTCGCCCAGGCCGACACCTTCGACATGGGGCGGCCGCTCACCGCGGCGCGGGGCTTCGACGTGCCTCGCGCGGTCGCCATGATCCGGTTCTTCGGCGACCACATGGCGCTCGCGACGAGCGAGACGTACCCGATGGGCGCCGACTTCCACTCCTTCACCGCATACCGCCCCGCGGGAGTGGTGCTCGCGATCTCGCCGTGGAACCACCCGCTCATGCTGGGCGTCTGGAAGATCGCGGCCGCGCTCGCGTGGGGCAACACCGTGGTGTGGAAGCCGGCGGAGGACAGCCCCACGTCGGCCTACCTCATCGCGAAGTACGCGCTCGAGGCCGGCTGGCCGGCCGGCGTGCTCAACGTGGTCCAGGGCTCCGGTGCCGTCGTGGGCGACGCGCTCATCCACTCCCCCGGCATCGATCGCATCACCTTCACGGGGTCGACCGCGGTCGGCCGTCTCGTCGGAGTCGCGGCGGCGCAGAACCTGGTGCCGGCCACGCTCGAGCTGGGCGGGAAGGGCGCGTCGATCATCTTCGACGACGCCGACCTCGACCTCGCCGCGGCCACTGCGGCCCGCGCGGTGTTCAACAACACCGGTCAGGTCTGCCTCGCCGGCACGCGTGTGCTGGTGCAGCGCGGCGTCTACGACTCCTTCCTGAGCCGCTTCGCCGAGCAGGCCGCGGCGCTCCGGGTCGGCGATCCGCTCGATCCGCAGACGGACCTCGGGCCGCTCGCGTCGAAGAAGCAGTTCGACCGGGTCTCCGACTACTTCGCCCTCGCCGCCGACGAGGGCGGCACGGTCCTCACCGGCGGCCCCGGCGAGGGTGGACCTTCACGCCGACGATCGTGGCGGACGTCTCGCCGACCGGCAGAGTGTGGCGCGAGGAGGTGTTCGGGCCGATGGCCACGGTGACGACCTTCGACGACTTCGAGGACGGCATCGCGCTCGCGAACGACACCGACTACGGCCTCGCAGCGACCCTCTTCTCCGAGTCGGCGGCACGCATCCACACCGCCGCGTCCTATCTCAGGACGGGCACGGTGTGGGCGAACTGCTACCAGGTGCGCGACCTCCGAGCGCCGATCGGCGGTCCCGGCTTCTCGGGCGTCGGACGCGAGGGCGGCAACTTCAGCCGCGAGTTCTTCACCGAGCCTCAGGCCGTCTTCATCAAGACGTCGCTCTGACCGGCACCACTCGACCGCGAGGAAGGCCCCATCTCATGCAAGCCGCCATCATGCACGGCCTCGGACTGCCGCTCGACATCGAGGACGTCACGCCCGAGCCGCCTGGAGCGAACGACATCGTCGTCTCGGTCGAGGCCGCCGGCGTCTGCCACAGCGACATCTCCGGCCTGCGGGGCTACCTCGGCCTCGAGAACCCGACCATTCTCGGCCACGAGGTCGCCGGGGTCGTGACCGAGGTCGGCGCCGACGTGCGGGGGCTGCGAGTGGGCGACCGCATCATCGGCAGCCTGGTGCCGCACTGCAAGCAGTGCTTCTGGTGCCTTCGCGGCCAGTCGCATCTCTGCGCGGAGACCTGGTCGGTGCGCGGCGTGACCCGGGCGCGGACCGCCTCGGGCGACGCCGTCACCTCGATGCTCGGCCTCGGCGCCTTCGCCGAGCAGATGGTCATGGATTCCCGGCTGGCGGTGAAGGTCGACTCCGACCTTCCCGCCGAACAGCTCGCCCTCATCGGCTGCGGGATCTCCACGGGCGCGGGCGCGGCCCTGTGGACCGCCAAGGTCCAGCCCGGCAGCACGGTCGCGGTCATCGGGTGCGGCGGCGTCGGACAGTCGCTGATCCAGGGCGCGCGGATCGCGGGCGCGGCTCGGATCATCGCGGTCGACCCCACCCCTTTCAAGCGCGAGGTGAGCCTCCGCAACGGGGCGACCGACACGGTCGACCCGGGCCAGGGCCCCACCGCGGAGCAGGTGAAGGACCTCACCTCGGGGCGCGGCGTCGACTACGCCTTCGAGGTGGTCGGCCGGATGCAGACGGTCACGGACGCCTACGAGAGCGCACGCCGGGGCGGCGAGGTCATCACCGTCGGGATTCCCTCCCCCGACGCCCGGATCGACCTTCCGGCGACGGACTTCTTCCGGGCGGAGAAGTCGATCGTCGGCTCGTACTACGGCTCGACCCAGGTCGCCTCGGGCTTCCAGGTCTTCGCCGACCTCATCGCCGCCGGGCGGTTCGACGCCGAGGGGCTCATCACCCATCGGTACGGGCTCGGAGACCTCGCACGCGCCTTCGACGAGCTCGAGGCGGGCGAGGTCATCCGGGGCGTCGTCACCTTCTGACGCCGGGCCGCGCGACTCACGACGGGTCGCGCGGACCTCAGCGCCGGTAGGCGAGGAGGTGCATGAGGTCGTGCAGCCGATCGGCCTCACCGGCCGGCAGCGGCGACCGCAGCTCCTGGTGGACCAGCTCCGCCTTCGGGGTCAGGTCGGCGAGCAGCGCGAACGCGGCTGGGGTGAGCCCGACGAGCGTGCGGCGGCGGTCGCTCTCCGGGCGCTCGATGGAGACGAGCCCCCGTTCCGCGAGCCGGGCGACGACGTCGCCCGCATTCGAGGTGTCGATGGACGCGAGGCCGGCGATCGTCCGCTGGTCGAGGCGCTCGTCCCCGATCGCGCAGAAGACCGCGTACTGCGCCGCCGTGACGTCGCGGCCCACCACCCGCGCCCAGATGCGCTGGCTGCGCCGCTCGGCGCGCCGCAGCAGATGGGTGAGCGCCTCCCCGCAGCCGAGGACGGGCACGCCGTCGGCGGGCGGGGGCGGCACCGGGTCGCCGTCCGGATAGGCGATGCGCGCCAGCAGACCGACGAGCTCGTCGCGGGCGTCGGCGGGCACCGGCTCCAGGAGTTCCGCCTGGACGCCGCGGACCTGCTCGGTGATGACCGCGAGCGCCACTTCGGCGGGCTGGGTGAGCGCGTGCGCCCTCCCCGGCCCGTCTCGAGCTCGGGCCGCAGCCAGGCGTTCCGCGTCAGCCGCGACGCGACGTCCGCGGTGGTCGACTTGTCGAGGGAGGCGACGTCACCGAGCGCTCCCTGACTCGACTGCGGATAGCCCGCCACCACGGTGAGCACGGCGTACTGGGCGCTCGTGAGCCCCGGATAGACGCGGGAGGCCCAGATCGCCGTGTGGATGCGCTGGGCGCGCCTGATCAGGTGGCCCAGGGACCGGTCGAGCTCGGACTGGAGAGCGCCGGCCGCCGCCGGACGGGGATTCGTCACGCGCAGCTCCCGGTCACGGCCCCGAGACTAGCTGAGCGGGACCGCCGAGGCCCTCGCCACCGCTGCCGCATCGAAGTCGTAGAGCCCGAGACGGAAGGACCGGGAATCCTTGATCTCCGCGTCCCGCACGCCCAGATCCTCGTAGCCCGAGTCGTACCGCCGGCCGTTGTCGCGGGCGCCGCGCTGCACCGTCGTCGTGCGCTCCAGCCGGACCCGCTCGTACCGCAGCAGCGCCTCCGCCACGGCAGAGGTGTCCGAGCCGTCGACGCCCTCGAGGAGGGTTGCGAGGGTGATCCCGTCCTCGACCGCCTGGTTCGCGCCCTGGCCGAGGTGCGGCAGCATCGCGTGCGCGGCGTCCCCGAGGAGCGTGATCCGGCCGCGGGACCAGCGGTCGAGCGGCTCGCGGTCGTAGAGGCCCCACCAGAAGGTCTGCTCGACCTGCTCCAGCAGGCCTTCCACGCGGGGGTCCCACCCGGCGAAGTCGGCACGCAGCGACTCCACGCTGCCCGGCGCGGACCAGGACTCCTTGAGGCGCTCGTCGCTCGGGACGAACCCCACGTAGTTGACGAACTCGCCGCGCCGCACCGGATAGGTGAGGAAGTGCTTCCCGTCGCCCATCCAGAGCTGCGCGATGCCATTCGGCCAGTCGGGCAGGCTCTCCGCCGGGACGAGCCCGCGGTAGGCGATGGAGCCGGAGGGCACGGGCTCGGCGGGTGAGGTGACCACCTCGCGGACGACGGAGTGTATCCCGTCGGCGCCCACGACGACGTCGGCGGTCGCGCTGCCGTCCTCGAAGGCGAGCTCCACCTCCGCTCCGCGGTCGACCAGCCGGGTGAGCCGGGACCCGGTGCGCACCGCCTCGGCGGGGAGCGCACTCGTAAGAACCCCGACCAGGTCCGCCCGGTGCAGCCCGAGCGTGAAGTAGCGACCTGAGCTGTCCGCGGTCGTCATGTCGCCGATGAGGCCGCCATCGGCCCGGTAGTACACCGAGCCGTCGCCGTACCGAGCCGCGACCTCCTCGATCGCGGGCCGCAGGCCGAGGCCTTCGTAGGCGCGCAGTCCGTTCGGTGCGACGCCGATGCCGGCGCCTACCTCGCCGAGTCGGCTCGCCTGCTCGTAGACGACGGCGTCGATCCCGACCTTGCGCAGGGCGATGGCCGCCGTGAGCCCGCCGATACCTCCGCCGACGATTGCGACTCGCACGAAGTGTCTCCCTTGACCGGTGCCGGTCGACGACCCGAATGCGCCAGAACGAGGGCAGTTTTCGAGTGCCGAATACTCTTCGCATAGCGTACGATCGGCCTCGCAATGATGCAAACGACCGAACCGGGCACCACGGAAGACCTCAGCGAGGGCATGGGCGGCCTCGCCAAGGGCCTCGCCGTCATCGAGTGCTTCGACCGCGAACACCCCCGTCTCACGGTCACCGAGGCGGCCCGGCTCGCCGAGATCGCTCCCGCCGCAGCCCGCCGCTGCATGCGCACGCTCGAGCAGATGGGCTACCTCAGCTACGACGGCAAGTTCTACCGGCCGACCCCGCGGTTCGCCCGCCTCGCCTTCGCATACACGCTCACCGATCCGCTTCCGGTCTTCGCCCAGCCGCTCCTCGCGGAGCTGCGGGACGAGCTGAACGAGTCGTCGAGCCTGTCCGTGCTCGACGGCGATGCCGTCCTCTTCATCGCCCGCGTGGAGGCCGAGCACCTCGTCGCGACCGGCCTGCGCGTCGGCGGCCGGCTGCCGGCGATCCGCACCGCGGTCGGCCGGGTGCTCCTCGCGGGCCTTCCCGAGGAGGAGCTCTCCTCCCTCCCGGCCGACGCCATCGAGGCGATCGCGCTCGCGCGCCGCGACGGCTTCTCCCTCTCCGACCAGGAGTACGAGTTGGGCCTGCGGGCGATCGCCGTGCCCGTCGTCGACTCCTCCGGCGGGCTCGTCGCGGCCATGTCGGTCAGCGCCGTCACGGCGCGAGCGACGACCGAACGGATGGTCGAGCAATTCCTGCCCGCGCTCCGGCGCCGCGCCACGCAATTAGGGCGGATGCTATGAGGCCAGGACGGCAGTCGATGCGGTTAGGATCGTGCTCGCTATTGTCGACAATCCCGTCAACCGCTCTGCCCCCAGGGGCCCCGAGCCGGCGGGAGGGCTCGCATGCAAGGACGCATGAACCACAAGGAGGGGCAATGGGTGCTCGACTGACACTCGAGCGCGTCAGCCTGTCGTTCGGCGGCGTGCACGTCCTCGAGGAGGTCGGCTTCGACGTGGAAGCCGGCAGCGTCTTCGGGCTCGTGGGGCCCAACGGAGCAGGAAAGACGAGCCTCTTCAACTGCATCTCCGGCCACTACCGGCCCAGCGCGGGCTCGATCAAGATCGACGGCGAGGAGGTCCTCGGCCTCGTTCCCGCCAAGCTCGCCAAGCACGGACTGGCCCGCACATTCCAGCACCCGGCGCTGCAGCTCGAGGCGACCGTCCTCGAGAACGTCCTGCTCGGCGGGCACACCCGCCAGCCCGGCACGGCCCTCGCCTGGGCGGTGCGCCTGCCGAAGACCGCGCGGTCCGAGCGCGACCAGCGCGCCGAGGCGCTCGACTGGCTCGACCGGGTGGGCCTCCGCTGGGCCGCCGATGTCGCGGCCGACGAGCTGAGCCACGGCCTGCACAAGTCGATCGAGCTCGCGCGGGCCCTCATGCTCCACCCCGGGATCCTGCTGCTCGACGAGCCCGCCGCGGGTCTCAGCCACGGCGAGGTCCAGCACTTCATCGCCACCGTCAAGTCGCTGCGTGCCGAGGGCATCACCGTGGTCGTCGTCGAGCACAACATGTCGGTCATCTCCCAGGTCACCGACCGCGTGCTCGTGCTCGACCACGGCAAGAAGCTCATGGAGGGCACCGCGGCGTCGGCCCAGGCGGACCCGCGGGTCATCGAGGCGTACCTGGGGGCTCCGGATGCTGCTTGAGCTCGAGCACGTCGCCGCCGCGTACGGCCCTGTCCAGGTCCTCGAGGACGTCTCGCTCTCGGTCCCCGAGGGATCGGCGGTCGGCATCCTCGGGGCGAACGGCGCGGGCAAGACCACGACGCTGCGCGCGATCAGTGGAACCGTGCGCGTCCCGTCCGGGTCCATCCGGTTCAAGGGCAACGACATCCGCGGCAAGCGCCCGGAGCTCGTGGCGGCGCTCGGCATCGCCCACGTGCCGGAAGGGCGCGGGGCGCTCGCGAACCTCACGGTTCAGGAGAACCTCCGCGTCGGCGCCTACCTCCGCAAGGACCGCGCCGGCATCGAGTCGGACATCGCGTTCCTCCTCGACCTCTTCCCCAACCTGGAGCGCCGGTACGGGTCGAACGGCTCCGCCCTGTCCGGCGGTGAGCAGCAGATGATGGCGATCGGCCGAGCGTTCATGGCCAAGCCCACGCTCCTCGTCCTCGACGAGCCGTCCCTCGGCCTCGCCCCGTCGACGGCGAAGACGGTCTACACCGCGATCGCCCGGCTGCGGGACGAGACGGGGATCTCGATGCTCGTCGTCGAGCAGAACGCGAACCTCGCGTTCTCGGTCGTCGACAGCGCCGTCGTTCTCGAGACGGGGCGCAGCGTCCTCACCGGGTCGACGGCCGAGCTGCGCGGCAACGACGAGATCCGCAGAGCGTACCTGGGAGGGTGAGAGGGAGATGAACGGTTTCGGCACCTTCGTGCAGCTCGTCGCCGACGGGCTGGCCCAAGGCTCGCTGTACGCGGCTCTGGCGCTCGCCATCGTCCTCGTGAACCAGGCGACGGGGCTCATCAACTTCGCCCAGGGCGGCATGGCCGTCCTCGGCTCCTACATCGGGATGTCGGTCGGGAACCTGCTGGTGCCGACCAACCTGATCCTCGGTGTGCTGATCGGCATCATCGTCGCCGTGGCCGCCTCGTTCGGTCTCGGCGCTCTGATCGAGCGCTTCGTCATGCGGCGCTTCCAGGGCGGCGAGGAGGATACGAAGGTCGTCGCGACGATCGGCCTGCTCACCCTCATCACGGGCATCATCGCGCTCATCTGGGGCTACAACTTCCTGCCGTACCCGTTCTTCTTCAACACCGGACTGAGCTTCACCGTGGGCGGCATTGCGATCAGCCTCTGGTCGCTGACGACCTTCCTCACGATCGTCGCACTGATGATCGTGCTGCAGCTGCTGTTCACCCGGACGAAGGTCGGCCTCGGCCTCCGCGCGGTCGCGGACAACCCGAACTCGTCGGCACTGTCCGGCATCCGCGTCGGCCGGATGCTCATGATCGGCTGGGGCCTCGCCGCCGCGCTCGGCACCATCGCCGGCATCCTGCTCGCCGCCAAGGCGCAGCTCAACCCGGGCAACTTCGACGCGATCCTCGTCTACGCGCTCGCGGCGGTCATCATCGGCGGGGTCGACTCCCCGTCGGCGCGGTCGTCGCGGCCCTCGCGATCGCGGTGCTCGAGAACCTCGCCGGCACCTATGTCTCCTGGATCGGCCACGACCTGAAGATCGCCGTGCCGTTCATCCTGCTCTTCGTCGTTCTCATCCTGCGACCCCAGGGTCTCTTCGGCCGGAAGTTGGTGGTCCGCGTATGAGTGCGGTTCGGGAGCTCCTCCGCAAGACCTGGGTGAAGTGGGTGCTCGCCGCGATCGTCGCGGTCATCCTCCTCGTGATCCCGCTGTCGGCGACCGAGTTCACGAACCAGACGCTCACCCGCGTCGCCGTCTTCGCGGTCGCGGTGCTGGGCCTCAACATCGTGATGGGCTACACGGGTCAGGTGTCCCTCGGCCACATCTTCTTCGTCGGCCTGGGCGCGTACTGCGCCATCATCCCGATCCGCGCACTCTGGGGCGGCAGCCTGGCCGAGGGCGCCATCGTGCTCGGCTTCGTGCTCGCGATCGTCATCCCGGGCCTCGTCGGCCTTCTCGTCGCCCTCGCCGCGGTGCGCCTCCGCGGGCTCGCGCTCGCCATGGTGACGATCGCGCTGCCGATCGTCGGCGACCCCTCTCCAAGCGGTTCTCCGACATCACCGGCGGCAACGAGGGTCTCCGTCCGGCGCCTGGACTACGTCGCCTCGGACGGCAACACCTACAAGGGCAACCCGTTCGCGGCGCCGTCCTGGACGGGCCTCGCCGACGACCAGTGGCAGTACTACCTAGTCTTCGTCATCGCCGCGATCTTCTTCGCGCTCGCGTTCTTCCTCGTGCGCGGCAAGTACGGGCGCGCCTTCGCCATCGTGAAGGAGAACGAGGCCGTCGCGGGCTCGATGGGCATCTCCCCTACCGCTACAAGGTACTCGCCTTCACGATCGCCTCGGTGTTCGGCGGCGGCGCCGGCTTCCTCTACGTCGTCGCCCTGCAGTACACCTCGAGCGAGACGCTGTCCTTCGCCCACTCGATCGAGCTGGTCATCGCGGTCATCGTCGGCGGCGCGGGCAGCATCGTCGGCTCCATCCTCGGCGGCCTCTTCTACGTCCTCGTCCCGCAGATCACGAACTCGATCAACCCGGCGGCGACCACCATCGTCGAAGGCGTCGTCATCCTGCTCGTGCTCTTCCTGCTGCCAGGCGGGCTCGCCAGTCTTCCCCGCGTCCTCGCGCGTCTCGCGCGACGCCGACGCGGCGGGCACAACGTCGGCTCCAGCACTGCTGAGCCGGCTCTCGAAGAAACCAAGAAGTGACATCCATCCCTCGAAGGAGAGGCACCACATGAAGACCACAGCTACCGGCAAGCGTGTTCTCACGCTCGCCGCGTCGGCCGGTGTGCTTGCGCTCGTGCTCAGCGGCTGCGGCCGCGCCGCCGAAGCGCCGCCCAAGAGCGGAGCCAGCGGCTCCGCTGCTGCTGCCGAACCCTCCCCCGGCATCACCGACGACCACCTGACGCTCGGCATCTCCACGCCGCTGACCGGCAACACCGCCGGCCCCGGCAACTGCACCGCCGACGGCGCCATCGCGTACTTCGGGATGAAGAACGACGAGGGCGGCTTCGAGTTCGGCGACGGCAAGACCCGCACCGTCGAGCTCAAGGAGTACGACGACCAGTACGACCCCGAGAAGGCGGTCGGCAACTTCCAGCAGATGGTCGCGGACGGCGTCTTCGGCGCCGCACTCAGCCTCGGCACCCCGACGAACCGCGCCTGGCGCGACGCCGCGGCCGAGGAGGGCTTCCCGCAGGTCCTCGTCATGACGGGTGACCCAATCTTCAGCAACCGCGAGGACGGCTACCTCACGCTCGGCCTCGTGCCGACGTACCAGCAGGAGGGCGCCGCGTTCGGCAAGGCACTGGCGGCGGACGGGCAGGCCCACAAGGTCGGCATCCTCTTCCAGAACGACGACTATGGCAAGGGCTACTCGCAGGGCTTCAAGGACGCGATCAAGGGCAGCAAGAACATCGAGGTCGTGAAGGAGCTCAGCTACGAGCCGAGCGCCACCAGCCTCGAGGGCCAGATCACGGAGCTGCAGGCCACCGGTGCGGACGTCCTGTTCCACGCCGTGTCGATCACCCCGCTCGCGATCGCCGACCTCCAGAAGGTGGCGTCGCTCGGCTGGAAGCCCACCCTGTTCCTCCCGTCGAACACCGCGTCGCCCGGTGGAATCCTGAAGCCCGCCGGCGTCGCCGCCGACACCTTCACGGGTGTCTACGCCGCCGGCTTCGCCCAGGCCGCCGCCGCCCCGCCGTTCGCGGAGTCGGAGGCCGGCAAGAAGTACTTCGACGCGATCGCAAAGTACGTCACCGGGCACGAGCAGGACGGCAAGTCGTTCCCGCACTGCGTGTGGTCCTGGACCGCCGCGCAGATCCTGGAGGAGGCCTTCAAGAACATGAAGGAGCCGACCCGCGAGTCGTTCTACGAGGCGCTGACGTCGATCAAGGGGCTCAAGACGGACTTCGCGTTCGGCCCCATCGACACCACCGTCAAGGGCTCGCCGGCCGTGCAGACCGTCTCGCTGCAGAAGTTCAACGGCAACGGCTACGCCAACGTGGAGGTCGTCGGCTGACGACTCCCGCCCAGCACTGAGGCCCGGTCCCTTCGGGGGCCGGGCCTTCGTGCATCCCGCTCCCCTCCTCGCCGAGGTGGCACTTGTTGCTGCCACCTCGCCCCGGAACGAGCACCTAGTGCCACCTCGCGCCGGGCGTGACCTCGCCGTCTCGCGTGTTCCCGGCGAGGTGGCACTTGTTGCTGCCACCTCGCGCGCGAAAGAGCGCCTACTGCCACCTCGCGCCGCGCGTTTCCTCGTCGTCCCTCGTCCGCCGAGGTGGCACTTGTTGCTGCCACCTCGCCCGGGAAAGAGCACCAAGTGCCACCTCGCGGCGCCCTGTGGACGCGCTCGGCGCGGATGACGCCGATGCGGCACCCTTCCCCGCATGCCGAAACCGAGAAGCCCCCTTCCGGAGTGGGCCGATGAGCCGTTCCGGGTGCGCGACGCCTCCGCCCGCGGGGTTGGGACTGGGCGGCTGCGAGGCAGAGACCTCGCGGCGCCGTACCGCGGAGTCCGCCTGCAGCGCGTTCCCGGGAGATCCGTGCTCGAGCGATGCACGGCTTACAGCGCCGTCATGGCGCCGTGGGCGTTCTTCAGCCACCAGACCGCGGCGCGGATTCACGGCCTCCCACTTCCCGGCCGCGAGGAGGAGGAGCCGCTCCACGTCTGCGTGTGGAAACCGGAGCGCGCACCACGCGTGGAGGGGATCGTCGGGCACCACGCAACGCTTGGCAGCACGGAAACCGTGATGCGCCGGGGTTGGCAGGTCACCGCGCCCGCCCACACGCTGCGCCAACTCGCCTCCACGCTGTCGGTCGACAACTTGGTGATCCTTGGCGACGCCCTCGTGGCGAGGGATGCGCCGCTCTGCACGTTGCAGGATCTCGCCGCCCTGCTTCCCGGGGCTGGAGGAAGTCGAGGGGCGGTGGCGCTGCGGGAAGCGCTGCAGCTGATCCGGGTGGGCTCCGAGTCTCCGATGGAGACGAAGCTCCGGCTGCTTCTCGGGCGGGCCGGGCTTCCTGAGCCGGCGCTGAACGTGAACATCTACGACCGGCACGGCCGCTTCCTCGCGCGAGGCGACCTGATGTACGAGAAGGAGCGGGTGGTCGTGGAGTACGACGGAGACCAGCACCGGAGCGACCGGGCCCAGTACGAGCGCGACGTCGACCGCCTCGAGAGGCTGACTGACGAGGGCTGGCGGGTCATCAGGGTGCTCCGGGACCATCTGGCTGACCCTCAGGCGGTGCTTGCCCGGGTCCGCTCCGCTCTGGCGGGCCGCTGAGCTCCGCGAGGTGGCAGCAGTTGTCGTTTCCGGGGCGAGGTGGCAGCAACAAGTGCCACCTCGCCGAGTGGGAGTGCGGCGACCCCTAGCGAGAGGCGCGGCGCTCCCCGCCCACGAGCGCACGAGGTGGCACTTGTTGTCGTTTCCCGGGCGAGGTGGCAGCAACAAGTGCCACCTCGCGGGGTCTACGAGCGCGGGCGGATCGGGAGCACCAGGTAGGAGTCGTGGGCTCCCCCGGTGTGCAGGAGCTGCGGGCCGGTGTTGATGTCGGTCTCGTGGCGCGAGTAGACGAGCGGCTTCCGGTAGTGCTTGATGTCGTAGCCCTGGATCACCAGGACGAGGCTGTCGCCCGCCGCGAAGCGCGTGCCCGACGGGAGGATCTCGATCTCGAGCCGCGTGGGGCCGTCCGCCTCGAGGGGCAGCGCCCTGCGGTGGGCGAGCACCGGCAGGAACGGCGTCGACTTCTCCTCGTCGAGCTCGCGGTGGGAGGCGCGGATCCAGCCCAGCGCGACTGGGCCGTCCTCGAACTGGGCGAAGTACGGGAAGGGCACGATGCGCCCGCCCGCGTCGCGCTTGAACAGGCCGAGGAACACGTCCATGTCGTCCGCCTTCGGCGCCGACATGTGAAGCACCGCGCGGCTGTGCCCGACGATGTCGGTCTCCTCGTCGAACCGGTGCTCGAAGACGAGGCGCTCGGGCGCGAACGGGTCGCCGAGGCCGTGGTACGTGGCCGTGGCCTCGTCCGCGGGCGCGTCGGTCACGAGTGTCCCGGTCGCCGCGTCGAGGTGCAGCTCGCGGTATTCGACGTCGGGCAGCGGCCACGACTCGGCCTCGACGAACTCGCCCTCGTAGTAGTCCGTGCGGACTTCGGCGAGGACGGGCGGCCAGCTCTCCACCTCGTTCTCGATGCCCTTGAGGAAGTGGTCGAAGAAGGCCGCCTGCTTCTCCACGTTCTCCGGGAGGTAGTACTCGGCCCACTTCTTGCGGCCGTGCACGTAGAGCCACTTCTGGGAGGACGAGATCCTCCGGAACCCCTCAAGCGTGCCGCGCGTATGCAGCCCCTGGTCGGTCCAGCTCGCGACCACGAACGCGGGCACGGTGATGGCCTCGAGGTCGGCCGCCTTCGACGCCCAGAACTCGTCGAAGAAGGGATGCTCGCGCGTCTCCGCCTCCAGGTCCTCGATCGGCCCGGTGGAGGCGCCCCAGCGCTCCCAGATGTACGGCCAGAATGAGGTCTCCGGGATACCGCCGTGGCGCGCGACCTCGCGGTAGGTGTCCGACCAGCCCTCCCAGGGGTTGATGGCGGCGAGGTGCGGCGGGTTGGTGGCGGCCACGCGCCACTGCGAGGACGTGAGGTACGAGACGCCGGTCAGGCCCACCTTCCCGTTGCTCCACTCCTGCGTGCCGGCCCACTCCACGAGGTCGTGGTAGTCCGCGGCCTCCTCCGGTGACAGGTAGCTGGCCGGCCCCTTCGCGTACCACGTGCCCGGGATGTCGGCGATGACGAGGGCGTAGCCTCGCGGCACCCAGTAGACGGGGTCGGGCCCCTCGAAGGTCGTCAGGTCGCTCATGTGCTCGGGCTTCACTCCGCTGGCGGGGTAGATCTGCCCGATGGGCGCGGGGTCGTGCTTGCCGTACGGCGACCAGGCGATGAGCGGCGGCACCGGCTGCCCGTCGAGGGGGCGGTACACGTCGGCCTGCACGGTGCGACCGGCGCGGGTGGTCACCTCGACGTCCCGCTCGATGATCATGTCGTCGCGCGTCTCGGTGCGCGGCTGCGGCGGGACGCCCTTGCGCGACTCGGGCGTGCTGCGCGGCGGACGGAGGGGGTACGGGGACTCGGGGCTCGACATCGTCGCCTTTCGGTCAGGAGGGTGGGACGGGAGGGATCAGGAGGCGAGAGCGTCCGGCACGGGCGCGCGCCGGTGGGACCGGGCCACCGTCCAGGTGATGAGCACGCCGAAGGCGACGAGGGCGCCGAAGACCAGCAGCAGCGGAGCGGTCCATGCGCCGGTCGCGTCGTGCACGGCGCCGAGCACGGTCGGCGCGGTCGCTCCCCCGAAGCCGTAGCCGACGCCCTGGGTCACCGCGGACAGTCGCCGCGCATGGACGCTGTTCCGGGCGATCTCGACGATGATGACGAACACCAGCGTGATGCCCGCCCCCTGTGCCACGCCGCCGACGCTCGACCAGAGGAGCCATCCTCCGGGCGCCAGCAGGAGCCCGACGGGGACCACGAGCCAGGCGAGCGACATCGCCACCGTGACGGGCAGCAGGCCCACCCGCTGTGAGATGAGCGGCACGCCGATCGACCCCGCGATGGCGAGCAGCTGGAAGACGGTGGCCGCTGAGCCGGCCTGCGTCGCATCGAAGCCGAGGTCGTCCCGGAGCAGTGTGGGCAGCCATGCCGTGATCCCGTAGTAGCCGAAGCCCTGGCCGACGAACGCGATCGCGAGCAGGGCGCCCGTCAGGGCGTCGCTCCGGCGGCCCGCCCGCCCGGCGGACGAGTCCTCGGCCTCCTGCTCCGCGCGGGACAGCGGGGCAGCGCGTTCCAGGACGAGCGCGCGGCGCCGCTCGGCGGTCAGCCAGAGCCCGAGGATCCCGGCGGCGAAGAGAGCCCACCAGGCGAGCGAGACCCGCCAGCCCGCCGCCTCGGCCAGCGGAGCCGTCACGAATGTGCCGATGACGGAGCCGAGGTTGAGCGCACTCGTGTACAGGGCGGTGGCGAGCCGCGCGCGCTCCGCCGGCACCTCGCGGCGGATGAGCACGGGGACGACGACGTTGCCCACGGTGATGAAGGCGCCCATCAGGATCGTCCCGGTGATCACCGCCTCCGAGCCGCCGGCGGATCGGACGATCGCCCCCAGGATCACTCCGAGGATGGCGAGGGTGGTGGCGAGGTCAGGGCCGAGCCGGGCGATGAGGAACGACGCCACCGGCGTGATGAGCGCGAAGCACAGGACGGGCACGCTCGTCAGCAGCCCGGCCTGCGCCGAGGTGAAGGAGAGATCGAGCTTGATGTCGCCGATGACCGGCGCCACCGCGATGATCGGGCCGCGGAGGATCAGCCCCAGGGCGACGATGGCGACGGCGACGAGCCAGGGAGCCCGGGAAGGTGCAGCGCGCATGGAATCCGTTCTGCGCCCCGGGCGCGGAAGGGCCGGGACAGCGAATGCTGTCCCGGCCACTGGTGCTGACTCGTCCGCGAGGTCAGGCGGGCAGGGCCACGCTGTGCGTGTCCATGAACTCGCGCAGTCCCTCGATTCCCATCTCGCGCCCGAGGCCCGACCTCTTCACGCCGCCGAACGGCGCGCGCTGGTCGAGCACGGCCGCGCTGTGCGCGTTCACGAAGACGTAGCCCGCCTGGAGCCGCGCACCGACCTCGGCGGCCTTCGCGCGGTCGGCCGTCCACACGGAAGCGCAGAGGCCGGCCCAGGTGTCGTTCGCCGCCGCGATGGCCTGGTCCTCGTCATCGAAGGGGATGATCGGGATGGTCGGTCCGAACTGCTCCTCCGTCACGACCCGGAGCTTCGGGTCGGGGTCGAGCACGAGCGAGGGCCGCAGGAAGTTGCCCTCGGCGAACTCCCCGCCGGGGAGCTCGCCGAACTCGCGGATCTCCGCGCCGGCCTCACGCGCCTCGTTGAGCAGGTCCTCCACGAACTTCTTCTGCGAGGGCGCGTGCAGCGGCCCCATCGTCGTGTTCGGGTCCCGTCCGTCGCCCAGCACGGTCTGCTCGAGCTTGCGGGAGAGGCCGTCGACGACCTCCTGGTACCGAGAGCGGTCGACGTACACGCGCTTGGCCGCCATGCAGATCTGGCCGGTGGTGTCGAAGATGCCGTGGTAGAGCGCGTCGATGCCCTCCTCGCCGAGGTCGGCGTCCTTCAGTACGACGGCCGCGTCGTTGCCGCCCAGCTCCAGCGCCACCTTGGTCAGCGACTTGGAGGCCATCTCCATCATCTTGTTGCCGCCGCGGACGGAGCCCGTGAAGTGCACCATGGAGACGTCGGTATTGGAGACGAGGGCCTCGCCGATCTCCGCGTCCTTGCCCGTGACGACGTTGAGCACGCCGGGCGGCAGGTGCTCGGCCATGCGCCGGATGAGGAGCGACGTGGCGAGCGGCGCCGAGGGCGGCGGCTTGAGGATGACGGTGTTCCCGGCGACCAGCGCGTACGGCAGGGAGGCGCCGAGGATGGCGAGCGGCCAGTTGAACGGCACGATGATCGTGACCACGCCGCGGGGCACGTAGCTGATGATCGTCTCGTTCGGCGGACCGGGGAGCGTCGTGGTCTCGAGGACCTGGTCGGCAAGGCCCGTCGCCAGCCCGCAGCGGAAGCCGAAGACGAACACGTCGCCGCGGGCCTCGTCGAGGACCTTCCCGTTCTCCCTGGAGAGGATGTCGGCGTGCTCCTCGAAGTGCTCGCCGATCGCCGCCACCGCGGCGTCGATCTGGGCGGCCCGCTCCTGCGGGGACAGCGCGGCCCAGGCGGGGAAGGCCGCGTTCGCCGCGCGCACGGCGTCGAGCGCCTGCTCGCGCGTCGCCGCTGCGGCCGTTCCGATCGTGCCGCCTCGTGCGGGGTCGACGACGGTGAGGACGCCGTCTCCGCCGTCCACCTCCTCGCCGTCGATGTACAGCCGGGTCGCGACCGCGACCGGGGACTCAGCAATCGTCATTGACTCCTCCATCGATACCCGGGGGTCGGGGCATCCTGCCCGGCGACCGGCCCGGTGGGTGCGACGCTACCCGCGGCCGCACACCCGGTCAACGAGATCGTCGACAATCCCAGCGACATCCCGGGAGGGGCAAAACGTCGCCCTAAACCGGACAGAACGATCGGACGAGCAGCCCGGGGAACGCTTGGTAGACAGTCTTGGCGACAATCCATAGCGTTGGCCGGGACCGCGCACCGCGCGGGGGCGGGGTGACAGCACCGGTGGCCCCCGGGCGGTCCCGCACCGCAGACAGGAGCTCGAACATGATCATCGACTGCCACGGTCACTACACGACCGCCCCCGCCCAGCAGACGGAGTGGCGGAGCCGGCAGCTGGCCGCCTGGGCCGAGGGATCAGCAGCGCCCGCGTACCCGGAGATCGACGACGACACGATCCGCGAGTCGATCGAGGGCAGCCAGCTGCGGCTGATGGACGAGCGCGGCATCGACGTGACCCTCTTCTCGCCGCGGGCGTCGGCCATGGCGCACCACGAGGGCGACCCCGCTGTGAGCGCGGAGTGGACGCGGCGCAGCAACGACCTGATCGCCCGCGTCACGCGGCTCTTCCCCGAGCGCTTCGTGGGCGTGGCCCAGCTCCCCCAGTTCCCGGGCACGGATCCCGCCGACTCCATCCCCGAGCTCCGGCGGGCGGTCGAGGAGCTCGGCTTCGTCGGCTGCAACCTCAATCCCGACCCGAGCGCCGGTCACTGGACCTCGCCGCCCCTGACGGACCGCAGCTGGTACCCGCTCTACGAGGCGATGATCGAGCTCGACGTGCCGGCGATGGTCCACGTGTCGGCGGTGACGAACCCGAACTTCCACGCCACCGGCTCTCACTACCTGAACGCCGACACCACGGCGTTCATGCAGTTCGTGCAGGCGGACCTGTTCCGCGACCTGCCCGAGCTGCGCCTCGTCATCCCGCACGGCGGTGGCGCCGTGCCGTACCACTGGGGCCGCTTCCGCGGGCTCGCCGACATGCTGAACCGCCCGCCGATCGAGACCGCGGTGATGAGCAACGTGTACTTCGACACGTGCGTCTACCACCAGCCCGGCATCGACCTGCTGTTCGAGGTCATCGAGCCGGAGAACATCCTCTTCGGCTCCGAGATGGTCGGGGCGGTGCGGGGCATCGACCCGAAGACAGGCCAGTACTTCGACGACACTCGCCGCTACCTCGACGCGCTGGACCTCGACGAGGCGACGCGCAGGCTGGTGGACGAGGGGAACGCGCGCCGCGTCTACCCCCGGCTGAATGCGCTCCTCGAGTCGCAGGGGCGCTGAGCGCGCCGAGCTGTCCGCTCGCGCAGGCCGGAGTGGCCCCGGGGCACCCGGGGCCACTCCCCTGCTCAGCCCGCGTGCTCGTCGGGCTCGCTGTCCTCGGGCTGCTCGGTCCACTCGGGCGGCTCGTCGGCGCCCGACTCCTCGGCCTTGTCCGCGTCCTCCTTGGTGGGCTGCACCGCGCCTGCCGCGTGATGGGAGGGCGCGTAGACCGTGTAGAGGCGCAGCGGCTCCTCGCCGGTGTTGATCACGTCGTGCCACGTGCCAGCGGGCACCTGGATGGACCAGCCGTCGGAGACGTCCTGCTGGAAGTCGAGCTTGTCCTTCTCGGGGCCCATCACGCAGCGCCCCTTCCCCGCGTCGATGCGGAGGAACTGGTCCGTCGCGGGGTGCGCTTCGAGCCCGATCGAGTCGCCCGGCGGGATGCTCATCAGGGTGACCTGAAGGAACTTCCCGGTCCAGGCGACGACCCGATAGTTGTCGTTCTGAACGGTGGCGGTCTCGATGTCGAAGGCGTTGGGCTTGGGCCCCTTGTCCTGGATGCTCATGCTCCGATCCTGGCGGCTCTGCTGCCGGCCGGGGAGGGGTTGCCTCCCGGCCGCAGGATCACCGCCCGAAGCGAAGGGCCGACCGCACCTGGTCCTCGGCGATCTGCCGAACAGGTCCGCTCAGGCAGGGACGGCGTAGCGCTCGACGAACCGCCGCAGAACCGCCGGTGGATGCCGCACGGCGCTCGATCGGACGCGCTCCTTGATCTTCTCGGCCTCCTCGGGCGGGAAGTAGCCCGCGTTCTTGTAGACGTCGATGCGGGTCACGATCCCGTCGACGTCGAGCTCCGGGTGGAACTGGGTCGCGTAGACGTTGGAGCCCACCCGGAACGCCTGCACCGGGCACGCGGCAGAGGAGGCGAGCCGCACGGCATGCGGCGGCAGCTCGCGCACGGCCTCCTTGTGCCCGACGAACGCCTCGAACTCGAGCGGCAGCACCCCGAAGAGCGGGTCGCTGCGGCCCGCCGCGGTGAGCGTGACGGCGACGGGGCCCACGGGCTCGGAGTAGGTGCGATCCACCACGGCACCCTCGTGCGTCCCGATCGTGCCGACTCCGTAGCAGGCGCCGAGCATCGGGAAGTCGGCGGCGACCACCGCGTCGAGCAGGTTCGAGAGCTCGGCCTCGACCCGTCGCTGGATCTCGGACTTCGCCTCGACCGGATCCGAGGAGTTGAAGGGGCTGCCGCCCATGATGAGCCCCGAGTAGTCCGCAAGCCGAAGCTCCCCCAGCGGGCGCTGCTCGAGGCGGACCCGGCGCAGCTCGGTCCTCCGAAGCCCCGCGAACCGCAGCACGGCCTCGTATTCTCCGTCGGCGGCCGCGTCCTCGGGCCGCGAGGCGAGCAGGAGGAAGGGCTTCATGCTCAGAAGGGTAGAACCGGAACGACGGCATTCCCTCACCGGAATGTCTCGGAACGTAGCGAAAGACGGACCATCCGGTGGTGAGCGATCACAACTCGTGGCCGTCCCGAGTGACAGTCCGGTCGCCGATGGTCGGCTAATCCCTGACGCCACGCCGATTCGACTCTTGCGAATCGAAAATTGTGAGCGATAACATCGCGGCCAGGTCAGAAGGGTCTGACTTCCCGGCACCAAGACGCAGCATCAGCGGCCCGGGGACACTGAACAAGGGAGTTTGGTCATGAAGAAGAGGACTGTCTTCGGGGCGCTCGCCGCCTCCGTCGCATTGTCGCTCACTCTCGGCGGGTGCGCCGGAGGATCGGGCGGCGGGGACGATGCCGCCGGCGGTGGAGGCGACTCCGGGAGCCTGGTCGTCGGCTTCGCCCAGGTCGGCGCGGAGAGCGGCTGGCGCACGGCGAACACCGAGGACATCAAGCGCGCGTTCGACGAGGCGGGCATCGAGCTCAAGTTCTCCGACGCGCAGCAGAAGCAGGAGAACCAGATCAAGGCGATCCGCTCCTACATCTCGCAGGGCGTCGACGTGATCGCGTTCTCCCCCGTGGTCGAGACCGGCTGGGACGCCGTGCTCAACGAGGCCAAGGCCGCCGGCATCCCGGTGGTCCTCACCGACCGTGCCGTCGACTCCAAGGACGACTCGCTCTACGTGAGCTTCCTCGGCTCCGACTTCATCAAGGAGGGCGAGAAGGCCGGCCAGTGGGTCGTCGACGAGTACAAGGACTCGACGGACCCGGTCAACATCATCCAGCTCGAGGGCACGACCGGCGCCGCGCCGGCCATCGACCGGGCCGAGGGCTTCGCGGATGTCATCTCCGCGGATCCGAAGTTCGAGATCGTCGCCTCGCAGACGGGTGACTTCACGCGGGCCGGCGGCAAGCAGGTCACCGAGGCGCTGCTCAAGTCGAACCCGGACGTCGACCTCATCTACGCCCACAACGACGACATGGGGCTCGGCGCCATCGAGGCGATCGAGGCCGCCGGCCTCAAGCCGGGCGAGGACATCAAGATCGTCACGGTCGACGCCGTGCACGACGGGATGCAGGCGCTCGCCGACGGCAAGATCAACTTCATCGTCGAGTGCTCGCCCTTCTCGGCGACCAGCTGGTCGACATCGTGAAGAAGGTCGTGGCCGGCGACAGCGTCGAGAAGCGCATCATCACGGAGGAGACCACCTTCACCAAGGAGCAGGCCATCGAGGCACTCCCCGACCGCGCCTACTAGGCCGGCAGATCCGCCTCGCCGTCGGACGACGCATCCGCGCCTGTCCGGCGGCGAGGCATCATCCTGAAGTACCTGTCCTGAACACAGCACCCCGCCCGACCTCAACGGAGAGTTCCAGTGGCCGAACGCAACGCCGTCGTCGAATTGAACGACATCTCGATCACGTTCCCCGGCGTGAAGGCCCTCGACTCCGTCGGCTTCCGCCTGTTCCCCGGCGAGGTGCACTCGCTGATGGGCGAGAACGGCGCCGGGAAGTCGACGCTCATCAAGGTGCTGACGGGGGTCTACTCCCCCGACACCGGCGTCATCACGGTGGACGGCGAGCGCGTGGCGTTCTCCGGTCCCGCCGAGTCGCAGGCGGCGGGCATCAGCACCGTCTACCAGGAGGTCAATCTCCTGGCGAACCTCACGGTGGCCGAGAACATCATGCTCGGCCGGGAGCCGCACCGCTTCGGCGTCGTCGACTGGCGCGCGACCCGCAAGCGGGCGGCCGAGCTGCTCTCCGACCTGCACCTCGACATCGACCCGTCGTCGCTCCTCGGCGATCACTCGCTCGCCGTCCAGCAGCTGGTCGCCATCGCCCGCGCCACCAACGTCCAGGCGAAGGTCCTCATCCTCGACGAGCCGACGAGCAGCCTGGACGCCGACGAGGTCGCCGAGCTGTTCCGCGTCATCCGCTCGCTCAAGGAGTCGGGCGTCGCGATCCTCTTCGTCTCGCACTTCCTCGACCAGGTCTACGAGATCTCGGACCGGATCACCGTGCTCCGCAACGGCAAGCTCATCGGCGAGTACCTCACCGGCGATCTCCTCCGCATCGACCTGGTGCAGAAGATGATCGGCAAGGAGCTGGCCGTTCTCGACGACATCCAGAGCCGCGTGCAGGAGGAGCAGAGCGGTGCGACCGCCGACGTCCCGTTCGTCTCGGCCATCGGGCTCGGCCGGAAGGGCGCCATCGAGCCGGTGGATCTCGACGTCTACGAGGGCGAGGTCGTCGGCATCGCCGGCCTCCTCGGCTCCGGCCGCACCGAGCTCGCCCGCATCCTCTCCGGCGTCGACCGGCCGGACTCGGGCGAGATCCAGGTCGAGGGCAGAGGGCGGCGCTTCCGGACGCCCCGAGCGGCTCTGTCCTCGCGGATCGCCTACTCGTCGGAGAACCGCCGGGCGGAGGGCATCGTCGCCGAGCTGAGCGTCCGCGACAACCTCGCCCTCGCTCTTCAGGCGGACCGTGGCTGGTTCCGCCGCATCCCGCGCAAGCGGCTCGACGAGCTCACGCAGAGCTACATCGAGACGCTGCAGATCCGGCCGGCGAACCCGGACATCCTCGTCGGCAACCTCTCCGGCGGCAACCAGCAGAAGGTGCTGCTCGCGCGCTGGCTCGCGATCGCTCCGCGCCTGCTGATCCTCGACGAGCCCACGCGCGGCATCGATGTCGGCGCGAAGGCGGAGATCCAGAAGCTCGTGGCGAACCTCGCCGAGAACGGGATGTCCGTCGTGTTCATCTCCGCAGAGCTCGAAGAGGTCCTCCGCCTCAGCAACCGCGTGGCCATCATGCGCGACCGCCGCATGGTCGCCGACCTACCCAACCGCGACCTCACCGTCGACGACATCCTCGGCGTCATCGCCGAGGGCGCCGGCGGGGATGAGTCGGACGCCCCGACGGCCGAAAGGATCCCCTCATGAGCCGCGTCCTCACCAACCGGCTGTTCTGGCCGGTCGTCGTCCTCCTGGCCCTGTTCGCGGTCAACCTGGTGGCGTTCCCCGGCTTCTTCGCGATCGAGGTGAAGAACGGGCACCTCTTCGGCAGCCTCGTCGACATCGTGCGCAACGGGGCGCCGACGCTCATCATCGCCATCGGGATGACCCTGGTCATCGCCACGCGGGGCATCGACCTGTCGGTCGGCGCCATCTGCGCGATCGCGGGAGCGATCTCCTGCTCGATCATCCTCGGCTCGCCCGACCCGGGGAACGTCGGCACCGTCGTGGTGGCGGTGATCACCGCTCTCCTCGTCGCCCTCGTGCTCGGCCTCTGGAACGGCTTCCTCGTCGCCGTGATCGGGGTTCAGCCGATCATCGCGACCCTCGTCCTGATGACAGCAGGGCGCGGCATCGCGATGCTCATCACCGAGGGGCAGATCCTCACGGTGAACAGTGCGCCGTTCAAGACCCTCGGCTCCGGGTTCCTGTTCGGGATCCCCGTCGCGGTCTGGATCGCCGCGGCGATCTTCGCCCTCGCCGCACTCCTCACCCGCCGCACCGCTCTCGGGCTCTTCATCGAGTCGGTCGGGATCAACCCGGAGGCGAGCCGGCAGGCCGGCCTCCGCTCCCGCGGGCTGCTGTTCAGCGTCTACACCTTCAGCGCGGTGTGCGCGGCGATCGCAGGCCTCGTCCTCACCTCCAACCAGACCGCGGCCGACGCCAACAACACGGGCCTCTTCATCGAGCTCGACGCCATCCTCGCGGTGGTGATCGGCGGCACCTCCCTCGCGGGCGGGCGATACTCCTCCTCGGCACCCTGGTGGGCGCGCTCGTCATCCAGACGCTCGTGACCACGGTCTACACGGTCGGCATCCCGCCGATCGCGACCATGGTGTTCAAGGCCGCCGTCGTCGCCGCCGTCTGCCTCCTGCAGTCCCCGACCACCAACGCGGTGATCACCTCCTGGCGGCGGACCCGCCCGGCACTCCTGACGAAGAAGGTGGCGTGATGACGACGACCCAGGTCCGGCCCCCGGCCCCGACCCCCTCGTCCGCTGGAGGAGGAGGCCGGCGTCCGGTCGATCCCTCGGGTCCCGCGCCCGGGGCGTGCTCACGAGCCCCAAGCACGGGCCCGTGGTGGTCACCCTCGTGCTGCTGCTCGCGATCTTCGCGATCGGCGGGCTGCGCTACCGGGGCTTCCTCGGCGGGCAGGTCTTCCTGAACCTCTTCGTCGACAACGCGTACCTCATCGTGCTGGCGGTCGGCATGACGTTCGTCATCCTCACCGGCGGCATCGACCTCTCCGTCGGCGCCGTGGTCGCGCTGTCCACGATGATCGCGGCGAGCATGCTGCAGGCGGGGTGGTCCCCCGGCGTGGTCATCCCGCTCATCCTGATCGCGACGTCCGTGCTGGGGCTGCTCGTCGGGCTGATGATCCACGTGTTCAAGGTGCAGCCGTTCATCGCCACCCTCGCGGCCATGTTCCTCGCTCGCGGCCTCTGCTACATCATCAGCAACAACTCGATCTCGATCACCGACCCCTTCTTCACCGCGTTCGCGTACACGCGCATCCCGCTCGGCGGCCGGCTCAGCATCACGCCCAGCGTGGTCGTCGCGGTGCTCGTCGTGATCGCCGCCGTGGTCGTGCTGCAGTACACGCGCTTCGGCCGCACGGTCTACGCGCTCGGCGGCGGAGAGCAGTCCGGGATGCTGATGGGCCTCGCCGTGGCCCGCACCAAGGTCCTCGTCTACATCATCAGCGGCTTCTGCTCCGGGCTCGCCGGAATCCTCTTCACCTTCTACACGCTGTCCGGCTATCCGCTCACCGCCATCGGCACCGAGCTCGACGCCATCGCGGCCGTCGTGATCGGCGGCACCCTGCTCACCGGCGGCTACGGGTTCGTGCTGGGGTCCGTGCTGGGAGTCCTCGTCCTGGGCGTCATCCAGACGATCATCACGTTCGAGGGGACGCTGAGCTCGTGGTGGACGCGCATCTTCATCGGTGCGCTGCTGCTCGTCTTCATCGTCCTGCAGAAGCTTCTGACCGCCCGGCGTCGGTGAAGGGCCCGACAGCGGGCACACTGGTACCCAGCACGGCGGCCGGAACCCCGGCACGCTGAGGAAGAGGATCTGCAGCCATGGCGGTTGAGCCGCGCAGCGACCCGATCGCCGTCGACGACGCGAGGGCGGGCGGAGAGGATGATCGCGCCCGTGCGGCGACGATCTTCGATGTCGCCCGGCTGGCCGGGGTCTCCCATCAGACCGTCTCCCGGGTGATCAACGAGCACCCCAACGTCCGCGCCGCCACCCGCGAGCGGGTGCAGCAGGCGATCCAGCAGCTCCGCTACCGCCCGTACACCGCCGCGCGCGCCCTGGTGACGCGCCGGTCGCGCACCATCGGGCTCATCACGATGGGCGGGCAGGACTGGGGCCCCTCGCTCACGGCGATGCACTTCAACGAGGCCGCGCGGGAGGCGCGCTACGCCGTCAGCATGGTCAGCCTGCTGTCGACCGACGAGGCGGCTCTCCGGGACTCGGTGGAGCGCCTGCTCCGGCAGAGCGTCGAGGCGGTCGTCCTCGTCGCGGAGGATCGGAACGCGCTCCAGCTGCTGCAGCGCATCGAGCTCGGCGTGCCCCTGATCGCGCTCGACCCGAGCGACTCGGCCGGCACCCTGACCGTGGCGCTCGACCAGTACGCCGGGGCCCGGGGCGCGGTCCGCCACCTCGTCGAGCTGGGACACCGGTCGATCCTGCACCTCGCGGGGCCGCGCGTCTCTCCCGCGGCCGCCGAGCGGGAGCGCGGCTGGCGGGATGAGCTCGCCAAGCACGGCCTCGTCGCACGCGAGCCGGGGGTCGGCGACTGGTCGCCCTCGAGCGGCGCGCTCTTCGGCCGTCAACTGGACCTCTCCGTCCCCTTCACCGCCGTGTTCTCCTCGAACGACCAGATGGCCGTCGGCCTCATGCACGTGCTCGTCGAGCGGGGTCTGAGCGTTCCCGCTGACGTGAGCGTCGTCGGCTTCGACGACATCCCCGAGGCGGAGTACCTCATGCCTCCGCTCACCACGGTGCGCCAGGACTTCGAGCGCCTCGGCCGGGACATGATGGCCCGGGTCGCGGCGGTGCTGAGCGAGGTCCCCGAGATCCCGCCGGCCCGGGCCGTGCCCGAACTCATCGTGCGCGCGTCGACGGCCCCGCCGCCCTCGAAGAGCTGAAGCCCCGAGGCCGCTTCGTCGCTGCAGCTAGGCAAAGGACGGGCCGGCCGTATCCTGGACCCGATGAGCCGCGTCACCTGGCCTCCCCGGAGAGCCCCGATCCGACGCTCCGGCATGCCCTCCGGCACGTCAACCGCACCTTCCACAGCCAGTTCCGGCTGCGGCTCGCGGAGTACGAGGTGAGCGAAGCGGCCTACCAGAGCATGTTCGCGCTGCGCCGCATCCCCAACATGTCGAGCGCCGACCTCGCCCGATGGACCGGAGTGACGGCGCAGAGCGCGAACCAGATCCTCAAGGGCCTCATCGACAGCGGGCTCGTGGAGCGATCCCCCGCGAAGGGGCACGGCCGGATCCTCGAGGCGCGGCTGACCGCGCGCGGCGAGCAGGTCATCGAGGCGTGCGAGCGCGCCGGCGACGAGATCGAGGCGCAGATGGCGTCTGCGATGACACCGGCCGAGCTCGCTCAGCTGGAGGCGCTGCTGCGCAAGGCAGCCGAAGGCCTCGGCGTGCCCATCGCCCAGCGCCGTCCCTCCCGGATCCCCGCAGCGAGCAGCCAGTCCTGACCGGGTGACGGTCGCCCGCGTGCCCCGCTAGCGCTGGCGCACCACCTGGCGGGCGAAATGCTCGGCCAGCCGGTCGATGGAAGCCTGCGCGGCATATGCCAGGAACAGGAAGCAGTCGGTCGCCTCGAGCTCGAGCAGCACCGGCCCCGCCGGTCCGGGCAGGACGTCGACGCGCGCATAGGACAGCCGCTGCCGCCCACCGGGAGCCGCATCGAGCGCGGCGGAAGCGAGCGACACCTGCTCCGCCGACGGCGTCACCCGCCGCACGGCCCCCAGCACATCGGCCGGCACCACCGGGGTGCGCACTCCCCGTCTGCGAGGAGCGGCTCCCGGCGCATCGCGTGCGAGAGCTCGCCGCCCAGGAAGACCAGACTCGTCTCGCCGTCCACGTCGATGCCGTTCACGTACGGCTGCACCATCACGGAACGCCCCTCGGCATGCAGCCGGGCCACCAGGGCCGCCGCCGCAGGATCGCTGCCGGTGAAGCGCCCGGTGTCCGACGCGCTGCTGCTCACCGCGGGCTTGATGACGACGTCGGAGTCACCGAGATCGGCAGGATCGCCCGGCTCGACGAAACGGGTGGGGACGATCGCGACGCCGTGGCGGGAGAGATCCGCGAGATAGTGCTTGTCGGTGTTCCAGGCGAGCACGTCATACGGGTTGGCGATGCGCTCGAACCGGGCCGCCCACCGGAGGAACTCGGGGCGTCTGCGCGGGTAGTCCCAGACGCTGCGCACCAGCACCGCATCGAATGCGTCCCAATCCTCGTCCGGATCGTCCCAGACGGCAGGGCGGGCGTCGCATCCGGCGGACGCGAGCGCGCTCAGCAGCAGCGCACCGTCCTCGTCGAGATCCCGCACCACGGACGCGGTTGCCACGGCGACCCTCGAAGAACCCACGCCTCCAGCGTGGCCGCACCCACCGACACCCGACGCGCGAGGCCCTGCGGGTCTCACCCGTCTTCGAGAGTGACCTTGCGCCTCAGAATGAAGACGACCACCAGCGCACCGGCCACAGCTCCGAGCATCGTCAGCACCATCGCGACGGCGGGCTGACCCAGTCCGCTCAGCGGCGTGACCGCAGCTCCGAACAGGAAGGTGGTCACGCCTAGGAGCGCGGAGGCTGTTCCGGCATGACCTCGCGCCTGCCCCATGCTTACAGCCACGGCGTTCGGCATCACCATGCCGAGAGGCGCGATCGCGAGGAAGAGAAGAACTGCGACCGCCCACAGGGATCCCCGCCCACCGAGAAACACGAACAGTGCCAGTCCGGCTGTCGCGACCACCTGGACGAGCAGTCCAACGCGCAACATGAACGGCGCGCCCACCCGTGGCGCGATCCGGGCGTTCACCTGACCAGCGAGAGCGAGGCCGATGCCGTTGATTGCGAAGATCAGGGCGAACTCACCGGGAGTCCCGCCGTATATCTCCTGCACGACGAAGGACGAGCCGGAGATGTAGCCGAACAGGATCGCGGCTGCCAACCCTCCCACCAGGACGTAACCGGCGAATGCTCTAATGCGGAGGAGCACGCCGAACACCAGGAAGGACGAGCGGAAGGGACCGGTCACCCGAGATTCGATCGGATGGGTCTCCTTGAGGAGCAGCCAGGTCGAACCGGCGAGCAGCGCACCCAGGACGGCCAAGCCCACGAAGACGCCTCGCCAGGAAACCATCGTGAGCGCGGCAGCGCCGAGCAGCGGGGCCACGATCGGAGCGATGCCGGAGACGAACGCCAACTGGGAGTAGATGCGGACGGCGATTCGGCCGGACGCGACGTCGCGCACCACAGCGCGCGCGATCACCAGACCGGCGGCGCCGCAGAACCCCTGGGTGAAGCGGAGGAGGGTGAACACCTCGATCGATGAGGACGCCGCGCAGGCGAGCGACGTCACCAAGTAGCCGAGCGTGCCGAGGAGCAGCGGAAGGCGTCGACCCACCCGATCTGCCCAGGGTCCGATCACGAGCTGTCCGAGCGCGAGACCGACCAGACATGCCGTCAAGGTCAGCTGCACGGCGCTCGCTGTCACCCCGAAGTCCGCCGCGATGGCGGGGAACGCGGGCAAGTACGCGTCGAGGCTGAACGGACCCACGCCAGAGAGGACGCCGAGCACCGCGATGACGACGGGACTGACCTTTCCGTCGTCCTTCGACGTCACGACAGCGAGGAGAGGGCGACGACGGTTCCAGCTTCCGCCGATCTATACGCCGCCTCGATGGCACGCGTCACGTTCCGCACCAGAGGAAGGTGCTCCGGATCCGTCCGACCGGCGACAACCCATTCCACCCACTGATCGAACGGGTCCGCAAGGGCCGGGGACAGCTCCTGCTCCGCCCAGTCGGCGGCCTGTCCCGTGCGCAGCATCACCCGTTGGTCCGCGGGACCGACCGCCACACTGCCCTCTGTGCCGACGACCTCCAGCGAGTAGCCCATGTAGTTCCCGACCATGCTCATCTCGGCGACCCCGAGAACCCCGCCGGGGTAGCGGAGCAGGGCCGCAGCGTTGTCCTCGACCTCCCGCCCGGTGACGAACCCGACCTGCGCTGTCAGGTGGTCCGGAGCCTCACCATGCACCAGCATCGACAGATACAGGGGGTGCGCGCCGAGATCGATCACGGCGCCGCCCCCGTTTCAGCCAATGAGAAGAAGTGCTCCGGGATCCAGGGAGTGCCGACCGCCCCGTGGTGGGCGTAGCGGATCCTGCTCCCGGTGACGCGCCCCAGCCGTCCCTCGTCGATGAGCCGCTTCACCGTGCGCACGGGCGCCTCGATGAGACGCTGAAGGGACACCCCGAGGACCAGGGCATGCTCGTCGGCGAGTGCGATGAGCGCGTCCACCTCGCGGGTGGTCGGGGCGAGCACCTTCTCGCTGAAGACATGCTTCCCCGCACGCAGAGCGGCCGAGATCACCGGAAAGTGCTCCGTGGTGGCGGTGTCGACGACAACGGCCTGCACATCGTCCCTCGCCAGGACGGCCGTCAGGTCCTCCTGACTCGGAAGACCGTGCTGTTCCCCGAACGAGCGTGCCGCACCGGGTCGCGAGTCCCATACGACGGCGGCATTCGTCGCCGCGTTGCTCCGGGCCGCCTTCACGTGGTGAGCCGCGTGCACATGCCAGGTGCCGAGCTGTGCGACCCCGATCGTCACGGGGTCACTCCCGGGACGGAGTCCAGGACCGGCGTAGCCGCAACCAGCTGCCTGGTGTACTCATCATCCGGATCGGTGAACAGCTTGGTCGAGGGGCCACGCTCCACAACAACACCGTTCTTCATGACGAGCGCAGTGTCGGTCATGTGCCGGATGACCGAGAGGTCGTGGGAGATCAGCACCAGCGACAGCCCGTGCGACGCGCGCAGGCTCATCAGGAGGTTGAGGATCTGCGCCTGCGCGGAGATGTCGAGGGACGAGGTCGGCTCGTCGGCGACGATGAGGCGCGGCTCACTTGCGAGCGCTCGAGCGATTCCAACTCGCTGACACTGACCGCCACTCAGCTGTCGGGGAAGCTTGTCGAAGGTGAGTCGTGGGAGACCGACCTCATCAAGGAGGTCGCCGGCCTGCGCGAGAGAGGCGGAGCGGGAGAGCCCGCGCCAGCGCTGCAGCACCTCAGCCACCGCCTGCCGAGGCGTCCGCCACGGGGTCAGTGACCCGTAGGGGTCCTGGAAGATCATCTGCACGTCCCGCCGGATGGGGTTGCGGCCACGGACCTCCTGCCACGTCTTGCCGTGCACCAGCACCTCGCCGGTTGTCGGCCGAAGGGCCCCGACGATCACGCGCCCCAGGGTCGTCTTGCCGCTTCCGCTCTCCCCTACCAGGCCGATCGAGGCGCCCGCCTGGATGTCGAGGCTCACCGGCGCAAGGGCAGGGGAACTTGCGTGACGGTAGGTCACGGTCGCGTCCTTCACGGTGAGGACCACCGCGCCATCCGTTGCGACGGAGGGCAGTGCGGCAGGCGCACGGAGTTCACCGGTCTCGCGATCGAGCACCGCCAGCGGGGCGCCGGGTTTCGACGCTTCGGGGCGAGCGGCAAGGAGCGCCTTCGTGTAGGCGTGCTCCGGCGTGCTGAGCACGGTGGCGGTGGCACCGGATTCGAGCAGCCGCCCGGATCGCATCACGGCGACCTCGTCCGAGACGAGCCCTACCACCGCGAGGTCGTGAGCGATCATGAGGAGGGTCATGCCGGTTTCGCGGCGAAGCTCACCCAGCAGCCGAAGGATCCCCGCCTGCACCGTCACATCGAGGGCCGTGGTGGGCTCGTCCGCGACGATGAGCTCGGGACGCCCGGCCAACGCCAGCGCGATCATCACACGCTGGCGCATGCCGCCGGAAAGCTCGTGCGGGAACGCCCGGAGGACCTCTTGCGGCCGAGGCATGTGGACCTGTTCCAGAAGCTCGAGTGACCGCGGACGGACATCCGCCCCCGCATCGAGGACGGAGACCGTCTCGGCCAGCTGCTTGCCTACCCGCATCACAGGATCGAGGCTCGACAGGGAGGCTTGCGGGACCAGCGCCATCCGCCTTCCCCGAATCGCCGCCCACTGCTGGTTGTCGCCCTGCCGCAGCTCCTGGCCGTCGAAGACGACCCGGCCACTCGTGACCACTCCTCCGATCCGGTCGATCAGTCCGGTGACGACCCGAGCAGTGACCGTCTTGCCCGAGCCCGACTCTCCTACTAGGGCGAGGGAGTCACCGCGCTTGATCGAGAAGCTGACGTCGTCGATCACCTCCCGTCCGCCGAGGCGGACGTGGAGGCCCTGGACCTCGAGAAGCGGGCTACCGACCGACGATTCTGTTGTCATTTCTTGTTCCTCGAGTCGAGCAGCGAGTCGGCGATGAAGCTCAGCGAGAGACCCGTGAGTGCGACCACTGCGCCGGGAAGGAGGGTGATCCACCATGCCTGTCGGAGGAACCCGCGGCCTTCGTACATGATGCTTCCCCACTCCGCCGCGGGCGGCTGCACACCGGCTCCCAGGAAGGGCAGCGAGGACAGGATGGTCACCACGAGGACGATGTCGCTCACCGCGAGTGCCAGGGTTATGCGACCGACGCCTGGGGCGATGTGCCTCAAGATGATGCGCCCGCTGGAGAGGCCCGCGACGCGGGTCGCAAGGACGAAGTCCGAGTCCCGCATTGCCAGGGACTGGCCTCTAGCCATGCGAGCGTAGCCAGCCCACATGACGGCCATGAGAGCCGTCATGGACGCGATCAGGCCTGCCGGCGCTGGCCCCCAGGCCCGATCGGTGCCGATGACGACGACGAGCGCGAGCAGCAGGATGACCAGTGGAAAGGCGATCACCGCGTCCACGATCCGCATGAGAAGGAGTCCAGCCACCGCTGGCGGGACGAGCCAGCGAGCGTGCCGAGAGTGGTGCCGACGAGAAGGGCGAAGCCCGTGACGATAGCGGCGGCGATGAGGTCGACTCGACCTCCCTCCCAGGTCCGCACGAACAGGTCTCGGCCGACCGCGTCCGTGCCGAACGGATGGGCGAGGCTGGGCGGCTGGAACGCCAGCCCCACGAAGTCGTTCGCCTGGTACGGCGAGACGATCGGCACGACGATGCACAGCAGGACGATCAGTCCGAAGATGACGATCCCGACGGTTCTGCTGACTGACGCTCCGAAGGCCTGGCGGGCCCAGCCGACCGCGAAGATGGGCCTCCGCTGCTTCGGGGCGCGAGGGGCGATTGCGTCCCTCGTCCTGAGATCCCTGGTCGTCGACTCGCTCACGATGGGCTGGTTCACAAGGTCCTCGCTCGGGGATCGACGAAGGTGTACAGGGATTCGACGACGAAGCTGCTCAGGACCACGACGACACCGGTGACGAGCGCGATGCCCTGCACGACGGGATAGTCGCGACGCCCGACCGCCCTCGTCATCTCCGCGCCGAGTCCCGGAATGCCGAAGACTGCTTCGACGATGATCGCTCCGGTGAGAAGTGTTCCGAAGCTGATGCCCACGATGGTGAGCACCGGCAGGACGCTGTTCGGCAGCACGTGGCGAAGGTTCAGCAGGCGAGGCGGGAGGCCGCGGGCGAATGCGGCCTCCATGTGCTGCTGGCCCATCGTGTCGATGGCCCCCTGTCGCACCGTTCTCGAGATCGCCGTCGCGAGGTGAACCGACAGTGCGATCGCCGGGAGGATCAAGTACAGCAGGTTGTCCGGCCAGGCATTCGGCCATCCGCCCGCGGGCAGGATCCGCAGGCTCAGGGCGAACACGAAGATCAGCAGCAGCGCCACCAGGAACGTTGGCACCGAGAAGGACAGCATTCCCCAGGTGCGCACCGTGACGTCCACTCCCCTCCGGGTGCTGATCGCAGCCAAGAGCCCGAGGGTCGTTCCGACGATGACGCCGAGAAGGATGCCCGCGATGACGAGCGACATCGTGGTGGGGAGCGCCCCCGCGATCACGTCGGTGACGCTGCGTCCGCGCTGTGCGGTCGACTGCCCCAGGTCACCCCGGAGCAGCCCGCCGATATAGGCGACGAACTGCTCCGGGATGGACTTGTCGAGATTGAGCTGGGCGCGCAGTGCCGCGGCCTTCTCCGGGGTGTACTCGACTCCCAGGATCACTTTCACGGGGTCACCGGGGATGAGCCGCACGAGCAGGAATACCAGGACCACGATCGAAGCGAGTGTCAGGACCGCCTGGCCCGACATGCGGGCTACGCGGCTCCAGCCTGCTCGTGCCTTCATCAGTCGACGCTTCCCATCTTGGCGGTGGCGCCGACGAGGGCGAAGACGCCCTTGGGCAGCGTGCTGGCGGAGCCACGGACCCACGGGGCGAGCGTCACGTAGGGCTGGTCCTTGACGAACTGCTCTTCGATCTGCTTGATCGCCTTCGTGCGCGGGTCTCCGTCATTGACGTTCACGGTCTGGATCAGGCCGTTCATCTCATCCGAGTTGTACCCGGTGAACTCCGCCTTGAGGAAGCCGGTACCGAGCAGCGCGTTGGCGAGCAGGGGGTCCGGCACGTTGCCGCTCGACGCCATGGCGCCGGGCACCATGTCGTACTCCCCGGCGAAGAGGCGGTCGATCATGGTGGACGCGTCGAGCTTCTCGAGCTGGACCTCGATGCCGACCTCGGCGAGCTGGCTCTGAACCATCAGGGCGAGCTGTCCCGAGAATGGGAAGTCCTGGTCGGAATACATCATGCGCACCGAGCAGCCGTCGGCGCAGTCCGTGTCGGCCAGGAACTTCTTGGCGGCCGGCAGATCCTGCTTCACGTCCCGATCGACGTGACCCTCCATTGAGTCGGGCCAGAAGCCGGACTGGGGGCTGTTGTTGTCGCCCCAGATCGAGCTGACGATCTCCTCACGGTCGATCGCCGCGTTCACGGCCTTGCGCATGTTGACATCCGAGAAGGGACCCGACCGGTTGTTGAGCCGCACATCGAAGAACCCGAACACGTCGCTCATCAGAACGTCGATCCCGTCGGTGCCCTCGATCTGCGTGATGAAGTTGGGCGCGAGATCGCCCGCGAAGTCGATCTGGCCGCTCTGCAGCTGGCTGATCGCGCTGTTGGCATCCTCGATGACGGTGAGCGTCAGATCCTTGACGATCGGCTGAGGGCCCCAGTAGTCCTCGTTGGCCGTCAGCTCCAGCCTGTTGGAGGCCCAGCCGGCATCGATCGTGTACTGGCCCGAGGTGACCTCCGGGGCCGTGTAGTACGCGTCGGCGTCTTCGAGCGAGGCAGCGGGAACGACGCCGAGGGCGCCCTGGGAGAGGGCGGACACGAAGGAGGGGAAGGGAGCAGGGAACGTGAACACGACGGTGTCATCGCCGTCTGCCACGACCGACGCGACGCGGTTCAGGGTGGAGCCGATGGTCGAGTCCTTCACGCCGATGTGGCGCGTGAAGGTCGCGGCGACATCCGCCGCGGTGATGGGCGAGCCATCCGAGAACTTCGCGGCCTTCCGGAGGTGCGCGGTGAAAGTCGTGAAGTCGTCATTGAACTCGTACGACTCGGCGAGCCCGGGCGAGACGGTGCCGTCGAACTCGAGATTCACGAGAGTGGCGTTGAGCATCTGGTACGTCACACGATCCGTGGCCGAGACCGAGGCGGTGGGGTCGAAGCTCAGGCTGGGAGCCGGCAGCGACACGACGGCGCTGTCGATTGGCCCGCCAGCGTCTTCCTGGGCGGCGGGCGTGCCGCTGTTTCCCGACGAGCAAGCGGCGAGTGCAAGGACGGACGCGACGGCGACGCCGGCGATCCATCCCTTGCCGATTCTTCTGTTCATGTGTGCTTCCGATCGCTTCGGCGGCACCTGTCACACCACTGTGGACCGGACCGCGCATGGGCTGTGCTTTTCAAGGGGACGCCTGGGGCGCCGGTTTCCCTGCTGACGCAGGAAGTGCAGGGGATCTCAGCCGTCGCTGGACGGCAGGGAGCGGTAGGACAGGATTTCGATGACATTCCCGAAGCCGTCCTCGACGAATGCCCAGTCCATGTCGTGTCGATCGAAGTGCGAGGTGGAGAACAAGACCTCGACCCCGGAGGCCTGCAGCCTCTCCACGGTGGCGGCGCAGTCCTCCACGCACAGGGCCAGGTGGTGGTATCCGGCGGCGGGGACGTCGCTTGGCGGCGTCAGGCCAGGGCGCTTCACAAGCTCGACGGTCAGCGCGCCGAGGCTCAGGTGGGCCCATTCCATGCCGACGTTCTCGTTCGCCCACCGGTCACGAAGGTGCATACCGAGGACTGTCTCGTACCACCGGATTCCGGCGTCGAGGTCGGGGACCATGACGCCTACATGGTCAAGACCGAGCACCTGAGCGGGCGCTTCACCCGGCTCGTGCTGCTTCTCTTCGTTGAGCATGCGGCGAACCTATGGGCCGCGGATACTTCTGTCAAGTGACATGCATAAGTTGTTGTGGGATCAAAAAACCTGACTGCTCCTTGTGCAAAAGCTGTCGCGAATGAGTATGTTGTCGCCATGGTCACTGACGCCCCGGCTCTGCGCCCCGCACTGGGCAGCGGAGAGCTCTTCCAACACCTTCGCGACGGTGCGCCGAGGACGCGAGCGGAACTCGCGGCTGTGACCGGGCTGGCTCGGGCCACGGTCGCCAGCAGGATCGACTCTCTGATGTCGGCGGGGCTAGTGGCTCCCTTTGGCGATGCAGCCTCTACCGGAGGACGGCCGCCCTCGCAGTTCGCTCTCAATCGCGCCGGCCGGATCATCGTCGCGGCCGACCTGGGCGCCTCGCACTCGTCCATCGCGCTCTGCGATCTGCTTGGACGACCTCTCGAGGAGGAGTTGGCGGAGATCCGCATCGCGGACGGGCCGGAATCTATCCTCGGCCATCTCGCGGAGGTGGTCATGCGACTTCTCGCTAAGGCCAACCGGTCCACGGATGACGTCCTCGCACTGGGCATGGGACTCCCCGGCCCAGTCGAGTTCGCCACCGGCCGCCCCAACAACCCGCCGATCATGCCCGGGTGGGACGGCTTCGACGTCCCCCACTTCCTGCGCGAGCGCATCCCTGTTCCCATCCTGGTGGACAACGATGTGAACCTGATGGCGGTCGGGGAACGCGCCCTCCACTACCCCGGCGTCGACGACCTCATCTTCGTCAAGGTGGCCACCGGCCTGGGGGCGGGCGTCATCTCCAGCGGCACTCTGCAGCGCGGATCGCGCGGCATCGCCGGCGAGATCGGCCACATTCGGCTTGCGCGCGACGGGGCATCGCTCGGCGCGCACGCCGCCGGCTCCTTTCTCGCGGCGTCGCTCCGCGAGCAGGGGCTCGACACCCACTCGATCCCCGACGTCCTTCACGCTGTGCGCGAGAGCAACCCCATCGCACTTCGCACCCTCCGGCAGGCGGGCCGCGACATCGGCGAAGTCCTCACGGCCTGCATCAGCTTCATCAATCCCGAGGTCATCGTGATCGGCGGATCGATGGCCGAGGCCGGCGACCACCTGCTGGCGGGCGTTAGGGAAGTCGTCTACGCGCGGTCGGAACCGCTGGCTACGCAGAACCTCGTGATCGCGCAGTCGCGAGCTGGGAGCGCTGCCGGCGTGGCCGGCGCCGCACAGCTCGCGATCCAGCACGCTCTGTCTCCTGAAGGTCTCGAGCGGATCATCCGCTGACCTGCGCCTGTCACAGTGAAGTGAGTTATATGAACGACAGTGTCGTGCGCGTCGGCGTGGTGGGCACCACGTGGTATGCGGAGACCCATCTCCGCGCGCTGCAGAGCCACCCCTCCGCGCGCCTGGTGGCCCTGGCGGGGCGCGACCAGGAGAAGGCCCGCGAGGTCGCCGACCGATACGGCATTCCTCAGGTGTTCGCCGACTACCGGGCCATGATTCAGTCCGGAGAGCTGGACGCCATAGCCATCATTGCGCCCGACGACCTGCACCTGCCTATCACGATCGAGGCACTCGAGGCCGGCGTCCACGTCCTCTGTGAGAAGCCGCTGGCCTCCACGGCCGCCGACGCGGAGCGCATGTACCGGGCGGCTGCGGCCAGCGGTCTCAAGCACATGAGCTTCTTCGCGCTGCGCAACTCGGTCCACCACCGGTACCTGAAGGCGCTGCTCGACGAGGGGTATGTCGGACGGGTCTACGCAGCCCACTTCGAGCTGACGCACGGCTTCTTCCGGCAACCGGGCTACCAATGGCGATTCGATGCCGGACGCGGAACCGGCGCACTGGGCGACCTCGGGTGCTACCTCGTCGATCAGGCCAGGTGGTACGTCGGCGACATCAGCGCCGTAGCGGCGGACCTCGCTCACTTCGTGAACCGACCCTCCTCCGACGGTGGGGACTATCTCCCGGCGAACGACTCCGCGGTGCTGGCCATCCGATTCGGGAATGGGGCGCACGGCACGATGTCCACCCGGGTCGTCGCTCATGAAGCGGACCGGATGCAGCAGAACACGGTCATCCTGCAAGGCGAGGCGGGGACCCTGGAGCTGCAGCACACCTTCGCCGGAGCGACCCTACGCGGCGCTCGTGCGATCGACAGCGAGTTCCGCGAGCTGGAGATCCCGAGCAGCTTCTGGGCAGGCGTCGACCCGGCGCAACCCCAGCTTGCCAACACGGTCCACTCGGTCGGCGACCGCGCTTTCATCGACGCCATAATCCAGGACGGCACCGCCGTGCCGAGCTTCTTCGACGGTTGGCAGGTCCAGCGCGTCCTGGAGACTGCATTCGCCTCCGCCGAGGCTCAAGCCTGGCGATCCCTCGACCAGGAGGTCTCCCCATGATCCGCCTCGGAATCCTCAGCTTCTGGCATCTGCACGGGAAGGACTACGCCGCCGCCGCCGAGGCGAACCCGAACACCGAGATCGTGGCCGTGTGGGACGACGACGAGGGTCGCGGCAGACCCCACGCGGAGCGGCTGGGCGCCGACTACCACTCGCGACTCGGCGATCTCCTCGCACGTGACGACATCGACGCGGTCGTCGTGACCTCCGAGACGAGCCGCCATCGCGAGGTCATCACCGCGGCGGCGCGAGCGGGGAAGCACGTCTTCACGGAGAAGGTGGTGGCCGCCACACTCCTCGAGGCCGAGGAGATCATCGCCGAAGTCAAGGAGGCCAACGTCTCCCTCATGGTGTCGATGTGGCGGTCGGACGACGCCTACACGGCGGCAGTCAAGCAGCTGATCGACAACGGCGCACTCGGCCGAGTGACCCTGATCCGGATCCGGGACGGCCATCCGTTCGCGCTCCCCTTCAATGGGACCCCGGGCGGCATCCTCCCCGACCATTTCTACGACCCGGCGACCGCCCAGGGCGGTGTGCTCATCGACCTCTGTCACCCGGTCTACCTCGTGTGCGCCCTTCTGGGCCTCCCCGCCGCTGTCCACGCCACCCTCGGCCACGCGACCGGCCGGCCCGTCGAAGACAACGCCGTGGTCACGTTCAGCTACCCGGACGGAGCGATCGGCATTGCGGAGACCACCTCCGTGTCGGCATATACGCCATTCACCATCGAGGTGCACGGGACCGAAGGGAGTCTCGTGTTCAGTGACGACGGCATCGGCGAGATGGCCGCGAGATGGCGCCGAGCGGACGTGAGTCCCGCCCTGTCGGGACTGGGCCCGGATGGAGTGCTCCATCTGCGCAGCAATCTCCTCGAGCCCCCTCGAACACCTGGGAGGCCGTGCCGCTGCCCCCAGGGCCGTTCCCCAAGGCGTTCGACAAGTGGGTCTCCAACATCGAGAGTGGCGACTTCGCTCCCGAGAACACGGAACTGGCGCGCCAGCTCTCGGCGGTCATCGAGGCGGCGTATCTGTCGGCGACGACGGGGACCACCTCCTTCATTGCCTCACTGGCCACAGCGACGTCCTCAGCGGTGGGCGCGAACCTCCGCTGACGACAACGGCGCACAGGGGTCAGCTGTTGTACACGGTCTGGGCACCGCGGCCTGGACCTGTCGCCTCATCGGTGCCCGACGTGCCGCCATCGCGGAGGAATCCGAGGTGCACCTCCGTCTGGCTGAGGGCCGAGAAGAGGAAGAAGCCGCGCAGGTTCTCCCAGCCGGCGGTCCACGGCAGCTGCGCAGCCACCTCGAAGATGGTCGCGTCCGGCTGACGCTCGATCACGCGCGCGGCCTCGCCCGACCGGCGCACGTGGTGCTCGCGGATCGCGGCGCACCGCTCCGCCAGCCCCCGGAATCGGTACTCGTGGCCGGGCGCCACCTCGAGGGCATCGAACTCCTCCACCCGCGCGAGGGAGCGGAGGTAGTCGGCGATGGGGTTGGTCTCGGTCGGCCCGCCGAGGCCCAAGCCCGGATAGATCTTCGGCAGGACGTGGTCGCCGGAGAAGAGGACTCCGGCGTCCCGGTCGACGACACAGGCGTGGCCGGGGGTGTGTCCCGGAGTGGAGACGAGCTCGAGCGCGCGTCCCTGAACCGGCAGCGTGTCGCCGTCCTCGAGCAGGACATCCGCAACCAGTGACGCAGTGCGCCCGCTGGCGCCGAGCATCGCCCGCAGCTCCTCCCGCTGCCCGGCGGGGACACCCCAGGCGACAAGCCGCGCCTCGACATCGCCGGGCCCCGCGCCGCGCCGGATCGCCTCCTGCTCGCGCCGGAGCATCCCGACACGGGCTCCGGTCGCCGTGCGGACGCGATCCGCCAAGCCGAGGTGATCGGGGTGCAGGTGGGTGATGAACACGCTCTCGACCCGGTCGAGGCCGAGCCCGAGCCCGCGCAGCCCGTCCTGGAGCAGCAGCCAGTTCTCGTCGGAATCGAAGCCGGGATCCAGCAGGTGGATCGATCCGTTGTCCGCCGCGATCGCGTAGCAGAACGTGTACGGATTCCGGGGTTCGGCATCGCAGTCGGGATCGACCAGATGCCCTCCGCCACCTGGTCCGGAGCGGTCATCCGGTCGGACTGGGAGTCCCGGAACTGCGATGGGACGGTGGGGTGCACAGGTCCATCCTCGCCGATGGAGGCAGGGCCGGTTCTCCCACCCGCCCGGCTTCAGCGACCCGGGCTCGCCCGCGACGCGCTCGTCTAGCCGGCGGCCTGGCTCTCCAGGGGTTCGGGCCGGACCACGAGGCCCGCCGACGAGTTGGACGCCGCGATGAGGACCTCGAGCCACTCCCGGCTGACCGGCGGCTGGTTCTCCCCTCGTAGGAGAACCGGATGGGCAGGCCCGTGTCGATCCAGATCGAATGCCGTTCCGTCACCGACCCCGCCGAGTCGCTCCAGGAGAGGAAGAAGCGCTCGCCCCGGCGCAGCTTCGCCGAGATGACCATCTGCAGATGAGTCAGCGTCCGGTCCTCGAAGTCGAACACGTCAGCGCCGTAGACAAGCTTTCCCATACCGGCATCCTGCCTCAAAGGAACAGCTGCGGCGGTCACCGCCGGGTCGGGACCGCTCGATAGCCGTCGCGCAGCAGCTGAGCCGCCGTCCCGGCGACTGCTGTCAGGGCAAGCAGTCCCAGCGTGATCAAGCCGAGTGCCATGTCGGATCCTCCCTCCGCGACTCAGCGGTCGGCACGGGCGAGACGACCGCCACCGGCAGGGCGAAGAACGGGATCGTGAACTGGCACAGCGGACCGATCAGTAGGGCGAAGGCGAGCGTGCCGATCGACGCGTTGCCCCCCAGCAGCCAGCCCACGGCCACGACGGTGCCCTCGATCGTCGTCCGCGCCACCCAGATGGGCCAGCGGAAGCGCCGCGAGATTCCCATCATCAGACCGTCGCGCGGACCGGCTCCGAAGTGGGCGCCGACGTAGAGCCCGGTGGCGACGGCGAGGAGCAGGAGCCCGAGCACGAACAGCCCGATGCGGGCGAGCAGGGGCTCCGGTGTCGGCAGGATCCACAACACCACCTGGGCCGCAGCCCCGACGATCAGCACGTTGAGCAGAGTGCCGACTCCGGGTCGCTGGCGCAGGGGGATCCAGAGCAGCAGCAGGAGCGCCCCGATGGCGATGGTGACGACGCCGAACAGCATCCCCGTCCGCAGCGAGAGACCCTGAGCCAGCACATCCCACGGCGTGACGCCGACTCCGGCCTGCACGATCAGGCCGTCGGCGAGGCCGTACAGCACCAGCCCGGCGAGCAGACGGGACCAGCGGGCGAGGAGCAGTCGGTCGGTCACGTGTCGATCCAATCGCAGAACTGGACCCATAGAACAGTGCCACTTCGGATACAGTGGCGCCATGGCGCGGTCGATCGGAGCAGCACAGCTGGCGGAGCTGCTGAGCGACTGGCGCTCCGCTCCCGGCGCGGGCTACCGCACCCTCGCCGACCGGCTGCGGCTGCTCGCCATCGACGGCCGGCTGCCCGCGGGGAGCCGGCTGCCGGGCGAGCGGGAGCTGGCCGAGCGGCTCGGCGCCAGCCGGAACACCATCGCGGCGGCGCTCGACGAGCTGCGCGCGGCCGGCTACGTCGAGACGCTGCGCGGCTCGGGCAGCGTGATCCGCATCCCGGGCGGCGCGATCGACTCCCCGGCTCCATCGACGGCATGCTCGACTTCGCGACCGCCTCCTCCGCCGCCGTGCCGGGCTTCCAGGCGGCGGCCGAGCGCGCACTCCCCGCCTCCCTGCCGCCCTCGGCGGCCCCGGGTACGAGTTCCTCGGCATCCCGGCGCTGCGCGAGGCGCTGGCCGCCCGCTACACCGCGCGGGGCGTACCGACCTCTCCGTCACAGCTGCTCATCACGTCCGGCGCCCAGCCCGCCATCGCGCTCGTGGCACGCACACTGCTGAGCCGCGGGGACCGGGCTGTCGTGGAGACCCCGGGCTATCCGCACGCCTACGAGGCGCTCCGCGCGGCGGGAGCCAGGCTTCTGCCGCTCGCCGTCGACTCCGACACGGGATGGAACCTCGACGAGGCAGAGCAGCTGCTCCGGCGGGCGGCGCCCGTGCTCGCCTACGTCATGCCCGACTTCCACAACCCCACCAGCCGCTCGATGTCCGAGGACGAGCGGCGGCGCCTTGTGCGGATGGCCGAGGACACCGGCACGCTCCTGCTCGTCGACGAGACGACCGGCGAGCTCGACATCGACCGCGGCGCCCGTCTGCCGCCGGCAGCGTTCGCCTCTCGCCGCTCGAGCGTGGTGACCATCGGCTCGGCCAGCAAGACCATGTGGGGCGGCCTCCGGGTGGGCTGGATCCGGGCGGGTGAGGAGCACATCGCGGCCCTCGCGGCCGCCCGTCCCGCTGCCGACCTCGGCACAGCGGTCTTCGACCAGCTCGTCGTGACGGAGCTCCTCGGCGAGTTCGACGACGTGCTGCAGCACCGGACCCGGGAGCTGGGCACCGCGCGGGACGCCCTCCTGGCCCGGCTCGGCGAGAGACTGCCGGAGTGGCACGTTCCGGAGGTCAGCGGCGGGCTCTTCGCCTGGGTCCGCTTCGACGCACCGGTCAGTTCGCAGCTCGCGCTCGGCGCGAGGTCCCGGGGCTGCGGATCGCCGCCGGACCGTGGTTCGGACTCGACGGGGCATTCGAGCGGTTCCTGCGCATCCCGTTCTCCGCCGGCCCGGAGGCGTGTGTGAGGGCCGTCGACATCCTCGCCGAGGTCTGGTCCGATGTCGCGAGCGCTCCCCGAACCTTGGAGCCTCCTCTCTCGGCCGTCGTCTGACGCTCACGACGAGCGCTCCGAACGCGCCGATGCCCGGCTCGCACGAGGCGAGACCGGGCATCGGGTCGTGGGATACCGGCTACTTCGTGAAGCCGACCTTCGTCCAGTCGGAGGACTGGAACGTGGCCGTGCCGAAGTTGGCCAGGTCGCCGTCCGTCGCGTACTTCTCGACGTAGGGCGCGATCGGCACCATGGGGACGAACCCGGCGATCACGTGGTTGATCTTCTTGGCGATCTCGAGGCGCTTGTCGGGGTCGAGCTCCGAGTTGGCCTTGTCCCACAGGTCGCCGAGCGACTCGTCCGTGGTGAACGAGTAGTTCTGCCCCTCATCCGGCTTCGCGGGGTCGCCCGCCGGGTAGAAGAGCGACTCCGCGGTCGAGATCGGGAAGAGCGTGCCCTGCCAGCCGAACGACACCATCTGGAACTTCCCCGACGAGATGTCGGTGAAGTAGTCGCCCGAGGGGACTGTGTCGATGGTGACCTTAATATCGTTCTTCGCGAGCGACGATTGCACCTGCTCGGCACGCGCCGAGTTCGACGGCGTGCCGTCCGGAACCGTGACCGACAGCGTCAGGTCCTTGCCGTCCTTCGTCCACTTCTTGGCCGACTCGTCGTGCTTCCAGCCCGCCTTCTCGAGCAGTTGCGCGGCGCCCTTCAGGTCGTATGCGAGGTCCTTCCCGACGACGTCCTCATAGCCGGTCTGGCCGGGCATGAAGATGTAGTTCCCGTCGGTGGTCGGCTCCGCGTCCATTCCGGCGTACATGACTGCGGCGATCGCCTCCCGGTCGATCGACTTCGCCACGGCCTTGCGCACGTCGAGGTCGTCGAGCGGCTCAGCGGTGGCGTTGAGGGTGACCTGGGCATAGGTGAGACCGCCCGAGGTCTGGATGGTCGCGCCCTTCTTGGCCGAGGCGATGGACAGCTGGTCCGGCGTCACGATCTCGACGGCGTCGAGGGTGTCGTCGGCGAAGGCGTTGGCCTGCGCGGTCTGGTCCTCGATCACGGTCATCGTGATCTTGTCGAGCTTCGGCTTGGGGCCCCACCAGTCCGGGTTGGGGACGAAGGTGTACACGCCCGCGTCCGCGTCCAGCGTGTCGAACTTGTAGGGGCCGATCGAAGGAACGGGCTTGTCGACGTAGCCGGTGTTAAACACGGTCGGGTCGCTCGCGATCGAGGCCGGGATCGGGTTGGCGAGGAACAGGTTCGGCCAGTCGGCGTACGGGGTGTCGAAGGTGACGTTGAACTCGGTGTCGGAGACGACATCGAACGAGGCGACGTCGTCGTAGCCGGCCGAGGAGGCGATCTCATAGGCCTCGTCCTTGCCGGAGAACGCGGCGAACAGCGCCTGATAGTCCGCCGCCGTGATCGGCTGCCCGCCCTCGAACTTCGCGTCCGGGTTGAGCTTGACGTTGACCACCTGCGGGTCCTCGCTGGTGAGCTCGATCGAGGTGGCAAAGTTCGGGTCAGGCTTCCAGTTGCCCTTCGCGTCGGCGATCGCCGGCGAGCCGAGGGTGGGTGCCAGGAAGTCGAGCACCACGACGTCGGCGGTGTTCGCCTGTGCGGTGTTCCAGTTGCCGACATCGTTCGGGCCATAGGCGGCGGCGATGTTCAGCGTGCCGCCCTGCGTCACGTCGTCGTAGGCCACGTCCTTGTAGCCGACGAGCGGCAGCTCGGCGGCAGGGGCGCTCGACTTGCTCGGCGTCGGTGTCGAGCACCCGGCGAGGAGCGCCACGCCCACGCCGAACACCGCGATACCGGCAAGCGCTGTGCTCTTGCGGATCATGTGATCTTCTTTCTCTCGGTTCCCCGCCCTGCTGGACGGAAATCAGGCGACGACGAGCGGGTTCCGCTCGACGTGATGGCAGGCCACGCGCGCGTCGCCGTGGGGCTCGAGCTCGGGGTCGACAGAGTCGCAGAGCGAGCGAGCATCCGCGTCGAGCATCCGGTACAGCGGGCACCGGGTGCGGAAGCGACACCCGTCGATCCGCTGCGCCGGGCTCGGCAGGTCACCATCCAGGACGATCCGCTCGCGGCTGCGCTCGATCGCCGGGTCCGGGATGGGCGCCGCCGACATCAGGGCCTGCGTGTACGGGTGCCGCGGCGTGCCGAACACCTCGGCGATCGGCCCCTGCTCGATGATCCGGCCGAGGTACATCACGCCCACCTCGTCGGCGATCTGGCGGACGATCGCCAGGTCGTGCGCCACGAACACCATCGCGAGGCCGAGCTCCACCTTGAGGTCCTCGAGCAGGTTGATGATGCCGGCCTGCACCGAGACGTCGAGGGCCGACACCGGCTCGTCCAGGATGAGGATCTTCGGCCGGGTCGCGAGCCCGCGGGCGATGCCGATGCGCTGGCGCTGGCCTCCCGAGAACTCGTGCGGGTAGCGCTCCGACATCGAGCGGTCGAGGCCGACGAGCTCGAGGAGCTCGGCGACGCGCGCGTCCCGCTCGGCCCGCGGCGCCCCCTGGGCCAGAAGCGGCTCGGCGATGACGTCGCCGACCGGGAGGCGCGGATCCACGGCTGCCGCGGCATCCTGGAAGACCATCTGGATGTCGGACCGCAGCGCGCGTCGCTCCGAGCGGCCGACCGTTCCCACGTCCGTTCCGTCGAGGAGGATCTCACCCTCCTGGGGCTTCGCGAGCTCCATGACCTCGAGGACCGTCGTCGTCTTGCCGCAGCCCGACTCCCCCACGAGCGCGAAGGTGCGCCCGGGCGCCACCTCGAAGGAGACGCCGTCGACGGCGCGGACCGTGCCGACCGGGCGGCGCAGGAAGCCGCCGCCGAGCAGGGGGAAGTGCCGCTTGAGTCCGCGGACGGTGAGCACGTCGTCGGTGCCGCGGGCCGCCCGCACCGCGTCAGGCAGTGCGTCGGCGACCGGGAACACCGCCGGGCGCGGGATCGCGCCGGACGCGATCTCGTCCGCGCGGTGGCACGCGGCCGGGTGCGCCGATGGTCCTGCCGCGACCGGCGGAACGAGGGCGGGCTCGACCTCCCGGCACACCGCGATGGCGAGCGGGCAGCGATCGGCGAAGGGGCAGCCGCGGGGAAGCGCGCTGAGCGAGGGCGGACGCCCCGCGAGGGTCACCAGACGCTGGGTTCCCGCGGTTCGGATGTTCGGCACCGAGCGCAGAAGCCCGATCGTGTACGGCATCGTCGGCGCGTGGAAGACCTCGTTCGCGGTGCCGACCTCGACGAGCTTGCCGGCGTACATCACCCCGACGCGGTCGGCGTGGCCGGCGATGACCCCCAGGTCGTGCGTGATGAGGAGACCGCGGCGCCGGTGATCTCGCGCGCCTTCTCGAGCACCTCGAGGATCTGGGCCTGGATCGTCACGTCCAGCGCCGTCGTCGGCTCGTCCGCGATGATGAGGCGCGGGTTGTTCGCGATCGCCATGGCGATCATCACCCGCTGGCGCATGCCGCCGGAGAACTCGTGCGCGAAGGACGACGCGCGCCGCACCGGATCCGGGATCCCGACGACCCGGAGCAGTTCCACCGCGCGGGCGCTCGCGGCCTGGCGGGTCACCGCACGGTCGTGGATCCGCACCGCCTCGGCGATCTGATCGCCCACCGTGTAGACCGGCGTGAGCGCGGACAGCGGGTCCTGGAAGACGATCGCGATGTCCCGACCGCGGATCCGGGAGAGCGCGCGGTCATCGAGATCGAGGAGGTTGCGCCCGCCGAACCGGATCTCGCCGGTGACCTGGGCGTTGTCCGGGAGCAGCCCCATGACCGCGAGTGAGGACACCGACTTGCCGGAGCCCGATTCGCCGACGATGCCGAAGAACTCGCCCTCGTCGATGTCGTAGTCCACGCCGCGGACCGCGTGGACGTCGCCCGAACGGTTGGGGAACGTGACGCTCAGGTTCCGGACCGACAGCAGCGGCTCAGCCACGGTTGGCCCCTGACGTCGGGTCGATCGCGTCGCGCAGGGCATCGCCGAGCAGGTTGAGGGAGAACAGGATCGCGACGAGCGTGAAGCCCGGGAACATGAACAGCCACGGCCGCGTCGTCGCCGACGAGCTGCCGTCGAAGATCAGCCCGCCCAGCGAGACGGCCGGCGGCTGGATGCCGAAGCCGAAGATGGACAGGGTCGTCTCGGCCAGGATCACTCCGCCGATGCCGAGGGCCGCATCGACGATGAGCAACGACGCCACGTTGGGGATGATGTGGCGGCGCACGACGCTGAAGGGCGGGAAGCCCATGAAGCGCGCGGCCCGCACATAGTCGCGGTCGCGGAGCGCCCGGGTCTGGGCCCGGATGACCTGCGAGGTGATCATCCACCCGGTCAGGCCGAAGAACAGCGCGATGATCCAGTACGACTCGCCCCGGAAGAAGGGGTAGCAGATGATGAGGATGAAGAACGTCGGGATGACGAGCAGCAGGTTCACGAACCAGGTGATGATCGCGTCGCCGATGCCGCCGATGTAGCCGGCGAACGCCCCGATGATCGCTGCGAGGGCCGTGGCGAGCAGGCCGCCGATGAAGCCGACGGTGAGCGAGACGCCGAGTCCGCTCATGACCTGGGCGTACACGTCGTGTCCCAGCTCGTCCGTGCCGAACCAGTGACCGGCCATCGGCGGCGCCAGCAGCCAGGAGGTGTCCTGGTCCGACGCCCGCCACTGCCAGAGGTAGGGACCGGCGACGGCCCAGAGGAGAAGGAGCACGAGGAGCGAGGCCCCGACCCAGAAGCGGGCATTCCTGCGGAGCGTGCGCCACACAATGGCAGCGCGCGATCCGCGGCGGCCCGGCGGGGTCTCGGGCGTCGGCCCCTCGACCGGCTCGCCCTGGGCGAGCACCAGCTCCGGCATCATCGGCGGACCCGGGGATCGAGCGCGGCGTTGAGGACCTCGGAGAGGGTCGACGAGCAGAGGATGAGCACGGCGACGAAGAAGGTGGATCCGGCGATCGAGTTCACGTCTTCCTTCTGGATCGAGATCACCGAGAGCTCGCCCATCCCGTGCCAGCTGAAGACGATCTCGAGGATCGTCGCGCCGGTGACGAGCAGGCCGAAGCTGTAGGCGAAGTAGGTCGACATGGGGATCAGCGCCACCCGGACACCGTGGCGGACCAGGGCGCGGCCGCGCAGCAGCCCCTTCGCCCGGGCGGTGCGGATGTAGTCGGAGCCGAGGACGTCGAGCATCGCGCTGCGCTGGTACCGGCTGTAGCTCGCCGCCGCCCCGAGCACGAGGACCAGCGTCGGCAGGAAGAGGTGCGTCGCCCGATCCCACAGCTGCGGAAAGAAGCCCGCCGGCTGGTCCGCGCTGTACTGCCCGACGAAGGCGAGCAGGTGGAAGCCCAGCACGCTGTTGACGAAGATCGCGATGAGCATGAGGACGTAGGCGAGCACGTAGGTCGGCATCGCGATGATGAAGTAGGAGCCGTAGGTGACGACCTGGTCACTCGCCCGGTACTGCCGCACGGCGCCCCAGACGCCGAGGACGACTCCCAGGACGGCGCCGAGGATCGAGCCGATGAGCAGCAGCTGGAGGCTGACCCCCGCCCGCGAGAACAGCGCGTCCGCGACCGGATGGTTGTTGACGCCGAGGCCGAAGTCGCCGTGCAGGACGCCCGTGAACCAGGTCCAGGTGCGCTCGATCAGGGGCACGTCCGGATTGACGCCCCACGCGTCCCGCAGCGAGTCGATGGTCGACTGCGGAGGGCGCGGGTGGCGCTGCTCCAGCGGGTAGGTCGGGTTCATGGTCGCACTCGCGAGCATGTACGCACCGCAGGAGGCGATGACGGTCAAGATCACATAGTTGAGAACTCGACGGAGGAGGTAGAGGATCACGGGCCCGATCGGAGGCGACTCTGGTGGTGCGACCCGGCGGGCGCCGGACGACAGAACCTACAATAGGGGCGCGAAACGCACCAATATGGGGGCGCGCCGGATGATTTGATCGGTCAAAGGCCCGAAGCAGTGGCGGAAACGACCGACTCGGCGACCAGGCAGACCGCGGCGACGGCCGGGATCGCCAGGCTCCACCATGCGGCCCGCCGCAGGATCGGAGCCGGTTCGGCCGTCGGAGCCGGCGCGCTCACGAGCGGCTGCAGGTCCACGCCGCTGCCTGGGGCGCCCCTCGACCTGCTGAGGGCGGGACTCCCCCACGCCGTGACGGCGCGACCGTCGTCGAGCACGAACACGTACTGGAGGCGGGACTCGACGGAGCGGACGCGGGACCACGGGATGGTCCAGGTCCGCATCGCGTTCACGACCACGAGCTCGTCGTCGCGCAGCCGGATCGACGGCCGCCACAGCAGGACCCAGAGCACCCAGAGGACGAGCACGGCGATCGCGCCCCACCGCACGCCCGCGGCCGGACCCACGCGGGCCGCATCGAAGACGGCCCACGCCGCTATCGCGACCCCGAGCCAGAACGCGATACCCGCCGACGCGGGCCGCAGGACCCGAGCCCGGCCGGCGCTGCTCGACATCGTGGCCTCCGTGTCGTCCAGCGTGTGCGGTGGGATACCGCGGTCCTGATCGGACACAGGGTCGGGCCGCACGGACTGGGAAAGGCTACGGGACGGATGGCCACGTCTTGTCGATCAGCGCTCCCCGCAACTGGTCCAGCGTCGGGGGATCCGCGCCGCGCCGGGTCACGGTCAGGGCGGCCGCGGTGGCCGAGAAAGTGCCCAGCCAGGTGAGGTCCGAGGCTGTCAGGTGACTCAATCCGTCCCCCGCTCGGAGTTCCCTGAGGAGGAGAAACAGCAGCGCGCCCATGTAACTGTCGCCGGCGCCGATCGTGTCGACCACCTCGACACGGGGCGCCGCAACCTCCACCGACGCCGCCCGGGACAGAAGCACCGACCCTCGCGCCCCTCGCGTGACGACCACCAGGGCCACACCAGCATCGGAGTACCTGCCTGCGACGTCGAGAGGTTCGCGCTCAGGGAAGAGCCAAGCGCTGTCCTCTTCGCTGATCTTGAGCACGTCGATGACCGGGACCAGCTCCTCGAGCCGTCCGCGCGCCTCCTGAGGCGAGGGCATCATCGCTGGACGGATGTTGGGATCCACGGATACGAAACCGCCACCGTCTTGCAAGGCCTGCCCTACTGCTGACGCGCCGGGCTCCAGGAAGAGCGCGATCGAGCCCGCGTGAACGGCGGTCGCGGTCGTCGGCGGCCGCTCCTCCAGCTCCCAGTGGATGTCGAACTCGTACTCGGCGGACCCGTCGGCGGCGATGGTCGCCGTAGCCGTCGAGGTTCGGCCCCGCCGCGGCTCCAGCAATGACACGCGCGAGGCAGCAAGGTGCTCAGCAACCAGGTCGCCGTCGGCGTCCGTGCCCAGCGCCGTGCGCAGCTGGACCTGCGATCCGAGCCGCCCCAGGGCGACAGCGACGTTCATGGGCGAGCCGCCGGGGGACCGCGACTCCGTGCCGTCCGGCTCCCGCACGACGTCGACGAGCGCTTCGCCCAGGACGAGCACCTCCGCAGGAAGCCTCTCGATCGGCGCGCTCATCGTATGAGCGGCCGAACCAGCACGGTGCCGGAGCCGTCGCCTGCGACCGCGTAGTGGTCCGCCGCCGGTTCGAGCGCCAGGCCGAGCACACCTCTCGACGTCGACACCTCCGCGACTTGAGCGTCGAGAAGCACTCGCACTTCGCCGTCGGTATAGGGCACGGACCACCCTCCTGAAGGAGTGCGGGCCTGAAGGCGGTCGTCCTCGGCGGAGAGCACCAGCGCCGACGTGCCGCCTGATGTGATGGTCAGCTCGCTCCCGCGCTCCGGCACCCAGACGATGTCGCCGGCGAGGGCGGGCAGCGCTCCGTCTGCCGTGACCCCGCCTCGGTACTTCTCGAGGTCGGGATGCGGGGTGGCCACGAGCACGTCCCCGTCGAGAGTGAGGACGTGCGGCACGCTGTGGGCGCTCGCCCAGCCCGCCTCGAGGTCGGCGATGCCCCGCATCCAGAAGGTCAGGCAGGGGCGGCCCTCCGCATCCCGGAAGAACGAGGGCGCGTAGTAGCTCGGGCCGAAGGTGAGCTGCCCCCAGGATTCGGCCTCGAAGTGCCCGTCCGCGTACCGCCCGACCGCGTAGCCGGCATAGTGCAGCACGTCGTCGTCCCAGACCGAGGACACCATGACATGGCACCCGTCCACCTCGATGATCTGCGGGCACTCCCAGAGGGCGCCCATCCAGACCGGACTGCGCTCGGTGGTGGACCGTTCCAGGGCGATGCCCTCGTACTGCCACTCGTCGAGGTCCGCCGAGGTGTAGGACAGCGCGGTCGCCGTGCCGTCCGCGAGCCCCCGGCCAGGAACATCCGCCAGCCCTCGGGCTCCTTCCTGAGGAAGGGGTCCCGGTAGGCGATGACGTCGAGGCCCGCGGGCGCGTCCGCGACGAAGTCCCCTTTGCGCCACCGGATCCAGCCCGGGTCGAGCGGCGTGGCGACGCGGACTCGTCCGATGCCGATGTTCGGCTGCGCGGTCGAGGTGTAGAAGATGCGCACACCGCCGTCGTCCCCGGTGACGAGGGATCCCGTCCAGATGCCGTCGTCGCCCTCGCCGGGAGCGATCGCGATGGGCAGCTCGGTGAGCGTGAACAGGTCAGCGCCCTTCGCGTGGCCCCAATGGCAGTTGGGAGCCCAGACCGTGCTGCCCGGGACGTACTGGTAGAAGGCGTGATACTCACCGTCCTTGACCGTGATCCCATGGGGGTCGTTGATCCAGCCGCTCTCCGCGGTGAAGTGGAACTGCGGCCGCATGCGTCAGCCCTCCTCGGCGTCGAATCGGGCACGGACGTCCCGGGCGATCGCCGCGTTGCCCGTCTCCCAGTCGTCGATCTGCTTCTGCCGCTCGGCCCGCAGCGCGTCCCGCTTGGCGACGAACTCCTCCATGCGCTTCGCCGCCGCCGCCCGGGCGACCTTCTGCTCGTCGTTCAGCTCCGGGAGGGGCGTCTCGAGAACCCGATCGACGGGTCGCAGCGGCAGGCGCTGCTCCACCTCGGGGATGGTCAGGACCGGGGACGGCAGGTTCTGGTACCAGTACACGGTCGACGACCAGTCATCGGAGAGGTGGTTGCCGTGGCCGTGCTCGAAGGTCACCTTGATCCGCTTCTCGAACCGGATCGGGTCGACCATGTGGAAGCGGTAGCTGTGATGGAAGCCGGGCACGTCCTCCTCGTGCACAATGGTGCCGTTGAAGAGGTAGGCGTTGTGCTGCATGCCCCACGCGTGGCCGAAGTAGTCCTCCATGCCGGTGCCGTGCAGGCTGGGCGGCCAGGTGTCGTCGTCGATGAAGATCATGTCGTCGCCCTCCCCCACCAGGAGCCCTGGAAGTGACGGACCGCCAGGTTGCAGCCGACGTAGTGGCCACGGCCCTCCGTCTCGAGCGCGACGTAGTTGTCCTTGCCGTCGAGGTTCGCCACGGTCGTCTCGATGCTGTTGGCCTGCAGGTCGGGCCCCCAGCCCTGGTTGGGCAGGGCGCGGCGCCAGTGCGCGTGGAAGTAGAGCGTGTCCTCGGGCAGGGGGTCGCGAACGAGCTCGTAGTCGATGTAGAAGTACTGCAGGTAGGGGATGTCGTTCTGGTTCTCGACCACGATGCGGGCGCGCGTGCCGAAGGGCATCCGGAAGTAGCTGTTGAAGGCGGCGCTTCCCCCGAAGGTGTGCAGCTCGGGCTCCTTGGCCGAGACGGAGAGAGGCAGCGATTCGTAGGAGCCGGAGAGCGAGTTCATCAGGCCGAAGAAGTCGCCGAGCGGCGCGACCACGCTCGGGGTCTCCTGGTCGTCCCAGTACATCTTGAGCACGATCTTCCGGTAGTAGTCCGGGTCGACCGTCTCCCAGCTGACGCCGAGCGCGTTGTGGATCTCGAGCATCGGCACCCCCACCACGTTCGGGTCGATCTGACCGGGGCCGGGCTGGATGCGGCACGACTGCGTCATCCAGATGTGCGTGATGAAGCCGGGGCCCTCGATGTCGGCGAGCGTGCGCTCCTCCCCCGGCATGACGATCCAGTTGTCTCGGTTGCGCCCGGTCTGGTCGAAGCTCGATGCCCGCGCCGTGCGTGCGGGGCGGTGGCGGGTGAGGTCGCCGAGCATGCCGGCGGGTCCTGAGGAGTCGGTCATCGTCGTCCTTCCTTACCCGGCCCGTAGGAGCGGCGCGGGTGCCTTGCTGCGTCGAAACGTTTGTCTAGCGTCAGGCGATGCTAGGGCGAGCGATCCACCGGCTGCAAGTGCGCCGCGCCGCTCCCCGCCCTGGATTGACGCCCGTCGCCCGTGATGCGCTAACTTTGCGCAAACGAATGGCGCGAAGGAGCCCTGATGGCGACAATGGTCCAGGTGGCCGAGATGGCAGGAGTGTCGATCTCCACCGTCTCGCACGTGCTCAACGGGACCCGGCACGTCGAGCCCGAGACGAAGCAGCGCGTGCTCGACGCCATCTCGCGAACGGGCTACCGGCAGGACGCCCTCGCCCGGGCCCTGCGCCGATCCCGAACCGACAGCATCGGCCTCGTGGTGCCCGACGCCGGCGAGCCGGCATTCGCGGAGATGGTGCACGGGGTCGAGCACGCGGCCGCCAACCTGGGACTCACGCTCATCCTCGCGAACTCGGCGGAGAACCCGGAGCGCGAGGAGCGCGCCACCCACGCACTCCTCGACCGCCGCGTCGACGGGCTCATCCTCGGCCGCGCCGCCGTGTCCACGCCCGGCCTGCTGCAGCTCCTCGAGGAGGAGAAGACGCCCATCGTCCTGCTCGACCGAGTGTTCCCCGACCTTCCGTTCGACCAGGTCGGCGCGGACAACCGGGAGCCCATGGAGCGCCTGGTGGCCCACCTGATTGCCGCAGGCCACCGCCGATTCGCCCTGATGGCGGGCGATATCCGGGTGCCGACCTTGCGCGAGCGCGGCGAGGGGTTCGGGAACGCCATCCGCGCCGCGGGGCTCGATCCCGCCGACCAGATCGTGCTCAGCGGGACGGACGACGACGAGCTGAAGGACCGCCTGCTCGACGCTTTCCGGGCGCCGGCGCGGCCGACGGCGGTCATCGCGGGCAGCACCCCGCTCGCGGTCTCGGCTCTCCGGACCGCACGTACCGCTGGCCTCACCATCCCGGGCGAGGTCGCCTTCGCAGCCTTCGACGGCTTCAACCACTCGGACCTCTTCGAGCCGCAGATCACGACCGTCCGCCAGCCGGCCTTCGACGTGGGTGTGGCCGCCGTCCGGTTGCTCGCGGACCGGCTGCACGACGGCGACGCCCGACCGAGAACGGTTCGGCTCCAGCAGTCCATCGAGTTCCGAGCCTCCACCGAGGACTTCCCCGGCGTCGATGCCGACCGCGTCGCGGACGCGGTCGCCGAGCCTGCTTGACACACTCGGCACCCACCCCTACTCTCAGGAAAACGTTTGGCGCAAACGTTTCGATCACATTCGCAGATAGCCTCCCCGGAGACCCTCGCGGCGGAGGAGAAGGACCAGCGACAGCTGCGTCCCTCATCAAAGGAGATGACATGTCATTGCCACAGACCCGCGGCCGCTCGGTCCGCAGGATCGCCCTCGCCGCCCTGACGGTCGGCGCGACGCTGCTCAGCGTCGCCGGCTGCGCGAGCGCCGGCGGATCGGGCTCGACCTCCTCCGGAGGCAAGACCGAGATCTCCCTCTCCCTGCAGAACCCGGACGTGAAGACGGCCGATCCCGCCACCTGGGCGATCGTGCAGGCCTTCGAGAAGGCCAACCCCGACATCACGGTGAAGGTGAGCGGCGAGGCCGTCGCGGAGCACCTCCAGAAGCTGTCCATCGCGGCGCAGAGCGACACGCTCCCCGACATCTTCTGGGTCTACAAGTCCACCGCCGAGCAGATGCAGCAGGCGGGCAAGCTCCTCGACCTGGCCCCCGTCCTCGACGACCTCGAGCTGACCGAGCACTTCCCGAAGAGCACCATCTCGGGGTTCAGCAGCGGGAAGGTGATCTACGGGGTCCCGTACCAGGGCCTGCTCACCGGCCTCTGGTACAACAAAAAGATCCTCGCCGACAACGGCCTCGAGGTCCCCGTCACGTTCGACGACCTCCTCAACGTCGCGAAGACGCTGAGCGCGAAGGGCATCCCGACGATCTCGAACGGCGCCAACCAGTCCTCGTTCAGCGTCTGGAGCTTCCTGGTCGACCTCGACCGGTTCGGCTACCAGGACAAGGTGAAGGGGCTGCTGGACGGCTCGGAGAAGTACAGCAACCCGGACTTCCTCCGGCTCTACCAGCACATCGCCGAGCTCCGCGAGGCGGGCGCGTTCCCCACCAACGTCTCCACGCAGACCTACCAGCAGGCCGTCGACCAGTTCACCAGCGGCAAGGCTGCGATGCTCGATGCAGGCGTGTGGGCCTCGAGCGCCATCCAGGAGTCCCAGGTGGGACCGGACGCGGGCTTCTGGATCGGCCCGCAGTTCGATGACGGCGTCGGCGAGCAGAACATCGTGATGAACGTCGCCTCCGCCCCGTTCGCCGTCAGCCACAAGGTTGGCGACGACAAGACCAAGCTCGCGGCGGTCAAGAAGTTCCTGGCCTTCTACTACGGCGACGAGGCGCAGCAGCTGCTGGTCGACAACGGGCAGCCCCCGGTGACCGACTACGAGCCGCAGCTCGACGCCGAGAAGCAGAGCGTCCTCAAGGCCGCGCTGGACGCCTCGACCGCGCCCGGTGTGACCAGCCCCGAGTCGCAGCCCGACCTCCTGGTCTCGACCGCGGTGGCGAGCGCGATGTACGACAGCATCTACGGCGTGATCCAGAACCAGCTCTCGCCGCAGCAGGCGGTCGACCTGGTCCAGAAGGCGCTCGACGCCGAGTGAGTGCGAGGGGCCCGGACGCGATCGTCCGGGCTCCTCCCCGCTCACCTCCCCTCACGCCAGGAAGGCGGCAATCGATGATCTGGGTCAGCTCCCGCTGGAAGATCCTCCTGATGGTCGCCCCCGCGGTCGTCCTCTTCACGATGTTCGTGGTCTACCCGGTGCTCTACTCGGTGTGGTTCAGCTTCACCAAGTTCCAGGGCTTCGGCACACCCGAGTTCATCGGGTTCGGCAACTACGCCGCCCTCGGCCAGGACCCCTTCTTCTGGCAGGCGCTCCAGAACACGGTCGTCATCCTGGTCGTCAGCCTCGTCCTGCTCATCCCGCTCTCCTTCGCGCTCGCCCTCCTGCTGCGCAGGAAGATCCCCGGCGGCGGGGCGCTGCGGGCGCTCGTCTTCGGGCCGGCCATCATCGCGCCGATCCTCGCGGGCCTCATCTGGGTCTTCATCCTCGATCCGAAGATCGGGCTGATCAACCGGCTCCTCGCCGGCATCGGAGTCGCGCCCGTGCAGTGGATCGGCGGCGACACCCTGACCCCCTACGCCATCTCTCTGGTCTTCATCTGGAGCAGCATCGGCTTCGCGATGACGATCTTCTACGCCGGTCTGCAGCTCCTCCCCGGCGACGTCATGGAGGCCAGCGCCCTCGACGGCGCCACCGGCTGGCAGCAGCTGCGCTTCGTGACGATCCCGATGATGCGCGAGACCTTTGCGATCGTCACGGTCCTGCTCATCACGAACATCTTCAAGATCTTCGAACTCGTCTACATGCTCACCGGCGGCGGGCCCGTCCACCGCTCCGAGACATTGGTCAGCTACATGTACTTCGTCACGTTCACCAACCAGCAGTACGGCTCGGGCATGGCGATCGCCGTCATCGTCACCGTGCTCGGAGCCATCGTCTCCGCCGGCTACCTCGCCCTCGCCCGGCGCGGGAGGACCGCATGAGCGCCGCCGCCCCCGTCACCGACGAGATCCGGCCCGCCGCGGAGACTGCGCAGTTGCGCGCCCCGTCCTCCCGCGGGCCGTGGGCGCGACGGGCACGGACGACGAGCATCGTCGCCGGCGTCGCCGCCTACCTCGTCACGTTCCTCATCATCCTGCCGCTGCTCTGGATCGTCCTGCTCTCGTTCCAGCCGAGCTCGAAGATCCTCGGCGACCCGTTCTCCTTCACATCCCTGACGATCCAGAACTACCTCAACGCCCTCACGTCGCTCCCGCTCGTGCAGATGTACGCCAACACGTTCCTCATCGCGATCATCTCGGTGACCGTCGGCGCGGCGGTGTCCTTCATGGCCGCGTTCGCCCTCACCCGGATGATCTTCCGGCGCAAGGCGGGTCAGTCCTCGCTGCGGTTCTACCTGCTCGCCGGGCTCGCCGTGCCGGTGTACATCCTGCTGTTCCCGGTCTACCGGCTCGACCTGACGCTGGGGATCTTCGGCACCTACGCCGCCCTGATCGTGCCGTACATCGCCGTGTCGATCCCGTTCAACACCCTGCTGCTCACCGGCTTCCTGCGCGACTTCCCGGGCGAGATCGAGGAGGCGGCGATCATCGACGGAGTCGGCCTCTGGCGGCTCTGCTGGAGCGTCGTCCTCCCGCTCATGCGCCCGGTGATCGCGACGATCCTCATCTTCAACGTCGTCTACGTCTTCAACGAGTTCCCGTTCGCGTCGATCCTCATCAACGATCCCAACATGGTCACCGTCTCGCTCGCGGTGTCGCGATTCCAGGGCCAGTACACCGTCGACTACGGCGGCATGATGGCGTCGGCGACCCTCGTGCTGCTCCCCCAGCTGGTCATCTATGCGCTCTTCCAGCGTCACGTGATCGCGGGGATGACCGTCGGAGCGGTGAAGGGCTAGCGGCGCGAGACCCGTGCCGCCTCTGTGCGCGAGCACCGGGGCGACGGGTGCGGGGCCAGACGGCCCATACCCGTCGCAGGAGCCCGGGACGTGGCCGGTCCGATGCCCGCGGCGCTACCTGGGGACTGAGTCCGCAACCTCCGGTTCGCCCGTGGCTAGAGCTCGGCCGGCGCGCACGAGCGAGACAGCGACCAGCGTGGCGGCGACCAGGCCGAGCACAACGCCGTTGATGGCGATGGTCGCGGAGACGCCGAGGAGCCCGCCGAGCACTGCGACGAGGACACCCGAGCCCATCCGGGACCCCAGGCTCGTCATCGAGTAGACCCCCATGAACGCGCCCCGCCGCGCCGACGGCGCCCCGAGCTGGACCACGGTCTGCGAGGTCGACTCGGACGCGAGCGACGCGATCCCGACGACGAAGAGCGCGGCCACGGAGAGCAGGAGATCGCGCGACAGCGCGAACGTGATGGCGGCGACGGCCAGCACGACGCCGAAGGACGCCGCCCCGACCGGGGACGGAGCCAGCCGGCCCACCCCTTCGAGCAGCAGGCCGCCCGTCACGGCGCCGGCCGCCGTAGCGGTGAGCAGGAGGGCGTATCCCACACCGGATCCGTCGCTGCCGAGCAGCTCACCGAACTCGGGCAGCAGGGTCATGATCGCCATGCCGATGAGCAGGCCGATCGCCGCCTGGAGCAGCAGCACCGTGGAGATCGCCTTGTAGCGCGGCACCTCCCCCAGCACCGCGAACGCACCGCGCAGGCTCGGCCGCGCGACCGACTCGGTGCGGCGCCGATGCCCGGTCGCCGGCGTCACGAAGAGATAAATCAGGAAGGGCACATAGAGGACGACATTGACGAAGAGTCCGACGGCCGGCCCCACCGTGGAGAGCAGGACAGCGCCGATCGCGGGCCCGACCAGCTGACCGAGTGAGATCCCGGTCGCCAGGAGCCGCACCCCGCTCGGCAGGTGCTCCGGTCCGACGATGTCGTAGATCATCAGCTGGTCGGCGGGCCGCCACAGAGCGCTCGCGAAGCCGTGCAGCAGCAGGAGAAGGACGCAGTGCCAGGGCTGCAGCGTGTCGGTGGCGAGCAGCACGCCCCAGATGATCGAGGCGAGGGCGAACATGCCGAGCGCTATCTGGATGATCCGGCGATTGTCGAACCGGTCAGCAAGCCCGCCGAACAGCACGCCGAAGAACAGGTGCGGAGCCCAGTGCGCGACGATCGCGAACCCGGCGAGCAGAGGCGAGTGGAAGGCCTGCCACATCGCGAGGTAGGTGATCGCGTGTTCCGCGTTGTCGCCCGCCATGAGGAGCGTGCCGCCCGCCAGGAGCCCCTTGAACGACGGCGCCCGCAGCGCGGCGAATCTCACCAGGTCAGCCTAGGCACCGGTCCCCGTCGCCGCGCCGGATGCGACCGAGACCTGCACAACGTGCTTGCCGTCCGCGGCTCTGGTGTTGGTGGCGAACGCCGCGTCACGCCTCATTCATGTGAAAGGGCCAGGAGTCCTTGTTCGCCCGACCCGCCACGTCGTACTGTCGAGCACCCGAGCGGGCTCCCGCCTGCATAATTTTTACGGCCAGACCCGAGGCCACCCATGCGAACCCCCGCCACCGCGCGCCCACCCCGCCTCGCCGGGGAGTCGTCTTCGCGCTCGGGCTGACGGTGGCTCTCGGCCTCGCCGGTGCGGCTGCGGCTGCCGCGGTCGACAGCGGGCCCTCGCCGGAGATCGTGCCTCTGGCCCTTCCCGCGACCCTTGCTCCCACCGAGCCCGGCACACCGATTCGCCCGACGCTCAAGGCTGCGGCGCACACGGTCGCCCATGCCACGACGGCGCCCGGAGCAGAAGCCGACGCTCAGCCGGCTGCCCAAGCGGACGGGGGCGACACCGCCACCCATTTCCTCGCGCGGTGGCCGTTCGCGGGTCCGGTGCGGATCTCGGACGGCTTCGGCCCCCGAGTGCCTCCGTGCCCGCGCTGCTCGAGCTTCCACCAGGGCACGGACTTCCTGCCGGGCGATGGCGCGCCCGTCTACGCCATCGCTGACGGCATCGTCCGGAATGTCGAGGACAGCGGTGGGCTCGGCGTCCATGTCGTGATCGAGCACACGGTCGACTCGCAGATGCTGACGAGCACCTACGCGCACATGCGGGTCGGATCCGTCCCGCTCACGGAAGGCCAGACAGTCGGCGCCGGCGAGATCGTCGGCCGCGTCGGCAGCACCGGGTGGTCCACCGGCCCGCACCTGCATCTCGAGGTGCGGCTCGACGGCACCCAGGCGATCGACCCGTACGGCTGGCTTCTGAGGCACGCCGGCCCGCCCGGCGACCGTGCACCCGTCATCGTGGACGACGCGCCTGATGCTGCCGCACCGGGCGGCGAGTCGACCACTCCGGGTCCCGCTCCCGTGGACTGGGGCTACGAGCCGCCCGATGCGAACTCGCTCCAACAGCCTGGCGAGCTGACCGCGATCGTGGCGACCGAAGGATCGTCTGCCGAGGTCGTGCCCGTGGCCTCGACGTGCGGCGGGACGACCTTCCGGCTGGTCGGACACTTCCCCGACGTGACGGAGGTGCTCGTGGGCTCGGCACGGGTCCCCGCGACCCGGGCGGCAGACGGCACCTTCTCCTTCGCCGCTCCCGCGGGCACGGTGACGGTGACCGCCGCGAGCTCGGAGGGTCTCCTGATCGGCAGCCCGACGCTCACCTACCGTGCGGACACGTCCTGCACTCCCGCGGCGGCCCCGGCCGGCACTCCCCCGCCGGCACCCGGCGCGACTCCGACGCCGACGCCCACGCCGACGCCGACGCCGACGCCGACGGTCCTGCCCACGCCCGTCACCACACCAGAGCCCAGCCCGAGCGTGGTCCCGGCGCCCAGCCCGACCCCGGGAGCAACCGGGCCCGCTGCACCGGCCCCGACGCCTGCACCCAGCCAGACTCCTGACCCGACTCCGACGCCGCAACAGACCGTCGCCCCGACTCCCGAACCGACGGCCACCACGAAGCCCGTCGCCGGCACCACCCCGTCGTCCAGCGCCATACCGGCACCGGGCGCCTCCCCCTCACCGAGCCCTACCCCCGACGCGGGCCAGGGCTAGCGCGCACCTGGGAGACGCACGTCAGACCTGCTCGCCCTCCCGGTGCAGCTCCTCGGTCCGCGCCCAGGAGGCGAGCAGCCGCAGGCGCTCCGCGGAGGGCGAGCCCGGCTCCGCCGTGTAGACCATGAGCACCATTCCGGGCTCCGCCGTGACCGACAGCTCCTCGTAGGCGAGCACGAGCTCCCCCACCACCGGATGGGTGAAGCGCTTCGTGCCCGTGCCATGGGTCCGGACGTTGTGGGCTCCCCAGAGGGCGCGGAAGGTCGCGCTCTGAGTGGAGAGCTCCCCGACCAGGTCCTGCAGGCCCCGGTCGTGCGGGTCGCGGCCCGCCTCGGCCCGCATGATGGCCACGCACATCTCGGCGAACATGTCCCAGTCGGGGTAGAAGTCGCGGGAGGCGGGATCGAGGAACTGGAAGCGCGCCAGGTTGGGAGTGCGCCCGCCGTCGCCGATCACGGGTGAGTAGAACGCCCGGCCCAGCGCGTTCATCGCCAGGATGTCCTGCTGGGAGTTGCGGACGAAGGCGACCCCCTCGGTGATCGCCTCGAGCGCCCACTGCAGGCTGGGCCGGGACCCGCTCTGCCTGGTCGGCCGGCGCCGCGGGCGGCCCGAGGTTGGGATCCCGTCGGCCGCTCGCGCGAGGTCGAGCAGGTGCGCACGCTCCGTGTCGTCGAGCTGCAGCGCGCGGGAGATCGCCTCCAGCACCGAGCCCGACGCTCCCGCGATCGAACCGCGCTCCAGCTTGGCGTAGTACTCGACGCTCACGCCGGCGAGCGCGGCGACCTCGCTGCGCCTCAGCCCCGGAACGCGGCGGTGAACGCCGGAGGGGAGGCCGGCCAGCTCGGGGCTGACGCGAGCGCGCCGCGACATAAGGAAGTCGCGGACCTCGGATCGGTTGTCCATCCCGTCAGGGTAGGTCCCGGTGCGGGCCGGTGGGGTGCCCTGCCGGTACACCCTTCAGCAGGGACTCCCCGTTCCCCGGCTGCCGCGTTGACTCGATGCGATGACCTTCTCGACTGTCGGATCCGGCACGCTTCCGCTCCCCGCCTCCGTCCCTCGCCGTCTGCCTCTGGCCGCGCTGATCGTCCTGGCGCTCATCGGGTTTCTCCTGGTGTCGATCGAGACGATGCCCGCTGGGCTGCTTCCGGACATCGCGGACGGCATGAGCACGAGCGAAGGCACCGTCGGGCTCTTCGTGAGCGCCTACGCACTCGGCACCATGATCGTCACCGTTCCGGCCATCAGCCTCACCCGGCGGTTCCGGCGGCGGCCCCTCCTGCTCGCCGGTGTCGCCGGCCTCGCACTGGGCAACACGGTGACCGCGCTCTCCTCGGACGTCGTCCTCTCGCTCGTCTCCCGATTCGTCGCAGGCTCGTTCTCCGGCATCCTCTGGGGGATGCTCGCCGCCTACGCCCTGCGGATCAGCCCACCGACGCGCTCGGGGGTCGCCCTGTCGATCATGTCGGTCGGCGCGCCGCTCGGCTTCGCGTTCGGCACCCCTCTGGGCGCGTGGATCGGATCCGTCACGGACTGGCGGTGGTCCTTCCTCGCCTTCACCGGCCTTGCCATCCTCGTGACCGGGCTCGTGCTCTTCGTCGTGCCCGACGCCGGCGGCCAGCCCGCCGCGGCGCAGCTTCCGCTCGGCCGGGTCTTCGCCCTTCGCGGCGTCCCCATCGTCCTGGCCGTGATCGCCGTCTGGATGCTCGCGCACAGCACCATTTACACGTACGTCGCCCCCTACCTCCGCGCCACCGGGACGGGCATCCCGCCCGAGCTGATGCTCCTCGTCTACGGGCTCGCGTCCCTCCTCGGCGTGGGCCTCACCGGCGCCCTCCTCGACCGGCACCCGGCACCGCTCCTGCACCTCAGCGTCGCGGCGTTCGTCGCCGCTGCGGCCGTCCTCCTGGTGGCCCACGCGTTCGCTCCCGCGCTGCTGGTCGCCGCAGCGCTGTGGGGCGTCAGCTTCGGTGGGGCATCCGCTCAGCTGCAGGCCGCGCTGACCGTGTCGGGCGGCGAGAACTCCGATGTCGCGAACTCGTTCCTGCCGGTCGCGTTCAACCTCGCCATCTTCGGCGCGGGGATTCTCGGAGCGGCCCTGCTCGTCCCCTTCGACGGCCTCGCGCTGCCGGTCGCCTCGATCGGGCTCGGCCTGGTCGCGCTGCTTCTCACCTTCTCCGGCCGCAGATCCGCGTTCATCCGGCGCTGACGGCTCGGCGACCTCATCCATCTCGCTCAGAAACAACGAGGAACACCATGCGTGGAGTTCTCATGCACGCTCCCGGCGACGTTCGCGTCGAGGACCGGGATCGCCCGGCGCTCGTCGAGCCGACCGATGCGATCATCCGGCTCACCGCCGCCTGCATCTGCGGGTCGGACCTGTGGCCCTACCGCGGCATCGGGCAGGACACGTGGCCGGTGCCCATGGGGCACGAGTACGTGGGCGTCGTCGAGGAGATCGGCGGCAGTGCGGGACATCAAGGTCGGAGACTTCGTCGTCGGCTCCTTCTTCGCCTCCGACAACACCTGTGAGATCTGCAAGGCGGGCTACCAGAGCCACTGCGTGCACGCCCAGCCGGGCGCCGCGACCGGATCCCAGTCGGAGTACTGCCGGATCCCTCTGGCTGACGGCACCCTCGTGGCCGTCGAGGGCGACCCGAGCCCCGAGCAGATCAAGAGCCTTCTCGCGGCGTCCGATGTGCTCGGCACCGGCTGGTTCGCGGCGGTCGCCGCCGAGGCGGGGCCCGGCAAGACCGTCGCGGTCGTGGGTGATGGCGCCGTCGGTCTGCTGGGGATCCTGGCCGCGAAGCAGCTCGGCGCGGAGCGCATCATCGCGATGAGCCGTCACGCTGACCGGCAGGCGATGGCCCGCGGCTTCGGCGCCACCGACATCGTCGAGGAGCGCGGCGACGAGGGCGTGGCGAGAATCAAGGAGCTCACCGACGGCCTCGGTGCGCACTCCACCATCGAGGCGGTCGGCACCCAGGAGTCGATGATCCAGTCGCTTCGCGCCACTCGCGCGGGCGGCCACGTCGGGTACGTCGGCGTCTCGCACGAGGTGGAGCTGCCGGGGCTCGAGCTGTTCTTCTCCGGCGTGCACCTGCACGGCGGACCCGCGCCCGTGCGCCACTTCCTCCCGCACCTGATCGGGCTCATCATGAGCGGGGAGGTCGACCCGGGGAAGGTGTTCGACCTCACGCTCCCGTTGGAGCAGGCCGCCGAGGGCTACGCGGCGATGGACGAGCGCCGGGCCATCAAGGTTCTGCTTCGGCCATAGCCGCACACGAGGAGAAGCTGCACCCGCAACAGGAGAGGAAGAGCGCATGAGCACGGAACGCCAGCCGAAGTCGCCCACCGCGAAGGGGCCGGCCGAGTGGTTCACCGGAGACGTCTCCTTCAACGTCTACTACGCCGGCACCGAGCCATCCCGGGCCCGGCTCAATCTGGTGAGATTCACCCCCGGCGCCCACACGGCGTGGCACCGGCACGCCGTCGGCCAGACCATCCCCCTCTTCATCGAGGGCCAGTAGGGCCGGCGCAGGCAACGAGTTCGCTGACGCTGCCAGCAGAGCATCCGCTTCATGGCGTGGACTCAGGTAGGCCTCGACCTGCTTCCAATCCGGACAGATCCACCGACGCAGCACCACCGACGTTCCAGCGCCGAATGTGACTTCGTGAATTGCGCTCGTCGACCCGCCATGCAGGAAACGCACGGCGATGTCGGCGGGCACCGCCGAGCCCATCGCGTCGGCGACCCACTGCAGGGTTTCTTCACTTGGTCGCGCTGCTCGCATGCCGACCCAGTCGGGCGGTGGAACCACTCAGCACCCCGACTCACAAGATTGAAGAACCTACGAAGGAAGGAAGCAGTTTTCTCCGACGGTGTCCTCAAGCGCAAGTGGGGCGCGGTTCCGCTCGGCTCATGGACGACGGTCCCTCGAAGCGATCGTGTGCGGCGCGACATCCGCGGCGCCCCACGGCGCCCAGTGCGAGCGTGACCTTCAGGAGGCGCAGAAGAGCTGAGCCTCGCCAGTTCCGGTCGGACTCACACTTCCCGCGGTAGCCAGCCCCGAGTACCCAGCCACCGCTCACATAGCTCCCGCCAGACGACCGCCCCGAGGGGCACATCGCGTATTCCGAGGCCGTGCCCACCTTCCGCGAAGACGTGGAATTCGTGATTGACACCGGCCCGTGCGAGAGCCGAAGCCAGCCGGTAACTGTGCTCGACGGGGACCGCGTCGTCGGGAGCCGTGTGCCAGATGAAGAAGGGCGGCGCCTGCGGTGTGACCATCCGGTCCACCGATGTCTGGGCGCGCAGGTTGTCCGCCGGCTCGTCTCCGAGCAGGGCGCGGCGCGACCCGGCATGGGTCTCCAGTTCCATGGACACGACGGGATACCCGAGAACGACCGCATCCACCCTCTCGTCTGGCCGGGCGCCCGGCGCCAGGGCGGCGGAAGCCGCTGCATGGCCACCTGCCGAGAACCCCATGAGGCCGATCCGCTCCGCGCCGGCCTCTCTCACCCTTCGGATCTCGGCGCGGATGGCTTCGAGCGGAAGGGGATGGCGGCTGTTCACCGGGTATGGGCAGACGCTCGCCGCAACCCCCGCCCTCTCGAGCCACTTCTGGACCGGCTCTCCTTCGTGGGCGGCCAGGTCTTCGTACCCGCCACCCGGCAGGACGAGGATGTGGTCCCCGATCACGACTGCCTCGCGATCCGAACGCGTCCGCCCTCCGCAGCGATCGCCGACCTTCCGGGGAGCACCACGCCCCAGCCGTCCGGCACATCAGAGGTCGCAGTGACCTCCGTATCAGTCCAGTTCACCTCGAAGCTCGAGTCGCTGCCGTCGGGACGAGTAACCCGGACGGTTCGGGAACCGCTTCCAGGTCCAGGGAAGACCCGGAGATTCAGACCCTCCAGATAGTCGTAGTCCGGTCGCGTGGTCACTGCTCCGACGGGGATGACAGATCCATCGGGCACGTACAGAGGCAGGGAGTCGAACGCATGGTGCTCCCTACGCCATCCGCCCTGCTCGACGCGCGCGCCGGTGAGGAATGAGGTCCATCCGCCTTGTGGCAGGTAGAACTCCACAGCCCCATCGGCCCTCAGGACCGGCGCGACCAGGAGCGAAGGGCCCAACATGTACTGCCTGTCGAGGTAGGCAGCGCCGGGATCATCGGGATAGGCGAGCGCCATCGGGCGCATGACCGGGAGGCCCCGCTCGGTGGCGACACGGGAGGTCTCGAAGAGGTACGGCATCAGCGCCATCTTGAGCCGCGCGAAACGTCGCGTGATGTCGACCGATTCCTCGTCCAGCGACCAGGGCACGCGGTAGCTGTCGCTGCCATGGAATCTGGAGTGACTCGACAGGTACCCGAACGCGATCCATCGTTTGAACACCGCGGGGTCGGGAACGCCCTCGAAGCCGCCGATGTCGTGGCTCCAGAAGCCGAAGCCTCCGAACGCGAGCGAGAGCCCTCCCCGGAGCGTCTCCGCCATGGAGTCGAAGCTCGACGTGCTATCGCCGCCCCAGTGCACGGGCATCCGCTGACCGCCGACGGTCGCCGATCGGGCGAACACGATCGACTCCCCCGGATGCACCTCCTCCAGCACTTCATCGACGGTCGCGTTGTAGAGCTGCGTGTAGTAGTTGTGCATCGCATCAGGGTCGGCTCCGGAATGCCAGACCACGTCCACGGGGATCCGCTCGCCGAAATCGGTCTTGAGAGCGTCGACCCCCTGGCGCAGCAGCACGCGGAGCTTGTCCTGGTACCAGGCGGTCGCCTCCGGGTTGGTGAAATCGACGATCGCCATCCCGGCCTGCCACTTGTCCCACTGCCAGACGGTGCCGTCCGCACGCCTCAGCAGGTAACCGGCGTCGCGCGCTTCGTCGAACAGCGGAGACCACTGCCCGACGTAGGGATTGATCCAGACACAGGTCTTCAGACCTCGATCGTGCAGACGTCGGAGCATGCCTTCCGGATCAGGGAAGACATGCGGGTCCCACTCGAAATCGCACCAGGTGAATTCGCGCATCCAGAAGCAGTCGAAGTGGAAGACGCTCAGCTGCAGATCACGATGGTCCATTCCATCGATGAACGACGTGACCGTCGCCTCGTCGTACGCGGTCGTGAAGCTCGTGGACAGCCAGGTCCCGAAGGACCAGGCGGGCACCGACGACGGCCTCCCCGTCAGGGCGGTGTATCGCTCGAGGACGCCGGCGGGGTCTACCCCGTCGATGACGTAATAGGTGAGCTGCTGCCCGGCCACGGCGAACTGGGCCCGCTCCACCGCCTCGGACCCGATCTCGAAGGCGACATGTCCTGGATGATCGACCAGGACGCCGTACCCGCGATTGGAGATGTAGAAGGGCAGGTTCTTGTAGGCCTGCTCGCTCGAGGTTCCCCCGTCGGCGTTCCAGATCTCGATCGATTGGCCGTTCTTCACAAGGGGCCCGAACCGCTCACCGAGCCCGTAGACGAGCTCCCCGACTCCGAGGCTGAGCTGTTGCACGAGATAGGTTCGATCGCCCGCTGCCCGAGGACCCTCCGGACGTTCGAAGCCGCGCTCGCCGAGACGAGCCTCATCCCTCACCGACATCAACGCAATCGATTTGGGGCCGCTTCGGGTCAGCTCGATCTCGTCCCGCTCGAAGACCAGCTCCCACGGAGCCCCGGCCCGGATGCGTGCGGTGAGCCCGCCAGAGCGGAGGAACGCCTCACCATCTCCCACCTCCACCGTTCCCCTGTCCGGCTGGGCTCCGACCAGGTCGAACCCGGCGGAACGGACACCGCCCCGGTGGTGCTCGACGGTCACACCGATGACACCGTCAAGCGGGGAATGGAGGGTCAGTGTCAGAGCGGGCCTGTTGAGAGTGTCCCCCGTGTCGTGATCTCCTTGGTCGGCGCGAGCACCTGCAGCCTGTTCCCGATGTGCCGGAACTCGTAGGCCTCGCTGGCGTACAGTGCCGTCACCCCATCGCGCAGCTGCCAGAAGCCATCTGTGAACTTCACGCGGAGTCCTCCCTGAGCACGACGACCTGGCCTCCGGCCACCTCTATCCCGTCGTCGTAGCTGGTCCCGGTGACGAGATCGGTTCCCCGCGCCTCCGCGCGCAGCGGGCGATCGGTCTGGTTCATCAGGAAGAGGTAATTAGCCTCCTTCCTAGTCGGCGGCGAACCGCCAGACCCGTGTCGACGCGGACGGCAGGCGTCAGCCCGAGCTCCGCTGCAAAGCGATCCAGGAACGACGCGGAGGAGTCCTCGTCGAGCAGCGTGTTGACGTACGTCGCGGTCCCGTCGCCCGTCCTCCGGCGGGTGATGGCAGGGCCGCCGGCGGCGACTCCGTCCCGGTATGCCGCGAGGACTTCCGCACCCGAGGTCTCGGTCGTCTCGGTCCACGATCGTCCGACCCAGCCGTTGTCAAGACGAACCAGCGCGCTGCGGGAGAGGGTGCACCTCGTCGCTGACGGCTCCGAGCAGCTCTCGGAAGGCCCCGGGATATCCCCCTCCGCGGACGCGCATGGTCTCGTCGACGATGCCGGAGCCGAACGAGACGAGCACATGTCCTCCCGCACGCGCGAAGGCGGCCAACCGCGGTTCCAAGTCATCCGCAGTCAGGAAGAGGTACGGCACAAGGACTGCCTCGTACCCGTCGAGTCGGGCATGCGGCGTGATCACATCCACGGTGAAACCCCGCTCGATGAGATGGCGGTGCCAGCGGTGGGCGAGTTCGTAGGGGTCGACTCCAGACGTGGGGCCACGGGTCGCATGAATCGCGTGGATGGCCGTCTGGTCAAGAACCAGAGCGATGCTTCCCTGCTCGACGGAGGTGCCGCGTACCTCGGCGAGTTGCTCCAACCGGGCCCCCAGCTCTTCGACCTCACGGAAGATGCGTGAGTCCGCCCCGCGGTGGGGAACGATGGCGGAGTGGAACTGCTCGGCGCCGGCTGTCGAGGCCCGCCACTGGAAGAACATGACCCCATCCGCGCCGTGCGCCACATGAGTGAGGGAGTCGCGCGCGAGGTCCCCGGGAGCCTTGGCGTGATTCACCCCCTGCCAGTTGACGGCGCTCGTCGCGTGCTCCATGAGCAGCCAGTTGCCGCCCGATGCGACGCCCCGAGTGCGGGACGCGCTGAACGCGAGCTCCGCCAGGCGATCTGGATTCCCGCCGAACGGATAGTGGTCGTTCGCCACGAAGTCGACCGCGCCGGCCCACTTGGCGTAGTCCGGCAGATGTCCGGTGCTCATGATCATGAAGTTGGTGGTGACCGGCACCTCGGGCGTCACGTCACGGAGCACCGCCCGTTCAGCCTCGTAATGCGCGAGCAGGGCGTCGGAGCTGAACCGGTCGAAGTCCAGCAGGAGACCGGGGTTGTGGGACGTCCTCGCCGTGCGGGGAGGCTGGATCTGGCCGAACGAGGTGTAGGTGTGCCCCCAGAACGCAGTGCCCCACGCGTCGTTGAGCCGGTCGATCGTTGTGTAGGTCCCTCGCAGCCACTCCCGCCACGCGTTCCCCGTCTCGTCGCTGTAGCAGTAGGCGTTCTCGTTGCCGAGCTCGTTGCTGACATGCCACAACCGCAGGGCCGAGTGCGACGCGTACCGCTCGGCGAGCGCGCGGACCATCCGGAGGGCATAGCGGCGGAACACCTGCGAGCTCGGCGACCATCCCAGCCGGCCGCCTGGGCCGGTGCGCACGCCGTCGTCCGAGACGGTTCCGATTTCGGGGTGCTTCTGCCAGAGCCACTGCGGCGGAGCGGCGGTCGGCGTGGCGAGGTTCACCCCGATGTCCGCGTCCGCGAGAGCATCCATGATCCGGTCCAGCCAGCCCCATTCGAAGACCCCGTCGTCGACCTCGAGGAGACCCCAGCTGAAGATCCCGAGATTGACGTTGGTCACGTGGGCGCGCTTCATCAGCAGGATGTCGTCGGCCCACGTGCTCTCAGGCCACTGTTCAGGGTTGTAGTCGGCCCCGAAGACGAGGCGGGGGCCGGCGATCGATATCTCCATGAGTCAGCCCTTCAAGCTTCCGCTGATGAGATCCAGCTTCCAGAAGCGCTGCAGGCTGAGCATCAGCGCGACCAACGGGATCAGCGACAGGAGCGCGCCGGTGATGGCGAGCGAATACAGCACCGGGGTGCCCGTCCCGCGGTTGAGCAGCAGGTACAGCCCAGTGGTCAGCGGGAACTTCGACTCGTCGCTCAGCATGATGAACGGCAGCAGGAAGTTGTTCCAGATGCCCACGAACTGCAGCATCAGCACCGTGACGAGGCCGGGCAGCATCATCGGCAGAGCGACGATGCGGAAGATCCGGAATTCGCTCGCCCCGTCGATGCGCGCCGCCTCGATGGTCTCCTCGGGCACGGCCGCTTGCGCATAGAGGCAGGCGAGATAGATGCCGAAGGGATTGATGAAGGTGGGCAGCAGAACCGACCAGTAGCTGTTCGCGAGTCCGGTGGCGCTGACCAGGAAGTACTGCGGGATCGCCAGGGTGATCTGCGGCAGCATGACCCCGGCCAGGAGAGTGGTGAAGACGATCGCCCGCCCCCGGAACGAATAGCGGGCAAGCGCGTATCCCGCCGCCGCCGAGACGAGCGTCGAGATCGCGGCTCCCCCTCCCGCGTACACCAGGCTGTTGAAGGCCCACTTCCAGAACGCGCCCCCTCGTACGTGGAGAGATCGATCACGTTGTCGAAGAAACCCGTGCCGGGGAGGAATGGAGCCGTGGAGAACAGCTCGCCGCGTGACTTCGTGGCTGCTGTGACGACCCAGACGATGGGGATCGCCGTATAGATCGCGCCTGCCAGCAGGATCAGTGTCGGCAGCACACGGCCGCGCGCGGGTCGAGGATGGGCGGCGACGCTCATCGGGATCCCTCCAGGGTGCGCCGCTGCAGGATCCGCAGGAGCGCGAACGAGACGAGCAGCGTCGCCAGCGCGAGCACGACCGAGGTCGCGGCAGCGCCCGACATGTCGTCCTTGCTGAACGCGTCGCGATAGACCTTCATCAGCGGGAAGAAGGAGAACGAGATGGAGTTCGACAGCGAACGCAGCGTGGTGGGCTCCGAATAGGACTGCAGGGTCGCGATCAGCGAGAACAGGAGCGTCAGGAGGAGGGAGGGCGCGATGAGAGGCAGCTTGATCTGCCACGCGATCTGCCACTCGTTCGCACCGTCGATCCTGGAGGCCTCGTAGATGTCACTCGGGATCGAGCGCAGAGCGGTGTAGAGCACGATCATGTTGAACCCGAGGCTCGCCCAGACCGCGATGTTGATGAGCGATGAGTAGATGGCGGAGTTGAGGAAGTCGACGGTCGGCTGGCCGAGCTGCCGCAGCACGAAATTGACGGGGCTCGTGGTCGGCAGATAGATGAATCCCCACAGGAGAGACGCGATCACCCCCGGCACCGCGTAGGGAAGGAAGATGGTGGTCCGACTGAAGCGGCCGAACCGGATTCCCGGCAGGTCGAGCAGGAGCGCGAACAGCAGGGCAAGCCCGAGGGTGATCGGCACCGAGAAGAGTCCGAACAGGGCGAGCCGCCCGAGCGACGCGACGAACTCGGGATCGGTGAGCGACCTGACGTAGTTGTCGAATCCGACGAATACGAGGCGCCGCACTCCGAAGGCGCCGCCGTCGACCCGCATCGCCATCACGCTGAGATAGATGGCGTACAGGATGGGAACGAGCAGGAAGGCGACGAACAGGAGGATCGCCGGGGAAAGGAACACCCACGGCGCTAAACGTGGGCGGATGCTGTGGCGACGGGCGACGGGCGAGCTGGACATCGGTTCTCCAAACGGGTGCGCGGGAACCGCACGCATGTGCGGCTCCCGCGCTGGTCGTCCTACTTGACGGTGAAGCCGGTCTTCTTCAAGTCGGCGACCACGGCCTCCTGTGTCGTCTTGAGGGCATCCGCATACGGGGTCTTGTCGGCTGTCGCCTTCTTGATCGCGTCGCTGTACGTGTCGTACGCCACCTGCACGTTGGGGCCCCAGGTCACTGCCGCGGTGCTGCCTGCGATGTCGGTGGCGACCTTCCAGAAGTCGGACTGACCGGAAACCAGATCCGGAATCGGCTGCTTCCCGAGATCCGCCTGCCCGTGCACGGATGCGGGGAACAGCCCCCGGAGGCCAGCAGGTTGGAGCCCTCCTCAGAGCCGTTGAGCCACTCGAGGAATTCCATCGACTCCTTGGGGTGCTTCGACGTGGGGGTGATCGCCGCGGAGGACCCGCCCATCACTCCGCTCGTGGTCTCGCCGTCCCACGACGGCATGTGCGCGATCTTCCATTTGCCCGCGGTGTCGGGGGCGACCGACAGCGCTGCGCCAGGAGCCCAAGCTCCCGCGGTCCAGCTGAGCAGCGTCCCATCGTTCATCTTCTGGCCCCACTCCGGAGTGAAGAAGTGGGTCGTGTCGATGAGGCCCTGCTCCACCAGCGGCTGCCAGAAGTCGGCGACCCGCTTCGAGGCCGCGCCATCGATTCCCACGCTCCACGAGTCGCCGTCGGTCGACCACCAGTCGGCCTTCAGAGGCTGTGCGTACGCGATGAACGTCGAGCCGTCATCCGGGTAGCCGCCGAGGTAGGCGTTGGGCGCCACCTGCTTCACCTTCGCGGCGAGTGCGGCGTACTCGTCCCACGTCTTCGGCACTTCCAGGCCGTACTGCTCGAAGAGGTCGGCGCGGTACATGAAGACCATCGGTCCCACGTCCTGCGGAACTGCATAGATCTTTCCGCCCACCGTCGTCTGAGACCAGGTGCCCTCCGCGAAGTCGTCCTTGCCCTTCCCGATCATGTCGGTGATGTCCAGGGCAGCCCCGCTCACGACGAAGTTCGGGAGCTTCTGGTACTCGGCGGCGAACATGTCGGGGCCGTTGCCGGCGCGCTGAGCGGCGAGCACCTTGGCCAGGATGTCGTCCGCACCGGCGGCCTCGGTCACCTTCACCTGGACGTCGGGGTGGGCCTTGTTCCAGGTCGCCACGGCGTCCGGCACGTTGGGAGCCCACGTCCAGTACTCGAGGGTGATGGGTCCGCTGTCCTTAGCAGGACCCGCCGAGCAGCCGGTGAGCCCGAAGGCCACGACGGCGACGGCGGCTAGTACAGAAGCGCGAAAGCTCCTTTTCATAGGTCACTACTCCTTCGTAGGGCAACGGCTCCGCGTCGCGTCGCGGCCATTTTGTACCCCGAGGGGAGTAAATGTCAAGAAGCTCAAACGAGACTACGGAGAGCCGTCACTGCGGCCGCCCGCGCGTAGTCCGCGAACTCGAACGGCCACACCTCGACCGCCGCCGAGCCGCCCTCGTCGAGCCGCGATTCCAGAGTCTTCTGCATGTCGGCGGACGCCAGCTCCGCCACCTGACGCCCCTCGCCGGTCACGACGACCTTGTCCGGATCGACCAGGTTCACGAGTTGGGCGATGACGGCCCCGAGGGCCGATCCCGCCCTCTGCATCGCCGCGATCGCGTCGGGATCGCCGCGATCCACGGCGGCAAGCACGTCCTCGAAGCTGTCGGCCGACGCGTGGCGAAGGATGGAGGGGATGGTCACGACCGTGGACGCACACCCACGGTGACCCAGATCGCAGATGTCGTCGCCTGCGTCTTCCAGCTGCGTGTGCCCGACCTTCCCCGCGCGCCCGTGCCCGCCGCGGGCGAGGTGACCGTCGACGACGAGCCCAGCGCCGATGCCGGCGCCGAGGCCGATCACAGCGAACGTGCTCAGGCCGACGCCGGCGCCGAACCAGTGGTGGGCCGCGGTGAGGGCCTGAACGTCGTTCGAGACCGCCACCCTCAGTCCCGTCGCCTCCGCGACGAGCCGGTGGACCGGGACGCCGTCCCAGCCCAGGAACCGCGATCTCAGCACCACCTCTTCGCCATCCCAGCTCGACACGTCGCCGGCCAGGCACACCCCCACGGCCGAGAGGCGCGGGAACGATCGCCGGAAGTCGCCGAGCACCTCGCCGATCTGATCGATGACGCCCTCCACCGAGCGATCCGGCAGAGGCTGGTCCACTGTCCGCAGCACGCGGGAGCTGAGGTTGGTGACAACCGCGTGAAGGGAGTCGCCCGTGAGCTTCACTCCCGCGAACTGTGCGGAGTCGTCGACAAGCGACAGCATCTCGGCCGGGCGCCCGCGTCCCTCGAGCATCCGGGTCTCGCCCTCTTCGACCAGTCCGAAATCGACCAGATCACGCGAGAGGCGCGTCAGGCTGGTCCTCGAGAACCCGGTGCGGCGGGAGAGATCGGCTCGAGACAGCGCCCCGTGCACGAGCACCTCCTGCAGCACGGCCTTCTGCCCGGTGTGCATATCGGGCCACCGCCACGTCGTCATGGTCAGAGGCTAACTACTTTCAGCACTTGCGACCGCTCACCGTTGTTCACGGCGATCGCAGCCTGCACCGCGACGCGCTCCCCTCCTCCATGCGGAGACCCCTCGGGGAAGAAACACGACAGTGACAGGGACCAGGAGGCTTGAGACCATCGGACGAGATGCGCGTTCCTGGTGCGTGTCGCCGAAGGAGTCCCATGGTTTCCGCCACAGCCGCAGTCGTCCACGAGCACGGCGGCGGGTTCGCCCTTCAGGAGATCGAGGTGCCGGAGCCCGGCCCCTTCCAGGTCCGGGTCCGCATGCGCGCCGTGGGCATCTGCCACACCGACATCGCCGTGGCGGGCGGACACCGGGATGTGCCGACGCCCGTCGTGCTGGGCCATGAGGGTGCTGGCGTCGTCGAAGCCGTCGGGTCCGCGGCCACCTCGCTTGAGGCAGGCGCCCGGGTCGTCCTGTCGTTCGCGGCGTGCAGGCACTGCGCCGCCTGCGTCACAGGTCACCCGGCGCTCTGCGTGAGAGCGATCGAGCTCAACTTCGGCTGCCAGCCGGCGAGCGGCTCGTCCGCCATTCGAGCTCGCGACGGATCTCCGCTCCACGGGTCGTTCTTCGGCCAGTCGTCGTTCGCGACTTATGCCCTCGTGCATGCGGATGCCGTCGTGCCCATTCCTGACGGTTTCCCCTTCGAGCTCGCAGCGCCGCTCGGCTGCAGCGTGCAGACGGGCGCCGGCGCTGTCTGGCGGAGTGCCGGCATCGCACCGGGCGACACGGTCGTGGTGAACGGGGTGGGCGCCGTCGGGCTGTCGGCGGCGATGGCGGCCTCCGCCGCGGGCGCCGCCCACGTGATCGCCGTCGACGTGACGCCGAGCCGGCTCCGCACGGCGCTCGAGGTGGGGGCGACGTCGGCGGTCGACGGGCGCACCGAGGACATCCGGGAACTCGTCCGGGTTCTCACACCAGCCGGGGCAGATGCGGTCATCGACACGACCGCTGTTCCGAGCGTCATCGAGCGATCCCTCGAGGCGCTTCGCCTCGGCGGGACCCTGGCGATGATCGCGACCGGACGGGGCGACGACTCGGTGCGACTCTCGAAGATGGTGGGCAAGCACGTGGTCGGCGTGGTCCAGGGCGACTCGGTTCCATCGCAGTCGATCCCCCAGATCATCGCGATGCAGCAGTCCGGTCGCTTCCCGCTGGAGAAGCTCGTGACCACCTATCCCTTCGACGACATCGCGACGGCGATCGACGATATGGAGGCGGGCGCGGCGATCAAGCCGGTGCTTCTGATGCCCTGCCGGCGAGGCACGCGAACAGGTGTGCGGCGAACCGCCGAGTCCGACTAGCGCGCCTGGATCTCCACGAGAAACACCGACTGAGGTACGAGGTCGAGGTCGAGCTGGAGGTCGCCCGCGTCGGAGACCCGGGCGTCGTGGGGGCCGTCGACGGCTCCGGTCATGGAGGTGCGGGTCACGTTCACCGTGCGCCCGGCCCAGGGAAGATTGCGGACGTCGAGGTGGGCGGATGCCACACCTGCCGACGCGAGTTCGGGCCGTTGCGGAGGCAGGGCGAGGCCGAGTTCGATGCGCTCAGTGCCGATGGGGATGCGGAAGGTGAAGCGATCTTCCGCCCGTTCGGCGAGCGCCACGTCAGGGGCGACGTAGTTGGCCACGAGAACTCGCACGACATCTCCGTCGCGACCGGCCGCGCAGGCCAGACCCGATTCGTCCCCGCCGGTGACCGCCAGGCGGTGGCCCCTGAGCGCTCGTCCGGCAAGGGCGAGCGCGCGGGAGCGTTCGTCGGGAGCGCCGTCCGCCGTTCCGACACCGCCCGGATCGACGAAGCCGTAGTGCGGGTCGAGCCCGCTGTCGGCGCGGAAGAAGAAGGCATGGTCGAGAACGGTGTCCTGCAGGTAGATCGCCGTCGCCGCCTGGAACGCGCCCTTCTCAGGCGCCGGCGCGGAGCTGCTGGGAACCGCGAGGTAGTTCCAGTAGCAGAGCGTCAGGTCGGTGTGGGTGAAGCCGTAGCGATCGAGCAGGGCTCGCAGCTCGGCGGACACGTAGCGGTAGTCGAGAGGATCGCGGCTGCCATCGGTGAACCAGAGGAAGGAGAAGAAGTCCAACGGCAGTTCGTTGTCTCGCACGAACTCGAGGAAGCCCTCCCGGTACGGCGCATCAGCCTCGAGGGCGAACGCGGTGGCCGGCCCGCCGACCGTCAGTGACGGGTCGACGCGGCGCACCGCCTCGCAGAACGCCTGGTACATGGCGTAGAACTCGTCGGGGCGTCCCGCGAAGTGCAGCGGTCCGAGGTCGGGCTGGTCCCCGAACTCGTAGATGCGGATGGGCTTCGACGGCCCGCCCGCCCACCCCTGCGAGTAGTGGCGGACGATCCGCTCGACGACCCGGCCGTAGAGGTCCATGTCCTCTGCGGGGAGCTTGTTGGAGGGTATCGAGCTGGCCACCGTGAACATGACCTCGGCGCCGATCGAGTGCACAGCCTCCACCCACTCGTCCGTCGCCGCGAAGTTGTAGCTCGCGGGATCGTCGACGGGGGCGTCCCAGTCGGGGAAGAGGCTCGTCGGATTGTTGCGTGTGTCGAGCCGCGAGACCCAGTCGTACGACCGCACGACGGTGACCCCCGCGTCGCGCCACAGGGGCGTCATGTCCGGGAACTGCGGGTAGCCGGCGACCGGCCCAGGGATGCCCCCGACGCCGTTCAGCGGCCGGAAGGCACTCTCGTCGCCGGCGTCGACCACGAGCAGTCGGGTGGGGGAAGCCGACGCGGGAGTGCCGACGGGGGACGATTCGTCGGTTCGCGACACGAGCATCTCCTTCGAAAGTGGGGGCCGGTCCGGCCGGTCAGTAGGGCATCCGCAGAAGGCGGTTCGCGTACTCGTTCGCGATCGGCTCGTCGTGGCGCAGGTGCTCGATGCGAGCGCGGAACGCCTCCGGCGTCACGGAGTCGAACTCCTCGAGCATCGCCTCGATCGAGCGGTCGTGAACCGCGCGAACGCGCGGCAGGCGGCGCTTCATGAAGTTGAGCTGGGCATCGAGCAGGGACTGATCCTTCGCGAGCTCCTGCGCGAGGACGACTCCGTCCTCGATGCTCATGGCGGCTCCCGACCCGAGGTACGGGGTCATGGTGTGTGCCGCGTCGCCCATGATCATCACGCGGCCCCGGAACCACGGGTACGGCACCCACACGGTCGAGTAGGGCGTGTAGGCGACGTTCTCGGCAGAACGAACGTCTTCCAGCGCGTCGGCCAGGAACTCGGATCCTCCGGTGAGGGCGAGCGCACGATCGTGCATGATCTGGGCCATGTTCGCCGGGTCGTACCGAGGGCGCCCCTCCTCCGCTACCGTGAGGACCATGTACATGGTCTCCGCCGACAGCGGCGTGAGCATGATCTTGCCGCCGTAGCCCTGGCAGATGATCGGCTGCATGATCTTGCGTCGGTTGGGAAGCCCCGCGCGCCACGCCACACCTCCCACCGGGCGGGGAGCGTACTTCTCGCCGAAGTAGTCACGGCGGATCTGCGAGTTGAGGCCGTCGAAGCCCAGGACCAGGTCGTAGTCGGCCTGGTCGCCGCTGCTGAAGGTGACTGCCGCCTTGTCCTCGTCCTGCGTGACATCGGTGACGGTCGTGCTCATGCGGAAGGTGCAGCCGTTGTGGAGGGCCTGCTGCGCGGCCAGCTCGAGGAAGGCGAGCCGCGACATCGTCACGCAGCCCGGAAGGCCTTCCTCCTGGGAGCCGTAGCTCATGGTGCTGAGGAGGTTTCCGTCGGGGTCGTAGTTGTCGATCCCGGGCGCGGGGTGGCCCACCTCGAGGACCTTCTCCAGCAGACCGATCTCGCGCACCGCTCGGAGGCCGTTGATGCGCAGCCCGAAGCCGACGCCGGCGACACTGATCTCAGGCTTGTCGTCAATGACGTCGACCCGAGCGCCGATCTGTGCCAGGGCGGAGGCGGTCGTCAGACCGCCGATACCAGCGCCGACGATCAGGATCTTCAACGGCTCTGCCATGACGTGCTCCTTTCCGAGCGATTCTGAGCAACGTTAGGGCTCGTGGCCCGAGGACGGGCACGCAGCTCGGACCAGAACCTCCGTTCTGGTCCGAGACCTGCTGAGGGAGGAAAGACCGCGTCAGAGCTTGTCGGCGGTCTGGCGCATGAGGGAGTGCTGACGGCGCACCTGCTCGATGGAGCGCCAGGGCTCGCGCACGCCCTCGTACTCGCTGGAGAGGTAGCCGGTGTAGCCGGCGTCCTTCATCGCCTTGAGCACGGGCTCCCACGGGATCTGCTGGTCTTCGAGGTTCTCGTCGATGTCGTGGAACTTCGCCTGCACGAAGACGGTGTAGGGGGCGACCCTGGCGAAGTCGGCCGGGTCGACGTGGATGCCGTCGAGGAACGCGGGCCGGCGGCCGGGCAGCTCCCCGGGCTCAGCGGGATCGGACGGTCCTGGAAGATGCCGGTGTCGATCAGGATGCCGAAGTGCTTGGTGCCGGTGCGCTCGATGAACTCGATGTACTCGTCGACGACCTCGTGCTTGATGGGGGTCGGCGAATGGATCTCGGGGCAGATGATGACGTCGAGCTCCTCGGCCAGAGGCAGGCTGGCCTCGACGACCTCGGTCCAGATCGGGTGCGGGACGAGGTCACTGGAGACGACGCCGATCTTCGGGCGGACGAAGCGGAACCCGAGGCGCTTCGCGAGCCGGAGGTCGCGCTGCAGGGCGGCGGTGCCCTCCTCGACCGTCATGTCGCGGCCCTTCTCGCCGCTGGAGTGCAGGCGCGTGTCGATCCACGAGCCGTAGTTCGTCGGCTCGAGCCCGTACCGGTCGAGGAGCCGGTACCACTCGTCCACCCACTCCTGCGACGGGTTCGGGTAGTTCGGCACGTGGCCCTCCCCGAGGATCTCGATGCCCGTCGCGCCGAGGTCGGCGATGCCGGCCATCGCCGTCTCGAGGTCGAGCACCGTGCCGTAGTCGCTCATGAAGCTGTAGAGCGAGACGCCGTAGCGGAAAGGCGATCCGGATGCCTCGGGCGACAGCGTCACGTGCTTGGTGACCTGGTAGCGGCTGGGCTGGTGCTCTGCGGGGATGTACGACATCCGCAGCCGGAGGTCGATCGACAGCTCGTGCACCCCATCGGGCAGACCGCCCGCGAGGGGCACGGTGATGATGGCCGCGTCCTCCAGCGGCCACCGCAGACCGTCGCTCTCCCAGAGCTCGGCGAGCGTGTGCGTCTCACCCTGCAGAGTCCAAAGGGGCACGTCGGGCTCGACGTCGACGATGCCCGGGATGCTCACCCCGATGCCGTCGATGAGGCTCGCGGCCATGCCGCGGTAGGACGGCATGCGCACGCGGAACTGGAACCCGCTGATCTCACCACCCTCTCGGACGTTGCGGAAGCCGACGGATTGGATGAGGTCGCGTTCGAGCAGCATCAGTGCTTTTCCTTCGAATTTCGGTGGCGTGGGTGAGCCCGGGGAGAGTCAGCAGGAGGGCTTCACGCGAAAGTGTCGGTGAAGTGCTCGTGCGGCATCGGCGGCACCGGTCGATCATTCTCGGTTACCGACACGGTGGAGCTCCTTTGCGTCACGGATGACAGCGCGGCGAAGCTATCACGAACACTTGCGCCTTCGTAAGTATTCGCTGGTTAGGGTGAAGGCGTGTCAACGGGAAACGGGTACGCCCCCGGCCGTGCCCGGCAGCAGCAGATCCTGGCCGAAGCGACCCGCGCCTTCGGCCGGGCCGGTTTCGATGGCGTCACGGTGCAGGAGATCGCTGAGGCGTGCGGGATCTCGCGACAGGGCCTCCTGCACCATTTCGCGAGCAAGGAAGACCTCCTGATGGCCCTGCTGCGCCAACGGGACGAGGCCGATGAGGAACTCTTCCGGCGCACATTGGCGGACTCGGGCTCTCCCTTCCGGGCGATCCTCGCGGTCGTGCGGGCCAACGCGGCCGCCCCGGCGATCACGGCCATGTTCACCCAGCTCGCAGCGGAAGCAATCCGACCTGAGCATCCTGCCCATGACTTCTTCCGCGGGGTCTACACGCGGATCCACACGGACCTCCGCGGAACCCTCATGGACATGCAGCGAGAAGGAACCCTGGTCGCCAGCATCGACCCCGACCAGCTCGCATCCGGCCTCATCGCTCTGCGCGACGGACTCGCGCTTCAGCTCTTCCTTCGATCAGAAGGGCAGAGCGCTGAGGAGATGACAGGCACGCTCGAGGCGATGTTCAGCCTCCTCGTCCCGCGGAGCTGAGAACGCACCAGAGCGCCCCGTCCAGACAACCAACCCCGTCTGGCTTCGCGATAGTCACCTATCTGCGGAAGCGATTCAGGAAGGGGTCCACCCCGCAGATCGACCGCGTGATCGAGGAAGGCCGCACCTACTGGAAGTGCGGGAGCACCTCGCGCGCGAGCAGCTCGAGGTGGTCCAGGTCGGTGAAGCCGGGGAACTGGAGGTAGATCCGCTGGACGCCCAGCGCTTCTAGAGCCTGAAGCCGCTCCACCGCTTGCTCGGGCGTGCCCCCACGCCGTGGTCGCGCACGTCTTCGGGCGTCTTCCCCGTTGTCGCCGCGCGCCTCGACTGGTCCTCGTTGGTTGAGCCGACGGCAAGCGGCGACATGATCGAGAAGATGAGAGTCGCCGGGTCGCGTTCGACGTCTTCGCATGCCGCCCTCATGCGCTCCAACATCGCCGGGACCTCATCGTCCGTCGCGTAGCTGCCGTTGTATTCGGCAGCGTAGGCAGCGGCGAGCCCGGGGTCCGCTTGGCTCCCTTGCCTCCGACGATCACCGGCGGGGCCGACTGGGTCGGCTTCGGCAGGGCCGGACAGTCGTGCAGCTGGTAGTGCGCGCCGTTGAAGGTGAACCGCTCCCCGTCGGCGTTCCCCACAGCCCGGTGATGATGGCGAGCTGCTCCTCGAGCACGTCGAACCGCTTCTTCGGGAACGGGAGTCCGTACGCCCTGTGCTCCTCTTCCGACCAGCCGGCCCCGATGCCCAGCTCGATTCGCCCGTTCGACATCTGATCGACCTGCGCAACCTGGATCGCGAGCATGCCCGGAAGGCGGAAGTTCGCCGAGGTCATCAGAGTCCCGAGCCTGATGGACGTCGTCTCCCGGGACATCGCCGCAAGAGTGGTCCACACGTCGGTCGGGCCCGGCAGCGCCCTCGTCGGGTCGCGCATGCTCATGACGTGGTCAGCCATGAAGAAGCCGGAGAAGCCGAGCCGCTCGCACTCCTGCGCGACCCGAAGCAGGTCGTCGTACGATGCGCCGAGCTGGGGCTGAACCGCGATCCGAACATCCATAAACTTCCAGCATTGCACGCCCTCGCGGTTCCGCGATCGCTGGAGTCGCCGCCCCGCGATGGCCGTCGGCTTCGTCTCCGGCTGAGGCGCGGAACGACGAGGTCCGTTCCTCACCAGAACGGCAGCGCAGGAAAGATCCGGGCGGCGTTGTCCGATCCGATGGCCCTGAGTTCGCTCTCCGGGATGCCGAATCAGCTGTCGCCCGCCGTGGGTGCGGAGGGCACGTAGATCGTGAGGGTCTCGGCGACCAGCGCGGGACGTTCGACGCCCAGGATCTCGACCGTCGCCGCGACCTTGACGCGAACACCCATGCTCACCCGCTCCGCGGCGGCGATCGTGGCGCGCAGACGGATCCGCGCGCCGCTCGGCACCGGAGTGAGGAAGCGAACCCGGTCGGTCCCGGCATTGACGACGAGGTCCGTGCCAGCGACTTGCAGCAGCCGCTGGGTGAGCGGCACCAGGAGCGATTGGGTGAGATAACCGTGCGCGATCGTGCCGCCGAACGGACCCTGCCGAGCGCGCTCCGGATCGAGGTGGATCCATTGGAGATCGTCGGTCGCGGCGCCGAACGCGGCGATGCGATCCTGGTCGATCTCGAACCAGTCGGTGGCTCCCAGATCCGTGCCGACAGCCTCCAGGAGGGAGACGGGCGAGTCATACCGCACCGTCACGCCTTCGGGCCGCCCGCCACGTAGAGCACCTGACCCGACACGAACGAGGCCTCGTCGCTGGTGAAGAACGCTGCGGCGGCGGCGATGTCTTCCGGCTTTCCCACCCGGCCGACCGGGATTTCCCTGGCCACCTGCGCGAGGAAGCCCTCGTGCGTCAGCTTCATGCGCTCGGCGGTGATGCGCGTCATGTCGGTGGCGATGAATCCCGGGGCGATGGCATTGGCCGTCACGTTGTACCGCCCGAGCTCGATCGCCAAGGTCTTCACGAAGCCCTGCAACCCGGCTTTGGCCGCCGTGTAATTCGCCTGCCCGCGGTTGCCCAGCGCGCTGATGGACGAGAGGCAGACGATCCGTCCCCACTCCTGCTTCACCTGGTGCGTCTGGACCGCCCTGGTCATCAGGAACGCCCCACGCAGATGCACGGAGACCACCGCATCCCAGTCGTCCTCGGTCATCCTGAAGATGAGGTTGTCCCGGAGGATCCCGGCGTTGTTGACGAGGATCGTCGGCGGCCCGAGCGTTGTGGCGACGTGGTCGACTGCCCGCTTGACGTCGTCGGCGCTCGACACATCGGCGCCCACGCCGATCGCCCGCCCACCCGCGGCGGTGATCGCGCGCACCGTCTCCTCGGTCGACTCCTCGCTGAGGTCGAGCACTGCGACGGCCCTCCCGTCGGCGGCGAGGCGCTGAGCGATGGACGCCCCAATGCCGCGCGCAGCTCCCGTGACGACGGCTACTCTCGGCGATTCCGCCATGGTGGCACTCCTGTCCCCGGGCTCACGCCGTCGAATTCTTGCTCGTGCCGCCGCATTCGAGCCCATACTACCTACTGCGGTAGTTGTGCCCACCCCGACGTCTCGCACGTCCGTCCGACAAGAGAAATGAAGGTGACATGCTCTCAGACAGCATCATCGAAGAGAACACACTGAAGAGGCGAGGCAATCGGGTCGCGATCACCGTCCGCATGCCGTGGTACCGGGCGCTGCCCCTGTCCTCCGTCAGCGCCGTGGAGTTCCGCATCGATGGGGTTCAGGTTCCGCCCGAGACGGTCACCTTTACGGTCGAGGGCCGCACCTACCGCCTCGATGAACTCCCGTTCAAGACCGACGACTGGTGGTTCGTCCTCGATTCGGCCGTGCTGGAGGGCGCGAAGCCGAACGTGCCTGACGCCGGCAGCCACGAGGTGCAGGTGGCGATCGGCCTGTACATCCCGTACCTGCCCAAGGCGGACGGGGTGCGGATGATCCGCGATCGCGACACCAAGACGATGGCACTGCAGGAGGCATCATGACCGACACCACGACGCTCGGCACGCCCATCCAGGGGACGACGCTGTACAGCTTCACCCGCTTCTGGCATTCGCGGCAGATGACCTTCCCGGAGCTGGTGCGCGAGGTGGCGAAGCGCGGGCTGGGACCCGGCCTCGAGGTCGTCGGCTTCCAGAGCATCAAGGGATTCCCGAACGTCAGTGCGGAGTTCGAGCGCAGCTTCAAGGAGCTCGTCGACACATCCGGTCTCCTTCCGGTGGCTCTCGGGGCGAACGCCGACGCCGGCATCCGCCGTGATCGCCTCATGACCAACGACGAGCTGGTCGACTACATGTCGGCGCAGATCGCCGTGGCGCAGCGCCTCGGCTTCCCCATCGTGCGGGTGCAGTACTCGCTCACCCCGGACGACATGGAGCGACTCCTCCCCTGGCGGAGAAGTACGACGTCACTCTCGGCATGGAGATCCACGCGCATCACACGCCCCGGCACCCTCACATGCAGGCGCTGCTGGAGCGATACCAGAAGCTCGGCTCCCCCAGGCTGGGGTTCATTCCCGACTGGGGCGCCACAATGACGCAGATGCCGCGCTCCCTCTTCAAGCGATACGAGCAGCGGGGCATCTCGCCGGAGCTGATCACTGCCATCGACGCGTACTGGAACTCGAAGCACGGAAACGGCGCCGCGCTGGACGATGAGCAGGCGCGGCAGTTCGCCGATGTTGTGGAGCTGGCCGGTCGGCACGGCGCGGAGGACATCGCCGTCGAGCTGGCCGTCAACTCGACAGGGCTGTTCGGGCATGGGCTCGTAGAGGAATGGGTCGAGATCCTTCCATGGGTGGTGCACACCCACGGCAAGTTCTACGAGATCGACGAGCAGGGCGAGGAGCCCTCGGTGCCGATCCGCGAGATTCTCGACGCCTACATCCGCAACGGCTACTCCTCGACGATCTCCAGCGAGTGGGAGGGCTTTCACTGGAACAACTGGGAGAACGCGTTCGACGTCATTGCCCGTCAGCAGGCGCTGATGCGCGACGCCGCGGAGAAGAGTGGGTCGCGGATGATCACCGACGTGACTGAGGCGCGAGCGCTCAAGAACTGGTGACGTGCCCGCGAAGGTGGACCTGGCTGGCCTGATCCGCGCACTGCGCGGGCTGGTCAGCCAGGTTCTCCCGCCGGACGGGTCGCCAGGCGTCCGGTCCGGCGCGCTTGGGCGCTCCTCCTTCGCCGCGCCGCAGGTCCGAGCAGCGCCGCACCTGGTTTCAGTCAGACTGACGAACATTCGATGGCAAGGACGACGCCATCGCGCTCGCCAACTCGTCTGTGCACGGGCTGTCCGGGGCCATCTGGACCCGCGACATTGGCCGCGCGACCCGTGTCGCGCGCCGGGTGGTTTCAGACACCGGGAGTGTCAGTGCTGTTGGGCTGCATCTCACCGCTGGGCACGGAGCGTGGCGGCCGGCCATCCTCCTGCCCGAAGTCAGGGGAGGATGGCCATCAGGCCGACGAGGTACTGATGTCAACCTGAACACGAACCAAGAAAACCTCAGTCATGCCTCGAGTCCGAAGTGATGCGCAACCGATAGGCGCATCGGTACTGAGTCTTTGGTCTCGTTCTAGGTCACATGCGTCGGAAGCGCGGCATGACGGCGGCACTCCGGCTTGCCGCGGAACCAGAAAAGGCCCGACTCACCGGGCCTTCTTCGCGCTGCTACTGCTGGGGTGCCTGGACTCGAACCAAGAACAACTGAACCAGAATCAGCCGTGTTGCCAATTACACCACACCCCATTGGGGCGACCCGGGGTGACCGGAACGTCCCTGACCGGTCGGGGTGTTCCCCCGGAAGGCCGTCGACAAGCATACGGGATGTCTCGGGTGGGACCGAACCAGGCGACGGGTCGGGTGCGTCGCGACCAGCCGCGGGCGATGGGATTTCGAGACGCTCGCTGCGCGAGCTCCTCAATCAGCGGAGCGGTCGCGGCATTACAGGCGGTCGCGGACCAGGGCGGCGGCAGTGCGGGCGCCGGAGCCGGCGGCCACGATGAGCTGCTGCGGCCCGGGGACGGTCGAGTCACCCGCCGCGTAGAGGCCGGGGATCGAGGTGCGGCCCTCGCCGTCCGTGGCCAGGAGGCCCCAGTCGTCCACGTCGGCTCCGAGGCCCGCGAGGTAGTCGAGGGCGGGCTGGTAGATCGGGCGGACGAACGCGGCCGTGCGCGGCACCACCTCGCCGTCCTCGAGTTGGACGCCAGTGAGGCCGGTGCGGTCGCCCACCACGTCTGCGACGGGGCGGCGCTCGACGCGCACGCCGCGGGGCGCGAGGGCCCGCTCGTCCTCCTCCCCCATCGGGCCGAAGACGACGATGTCGTCCGACCAGCGGGTGAGGAGCAGCGCGTGCTCGGCGAGGTCTGACGTCTCGCCGATCAGCGCGAGCGGCTTGCCGGTCTCCTCGTAGCCGTCGCAGGTGATGCAGCTGTGGATGCTCGTGCCGTAGAAGGCGCGGAGGGTTGGCAGCGCCGGCAGGGTCTCGACGAGGCCGGTCGCGACGACCACCGACTCCGCGGTGACGACGCGGTCGGCGCTGCCGCGGATGCCCTGCGCCTCGACCCGGAAGAGGGTCCCCTCGCGGTTCACCCGGGTCACGCGGGCGTTCTGGAACTCCGCCTCCGGATAGCCCGCCAGCTCCTCCCGGCCGAGCTTGCGCAGCTCGAGCGGGGAGATGCCGTCGCGGGTCGGGTAGCCGTGGGAGTGCAGCGTCGCCGCGTTTCGGGGGCGGTTGCCGTCGAGGATGAGGGTGCGGTGCCGCGCCCGGACGATGTTGAGGGCGGCGCCGAGGCCGGCCGGGCCGGCTCCGATCACCACCACCGAGTAGGAGTCGGGCGAGCCCTCCGCAGCGGGCGCGTCAGGCATCGCGCAGGCGGGCCGCGAGCCGCTCGATGCGGGCGAGGGTCGACTCCTTGCCGAGGATCTCCATCGACTCGAACAGCGGCGGGCTGACACGGCGTCCGCTCACCGCGGCGCGCAGCGGGCCGAACGCGGTGCGCGGCTTGAGGCCGGCGCCCTCGATGAGCGCCTCGCGGAGGGCGGCCTCGATGTCGGCGGCGGCCCACGAGTCGAGACCCGCGAGCGCTGTGCTGGACGAGTCGAGGACGGCGAGGCCGTCCGCCTTGGGCAGCGCGTCGTCCTCGACCACGATGTCCTCGTCCGCGGTGAAGAGGAAGCCGAGCATGCCGCGCACCTCGCCGAGGAGGTTCACGCGCTCCTGCACGAGCGGGGCGGCGGCGTGCAGCACGGCGAGCTCGCGCTCGGTCGGCGGATCGTTGAGGACGCCGTCGAGGTAGGGCACGATCCGCGCCTCGAAGTCGCCCGGGGCGAGCAGGCGGATGTGGTCGCCGTTGATCGACTCCGCCTTCTTCAGGTCGAAGCGGGCGGGGTTGGGGTTCACGTCGACCACGTCGAAGGCCGCCACCATCTCGTCGAGGCTGAACACGTCGCGGTCGTGGGTGAGCGACCAGCCGAGCAGCGCCAGGTAGTTGACGAGCCCCTCCGGGATGAAGCCGCGCTCCCGGTGGTGGAACAGGTTCGACTCGGGGTCGCGCTTGGAGAGCTTCTTGTTGCCCTCCCCCATCACGTACGGGAGGTGGCCGAAGCGCGGGACGAAGTCGGTCACGCCGATCTCGATGAGCGCCGCATAGAGGGCGATCTGGCGCGGGGTCGACGAGAGCAGGTCCTCACCGCGGAGCACGTGCGTGATGCCCATGATCGCGTCGTCGACCGGGTTCACGAGCGTGTATAGCGGGTGCCCGTTAGGCCGGACGACGACGAAGTCGGGGAAGGACCCGGCGGGGAAGGTGATGGGGCCGCGGACGAGGTCGTCAAAGGAGAGCTCCTCGTCGGGCACGCGGAGGCGCAGCGCCGGCTGGCGACCCTCGTCCCGGTATCGCTGGCGTTCGGCATCCGTGAGGTCGCGCTCGAAGTTGTCGTAGCCGAGCTTCGGGTCGCGGCCGGCCGCGAGGTTGCGGGCCGCGATCTCCTCGCCGGTGGCGTAGCTCTCGTAGAGGTGCCCGGACTCGAGGAGGCGGGCCACGATGTCGCGGTATATGTCGTAGCGCAGGGACTGCCGGTACGGCGCGTACGGGCCGCCGATGTCGATGCCCTCGTCCCAGTCGAGGCGGAGCCAGCGGAGCGCCTCGACGATGAGCTGGTAGCTCTCCTCGGTGTCGCGTGCGGGGTCGGTGTCCTCGATGCGGAACACGAGCTTGCCGCCGGTGTGCCGGGCGTAGGCCCAATTGAAGAGGGCGGTGCGGACGAGCCCGACGTGCGGGGTGCCGGTGGGCGACGGGCAGAAGCGGACGCGGACGTCGGCTCCGGTCGCGGTGGAGAAGGGGAAGGAAGCCATACCGCCCTCGATTCTACTGAGGGCGCCGTGTGCGTCCCCGGCGCCGAAGGCCCAGGACGGGCGGCGCCCTGGGACGGGCGATGTGCGGCCGCTCCCGGGACAGGTGATGGGCGGCCGGCTCCTGGCGGAGCGCGGCGGGCGACTTGCCACAGAATCCCGCTTTCCGCGCTCCGAAGCGGGATTCTGTGGCAAGTCGGTGCCGTGTCTTGCTCCCCCACAGGGCGACTTGCCGAAAAGTCCCGCTATACGGACTCCAGAGCGGGACCTTTTGGCAAGTCGGTCCCGTCCCGACCCGCTCGGCGGGCCACTTGCCGAAAAGTGCCGCTATTCCGGGGCCGAAGCGGGACTTTTTGGCAAGTCGGCTGATTTACCCAGCGAGAGGAGAGGTGCGGTGCGAGTACGAGCGCGGTCAGTCGCCGGCGCGGACCGGGTTCGTGAGGGTGCCGATGCCCTCCACCGTGACGCTGACGCTCTGACCCGCCGTGATCTCGCCGATCGCCGGGGCACCGGTGAGGATGAGGTCGCCCGGCAGCAGCGTCCAGACGTCCGACGCGGCCGCGATGATGTCCGGGATCGAGAAGCGCATGTCGCGGGTGTTGCCGCCATGGCGCAGCCGACCGTCGACGCTCGCGGTGATCTCGAGCGCGGTCGTGTCCAGCTCAGTCTCCATGAGGGGCCCGACCGGGCAGAACGTGTCGTAGCCCTTCGCGCGCGTCCACTGGCCGTCGGCGAGCATCAGGTCCAGCGCCGTCACGTCGTTCGCCACGGTGTAGGCGAAGACGGTCTCGAGCGCCCGCTCGCCCGGCACCTGCTTGGCGATGCGGCCGATGACGATGGCGAGCTCCGCCTCGTGCACGATCCGCCCCTCGACCGGCGGCAGGCGGATCGCGTCGCCCGGACCCACGACGCTCGTGTTGGGCTTGAGGAGGAGCAGCGGTTCCGTCCGCTCGTCCTGCGGCAGGTCGTCCGACGCGATCGGGTAGTTGAGCGCGACCGAGATGACCTTGGAGCGCGGGATGACCGGCGCGAGGAGCTTCGCCCCGGACAGGGCCACCCGCTCCCCCGTGGTCTGATAGCCGGCGAACATGGGGTCGCCCGCGAGGACGACGAGCTCGTCGGTCTCCTCGTCGAGGATGCCGAAGGCGGGATCCGCTCCGCCGGCCGAGAAACGCGCGATCTTCACCCGTCGAGCCTAGGCCGCCCCGCACCCTCCCGGGATGCGGGGCGGCGGGCACGCGGCGGCGGCTCGTGCGCGGATCAGGAAATGCGGTCTGCGAGACGGCGTGTCTTCCTGAACCGCGTGCGAAACCGGGCGATCTTCCTGACCGGCGTGCAATTCCCTGATCCGCGCAGATGAGCGGAACCCCGGCGGGGCGGCCGAGGAGGAGCTCAGGCCGAGGCGGTCTGCCCGACCAGCTGCTCGAGCGTTGCGGAGATGGGGACCAGCGGATCGCCGAGGTCCGCGAGCTGCGCCTGCAGGCGGGCGGCCGAGGTGCGGAACCTGGGCTCGGCGAGCACCGTGCGAACGGCGGCAGCGACGGCCTCCGGCTTCGGCGTGCCGGTGTGCAGGTCCACGCCGACGCCGGCCCAGGCCACGCGGGCGGCGACCTCGGGCTTGTCCTCGGTCGCGCCGGCGACGATGAGCGGCACGCCGTGGGCGAGCGCCTGCTGCACGCCGCCGAATCCGCCGTTCGTCACCACGACGCTCGTCTTCGGCAGCAGCTGGTCGTACGGGAGGAACTCGGCGACGCGGGCGTTCGCCGGGAGCTCGCCGCCGAACAGTGCGGTGAGTTCCTCGACGGGACGGCCGCCGGTCGCGGCGACGACGAGGACGTCCTCCCCCGCCAGCCCCCGGATCGCGGGAGCGAGAACCCGGCTGAGGTCGAAGTTGTCGAGAGTGCCCTGCGTGACGTGCACGACCGGACGGTCGCCGTCCAGGTCGCCCCACCAGGACGGCAGGGCGGCGCCGCGGGCCGCCTCCGGGCGCAGGGGGCCGACGAACGACACCGTGGCGGGCAGCTCGCGGCGCGGGTACTCGATGCCGGGAGCGCTCAACTGGAACACGCGGTCGAAGAGCCCGATCTGGTTGAAGATGCTGCCCTCGATGGCCGGCGCGCCCACCTCGGCGAGCGCCTCGTTGGCGGCGACGCGGATCGGGCGCAGCGGGCCGTTCAGCAGGACCGCGTTGAGGACGCGGTTGCGCAGCCGACTGATCGCCGACGAGCCGGGCTGCAGCGCCGAGCCGTAGGGCGCGCAGTCGACGCTCGTCAGCGTGAGGGGAAGCGCCGACACCCCGACCACAGGGACCCGCGTGCCGGCAGGTTCCTTGAGAAGCATCGGCATGAGGCCGAGGAACGCGACCTCGCCGAGGATGGCGTCGTACGACTGCTCGCTCAGAGCCTCCTGCACGGCCCGGTACTGATCCGGGATCGGCTTCACGAACATGCCGATGATGTCGTAGCGGACGGCCGCGAGACCCTTGTACTTGTCGCGCCCGGGGAGCCACGCGTCGAGGTTCGCGTCGTCGTAGTCGGCGGTGCTCGGCAGCGGACGGAAGGTCATCCCGCTCCGCTCGACCAGGTCCCCGTATTTGCGCCCTGTGAGGACGGTGACGCGGTGACCCTGGCTGACGAGTGCCCGGCCGATGGTGACCATGGGCGCGAGGTGGCCGTAGATCGGGGAGCTGCAGATCAAGTAGTCGCTCATGGGAGAGGCCTTTCCGAGGAAGCACGATGGGGTTGTTCGATCGTGTCCTCGGCGAGGCGGCGCGCGGCGGTCCCCACCCAGTCAGCAACGGCCCTGCAATGCGCAGGGGTTCGGGATTGCAGCGCGCACGGAAGAGCGGACCGCCGCGAGAGAGCCTCGCCGCGATCCGCTCCCGTCGGAGGGCCGCCTAGACCAGGCGGGTCATCCAGCCGTGGTGGTCGGGGCGGCGGCCGTACTGGATGTCGGTGAGCTCCTGGCGCAGCGCCATGGTCAGCTCGCCGGCCGGCGCGGCGGGGTCGCCGATCTCGAAGTCCGCCGCCTTGAGGGAGACGATGGGCGTGATCACGGCCGCGGTTCCGCAGGCGAAGACCTCCGTGATCTCACCCGACGTGATGCCGTCGCGCCACTCGTCGATCGACACCCGGCGCTCCTCCACCCCGAGGCCGCGGTCCCGGGCCAGCTGCAGGATGCTGTCGCGCGTGATGCCCTCGAGGATCGTGCCGCTCGTCTCCGGCGTGATCAGAGTGCCGTCGTGGCGGACGAGGAACAGGTTCATGCCGCCCAGCTCCTCGAGATAGCGCCCCTCGACGTCGTCGAGGAACACGACCTGGGCGCAGCCGTGCTGGTAGGCCTCCTCCTGAGGCAGAAGGGAGGCTGCGTAGTTGCCGCCCGTCTTCGCCGCGCCCATCCCGCCGCGGCCGGCGCGGTTGTAGTCGGTCGACAGCCAGATGGAGACCGGCTTGATGCCGCCGTGGAAGTAGGCGCCCGCCGGGCTTGCGATGACCCGGTAGTCGACCTTCTGCGCCGCGCGGACGCCGAGGAAGCTCTCGCTCGCGTACATGAACGGCCGAATGTAGAGGCTCGTCTCGGGCGCGGAGGGAACCCAGCCGGCGTCGATGGCGACCAGCTGGCGGATCGATTCCACGAAGTCCTCGGCGGCGAGCTCGGGCAGCGCCAACCTGCGGGCCGAGCGCTGCAGGCGCAGCGCGTTCGCCTCAGGGCGGAACGTCCAGATCGAGCCGTCGGCGTGGCGGTAGGCCTTGAGGCCCTCGAAGATCTCCTGCGCGTAGTGCAGCACCGAGGCGGCCGGGTCCAGGGAGATGGGCCCGTACGGGACGACGCGGGCGTCGTGCCAGCCGTCGTCGAGGGTCCAGGTGATCTCGACCATGTGGTCGGTGAAGTGCTTGCCGAAGCCGGGGTCGGCGAGGATCGCCTCCCGCTCGGCCTGGTCCCGGGCCTGCCGGGAGGGGGTGGTGGAGAAGGCGAGCGGGAAGGTGGAGGTGGCTGTGCTCATGGGGCGTCGATCCTGGGGTCAGTCGTGGACGGGAGTCGGAGGCCGAAGCAGGGCCGCGATCGCATCCCCCGTCTCGGAGGTGCGGCGCGGTGCCGCCTCGGTGGACCGGGCTTCGAGGTCGGCGGTCACCGCGGCCGTGATCCGCGCCGCCGCATCGCCGAGCCCGAGGTGCTCGGCGAGGAGTGCGGCGGAGAGGATCGCCGCCGTGGGGTCCGCCTTCTGCTGCCCGGCGATGTCAGGAGCGGAACCGTGAACCGGCTCGAACATCGATGGGAACGTGCCGTCCGGGTTGATGTTGCCGGAGGCCGCGAGACCGATGCCGCCGCTGATAGCGCCGGCCAAGTCGGTGAGGATGTCGCCGAAGAGGTTGTCCGTGACGATCACGTCGAACCTAGCAGGATCGGTGACGAGGAAGATCGTCGCCGCGTCGACATGCAGATAGTCGACGCTCACTGTCGGATTCTCGGCGGCGACCCGGTCGACGGCGCGCTTCCAGAGGCTGCCGGCGAACGTGAGGACGTTGGTCTTGTGCACCAGCGTGAGCCTGCCGCGGCGCTCCGCCGCCTTCGCGAACGCGTAGCGGACGACGCGCTCAACGCCGTAGGCGGTGTTGATGCTCACCTCGGTGGCGATCTCGGCGGGGCTCCCGGTGCGGATGGCTCCCCCGTTCCCGACGTACGGCCCCTCTGTGCCCTCGCGGACCACCACGAAGTCCACGTTCCCCGGTGCCGCGAGCGGGGACACGACGCCGGGGTGCAGGACCGTCGGGCGGAGGTTCACGTAGTGGTCCAGCTCGAAGCGGAGGCGCAGGAGCAGACCGCGCTCGATGTTCGCGCCCGCCAGCCGCGGGTCCCCCGGCACGCCGCCGACCGCGCCGAGCAGGATCACGTCCTGCTCCTTGATCCGCTCGAGCTCGTCGTCGGGGAGGACGTCGCCCGTCTCGAGGAAGCGGCCGGCGCCCAGGCGGAACTGCGTCACCTCGAGGGAGGTGTCGGCGGGCAGCGCGGCCTCGAGGACCTTCAGCGCCTCCGCGACGACTTCGGGGCCGATGCCGTCGCCCGGGATCGCGGCGAGGCGGATGGTGCGGGACATGGCACTCCGAGCGGATCGAGGAAAGCGGGCGTGGCCCCGGTGCCTTCAGATTAGCGCCCGTGCCAGGATGGACCCGTCCTCACCGCACTCAACCGAAAGGCACTGAAATGAGTCTCGGAGCAGGCATCTTCCTCCTCGCAGTGGGTGCGATCCTCGCCTTCGCCGTCAACGTCGACGTCCCCGGCATCGACTTGACCACGGTCGGCTACATCCTGATGGTCGCGGGTGCGATCGGGATCATCCTCGGCATCGTGCTGCTCACGCGGCGTCGCCGGTCGGTGGCGACCACGCGCACCGCCGTCGACCCGACGACGGGCGAGGCGGTCCGCCGCGACGTCCGCGACGTCGACCCGCTGTAAGGGGCCGCAGGTCCGGCAGCTCGCGCCGCCGGTTCCCCCGCTCCACCCGCCGATTGAGGAGCTCGCGCAGCGAGCGTCTCGAAATCACACGTGCGCGCGGGGTTCAGGCCGTGCGTCCGGTGGATTTCGAGACGCGCCTGCGGCGCTCCTCAATCAGCGGTACGGGCGGGTTCGGGAAACCGCCTCGGCGGACCGGTGAGCAGGGGCGGTGAACCGGGCCCGCTGATTGAGGAGCCGCCGCAGGCGGCGTCTTGAAATCAGCACGGTGACGCACGGCAGAAGCCGGCTGCGCCGCGATCCCTCTCCGGAACCGCGGCTGATTTTGAGACGCCCGCTTCGCGAGCTCCTCAATCAGCGGAGTATCGCGGCGCGCGCGCCGGATGCCGCCGCCAGCGTCAGCCGAGGTCGAGGATGTCGATCTCGCGGAGGCTGTCCGCGGAGATCGCTGTGCGGATGTCCTCGAGCAGCTCGTCGGGCGCGGGGCCGTCGATCGTGAGGATGCTCAGGGCCTTCCCCGCGGCCGCGGCGAGCGATCTGCATGCCCGCGATGTTGATGCCGGCCTCGCCGAACTTCTGCCCGTAGACCGCGACGATCCCGGGCCGGTCGTCGTAGGTGAAGACGACGAGGTGGTCCGCGAAGGGCACCTCGACGTCGTAGCCGTTGATCTCGACGATCTTCTCGATCTGCTTCGTACCGGTGAGGGTGCCGGACACCGACACCTGAGTGCCGTCCGCGATCGCGCCGCGGATCGTGAGCACGTTGCGGTACTCCTCCGACACGGAGTCGGTGAGAAGACGCACCTGGATGCCGCGCTGCTCGGCGAGCAGCGGCGCGTTGACGTAGGAGACGTTCTCGCTGACGACGCCCGCGAAGATGCCCTTCAGCGCGGCGAGCTTGAGCACGCTCACGTCGTAGCTCTCGAGCTCGCCGCGGACCTCGACGTCGACGCTCGTCAGCGGCCCGTCGGCGAGGCCGGAGAACACCTGGCCGAGCTTCTCGATGAGCGGGATGCCGGGGCGCACGTACGGGTCGATGACGCCGCCGGCGACGTTCACCGCATCCGGGACCAGCTCGCCGGACAGCGCGAGCCGCACCGACTTGGCGACCGAGATGCCGGCCTTCTCCTGGGCCTCGTCGGTCGACGCCCCGAGGTGCGGCGTGACCACGATGTTGTCGAGGTCGAGCAGTGGCGAGCCCGTCGGCGGCTCGGAGACGAAGACGTCGATGCCGGCGCCCGCGATCCGCTTGGTCGACAGGGCCTCGAAGAGGGCGGCCTCGTCGATGATGCCGCCGCGGCTCGCGTTCACGATGCGCAGCTCGGGCTTCGCCTTCGCGAACATCGCGGAGTCGATGAGGCCGGTGGTCTCCGGGGTCTTGGGGATGTGGATGGTGATGAAGTCGCTCGCGGCGACGAGGTCCTCGAGGCTGAGCAGCTGGACGCCGAGCTGCTGCGCTCGGGTCGGCGTCACGTACGGGTCGTAGGCGACGAGGGTCGCACCGAAGCCGGCCAGGCGCTGCGCGACCAGGGTGCCGATGCGGCCGAGGCCGACGATGCCGATCGTCTTCTCGTAGAGCTCGACGCCCGTGAACTTGCTGCGCTTCCTCCCCCGCCTTGAGCGACCTGTTCGCATCGGGGATGTGCCGGGCCAGGGAGAGCAGGTGGCCGATGGCGAGCTCCGCGGCGGAGACGACGTTCGAGGTCGGCGCGTTGACGACCATGACGCCGGCCGAGGTGGCGGCCGGGATGTCGACGTTGTCGAGCCCGACGCCCGCGCGCGCGACGACCTTGAGCTGCGGGGCCGCGGCGATCGCCTCGGCGTCGATCTTCGTCGCGGAGCGGACCAGCACGGCGCTGGCCTCGGCGAGCGCGGCGAGGAGCGCGGGCCGGTCGGTGCCGTCGACATTGCGGATGTCGAAGTCGGGCCCCAGGGCGTCGACGGTGGCGGGCGAGAGTTCTTCGGCGATCACGACGATCGGCTTGGTCACAGGCGCAGCGCCTTTCGTAAGGAGGGCCCGGCGGAGCGCGGGCAAAAACAGCACAACTCTAGCGGCGGCCTGAAAAGCGCCCCGACCGCGTGACGCCCCGCGACGCCGTGCGCCGGCCGGGAGCCCTGACCAAATCAAGGAGGAAGGGCGGGCGCCCGACCTCTTCATGCTGATCCGGGGTCTTTCGGACCGGGATCTCCTTGATTTGTTCAGGATCGAGGCCGAGCGGCGTCTCTCTAGAGGGCGGCGACCGTCTGGCGGGCGATCTCCAGCTCCTCGTCGGTCGGGATCACGAGGACCGCGACCGCCGAGTCGTCCGTCGAGATGCTGCGCTCCCCGCGCTCGGCGGAGGCGTTCCGGTCGGGGTCCACGCGGATGCCGAGGGACTCCAGTCCCGCGAGCGAGCCCGCCCGGATTCCGGGAGCGTTCTCCCCCACGCCGGCCGTGAACACGATGGCGTCCGCACCGCCGAGGATCGCGAGGTAAGCGCCGACGTAGTGCTTGATCCGGTGGTTGTAGACGTCGATGGCGACCTGCGCGGCCTCGTCGCCCGCGTCCGCGGCCTTCCGCACATCGCGGAGATCGCCGCTGCCCGTCATCCCCCTGAGGCCGCTGTGCTTGTTGAGCAGGTCGTCGAGGTCGTCCAGGCTGAGGCCGCCGAAGCGGGCGAGCTGGAAGACGATCGCCGGGTCCAGGTCGCCGGACCGGGTGCCCATGACGAGGCCCTGCAGCGGCGTGAAGCCCATCGAGGTGTCGACCGAGCGCCCGTCGAGCACCGCGCAGGCGGACGCGCCGTTGCCGAGGTGCAGCACGATGAGCCGGGACTTCTCGAGCGGCAGACCGAGGAATGCGGCGGCCTTCTCGGACACGTACTTGTGCGACGTGCCGTGGAAGCCGTACCGGCGGATGCGGTACTTCTCGGCCACGGCGGCGTCGATCGCGTAGGTGTAGGCCTCGGGCGGCATCGTCTGGTGGAAGGCAGTGTCGAAGATCGCGACATGCGGCACCGACGCGAAGGCCGCGCGCGCCGCACGGATGCCGGCGAGGTTCGCGGGGTTGTGCAGGGGCGCGTACTCGCCCAGCTCCTCGATGTCCTGCTCCACCCGGTCGGTCACCAGGGTGGGCGCGAAGAACCGGGCCCCGCCGTGCACGACGCGGTGCCCGACCGCGCCCACGGTGTCCGTGATGCCGGCCGGCCCGTGCTCCTCGAACGCGTCGATCATCACGCGGAAGGCCGCGTCGTGGTCGGGCACCTCGGGCTGCGCGTCCCACTCCCCTCCGGGGTGCTGTGGGTGCTGGCGCCGCTGCGCTGGCCGATCCGCTCGATGAGTCCCTTCGCGAGCGTCCGCTCGCCCTCGGTCTCGATGAGCTGGTACTTGAGCGACGAGGATCCGCTGTTCACGACGAGGACGGCGGTCATCGGGCCGGCTCCCCGGCCGCGGCGGCTCCCTCAGCGGCGCGGGCCTGACCGCCTTGGATGGCGGTGATGGCGACCGTGTTGACGATGTCCTGGACGAGGGCGCCCCGGCTGAGGTCGTTGACCGGCTTGTTGAGGCCCTGCAGGACCGGTCCGATGGCGACCGCGCCCGCGCTGCGCTGCACCGCCTTGTACGTGTTGTTGCCCGTGTTGAGGTCCGGGAACACGAACACGGTGGCGTGCCCGGCGACCACCGAGTCGGGCAGCTTCGTGCGCGCGACCGCGATATCGGCGGCCGCGTCGTACTGGATCGGGCCCTCGACTGGCAGGTCCGGGCGGCGCGTCCGGACGAGCGCCGTGGCGGCGCGCACCTTGTCGACGTCGGCGCCCTCACCCGACGCCCCGGTCGAGTAGGACAGCATCGCGACCCGGGGTTCGATCCCGAACTGCGCCGCCGTGACGGAGGAGGAGACCGCGATGTCGGCGAGCTGGTCGCTCGTCGGATCCGGGATCACCGCGCAGTCGCCGTAGACGAGGACCCGGTCGGCGAGCGCCATGAGGAAGACGCTCGAGACGACGGAGACCCCGGGCTTCGTGCGGATGATCTCGAACGCGGGACGGATCGTGTGCGCGGTCGTGTGCACGGCGCCGGACACCATCCCATCCGCGAGCCCGAGGTGGACCATCATCGTGCCGAAGTAGGAGACGTCGGTCACGACGTCGCGGGCGAGGTCCAGCGTCATGCCCTTGTGGGCCCGCAGGCGCGCGTATTCGGCGGCGAAGCGCTCCCGCAGCTCCGGGTCGAGCGGGTCGAGGATGTCAGCCCGGGAGATGTCCGCGCCGACCGCGGAGGCCCGCGACCGCACCTCCGCCTCGTTGCCGAGCAGCGTGAGGCGGGCGACGTTGCGGCGCAGCAGCCGGTCGGCGGCGAGGAGGATGCGGTCCTCCTCGCCCTCGGGCAGCACGATGTGCGATCCGGCCGCACGCGCCTGCTCGAGCAGCTGGTGCTCGAACATCAGGGGCGTGACGACACCGGTGTGCGGGACGGCGAGCAGGTCGACGAGCGCCTTGCGGTCCACCGACTTCTCGAACAGGGCGAGCGCCTGGTCGTACTTGGCGCTCGACTCGGCAGCAAGCCGTCCCCGGCTGCGCGTGACGCGCACGGTCGTGTCGTAGGTGCCGAGCGACGTCGAGACGATGGGCAGGGTCACCTCGATGCCGGCGAGCAGGCGCGTGATGGGCTCCGGCAGCTCGAAGCCGCCGTTCAGGAGGATGCCCGCGAGCGACGGGAAGGTTCCGGAGGCCTGTGCGAGCAGCGCGGCGACAAGCACCTCGACGCGGTCGCCGGGCACGATCACGACCGCGCCCTCGGTGAGCCGGGGCAGGACGTTGACCATCGACATGCCGGCCACCACGACGCCGAAGACGGGCCGCTGCAGGAGCGCGGGATCGCCCTGAACGAGCGTTCCGCCGGTCGCCGCCACGAGGTTCTGCATGGTGGGCGCCACGAGCAGCGGATCCTCGGGGATCACCCACACCGGCACCGTGTGGTCCTGCATCGTCAGGCCGACGCTGAACCGCACGGCGGAGAGGATCGCGGGGTCGACCCGATTGGCCACGACCGCGAGGAGGACGCGTGCTCGGCGCGCAGCTCGCCCGCCGCGACCTCGGCGACCTGGGCGATCTCGTCCGCGGTACGCGCTGCTCCCCCGCCGAAGCGGTCGCGGTCGCCCTGCGCGCGTCCGCCGACGACGAGCACGACAGGGGCGCCCAGGTTCGCCGCGACCCGGGCGTTGAAGGCGAGCTCGGTGGGCGTGCCGACGTCCGTGTAGTCGGAGCCCAGGATCACGACGGCCGCGCACTGCTCCTCGACCGCCTTGTAGCGGTCGAGGATGCGCGCGAGAGCGGCATCCGGATCGGCGTGGACCTCGTCGTAGGTGACGCCGACGCACTCGTCGTAGCCGAGGTCGACGCCGTCGTGCTCGAGGAGGAGCTCGAGCACGTAGTCGCGCTCGGTGACGGACCGGGCGACCGGGCGGAAGACGCCGACGCGGGCGACCTCGCGGAGGAGGGTGTCGAGCACCCCCAGGGCGACGGTCGACTTCCCGGTGTCGCCCTCGGCGGAGGCGACGTAGACGCTCTTCGTCTCGAGTGGCACGCTCGCGATTCTATTGACGGCCCTGGAACGGCTGCTGAGTGCGGCCTCCCCACTGATCCGCATCACTCCGGACTAACCGCAACCGGAGACCGATGCGGATAGTCCGAAGTGATGCGGTGAAGCGACGACCGTCCTCCTCCAGCGTGTTGCAACGGTGCGGACGTGTCGCAACGGCGCACGGACGCGACACGTCCGCTCGGTTGCGACACGCCCGTGCGGTCGCGACGCGTCAGGCGTTGTCGTCGCCCGTGTCCGTGCCCGCCTGGGAGAGGGTGCGGACCTCCTCCGCCGTCTGCGACCACTGCCAGTTCGCGACCTCGGGCAGGTCCTCGCCCACCTCGCGCGTGTAGAGGCGTGCGCGGAGGCGGGCATCCGCCATCTCCTGCCGCAGCCCCGCGTACCGGGATGCGAGCCCGGGGACCCGGTCGAGCACGTCGATGACGAGGTGGAAGCGGTCGAGGTCGTTGAGCATCACCATGTCGAACGGCGTGGTCGTCGTGCCCTCCTCCTTGTAGCCGCGGACGTGGAGGTTGGCGTGGCCGGTGCGGCGATAGGTGAGGCGGTGGATGAGCCACGGATAGCCGTGGTAGGCGAAGACCACCGGCCGATCCGCGGTGAAGATCGCGTCGTACGCCTTGTCGCTGAGCCCGTGCGGGTGCTCCCCTCCGACTGGAGGCGCATCAGATCGACCACGTTGACGACGCGGACCTTGAGCTCGGGCAGCCGCTCGCGGAGGATCTTGGCGGCGGCGAGCGTCTCGAGCGTCGGGATGTCGCCGGCGCAGGCGAGGACGACGTCGGGATCCTCCCCTCGACCTCGGTGCCCGCCCAGTCGAAGATGCCGATGCCGCGCGTGCAGTGCGCGACCGCCTCGTCCATCGTGAGCCAGTTCGCGGTCGGCTGCTTGCCGGCGACGACCACGTTGACGTAGTCGGTGCTGCGCAGGCAGTGGTCCATCGTCGACAGCAGCGTGTTCGTGTCGAAGGGCAGGTAGACCCGCACCACGTTCGCCTTCTTGTTCACGACGAGGTCGATGAAGCCGGGGTCCTGGTGCGAGAACCCGTTGTGGTCCTGCCGCCACACGTGCGAGCTGAGGAGGTAGTTGAGCGAGGCGACCGGGGCCCGCCAGGACAGGTGCTGCGACTCCTCGAGCCACTTCGCGTGCTGGTTGAACATCGAGTCGACGATGTGGATGAACGCCTCGTAGCTCGTGAAGACGCCGTGGCGCCCGCTGAGGAGGTACCCCTCCAGCCAGCCCTGGCACTGGTGCTCGCTCAGCATCTCCATGACGCGGCCGTTCGGGGCGAGGTGGTCGTCGCCCTCCTGGGTGACGGCGTTCCACTGCCGGTCGGTGACCTCGAAGACGGCGCCGAGGCGGTTCGAGTTGACCTCGTCCGGGCCGAAGAGGCGGAAGGTCTCCGGGTTGCGGCGCATGATCTCCGCCATCCACTCGCCGGTTCGACGGGTCGCCTCCCCCGTCGTCTGCCCTGGCTCCGGGACGTCGACCGCGTAGTCGCGGAAGTCCGGCATGCGCAGGTCACGGCGCACGAGCCCGCCGTTGGCGACCGGGTTGGAGCTCATCCTCCGCTCGCGCTTCGGGGCGAGGGCGGTGACGAGGGGCACGAGCGCGCCGTCGTCGTCGAAGAGCTCCTCGGGCCGATAGGAGCGCAGCCACTCCTCGAGCAGCCGCGTGTGCTCCTCCGTGTCGCGGGCGTTCACGAGCGGAACCTGGTGGGAGCGCCAGGTGCCCTCGGTCGGCTGCCCGTCGACCTCCTTCGGGCCCGTCCAGCCCTTCGGGGTGCGGAAGACGATCATCGGCCAGGCCGGCCGGCCCTCGAGGCTCCCCTCGGCCGCGCGGCGCTTGATGTCGGCGATCTCGTCGAAGACCGCGTCGAGCACACCCGCGAACCGGCGGTGCACCGAGTCGTGCGGCTCATCGGCGTCAGCCGAGAAGAGGTGCGGCGTGTGCCCGTAGCCGCGCATCAGGCTGAGGAGCTCCTCCTCCGGGATGCGGGCGAGAACAGTCGGGTTCGCGATCTTCCAGCCGTTGAGGTGCAGGATCGGCAGCACGACGCCGTCCGTGACCGGGTCGAGGAACTTGTTGGAGTGCCAGCTCGTCGCGAGCGGACCGGTCTCCGCCTCACCGTCGCCGACCACCGCCGCGACGACGAGGTCCGGGTTGTCGAAGGCGGCGCCGTACGCGTGCGAGAGCGCATAGCCGAGCTCGCCGCCCTCGTGGATGGAACCTGGCGTCTGCGGCGCGGCGTGGCTCGGGATGCCGCCCGGGAACGAGAACTGGCGCATCAGCCGCTGCACGCCCGCGGCGGTCCGGTCGATGTCGCCGTAGATCTCGCTGTAGGTGCCCTCCAGGTAGGTGCACGCGACGACGCCCGGCCCGCCGTGACCGGGACCGGCGATGAAGATGGCGCTGGTGTCGCGCTCGCCGATGACCCGGTTGAGGTGTCCGTAGAGGAAGTTGAGGCCGGGCGTCGTGCCCCAGTGGCCGAGGAGCCGCGGCTTGATGTGCTCGGCCCGCAGGGGCTCGCGCAGCAGCGCGTTGCCGAGCAGGTAGATCTGCCCGACGGAGAGGTAGTTAGCGGCGCGCCACCAGGCGTCGAGGGCCGCGACGGTCTGCTCGTCCACCTCCCGGCGCTCGGCGGTTGCGGCGGCGGAAGGAGGAGGGGCGGGCGTCATGCGCGTCAGTCTAGGGACGCGCTCCGCACGCGCCCAGGGGCTGGTGGCACGGCTCGGGCCGGGGGTCAGGCGCGGAGCAGAGCCTCGAAGGTGAGCCCGAGTGCCGCGGTCGCCGCCCAGCCCGTGCCGAGAACGGCGGCGAGCAGCAGGGGCCCCCGTGACCAGCCGATGAGCAGCGCGCAGACGTAGGCGGCAGGAGGCACGAGGATCGCGGACCCGAGCACGAGCCACGCGTACGAGTTGAGCGGATGCCCCGCCGCCGCCGCGAACGCGAGGAGCGCGACGAGGTTCGCGATCGCCTCCACCAGGTCCCAGCCGTAGAGGAGCGCGAACCCGGCGACCACCGCTATGCGCTGCAGGGGCGCACCCTCCCGGCGCGGGCGCCGAAGCGGCCTCGCGTCGTCGACGACGGCGTCGCTCACGGCACCCCCACCACGAGCGGAAGGGGCGCGAGGAGGATCAGCCCGGCGATCAGCCAGCGGAGCCGGACACCCGACGCCGGTGCGAGGCGGACGCAGAGGGCGAACCAGGCGACCGGAGCCAGCACGGCGAGCAGCTGGCCCACGCCGTACAGGAGGACCGGCAGGAGGCCCTCGGGGGCGAACGGATTGCGCAGCGCGGCCACGACCCAGCCGGCCGTCTCAGCGAGGTAGACGACCGCGAAGCTCGCGAGGACGGCCCGTGCCGCCGGCGCGACGGGGCGCGCGCGTGCCCCTCGTCTTTCCCCCACCCGTCCATGATCCCCGACCGGCGCGTGTGACCGGGTATCCGGATGCGGTCGAGGAGGCCCCAACCGCCGATTGAGGAGCGGCCCGCAGGGTCGCGTCTCGAAATCGGACCCGACGTCAGAGAGAAACCCCTGCGCATCGTGGATTTCGAGACGCCCGCTGCGCGGGCTCCTCAATCAGCGGAGAGCGGGTTCCGCGGCTCCCTACCGCCGATTGAGGAGCGGCCCGCAGGGTCGCGTCTCGAAATCAGGCCCCTACTTCGAGGTGAAACGCGAAAGCGCCGGCCCACAAGGGGAACCGGCGCTTCAGCGTCGTCGATTTCGAGACGCCCGCTTCGCGGGCCCCTCAATCAGCGGTGGGGTGAGGTTCAGCGCGCGGCGGTGCCCTCGGTGTAGTCCGCGTCGGTCTGCTTCCAGGCGAAGAGCGCGCGCAGCTCGCGGCCGGTGGCCTCGATCGGGTGCGACTCCGCCTTCTGGCGCAGCTCCTTGAACTCGGGGGCGCCGGCATCCTGGTCGTCGATGAAGCGCTTCGCGAAGGCGCCGCTCTGGATGTCGCCGAGGACGGCCTGCATGTTCTCCTTGACGCTCGGGTCGATGACGCGCGGGCCGGAGACGTAGTCGCCGTACTCGGCCGTGTCGGAGATGCTCCAGCGCATCTTGGAGATGCCGCCCTCCCACATGAGGTCGACGATGAGCTTGAGCTCGTGCAGGACCTCGAAGTACGCGACCTGCGGCTGGTAGCCCGCCTCGGTCAGGGTCTCGAAGCCGTACTGGACGAGCTGCGTCACGCCGCCGCAGAGGACGGCCTGCTCGCCGAACAGGTCGGTCTCGGTCTCCTCGGTGAACGTCGTCTTGATGCCGCCGGCGCGGAGGCCACCGATGCCCTTCGCGTAGGAGAGCGCGAGCTCCCAGGCCTTGCCGCTCGCGTCGTTCTCGACCGCGACGATCACGGGGACGCCACGGCCGGCCTCGTACTCGCGGCGCACCGTGTGGCCGGGGCCCTTGGGGGCGACCATGATCACGTCGACGCTCTCCGGGGCCTTGATGTAGCCGAAGCGGATGTTGAAGCCGTGCCCGAAGACGAGAGCCTTGCCCTCGGCGAGGTTGGGCTCGATGTCGTCGGCGTAGATGTGCCGCTGGACCTGGTCGGGCGCGAGGATGACGATCACGTCGGCCCACTTGGCGGCCTCGGCGGCCGTCTCGACGCGGAAGCCCTGGTCCTCGGCCTTGCTGCGGCTCTTCGAGCCCTCCTGGAGGCCGATGACGACCTCGACGCCGGAGTCGCGGAGGTTCAGCGCGTGGGCGTGACCCTGGGAGCCGTAGCCGATGACGGCGACCTTCTTGCCCTGGATGAGGGCGAGGTCGGCGTCCTTGTCGTAGTAGATGTCGGTCATCGTCGTCGTCTGTTCCTTCTCTTGCAGCTTCGTTGTGTACGGCTTGATGGGTGGTGGTGGGTCAGCCTCGCGGCACGGCCACGCGCTCGGTGATGCTCTTGGCGCCCCGGCCCATGGCGAGCAGCCCGGACTGGGCGAGCTCCCGGATCCCGAAGGGCTCGAGCACGCGCAGGAGCGCCTGGGTCTTCGCGGTGTCGCCGGTGACCTCGATGATGAGGGCATCCGTGGCAACGTCGACGACCTTGGCGCGGAAGAGGTTCACCGCTTCGAGGATCTGCGACCGGGTCGTGTTGTCGGCGCGCACCTTGATGAGCAGGTGCTCCCGCTGCACGGCCTGGGTCTGATCGAGCTCCACGATCTTGATGACGTTGATCAGCTTGTTGAGCTGCTTCGTCACCTGCTCGAGCGGGAGGTCCTCGACGTCGACCACGACGGTGATCCGGGACAGGCCGGGGATCTCGGTCGGTCCCACGGCGAGGGACTCGATGTTGAAGCCGCGCCGCGCGAACAGGCCGGCGACGCGCGTCAGCAGACCCGGCTTGTCCTCGACGAGCAGCGACAGCACGTGGCTCATTCGTTGCCCCCGGTCACGGTGCGGAGCTCCTTGGCGAGCGCGTCGTTCTCGGTGCGTCCCGTCTCGGCCATGTCGTCGTCCCAGCTGGGCGCGTGGTCGCGGGCGTACTGGACGTAGCTGTTGCTGACCCCCTGCGGCACCATCGGCCACACCATGGCGTCGGCGCTCACGACGAAGTCGATCACGACGGGGCGGTCGTTCGTCTCCAGCGCGAGCTGGATGGCGGCGTCCACCTGATCCTCGCGCTCCACCCGGATGCCGAGGGCGCCGTACGCCTCGGCGAGCTTCACGAAGTCGGGCACCCGCATCGTCTGATGGCCGGTGTTCAGGTCGGTGTTCGAGTAGCGGCCGTTGTAGAACAGGGTCTGCCACTGGCGGACCATGCCGAGCGAGCTGTTGTTGATGATCGCGACCTTGATCGGGATGTTGTTGATGACGCAGGTGGCGAGCTCCTGGTTGGTCATCTGGAAGCAGCCGTCGCCGTCGATCGCCCACACCACACGGTCGGGCTGCGACACCTTGGCGCCCATCGCGGCCGGGACCGAGTAGCCCATCGTGCCCGCGCCGCCCGAGTTGAGCCACGAGTTCGGCCGCTCGTACTTGATGAACTGCGCCGCCCACATCTGGTGCTGGCCCACGCCGGCCGCGTACACGGCCTCCGGACCGGTCAGCTCGCCGATCCGCTGGATCACCTTCTGCGGTGAGAGCAGGCCGTCGGTCGTCTCCGCGTAGCCGAGCGGGAACTCCTCGCGGAGCCCGTTGAGGTAGCTCCACCACGCGCTGTAGTCGGGCTTCCGGCCGCCCGTCGCGTCGCGGAAGGACGCCAGGAGGTCGACGAGCACGTCCTTCAGGTCGCCCACGATCGGGACGTCGGCCACCCGGATCTTGGAGATCTCCGCCGGGTCGATGTCGACGTGCACGACCTTCGCCTTGGGCGCGAAGAGCGTCGCCTTGCCGGTCACGCGGTCGTCGAACCGCGAGCCGAGCGCGACGAGCAGGTCGGCCTCCTGCAGCGCGAGCACCGCCGGGACGGTTCCGTGCATGCCGGGCATGCCGAGCTGCTGCTCATGCGAGTCCGGGAACGCGCCGCGCGCCATCAGGGTGGTGACGACGGGCGCACCCGTCGCCTCCGCCAGTGCGAGGAGCTCCTCCGCCGCCTGCGAGCGGATGATGCCGCCGCCGACGTAGAGGACCGGCTTCTTCGCCTCGGCGATCAGCTGGGCCGCGGCCTGGATCTGCTTGCCGTGCGCCTTCGTCACCGGCCGGTAGCCGGGCAGGTCGAGCTTGGGCGGCCAGACGAAGGGCGCGGACGCCTGCTGCGCGTCCTTGGTGATGTCGACGAGGACGGGACCGGGGCGTCCCGTGGTGGCGATGTGCAGTGCGGCCGCGATCGTCGCGGGGATCTCGGCAGCGTCCTTCACGAGGAAGCTGTGCTTCGTGATCGGCATGGTGATGCCGACGATGTCCGCCTCCTGGAAGGCGTCGGTGCCCATGAGGGTCGAGAACACCTGGCCGGTGATGCAGAGGATCGGCACCGAGTCCATGTGGGCGTCCGCAATGGCGGTCACGAGGTTCGTCGCGCCGGGACCCGAGGTCGCGATCGCGACGCCCACCTTGCCGGACGCGGACGCGTAGCCCTCGGCCGCGTGGCCGGCGCCCTGCTCGTGCCGAACGAGGATGTGCCGGATCTTCGAGGTGTCCATCAGCGGGTCGTAGACCGGCAGGATCGCGCCGCCTGGCAGGCCGAAGACATCGGTGATCCCGAGCAGCTCGAGGGTGCGGACGACGGCCTCGGCGCCCGTGAGGGTCTCGGGTGCGTCGCTCGGTGCGGCGGCTGGGGACAGGGTCGGCGTCGGTGAGGAGAACGCAGGCATGGATGATCCTTAGCGGAACGATGGAGAGCGAAAGGGAGGAGCGACTACCCCGTGACGGCTCCGTACGCCGCGGAGCGGACGAGCTTGGAGTACTTCGCGAGGACGCCACGGGTATAGCGCGGAGGGAGCGGGGCCCAGTTCTCGGCCCTGGCTTCGAGCTCGGCTGCATCGACCAGTAGGTCGATCGAGCGAGCGGCGATATCGACCCGTATCAGATCACCATCGCGCACGAAGGCGATGGGACCAGCGTCCACCGCTTCGGGTGCTATGTGGCCGATGCACAGGCCGGTTGTGCCGCCTGAGAATCTGCCGTCGGTCAAGAGTAGTACATCCTTGCCGAGTCCTGCGCCCTTGATGGCGGCGGTGATGGCGAGCATCTCGCGCATCCCCGGGCCGCCCTTCGGGCCCTCGTAGCGGATGACGACGACGTCGCCGGCCTGGATCTCGCCGTTCGTGAGGGCGTCCATGGCGGCGCGCTCCCGCTCGAAGACCTTCGCGGGGCCTTCGAACACCTCGGCGTCGAATCCGGCCGTCTTCACGACCGCGCCCTCCGGGGCGAAGGTGCCGCTGAGGATGGTGAGGCCGCCCGTGGCGTGGATCGGGTTGTCGAGCGTGCGGAGGACCTCGCCGTCGAGCGGCGCGATGTCCATCTCGGCGAGGTTCTCGGCGAGCGTCTTGCCGGTCACCGTCATCGCGTCGCCGTGCATGAGGCCGGCCTCGAGCAGCGCCTTCATGAGCACGGGCAGGCCGCCGAGGCGGTCCACGTCGTTCATCACGTACTTGCCGAACGGCTTGAGGTCTCCGATGTGCGGAACCTTGGCCCCGATGCGGTTGAAGTCGTCGAGGCTCAGTTCGACCTCGGCCTCGTGCGCGATCGCGAGGAGGTGCAGCACGATGTTGGTGGAGCCGCCGAGCGCCATGCCGACCGCGATGGCGTTCTCGAACGCCTCCTTGGTGAGGATGTCCCGCGCGGTGAGACCCTTGCGAAGCATCTCGACCACGGCCTCGCCGCTGCGGTGGGCGTAGTAGTCGCGGCGGCGGTTCGCGGAGGGCGGCGACGCGGAGCCGGGGAGGCTCATGCCGAGGGCCTCGGCGACGGACGCCATGGTGTTGGCGGTGTACATGCCGCCGCACGCGCCCTCGCCGGGCGCGAAGTTGCACTCGATCGCCTTCGCGTCCGCGTCGCTCATCGTCCCGGCCTTGACCGCGCCGACCGCCTCGAACGAGTCGATGATCGTGATGTTCTTCTCGGTGCCGTCCGAGAGCCGGACCCAGCCCGGCGCGATCGAGCCGGCGTAGACGAAGACGGCGGCGAGGTCGAGGCGCGCGGCGGCCATGAGCATGCCGGGGAGGCTCTTGTCGCAGCCGGCGAGCAGCACGGTGCCGTCGAGGCGCTCGGCCTGCATGACGGTCTCGACGCTGTCGGCGATGACCTCGCGGGAGACGAGGGAGAAGTGCATCCCCTCGTGGCCCATCGAGATGCCGTCGGAGACGCTGATCGTGCCGAACTGCAGCGGGTAGCCGCCGCCGGAGTGCACGCCCTCCTTCGCCGCCTGCGCGAGGCGGTCGAGCGAGAGGTTGCACGGCGTGATCTCGTTCCACGAGCTCGCGATGCCGATCTGCGGCTTGTCCCAGTCGGCGTCGCCCATGCCGACGGCGCGGAGCATCCCGCGTGAGGTCATCGCCTCGATTCCGTCGGTGACGATCCGGGATCGCGGCTTGATGTCGGGCTCGCCCTGCACTGTTTCGGACACGTAACGAGATTACCGCGGCGCGACGGCCCTCCGGCCCGGTTCGGATCCCGCCCGATGCGCGGGAGAAACCGGCCTCCGGCGGGTGTTAGAACAGGGGCGGGATGGCGGTTTCACCCGCGGTAGCCGTGACAGGATCGCGGGGTGGGCGGACGGGATGCGGTGCAGCGGGGCCTGCGAGTCGTGCTCGCCGGGGTGTTCCTCTTCATGGGCGTCGCCCACTTCCGTCCCGGGCCGCGGAAGGTGATGGGGCGGATGATCCCGCCCGCGCTGCGCGGACGCGATCCGCGGACCCCTGATCGCCTCGTGCTGCTCACCGGCGTGTGCGAGCTCGCGGGCGGCGCGGGCCTCCTGGTGCCGCCGGTGTCCCGACCTGCGGCGGCCGCCCTCATCGCGTTCCTCGCTGCGGTGTTCCCCGCGAACGCCTACGCCGCGGCGCATCCGGAGACGTTCGGCCGCCTCGCGATCCCCTTCTGGCCCCGCCTCCTCGGCCAGGTGGTACTGGCCGCGCTGCTCGCGGCGACCCTCCCCCGGCGCTCCTGACGCCCGCGAGGTGGCGATTGTTGCTGCCACCTCGCGCGGGAAGGAGCACCTACTGCCACCTCGGCCGGAGAGGGACGGGTCAGTTGGACTGGGGGCGCTCCTCGGACCACGCCTCGCGGAGGTCGGCCAGGAGGGTGAGGACGTGGGCGAAGTCCTCCGGCCCCTCGACCCGATGGTCGGCGACCGTCGTTCCCGAGCCGATCTTGACGCCGAGGTCGCCCGAGCCGAGCGCCTCGAAGGCGTCCTCGTCGGTCACGTCGTCGCCCGCGTAGAAGACGGCGGTGGACGAGGTGTAGCGCCGCAGGTGCTCCACCGCCTCGCCCTTTGTGGTCGACCGGACGGAGAACTCGAGCACGTCCTTGCCGCGGCGGACGGTGAGGTCGTTGACCTCCGCTCGCGCCTCCGACAGCGCCACCAGGTGCGCGATCCGGCTGCTCTTCTCCGTCGCGAGGCGCGTGTGCAGCGCGAATCCGGCCGGCTTCGCCTCCACCCACACCTCGTCGACGTTGTCGGCGACCTGGTCGAGCACGGAGCCGAGGAGGCCGAGCCGGTCCTGCTCGTCCTCGTCCAGCGTGAAGACGTCGTCCGGGCTGTCGAGCCGCAGCTCGACGCCGTGCGAGCCCACGAGGAGGGTCTCGTCGCTCATCCCGGCGACCTCCTCGAGGCTGTCGATGGAGCGGCCGGAGACGAGGGCGACGCGCGTGCCACGGACCTCGAGGAGTCGCTCGGCGGCAGCGCGGGACTCGGGCAGCGCCCGGGCCTTCCCGGGATCGTCGACGACCGGCGCGAGGGTGCCGTCGAAGTCGAGGGCGACCAGCAGCCGCTCGGTGCGCGCGATCTGGGCGAGCGCGTCCCGCAGGTCGCGGGGCACTCCCGAGCCCGAGGAGCCGACCCGCGAATCGACGCTGCTCATTCGGCGTGCGCCTCGTCCAGGGTCTCAAGGGCCGGAGCGCCCGCAGGCCGGGTGCGCGCGAGCACACTCAGGAAGGAGGACGACCAGCGCTCGACGTCGTGCTCGAGCACCCGGCGGCGAAGAGCCCGCATGCGCGCCGTCCTCTCCCGCTTCGGCATCGCCATCGCGATGAGGATCGCGTCCTTCATCCCGTCGATGTCGTGCGGGTTGATGAGCAGGGCGCTCTTCAGCTCGTCGGCGGCGCCCGCGAACTCGCTGAGGATGAGGACGCCGTCGTCGTCCACCCGGCTGGCGACGTACTCCTTCGCGACGAGGTTCATGCCGTCGCGCAACGCGGTCACGAGCATGACGTCGGCGGCGAGGAACAGCGCGACCATCTCGGGCCTCGGATAGCTGTGGTGCAGGTAGCTGATCGCGGCGTGACCGATGGAGCCGTAGTCCCCGTTGATGCGGCCCACGGCGAGCTCGATCTCGTCGCGCAGCGCGCGGTACGTCTCGACCCGCTCCCGGCTCGGGCTCGCGACCTGGATGAGGATGGCGTCCTCGGCGGTCAGGCGCCCCTCCTCGAGGAGCTCGCCGAACGCCTTGATCCGGTGGCCGATGCCCTTCGTGTAGTCGAGCCGATCGACGCCGAGCATGACCGTCTTCGGGTTGCCGAGCTCGCGGCGGATCTCCCGCGCCCGCTCCTGAACCGCAGGATCCGCGGCCAGCCGCTCGTACGCGGACGCATCGATGGAGATGGGGAAGTGCCGGGCGATGACGGTGCGCACGATGGGGCGCCCGTCGGTGTCCGTCGCCGGCACCTCGACCACCGATCCCTTCGCCGAGTAGCCGAACAGCCGCCGGACGGCGCGCGCGAAGTTGCCCGCATCCGCGTTGCGCTGGAAGCCGATGACGTCGGCGCCGAGTAGTCCCTGCACGATCTGGCGCCGCCACGGCAGTTGGGAGTAGATGCCGTATGCCGGGAACGGGATGTGGTTGAAGAAGCCGATGGTGAGGTCGGGCCGCAGCTCGCGGAGCATCGCGGGCACCAGCTGCAGCTGGTAGTCCTGCACCCACACGGTGCCGAGGTCCTCGGCCACCGACGCCGCCGCCTCCGCGAAGCGCCGGTTCACCTCCACGTACGACTCCCACCACTCCCGGTGGTAGCTGGGCTGGGCGATGACGTCGTGGTAGAGCGGCCAGAGGGTGTCGTTCGAGAACCCCTCGTAGTAGTCGGCGACGTCCTGCTCGGACAGGGACACCGGCACGAGCCAGGCGCCCTCGTTCTCGAACGGCTCGAACTCGCGGTCCGCGATTCCGGGCCAGCCCACCCACGCGCCGTCGTTGACGCTCATCAGCGGCTCGAGTGCGGTGACCAGCCCGCCGGGTGAGCGCTGCCAGCTGCCGCCGTCCTTGCCCTCCACCCGGTCGACCGGGAGCCGGTTGGAGACGACGACGAATGAGAAGGTCCGCGATTCGCTGATGATGAGGTCCCGTCCGTCCGCGTCTGCCCGTCGAGTGTACCGAGGGCTCCCTCGGGGATCGGTCAGAGGTCGAGGACCGCGCGCGCGGCCGACTCGAGCGGACCGGCGTAGGAGGCCCCGTGCGAGGCCGCGTGCACGGCCAGCGGATGCAGCTGGTGCAGCGGGAGCCGCTCGCGCAAGCCTTCCCGGAGCGGGCTGGCGGATTCGTACCCGGCAAGGATGTCCTCGAGGTAGGGGCAGCCGAACAGGTCGAGCATGGCGAGGTCGGTCTCGGCGTGCCCGCCGTGAGCCGCCGGGTCGATCAGGACCGCCTCGTCCTCCGTCCATACGACGTTGCCGTTCCACAGGTCCCCGTGCAGCCGGGAGGGCACGGCGTCGTCGTCGAACTCGCCGGCCTCGATGCGCACGCACGCGTCGCGGACCAGACGAGCCTGAGCGGGCCCCACGTGGCCGCGCTGCTCTGCGCGCTCTAAGTAGGGCAGCACGCGGTCCGTGGCGTAGAAGACACCCCAGGTCCGCGGCTCCGAGGAGACGGGGAGCTCCTGCCGGCCGAGGTAGTACGGGCCGCTCCAGCCGGGTGGGGCGGCACCGAACGCGTCCGCTCCGGCGCCGTGCGTCGCGGCGAGGGCGGCACCGAACTCGAAGGCGAGATCCGGCGTCGGGCGTGCTGGCACCAGCTGCTCCAGCTCGATCTCGTCCGCGGTGACACCGAGGACGCGGACGACCCGCGCCCCGCCCTGCGCCTCCGCGGCGCGGAGCCACTCGAGCCCGGCGGCTTCCGCCAGCGCTCGGCCGGGTGAAGCTTTGCTGAACGTTTCGTTGGAGCCGTCCACCCTTCGAGGGTACGTCCGCGGACAGCCACGTAGGGTCGACGGGATGATCCGGATCGGCATGAGCACCTCGTGCGTCTACCCGTGGAGCACGGAGCGCGCGTTCTCGGTCGCCCGCCGCGCCGGCTTCGACGGGGTCGAGGTCATGGCGACCCGGGACCCGGGGACTCGGGACGCCCGCGCCCTCACACGCCTGTCGGACCGCTTCGAGCTTCCGATCCTCTCGGTGCATGCGCCCGTGCTGCTGCTCACGCCGTTCGTGTGGGGTCGTGATCCCCGGGACAAGCTCACCCGCTCGGCGGAGCTGGCCCGCGAGGTCGGCGCATCCACCGTCGTCGTCCATCCGCCGTTCCGCTGGCAGTCCCGCTATGCCGAGGAGTTCGCCGACCATGTGCGGGCCACGGCGTCCGCCTTCGACGTCACGGTCGCAGTGGAGAACATGTTCCCGTGGACGGTCCGCGGCCGGACCGTTCCCGCCTACTCCCCCGGCTGGGATCCGGTGGACCTCGACTGCGATGCGGTGACGCTCGACTTCTCGCACGCGGCGCTCTCGGGTCGAGACGGGCTGGAGATGGCGACCGAGCTGGGTCCGCGCCTCCGGCACATCCACCTCTGCGACGGCCCGCTCCTCGACGAGAACGGGACGGCGTTCGACGAGCACCTGGCGCCGGGCGAGGGCAGCCAGCCGATCGCGGAGACGCTGGCCTGGCTCGCCGGTGCCGGCTGGGACGGGCAGATCGTGGCCGAGGTCAACACGCGGCGCTTGAAGGACGAGGACGAGCGCGTCAAGCTCCTGCGGTCGACCCTCGAGTTCGCCCGCGCCCACACCGCAGTCGCGACAGGGCGCGCCGCGCGCTGACCCCGGACGCGGCGCACTTCGGCCGCGCGAGGTGGCACCTGTTGTCCTTTCCCGGCCGAGGTGGCAGCAACTACTGCCACCTCGACTGAAGAAGGACGAGCTCAGGCCGCGAGGTGCGCGTGCTGGTGGGCCGCCTTCGCCGGGACCGGGGCCGGGGCGAAGCCCAGGTAGCGGGCCGAGCGCTTGCGGGACACCGCGAACACGGTCAGCGCGGCGGTGACCGCGGCCCAGGCCGCGAGCTGCAGCGCCGCCGCGATCACCGGTGCCGGGCCGAGGCCGGTGAGGATGGACTGCATCCCGTCGACCGCCTGCGTCACGGGCAGCAGGGGGCTGATCGCCTGGAACGGGGTCGGGACGACCTCGATCGGGTAGAGCCCGCCGGTCGACGCGAGCTGCAGGGCGAGCAGCACGAGCGACACGATGAGTCCCCACCGGCCGAAGGCCGCGGTCAGGAGGGCGTGGATGCAGGTGACCGTCACGGCGACGAGGAGCGCGAACGGCAGGGTGGCCGGCAGCGCGGTCCACGGCACGCCGAGGAGGCCGTGCAGCAGCACGACGAGCAGCACCGCCTGAGCGAGCACCAGAGCACCCGCCCGCGTGAGCGCGTACCGCGTGATGCGGAAGCTGGAGGCGGTCGAGGCGAGGATGCGCCGCGTGAACAGACCGAGCGCGAGGAACACCGCGAATGCGCCGATCCACAGGCCGACGGGCACGAGGAGGGTCGACGCCATGCTCTGCACGTCGCTGACCTCGTGGCGGCGCTCGGTCGTGAGGCCGACCGGGGAGGCGGCGACATCCGCGATGTGCTCCGTCTGCTCGGCGGTGTAGGTCGGCACCTGGGCGGACCCGTCGGTGAGGCCGGAGGCGAGGTCGCCGGCGCCGCCGGCGAGACCCTGCGCGCCGCTCGCGGACGCGTCCAGCCCGGTGACCAGCTGGCTCAGGCCCTGGCTGAGGGAGCCGGTCGCGCCGCTGAGCGCGCCGGACCCGCTGTCCAGGCGGGCCGCGCCGGTCGCGAGCTGGGAGATGCCGGTCTGCGCCGACGCGGCGCCCCGGGCGCCGGTGACGAGCGCGGGGCCCGCGCCGGAGACCTGCCCGAGCTGGTCGGAGATGGCCTGCAACTGCGCGAGGAAGACAGGGTCGGTGGTCGGCGGCGCCCCGGCGAGGGTTCCGGCGAGCGCCTGGGACAGGCCGGAGACGCCCGAGGTGTAGTCGCTCACGCCCTGCGGGAGCTCCTGCAGCCCCTCGGTGCTGTCGCTCAGCCTGCCCAGGTTCGAGCTCAGGGACGAGACCCCGCCGGTGTACTGACCGATGCCGCCCGCGAGCTGCGCCGCGCCCTGCTGGGTGGCGGATGCGCCGTCCCGCAGCTGACCGAGCGCCGAGGCGAGGCCGGAGGCTCCGGACTGCAGCTGCGCCGCGCCGCTCGCGGCCTGGTCGAGCGAGTCCTTGAACTGCCCTGTGCCGCCGACGAGGCCCGCGATGAACTTCTCCGAGATGGTGTTGCCGAAGACCGCGGCGAGGCCGTCGCCGACCGCGTCGGTGAGCACGCCGGTCAGGTAGCCGTGCGCGTCGTCGGTCGTGATCGCGATGGTGCCGCGCTTGGGGTCGGCTGAGGACAGGGACACGATCGAGGAGGAGAAGCTCTTCGGGATGGTGAGGACGGCGTACACGTCGCCGCGCGCGAGGGCGTCGGCCGCCTCGTCCTTGCCGGAGATGCTCCAGTCGAAGGCTCCGGCCGCACCCGCGGACGAGTCCTTCCCCGTGAGCTCGGTGACGAGGAGCCGGCCGGCGAGGACCGGCGTCTCCGTCCCGTCCTCGGCGGTCTGCTGGACGAGCTGGTCCTCGTTGACGATGGCGGCCGGGATGCGGCCGTCGTCGCTGCCGATGCTGGACAGCGCGCCGGCGAACAGCCCGACGACGGCGAGCGGGACGAGGAGCAGCGCGACGATGGCCGCGATGCGGAGTCGCCGTCGGGAGGTGGGGGTGGTCACGAGAGGACGGCCTTTCGGCTGAGGGAGGCCACGACGAGGGGGCGGCCGGATCGGGTTTCGGGGTGCGGCTCGGCCGGGGCGCCGAGGAGGAGGGACATCGAGGGGAGGACGACGGCGTCGGCGACGCGGAGGGCGCGCTCGAGGTGGCGGCCTTCGAGCTCCCCCAGGTCGAGCGCGGCGGCCTCCACGCCTGAGGCCATGCCGAGTCCGAGGGCGACGGCGATGCGCTGCTCGGGCAGCAGGCCCGTCATCCGGTCGCTCTCTCCGACGCGGGGCAGTCCCTCGGCCTCGAGGGCGGAGCCGATCCGGTCGAGGATGACTGCGGCCGACTTGCGCCGGCTGCCGAACGGCGGCCGCGAGAGGGCGAGCCGCTCGCCGAGCAGGTCGCCGACGGGAGAGCCGCCCTCGGGGGACGCGTCGACGAGCGCGATGCGCCGTGCGACCGCGGTCGCGTCGCTCGGCAGCGGAAGGCCGAGGACCTGAGCGCGTCCGCCCGCGGCGGGGAGCCTCCCGGAGAGCGTCGCGAGCATGGCCCTCCGCTCGCCGACCGGCCCGACGAGCACGGCGGTGCCGCCGACCGGGACCTCGACGCTCAGGGGGACGGTGGAGGCCGGCGTCTCGAGCCGGTCCGCGGTGACCGCGGCGCCGTCATGACCGCGCGCCCACTCGAGCCCGGACCGGTGCTCGCCGAGGCTCTCGCCCTCGATGTCGACGTTCGGCAGCGCCTTCGCGAGCCATCGCGGGAAGTACCACGCTGCCCGCCCGGCGAGCGCCATCGCCGCGGGCACCAGCGTCATGCGGACGAGGAACGCGTCGAACGCCACACCGGCGGCGAGCGCGAGGGCGATGGGCTTGATGACGCCCGCCCCCTCGGGAACGAACGCGAAGAAGACGAAGAACATGATGAGGGCCGCCGCGGTCACGACGCGCGCCGCGTGCGAGAACCCCAGCTCGATGGAGCGCCGGGCATCGCCCGTGTGCACGTAGGCCTCGCGCATTCCGCTGACGAGGAACACCTCGTAGTCCATGGCGAGGCCGAAGAGCACCGCGATGAGGAGGATCGGCAGGAAGCTGAGGATCGGTCCGGGCTCCGCGCCGATGAGGTCCGCGCCGATGCCGAGCTGGAACACCGCGACGACGACGCCGAACGAGCCGATGACCGAGAGCAGGAACCCGAGGGCGGCCTTGATCGGCACGAACAGCGACCGGAACACCATCATGAGAAGCAGGATCGACAGCCCCACGACGATGGCGGCGAACGGGATCAGCGCGCGACCGAGCGTCGACGAGATGTCGATCATCACGGCGGTCGTGCCGGTGACCGCGATGGGCGTGCCGAACTCGTCCTCGATGGACGGGGCGAGACTGCGGATCTTCTGCACGAGCGCTGTCGTGGTGGGCGAGTCGGGCGCGCTCTTCGGGATCACCTGGAGGATCGCGGTGTCCACCGACGGGTTCGGGGTGCCGGGACCCACGGCGCTCACGTCGTCGAGGTCCTGCAGACGCTGCCGGATGCTCTCCAGGTCGTCGAGCACGTCGGTCGTCTGCGTGATGTCGACGAGCACGATGAGCGGTCCGTTGCGGCCGGGGCCGAACGCGTCCGCGACCAGGTCGTACGCCTGGCGCTGAGTGGAGGCCTTCGGCTGAGATCCGTTGTCCGGCAGGCTCAGCTGCAGCTGGAGGGCGGGGATCAGCAGGGCGCCGAGCAGGCCGACCACGAGGATCACTGCGACGATCGGAGCCTTGAGGACCAGCCGCACCCAGCGCGTGCCGAACGACGGCTTCGCGTCCGGGGAGTCGGACGAGGCGGCGAGCGCCCGGCGAGCCGCGCGCGACCCCTCCTTCGGCGCGAGCCGCCGTCCCGCCAGGCCGAGCAGCGCCGGGACGAGCGTGACCGCGACGAGGACCGACACGAGCACGGCGCCGGCCGCGGCGACCCCCATGACCGAGAGGAACGGGATGCCGACGACGAGGAGGCCGAGGAGGGCGATGATCACCGTGAGCCCCGCGAACACGACGGCGCTGCCCGCCGTGGCGATCGCGGAGGCGGCCGACTCCCGCGGGTCCATGCCGGTGGCCAGCTGGTTGCGGTGCCGGGACACGATGAAGAGGAGTAGTCGATGCCCACCGCGAGGCCGATCATGAGCGCGAGCAGGCGCGCTGCTGCCGACGGTGACGACGGAGGCGAGCGCCGTGATGGCGCCGATGGAGAGGCCGACGCCGAGCAGCGCGCCGAGCAGCGGGAATCCCGCCGCGAGCAGGGAGCCGAACGCGATGATGAGCACGACGGCCGCGAAGAGCACGCCGAACGCCTCGGTGATGGTGATGCCGAAGCTCGTGTCCTGGAACACCTGGCCGCCGAACTCGACCGTCATGCCGGCATCCCGAGCGGGCTCCGCGGTGGCCAGGACGTCGTCCAGCGTCCTCTGGCTCACGTCCTCGGAGTTCGCCGACAGGGTGACCTGGATGATGGCGACCCGGCCGTCGTCGGAGATGGCGTCGACGGCGTAGTCGGAGTAGGGCGACGAGACGGCCTCGACGCCGTCGACCGACTCCAGCTCGCCGGACATCGTCTCGATCACGGACCGGTACCGGTCGTCCTCGACGCTCGCTCCCTCGGGCGCCTGCGCGACGACCTGCACGCTCGCGCCCGCCGTCTGCGGGAACACGGCGTCGAGCTTGTCGATCGCACGCTGCGACTCGGTGCCCGGGATGGCGTAGGACTCCTGGGTCTTGCCGCCCAGGGTGAGCGCCGCGGCGGCGACGGCTGCGACGAGGACGAGCCAGGCGACGACGACGCGCCAGGGGCGCGAGTACGCCCAGCGTCCGAGTCGGTAGAGGAGGGTGGCCATCGGGTGCTTTCTGTCGGGAAGAAGGAGCCGGGTTCGGGTGCCCGGGCGGATGCGGATCAGGGAGCGGCGGAAGCGCGCGCCGGCTGGCCGAGCAGGGAGGACACCGCGTCGAGCAGCGCCGCGCGGATCTCGGCGGTCTCGGGCACCTCGCCCGCCGACCAGTTGGCGGCGGCGACGAGCGTGTAGGCGGCGCCGCCCAGCGCGACGCCGAAGCGGATGCGGTCGGCCGTGCTCGGGATGCGCTCGGCCACGAGCTCGCCGAAGCGCTGGACGAGCGCGTTGGCCCGTCCGAGCACGGGGATGCCGGAGAGGGACTGACCCTGGTTGATGAAGAGGTGGACCGCGAGGCGGTGCTCGAGGAGGAAGTCGATGAACCGCTCGACGAAGCGCTCGCGCTCCTCCTCCCCCGCGCCCTCGGGGTATCCGGCGACCACGGCCGCGAGCGCGTCGACGGCCGGCTGCACTGCCGCCGTCAGCAGCGCCTCCTTCGAGGCGTAGTGGTAGAGCACGCTCGACTTCGCCAGCCCCGCCGCCTGGGCGATCGAGCCGATCGATGCGCCCGCGAAGCCGAGGGTCGCGAACTGCTGGAGCGCGATGCGCTGCAGGGCGAGCGCCGAGGACGGGGTGGTCACCCGGGAAGCCTAACTGTCCGATCGGTCAGGCAGGCAGGGACGAAGGCCCTTGCGGCCGAATCGTGACCTCAGGGCACCAGTGCGGACACCAGCGTCGCGGCCACGACCGTGAGCGGGACCACGACGAGTCCCAGGGCGGCGTACCGGGGCCAGGACACGCTGACGCCCAGCGAGGTCAGCCGGGAGTGCCAGAGCAGGGTGGCGAGCGAGGCCCACGGCGTGATGAGCGGGCCGGCGTTCACGCCGATGAGGAGGGCGACCAGCCGCCGTCCCGACTCGGCGGCCGGCTCGATCGCGAGGTAGGCGGGGAGGTTGTCGAGGAGATTGGCGCCCAGCGCACCTGTCGCGCTCAGCCGGAGGAGGGCGAGCGGATCCTCGCCCGTCCCCGCGACGGCGCGCACGATCGGCGTCAGGCCTCGCTCGTGCGCGACCTCGACGACGAGGAACAGTCCGGAGGCGAACAGCAGCAGCGCCCACGGCACGAGGCCGGGGCGCAGCACGTCTCGCCGCCGGACGGCGAACACGAGGGTGAGGACGACGGCGGCGGCGAGTGCGGGGATCCACACCGGGATGCCGGAGACCAGCAGCGGGATCAGCACCGCGAGCACGACCGCGGCGATCCGGAACAGGGTGCGGTCCTCCGGAGGCGGCGCATATGCGGGCTCGTAGCGCTGGGTCAGCTGCCGCCGGTACACGACCAGCAGGACGAGGAGGGGCACGGCCACGCACACGGCCCACGGCAGCGCGGTGCGGCTCGCGAACGCGAGGGAGCCGTTCCCCGGGAGGAGTCCCGCGGCGAGGAGGTTGGTGAGGTTCGACACCGGGAGCAGCAGCGACGCGGTGTTCGCGAGCCAGACCGTGGTGAGCGCGAACGGGATCGGCGACAGCCCCACCGAGCGGGCGAGGATCACCACCACCGGGGTGAGCAGCACCGCCGCCGTGTCGAGCGACAGCAGGACGGACCCGGCCGTCGCCAGCGCCGCGACGAGGAGCCAGAGGATGAGCGCCCGGCCGCGGCCGAGCCGGGCGGCCTGGCCGGCGAGGACGCGGAAGATCCCCGCCGCGTCCGCGAGCTCGGCCACCACCGTGATGGCGACCACGAACAGGAGCACGGGCCAGACGCGGTCGGCGAGCACGCCCAGGCCCTCCGCAGGAAGGCCGAGGACGATCGCGGCGACGGCCCCTAGCACGAGGAGGACCGCCCCCACCACCGCTGTTCTCACGGCCTGACGATAGGGGATCCTGCGGGGGTACCGTGATCCGAGGAGGACTCAACATGCGGAAGTACTTTCTGAACGGCTCGATCCTGAGCGCAGGGTTCAGTGCCTTCAGCACCTTCCGCACCGGAACGCAGGGCCCGCGCGACTGGCGCTTCTACGTCAGCGTGCTCGCCTCCGTGCTCACCCTCGCTGTTGCGGTGGGGACGGTGCGCAAGGAGTCCCAGGATATGAAGGAGGGCCGCAATGACTGATGGACCGTTCGGCTTCGGCGGGGTCAATCCGCTGAGCATCCTGTTCGTGGGGTTCTCGATCCTGTTCTGGGTCGCCCTCATCGGCGTGCTGGTGCTGCTCGTCCGCTTCCTGCTCATCGGCACGAAGGCGGCGCAGGTCTACCTGCAGCAGCACGATCCGCGTCCGCGCCCGGTGGCCCACCAGGGCCCCTCGGGAGCGTCCACCCCTCCTGCTGCACCCGCGGCGTCCGCACCCGCAGCGGCGGCACCCGCCGGGCACCCGGCATCGCCTCCGGCGTCCGCCCACGCCGCGGCCGCCTCGACCGTGGTCGCGGGCCCCGGACCGTCCGCGGCGCCCGCCGCACCTGCGGCTGCAGCTGCAGCTCCGCAGCCCGCCGCCTCGCGCCCGGCAGCAGCACCGCAGCCCGCCTCGCGCCCGGCCGCGGCACCGCAGACCACCGCGTCGCGCCCGGCCGCTGCCCCGCAACCCGCGCCGCGTGCAGCCGCTGCAGCGTCGGCCGCCGCTCCGGCTGGACAGGCTCCGGCCGCTCCGGCTGCCGCGCCGGCCGCGGGACGACCCACGCCGCCCACCCCTGACGCCCCGACCGTCGTGATGACGCCGGTGTCCGCGGAGGATGCCGCCCCGCACGAGGCGCCAACCGTGCCGCTGCAGAGCGGCGCCGTCCCGCTCGACCAGAAGGCGCCCACCACACCGAAGCGGGCGCCCCGCACGCGGAAGACGGAGCAATGACCAGGCGGCGGGGCTCCAGCCCTGCGCTGCTCGTGGTGTCCATCGTGTCGCTCGGCGCCGCGGTGACCCAGTCGCTGCTCCTCGTGCGCCTGATCGTGACCGGGAAGGCGCGGAACGCCACCCCGGCGGTCGCGCCGTCGCCGCAGCCGTGGGCGGGCTCCGCAGGCGGGACGACGCGGCGCCCGCAGGTGCCTGCGCAGGATCCGCACTCCCCGCCGACCGGGCCGATCCGCGTCTCGCACACGCCGCTGACGGGCCGCGGCCCTGCACCGGAGCCTCCGGAGACCGACCCGCACTCGCCGCCGACCGGGCCGATCCGCGTCAACCACACGCCGCAGAGCGCCGGGGCCTGGTCCCGCTAGACCCCCTCGTCCCGCTAGACCCCGCTTGCGATCGCCTGCTCGCAGCCGAGCAGCAGCACCCCCACGCTCCAGGCGTGCGAGAGCGTGAGCAGCATGCCCTTCGGCTGGAAGCACGACGTCTGGTAGTACCGCTCGCTCACCATGCCGCGGTAGGCGTTGAAGTCGCCGTCCTGGCGCGCCACGAACTGGCGGAAGCAGGCGAGGCTCTCCTCGGCCCGCTCGCGATAGTGCTCGTCGCCGGTCGCCTCCGTGAGCTCGAGGAGCTCGGCTGTGCAGACGAGGCCGTAGGCGTGCAGATGCTGGTTGGAAGGCGACGCCTGGTCCGCTCCCCGGGTGCCGAAGTCGTAGCGGCCGAGGAGGGTGTGCGCGTCGAATCCGACGTCGTAGCTGTAGCGGAAGGTGAGCATCCAGTCGGCGCTCCGCCGGGCGAGGTCGAGCCAGCGGGCCTCCCCCGTCGCCCGATGCAGGGCGACGTAGGCGAGCACCGCGGCGTAGCCGTCCTCCGAGGTGGGCGCGAGATCGACGTCCTCGGGGGCGCCGCTGAGATACTCCGCCTCGACGAACCGCGCGTAGTAGTCGCCTGCGCGCCGGGCTGTGTCGAGGTAGCGCTCGCCTCCCGCCTCGACGAGCGCGGCGATCCAGGTGAGCCCGGACGCCCCGGACCAGGAGAGCACCTCGCCGGTCTCGGCGTGGTGGATGGAGCCGAGGTTGCCGTCCTCGCGCTGGCGTCCGGCGACCACGTCGAGGTTTGAGCGGATCGCGGCGTCCCATTGGTCGTGGCCCGGCTCGGCGGCGGAGGCGCGCAGGAGGAAGAGCGTCGCCTCGGCGAGGGTGCGGGAGTGCAGCCCGCGCTTCAGCGGCGTCCAGCTCTGGGTCCAGCCCGTTCCGCGGTACCAGACGCCCCAGAAGGTGCCGGAGGGCGACAGCTCCGCGGTGCAGAAGTCGAGGACGCGGCGCGCGGCATCGGCCTCCTCCTCGCTTCCGGAGCGCAGGCCGTGGGCGAGGAGCGCGAACGCCCAGGGGATGCCGCTGACCCAGCCGATGTGCATGGCCTGCCGGTCGACGCTCTTCCCGTCCCGCCCGGTGACCTCCCGGTCGAACCCGACCGTCTCGAGCAGGACACCCGGGTCGGGGTCGAAGTGCCAGCGGAGCAGCCCCTCCGCAGCGAGGTCGGCGGCCTCTCCGATCTCCACCCAGGGTCGCAGCGGCGCCGCCGCCTTCGACTCGGCGTGCAGCGAGCGGAGCACGGGCGCGTAGGCGTGCCGGTCGGCCGGCAGCTCGTGCACCGTGAAGGAGACCGCTGCCTCCTCGCCGGGCTGCCACTCGTGCTCGGCGGCCTCCGCGGGACGCGGCGTCCCGTCCCCGTAGTAGGTGATCGGACCTTCCCGGAAGGGGAAGGTCAGGCGCACGGTCGCTGTGTCGGCCCCCTCATCGTGGCCGAAGCCGACGCCGGTGATGCCGAGAGCGCTCCGCTCGCCGGTCGCGACCGCGGCTCCGCCCCTGCCCGGCCCCGCCCAGGCGAACACGGCCGGCGTCGCCGCCCGGTCCGCGCGGAAGTCCCAGGACGACGACACCATGCGCGCCGCGTCCTCAGCCGAGGTGGCGCCGATCTCGAAGCGCGGGAAGACGCGGTCGTTCTCCGCCGGACGGTTCTCCCCGTAGAACGCGCCGGGGATCAGCCACCAGGGATCATCGGAGTCGGCGACGGCCACGGCGAACCGGAGCCAGGCGACGACGGGCTGCCGGCCTGAGTAGTGGACCCGTGCGGTGACACGGTCGCCGCCGTCAGGCCGCGGCGCGCGATCGAGATCGACCTGGAAGCCGAGCTCCCGGGGTTCTCCGACCTGTCCGGATGCCAGCACGACGGTGGCCGTCACCTCAGGACTCGGCATGGGGTTCCGGTGCCGGCCTACTGCTGCTCGCCGGGGAAGGCCGCTGAGTCGTCGGTGCCGATGCGCTCCGCCGGGGTGAGCGTCTCCCCCTCGGCGACCGGCTCCCCGGGCGCCGTCGGCTCGGCGTCGGGCTCGCCCGGCGCCTCCCCCTCGGTCGCCGGACGGGCGTCGAGCGGCCACTCCACGAGGTCCACCTCGACCACCTCGGCCGACGGATCGGCCGGGATGCGGAAGGTGCGGATCTGGCTCGGACCGAACTCCGCGGAAAGCGTTCGGCCCACGAGCGGCAGGTCGAGCGTCACCGAGGCGGGCGCGCCCGTCGTCTCGACGGCTCGGACGATGAGGTCGGCGCCGCCCGGGGCGTCCGAGGGATCCTCGCTGCCCTTCACCGCGGTGACCATGACCTGTCCGCCCCCGTCCGACAGGAAGGACAGGCGGGACGGCAGCGTGCCCTCGTGGAACGACTCGAGCTGCGCGCGGACCGGCTGGCCGAGCAGCGCCGCGATCCGCGCGGGCTGAGCGGTTCGCCAGTTCCCGGCGTGCGGCACCAGCCGGTAGCTGAAGCGCTGGACGCCCTGGTCCTGGTAGGCGTACACGCTCTCGTCGGAGAGCAGGCGCGGGTCGTGCCAGGAGTAGACGGGGCTCCGGACAGCGGTGACGCCGATGCTGGGGGTGCCGCCGTCGGCGGCCGGGGACACGTCGAAGCCGTGCTTGTTGGTGGTGACGACGGTGAGGCCCGCGGGCGCTCCGCCCAGCGTCCCGGTGAGGTCCACCCACGCCTGCGCCGGCTCCTCAGCTCCGTCGACGGGGCGCTCGAGAGTCCCGAACGGGATCTCGTACGTGCCTGCCGGGTTCTCGAGCGCGACCGGGAAGCGGAGCTTCAGCAGGTGCGCCGGCTCGCGCCAGTCCAGCGTGGCGTTAACGGTGAGGAACGGGCTGTCGGCGTCGAGGACCAGCTCCTCCACGAAGGTCGACCGGCCCCAGGAGCGCTCGATCCGCACGCGGGAGCGCAGCGGTCCGGTCTCGCGGACGTAGATCCGCTCCACCTTCATCGCGACTCCCGGCCAGGCGTAGGAGAGGACGCGGTGACCCCAGGTGTCCGTCGGGTCCTCGTTCACCTGCGTGTGGGTGGACGGGTCGGTGCCGGCGAGCACGTCGATCCCGCTCTCCTTGAGGAGGTAGGACGACAGCCAGCCGGTCTCCGGGTCGATCTCGATGCGGGCGTGCGCGTTCTCCAGCACCGTCTCGCTGACCTCGAGCGGGGAGTCGGCGAGCGGAGCCGGGTCGCCCGGCAGCAGTCGGTAGACGCGGTAGCCCAGCGCAGGGAGCTCGGCCCGGAAGACGAGTGCCCCGCGGCTCTTGTCGTCGGTCGTCGCCGTGGACTGGCTGCGCTGCGACAGGACGGTGTTCCCGTCCTCGTCCACCACGTGCGCGCCGGTCGGCTTGCCGCCGAACTGCAGGTCGACGTCCGTCTCGACGGGCCAGGGGTGCGGGTTGAACACGATGACCGGCTGCGTGGTCGCATCGAGCGGGATGTCGATCTGCCGCGCGATCGTGTTGTGCGCGAGGGTCGTGATCCGCTTGGCGATGGCGACCGCCTCGCCGAGCTGGTCGCGCGCGTCGTCGTAGGAGGACTCGATCGCGGAGCCCGGCAGGATGTCGTGGAACTGGTTGAAGAGGATCTGCTTCCAGGCCCGCTCGAGGTCGGCCCGCGGGTAGGCGAGGCCGGCCTGCAGGGAGGCCACGGCCGCCCAGCGCTCGGCGGTGAGCACCGCGTACTGGGCGCGGCGCTGCCACGCCTTGATGCCGGAGTGCGCCGAGTAGCAGCCGGGAGCGTGGTGCTGGAGGTCGTCCCGCACGACGGGCAGCGCGTCGAGATAGCTCTGGCCGCGCGCGAGCACCTCGTCGAAGAAGCGGCGCGGTGAGGCCATCTGCATCCTTCCGAATGAGCCCATCCGGTCGTACCGGTAGATCGACTCGATGTTGGCCTTGGTGGGGCCGCCGCCGTGGTTGCCGACGCCGTAGAAGATCATCGCGTCGCCTATGGTGCGGTCCATCGCGCCGAGCGACTTGTCCGTCTGGCCGTCCACCGAGCCGGGCGGGCTGCCGTACTCGTGCGGGATGCGGTAGCCGAGCACGCGGCTGCCGTCCGGCGCCTCCCACTGGAACAGCGTCTCCTCGAGGATGCTCTCGTGCGGGCCCGGGCGCAGGAACGTGTACGAGTCCATCCCCTGCCCGCGGAGGATCTGGGGAAGCATCGCGTTGTGCCCGAACGGGTCGACGTTCATGCCGACGGTCGCCGGCTTGCCGAACCGTGACTGCAGGTAGCGCTGGCCGTACAGGCCCTGTCGCGCGAAGGACTCCCCCATCGGCATGTTGCAGTCGGGTTCGACCCACCAGCCGCCCGCGTTCACCCAGCGCCCCTCGGCGACGCGCTCCTGGATGCGCGCGAACAGTTCCGGATCCTGCTCCTCGACCCAGCTGAGCAGCACGATCTGGTCGCACGTGAAGATGAAGTCGGGGTACTCGTCCATGCGGTCGATCACGGACTTGAAGGTGGCTCGGGCCTCCTGGTAGCCCTCCTGCCAGGGCCACAGCCACACCGGGTCGAGGTGCGCGTTGCCGATCATGTACAGCGTGCGATCCGGCGTGGAGGCCGGCCGGGGCTGCGGCGTCAGGTCGCGGGGCTGCGGGCCTGCCGGCGCGTTCGCCACCGGCGCGCGGCCGCTCCGGAGGCTGTCGAGCCCCGCCGTGTCGGCGCTCGTGAGGGGTGCGCCGCCGTAGGGACGGGCTCCGTCGGGCGCGCTCACGCGGCGCTCTCCCCGGCCGCCCAGGCGTCGACCGCTTCGCAGATCACGTGCAGCAGGAACGTGTGGAGCTCCTGGATGCGGGGTGCCGCCGAGGAGGGGGCGAGCAGGACGTGGTCGGCGTGCTGGAGTGACGGACCGCCGTCGCCGCCGGCGAAGAGCACGGTGGTGGCGCCCGCCCGGCGCGCGGCCTGCAGCGCGGCGACCACATTCGGCGACTTGCCGCTCGTCGTGAAGGCGGCGACGACGTCGCCCGGCCGCGCGAGCCCCTCGACCGGGCGCGAGAACACCTCGTCGTACGAGTAGTCGTTCGCGATGCAGGTGAGGACCATCGGATCGGCGGCGAGGTTGACCGCTCCGAGCGGCCGCCGGTCGCGCTTGTAGTGGCCGACGAGCTCCTCGGAGAAGTGCTGCGCGTCCGCGGCGCTTCCGCCGTTGCCGAACGTGTAGAGGATGCCGCCCTTGCCGTAGGCGTCGATCAGGAGGTCCGCCACCGAACGCGCGGTCGGCAGCAGCTCCTCCATCGCCCGTGCCGAGGCGACGAGGTCGTCCAGCTGATCGTTCATCCAGTCGCGGGCGGGGGCGTCAGACATGCACATCCTGAGGGGTCGTGGTTGCGGGAGCGGCCGAGGCCGCGGTGTCGAAGGCGATGGCTCCGGCTCCGACGACACCCACGGTGTCGCCGAGCTGGGCCAGCTCGATGCGGACCGCCGCCGCGGCCGGCGGCATCGCCGAGTCGAGCACCGATTCGCGGAGCGGATCGAGGAGCATGGCGCCGGCGCGCGTGACGCCGCCGCCCAGGACGACGAGGTCCGGCTCGAGGATGTTGACGAGGTCGGTGACCGCGAGCGCGAGCACGTCGACGGTCTCGTCCCAGATCTCGCGGGCCACCTCGTCGCCGTCGCGGGCCGCCGCGGAGACGTCCTCGGCGCGGATGGCGGCGAGCGCTGACAGCGTGCTCGAGCGTCCGGTCCCCGCGAGCGCCGCGACGGCCTCCGTCGCGCGCTGCGCGATGGCGGTCCCCGACGCATACGCCTCGAGCGTTCCGGAGCGGTTGCCGAACCCGGGCCGGCCGCCGGGGCGGACGGAGATCTGGCCGTACTCTCCGCCGTTGCCGGCGGCGCCCCTGTGCAGCTTCCCGTTGATGACGGCCCCGCCGCCGACGCCGGTGGACACCGTCAGGTAGACCATCGTGTTCGTGCCTCGGCCCGCACCGAACCGGTACTCGCCGTAGGCGGCCGCGGTCGCGTCGTTGTCGAGCGCGACAGGGACGCCGAACTCCTCCGCCGCCATGGCGACGATCGGCACGTCGATCCAGCCGGGCAGGTGGAGCGGGCCGGTGAGCACGCCGTGGCGCGCGTCGAGCGGGCCGCCGCAGGAGATGCCGACCGCCGCGACGTCCTCGCGCAGACGGAGCACCCCTTCCGCGCGGGCGGCCTCGACCGCCCTCCGGCCGAGTGCGAACAGCCGCGCGATGATGACCTGGTGGCCCTCCTCGCGGCGGGTGGGCTCCGAGAGGAACCCCGAGACGGCCCCGTCCGGCGTCACCACGCCGACCGCGAGCTTGGTCCCCCCGATGTCAAGGCCGAGGACCGGTCGTGCTCCTGCGTCCATGCAGTCCTCCGAACTGGGTCCACGAGTTGTGGTATCGATCCCACAATATATGGCCAGCCCGGAGGCGGGTCAACCGACGCGCACGTCCCGGGGAACCGCTGTCACCGTTGATCCGCGCAGCTTCACCGAGGCGGAGAGCACGACCGTCTTCGTCCCAGCGCCGGGATCCGCGATGCGCTCGAGCAGGGTCTGGACGGCCGCGCGGCCCATGGCGGAGGCGTCCTGCGCGACCGCCGTCACGCCGGGCGTGACCATGCTCATCCAGGGCGCGTCGTCGAAGGCCGCGAGGCTCAGCTCGTCCGGCATGCTCAGGCCCAGCTCCGCGGCCGCCCGCCACGCGCCCTCCGCGAGGACGTTGTTGGCGGCGAAGATCGCGGTCGGCCGGTCCGGCGAGCGCAGCAGCTCGAGTGCGGCGTCTCGCGCGGCCTCGACGTCCCACCCGGTGGGCACGACGAGGTCGCCGTCGTGCGGGAGCCCGCCGGCCTCCAGCGCGTCGACGTAGCCCTCGCGCCGCTCCCGCCCGGTCGTCCAGTCGTCCTCGTCGATGAGCAGCGCGATGCGCCGGTGGCCCTGCTCGATCAGGTGCCGGGTGACGGCGCGCGCGGAGCCCCGGTTGTCGATCACGACGGCATCGCATTCGCCGTCGCTGAACCGGCGGTCGACCTCGACGACCGGGATGCGCTGCCGCAGCAGGAACTTGGTGGCGGCGGCCGACACCGGGGTGGCGACGACGCCCGCCACGCGCAGCGCCACGAACGCCTCCGCCGCGGCCACCTCGTCGTCAGGGATGCCCTGGTCGTCGATCAGCATGGTCGTGTACCCGAGCCGCGTGGCCTGACGGCTCGCCCCGGCCGCGAGGTTCGCGTAGAACTCGTTCCGGAGGTCGGACACGAGGACCCCGATGGAGCGCGTCGACTGCTGCTTGAGGCTGCGGGCCATCGCGTCGACCACGTAGCCCAGGTCGGAGGCCGCCTGGCGGACCCGCAGCCGCACGCCCTCGGCGACGTAGCCGTTGCCGGTCAGGGCCCGGGATGCGGTCGAGCGCGACACCCCGGCCGCCTCGGCGACCTCCTTGATGGTCGCTCGGCGGTCGGGCGGCACGATCTCCGCGCTGCCGTACCGCATGTCTTCCTCATTCCACGTCGACCAGGGCCTCGGAATGCTGCCCGAGGCGCAGTGGGCCAATTGTGACATCAACGGCGACTCTGGCGCGCCTGGCTGGTTCGGCGGCCGCGGCGAGCCGCAGCTCGACCTCCCGCTCCTCCCCAGGCTGGAGGCGGGTGGGAGGCGGTGCGGCGAGGACGCTCCACCCCTCGGGCACGACCGGGAGGACGGTCGCCTCCTCCGCGGAGGGGTGCGGATTGCGGACGGTGACGGTGAGCCGCAGCTCCTCCCCCGCCTCGACGCGCGCCCGGTACGGCACGATGCGGGCCAGCACGCCGTCGGCGCCCAGGTCGAGCTCCTCGAGGGGAAGCAGGGACTGGTGCATCTCGATGAGGTCCTCGCCCGCATAGCCCAGGTAGTCGAGGTACCCCGGCTCGACCCAGCGCGGTGTCCAGTGCCCGGTGGCGAACAGGCCCGGCCCGACGCGCTGGTACAGCTCGGCGCTCTTGCGGTAGTCGTCGATCCGGAAGCGGTTGCGGTACTGGTAGTTGAGGAGCTCGTGCCGCTCGTCGGGGATGCCGAGCGCCTCCTGCTGGTCGCCCGTGAACATGACCTTCACGCCGTCGATCTCGACCTCGTAGGCCACCTGGTACAGCGTGTGGCCCGGCTGATCGTGCGGCGTGATCGTGTACTCGTTCCACGTGAACGGCTCGCCGAGGGTGAGGATCCGGTCGGAGTGGATCGGCTCGAACCACTGGCAGGGCAGGTCGTACTTCCACGGGTCATCGAGGATCGGGGCCACGTTCTCTGGCGTCCAGATCTCCGTGCCCTCGACCTCCCGCAGCAGCGGCATCCCCGCGATGTGGTCGTCGTGGTAGTGGGTCGGCAGGGCGGCGACGACCTTGCGCACGCCGAAGTCGCGCTTGAGGGCGGGCAGCGACGCGAGCCACGGCCGCCGGGCCGCCCGCTCCGTGCCGGTCGGCAGGCCGGTCGTCATGTCATAGCCGTAGTCGATGAACAGCGCCTCGCCGGTCTTCGAGAGCAGCACGTAGCAGTAGGACAGCGCAGTGGAGTTGTAGAGCAGATGGTCGGTGAGCTGCTCGAACGGATGGCGCAGCCGCTGCTCGAGGTCCCACGGGTGCCAGCGCCGGGAGTCCACGAGGTACTGCATCCGACCGGCGAGGAGCCGGAGGGCGGCTGCCGGCTCCCGCATCGGCCGCCCGTGCGAGGGCAGCAGCATCGAGAGCCGCTCGTCGAGCAGGAGGTACGCGGTGAGGACGACCATCGCCGGCCCCTCGTGCGCGCTGTAGGACCACTGGCTGGCGGCGAGCGACCACACCTTGCCTGGCCCGTAGATGAAGTCGCCCGTGAAGGCGATCCGGCGGCCGTCCCGCTCCAGCACGTAGCTCACCGAGCCGATGGTGTGGCCCGGCGTCGGCAGGACCCGGAGCCGCACCCCGGAGTAGACGGCGCTGCGGTACTCGGGGACCGTCGAGGCGACCGGCACCGAGTCGAGGATCGAGAAGCGGTCCTGGCGCAGGTTGTAGTCGTTGTCGAGCTGCCGCGTCCGCCACATCTCGCCGACGTTCGCGAATAGGTCGACCTCGACGGGCGGCACATGGATCGGGATGCCGAGCTCGACGGCGCGGGGCAGGCCCTGGCCCTGATCCCGGTGATGGTGCGTCATGAGGACGTCGGTGATCCGCGTGATCCCGAGCTCCTCGAGGTGGTCGAGGACGAGGCCCGACCCGAAGTCGATCGCGACGCCGGTCCGCTCGCCGGTCCCGTCCGCGACGATGACGTACACGTTGCAGGTGTCGCGGATCCGGAAGACGCCGCGCGCGACCTCCTCGATGAGGTCGGCTGAGGCGGTTCGCGGGCCGGCGTCCGGAGGCTCGCTCATCGACCGGCCCGCCGCGCAGCCAGAGCGTCCTCGTACTCGCGCCAGGTCTCGGCCACCACGGCGAGGTCCTCGGGGCGGATCGGCTCGCCCGAGCGGTCGATCGCCTCCACGTAGTACAGGGCCGGGACGCCGAGGCGATGCTGCGTCCGCGCGTAGCCCAGCCACTCGTCGCGGGTCTGCATGGGCCACTGGTCGGTGTCGATGACGTGCCCGGGCAGCGCTCGGGTGGCGATCCCATGGCGGACGACGACCTGGTCGGCGGCCGGCGTCATCCGCCCCGCCACGTCGAACTTGAGCACGTCGTTGAGCCGGACCATGTCGCCGACATCGCCGAAGGACGGGTGCACCCCGTGCGTCACGACCAGTGCATCCGGCTTCGCGTCGTGCGCCGCGGTGTAGAGGCGGCGCAGCAGCGCGTGCAGCGCCGACACTCCCCAGACGCCCGGCGTCCCGGTGAGTGTGCGTCCGCTGGGCGTCCGCTGGGTGAAGTCGACCTTGAAGCCGTCGGCGTCGAGGCCCTCGGGCGACAGCAGGGCCGCGACGATGCGGTCGACGCGCGCGAGGTAGTCGGGGTTGCCGGGATCCACCGCGACCGGCCGTCCCGCGGCATCCACCACGCACTCCTCGACGGGCAGTCCGCTCGGGTCCCACGCCTTCCACCACAGGAGGACCTTCTGCCCCCTGGCGTGGCGCTCGGCGATCCAGCGCTTGAGGTCGGGCCAGTGCTCGAGGTCGGGTGTGGCGGTGCCGTACTCGGCCTGCCACCGATCGTCGATCACGATCGTGCCCGGGGTGAGGTCGGCGGCGTCGAGCGTGGCGAGGAACTCGTCGTAGGCGCTCTCCCGGGCCAGCTGCGGAGCGAGGAGCACGACGAAGGCCTCCTCCAGCGCCGTCTCCGGCGCGGTCTCCTCTGCCGGGTTCTCGGTGCCGTGCAGCTCGTGCGCCGACCGGGCGCACTGGGCACCCCACCCGCAGAACATCGGTTCCTCCCACCAGTCCGGCCCGCGCTCCGGGCGGTCGGGCGCGAAGCCGGCCTCCACGAGGTCGGAGCGGTGGTCCTCGATCACGGCCAACGCGTCGGCGGCGGGACGCAGCACCAGGACGGGAGAGGTCCAGCTGCCGTCGACCGGCGTGTGGCCCTCGTAGGAAAGGCGCAGCCAGAACCCGGCATCGAGGGGCTCGTAGCGGAGGGTCGTGAAGGTGAGGTCCCGCACGTCGCCGCGGACCGAGAGGCCCAGCCAGCCGCCGCCCGGGATGTCCGTCGGTCCGGCGGCATCCCTGCGCCCGAACCCGAAGGCGAGGGGCGGTGGGGAGAAGATGCCGTGCAGCCGCCCGGGGTCGGCGTCTCCGACGACGCCGAGCGTCGCGGAAGCGCGCGCCGGGCGAACAAAGGCGACGGGCTCCGTCGGCACCGGAACGAACACGCTGCGGAAGCCGATCGACGAGCGGAAGTCGCCCCCGCGCCGGAGCGGAGGGTGCCGGTCCCGCCGAAGAGCGTGACGTCCTCGAGGTCTCCCGCCCCGCTCACGGCGACGGAGACCTCGATGGTCTCCGGCGTGCAGCGGAGGCGCAGCTCGCGCCGCTCCCAGGCGGTCGAGCGGGCCGCGACCACCAGAGTCACCTCGTCGTCGCGCTGGTCGCGCACCTCGACCGCGTCGAGCCCGAACGTCTCGTCCGGGGCTCCCACCCGGTGGGCGGACGCGAGCAGGCAGATGTCGGTCCAGTTGTTCTCGTCCTCGGACAGCAGGACGGCGTACGGCGAGCGGTTCATCAGCGCCTCGTCCGCCGGGAGGTTGAGCGAGTACCAGCGGCCGGACACGGTCAGCCAGCGGTCCTGCCGGACCACGGACACTCCGGACTCGGCGGGGTGTAGCGGGGGCGACGGCTCGAAGCGGGAGGGGATCGGAAGAGGGTCGAGAGCGGCGGAATCCACCGATGCGTCGCTGGCCGGGGACATGCGAAAAAGGCTACCTGGTATCGTTCCCAGGTGGGTACTTCTCAGCCCCCGGCTGCGCTGTCGAGCCCGTCCCGCGTCCTGGAATCCCTCTCCCCGACGCCTGTCCTCTCCCGCCTCGATGGGCCGGTGGTGCAGGTCCGCGACCCGGTGCTCCAAGGAGTCGATCCGTCGTCGGCCGCCTGGGCGGCGGTCAGCGATCTCGACCCGACCACCCTCGGCCCGGAGGGGTATGCGCTGCGCATCCGGGCGACGCCGGAGGGCGGGGGCGAGGCGGTGCTCGCGGCGTCCGGCGAGGTCGGTCTCTTCCGGGCCCGCACCACGTTCGAGGCGCTGCTCACGACGGCCGGGTCGCGCGCCCTCCCCGCGCTCTCCATCCGGGACGAGCCGGCGCTTCCCTGGCGGGGCACGATCGAGGGCTTCTACGGGGCCCCATGGAGCCACGGCGAGCGCCTCGAGCACCTGCGCTTCCTCGCGCGGCACAAGCTGAACAGCTACGCGTATGCGCCGAAGGACGACCCGTACCACCGCGAGCGCTGGCGCGAGCCCTACCCGGCCGCCGACCTCGCGCTGCTCGCCGAGCTCGTCGAGGCCGCCCGCGCCTACCGCGTGCGGTTCACCTACACGATCGCGCCCGGTCTCTCGATGGTCTACTCCTCCCCCGCCGAGCGGGCGCTCCTGTTCGCCAAGGCGCAGCAGCTCTGGGACGTCGGCGTCCGCTCGTTCGCGCTGCTCTTCGACGACATCCCGCCCCACCTCCAGCATGAGGAGGACCGCGCCGCGTTCGGCAGCGAGAAGGGCGACACGGGCGCCGCCCACGGCGCGGTATGCGCGGCCTTCGCGGAGGGCTTCCTCGCTCCCCGGGGCGGCGAGCGCCTCGTGATGTGCCCCACCGAGTACGCCGGCGTGGAGACGAGCGCCTACCGCCGCAGGCTCGCGGAGACGCTGCCCGCCGACACTCTGGTGTGGTGGACCGGATCGGATGTGGTCGTCGGCTCGGTGACCCGCGCGGAGATCGACGCGGCCGCCGCGGCCTTCGACCGGGACCTGCTGCTGTGGGACAACTTCCCCGTCAACGACTTCGACCCGACCCGGCTCTTCCTCGGACCGCTGGTCGGTCGCTCCACGGACCTCGCCGGCTCGCGGCTCGCCGGGGTGAGCGCGAATCCGATGGTGCAGGCGTCCGCCTCCCAGTTCGCCCTCGCGACGGTCGCCGATTGGGCGTGGAACCCGTCCGCCTACGATCCCGCAGGTTCGGCGACGCGGGGCGTGCGGGCGGTGGCAGAACCCCTGGCGGACGCGCTGCGCCCGCTGGTCCGGGCGGCGAGCGCGTGGCCGCCGAGCGCGGACCGGGCGCCGCACGTCTCCGCGGAGCTCCCGGGAGCCTTGGCGGGCGACCCGGGCGCAATCGAGCGCCTCCGTGATGCGCTCGGCGGGCTGGCCGGCCTGCCCGACGCGGCGAAGGGCGTGCACGGTGCGCTCGTCGATCAGCTCCGGCCGTGGCTGTCGGCGGCGGCGCGGGAGGCCGCGGTCGCCCTGGAGGCGTTGGACCTGTCCTCCGAAGGCTCCCCGATCTCGGCCGAGGACCGCGCCCGGCTGACGGCACGGCTCGACGCCGCGGCGTCGGGTGCGCACGACGTCCTCCGCACGATGCTCGGCGACTTCACCCGGTCGGTCCTCGGCCTCGCGCCCGCGGGGCCCGCCGAGGCGCCCGACCCGTCCACGGCGTTCCGCCCTCCCCTCGACTGAGACCCGCCCGGACCGCACCACCCGATGATTGAGGAGCGCCGTAGTCGCGTCTCGAAACCAGGGCCGGACTTGAGAGCTACACCCGCGGAATCGCTGCTGATTTCGAGACGCCCGCTCCGCGGGCTCCTCAATCAGCGGGTCTCCTCACCACCGATGGTTGAGGAGCGCCGCAGGCGCGTCTCGAAACCTGGGCCGGACTTGAGACCTCCACCCCGAGGAATCGCTGCTGATTTCGAGACGCCCGCTCCGCGGGCTCCTCAATCAGCGGGTCTCCTCACCACCGATGGTTGAGGAGCGCCGCAGGCGCGTCTCGAAACCAGGGCCGGACTTGAGAGCTCCACCCCGCGGAACCGCTGCTGATTTCGAGACGCCCGCTCCGCGGGGGCTCCTCAATCAGCGGAGTCCCCGGACCCTGACCCAGGAGCCCCTCTCGATACGATCGGGACCGCCGAGCGGAAGGGCGCAGCATGGCTGATGGGAACGGCGACGACCTCACCTGGATGACCGCGACGGAGATCGCGGAACGGGTGCGTGGAGGGCGGCTGAGCGCCGGCGACGTGGCTGAGCACTTCCTCGAGCGGATCGCGCGCCTCAACCCGGCGTTGAACGCGTTCGTGCATCACGACCCGGCCGAGGTGCGGCGGCGGGCGGCGACGATCGATGCCGCCGTCCGGTCGGGCGAGGATCCGGGACCCCTCGCGGGCGTCCCGTACTCCCTGAAGGAGAGCACGGCCGCTCGCGGTCTGCCCCACACCGGCGCGATGGCGGCGATGCGAGGCCACGTCGCCGACTTCGACGCCGTGGTCACGCGGCGCCTCCGAACGGCCGGCGGGCTCCTGATGGGCAAGACGAACCTGCCTGAGAACGGCTATCGCTGCGGCACGGACGGCCACCTCTACGGCGTCACCCGCAATCCGTGGAACCTCGATGCGTCGCCGGGCGGGTCGAGCGGGGGCGCGGCCGCCTCGGTCGCGGCGGGGCTGACCCCGCTCGCGGACGGCAGCGACGGCGCGGGATCGATCCGCGTTCCCGGGGCGATGTGCGGGCTCGTGGGCTTCAAGCCGAGCACCGGGCGCATCCCCCAGCAGCTCCTGCCGACGAGGTTCGCCACGTTCCTCTCGCACGGAATCCTCGCCCGCTCGGTGCCCGACGTCGCATTGATGCTCAACGTCGAGGCCGGGCCCGACGCGGCGGACCCGCTGAGCCTTCCCCGCGACAACATCGACTACGTGCGGGCGCTCACCGACGAGGGCGACGACGCAGGCCGCCCGCTCCGCGGCTGGCGCATCGCGTGGTCGCCCGACCTCGGCATCGGCGGCGACACCGATCCGGAGGTCCTCGATCTCTGCCAGTCCGCGGTCTCGGCGTTCGAAGAACTGGGCGCCACGGTGGTGACGGCCGCTCCGCCGTGGCCGAACCCGGAGGAGTCGATGTGGGACAGCGTCTGGCTGCCCGCGTATGCCCCCGACCTGGACGCCTACGACTGGGACGCGCTCCGACGCGACGGCGAGGTGGACGAGGAGCTCTACGAGATCGTCGCGGCCGGCGCCGCCGCGAGCGGCTCGCGCACGGCCGCGGCCGACATGGTGCGCGCTGGGGTCTATCGGGCCTTCGCCGCCTTTCTGTCCGAGCACGATCTGCTGGTCTCCCCCACCGTGCGAGTGCCCGGGTATCCGGCCGGGCGCTTCGGTCCCGCCCATTTGGACGGGGAGCCCCTCCGCCGGCGGATCCTCGGCTGGATCAACACCTACCCGTTCAACATGACCGGCACTCCCGCCATCACCGTTCCGGTAGGCCTCACCTCCGCGGGACTCCCGGTGGGGCTGCAGCTCGCGGGCGGGCACCTCGAGGACGCGAGAGTGCTCAGAGCGGCCGCCCGCTTCGAGTCGGCGCGTCCCTGGCGCCACCGCCCGCCTTTCAGCTGAGCGACTGCTCAAGGGCCGGCCGGACCGGCCGGCGGGCTCCACGCCGGCGAAGGGCGATCACACCGTGAGCACCTGGCCCGCCTCGGCGAGGCGATCGCGCAGGAGCCGGACGTCCACCGCTTGCACGGCAGTGCCGGAGTCCGCCGCCATCGCCGCGGCCACCCCGGCCGCGTGACCGAGCATCTGGTACTGCACCTCCATGCGGACCGACGAGAACGCGACGTGCGAGGCCGAGATGCAGACGGGCACCAGGAGGTTGTCGGCATCCTCGCGCCGGGGCGTGAGCGAGCGGTACGGGATGCCGTAGCGCGGCACCGGAACCGAGAGGTAGCCCTCGGTCACGACCATCCCGATCGGCCGCGGGTGCTCGTACACCCACCGCCACGCCCGCTGCACCTCCCGGATGTCGAGGTGGTACGACCCCAGCGCGACGCTGTCGTCCGGGACCGACCCCGACACGAGGTCGTGCTCGGTCAGCGTGTGCTCCCCGTGCATGCGCCGCGCCTCGCGCACGTACAGCTGGTGCGGGAAGTGGCCGGTGTCGGCGAACTCGTCGGCCGGCAGGCCCCAGCGCGAGAGCTCGCTCCGGATGTGTGCCGGCACGTCCGGATCGGAGGAGAGGAACCAGAGGAAGTCCTGGGCGTGGTGCAGGTGGTGCAGCCGCAGCTCCTCCCGACGGGCGGGCGCGGCCAGCGGGTACTCCCAGGCGGCGCCGTCCAGGACGCTGAGGGAGAAGGGGCCCAGGGAGTTCCCGTCCGCCTTGCCGTGCGGCAGGTTCTCCTCGAGTCCCAGCATCCGCCCGGCGGGTGGCACGGCTCCCGTCTGCTCCCAGTGCCGGAACAGCCGGCGCCCCAGCTCCCAGTGCGCCTCGTCGTAGCCGTCGCGGCGCGAGAACGGGATGCGGTCGGCCGCCGTGGTCAGGCACATGCGGTAGCCGTACGACATCACGCCGCCGTCGCCCGCCCCGACCGGGGCCAGCGGCTCGGGTTTGATCTGCGGCAGCAGCGGTCCCTCGTTGAGGCCCTCCTCGTCGCCCGCGAAGGGCGACACCCACGGCGGGAACACGTGCATGCCCGGCGCGAGCTCCTGCCGCCCGGCGAACCGCTCGCCGTACAGGGTCCGGTCCTCGCGTCCCACCGACGCCGGAACTCCCGCGAGCGCGAGCAGGTCGCCCTCGTAGCTCGCGTCGACGAACACGGCCGCGGGATGACGGCTCCCGTCGGCCGTCGTGACGGCGCGCACGTGTCCCGAGACCGTCTCCACGGATGCGATGCGGGCACCGAAGACGACCTCGACCCCGGCCCCCTCGAGCCACTCGAGGAAGATCCGCTCGGCGACGTGCGGCTCGGGACCCGCGTAGCGCCCGGGCGCGACGCCATAGTGCTCCGCGACGGCGTTCCGGAAGCGCGTCGCCATCCCGCCGAGCACGCGCGGGTCGCCGACGTCGGTGTAGCCGAGGCCGCCCGACGTCATCCCGCCCACGTGACGGCCGGGCTCGAGCAGGCGCACAGTGCTGCCGGCCTCGGCCGCGGCGACGGCGGCGCACACGCCGGCCGACGTCGCGCCGTAGACGAGGACGTCGCTCTCCGCCGCGGTCATTCCGCAACCTTCTGCACCGCGAACCGGGGCAGGTGCTCGGCGCCGGTCTCGAGCAGCAGCTGCTCGAGCCGGGTCACGAGGGACCACTGGCCGACGAGCGGGTGCGCGAGGAGAGCCTTGCGCAGCGCGACGCGGTCCCCGGTGACCGCGGCTTCCACCGCAAGCCGCTCGTAGGCCGACACGTGCTGGATCAGGCCGAGCAGCTCCGGGGCGACGGGTGCCTGCGGCAGCGGCGTCGCTCCGTCGCCGTCGATCCGGCAGAGCGTCTCGATGACGTCGTCGTCCGCGAGGCCCGCGATCGTTCCCGCGTTCCGGACGTTGACCACGTGGTTGTCCCCGGTCCCGGCGACGAGGGAGGCGAGCAGCGCAGTCGCCGCCTCGCTGTACCAGGCCCCTCCCCGCCGGTCGAGCTGCGGCGGCTTCTCGTCGACCCGCTCGTCGGCGTAGATCTCGAGAAGCTCCTTCTCCGTGTCGGCCACCACCTGCGCACGCGGCGTCTCCTGCTTCATCTGCCGGACCGCGGCGTCGTGCTCGTAGTAGTAGTGCAGGTAGTAGGAGGGCAGCACGCCGAGCTCGCGGATGAGCTCGCCCGCCACGCCGCCGCGGCGGCCGAGCCGCTCCCAGTCGCGCTCGATGAGGCCCGGGAGGATGTCCTCCCCGTCGACCCGGATGGCCCGGAACCAGCTGAGGTGATTGAGGCCGATCGGATCCACCTCGACCCGCCAGGGGTCGATCCCCGCTCCTCGGCGATCCAGCGCTGGACGCCGATGGCCGAGTTGCAGAGGCCGAGCGCCGCGTGGCCCGCGCCGAGCAGGGCCCGCGTGTTGATGCCGACCGGGTTGGTGAAGTCGATGAGGTGCGCTCGCGGCGCCGCGCGCCGAGCGGTCTCGTCCGCGATGTCGAGGACGACCGGCACGGTCCGCAGGGCCTTGGCGAGCCCGCCGGCACCGGTGGTCTCCTGGCCCACGCAGTCGCACTGCAGGGGGAACGTCTCGTCGCGGAGGCGCGCCGCCTGCCCGCCCACGCGCAGCTGGATCAGCACGGCGTCGGCCCCGTCGATCGCTGCGGACCGGTCGCCGGTGAGGGTGACCCCGACGTCCGAGCCCTGCTTCGCCAGCATCCTGCGCGCCATCCCGCCCACCACCTCGAGCCGCGGAAGGTCGGGGTCCATCAGCCAGAGCTCGTCGACCGGGAGCCGGTCCCGCTGGCGCCAGAGGCCCGATACGAGCTCGGGGGTGTAGGTCGAGCCTCCCCCGATGACGGCGATCTTCATTCCGGCTCCGTCCTCTCCATGTCGTTCTTCTGAGGATCATCGAGCCCCGGCACACCGCTCGGGCGGACGCCCGCCGACCGGCAGACCTCCCGCGCGACGCCGAGCACCGGGTCGCCCTCGAACCGGCGCGCGAGGATGCCGTGCGGAGCGAGCGCCGCCGTGACGCGCTCGGTGAAGTACGCGCTGCGGAACACGCCTCCCGCGAGGACCGCGGGGATGACTGCTGGGCGCTCATTCCCGTAGGCCTGCGCGGCCACGAGAAGAGCGAGCTCGACGACCTCGGCGCACGCCCGTTCGGCGACCTCGCTCGACGGGGTGTCCCCGTCCGCTGCCGCATCGAGCAGGGTCTGCGCGAGCGCCCCCACCTCCGCCGCGCCGACGCGCTCGTCGCGGATCGCTCGCGCCAGCTCCCGGTGGTCCGGCGCGCCGGTCGCCACGAGCACGCGGGTCTCGAGCACCGACCGCAGACCGCGCCCGTCGGCCGAGCGGTAGGCGATCCGCACCGCCTCGCGGCCCAGGTCGTGGCCGCCGCCCCACTCCCCGTCGACCACCCGAGCGCAGGATGGGTGCCCACGCCGCGCGGGCCGGCCGCCACGGCATTGAACCCCGCGCCGTAGATCACCGCGATGCCCGACCCGCCCGCGGCGTCGAGGACCGCTCGTGCGTCGCCCACGACCTGGAGCTCGGCGGCGGGCAGCAGCTCGGAGAGCGCCGACCGGTACGCCTCGGCGTCCTCGTCGAAGTCCAGGCCGGCCAGCGCGGCGGAACACCGCGTGATCGTGACGGGCGGGACTCTCGCCTCTGCGAGCATCGCGGCGAGCACGGAGGCCACGTGCGCGGGACCGGCGCCGCTGCCCGGGGCTCGCAGCCGGGCGACGAACACGCCACAGGGATCGAGGAGGACGGCGTCGGTCTTGGAATTTCCGCCGTCGATGGCGAGGAGCACGCTTCGATGCTCCCACCGCTTCGCCGTCCACCCGACCACATCGAAGAGAATCGGCCCCGGCGAGCGGCCGATCCCTTGCGGTCGGCGCGCGGCAGCCGGCTTCTCGGTGATTCGGCCAGCACCACTGGGCAGGCGGAGGTGCGCTTGCAGGAACAGGGCGGGAGCGGCGGAGACGAGCGCCTCTGGCGGGCCCGGACGGCGGGGCCTACCGTGGAGGCCGAGCGAGGAGGAGCAGCATGAGCGACCCGTTCGACCCGGTTCCCGTCGAGGACAAGGTGGATGCCTACCGCTCGTCGCTGCCCCCGGAGCCCGATGAGGAGCGCCCGGTGGCGGAGCCTGTCGACGATCCGGAGGCTCCTCTCGACTCGGGGGACGACCTCCTCGCGGATGACTGGGACGCCGGAGCTCCCGCCGAGCGCCCCGACCCGGAGTAGTGCGCTCCCCGCCGATGCCCGCCGATCGCCTACCGATCCGGAGGGGCGGGTGTCAACCCTGTCTGGGAGAAGCCGGGGAGATTCCCGACCGTCCGGACGCCGCGCGTAGCGTGAAGACCACCCCTTCCCTGCCCGCTACCCTTCGGAAAGGAGCCTCATGGCTCAGGTCATCGAAACAGTCGACGTGGATGTCCCCGTCAGCACCGCGTACAACCAGTGGACGCAGTTCGAGTCGTTCCCCAAGTTCCTCAGCTTCGTGGAGCAGATCACGCAGATCGACGACACGCACAACCACTGGAAGGTGAAGATCGGCGGCGTGGAGCGCGAATTCGACGCCGAGATCACCGAACAGCACCCGGATGAGCGGGTGGCCTGGAACAGCATCACCGGCAAGGACGCGCACGCCGGCGTCGTCACGTTCCACAAGCTGAGCGATACGACCTCGCGCGTGACGGTTCAGATCGACTGGAAGCCGGAAGGCCTCGTCGAGAAGGTGGGCGACGCTCTCGGCTTCGACGAGCGAGCCGTCAAGAAGGACCTCAAGAACTTCAAGGAGTTCATCGAGAGCCGGGGCGTCGAAGAGGGCGCCTGGCGAGGCGACGTCTCCAACTGACGATCTCCTCCGAACGCCCGGTCCCGCAGCGGGGCCGGGCGTTCTCTCGTTTCGCGGCCACCCTGTGCTGGCGTGCGACGGCGTCCTCAACATGGAGGACAGAACGGTCTAGGGCAGGGGTACGAGCACAGCGGCGACTAGGACCTAAGTCCCCCGCAAAGTCGGCCGATATGGGGACAGTGCTGTCACCCATAATGAGACAGGCGTCTGATCACCGCTTTTCTTCACAGCGTACCTCGCACGGGTGGCACCCAGACTGGGCTCTGTCCCCCTCTTGTCCCCCCTAGTGCGGACACGGCATTCTCTTAGTCGGGGGACAAAAGCCCAGACGGACCAGCCTGGTCCTGATGGCAGTCCACTTACCAAGACCCGGCGAAAGCCGCAGCCACCCGTAACGAAGGAAGCCATCATGAACAAGCTCGTCAAGGGCGCAATCGCCGGAGCCGCCGGCATCGCCCTTCTCCTCGGCGGCGCCGGGACGTTCGCACTCTGGAACTCCAGCGCCACCCTCTCCGCGCCCAGCATCTCCGCCGGCACCCTCGCCCTCACCAGCAACAACAACGGGGTGTGGAAGAAGCTCGACGGCAGCGCCTGGACCGCCGCGACCGACAAGATCATCCCCGGCACCACGCTGGTCTACACCCAGACCCTCACCGTCAACGCGGTGGGCAACGGCCTCAAGGCCGACCTCACCTACTCCGGCATGACCGGCAGCGGCGCCCTCGACACCTACATCACCAAGACCCTCGAGGTCACCTCCGCCACCGCCACCGTGACCGGCAGCACGCTGTCCTTCACCCCCGGCACCTCGACCGTGAACGTCAAGCTCACCGTCGTCTTCCCCTCCACCGTCACCGGCACCCAGGGCCAGTCCGCTCAGCTCGACCTCAGCGCCCTCACCTTCACCCTCACCCAGACCCCGTAACTGGGAGGCGTGCCCCGCCCGCCGGGCGGGGCACGCCCATGTCTCCGCTTCACCTGACGACCACCACTGGGGAGGACTGGTCCGAATGAGCTTCGCTCTCGATGGAATGCGCGCCATGACGGCCCGGTTCCGCAGCCGGAAGGGTGCCACCCGCAGCATGCGGCGCACCGGCACCGCGGCCACCGCGCTCGTCGCCGGCGGCATCGTCCTCTCCCTCGCCTCGGCCGGAGGCACCACCGCCCTCTGGACCGGGTCCGTCTCGATCACCGCACCCTCGATCAGGTCCGGGTCGATCACGGCCCTGCTCTCCGGATTCACGGGCCTGAGCACCACGTTCACGAGCGGCTCGCTCACCAAGACCTCCTACATCCAGGTCGGCAACAGCGGCGTGACGAACGCGCAGTACTCCGCGCAGCTCGGCCTCGGCGCCGGCTCCGCCTCCACGCTCGCGGGTACCACGACCGTCACGCTCTGGCCCTCCTACGACGCGGCGAGCTGCACAGAGACCGCCGTCCCGTCCTACGCCGCGACCTACGCCTGGAACGCCGTTCCCGTGTTCACCGGCTCCCTGCCGGCCGGCACCAGCGGCTTCTACTGCCTGCGCTCGCGCACGGCCGCCTCGAACCTCACGACCACGGCGAGCATCACGCCGCAGATCACGGTCACCCTGACGCTGCCGAACACGGGCTGGTCGAGCACCGCCACCGCGAGTGCGACCGAGACCGTCGTGCCGGATCCTGCGGTCGTCGGCAGCGAGTACACCGACGCCGTCCGCGCCGACGGCGCCACCGACTACTGGCGCCTCGGGGAGGCGAGCGGCAGCATCTTCTACGACCTCGTCGGCGGCGACGACGCCTACGCCGGATCGGGGACGACGCGCGGCATCGCCGGCGCACTCTCCGGCGACACCAACACGGCGACGACCTTCTCCGGCGACGCCAACGGCACCGCGGGCACCCGGAATCTCATTGCCGGGCCGCAGTCCTTCGCGGTCGAGGCCTGGTTCAAGACGACCAGCACCACCGGCGGCAAGATCGTCGGCTTCGGCAGCAGCAGCACGGGACTCTCCGGCAGCTACGACCGCCACGTCTACCTCGACGCGGCCGGGCACGTCGTCTGGGGCGTGTGGCCGGGCTACAGCAGCACAGTGACCACATCGGGCGTCTACAACGACGGCCAGTGGCACCACGTCGTCGGCAACCTCAGCGCGTCCGGGCAGCAGCTCTACGTCGACGGCGCTCTCATCGGCACGACGAGCGTCACCTCGGCGCAGGCCTACACGGGCTACTGGCGCATCGGCGGCGACTCGCCCTGGGCCGGCGACGCGTACTTCGACGGCACGATCGACGAGGTCGCGGTCTACTCCGGACCGCTGAGCTCCCGTGCAGTCGCCAACCACTACAACCTCTCCGGACGAGGCGCTTACCCGGCTTCGGTCGGCGACCCCTACGGGTCGACCGTCTATGCGGACGCCCCGACGCTCTACTGGCGCCTCGGCGACAGCACCGCCAGCACGGCGGCGGACTCGAGCGGGAACGCGCACCCTGGCGCCTACTCGGGCGCGGTGACGACCGGAGCCGCAGGCGCGGTGCCGGGCACCCGGAACACCGCAGCGTCCTTCGGGGGCGGCAACGGGCTCGTCGCCAGCACCCAGCTCTTCAGCAACCCGCAGAACTATTCGATCGAGGCGTGGTTCAGCACCACGTCGACGACCGGCGGCAAGCTCGTGGGCTTCGGCAACTCCCAGTCGGGCACCTCGAGCAACTACGACCGCCACGTGTACCTGCAGAACGACGGCAAGGTGGTGTTCGGCACCTACCCGGGCAGCATCCAGACCGTCGCCACGCCCAGCGCGTACAACGACGGCCTGTGGCACCACGTCGTCGCCACGCAGTCGGCCGCGGGGATGCAGCTCTACGTCGACGGGCAGTACATCGGCTCGAACTCCGCCACCACGCCCCAGAACTACGACGGCTACTGGCGAGTGGGCGGCGACAACCTCAACTCCTGGACGAACGCGCCGACGAGCCAGTACGTGACGGCGAAGATCGACGAGGTCGCCATCTACGGCGCCGCGCTCAGCTCCGCTCAGATCAAGCGGCACTACTCCGTGGCCACCGGCACCCCCGCCGCCGCCTTCACCGGGACGACGAGCAGCCTCACGGCCTCGCTCGACGGATCCGCCTCCAGCGACTACGACGGCGCCATCGCCGGCTGGTCGTGGAACTTCGGCGACGGAACCGCCGCAGGGACCGGCGCCACGGTCGCGCACACCTATGCATCCCCCGGCACCTACACCGCGACCCTCACGGTCACCGACAACGCCGGGCGCACCGACACCGCCAAGCGCAGCTTCTCGGTGGCCGACACCACCGCCCCGACTGTCCCGGGCACGCCTGTCGTCGCATCGAACACCGGCACGACGGTCAGCCTGACCTGGCCGGCATCCACGGATGACGTCGCGGTGAGCGGCTACGACGTCTACCGCAACGGAGCGTTCGTCACGACGACGGCCACGAACAGCTACACGGACACGGGACGGACCCTGGGTACGGCGTACACCTACGCCGTCAAGGCACGGGATGCGTCGGGCAACATCTCGGCGGCCTCGGCGACCACGTCGGTCACGACCTACGCCGTCAACACGGCCGCGTGGTACCAGGTGAAGGGCGTGAACAGCCTGAAGTGCCTCACGACCTCGGGAACGGCGAGCCCGTCCTCCCTCCAGCTCTACCCGTGCGCCTCGCCGGCCGGAACCACCCAGACGTACCGGTTCGCCCCGGCGAGCACCGGCGGCTACTTCACGGTGATCCCGGCCAACGCGACGACCCTCGCCTGGGACGTCAACACCGCGGGCTCCACCGACGGCCTCGAGGTGTACGCCTACAGCCAGCACGGCGGGAGCAACCAGCAGTGGCTGCCCACCCGGCAGAGCGACGGGTCGTACACGTTCACCGCGCTGAACAGCGGCAAGTGCCTCGACGTGCCGAACAACCTCACCACCGACGGGACCAAGATGCAGCAGTACACCTGCAGCGCGAACAACACGGCACAGATGTTCACCCTGGTGGTGGCGCCGTGATCGCGGCGGTCCGGCTGGCGACCCTGGCCACGGTCTCGGCGGTGGGCATCGCCCTCGCCCTGGCCGCGCAGGCCTCCCCGCCTCGGCGGCCGAGCAGCCCGCCGGCGCCCTGATCAGCCTCGACGGGTCCACCTTCTCGCCCACTCCGGCCGGGAGCCTGTTCCCCACCGGCGTCGTGCTCATCCCCGGCGGGACCGCGGACGCGACCTTCTGGGTCCGCAACTCCTCCGCCGCCCCCGCCGACCTGCGCATCGCCATCGCCGACGCCACCGCAACCGCCAGCGCGTTCATCGAGTCCCTCACCCTGCAGGCCGCGACCCCGACCACCCCGGCCGGCGCAGCCGTGCCCCTCTCCGGCGGAGACTGCACACCCGTCCTCACCGGCGAGATCCTGCCCGCCGGCGCCACCACCCAGGTCCACATCGTGCTCGCCATGTCCCCGGACAGCGACAACGCCGGCCAGGGCGCCACCGCCGACGCCCGCCTGGCCGTCTCCCTCTCCGAAACCACCGGCGGAACCTCCCTGCCCCCCAACTGCGACACCACCACCGGCACCCCCACCACCACCGGCGGCACCACCGCAGACGGCACCAGCGGGGGCACGGGCGCAGGCACCGACACGGCGGCTTCGCGCACGGCGGAGAGCTCGGGCAGCGAGGTCGCCATCCTGGCCGCCCCGTCCGGTGCCGCGGTCGACTCCGGGTCCGCGGGGACGGCCACCGAAAGCGCCCCGGCGCTCACGCTGCCGACCCTCCCCTTCGCCGGCCAGCCCGCCATGCTCCCAGGCCTGCTCGCCGGACTCGGCATCCTCGCCGCAGCCGTGGCGGCGTTCATCCTCGTCCTGCGTCGGCGCCGGACCGAGTAGTCCGGCGGGACAGCCCTGCAGGCTCCCGCCGAGCGCAAGCTCGTTCTCCGGGCGTCGGAGATTGCTCCCTCGTCGGCTCGGACCGACCTGTCTGTTGTCGGGGTACTGAGCGGCGCGCCCTATGGAAATCTCGGCGCCGAGGAGTCCGCTGTTATGCGGACAAGTGCCTAGATTGTACGTGTTATGGCTCTGATCAGGCTATTTTCGCATTCCGTCCCCTTGTTGGGTGGCACCCAGACTGGGCTCTGTCCCCCTCTTGTCCCCCCTAGTGCGGACACGGCATTCTCTTAGTCGGGGGACAAAAGCCCAGACGGACCAGCCTGGTCCTGATGGCAGTCCACTTACCAAGACCCGGCGAAAGCCGCAGCCACCCGTAACGAAGGAAGCCATCATGAACAAGCTCGTCAAGGGCGCAATCGCCGGAGCCGCCGGCATCGCCCTTCTCCTCGGCGGCGCCGGGACGTTCGCACTCTGGAACTCCAGCGCCACCCTCTCCGCGCCCAGCATCTCCGCCGGCACCCTCGCCCTCACCAGCAACAACAACGGGGTGTGGAAGAAGCTCGACGGCAGCGCCTGGACCGCCGCGACCGACAAGATCATCCCCGGCACCACGCTGGTCTACACCCAGACCCTCACCGTCAACGCGGTGGGCAACGGCCTCAAGGCCGACCTCACCTACTCCGGCATGACCGGCAGCGGCGCCCTCGACACCTACGTCACCAAGACCCTCGAGGTCACCTCCGCCACCGCCACCGTGACCGGCAGCACGCTGTCCTTCACCCCCGGCACCTCGACCGTGAACGTCAAGCTCACCGTCGTCTTCCCCTCCACCGTCACCGGCACCCAGGGCCAGTCCGCTCAGCTCGACCTCAGCGCCCTCACCTTCACCCTCACCCAGACCCCGTAACTGGGGCCAGACACCCCCGCCAACGGGGAGCGTGCCCCGCCCTCTCGGCGGGGCACGCTTGTATCACAGACCACCACTGGGGAGGAATGGTCCGAATGAGCTCCGCCACCGACGCGATGCGCGCCCTTGTCGCGCGCGTCCGCGGCCGGAAGGGTGCGGTCCGCACGCTGCGGCGCTCGAGCACCGCCACCGCGCTCGTCGCCGGCGGCGTCCTCCTCTCCCTCACCGCCACGGGCGGCACCTCCGCGCTCTGGACCGGGTCCGTCTCCATCACGGCTCCGTCGATCAAGTCGGGATCCATCACCGCCCTCCTCACCGGATGGACCGGCCTCAGCACCTCCTTCACCAGCAGCTCGCTCACGAAGACCTCCTACGTCCAGATCGGCAACACCGGGGTCACCAACGCGAACTACTCCGCCCAGCTCACCCTGGGTGCCGGCAGCTCCTCGTCTCTCGCCGGAACGACCTGGGTCACCCTGTGGACCACGGCCGACCCGGCGAACTGCACGGAGTCCGCGGTCCCCACCTATAGCGCGACGTACGCGTGGAATGCGGTCCCGGTGTTCACCGGATCCCTTCCTGCCGGCACCATCGGCTACAACTGCGTGCGCTCGCGCACGGCGGCCTCGAATCTGTCGTCAGTGGCCTCACTGTTCCCGCAGATCACCGTGACCCTCAGCGTGCCGAACACCGGCTGGACGAGCACCGCAAGCGCAAGCGCCACCGAGACCACCACCGCCGACCCGGCCGTGACGGGCAACGAGTACACCGACGCGGTGCGCGCCGACGGCGCCACCAACTACTGGCGCCTGGGCGAGCCCAGCGGCAGCGTGCTCTACGACCTCGTCGGCAGCGACGACGCCTACGCCGGCACCGGGCTCACCCGTGGCCTCGCCGGCGCTCTGACCGCGGACAGCAACACCGCCACCACCTTCTCCGGCGACGCGAACGGCACGGCGGGCACTCGCAACCTCATCTCCGGCCCGCAGTCGTTCGCGGTCGAGGCCTGGTTCAAGACGACCAGCACCACCGGCGGCAAGATCGTCGGCTTCGGCAGCAGCAGCACGGGGCTGTCGAGCAGCTACGACCGCCACCTCTACCTCGACGCTGCCGGGCACGTCGTCTGGGGCGTTTGGCCGGGCTATTCCAGCACGGTCACCACGTCCGGCGTCTACAACAACGGCCAGTGGCACCACGTCGTCGGCAACCTCAGCGCCTCCGGGCAGCAGCTCTACGTCGACGGCACGCTGATCGGCTCCACCTCGGTCACGTCCGCCCAGGCCTACTCGGGCTACTGGCGCATCGGCGGCGACAGCTCGTGGGCCGGCGACCAGTACTTCGACGGCACGATCGACGAGGTCGCGGTCTACTCCGCCCCCTCAGCGCGCGGGCCGTCGGCACCCACTACAACCTCTCCGGACGCGGTGCCTATCCGGCTGCCGTCGGCGATCCGTACGGCTCGACCGTGTACGGCGATTCGCCCTCGATCTACTGGCGCCTCGGCGACAGCAGCGGCTCCACCACCGCCGTCGACTCGAGCGCGACCGGCACCAACACGGGCCTCTACTCCGGGAACGTCACCAAGCCGGTCACCGGCGCGATCCCCGGCACGCGCAACACGGCGGCCTCCTTCGGCGGCACCAACGGCCTCGTCGCGACGCAGACTGCGGTGACGGCTCCGGACACGTTCTCGCTCGAGCTCTGGTTCAACACCACCTCCACGGCGGGCGGCAAGCTGATCGGCTTCGGCAACGCCGCGACCGGCGCCTCGTCGACCTACGACCGGCACATCTGGCTCGACAACGCAGGCAAGCTCAACTTCGGCGTGTACACGGGCGCCAGCAACACCATCACCTCCACATCCGCGTACAACGACGGCCAGTGGCACCACGTGGTGGCCACGCTCAGCAGCGGAGGGATGCTCCTGTACGCCGACAGCGTCCGCGTCGGCGCCAACGCCGGTGTGACGACCGGGCAGGGCAACACCGGCTACTGGCGAGTGGGAGGCGACAGCACCTGGGGCGGCGCCCAGTACGTGACGGCCAAGATCGACGAGGTCGCCATCTACGGCGCCGCACTGAGCTCGACCCAGATCAAGCGCCACTATGCGTCCGCGACGGGCGTGCCGGCTGCGACCTTCACCTCGACGATGTCCGGCCTCGCCGGGACCTTCGACGGCACCGGATCCGTCGACTATGACGGCTCCATCGCCGGCTGGTCGTGGAACTTCGGCGACGGGACCGCGGCGGGGACGGGCGCGACCGTGTCGCACACCTACGCCTCCCCGGCAGCTACACCGTGACGCTCACCGTCACCGACAACGCCGGGCGCACCGACGCGGCGACCCGCGGCATCACCGCCACCGACACCACCGCGCCCACGGCTCCCGGCACTCCGGCGATCACGTCGAACACCGGCACCACGGTGGGCCTCAACTGGACCGCCTCGACCGACAACGTCGCCGTGAGCGGCTACGACGTGTATCGGAACGGCGCCTTCGTGACCACGACGGCGACGAACAGCTACACCGACACCGGTCGCGCGCTCAACACCGCCTACTCCTACACGATCAAGGCGCGGGATGCGTCGGGCAACATCTCCGGCTCGTCCGCGTCGACCTCGGTCACGACCTATCCCGTGAACACGGCGGCCTGGTACCAGGTCCAGGGCGTCGGCAGCGGCAAGTGCCTGACCGTCGGCGGCAGCGCCGACCAGTCGGGTCTGCAGATCTTCGGGTGCACCTCGCCCTCGGGCACCACCCAGAAGTTCAAGTTCACGCCGACGAGCAACGGCTACTTCACCGTCTCGGTCAGCAGCGCGCCGTCGCTAGCGTGGGATGTCAGCGGGGCCAGCACGGCCGACTCTGCCGTCGTCTACATGTCAACGCTGCACGGCGGAAGCAACCAGCAGTGGAAGCCGACCCCGAGCGGCGCGTCCTTCACGCTCACCGCCCTCAACAGCGGCAAGTGCCTGGACGTGCCCAACAACATCACGAACGACGGCACCCAGGTGCAGCAGTACACCTGCAACACCACGAGCGCCCAGCTGTGGAACCTGGTGGTGGCGCCGTGATCGCGGCGGTCCGGCTGGCGACCCTGGCCACGGTCTCGGCGGTGGGCATCGCCCTCGCCCTGGCCGCTCAGGCCTCGCCCGCCTCGGCGGCCGAGGAGCCCGCCGGCGCCCTGATCAGCCTCGACGGGTCCACCTTCTCGCCCACCCCGGCCGGGAGCCTGTTCCCCACCGGCGTCGTGCTCATCCCCGGCGGCACCGCGGACGCGACCTTCTGGGTCCGCAACTCCTCCGCCGCACCCGCAGACCTGCGCATCGCCATCGCCGACGTCACCGCAACCGCCAGCGCGTTCATCGAGTCCCTCACCCTGCAGGCCGCGACCCCGACCACCCCGGCCGGCGACGCCGTTCCCCTCTCCGGCGGAGACTGCACCCCCGTCCTCACCGGCGAGATCCTGCCCGCCGGCGCCACCACCCAGGTCCACATCGTGCTCGCCATGTCCCCGGACAGCGACAACGCCGGCCAAGGCGCCACCGCCGACGCCCGCCTGGCCGTCTCCCTCTCCGAAACCACCGGCGGAACCTCCCTGCCCCCCAACTGCGACACCACCACCGGCACCCCCACCACCACCGGCAGCACCACCACAGGCGGCACCAGCGAGGGCACGGCGGACGCCGCGACAGACGACGAGGGTCAGGACACCGCCGACGCCGAGGTGGCGATCCTCGCTTCACCCTCCAGCGGTGCCGCGAGCGCGCCCGCGCCGTCTCCGGCTGCCAGCGAGGATGCGCCGGCTTTCACGCTGCCGACCCTCCCCTTCGCCGGCCAGCCCGCCATGCTCCCGGGCCTGCTCGCCGGACTCGGCATCCTCGCCGCGGCCGCCGCGGCGTTCGTCCTGGTGCTCAAGAGGAAGCGAAACGCAGAGTGACCGTCACGCAGGGCGCTTCGGCGCCTCCAGAGCTCTCCGCCGCGCCCGACAAGGGGCTCTGGCACTACCTCAGCCGCGGAATCGGCTGGGGGCTCCTGTCCGTCGTTCTGCTCCTCGGGATCGTCGTGGTCGGCGTCCCGGCCGTGACGGGCTCCACCCCCTGACGGTGCTGACCGGCTCGATGGAGCCGACACTGCCGCCGGGAACCCTCGTGGTGGTGCGCCCGACTCCCGTGCAGGACATCCGCCTCGGTGACGTCATCACGTACCAGATCAAGCCGGACAACCCCGCCGTCGTCTCGCACCGGGTGATCGAGGTGCACTCGATCTCGAACGGCACCAAGGAGTTCATCACCCAGGGCGACAACAACCAGGCCGCCGACGCGGCTCCGGTCACCGAGGCCCAGATCAAGGGCGTCATCTGGTACAGCGTGCCCTTCGTGGGCTGGGCCAGCATCGTCGTCGGCCAGTACAGCGGCTGGCTCGTGCCGATCGTCGCCATCGGGCTCCTCGCCTACGCCGGCGTCATGATCGGAAGCGCGGCCGTCTCCCGTGCCCGCAAGGCCCGGCGCCGTGCCGCCTCGGCCCAGGAGCCTGCTCTGCCGCTGGCCGACTGAGTCGGCCTGCGGGACTGCCTGCGTGCGGAAGGGTCCGGCCTCGCCGGTCAGCTCTTCGCGCCGGTGACGGCGAGGGCGCCGCCGAGGTGGCAGGTGATGCTCTTTCCCAGTCGAGGTGGCAGCAGCAAGTGCCACCTCGGCGGCCGTCAGCGGGCGCGCGTCGCCTGCTCGGCGAGCGCCGCGTGCACGGCGGAGACCACCGCGGATCCCTCACCGACGGCGTTGGCCACACGCTTCACCGAGCCGCGCCGCACATCCCCGATCGCGAAGAGCCCCGGTACGGACGACTCGAAGACGCCGGGACCGCGCTCGAGCGGCCAGGCATCCGGGGCCTCCTCCACGACCTCCGCACCGGTGAGGACGAAGCCCCACCGGTCCCGGCGCACGGCCGGATCCAGCCAGCCGGTGTGCGGCAGGGCGCCGATCGTGATAAAGACCGCATCGCTCCGCACCGTCTCCTCCTCCCCCGTGTCGCGGTGCCGCAGCACGATCGAGTCGAGCCGGCCGCCGGGGGTCGAGGAGCCGCCGCCGACGAGCTTCCGCCTCGTCAGGATGTGCACTCCCGCGGCGGCGAGCTCGTCGATCAGGTAGCGCGACATGCTCTCGGCGAGTCCCTCCCCCGCACGACGATCGACACGTCGGCTGCGTAGCGGGCGAGATGCAGCGCCGCCTGCCCTGCCGAGTTGCCGCCGCCGATCACGTGCACCGTGCGGCCCGCCTGACCGCGAGCCTCGACCGCGGACGCGCCGTAGAAGACGGACGCGCCGACGAAGGGACTGAGCGAGCCGAGGTCGAGTCGCCGGTAGGAGACTCCCGTGGCCAGCACCACGGTGCGGGCCCGCAGCTCCTCGCCGCCGTCCACGCGCAGGCGGAAGACGTCGCCGATCGTCATCCCCGTCACCTCCCTCGTCTGCGCGAAGCGGGCGCCGAACACCCACGCCTGCTGGTACGCGCGCTGAGCGAGCTCCGTCCCCGATACGCCGCGCGAGAATCCCAGGTAGTTGCGGATCAATGAGCTGGATCCGGCCTGCCCGCCGACCGCGTCGCGCTCCAGCACGAGGGTCGCCAGCCCCTCGGACGCGGCGTACACGGCGGCCGCGAGCCCGCCGGGCCCGGCACCGACGATCGCGACGTCCACCGGCTGCTCTGCAGGCAGCTCGGTCGACAGCCCGTAGGCGGCGAAGAGCTCCGTGTTCGTGGGGTCGCTGAGCACCCGCCCGTCGCCGAGCCGCACGAGCGGCACCCCGGCGTACTCCAGGTGCTCGGCCGCGAGGACCGCGCGCCCCGCCTCGGTGCTCGGATCGACGTAGCGCGAGGAGACGCCGCTGCGCGCGACCAGGGACCGCAGCTGGTGGGTCCGCGGCTGGGTGTCCTCCCCGACGAGCGTCAGGTCGCGGCGCCCGCCGACGGTGCGCATCCACTCGAGCAGGAACTCGATCACGGAGCGGTGGAAGGACTCGTCCGGCGACGGCCCCGGCCGCAGCACGTAGTACTCGATGAGCCCCTCGCCCATCGCGGCGAGCACCGTCCGCGTGACGTCGGGATCCGCCCAGCCGCCCCACTCGATCAGCCGGCCCCGTCGCCCCTCGGGGAACAGCCGCCGCGCTGCCGCGAAGACGGACGTCGGCGACGACCCGGGCTGCGGGTCGTCGGCGAGCAGCAGCGCCAGCCGCTCCCCCTTGGCGGCCAGCTCGCGAAGCCGATCCGCCGCCTCCGGAGTGGCCACCGAGAGGATCCGGTAGTCGGCCGCGTAGCGCCGCTCCAGCTCGCGCAGCACGTCTGCGCGCATCCCCTCGGAGACGCCTGCGACCAGGATCGCGGGCCGCGTCTCTTCGCCGGATGCCATGCCGCCTCCCCGAACAGGTGCGCGCTTCGGACGACGCCGCTACTGTACTCGCAACGCGTGTCCCCGACCACGGTAGGAACGGGTGAGGCCAATGTGCGCTGGACGCTGTCCCGGTACGGCGAAGGGCAGTCCGCCGTGGATCCGCATGGCCTGACGCCCCCTTCGGTCATCCGCACGCCGGACCAGAGGCTCCGGATCTTCGTCAGCTCCACGCTGAAGGAGCTCGCCGCCGAGCGCAAGGTCGCCAGGGCGGCGATCGAGCGCCTGATGGCGGCGCCCGTCATGTTCGAGCTCGGCGCCCGGCCGCACCCCCGCGCGCGCTCTACCGTGCGTATCTCGAGCAGAGCGACATCTTCGTGGGCCTCTATTGGGAGCGCTACGGGTGGGTCGCACCCGACGAGACCGTCTCCGGGCTCGAGGACGAGTACAACCTGGCGCCGCCCGACATGCCCCGCCTCATCTACATCAAGGAGACCGAGGGGGCGCGCGAGCCACGGCTCACCGAGCTCCTCGACCGCATCCGCACCGACGACCGCGCGTCCTTCAAGTACTTCACCGAGCCGGCCGAGCTCGGCGAGCTGCTCGTGGGCGACCTCGCGGTGCTGCTGGCGGAGCGCTTCGACGAGAGCCGATCCACCCCGCCGGCGCCCGCGCCGCCGTCGGAGGATCAGCTCCCGCCGCAGGCTCCGCCGCCGAAGCCGGTCAGCGCGCTGCCCTCGCCCCTCACCCAGCTGTTCGGGCGGGAGGAGGAGGGCCGCGACATCGTGGCCCGCCTGCGCGACCCGGACGTCCGGCTCCTGACCCTGACCGGCCCCGGCGGGATCGGCAAGACGCGGCTCGCGATCGACGTCGGCCGCCGGCTGGAGGACGACTTCCCGGACGGCGTCACCTTCGTGCCCCTCGCGCCGGTCGAGAACCCGGGCCAGGTGCCGAGCGCGATCGCGCAGGTGCTCGGCGTTCGCGACACCGGCGACCTGCCGATCGAGCGCAAGCTCGTGACCGCCCTCCGCGACCGCCGGGCGCTCCTCGTGCTCGACAACTTCGAGCACGTGCTGCCCGCCGCCGACCTCGTCACGACGCTCCTCGAGGGGGCGCCCGCGCTCAAGCTGCTCGTGACGAGCCGGGCCATGCTGCGGCTCTCCGGCGAGCACGCCGTCGAGGTCAGCCCGCTCGAGCTGCCTCCCGCTCGCACCGGACCGTGGCGGCCCGACGCGCCCGTGCCGGCGTCCGTCGCGCTCTTCGTGGAGCGCGCCCGCTCGGTGAAGCCCGACTTCGAGCTGACCCCGGAGAACGCCGACGCAGTCGAGCGGATCAGCACCCGGCTGGAGGGCGTGCCGCTCGCCATCGAGCTCGCCGCGGCGCGCATCCGGCTCCTGTCCCCCGCCACCCTCCTCGACCGCCTTGACCGCAGGCTCGCCCTGCTCGTCGGCGGCCAGCGGAACCTGCCGCCACGTCAGCAGGCCGTGCGCAGCACGATCGAGTGGAGCACCCGGCTGCTCGGCTCCCGCGAGCGGAACCTGCTCTGGCAGCTCGGCGGCTTCGCGGGCCGGTTCTCGCTGGAGGCCGCGGAGGCAGTGACGGACGTGTCCGGCGAGGTGCTGTCGCTGCTGGAGGCGCTCGTCGACACCAGCCTGCTCCGCCAGCAGGATCGCGGCGGGCGCACCTACTTCACGCTCCTCGCGACCGTGCGCGAGTACGCGCTCGAGAAGCTCGAGGAGCAGGGGCTCGTCGAGAAGTTCCGCAACCGGCACATGCGGTACTTCGTCGACTGGGGCCGGCGCATGGGAGTCGACCTCATCGGCCGGCAGCAGCGCGAGCGCGTGCAGTCCCTTCATGAGGAGCGGGACAACCTGCGCGCCGCCGTCCGCCACCTGCTCGAGGTCCGCGACTCCGCCACCACGTCCGAGTTCGCGTGGGCGCTGCTGCCCTACTGGTGGATCGGCGGCCTGCTCGGCGAGGTGCACGGGTGGATGGACGAGCTCCTCGACGGCGGCGACCCGCTGTCGCCCCGCACCCGCGCGGTCGCCCTCTACTACACGGGCGCGATCGGCTACTGGCAGGAGTCGGCCGAATCGATCCTGCCCAACCTCGCGGAGAGCGTCGAGCTCTTCCGCGGCCTCGGCGCCGGGGCGGACGAGGGGATCGCCCTCATCTCGCTCGGCCTCGCACAGGTGACCGGTCCGCAGCCGGACATCCCGGCCGCGGTCGCGTCGCTCGAGCGCAGCCTCGACCTCCTGCAGGAGGCTGGCCACCTCTGGGGCGCCGGGCTCGCGCAGATCGCGTTCGGGCGCGTGGAGCTGCTGCGGAAGGACCCGCGCAGCGCTCTCACGCACTTCCAGGCTGCGCTCCGCCTCGCAGAGCAGCAGCAGGACGCCCTCGCCCTCACCCTCGCGCTCGACCACGTCGGCGTCGGCGAGCTCCTGGTCGGCAGCGTGGACGAGGCGTGCACCGACATGAAGCGCGGGCTGCAGGTGTCTGTCGGCCTCCACCACGACGAGTTCATGGCGCTCGGCCTCGAGGGCTTCATCGGGGTCGCCGCCGTCCGCGGCGACGTCGAGCGCGCGGGTCTGCTGACGGGCGCGGCACGAGCGCTGCGTGAGCGCGCCGGCATGTTCAATCCGACCGAGTACGCCTTCGCTGACCGGTTCGTGCGGGAGATCCGCTCGGGCAGGGATTCCGGCGCGTTCGAGCGGAGCTATGAGGAGGGCCGCCGGCTCAGCCCGACGGACGCGGTCGACGTCGCGCTCGGACTCGTGCCGGCAACGCCGCCTTCCGCGGTGGCCGAGGCTGCCGTGCCGGCCGGGTCAGCAGCCCCGGCAGCCTCTCCGTCCCCCACCGGGGCCTCGTGAACGCCGCGAGTCCGGGCGGCGCCCGATCGATCATCCGCACACCGGATCAGCGGCTCCGCGTCTTCGTCAGCTCCACGCTCAAGGAGCTGGCCGCGGAGCGCGCCGTGGTTCGGACCGCCATCGAGCGGCTGGCGGCCGCGCCCGTGATGTTCGAGCTCGGCGCGCGCCCGCACCCGCCTCGGAGCCTCTACCGGGCCTACCTCGAGCAGAGCGACATCTTCGTGGGCCTCTACTGGGAGCGCTACGGCTGGGTCGCGCCGGACGAGGAGGTGTCCGGCCTCGAGGACGAGTACAACCTGGTGCCGGAGGACATGCCGCGCCTCGTCTACATCAAGGAGACCACCGGAACGCGGGAGCCCCGGCTGAACGCCCTCCTCGATCGGATCCGCAACGACGATCGCGCGTCCTTCAAGTACTTCCGGGACCCGGCGGAGCTCGGCGACCTGCTCGTCGCCGACCTTGCGGTGCTGCTGGCCGAGCGCTTCGAGGAGAGCCGGTCGCGCGAAGCGGCGCAGCACGACCCGGTGGAGCCGGCCCCGGACCTCCCTCGCGCGACGCTCCCCGCCCCGCTCACCCAGCTGCTCGGCCGGGAGCGGGAGGTGGAGCATGTGCTCCAGCTGATCCGGTCGGACGGCGCGCGGCTCGTGACGCTCACCGGTCCCGGCGGGATCGGCAAGAGCCGTCTCGCCATCGAGGTCGCGCACCGGATGGCGACGGACTACCCCGACGGAGTCACCTTCATCCCCCTCGCGCCCGTGGACACCGCGGCACTGGTCCCGAGCGCCGTCGCCCAGGCGCTCGGGGTCCGCGACACCGGCGACCTGCCGCTCGAGCAGAAGCTCGTCACCGCGCTGCGCGATCGCAACGCGCTCGTGGTGCTCGACAACTTCGAGCAGGTGCTGGCCGCCGCCCCGCTCGTCACCGCGCTGCTCGAGGGAGCACCGCGCCTCACGGTGCTCGTGACCAGCCGCACGCTGCTCCGCGTCGCCGGCGAGCGGAGCGTCGAGGTGCTCCCGCTGGGCCTGCCGAACCCCCGATCGGCTCCCTGGAGACCGGGCGTGCGACCCTCCCCGCCGTCGCGCTCTTCGTCGAGCGCGCGCGGTCCGTGAAGCCGGACTTCGAGCTGACCGCCGCCAACGTGGAGGCGGTCGAGGGCATCAGCCAGCGTCTGGAGGGTGCCGCTCGCCATCGAGCTCGCGGCTGCGCGCGTCCGGCTCCTCACCCCGGCCACGCTGCTCGACCGGCTCGACCGCCAGCTGGCCCTGCTCGTCGGCGGGCAGCGCAGCCTCCCGCCGCGGCAACAGGCGGTCCGCAGCACGATCGACTGGAGCACCCGGCTGCTCGATGCGCCCGAGCGCGACCTGCTCTGGAGGCTCGGCATCTTCGCTGGCCGGTTCTCGCTCGAGGCCGTGGAGGCTCTCGCCGGCGACTCCGCTGGAGACGTGCTGATGCTGCTGGAGGCGCTCGTCGACTCCAGCCTCGTCCGCCAGCAGGACCGGAGCGGCCGCACCTACTTCGCGCTCCTCGCGACCGTGCGCGAATACGCACTCGAGAAGCTCGACGCGGCCGGCCTCCTCGGCGAAGTGCGCGACCTGCACACCCGCTACTTCACCGAGCTGGCGCGCCATGCGGCGCGCGACCTCGCCGGGCCGCGCCAGGCGGAGTGCGTCGCCGAGCTCGCCGACGAGCGCGACAACCTCCGGGCCACCGCGCGGCACCTCCTGGACATCCACGACTGGGAGGCGGCCGCCGACTTCTCCTGGTGCCTCTACACCTACTGGTGGCTGGGCGGGCTGCTCGGGGAGGTGCGGGGCTGGATGGACGAGCTCCTCGCCGCCGAGGCGCCGCTCAGCGACCGCACCCGCGCCATCGCGCTGTACTTCACCTGCGCGATCGGCTTCTGGCAGGAGCCGGCGCCGCAGATCGTGCCGGGGCTCACCGAGAGCGCCGAGCTGTTCCGCCGGGTGGGCTCCCCGTCGGAGGAGGCGCTCACGCTGATCTCGCTGGCGCTCGCCCATCTCACCGGCGCCGCACCGGACGTGCCGGCTGCGGCCGCCGCCCTCGACCGCAGCCTGCAGCTGTTCCGCCAGGCGGGCGACCAGTGGGGGAAGGCATGGCCCTGGTCTCGCGCGGACGGCTCTCCCTGCTCGCCCAGGACTCGGATGCCGCGCTCGCCGACTTCGCCGCAGCGGACCGGCTCGCCGAAGGGCGGCAGGACGGCCTCGGCATCAGCATCGCGCTCAACCACCTGGGCTGGGCGCAGCTGCTGCGCGGGGACCTCCCGGCCGCGGCGGCCACGCACGAGCGCGCGCTGCGGCTGTCGCTCGAGGTCGGCCACGACGACGGCGTCGCCTACGGCCTGGAGGGGTTCATCGGGGTGGCTGCGCTGAGCGGCGACGTCGAGCGGGCCGGACGCCTGCTCGGCGCGGCGCAGACGCTCCGCGAGCGGGTCGGCCTGTTCAACCCCTCGGCATTCGCCTTCCACTCGCAGCTCGTCGGGTCGCTGCGCAGCGGACCGGGCGCCGAGCTCTTCGAGCACGGCTACACCGAGGGACGAGGCCTCACGCCCCAGGACGCGGTGGAGGAGGCCCTCGCGCTCACGCGGGAGCGTCCGGTGGCGGTCGGCGCGCAGGAGCAGTCATGAGCGGCGCCGAACCGGGCACCCGCACCGCATCACGCCCGCTTCGTCCGGTCTGGCGCGCCGACGGCGCCGATCGCATCGGGCGCTACACCCGCTGGCTGGCCATCGGAGTCGTCCCGTTCCTCCTCGCGGCGAGCGGCATCCTCTACCTGTTCCCCGGCAAAACGGAGCAGCTGTTCGCGTGGACGATCGAGCCGCCGCTCACCGCGATGCTGCTGGGCTCCGCCTACGTCGGGGGCATCTGGTTCTTCACCCAGGTCGCGCTGCAGGACCGGTGGCACCACGTGAAGTACGGCTTCCCGGCCGTGCTCGTGTTCGCGACGCTGCTCGGGCTCGCGACCTTCCTGCACTGGGACCGGTTCCACTTCGGCCACATCTCCTTCGTGACCTGGGTGACCCTTTACGTGACGACGCCCTTCCTGACCCTCGGCGCGCTCGCCCTCAACTGGCGGGCGGACGACGGGCGGGCGGCGCGCAACGACTGGCGCATCCCGCGGTGGTCCCGGCTGCTGCTGGCCCTTGTGGGCGCCGCATCGCTCCTGACCGGGCTCGCCCTCTTCGCCGCCCCTCAGCTGCTGATCCCGCAGTGGGGCTGGACGCTCACGCCGCTCACGGCCCGGATCCTCGGCGGCGTGCTCACGCTGCCCGGCGTCGTCAACCTCTGGCTGCTCGCCGACGACCGCTGGAGCGCCTTCCGGACGATGTTCCAGGCTCAGCTCGTGAGCCTGGTGTTCCTCTGCGGCGCACTCGCCCTGGCGGGCGGCGGAGCGCTGGACTGGTCACGGCCCGTCGCTCCCGCCTTCGTCGCCCTGATCTGCGGATCGCTCATCGGCTACGCGGCCTTCTACGCCTGGTGCGAGTGGGGGCGACGCCGGGCAGGGTGAGGCCAGCCGACCACCGGTGTCCCACCGTGCGGCGCGCTAGTGCGGCCAGCCTCCGCCGAGAGAGAACCGGCAGTACTGCAGGGTCCTCCGGAGGCGCTCGACGTCGGTCTCCGAGAGCGCCGACACCATCTGCTCCTCGATCCAGTCCACCGCGGGGCGCAGCCGATCGAGCAGCGCCAGCCCGGCCGGGGTCACCGAGAGGAGGAGATGCCGGTGGTGCGCCGGGTCGACGCGCCGGGAGATCAGCTCGCGCTCCTCGAGCTCGGCGGTCACCGTCGCCATCGACTGCGCGCGGACGAAGGAGTTCTTGGCCAGCTCCGCCGAGGTGAGGCCGGGGCGCCGTTCGAGCACCGTCATGGCGGTGTACTGCACGACGGTCAGGCCGACCCCGCGCGTCTCCGCCTCGAGCCGGGCACGGATGGCGAGCTCCACCTGCTTGATGAGGTACAGCAGCGTCACGCCGCCCGCGGCGCCATCCCGCTGACCATCGGCGGGGCGCCGCGCAGGCTCGGACCCGCCGGCCGGCACGGCCCGCACGCCTACGACGCGAGGGTCGACACGAAGCGCGCCATCGCACCCTCGACCGCCGCCGGATCGAGGGTCCGCGGATCCGCGTTGCTGGCGCGGATCTCCAGCACGGGCACCCCCGCCTCCTCCAGAGCCTGGGTGATGAAGGCCGCACCGGGGACGTCGTCGGCGACGAGGTGCACCACGCCGTCCACGCCGTGACCCCTGGCCTCCTTGACGTACCACTGCGGCGCGAGCGGGCGCGTAGAGGAGGTCGGTGATGCCCACGAAGCGCGCCGCCAGGGCCTCGATCGGGTCGTCGCCGTACCGGATGTACCCGTCGGCCGCGATCGCGAGGTACATCGACCACACGAACACCGCCCCGAACTCGTCCTCGAAGCGCCGATAGACCGAGGTGTCGCCCCAGAGCCCGCGGCCGACCCACATGAGGCGCAGACGCTCGTCCTGAGCGACCGACGCACCCGAGGACACGAGTCCAGCCACCTCGTCGCGCAGGGCGCCGGCGGCATCCCGCCCCCACTCGCTGCCCCGGTGCCACTGCGGGATCATGACGGCCGGGATCGTGTCGGAGACACGGACCGGCGTGGGCCGGGCGGCGGCGATCAGGTCCCGCGTCTGGCGATTGAGCTCCTCCTGCTCGTTGATGAGGTCCATGACCTCGACCAGGCGGGCCGGCTCGAAGGTGCGGCCCGTGCGCTCCTCGAGGAACTCGATGAGAAGGCGGTTCTCGGCCGCCATCAGCTCGATCCGCTCCCGGCCGAACACGTGCTCCCATCGGCGCGGCGCCAGCTCCCACCAGGGACCCGACGGCGTCACGGCGGCCGTGCGCTCGTAGGGGAAGAACTCGGTCTCGGAATCGTCGGTCCAGGCCTCGAAGACCTTGCCGGTCGCGTCGCCGCTCAGCTCGGCGATGACGAAGCGCGGCTTGGGCAGCCCGCCCCACGGCGCGGCATCGGCGCTCAGGCTCCGGGAGCCGAGCGCGAGGACGTCGTACTGGCGACTGTCGTCGGGGTAGCCGCTCCGGGCGACCGCTTCGAGGCTGTCGCCTGCGACCTGCTTCGCGGTCACGATGGACGCCCACCACTGATTGACGACGTACGGGATGCCCATGGCGCGGAGGATCTCCTGCGGGGCGTCCGCGTTGACGAGGGCGAAGTCCTCACCGCCCGCTGTCGCCTCCCTCAGCTGCGTGAACCATGCCCGCTGGTAGGCGAGCGCCGCCGACGCGGACGCGAGCCGGGTCACGACGCGGCCCGCAACGACTCGACCGCGGCGGCGAGAGCGGCAGGGTCGCCGGCTTCCGCACCGCGGACCTGCACGGCCGGGACCCCGGCGTGCGCCTTCTGGTGGCGCCAGTCCCACAGGGGCGCCTCGTCATGACTGCGCACGATGCTGAGGAGCGCTCGAGCACCCGAGGCGCGGATGCCCTCGCCCGTCGCCTGCGCCCGCGCGGCCATCGACGAGGAGGCCGACGCCGGTGCACCACGGAGGCGGGACAGCGCGAGGTCCTCGAGGACGCCGTCACGGTCGGGCCGGATGCGCTCCGGCAGGAGATCGGACAGGATCGGATCGCCCCAGTCGTGATCCTCCCCCACGACGACGGCGCCGGTTCCCTCGAGGATGCGATACACGCTGTCGCCGATCGGCGCGCTGCCCGTGACGAAGAGCTCGAGTCGCCGCTCGGGGGACGCAGTTGGGCGGGCCGCGGTCAGCAGGGCGACCGTCTCGGCGGGGGCCTGTCCGGCCGCGACCGCATAGCTGTGGAGCATCGTGACGCCGGACACGGCCGCCGGAGCACGCCGCGCGGCGCGGAGGCCCGCGAGCACGCGCCGCACCCGGGCATGCTCGGCGAGGGAGGCCTCGAGGCTGCCGGTCGTGATGCCGGCGCCGGTCCACTCCTCCAGGCGGTCCCACAGAGCCGACAGCTGCGTCACGTTGTAGCGGAGGGTGCTGGGGCGATCGAGGTGCACCTGGTCGACGAGGTGCACCGGGATCCGAATCCTGCCCCGCCGGTGCAGCTCCTGCAGCGTGTAGAAGAGGCGCACCGACGCCTCGGAGTCGTGGGTGAGCAGGAGCGCGCGGAGGAAGTCGAGCGAGCCGGACAGCACCGCCGTGAGGACGACCGCCGCCGCCCGATCCACCGCACGCCCGAGGATCGCCCACGCCTCGTCCGACTCCTCGCCCGCGAGGCTGAGCCGGAACGGCTGCGCGCCGGCGGCCGTGATCAGCATGGCCGGCACATCGCGGCCGACGATCCCGATCACCGGGCGGCCCGCCGCGGCGGCGGCCTCGGCGGCCGAGCAGAGGCCGGCGTACGCCCGGGCGAGATCGTCCGTCACAGGGCCCCGGCCTCCTCGAGCGCCGCCAGCTCCTCGTCGCCGTAGCCCAGGAACTCACCGAGCACGGATTCCGTGTGCTCCCCCAGCCAGGGCGCCGGCCGGTCGAGCGACGTGCTGCTGCCGGACAGGATGATCGGCACGCCGGAGCCGAAGAGCTCGGGCGCGATGCCGAACACGGGGTGGCGCAGCGGCTCCACCTCCCCGCGGCTGAGGACCAGGGGGTCACGCACCGCCTCGCCGGTGTCGCGCACGGGCGCGGCGGGGACCCCGTTCTCCTCGAGCCGGCGGACGGCCTCGGCGACCGTGAGGTGCTGAGCCCAGCCGGCGATCATCGCGTGCAGCTCGTCGGCGTGGTGCACGCGGTTGTCGCGGCGGGCGAACCGGGGGTCGTCCGCGAGCTCCGGAGTGCCGAGGGCCGCCATGACGCCGGCGCTGAACGCGTCGGTGGGACCGCAGAGCGCGAACCAGCCGTCCTCCGTCGCGAACACCCCGAAGGGCGCGAGGCGCGGAACGTAGGAGCCGGTGCGCAGGGGCATCCCGATCTTCTCGAACGCGTCGAACGGCTCGCAGGCGACGAGCGAGGTGAGGGCGCCGAGCATCGACACGTCGACGTGCTGGCCCTCCCCCGTCCGCTCACTCTCGAGCACGGCGGCGAGCACGCCGATGACGGCGAAGAGGGGCGCGACCAGGTCGGCGATCGGCAGCCCGAACCGCACGGGCGCGTCGCCGGGGCTCCCCGCTGTGACCATAGTGCCGCTCAGCGCCTGCACGATCGTGTCCATCGCCTTGCCGCTGCCCGGAGCCCCCTGCGCGCCGTAGCCGCTGATCGATGCGTAGACGAGACGGGGGTTCAGCTCGTGCGCGACCGGGTAGTCGATCCCCAGCCGGTTGGTGACGCCCGCCGTGAAGTTCTCCACGAGGATGTCCGCCTTCCCGATGAGCTCGTGCAGAACCCGTCGCCCCTCCGGCGTCTTGAGGTTGAGGGTGATGCTCTCCTTGTTGCGGCCCCGGAGCATCATCGACACCGACATGTCACTATCGCTCGTGCGGCGTGCCTGGAGGCCGTTCTCGCTGTAGTACGGCGAGTTGTTGCGCGACGAGTCTCCGCCCAGCTGAGGGTTCTCGACCTTGATGACGCGGGCGCCGAGCCCGGCGAGCAGCAGGGTCGCGTACGGCCCCGACAGCGCGGTGGTGAGGTCGAGGACGGTCTTCCCGGCCAATGGCCGGTCGGCGGCGTCGTTCATGGGCGTTCTCCTTGTTCCGGTGCGGGACGGACCCGCACGATGTCGCCTTCCCAGGCGAAGTCGGTGTCGAAGCCCTCCTGTGCGGAGATGCTCCGGATGTAGTCGGCGACGGCGCGCCCGCGCTCGTCGTTGCCATGCGGTCCGGGCCTGCCGCCCTCGTCGATCCAGCACGGGATGAACCCGAAGCGGGCCTCGCCGTCCTGGTCGACGTCGAGCACCGCGATGGCGGTGTTGCGGCTCTCGGGATGGAAGGGGTACCAGGACGGCATGGCCGGGTCGGTGTCGAAGCCGAACAGGCGCCTGCGCCGCTCGGCCCAGCGCCGCTGCTCCTCGATGCCGGCGGAGGCCGGCGTCAGGGCATCCGTCACGGTCACGAAGTTGCCGAGCCCGTGGAACACGGCCCGGCCGCGGTACAGCTCGACCCCGCGGAGGATGTGCGCGTGATGCGCGACCACCATCGTCGCTCCCGCGTCGATCGCCGCATGGGCGACCTCCGTCTCGTAGGCGGCGAGCTCCGCAGGCGTGTGGACGAGGCCCTTGTGCAGCGCCACGACCAGCACGTCGGCTGCGGCCGCGGCGTCCGCGACCCGGCGGCGGAGCTCGGCGAGGAGGCCGGTTCCGCGAAGGTGTGCACCGACGGCGGTCCCCCGGGTTCGCCCCGATCGCCTCGTAGTGGGACTGCACATGGACATAGGCGACCCCGGGGCGCCGGCTGGTGGCCCAGCCGTCGGCCGGGCCCACGCAGTTGAAGGACAGCACGGCGACACGGAGGCCGCCCACGACCGTGACGACGGGCGCCGTGGCCGCGGACAGATCCGCGCCCGCCCCGGTCGTCACGAGGCCGGCCTCGGATGCTGCGGCGAGCGTCTCCGCGATGCCCTCCCCGCCGGCGTCCGCCATGTGATTGCCCGCGAGGGTCAGCACGTCGAAGCCGGCGCGCGCGATCGCGGCGAGGTGCGCGGGGTCGGCGGGCGGCGCCGGGACATCGCCGGTCGCGACGACCGTCGTCGTGGCGTGCGGCACCTCGAGCTGGCCGATCGTGAGGTCGGCCTTGCGGAGCGTGGCGGCGGCGAGCGTGAAGAACCGGTCCGGATCCGGGCGGTCGACGATGAGGTCGCCGACCGCGGCGATCCGGATGGATCCCGCCGTCATGCGCGCATCGGCGGCTCCGCGACGCCGTGCAGCTCGTCGACGAAGAGCCGCACCTCGCGCGCGAGCCGCTCGGGCGACTCCTCGCCCATCATGTGCCCCTCGTCCTCGAACAGGACGGCCTTCGCACCGCGCACGTTGACCGCCGCACGCAGGGCCGCCTCCGGCGAGATGACCCCGTCGCGCATCGCAGCGAGGATGAGCACCGGCAGGCGGATGCCGCGGTACACCTCGGCCAGCTCCTCGTCCGTCTTGGCGTCGGGGAAGGGCTTGCCCTGGTTGATCTCCGCCTCGTCCTGCGGGCGCGCGGCCGTCTCGGCCGCCGCCGCCGCGAAGCGCTCCTTCCGGGACGCGATGCGCTCAGGATCGTCGGTCCAGCCCGCGAGATGCTCGAGGATCGCCGTCACGGCGGCGGGGTCCTTCCGCTGCTCGATGAACCGGCGGCGACCCGCAGAGGACTCGGTGCCGCCGGCGCGATCGTGGGGCGTGCCGACGACGGAGATCAGCGCCTTGAGCCGCTCGGGGTGCCTGCGGGCGATGTGCCAGCCGATGCCGCCGCCGTGCGAGATGCCCGTGTAGAGGAAGCGCTCCGCGCCGATGCGGTCGGCGAAGGCACACACGTCGTCGGCCCACTGGTCGAGCCAGCCGATCTCGGGCGGCGAGGAGGGGTGGGTGGAGCGCCCGAAGCCGCGGGCCTGGATGGTGTACACGTGATACGAGGTCGGCGGCGCGGCGAGGATCTCCGGGTAGGCGCCGCGGGCGAAGCCCATCGCGGAGGACAGCACGATCTCGTCGCCCGAGCCGAACTCCTCGTACCAGAGCTCGCCGTCGCCGATGTCCATGAGCGTCATGCCTGCCTCGCTTCTGTTCGGGTGAGCCGGCGCGCCTCCCGGCGCAGCCGCTGCTCGACCGGGTCGGGCACGGGCGCGGCGTCGAGCAGCGCCCGGGTGTAGGGATCGGTGGGGTTCTCGTACACCTCGGCCGCAGCGCCCTGCTCGACGACGCGGCCGCCGCGGAGGACGACGATCGAGGACGAGATGTGCCGGACGACCGAGAGGTCGTGGGAGATGAAGAGCAGGCTGAGTCCCAGGTCCCGCTGCAGTTCGACGAGGAGGTTGAGCACCTCCGCCTGGACGGAGAGGTCCAGTGCGCTGACCGGCTCGTCGCACACGATGAGCCGCGGCGACAGCATGAGCGAGCGCGCGATCGCGATGCGCTGGCGCTGACCGCCCGAGAACTGCGCCGGGTACCGCTGCGCCGAGTCTGCTCCGAGTCCCACGCGCTGGAGGAGCATCGCCGACCGCTCCGCGACCTGCTCGCGGGTCATCCGGTGGTCCCGCGGCGCGATGAGGCAGGGCTCGGCCAGCGTGTAGCCGATCGTCTTGCTCGGGTCGAGCGAGCTGTAGGGGTCCTGGAACACGACCTGGCGCCGGGCCCCGAGCGTGCGCCGCTCGCGCGCCGGAAGCTTCGAGATGTCGCGGCCCTCGAAGACGACGCGTCCGCCCGCGATGGGCAGCATCCCGAGGACGGCCATGCCGGTCGTGGTCTTGCCGGATCCCGACTCCCCGACGAGCCCGAGCGTCGTCCCCGCGGGGATGGCGAAGCTCACGCCGTCGACGGCGCGCTTGCGCTTGCGTCCGGTGCCGTGGTCGACGACCAGGTCCTGGACCTCGAGGATCGGCGCGGTGTCGCTCATGCCTGCTCCCGTACGAGTTCGTCGATGCGGATGCAGCGGCTGGCGCGATCCGAGTCCAGGTGCACCATGGGGATGGGCGCGCGCCGACACGCGTCCGTCGCGAGGGGGCAGCGGGGGCGAAGTGGCAGCCGACGGGCCACTGGGTCGGCGAGGGGACCGCGCCGCCGATGGTCGGCAGAGGCTCGCCCGGTACCGCCGCGTGCGGGTTCGACCGGAGGAGCGCCGCGGTGTAGGGGTGCCGGGGCGCGGCGAAGACCTCGGCGACGGTCGCTCGCTCGACCACCTCACCGGCGTACATGACGATCGAGCGGCTGCAGAGATCGGCGACCACGCCCCAGTCGTGGCTGACCAGGATGATCGCCATGCCGGTCTGCTCCTGCAGCGCGCGCAGGAGGTCGAGGATCTCGGCCTGGACCGTGACGTCGAGCGCGGTGGTGGGCTCGTCGGCGATGAGGAGCTCGGGGCGCCCGGCCAGGGCCATGGCGATCGCCACGCGCTGCGCCATGCCGCCCGAAATCTCGTGGGGGTACCGCCGGGCGACGGCGGGGTCGAGCGTAACGGCCTGCAGGAGCTCCCGGGCGCGGGCCTGCGCGTCCCGGCGGCTGATCCGCTCGTGCGCGCGCACCGCCTCGGCGATCTGCGATCCCACCCGGAAGGACGGGTCGAGCGAGACCATCGGCTCCTGGGAGATCATCGCGATCCGCGCGCCCCGCACGTCCCGGAGCCGCGCGTTCGACATGCCGACCAGCTCCTGATCGCCCAGCCGGATGGATCCCGCGGTGATCCGGCCGTTCTCGCCGAGGAGCCCGAGGAGCGCGAGCGCGGTGACCGTCTTCCCGCTGCCCGATTCGCCCACGAGCCCCACGACCTCGCCCGGGAGGACGTCGAAGTCGACGCGCTGGACCACGGTCGTCTCGGAGCCGCGGGCACCGAATCCGACGGTCAGCCCGCGCACCGAGAGCAGGGCGCCCGGCCGCGGCTCGCCGAGGTCGGTCCCCGCGGCGCTCAGCTCGGGGCCGGATACGACCGCCTGCTGCCCGGCCGGGCGGGCGGAGAGAGCGGCTCGGGTGAAGCGCTCCTGGTTAGCGTCGCGCAGTGCGTCGCCGAGGAGGCACAGCGCCAGCGTCGTGACGGCGATGATGCCGCCGGACGGGACGAGCAGCCACGGGTCGGACTGGATGAGGGTGGCGGCCTCGGCCACCATTCCTCCCCACGTGGGCGCGGGCGGCGGAGGCCCGAAGGCGAGGAACGCGAGGCCGGTCTGGATGCCGAGGGTCGCCGCCGAGAAGAGCGTGACCTGCACGAGCAGCACGCCGCGGAGCTGAGGCAGCACGTGGTGCGCCATGATCCGGAGCTGGCCCAGGCCGGCGACGCGTGCGGCCCCGATGTAGAGCTCGGTGCGCACCGCGAGCGCCGCGCTGCGGAACACGCGGATGAACGCTCCGCTGGCGAGGACGCCGACGCTGATCATCGCGACGAACATGCTGTTGTTGAAGATCGCGAGCACCGCGAGCGTGATGATCGTGCCCGGGATCGAGAGCAGGATGTCGACCACCCGGAGGATGATGCGGTCGAACATGCCCCCGAGGTAGCCGGCGAGGATGCCCAGCGGGATCGCGAGGATCAGCATGGAGACGACCGCGACGAGCACACCGCTCAGCGACTCCTGCCCGCCGAAGAGCAGCCGGCTCAGCACATCGCGGCCGAGGGAGTCGGTGCCGAGGATGTGCGCGCCGGTGGGTCCCTGGCGGACGATGCGGAGGCTCTGCTCGAGCGGGTCGTAGGGGGCGAGCAGCGGGGCCGCGAAGGACGCCCCGATGATCACCAGGAGCACGATCGCCGAGACCAGGCCGAGGGGCTTTCTCAGCACGCGGCGGAAGAGCCCGGCGGACAGCGCCTTCGTCCTCGTGCGGGCGGTCGCGATCGAGCCGGTCGAGGAGAGACGGCCGGGATGGCGCCGGTCTTCGGAGAGCCGGTCATCGGACACGCACCTTCGGGTTCAGCGCGCCGTACAGCAGGTCGATCGCGAGGTTGACGATGATGACGAAGAGGGTGAAGAAGACGCCGACGCCCAGCACGACGGGCAGGTCGTGCGACGTGGTCGCCTGGGTGACCAGGGTGCCGAGGCCGGGCAGCACGAACACGTTCTCGACGAAGACCGCTCCCGTGAGTGCTCCGACGACGGTGAGGCCGACGACCGTGAGCGACGGCAGCGCGGCGTTGCGGAGCACGTGCTTGAAGACGATCGAGCTCTCCCGGACGCCGGTCGCGCGGAGCACGCGGATGTAGTCGCGGGCGAGCACGTCGAGGGCTGAGTCGCGCATCTGCTTGGCGACGATGGTGACGCCGCCGAGCGAGAGCGCCGCCACGGGCAGGATCAGGGAGAGCAGCCACCGTCCGGGGTCGTCGGTGAGGACCGTGTAGCCGGTCGCCGGGAAGATGCGGATCGTGACGGCGAAGAGCGCGACCAGCACGATCGCGACCCAGTAGCTCGGGAGCGCGAGGCCGACGAGGGAGACCGCGTCGAGGAGCTTGCCGAGCACTCCGCCGCGGACGGCACTGAGCAGCCCGAGCGTGGCTCCGAGCACCGCGATGACGAGGGTCGACAGCAGGATCAGGGACAGGGTGACCTGGAGGCGGGACAGGATCAGTGCCACGACCGGGTCGCCCGTGAACACGGACTGGCCGAAGTCGCCGCGCAGCACGCCCGCGAACCAGGTGCCGTACTGCGACAGGAGCGGCTCGTTGAGCCCTAGCTGCTGCCGCAGCCGCTCGATCGAGTCCGGCGTCGCGTTCGCGCCGAGGATCGTGCGCGCCGGGTCGCCCGGAACCAGCGACATCAGGAAGAAGATCGCGAGCGACGAGATGACGACCAGGACGACCGACAGCAGGAGTCGGTTGACGATGAGTCGGACCATGGGGTGGGAGGCTCCAAGGAGGGGGCCCGGCCGGCTCTGGCCGGACCCCTCGGTTGCTGGGTGGGACTGCGCTCTTCGGATCGCGTGGCCGGTACTGCGCCACGCGGGATCACGGGAGGGCTTCGCCGCCACGACCGGCAGTGGCCGGGACTTGCGCCACTGCCGGTAGTGGAGGAACTGCGACCGCTACTTGGTGCGCTTCCAGGCGTACTTCGCGTCGGGCGCCTGCGGCAGCGGGTTCGGGTTGAGCGCGGACGCCGTGACGCCCGTGATGTTCTTGCCCACCGCGTACACATTGTCGGTCGAGAGGACGGGCGCGAACCACGCCTCCTCGTTGGCGGCCTTCGTGATGTCCTCGTAGGCGGAGGTCCGCGCAGAGGCGCTCGTCTCCGACTGGGCCTTCTCGTACAGCGCGGAGAGCTTCTCGTTCGTGTTGCCGAACGGGTTGGTGACGCCGGGCTGGATGAAGTTCGAGACCACCTGGGCCGAGTTCGCGCCGACGACCGGCCAGATGACGGCCGGGTACTGCTTGCTCAGCGACGCCTGGATGAAGTCGGGCACCGAGTTCTTGACGACGAGGTTGACCTTGATGCCGATCTTGCCGAGGTCGCCGGCGATCGCCTGCGAGATCGTCGTCTGGCCGTCGAGGATGTTCTCCGTCAGGACGTCGAGGCTGAACCCGTCCGGGTAGCCGCCCTCGGCGAGGAGCGACTTGGCCTTCTTGACGTCGTACTCGAAGCCGAAGCCGTCGACGTAGCCGTCGGTGCCCTCAGCCCCCATCTGGCCGTTGGCGTGGGTGAAGTCCGCGCCGATCGCGCTCGCGAGCGCCTCCCGGTCGATGGCCAGGGCCATCGCCTGGCGCACCTCGGCGCTCTTGAGTGCCGGGTTGAGCGTGCCCTGCGTGTCCGCGACCGTGAGGCCCCAGGTGAAGAAGGGCGCCTTCACGAGCTTGAGGCCGGAGGCCTCAACGGTGGCCGCGGTCGTCGGGTTGACGCCCGCGAAGTCGACCTGCCCGGTCGTGATGGCGGACGACACGGCGCTCGGGTCACCGATCACCTTCACGACGACCTTGTCGAACTGCTGCGCGTCCGGGTTGAAGTAGTCCTTGTTCTTGACGTAGGTGTATGAGGAGCCCGTCACCGAGTCGCTGGCCGAGTACGCGTACTGGCCGGTGCCGTCCGACTCCGTGAGGAGCGACTCCGGGTCGGCGATCCCCTCGGGTCCGATGATCTGCCCGACGCTCCAGTACTGCGTGAGGTAGGCGGGCCCGTCCGGGTACGCGGACTTGTAGTTGATGACGACGGTGTCGTCGGAGGGCGCCTCGATCGTGTCGACGGGGCCCGCGTAGCGCGTGCCCCCGCCGCCGGCCTTGAGGAAGTACTCGAGGGAGGCCTTGACGGCTGCGGCGTCCATCGTGGCGCCGTCGGTGAAGGTGACGCCCTTCCGCAGGGTCAGGGTCAGCTTCTTGTTGTCGTCCGACAGCTTCCAGTCGGTCGCGAGGTCGGGGATGAGGGTGCCGTCGCCCGTCTGCCAGATCAGGGAGTCGTAGGGCAGCGACGTGAAGATGGCGCTGCCGCCCGAGCCGCCGAGGGCCGGGTTGAGGCTGATCGGGACGCCGGCGAACTGCGTGGTGAGGGTGCCGCCGGTCGTGGTCGCCCCGGAGGTGCTCCCACCTCCCGAGGACGGCGCGGACGAGCAGGCGGAGACTCCGCCGAGCACCGCGATGGCGGCGATGGCGGTGGCCAGCAGCTTCCGGGAGGGGCTGTGACGTGCAGACATGATGCTCCTTTGCAAATGTTGCTGCTGCGGTGACGCAGGACCTGCGCCGCGGCGAAAGTATCAGCTAACCTGACATTGCCACAATAGGTTCCCAGAGCCCTGGAAGGTGACCGCAGTGTCGCGATCTGATCCTCGAATCTCCCCTCCGCGGACGAGAGCCGGCCCTTCGGCGCGTCGTGGCTGCCCGAGCTGCGGATGGGCGTCGACCTCGTAGCGGCAGGCTACGTCGAGGAGGAGCACGTGCTCGACGGCGTGGCGACGGTGTGGCGCCATGACGAGAACGGTGCCCGGGTCGCCGCACGGCGGGACGTGCCGTTCCGCACCCGCGTCCTCGTCCGCCGCCCCGCGGATCACGCGGCCGCATCCGGCCTCGTGCAGGTCGAGCCGCTGCACCCCGACCTCGACTCCGCCCTCGTGTGGAACGCGATCCACCCCTGGCTGATCCGCGGCGGACACGCCTGGATGGGCGTGACGGTGTTCCCGCACATCGCCGAGCTGCTGCGGGAGACGATCGATCCGCGGCGCTATGCCGGGATCAACATCCCCGCCGCGGGCCAGGAGTACGACATTCTCGGCGCCGCCGTGAGCGCCCTCGTCGGCGGCGAGTTCGGGACGGCGCCCGAGCGGGTGATCCTGTCCGGCATGTCGGCCACCGGCAGCTTCTGCCGCGTGGTTCTGCAGGACGGCTTCGCCGCCGACTGGACCCGTCCGGACGGCCGCCCCCTCCTCGACGGCATCGTGATCGGGATCTCCTCGGGCGGCGCGGGTGCCGCCGGGTATCCGCCCCTCTCCCCCGGCGACGCGGAGATCGCGGCCGACGACCCCAGGCGCACGATCGCGGCACGACGCACGATCGCGTTCGAGGTGCTCAGCGAGACGGAGGCGGAGACGCACGAGCACGTCACCCGGGCCGACTCCGACGGCTCGGACGACCGGTACCGCCTGTACGAGATCGCCGGGACCGCCCACATCGAGGCGCGCCCGAGCGTGCTCACCAATCAGCAGCAGCACGAGCGGCGAGGTGGAGGGCGGCCCGCCTTCGACACCACCGAGCAGCGCGGGGACGGCCGCTTCGATCTCTACCTCCGCGGCGCGTTCGAGGTTCTGCACCGCTGGCTCGCCGATGGCGTCGTGCCGCCGCGTGCGGAGCGGTTCGCCCACCGGCCGGGAACGGAGTCGCTCGAGCGTGATGCCGACGGCAACGTGCTCGGCGGGGTCCGGCCTCCGTGGATCCGCGTGCCGACCGCGGTCTACGCCCCGCACAGCACGGCGTCGGACGAGTGCGAGCCGCCGCCCGAGTGGATGCCGTTCAGCCGGCCGGACATGCTGGCACGCCTGGTCGGCAGTCGTCGGCCGTTCCCGCTGGCCGAGCTCCGGAAGCGCTACGCCACGCGCGCGGACTATCTCGACCGCTTCGCGGAGGCGGTGCGCGCGGAGGTGGGGTTCGGCCTCCTTCTGCCCGAGGACGCGGACGAGCTGCTCCGGGAGGCGCCGCTGCGCTGGCGCGGGTGACGGGCAGCCCCGTCGATACGCTTCTTGCATGGTCACGATCGCGCCCGTCACTCCAGCAGACCGCGGAGAGTGGCTCGCCCTGTGGGACGGCTACCTGGAGTTCTACGAGACGACGCTCGACGCCCGGACGACGGCGGCCACCTTCGACCGTCTCGTCGACCCCGGCTCGGGCATCCACGGGGTGCTGGCGAGAGACGACGAGGGGACGGCGGTCGGACTCGTCCACTGGCTGACCCATCCGGCCACGTGGACGACCACGAGCTACTGCTACCTGGAGGACCTCTTCGTCTCCCCGTCCGCCCGCGGCGGCGGGGTCGGCCGCGCGCTGATCGCCCACGTCACCGAGTGGGCTGCGGGAAGCGGCGCGTCCAAGGTCTACTGGCTCACGGCGGAGTCGAACGCGACGGCGCGCGCGCTCTACGACCGCGTCGCCACGAACAGCGGAATGGTGCAGTACCAGATCCCGCTCGGCGGCTGACGGTCTCGCCCTAGGGCCGCCTCCCGATCGATCCCGCCGTCAGTACAGCGACTCGGGCGAGATGTGCGGCCGCTCCTCCAGGGCGATGCGGATCAGCTCGCGGGACTTGGCGGTGAGCCGCCGCGCGCGCGGCCAGGCGATCGCGACCAGCTGGGTGGGCGGCGCGGGATCGAGCGGCAGCGTGACGAGAGGCAGTCCGTCGTAGCTGTGGTTGTTCTTCGGGCGCTGGATGAAGAGCGAGTAGCCGAGCCCCGCGGCGACGAGGGAGCGGGCGAGCTCGAAGTGCGTGACGCGGAACCGGACGTTGGGCCGAAGCTCCTGCCGTGCGAAGTAGCCGAGCACCTCGCCGTTGCTCGGCGGCGTCATCATGAGCACGAGCGGTTCCTCGACGAGGTCGCGGACGGACACGGACTGCTCGCCCGCGAGGGCATGGCCGGCGGGGAGCAGCGCATGCATGCGCGTCTCGAAGAGCGGCTCGTAGGCGAGCGTGGGGTCGTGGTGCGGGTTGTAGGAGATGATGACGTCGAGCTGGCCGCTGCGCAGGCGCTCGTCGAGCACGTCGGCGGTCTCGACGACGATGCTCGTGTGCACCTCCGGGTGCTCGGTCGTGTACCGCTGCAGGAGCCGCGGGAGCACGGTCGGCGCGAGCGACGAGAAGCAGCCGATCGTGAGCTCCCCCGACAGCCGGTGCTCGCTTCCGATGCTCTCCAGGTCGTCGACCTCGCCGAGGATCGTGATGGCGCTGTCGAGCACGCCGCGGCCGGCCTCGGTCAGCTCGATGCCGTGCGACTTGTACCGGACGCAGAGCTGGGCTCCGAGCGCGCGCTCCAGCTCGTCGAGTGCACCCGCGACGGTCGAGCGGGACACGTGGCGGTCCTCCGCGGCGGCCGACAGGCTGCCAGTGATGGCGATGGCGCGGAAGTAGTCGAGCTGGCGCAGCGAGATCCTCGTCACCGCGGGCCGTCCGCCCGCTGCGCTCCGCTCACCCGTGCAGTCTAGGAGGAGGCGGCGCCTCTCCTCTCGGCGGCCAGCCGGAGCTCGCGGCGCTCCCGCTGCAGCACGGGGTCGGGCACCGGCGCGGCGGCGACGAGCTCCCGGGTGTACGGGTGCTGGGGGTTGTCGCAGACCTCCTCGCTCCGCCCGGTCTCCACGATGCGGCCCCGTTCGAGCACGCAGACGCGAGCGGCGAACTCGCGGACCGCTGCGAGGTCGTGCGTGATGAAGAGGTAGGAGATGCCCAGCTCGTCCTGCAGCTCGCGCAGCAGGCTGAGCACCCCGGCCTGCGTGAGGACGTCCAGCGCGCTCGTCGGCTCGTCGCACACGATGAGCTTCGGATCGAGGGCGATGGCCCGCGCGATCGCCACGCGCTGGCGCTGGCCGCCGCTGAACTCGCTCGGGTAGCGGTCGAGGGCATCGTGCGGGAGATACACCCGGTCGAGGAGCCAGCGCAGCCGCTCGGAGGTCTCTGGTCGCGAGCGGCCGGCGATGCGCAGCGGCTCGGCGAGCGTCTGCCCGACGGTGATCCACGGGTTCAGCGATCCGTAGGGGTTCTGGAAGACGGCCTGCACGGTCCGGGCCATCCCCCGCCGGGCGCTCCGGGACATCGTCGTGACGTCCCTCCCGTCGATCTCGATGCGGCCGGCGGCCGCGGGGACGAGCCCGAGGATCGCGTTGCCGATCGTGGACTTGCCCGAGCCGGACTCGCCGACCAGCGCGAGGGTCTCCCCGGGCGCGATGGCGAAGTCGACGCCGTGGACGACGGGCACGGATCGGCCCCGGACCCCGCGCGTCCGGTAGGCGACCTCGAGGCCCTCGACCTGCAGCACCGCGCTCATGAGGCCCTCACCAGGCTGGGCGTGCTGGCCAGCAGCTCGCGCGTGTACGCCGCCTGCGGGTTGGCGAACAGCTCCTCGGCACTCCCGGACTCCACGATGGCTCCGTTCTGCATGACGATGACGCGGTCGCAGATGTCCGCGACGACCGCGAGGTCGTGCGTGACGAACAGCACGGCCAGGTTGCGCTCCGCGCGGAGCTCGCGGAGCAGGTCGAGGATGCCCGCCTGCACGGTCACGTCGAGCGCGGTGGTCGGCTCGTCCGCGATCAGCAGCTCGGGATCGCCGGCCAGGGCCACCGCGATGGCCACGCGCTGGGCCATGCCGCCGGAGAGCTCGTGCGGGAACTTCCGCAGCACTCCTGCCGGGTCGGGAAGGTGCACCCGGGTGAGCAGCTCGATCGCGCGTCCTCTGCGCTGGGATGCCGGGAGCGAGGTCGAGTAGCGCAGCACCTCCATCAGCTGCGAGCCGACGGTGAACAGCGGGTCGAGGGCGACCATCGGCTCCTGCGAGATGAGACCGACACGGCGGCCGCGGATCCCCTCGAACCCGCGGTCGTCGGCGCCCGTGACGTCGTCCGAGCCGATGAGGATGCGCCCGCCGGTGATCGACGCGTTGGCGGGCAGCAGGCCCAGCGTCGCGAGCGTGCTGATGGTCTTGCCGGAGCCCGACTCCCCCACGAGCCCGAGGATCTCGCCCGGCCGCAGGTCGAAGCTCACGCCGCGCACCACGACGCGCTCGCCGAAGGAGATCTCCAGCTGCTGCACGGAGAGGACGACCCCCTCCTGAGCGGGAGCACCGGCCGGCCGGGTGGCCGCCACGGGACGGACCGGCGTGCGCGCACCGCCGTCGCTGCGGCGCCGGGCGGCGCTGACGTCGCGGAGGCCGTCTCCGACCAGCGCGAGGGCCAGGGACACGAGCGTGATCGTGCCGCCCGATACGAACAGCAGCCAGGGCGCCTTCGCGAGGTTCGCGGCCGCCTCCCCCACAATGCTCCCCCACGTGGGGTCGGGCGGGTGCACCCCGAGGCTGAGGAAGCCGAGGCCCGACTGCACCGCGAGCGCGGCGCCCGCGAAGAGCGACGCCTGGATGATCACCGGGGCGAAGGTGGCCGGCAGGATGTGCCGGGCCATGAGCCGCACGGGGCCGAGGCCCGACACGATCGCGGCGGACACGAACAGCTCCTCGCGGACGCCGATGACGGTCGCGCGCACGACTCGGATGAGGCTTCCGGAGCCCAGCAGGCCCAGCGCGATCATCGCGGGCGTGAGCTCCTGGTTGAAGATCGCGAGCACGGCGAAGATGAGCACGACCCCGGGCAGCGACATGAGGATGTCCGCGATGCCGCTCACGAGCGCGTCGAACCAGCCGCCGAGGGTTCCGGCGAGCACGCCGAGCACCACGCCGACGACCACGAAGACGATCAGCGCCACGAGAACGCCGAGCAGGGTCGGCTGGCCGCCCCACAGCAGGCGGCTCAGGACGTCCCGGCCGAGGCTGTCGGTGCCGAGCACATGGGAGGCGCTCGGCCCCTCGAGGGCGCGCACGAGGTCCTGCTTGTTGACCCCGTAGGGCGAGAGCACCGGAGCGAGGGCGACCGCGAGGACGACGAGGGCGACGAAGGCGAGCGCACCGACCGCGAGGCCGTTCGTCCGGATGCGGCCGGTGCGGACCCGGCCGTCGGAGATGGGGGCGACGGTCATCGGGCACGCACCTTCGGGTTGAGGAGGCCGTAGCTGACGTCGACCAGGAGGTTCACCACGATCGTGATGACGGTGAAGGCGAGTGCGACGCCCTGGATGACCGGGATGTCCTGGCGGGCGGTCGCCGCCACGGCGAGGGAGCCGAGTCCCGGCAGCACGAAGACGTTCTCCACGAGGATGGTGCCGGACAGCGACGCCACGAAGATCACGCCGACGACTGTCACGAGCGACACGCTCGAGTTGCGGAGGGCGTGCTTCCAGATGAGGACGCGGCGCGGCACCCCGGCGGCGCGCAGCGTGCGCACGAAGTCCTGGCCGATCGCGGTCGAGACCCCGTCGCGCACGACCTTCGCAATGGTCGCGATGCCGCTGAGGGCGAGGGCGATCACCGGCAGGATCAGGGCACGCGCCCAGTCGCCTGGCGACTCCTCGAAGGGCACATAGCCCGTGGCGGGAAGGAGGGCCAGGGTCACGGCGAAGATCGCCGCGAGCACGAGCCCGACCCAGAAGTTCGGCAGGGCGCCGCCGACGAGCGAGAAGACATCGATGAAGCGCGCGAGCAGGCGCCCGCGCGTGGCGCTCAGCACGCCGAGGAGGATCCCGATCAGGAGGGCGACGAGCGTGCCGCCCACGATGAGGGAGAGCGACACGGGGAGTCGGTTGGCGAGGGTCTGCCCGACATCCTCGCCCGTGAAGATCGAGCGCCCCAGGTCGCCGTGGAGCACGCCGCCGATGGAGTTCAGGTACTGCACGATCACCGGCTGGTCGAGGTGCAGCGCCTGGCGCAGGGCCTCGTACTGCTGGGGCGTCGCCGACGGCCCGAGCAGGGATCGCGCGGGGTCGCCGGGGATCAGGCTCTGCAGGAAGAAGGTGATCGCGGTGACCACGAGCAGGAGCGGGATCGAGAGCAGGAGGCGTCTCGCGAGGAGGCGGAGCATGGAACCCTTCGGAAGTCGGAGAGGGGGCCGGGACCGACGCGGACGTCGATCCCGGCCCTCTGCTCTGCGGGAGGAGAGGCTACTTCTGGGGCCAGGATTCGATGGGCGCGAGCTCGCCCGTCGAGCCCAGGTAGTAGGGCTTCACCTTCTTGCTGTTGTAGATGATGATCGAGTCGCTCGTCGCGATGGGCAGCGACAGGGCCTGCTTGACGATCACCGAGCTGACGCCCTGGGCCGCCGAGCCGATCTCATCAGGGGCGGCCGAGGCGAGCTTCTGGAAGGCCGCGTCGATGTCGCTGTTGGCCACGCCGAACTGGTTCATGACCGCGTTCTGGGTGAACGCGAACTGGGCGTCGATGTACATCTGGCTGCCGCCGCCGGTGAGGAGGGTGGCGCCGTAGGTGTTGGCGACCAGGTCGTTCACCCAGGTGCCGAAGTCCGGCTCCGACTTCAGCTGCATCGTGACGCCGACCTCGGCGAGCTGCGAGGCGACGGCCTGCGCGATCTTCGAGTCGGTCGGGCTGAAGCCGAGGTAGGTGGCGGGCAGGGTGAACCCGTCGGCGAAGCCCGCCTCCTTGAGCAGCGCCTTCGCCTTGGCCGGGTCGTAGGTGTACTCCTTCTCGAGCTTGGGGTCGTACCCGGCGGCCTCGCCGGCGTCGAGCGCCGTCTGGTCGGTGGCCTTGCCGTAGTCGCCGAGCGCGGCCTTCGCGATCGCCTCGCGGTCGACCGCGAAGTTCAGTGCCTGGCGCACCTTCTCGTTGGCGAGGGCGGGCACGACCTTTCCGCCCCGGTCCATGAGGTAGAAGTTGTAGACCGTGCTGGGCTGGTGGATCTCCTCCAGGCCGTTGCCCGACACCGTGCCGCCGATCGACGGGTCGCCGACGATCGCGTCGACCTCACCCGACTTGAGGGCCTGCACCTGCTGCTGGGCGTTCGGGATGACCCGCACGTCGATCTCGGAGTAGGTGACGGCCTTCTGGTCCCAGTACTTCTTGTTGGGCACGTAGACGTAGTGGTCGCCGGACACGGTCTTCTTGGGGTCGAGCACGTACTGCCCAGCGCCGTAGGTGTCGCCCGCGCGGGCGGACTCGTCGGCGATCCCCGCCGGGCTGATGGGAGCGCCGCCGAGGAGACCGACCGTGAGCAGGTCCGGGATGATCGGATTCGGCACCGCCGAGGTGATGTGCACCGTCAGGTCGTCCTTCGCGGTGAAGGTCATCGGTGCGAAGTAGGCGCGCGAGGGCCCGGTCGTGGTCTTGGTGAAGTAGTCGAGCGAGGCCGCGGCGGCCTTGGCGTCGAGCGGCGTGCCGTCGGCGAAGGTCAGCTTGTCGCGGAGCGTGAACTCGAAGTCCGTGTTCGCGTCGCCGACGTACTCCCACTTCTCGGCCAGGCCCGCCTGGATCTTGCCGTCCGCATCCCGCGTGAGGATGCCGGCGTAGGCCGGGGTCTCGAACCAGGTGCCGGGGACGCCGGTGGCGGCCTTGAGCGTGTCGAGGCTGACCGGCGGGGTGCCAACGGCGACCACGAGCTTGTCGTCGTCCGAGCCGCCCTTCGATGAGGAGCCGCCGCCGCCGGAGCAGCCGGCGAGGGCGATGCCGGTGACCGCGAGCGCGGCCGTTGCGGCGAGAAGACGGGAACGCGATGTCATGCGGAGAGCCTCATTCTGTCGGTGGTGTGCAGGGGTCTTGGTGTGCGGTCAGGGCTGTGCGGGAAGGACGGAGAGGACGAGCCGGCTCGGGAAGGCGTCGCCGACGCGGATCGTGTGCTCGGCGGGCGCCGGGACGACGGGGTCGCCTGCGCCGCGGAAGGCGTTGGGGCCCACCTCCCAGCGCGGGGAGGAGCTCGAGGTGACGTCGACGCGGATCCGGTGGCCCGGCTGGAAGGCGTGGGCCGTGGCCCAGAGGGCGACCGTGTACTCCTCGGTCCGGCCCGGCTCCACCGCCGCGACCGTTCCTGCTCCCGTTCCCTCGTCGACCCCGCGGGCGGAGGCCCGCTGGATGCCGTCGGCGACGAGGATGCTGCGGCCGTCGGGGTGCTCGTCGCAGAGGCGCACGACGATGTCGGCGTCGGTTCCCGTCGTGGCCAGCCAGAGGGCTGCACGGACCTCGCCGACGACCGCGAGCTCATCGGTCAGCGGCGGCGTGCGCCAGGAGACCACGTCCGCCCGAGTCTCGAGCTCGGCCTGATCGATGGGCCCGGGGTCGAAAGGCGGGAACAGCAGCGTCGCACCGCCCCGGGTAGGCACCGGGTTCGCGGGGTCGCTGACGAACGGAACGGCGCCGTCCTCGCCCGGCGCGCTCCGCAGCGCGCCGTCCGCGGTGAGGTGCAGTGCCACCTCGGTGGCCGCGGCGGGCGGGAACTCGGGGAGCGCCAGCCAGCGATCCGCGCCCATGAGGTACACCCGCACCGGGGCGACGCCGTCCAGGGTCGCGGCGCCGCGGAGCGTGGCGTCGAACCAGCGGAGGTGCTGCTCGGTCAGATCGCCGTGCCCGCCGAGGTCGGCGGCCGTGTCGGCGCCCGGGAAGGAGAGGTCGCCGATCCGGCCCGTCATGTTGTTGTGCGACCACGGTCCGACGAGCAGGTGCGGCTCCGGCGTGCCCGCCCGCGACTCGCGCAGGCCCCGGTACATCTCCAGGGTCGAGCCGAGGAAGACGTCGAACCAGCCGCCGACGAGGAAGACGGGGATGTCGACGGCGGCGATGTCGGTCACCTTGCCGACGGAGTGCGCGGGCGAGTCGAGCGGCTCGCGGAGGCGATCGCGCATCCAGGCCACGGTCTCGTCCGCGTCGAGGTCGTCGTGCAGGGCGCCCGCCCGGAAGAGCTCGCCGCTGCGGAACCGGCGGTCGACCTCGCCCCAGCGGGCCTGCTCCGCCGCCCGCTCGTCGGGGGCCGCGATCTGGGCGATGCGGTCGGGGGCGATCGCGTAGTGCGACCAGGCGAGCATGCTGCCGACCTCGGGGACGCCGCCCCGGAAGCGGAACCCGCGGAGGCCGGAGGCCACCGGCGTCACGGCGGGGACGATCGAGCGCAGGGCAGGGCTGCCGCCGAGGAGCGCGCTGAACTGGGTCTCCGACGCGTAGGACGCGCCCCACATGCCGACCGAGCCGGTGCACTCGGCGAGGCCGGCGAGCCACGCGACGGCATCCGCGCCGTCCTCGACCTCCTGGGCGGAGGGATCGAAGGTGCCCTCCGAGCCGTAGCGCCCCCGCACGTCCTGAAGGGCGACGAGGTAGCCGGCGGCCACGAACCGGTCGAGGTCCACGCGACCGTCCTGCTCGTCCGAGCCGACGTCGTAGGGGTGGCGAGTCAGGAGCGCGGGCCATGGACCGCTTCCTGGAGGCAGGAGGAGCGTGGTCCGCAGGCGCGTGCCGTCCCGGAGGACGCACTGAACCTCGCGCCGCTCGGCGACGACACCGGCCGTCTCGGGCACCATCGCCACCTCTGCTTCGCTCGTTCGTCGGGAGGATCAGGGCCCGCCGCCGAGAACAGGCGGCGATGCCCCGGAGGCGATTCTCAGGACCCCTGAGTCGGCCTGTCAACGACGCTTTCCCGGCGTCAGATGCCGGTATTTCCGTCGTTCCACAGGCCGGATCCGCGTGGCACGATTCCCTCCGTGCTCGACTCCGGCGTCGCTCCGACGCTCACCTTCCTCGCGCGGATCGACGTTGACGTCGCCGCCCCCATCGACCTGGGCCCCGGCGACGGCCTGCACCGGCGCATCGTCCCCATCCTGGGCGGCCGCGTGACCGGCCCGGAGCTGAACGGCACGGTGCTGCCGGGCGGCGCCGACTTCCAGGTGCTGCGGTCGGACACGCTCACCGAGCTCGAGGCGCGCTACGCGATCGAGACGGACGAGGGCGATCGGGTCTACGTGGAGAACTTCGGGCTGCGAGCAGGCAGCTCGGAGGACATCGCGAAAATCGTGGCGGGCGAGCCCGTCGACCCGTCCCGCATCTACTTCCGCTCCAACCCGCGCATCTCGTCGTCCTGCCCAAAGTGGGCCTGGCTCGGCTCGCGCATCCTGGTGGCACGCGGCGAGCGTCTGCCCGAGAGCGTGCGGCTCGAGGTCTTCGTCGTCGACTGAGCCGGTTTCCCGGGTCTCCGGTCAGAGGCGGGCGTACCGGGCGCGGGCGAAGGTGTAGACCCCGAACGCCATGAGTCCCACGCCGACGGCGACCAGCAGCGCGGTGCCGAGTGGCAGCTCGCTGAGGGCCCGCAACGCGCCGTCGAGCCCTGAGGCCCGGCCCGGGTCGAGCGTCACCGCCGCGAGGATGAAGAGCACTCCGACGACCCCCACGGCGATGCCCTTCGCCACGTAGCCGACGACCCCGACCACCCCGACCGCGCGGCGCTGGGGCTCGTCGATCGGGACGAGGTCCTTCCAGAAGCCCCGGCGGATCCCCTTCACGACCATGGATGCGCCGACGGCCAGTGCGATCAGCCCGATCAGGGCGAGGAGCAGCTGTCCGCCCGGGAGGGCGAGCAGGTTGGCGCTCGCCTGCTGCGTCGAGGCCGCGGCGTGCGAGGAGCTGCCGCGGGCGAAGGTCAGCGCCGTGAGCCCGAGCAGGACGTAGGCGAGCGCCTTCGCCGCCGACTCCGTCGTCCGCATCCATCGCTTGCGTGAGCCGGAGCCGATGCCCAGCACGGCCTCGAGCGCCAGCCACGCGCCCAGTGCGAACAGGCCGATCGTCATGACCCAGAGAAGCACCGGCCCTCCCGGCACCTTGCCGACCTCGGCGATCGCGCCCGACTGGTCGGACTCCGCGCCGACGTGGAAGGCGACCCGGATCGCGAGATAGCCGAGCAGGAGGTGGATGACGGCGCTGGCGCCATAGCCGATCCGCGCCAGGAGGCGCAGGCCTCGCTCGGCCTCCTCCGGCAGAGGGGTGTCGGACGTGCGTGCGCGCGTGGTCATGATCTGCCTCCCTGGGCCGTCCGTCGGCGGCGAGCGGGGGACGCGCCCATCAGGTGCCCTCCGTCTGCAGCGTGGAGTGGGACCCGACGATGCGCTCGCCGGGGATGCGGACGGTGCGGTGCGTGTCGATCGCGATGACCGCGCCCACGACCACCAGCGACAGCGCCACCGACGCGCTGACGTCGGTCAGCCAGTGGTACCCGAGGTAGAGCCGGCTGATGATCTGCGCGACGATGCTCCCGATCGCGAGCGCCAGGAGCAGGACGGTGACCCAGGTCCGCTGGATGCGGCTCGCCAGCAGGAAGGCGAGGATCAGGAAGAAGTCGCACATGCCGAGCACGTGCCCCGACGGGAACGAGAAGGTGCGGTCCGGATCGAGCATCATCAGGGCGATGGGCGGGCGCGGATGCCGGATGATCGGTGCCAGCACCAGAGCGAGGATCACGCCGGTCAGCATGCCTGCCGCGAGCAGGAGGGGACGCCAGAGGTGCCGCGCGAGCGCGATCCAGGCGACGAGCGTCACGAGCACGATGACCGGCATGCCGTAGGGGCCGAAGGTGATGGCCAGGAAGATCATGAAGCCCGTCACCTCGCCCGAGCGCTGGGCGTTGAACCACTGCTCGACGGGTTCGTCGAGGCGCTCGATGCCGCTGTGCGTCAGCACGCTGATCAGCAGCACGAGGAATGCGGCCAGTCCGACCGCGATGAGCGTGATGGACGTTCCGTACAGCCGCCGACGCACCGAGGGATCGACGAATCGCTCCTCGACGATGAAGCGGCGGTTCCACTCCGTGAGCCGTTCCCTCCGGGCGGACCGGACCTGGCCGGTCATCGGCGAACCCTCGGGGCCGCGCGAACGCCCATCGCCGCCACTCGCCGTTCTGCAGCGGCGAGCTGGCCGGACTGCGCGTCCGCTGGGTGCACCGGCATCGGCTCCTCCTCGTATTCCGTCGGGGTCGGCCGGCTGCCCGAATGCGCGGCGTTCCGACCATAGCGGCGCGGGACCCGTCGGCGCACCCGGCGCGCTTCGTGCTACTCGGCGCTCAGGAGCAGGAATCGCTCGTCGTCGACGGGGCCCCCCAGAGGTCCTCATTCGCGGTCAGCCCGACGAGGGCGGCCTGCGCTCGATGCTGCAGCACGAGCTCCCGCACCTCCTCGGCGCGGAGTCCGACGCCCGTCGACCAGAAGCCCTCCACGAGCAGAAGCCGCCCCCGGGGGCGAGCAGGCGCACCCAGCGGCCCACCACGGCCTCCGGCTCGGGCAGGGCGAAGAGGATGTGCCGCGCCAGCACGACGTCGAACGCCGCCGCCGGCAGGGGCGGGTGCGCGGCGTCGCCCTGCACGAGGCTCGCCCGCCCGCCGAGCTTGGAGCGCGCGCGCTCCAGCATCGCCGGAGCCTGATCGAGGCCGGTCACCTCGTGGCCGTGGTCGGTGAGCAGCAGGGTGAGGCTGCCGGTTCCGCAGCCGAGGTCGGCGATGCGCGCCGGTGCGGGCGGCAGCAGCGGCTCCAGCAGGCTCCACCAGGCCCGGCGCACGCCGGGATCCCGCAGGCCATGGTCCGGCTCGTCGTCGAAGGTTCCGGCGAGGGCGTTCCAGTCCTGCGTCACTCCCCCGGCCCCGTCCGGCGGAGGCGCCGGCTCACAGCGCCGCGCCCAGCGCGAAGCCGGCAGCGGCCGCCGCGACCCCGAAGACCAGCATCCCGAGGCCGTTGAGGAGCGCGGCGACGTACCGGCGGCTCTGCAGGAGGCGCACCGTCTCGAAGCTCGCGGTGCTGAACGTCGTGTATCCCCCGAGGAAGCCGGTGCCCACCACCGCCTGCCAGGCCTCCGGGAGGACCGACGCGGTGGTCAGGCCCGCCAGGAGGCCGAGCAGCAGCGAGCCGCTGAGGTTGATGACCGTGGTGCCCACCGGGTAGCGGCCGGTCGTGCGCGCCCGGATCAGGCCGTCGAGGAGGAACCGGGTCGCCGCACCCGCGCCGCCCGCCACGCTGAGCGCGAGGAGGAGCAGCGGCGTCATGCGGCCTCCCCTTGAGGTGCAGGGCCGCGGCTGCCGCGATCCCCGTCCAGGTGGCGGCCGCCCCGAGCAGGACCGTGCCGGCCGCGTAGAACGCGGCCACACCGGGCGAACCGGCCCCCACCAGCGCGACCGTGTCGGTGGCGAGGGTGCTGTAGGTCGTGAAGCCGCCGAGCACCCCGGTCCCGAGGAGCAGCCGCAGGCTGCGCCGGACTCCCACGTCCTCGCCGCGGCGGACGAGCGCCTCGAGCAGGAAGCCGAGAGCGAGTGCGCCCGTCAGATTGACCGCGACCGTCGCCCAGGGGAAGTCCGGTGCGCTCGGCAGCGCGAGGCCCACGAGTGCGCGGAGCGCGGTGCCGACCGCCCCGCCGAGTGCAACGACGCCGAGGTACCGCGTGGAGAGGTGGACGGGTCGCCGCGGGACGCTGGGGGCCTCCTCCGCCGCGAGGTCGAGATCGAGCGCCGGATCCTCGGCGCCGCCGAGCGGTGGCGGCGTCACTCCCCTCCGCCCACGGCAGGTCCTGGTCGCGCTCGACCGGGCTGAGCGGGACGACGAGCACCGGGCGGTGCTGGCGGTGCGTGAGGTGCGCCGCGACCGAGCCCGTGAAGAACTCGCGCATGGTGCCTCGGAACGTCGGCTCACGCGTGCCGACCACGATGAGGAGGGCGTCCACCGTGTCGGCGAGGTGTCCGATCGCACGCGCCGGATCGCCCGCGAGGGTCCGGGCCTCCCAGCGCACGCCCCCGGAGCCGAGCGCCGCCTCGATCTCCGAGTCCAGCGCGGCCCTCTCCGGGCCGCCTCCCTCATCCACGATGTCGGGATCGATCGGCAGGGACCGGACGCGTCCGTCCTGCGCCTCCTCCACGACGTATCGGCTGGGATCCACGTAGGCGCAGACGAGCTCGGCGCCGAGCAGCCGCGCGAAGCGAGCCGCCTGCGCGAGGACTCCCGAGGAGCGGCCCGGCAGGACTCCCACCACGATCCGCGGCGAAGGTGTCGATCGTGCGGGGTCGACCTGCGACATCGGGGCTCCTATCTCGGGCATGCTTGCGCCTCGGACAGGGACTGTTGTCGACGCCGTCGTCGAGGTTGGGAACGGTGAGCCCCACCGCCGTCGCGCCGCAGCGCCCTTTCAGCCTGGCAGAGACCCGGCGGGCCGGGAAGTCCTCAGGGCGCAGCGGGGCCGGCCCCGGAAACAAAGAACTCCGCGATCTGGCGAGAGATCGCGGAGCCTTCGTACACCCCCGGGACTTGAACCCGGAACCCACTGATTAAGAGTCAGTTGCTCTGCCAATTGAGCTAGAGGTGCGCACGGTCCGTCGTCCGGACCGAGCATCCAGATTAGCACGGGCGGAGCGACCTGCACGTCCCCTCCGAGCGGGCCGAAGTTACCATGGGAGCGGTGGCGGATGGCCGCCGACGTCTCGAGGAAGGGATCACCGTGAGCGGAGCCGATCGACTGGAGCAGGGCGACACGGCCCCCGACTTCCGCCTCGAGGACGAGACCGGCTCGCCCGTGTCGCTCAGCGACTTCGCCGGCGAGAAGGTCGTGCTCTACTTCTACCCCGCCGCCATGACCCCCGGGTGCACCGCGGAGGCGTGCGACTTCCGCGACAGCCTCAACTCGCTGAAGAGCGCCGGCTACCAGGTCGTGGGGGTCTCGAAGGACGAGCCGGCGAAGAACAAGGAGTTCAAGGAGCAGGAGAACCTCAACTTCCCGCTGCTCAGTGATCCGGATCTGTCCGTGCACAAGGCGTACGGCGCCTACGGCGAGAAGTCGCTCTACGGGAAGACCGTCGAGGGAGTGATCCGCTCCACCTTCGTGCTCAACGAGACCGGATTCGTCCAGCTCCCCCTCTACAACGTGAAGGCGACGGGCCACGTCGCGATGCTGCGCAAGAAGCTCGGCGTCGACGACTGACTCGGCGCCGGCGCGGCGCATCCGGGCGGACGTGCCGCAACGGTGCGCCGTTGCGACACGTCCGCACCGTTGCAGTCGCCGGCGGGCGCAGCGGACGCCGGCGGACTAGGAGGGCCGGCGGGTCGCGTTCATGACCGACGGGGTGAACAGGAGCGCGATCGCGACGATCGTGGGCAGGAGCAGGAGCCAGCCGATGTCGGCGCGGCCACCCTGCTGGAACGACCCGATGGCGACCGCCAGCTGCAGGAACTGCCACGTGAACACGGCCCCGCGCACCCAGGAGCGCCGGCGCAGAAGCCCCAGGAAGATGGCGACCAGCCATACCGCGGCGAGCGCCGCGAGCACGGCCAGCGCGATGCCGGTCGCCACCGACACGGCGGGGGTCGTGAGCAGTTCCACGAGGAGCAGCACCGTCACGACGCCCATGGCCACCGCCTCGAGCAGCACCACCCCCGCGAGCACACGCAGCAGCACCGGCAGAGGGGGCGCGACTCGGCGGCCGTTTGTTCACTCACAGCGACATCCCATAGAAGGCTATTGATCAGGCGTTATCGGTATGCGACCATAACTGAGGTCGTTTTCAAGGGCCCACAGCGGAGTGGGCGGCCAAGACCAGGGCGGACTTCGAACGTACCGTTCCCCCGGTTGGCTCGTCCCACGACCTCATGGAACTCCGGTCAACTCTGACCGTTCTGCCGCTGTAATCCTAAGGAGCACCACGCATGGACTGGCGTGACAAAGCCGCCTGCCTGACCGCCGACCCGGAGCTGTTCTTCCCCGTCGGGAACACCGGGCCCGCCGTCGACCAGATCGACAAGGCGAAGGCAGTCTGCGCCCGCTGCACGGTCACCGAGACCTGCCTCCAGTACGCCCTCGAGACGGGCCAGGACTACGGCGTGTGGGGTGGCCTCAGCGAGGACGAGCGCCGCGCGCTCAAGCGCCGCGCCGCTCGCGCCCGCCGCGCCTCCTGACGCTTTCCCTCGACCCCGGGCGCCCCGCCTTCGGGCACACCGCCTCGACCCTGCAGTCTTGCCCTGACCGAGTCACGGAGAATCGGCCGCTGCCCGGCCTGCCCATGCGGCAGAACAAGGTTGCGGCCGTCGATCTCCGTGATTCGGTCAGGAGCTTGCGCCGCTGAGCGACCCGCCGGTCAGCTCGACTGCATCCAGCGGAGTGGGATCTCGATCGTGACCTCGGTCCCGCTGCCCACCATGGTGTGCCAGTCGATGACGCCGCCCAGCTCGCCCTGGATGAGCGTCCGCACGATCTGAGTGCCGAGGCCCGAGCCGACCTTCCCCTCGGGCAGGCCTCCCCCGTTGTCCCGCACGATGACGGTGAGATCCGCCTGTCTGCGATTCGCGATGATCTCGACCACGCCCTCGCGGCCGGCAAGCCCGTGCTCGACGGCGTTGGTGACGAGCTCGGTGAGGGCGAGGGACAGCGGCGTCGCGTAGGCGCTCGGCAGCACGCCGAACGTGCCCGACTTCTGCGGGTGAACGCGGGTGTTGTGCGTGGAGGCGACCTCGGCGACGAGCAGCAGGACGCGCTCGAACACCGCATCGAAGTCGACGTTCTGGTTCAGCCCCTCCGACAGCGTGTCGTGCACGACCGCGATCGCGGACACGCGCCGCATCGCCTGGATGAGCGCGTCGCGCGCCTCGTCCGTGCGCGACCGCCGGGCCTGGATCCGCAGCAGCGACGCGACCGTCTGCAGGTTGTTCTTCACCCGGTGGTGGATCTCCCGGATCGTCGCGTCCTTGGTGATGAGCTCCTGCTCCTGGTGGCGCAGCTCGGTCACGTCCCGGCAGAGCACGATGGCGCCCTTGCGCTCCCCGCGGTCGCGGATCGGGATCGCCCGCAGCGATACCGTCACGCCGCGGGACTCGACGTCGGTCCGCCACGGCGCGCGCCCGGTGACGACGAGCGGCAGGCTCTCGTCCACGGTGTGCTGCGCCTCGACGAGTCCGACGGTGACCTCCGCGAGCGACTCCCCTCGAGCTCCCCGGTGAAGCCCATGCGGTTGAAGGCGGACAATGCGTTCGGGCTCGCGAACGTCGTGACGCCGTCCACGTCGAGCCGAATGAGGCCGTCGGACGCGCGAGGAGCGCCCCGGCGCGGCCCGGTCGGAGACCCGAGGTCCGGGAAGTCGCCGGCGGCGATCATGGAGAACAGCTCGTCCGCGCACGCGTTGAAGGTGAGCTCCTGACGGCTCGGCGTGCGCGTCTCGCTGAGGTTGGTGTGCCGGGTGAGGACCGCGATCGGCACGTTGGTGACGGCCAGTCCACTGGGCGAGATGCGCCGCTGGACAGGGACCGCGCGGACGCGGGTGGGCGTCTCCTCGAACCAGTCCGGGGCCGACGAGTCCACGATGCGGGCGGTCTCGAACGCCTCGGTCACGAGCGACCGCCACTCCGACTTGATCCGCTGGCCGACGAAGTCCCGGTAGAACAGCGTCGCGGAGCTCGAGGGGCGCGCGTGCGCGACGGCGACGAACGAGTTGTCGTCCGTCGGCACCCAGAGCACGATGTCAGCGAAGGCGAGGTCGGCGAGTAGCTGCCAGTCGCCGACGAGCAGGTGCAGCCATTCGACGTCGGCCGCCGTGGAGCGTCCGGAGGCGACGACAAGCTCGCTGAGCGTGGGCATTGCCCCAGCCTAAAGCGGTCCGGGGCCCTCGGATCGCCCGCTGCCCGAGGCCGAAGCGCTCGGATCTCCGCAACGCACGCCGACCTTGCGACCCCGTGCGCCCGAAGCAGGAAAGACTCGGCGCATGCCCTTCCGTGTGCGCCGCAACGCCGCCCTCCTCCTGCTCCCCCTGCTCCTCGCCGGATGCGCCCCCGAGGACTCATCCTCGTCACCGGCGCCGACCGCCCCGGCGGCATCCGCGATGCCCTCCGCGACCCCGAGCAGGGAGCCGGCCGCGGCCCCCGCCATCCCGGCCGACTGCCGGGACGTCGTCGACGCCGAGGCCTATGCCGCCGCCTTCGCCGACGTCCCACTGAACGATCCGCAGCTGGTGGATGGTCGCCCCGTCGAGCGCGTCCAGCCCGGTGACCTGCACGCTTGGCTGAACGAGGATGCCGACCTCCTGGCCGAGAGCGGTGAGCTGTTCTGCATCTGGGGCGAGCCGGGCGCGGATGTCACCGCCCTGACGCTCGCGATCGGCTCTCCCGATCCTGCCGTGACCGCGTCGTTCCTGGACGCGCGCGCCCAGGCCGGCTTCACGTGCGAGCCGCGGGACCAGGGACAGGAGTGCGAGGAGGTCACCCACCTCCAGTCCTACGACGTCGACGCCTCGACCACCTACTTCGCCCGCGACGGCATCCTGGTGATGGTGTACCAGGCGAACTTCCCGACGGAGAACCTGATGGGCGCCATCATCGACCGCATCTGGTCCGCTGCGTAGCCCTACTCGGTCCTGGCGACCAGGAAGGCGTTCAGCGCGGAGGTGAAGTCGGCGTCGATCGCCCGCGGTGTCCCGTCCACCTCGCGGATGGGCGCCGCATGGCGCACGCTCGAGACGAGCCAGGCCGCGTCCGCGGCCATCAGGTCGTCGGCGTGCAGCAGCGCGTAATCGGTGCCGAGGCCCCGCTCGGCGGCGAAGGCGAAGAGGTCGCCCTGAGTCGTGCCGGGCAGGATGCCCAGGTTCGTGCCGGGCGTGATGAGCGTGTCGCCCACTCGCAGGAGCAGGTTCGACGTGGACCCCTCGAGCAGGTAGCCGTCCGAGCTGACGAACACCACATCGTCCGCCCCGCGGCGCTTCGCCTCGCGGACGACGGCACGGTTCACCGCGTAGGAGAGGCTCTTCGCCCCCTGCAGCAGCCACGGGGAGGTCTGGGCGACGTCGTGGCGGTAGCCGCGGTCGAGCAGGACCACCCGGATGCCGTCGCGCCGTGCCGCGGTGAAGTCCTCGGCCGGCGCGGCGTAGGCCCAGCCGGTGGGCCGGCCGTCGCCCTCCACGCCGCGAGTGAGGATCGTCTTGACGTACGCCTCCGGCACCGGGTCGATCGCCGCCGCGGCTGCACGCACCGCGGCGTTCCACGCCTGCTCGTCGGGCGCCGGGAGCTCGAGGGCCGCCGCCGAGCGGGCGAAGCGGCGCAGGTGCGCCTCCAGCGCCTGAGGATGTCCGGATCCCACGCTGATCGTCTCGAAGACGCCGTCGCCGCGCGTCACCCCGAGGTCGAGGACGCGCACGTGCGGGTCCGCCGGGTCGACGAGGGCGAAGGGCGGCAGCTCCTCGGTGTGCGGCGGAGCGTCCGAGGACGGCTGGTTGAGCAGGGCGAGAGCGGTGGTGGGCACTCCCCATCCTCCCGCCTCTTCGCACTCCGCGTGCCTGCGCTAGCGTGGCGCGGTGACGAACGAGCAATCCTCACCACACGGCCGGTCCGGGATCGACGTGCCGGACGCGCGCGGGCGCCGGGCCTTGATCAGGTGGGCCGCGACCTGATCGGCAACCCGAACGTCGTCGTCCGCGACGTCGAGCTGCTCTCCGCGCACTGGTACGTCCTCCGGGTCACGACCTTCGAGTACCGGCACCGCGACGGCACCTGGTCCACGGAGCGGCGCGAGACGTACGACCGCGGCGACGGCGCCACGATCCTGCTCCACGACACCGAGCGCCGCCGGATCCTGCTCACCCGGCAGTTCCGCTTCCCAGCCTACGTGAACGGCCACCCCGACGGCATGCTGCTCGAGACCGCCGGCGGACTGCTCGACGCGGACGATGCCGAGACGGCGATCCGCCGGGAGGCCGAGGAGGAGACCGGGCACCGGATCGGGGAGGTCACGCACGTCTTCGACGCCTACATGAGCCCCGGCTCGGTGACCGAGGTCGTGCACTTCTATGCCGCGCCGTACAGCCCGGCGAGCGTGGCCGGGGCGGGCGGCGGGCTCGCCGACGACGGCGAGGACATCGAGCTGGTCGAGCTCGACTTCGACGAGGCCCTGGAGTCCATCGGAACCGGCATCGTCGACGGGAAGACCATCATGCTGCTCCAATGGGCGGCGCTGCGGGGCCCCTTCGCCCGCTGATCCCGGGCAGCCGCAGCCGGGACCGCCTCTCCCGCCTCCGCTCCCCCGCCGGTCGCAGCTCCCGCTCCGCGAACGCGCGCAGCGCGGCGAGCGCCGGCGACCGCGGGGCGGCCGCCTGCAGGGTCCGCCCGGTCAGCAGGGCGGCGTCGTACGCCGCCCGATCCTCGGGGATGAGCGCCGCGTCCGTGATCCCGGCGAAGCGGAGGAGCGTGGCCGCGATCTGTGAGGCGGGGCTGAGACCGATCACCCCCGAGCGGACCCGGGTCACGACGACCCGGACGACCTCGGGCGGCACGAGCTCGGCCAGCTCGGCATGGCCCCGGATCAGCCGGGCCAGCCCAACCGGATCCGCGGCACCCACGGCAACGACCAGGTCCGCCTCGCGCAGAGCGGCAAGAGTCGCGGCGTTGCGGCGCGGCGCGAAGAGATCGCTGACGATCTCCTCGTCGCTCTCCAGGTTGAAGCCGGCGTCCACCACCGTGACGTCGGCGCAGGTGCGGCACACCGCGAGCGTCCCGGTCACCCGCTCCGCCGAGAGCTCCGGCCAGCGGCTCGGCCGCGCGATGCCGGTGAGCACGGCGAACTCGGACCTGCCGACCGCATAGCGCTCGGCCACCCGGCCGATCTCCCCGGGATCGAGCCGGCCGCTCCCGGCCAGGCGGCATGCCGCCGCGAAGCCGGGCGCCTCGTCCAGCAGGCCGAGGCTCGGGGCGACTGCCGCACCGTGCGTGTCCGCGTCGGCGAGGATCACGCGAGCACCCCCGAGCGCCGCCTCGGCCGCGAGCGTGATCGCCGTCGTCGTCCGGCCCGGCGCTCCTGTCGGCCCCCAGACGGCCACCACTCGGCCGCGCGCCGCTGGTGGATGCGGCACGTGCACGGTCGGCGCGCCGGCCGGAGCTCCCGAGAGCACCGCCTCCATCTCCGCCCAGCTCGCCGAGCCGTCCAGCACCTCGCGCAGCCCGAGCGCGGCGGCCGCGCGGCGATCCTCGCCGCTCTCGGCGAGCGCGACGAGGCGGACGCCGGCGCGGTCCGCCGCGGCCAGCACGCCCGCGCTCAGCATCCGGGGCGAGGCGGCGACGAGCGCGGCCTCCGCCGGCAGCGCCCGCAGCGCCGCCGCGAGCTCGACACCGCCCGCGGGCCTGGCGAGCACCTCGTGCCCGCTCCGCAGGATGTCGCCGAGGATGCGATCCTCGGTGGCCGGGTCGAGCGCGAGGAGGAGCCTCACCGGTCCCCCGGGGGCGAGCTGACCGGAACGAGCGAGATCGCGTCGGAGTTGGCGAGCGCCTGCAGCAGCAGCGCGACCCGGTCGCGAGGGACGAGCACCTCGACTGCGGAGGCCGAACCGGCCGCGAGGAGGCCGCGGCCGTCGATCGTGCGGACCACCTCGGCGCCGGGCACGAGGACGGCGGGCGGACCGTACGCGCCCTGCTCGGCCTCGGACGCCGACCACACGTCCACGAGCGCACCGGGCTCGACCCCGTGGGCGGGATCGGCGCCGAGCGGCACGACCACCGACGCCATCCGCAGGCTCGACTCCGCGCCGACGGCCGACGAGGGCACGAGCTCGCCCGCGTCGACGGCCCTCGTCATCACGACCCCCTCCACGGGGAGGTCGCCCGGCTCGAGGTAGTGCCCGGCCGCGGTGCCGAGTCGGACGGCGGCGAGCTCGAGATCGTCACCCGTGACCCGGTCCCCCACCGCGAGCGGACCGCCGGCGGCGTACACGGCCTGGGTCCGCTCGGCGCCCGCGACGACCGCCCAGACGCCCGCGACCGAGCCCAGGACGAGCAGCAGGCCGAGCACGAACCGGACGTCCAGTCGCCCCCGCATCGCCGTGCCGCGCACCGCCGCCATCGAGCGCTCCTCTCGTCGGCGACCATCGTGCCGAGCCGCCTGCACCGCCGCATGCGGTTATCCACAGCCGGCACGCTCGCCGCCGCGCCGCAGGCCGACCCGGCCGATAATCGACGCATGAACACCGTCTCGCCGGGATCGATCGGGCGCTTCCTCACGCTCGCCGACGCCGCCGACGTGCTCAACATCTCGCTCAGCCAGGCCTACGCACTCGTGCGGAGCGGCGAGCTCGCCGCCATCAAGGTGGGCGGCGGCCACGGTCACTGGCGCGTCGAGCGCCCCCAGCTCGAGGCGTACATCGAGTCCCGGTACGAGGAGGCCCGCCGCCGGGCCCTGTGGAACGAGAGCGACTACGCCAACATCCCGGACCTGACGGCCGATCGTTTCGTCTGACGAGGAGGACGAACCGCCCGGCGCACGCGTGACGCCCTGTTGCGCTGCCCCGACGGGACGCACCGCAGGGCCTGTCAGGATGGAGGGGTGACCGACAGCGGGCTGAGCGCGGCGACCCTCGAGGACTCGGTGCGGATCGCCGACGACGCGGTCCTCATCCTCGATCGCCGCGTCTTCCCCGACCGTGTGGAGTGGGTGCGCGCCGGCACCGCGGCCGAGGTCGCGACCGCCATCCACGACATGGTGACGCAGAGCTCCGGTCCCCTCTACGCGGCGAGCGCCGGCCTCGAGCTGGCGGCACGCCAGGCCGCGGGCCTTCCGGTCGACGCCGCCCGGCGCTCCCTCGAGGACGCGGGCCGCCTGCTCGCCCACGCGCGTCCCACCAACGCCCACCCCCGGCACGCGGTGGACGCCGTGCTCGACGCGATCGCGGGCGCGACGAGCACCTCGGAGCTGGTCGAGTCCGCCGTGCAGGCGGCTCGGGACACCACCGCCCGTTATCACGCCGCGAGCATCGCGCTCGGCCGGCAGGTCATTCCGCTGCTGCCCGACGGCGCCCGCCTGCTCACGCACTGCTGGATGGACTCCTACCTCTTCGGCCTCCTCACCGCGGCGCGCGAGGCGGGCCGCCGCTACCGGTGGGTGGTCACGGAGACCCGGCCCTACCTCCAGGGCGCGAGGCTCACCGCGCACTCCCTGCGCGAGCTGGGCGAAGAGGTGACGCTCATCACGGACGGTATGGGCGCCGCCGCGCTCGCTCGGGGCTCGCGGGTCGGCCCGATCGATGCACTGGTCACGGCGGCCGACCGGGTCAGCCTCGACGGGGCCGTCGTCAACAAGGTCGGCACGCTCGGCCTCGCCGTCGCGGCATCCGCGTTTGACGTGCCGTTCTACGCGCTCGTGCAGGATCCGGACCCGACGGCGGAGACCGGCGCCGACATCGTGATCGAGGAGCGCGACCCCCGTGAAGTGCTCGCCACCCTCGGGCGGCGAACCGCCAGCCCCCTCGTGACGGACGCCTGGTACCCCGCCTTCGATCTGACACCGCCTCGCTTCGTCACCCGGGTGGTGACGAGCCGCGGCGTCTTCGAGCCGTCGCGCGTGCGCGAGCACTTCGACCTGCCCGACCCGGTGCCGTCTCGCCTCCGTAGGGTGGAGGGATGACGCTCTCCCTCCGCGCCCGCACCCTCGTCGTCGACCTCGAGGGCACGACCAGTGCCGCCGGATTCATCCTCGGCGACCTCTACGACTACGCCCGCCCGCGGCTGCTGCCCTGGCTCCGGGAGCACGCGGACGACCGCGACGTGGCGGGGGCGCGCGCCCAGGCGATCGAGGAGGCCGGACTGCCGGGAGATGCGGGCGACGAGGCGGTCGTCGCCGCGCTGCACCGGTTCATGGATGAGGACGTGAAGTCCACGCCGCTCAAGACGCTGCAGGGCCAGATCTGGGCCGAGGGCTTCCGGGACGGCGAGATCTCCTCGCACTTCTTCGACGACGTCATCCCGAAGCTCCGGGCCTGGCACGCGGCGGGCGTCGCGATCGCCGTCTTCTCCTCGGGGTCGGTCACGTCCCAGCGGCCGTGGTTCGAGCACTCCCCGCCGGCGACCTCACGCCGCTCGTCATGGCCTACTTCGACACGGTCAACGCCGGCCCCAAGAAGGAGCCGGCGTCGTACGAGCGCATCGCGGCTGAGCTCGGCCGAGATGCGCACGATCTGGTGTTCTTCACGGACCACCCGGACGAGGTGCGGGCCGCCGCGGCGGCCGGCTGGCAGGTCGTGGCCTTCAGCCGCCCCGGCGAGCCGTGGCACGGCGCTGACTTCGGCTCGACGCCGGTGGTGTCCTCCTTCGACGAGGTGGAGCTGGCGACCCCGTGACCTCGGACGAGCAGCTCCGCGAGGCGGGCACCCTCCTCGCGGCGGAGGCCGAACGCTTCGCCGCGATGGGCTGGATGCGCGGCACCTCCGGGAACCTGTCGCTCACCCTCTCCCGCGACCCGCTGCGCCTCGCCGTTACCGCATCCGGGCTCGACAAGGGCGAGCTCGGTCCCGACGACGTCGTGCTCGTCGACGGCCGCGGCGAGCTGCTGCCGGGCGACCTGCGCGGACTCGTCCCCTCCGCGGAGGCCGGCCTGCACGCCCGCATCGCCGCGGTGACCGGCGCCGGCGCTGCCGTGCACGTGCACGCCATGGCGGCGGTCGAGGCGGGCTTCCACTGGCCGGACGGCGTGGTGCTGCAGGACCTCGAGATGCTGAAGGGCATCGGGCACTCCGCGCACGGCGAGCGGGTCGTCATCCCCGTCGTCCAGAACAGCCAGGACATGGCCGAGCTGGGCGACCGCTTCGAGGAGCTGTACGTGCGCCCCGCGGACGGCATCGCCGAGGTTCCCGGACTGATCGTCGCCTCGCACGGCATCTACGCGTGGGGAGCGACCCAGGAGGACGCCCGCCGCCACACAGAGATCCTCGAGTGGCTCCTCCGCTTCACGGTCCGGACCCGCGCCCCGCGCTGACCCCATCCCCGAGTTGCCACTTTTCGCCCCTAAAACGGCGTTAGAAGGGCGGAAAGTGGCAACTCGAGGGTGGGCGTGTCAGCGGCGGGCGGTCTCCGCGAGGATGGCGCCCACCCGGATCGAGAGGGCGGCCGGCGACGGGTCGTCGTGGCGCTCGACCGCCAGAGCCCGTGCGGCCCGCAGAGCACCGCGGGCAGCGCCCTCCCGCGCCTCCGGGTCGAGCGTCTCGATGTCGGCGACCTTCGCGAAGCCGATGATGCGCCGGATCGTCTTGGCCGCAGCGTAGACGGCCGAGTCCAGGCGGATGCCGGCGAGCACGTCCTCGAGCACCTCGTCCGGGTACACGCGCGGGTCGATGCGGGACGGCCAGAGCCGGCGGTACTCGGCGTCGAACGCGTCGAGGAGCGCGGCGGGGAGCGTGAGGATCTGCGCGGCGCGCTTGGGCTCGCCCACGGCCTCTGCGCGGGCGGCGGCCAGTACGAGGTTCGCCCAGACCGCGCCCAGGTCGAACCCGATTGGGCCGTACGCGCCGAACTCCGGATCGAACGCGCGCACCGACTGCCCCTCCGACCGCACGAACACCGATCCGGTGTGCAGGTCGCCGTGCAGCAGCGCCTGCGTGTTGTCGATGAACGCGATCTTCGCGTTGCCGATCTCGCGGACGAGCGCGCGGTCGGCGCGGATGGCGGCGACATCCGGTGCATTGCCGGGCAGGAACGAGTTGTGCTCGTGCTCGACGTAGGGCTCCGAGAACACCAGGTCCTCGGTGATCTCGGTCAGCTCGGCGTTGTTCGTGCTCGCGACGAGCCCGCGCTTGTCGGGCACCGGGAGCCCGAAGATGCCCGTCCCGAATCCGACGCGTGCCACGTACCGGCCGAGCTCAGCGGCCGCGTAGTCGTGCACGCGGCCTGCGATGAGCTCGCCGCGCCACACACTGTGGTCGCTGAGGTCCTCGATCGCGAGCACGGAGTGGTCCGCATCGAACGAGTAGACCGCGGGGACGTGCTCGGAGTCGACGCGGAAGTGCTCGGTGAGGAGCACCGCCTCGCGGCGGGAGCGGTCGCGCGTGATCGGCCAGCCCGGGTCGGACCGGGCGTGCGGCAGCGACTGCTTGAGCACGACGCCATGGCCGAGGCGATCGCGGACCACGAACACGAGGTTCATGTTCCCGTCGCCGATCTCCGCCACCGACTCCAGGTCGCTCGGATCGACGAGCTCCGCGAGGGCCGCGTTCTGCGCGAGGTACTCGGGAACGGTCTCCGGGGTCAGGAACGTGAAGTCGGTCATCGGGAGAGGGTGCTTCCTGCCGTGACGGCCACGCGCCGTCTGCTGAACGTGAAACTGAAGAGGAGGGCGACCAGCAGGACGATGCCCTTGCCGAAGTCCTGTGCATAGTACGGGAGTCCCAGCATGGTGAACCCGGTGACCATGACCGCGACGAGGACGGCGCCGAGCGCGGTGCCCCACGCGTTGGGCTTGCCCGCGCCGAGCACGGACACCCCGACGAGGGCGACCGCGACGGCGTCGAGGAGCAGGGAGTTGCCGGCGCTCACGTCGCCCTGCCCGATCCGCGCGGAGAGCAGCAGACCGGCGATCGAGGCGAGCAGGCCGCAGCCGATGTAGGCGGCGGCGCGGTACGCCTTCACCCGGATGCCCGCGAGCCTCGCCGCCTCGGCGTTCGCGCCCACGGCGTACAGCGCCCGGCCCCAGCGGGTGTGGTCGAGCACGAACCACAGGAGCGCGGTGAGCGCGAGGAACAGCAGGACCGGGACGGGGATCGGGCCGATCCTGCCGCGGTCGAGCCAGAGGAAGTCGGCCGTGAACACGCCGGGCGCGGTCGAGCCGTCGGGCAGCGTCATGCGGGAGGAGATCGACTGCCCGTTGACGAGGATCAGCTTGAGCCCGACGACGACGAACATCGTCGTGAGGGTGGCGAGGAGGTCCGGGATGCGGGCGACGACGACGAGGAGGGCATTGATCGCCCCGATCACCGCGCCGCCGAGGAGCACGGTGAGCACGGCGACGCCGCCCACCTGATTGCCCACCACCATCGTCCAGGCCGAGATGGAGACCGCGAAGCCGGCGCTCGCGCCCACCGACAGGTCGATGCCGCCCACTGTCATGGCGAGCGCGACGCCGAGGCCCGCGATCCCGGTGGGCGCGATGAACTTGAGCATCCCGAACGCGTTGTCGACGCTGCGGAAGCTCGGCTCGGTGGCCGCGAAGAACCCGATCAGCAGCACCGTGACCGCGATGAAGCCCCAGCGGGCCACCCCGGCGGACACCAGCGCGGGCAGGCGGCGGGCGAGGGGTGACGCACTCATGCTGCGGCTCCGTTCGGGGTGGTGACGCCGAGGCAGTCGAGGGTGCACGCACTCATGCTGCGGCTCCGTTCGGGGTGGTGGCGCCGAGGAGGGACGCGACGACGGCGTCCCGGTCGACGGTGTCGGCATAGGCGTCGAGGACGATGCGGCCCTCGACGAGGACCACGATGCGGTCGGCGAGCTCGAGCACCTCGTCGACATCGGAGGAGAGGAGGACGCCGGCCTTGCCGGACGCGGCCAGGCGGCGCAGGGTGGCGCCGATCTCGCGCCGGGCGCCGATGTCGACGCCGCGGAACGGCTCGTCGAGGAGGGCGACCTCCGGGTCGGCGCTGAGCCACCGGCCCACGACCACCTTCTGCTGGTTGCCGCCGGACAGATCGTCGACCGGGGTATCGAGGCTCTCGGTGACGACGCCGAGCCCGCGCACGACGGACTCGCCGCGATCGCGTTCGCGGGAGCCGGACAGCACGCCGAGCGGGCTGGAGGCCCCGCGGAGGAAGGGCAGGGTGACGTTGCGGACGACGCTCCAGCCGGGCACGATGCCCTGCGCCTGGCGGTCCTCTGGCACGAGCACGACGCCGGATCGGATGGCGGCATCCGGGTGCCCCGGGCGATACGGAGCGCCCGCCAGCTCGAGGGTCGCGTCGCCGGCGGGCCGGACTCCGGCCAGGGTCTCCGCGAGCTCCGTCTTGCCGGCGCCGATCAGGCCGAGGACGCCGAGGACCTCTCCGGAGCGGATGTCGAGGTCGACCGGATCCACCTCCGGCTGCAGCCGCAGGCCGCGCACGGTCAGCGCCGTCCGGTCGCCCCGGCTGACCTCGGAGACTCCGACGGACAGCTCGGTGCGCCGGCCGAGCATCCGCTCCAGGATGACGTGCCAGTCGAAGGGACGCCGGACGTCCAGCTGCAGGGCGCCGTCGCGCAGCACGAGCACGCGGTCGGCGAGCGACTCGATCTCGCCGAAGCGATGCGACACGTAGAGGATGGGGAGGCCCGACTCGCGCAGCGCGCGCAGCACCCGGAAGAGGCGCTCCACCTCCGGGGCGGTGAGGGCCGACGTCGGCTCGTCGAGGATGAGCAGCCTCGGCCGGCCGCGGAGGACGCGCGCGAGGAGCAGCAGCTGCGCGTCCGAGATGCCGAGGCGTCCCGCATCCTCCTGCAGCAGCCGGTCCGTCCAGGGGAGGTCGAGCACCGCGAGCACCTCGCGCGCGCGGCGGAGCGTCTCCCGCCGGCCCACGAAGCGGCCGCCCTGGCCGGCGTAGTCGGAGAGCAGGAGGTTGTCGGCGACCGAGAGGCCCGGCACGATGCCGTCCGCGACCTTCTGGTGCACCGTCGCGACGCCGTGCCGGATCGCGGCCTGCGGGCTGGACAGGCGCACCACCTCGCCGTCGATCGAGATCTCGCCCTCGTGGCGGGGGTTGGCTCCGCTGAGCGCCTTGATGAGCGTTGACTTGCCCGCGCCGTTCGTGCCGAGCAGGGCCGTGATCTCCCCCGCCGCGATGTCGGCGTCGATCCGGTCGAGCACCAGGTTCGGCCCGTAGCTCACGGACAGCGCCCGAAGGGAGACGACCGTGCGGTCGTCTCCCTCGGGCGCCTTCGGGGAAGGATCGGTCACGAGACGGCGGGCAGCCAATCGGCGGTCACGACGTCGTCGAGCAGCAGGCCCGGCTCGGCCTTCCGCAGGTCGGCCACGTTCGTCACCTTCTTCTCCGCCAGAAAGTCCTGGGTGATGGTCACGGCGGGGAACTCGACGCTGTCCTCGTCGAGCTGACCGGCGAGCGACAGGGCGATCGTGCGGACGACCGCGGCGCCGACGGCGGCCGGGTCGGTGGCCGAGGTGGCGACCCACGGGCTGCCGTCTCCGGTGATCACCTCGATGTCCGCGTTGGAGATGTCGATCCCGTAGACCTTCACCTTGTCCTGCAGGTTGTTCTGCTGGACGGCCTGGACGACGCCCTTCGTGATCTCGTCGTACGGGGCGAAGATCGCCTGCACGTCGGGGTTCTGCTTCAGGGCCGCATCGACGAGCGGGATGTTGTCGGTCGCGGTGGACTCGGTCACCTTGCCGGTCGAGAAGACCTGGTCGAGGTCGTTGTCGGCGACGACCTTCTTCCACACCTCGGCGCGGCGGTCGAGCGGCGCGAAGCCGGTCGCGCTGACGTAGCCGACCTTCGCGCCCTTGCCGACGTCCTTGATCAGCTGATCGAGCACGCCCTGCGCCATGGAGGCGTCGGACTGGGAGGTGACGATGACGCCGGCGGGGTCCGTGAGCGCGAGGTCGTAGACGACGACGGGAATGCCCGCGTCGACCGCCTGGTGCACGAGGGGCTCGATGGTGTCGGTCTGACCGTGGTCGACGATGATGGCGGCGGGCTTGCTCGCGATCGCCTGCTCGAGATCGGACGCCTGCTTGGCGTTGTCGTTGCGGGCGTCGGTGACCGTGAGGTCGATGTTCGCGGCCTCGGCCTGCTTCTGGGCTCCCGCGCCCCATGCGGTGAAGTAGTCGCCCGCCCCGCTCTGGCGGACGAGGGCGATCTTGACCGCGTCGCCGTCGAAGGGAGCGGGGCGGCGGCCGCCGCAGAGGTGGGTGCGGAGCTGGCGGGCGCCTCGTCGCCGGTGGCGGCGGTGGACTGCGCGCACCCGGCCAGGGCCAGTGCGGCCACGGAGGCCGCGGCGAGCAGGTGCAGTGGTCGTCGGGTCATGAATTCCTCGCTCGGTCGTTCCGCCCGTGCTGCCGGGCGGCGTGGAAGCGACACTAGGGACGCCACGCGTCGCGGGGCGCATCCGTGACGCTCCGTTACACCGCCCCGCGAGGAGTACGTTGCGGCTCGGACTGCGCGCTACGCGGCGCAATCCGGGCCGCAACGTGCCATCCGAGTCGGCGTGTTACCGGCGCGGACGCGGATTCGCGCGCGGGCGGGCAGAATCGAGGGATAGGAGAAGAAAAGGAGCTGCCATGACCCTTCTCACCGTCTGGGACGAGAACGCGCCCGCGACGCCGGTCCTCGAGACCACCGACCCCGAGCGCATCCGCGAGACCCTCGCGGGCCTCGGCGCCCGCTTCAGCCGCTGGGACATCAAGCCGCTGCCCGAGAACGCGACCCAGGACCAGGTCCTCGACATCTACCGGGCCGAGATCGACGGCGTGCTGGAGACCGAGGGCTACACGCTCGTCGACGTCGTCCAGCTCCAGCGGGGCGAGGGCCCCGAGTGGGAGAAGACCGCGAGCGAGGCCCGGCAGAAGTTCCTCAGCGAGCACCAGCACGACGACGACGAGGACCGCTACTTCGCGAGCGGCAGCGGCGTCTTCTACCTGCGCGCGCTGGGCAAGGTCCACGCGGTGTTCTGCGAGGCCGGCGACCTGATCTCGGTGCCCGCGAACACGACCCACTGGTTCGACATGGGCACCACGCCCGAGTACGTGTCGGTGCGGTTCTTCCACGACGACGACGGCTGGGTGGGCCACTTCACCGGCAGCACCATCGCCGAGGGCTTCGCGACCTACGACGAGCTCGCCGCCCGGCGCCGGGAGCTCGTCGGCGCCTGACCCGCTCCGCGGCGCGTGTCGCAACGCTGCGGACGTGTCGCAACCGCGCACCGTTGCGACGCGTCCGCACGGTTGCGACGCGCCCGGTAGTGCGCCCGCGCCCCGACCGGCGCACAATGGCCCCGTGTCAGCGACGGTGCTCTACATGTCCATGTCCCTCGACGGGTTCATCGCCGGTCCGAACGTCCGCGACGACAACGGGCTGGGCGACGGCGGGATGGTGCTCCACGAATGGATCTTCGGCGGACCGGGCAGCGACCCGCAGCACATCCAGCCACCTGACGGCGTGAACGGCCAGGTGTTCGCGGAGTCGATGGCCACCGGCGCCGTCGTGGCGGGACGAGGCACGTTCGAGGCCGCGGCGGGCTGGCAGGGCGACCACCACGACGGGGTGCCGGTCTTCATCTATAGCCGCCATCCGCCCGGCATCGACGTCCCCGGGTGGCCCAACGTCACGTATCTGGACGACGTGCCGACCGCTCTGGCTCGGGCGAAGGAGGCGGCGGGCGACCGCAATGTGCTCGTCCACGGCGCCACCGTCGCGCCCCTCGCCCTCCGGGCCGGCGTGCTCGACGAGCTGGAGATCCACCTGGTCCCCGTGCTCCTCGGCGAGGGGCGCCGGCTCTTCGAGGGCCTCCCGCCGGAGCAGATCCAGCTGGAGCGAACGCGCGTGCTCGAGGGCGAGGGCGGGGTCACCCACCTCCACTACCGCGTCCTCCGCTGACGTAGCGGATCTGTGGACCCGCGTCCCCGACCGGTGCCGGACTCTGCGCGGCTCAGGAGATCCCACGCGGATCAGGACACTCGGTCGTTCTCGCACGCCGATCAGGACCACACGCCGTCTGGCTGGAGAGCTCTCCTGATCCGCGCTGAACCGCCCGGGGCGCTGACGGCCGGGCGGCAGATTCAGCTGTACTTGCTCGGCGTCGGGTATGCGCCGGTGAGGGCGTGCTCCCCGAGCTCCTTCGCCTTGTAGACGACCGGGTCGTGCAGCGTGATGGTGCGCGCGTTCCGCCAGAAGCGGTCGAAGCCGTGCGCCGTGGTCGTCGCCCGCGCGCCGGTCAGCTCGAACGCGCGGGACGTGACGTCGAGCACCGTGCGCGTCGAGTTCACCTTCGCCGCCCCGATCTCGACCGCGAGCTCGCCGCGCTCCTCATCCGTCAGGTCCCACCCGCGTGCGACCGCCGCCGCGGCGAGGTCCGTCGCGCGCGCCACCAGGGCGTCGGAGGCGCGGGTCGCGGCGACGAGCTCGCCCAGCGTGCCGAGGATGTACGGGTCCTTCAGCGCCGAGTCGACGCCCGAGGTCGGCCAGGGCTTCGTCGCGGTGCGCGCGTAGTCGCTCGCCGTCTCGATGGCGCCCTCGGCGATGCCCACGTGGAGGTGCGACAGCAGGAGCTGGAAGAACAGGATCGACAGGGAGGCGAACGGCCGGTAGCCCGCGCCCTCCTGATCCGACGCCCCGAGCACGTGCGCCGCGGGCACCGCGGCGTTCTCGAACGTCACGGACCCGCTCGCGGACAGCCGCTGACCCATGTTCTGCCAGTCGAGCGGATGGGTGACCCCCTCCGCACGGCCATCGAGAACGATCGCGAGCTTCTCCCCCGTGCCGGCCACCGTGCCGCTTGCGGTGATGCGGTCCGCGACGGAGGCGCCGGTCGCGAAGAACTTCCGGCCGGACACGCGGAAGCCGTCGCCGTCCGGGGTGAGCACGAGACCCTCGTCGCGGGGATTGCCCGCGCCGCCCCAGAACCACTCGTTGCGCGCGGTGTCCGCCCAGAGGGCCTCCACCCGGTCGGCGCGATCATTGAGGACGGTCCGCCACGAGTTGAGGTAGTGGTACGCGAGCACGTGCCCGATGGAGGCATCCGCGCGGACGATTGGCCGGATCACTCGGAGCACCGTCGGCCAGTCGAGGCCGCCGCCGCCGAGCTCGGCGGGGACGAGGATCGGGAGCAGGCCGGCTACGCGGAGGAGTTGGACCTCGGCGACCGGGTTCTCATTGGCGATGTCGCGGCGGACCACGTCCTCCTTGAGCCGAGCGGCCACGGACTGTGCTGCGGCGAGGGCGTCCGCCTCCGAAGTGATCACGGAACGGAAGACTAGCGGCGCCCCTCGGCACCGCCGAATCGCGTTTCGGGATGCGACGCGCCGCCCGGCCGCGGTCCCGCCGAGGCCTCACGGCACGCGGACCGCCAGGACCGCGGCGAGTGCGATCACCTCGATGGTGGGGACGGCGGCCGCGCGCCGGGGCACGTCCCGCTCGTGCACCGCGAGGTCGAGCTGGTCGCGCCCGACCCGATCGATGGTGCCGGGCACGGTGCGCGCGGACATGGCGACCGCGACGGGGATGCGCCGGCGCGCGAGGTCGCGGAGCACGAAGGGGAAGCTCAGCCGGCCGGTCAGCCCTCGCTCCGGTTCGGCGGGCGGGTGCAGCGTCTCCGGGACGGCCCCGGCAGGTACGAGCAGTGCCGCGACGGCCCCGAGCGGCACGAGGATTCCGCCGCCCGCCTCCTCCCCGCTGAGCCAGTCGCGCCCGACTGCGGCGGCACGGAGGGTCACGGCCTCCCCGGAGGTGAGACGCAGCCGGAGCGGCGCCCCCGACCGGCCGGCCGCGAGGATCCGGTCCCGCATCGTGAGGCGGCCGACGCGGAGTCGCTCCTCCTCGGCGCGCAGCTCGTCGCCCTCGGCGACGAGCTCCTGCTCCAGCTGCCCCTCGAGGTCGTCGAACAGGCTGTCCCACCTCACCCGCGAAGGGTAGACCGGCCGGCGCCCCCGCCCTCGCGCTTCTCCACAGTGGACCGAGCCCCAGTCCGGGGCGGCTCCGCGCGCCACTGATCGCGCGCGGCTAGCGTGGCCGCCATGCGGGGAGGGCACGGCGAGGTCGTGGAGCCGCCGCGCCTGCGTCGATCCGTTGCGGGGCTCCTTCTCCTCCTTCTCGCGGCCCTGCTCACCGCCGCCCCGCAGCCCTCGCCCGCGTTCGCCGACGACAGCTCGGACATCGCCTCCCTCGTCAATCAGGAGCGCTGGAGCCGCGGCATGGCGGGCCTCATCCGCAACGCCGATCTGGATGCCGTGGCGGCCGGCTGGGCGGCTCAGATGGCGGCGGCGAACACGCTGTCGCACAACCCGAACACGCCCAGCCAGATCCCGGCGGGCTGGCGCTCCTGGGGCGAGAACGTGGGGCAGGGCTACGGATCGGGCTCCGCCATGCACACCGCCTGGATGAACTCCGAGCACCACCGGGACAACGTGCTCGGCGACTTCACCGACATCGGAGTGGCCTTCGTCGCCGCAGGCGGCACCTGGTGGGGCGTCGAGGTGTTCGCCCGCTACCCCGGGCACGCGGGTCCCGGGGCGCCTCCTGCTGCGGCAGCCCCGGCGCCCGTTGCGCCGGAACCCGAGCCGGAGCCCGCGCCGCCTGCGGAGACGCAGACCGCCGCTCCGGTTCCCTCTCCGTCGCCCACCCCGACGCCGAGCGCTCCGCCGACGCCGACGCCCTCGCCGACCATCTCCGCGAGCTCCACGCCGACTCCTTCCGCGAGTGCCGCCGCCTCGGCGGCTCCTCTCGCGCCGCCCGGCAGCGGCGTGAAGCCCGCCCTCGTGCCGACCGCCACTGTGGCCGCTGTCGGGGTGGGAATCCTGGTCCTCCTGGCCGGCGTGCTTCTGCTGCCCGCCTCGCGCCGGCTCCTGCTCGTGCCGTTCCGCCGAGGCCCCCGCCGCCACTGAGGCGGTCCGCCTCACCCGCACTTTCCGGCACTTATCCACAGATCGACCGCGGCCGTGGACGCGCCTGCCGCGGACTGATTGAGTGTGCCCACCGATGACACCCGTTCGGGGGGCACCCGACCCCCTGAGGCCTCCCGCCACCGCACGACACCCGATCCGTCTTCCCCGATGGAGTCGCGATGAGCCAAGCCGCCCACGCCGTCCCCCGCCTGAGCCGAGCCCTGGAGTCGGAGGAGTACTTCGGGCGCCAGCCCACCTCGACCGCCGACCTGCCCGACCCCGTGCCGCTCCTCGAGAACCTCACGCGGTGCGTCGTCGAGATCCTCGCGGGCGCACGGGAACTCGACCAGATCGGGCGGTGGGTGGACGAGGACGTCTACCGCCACCTGCTCAAGCGCGTCGTGCTCGCCGCACGGGCGAGGGCGGTGAAGGGACAGGCGCCGGCCCGCCCAGTGTTCGCGATCGGCTCGACGCACGTGTGCTCACCGCGGGATGGGGTGATCGAGGCCACCGTGACGGTTCGGGGGCGCGTGCGCACGCGAGCGGTGGCTCTGCGCCTGGAGGGTCTCGACTCGCGCTGGCGCGCGACGGCCATCCACGTGCTCTGAGGCACCAGGCCGAGGATGCCGCGGGCAGACAGGTCGCGACGGCAGCTCAGGTGGCGGCGAGCCGGGCCTTCTCCGCGGCCACGTCGTAGGTCGCGGCCGGCCACTGCGGATCGATGTCGCGCAGGGCGGCGAGCAGCAGCTGCTGCACCGCCCAGCGGGCGTACCACTTCTTGTCCGCGGGGACGACGTGCCAGGGCGCCGAATCGGTGGATGTCCGGGTCAGCGCCACCTGGTACGCCTCCATGTACTGAGGCCAGAGGGCCCGCTCGTCCACGTCGCCCGGGTTGTACTTCCAGTTCTTGTCCGGCCGATCGAGCCGCTCCGCAAGCCGGGCCTTCTGCTCGTCCGGGGAGATGTGCAGCATCACCTTGACCAGGGCGGTTCCGCCCGCGACCACCTCCCGCTCGAAGTCGACGATCTGCCCGTAGCGCTCCTCGATCGTCGCGGGCGGCACCAGCTGCCGCACGCGCGCGATCAGCACGTCCTCGTAGTGGGAGCGATCGAAGACGCCGATGCTGCCCGGTGCGGGCAGGTGCGCTCGCACGCGCCAGAGGAAGTCGTGCGCCTTCTCCTCGTCCGTCGGCGCCTTGAACGCGTGCAGGGACACCCCCTGCGGGTCCACGGCGCCCACGACATGGCGGACGATGCCGCCCTTGCCCGCGGTGTCCATCGCCTGCAGCAGGAGCAGGACGCGACGCGTGCCGCCCGCGCGGCTGTCGGCGAAGAGCCGCTCCTGGAGGTCGGCGAGCTCGGCGCCGCCCTTGTCGAAGGCCTTCTTGCCCTGCTTCTTCCCGCCGGAGAAGCCGGGGGTCGAGGAGGGATCGACGGAGGAGAGGTCGAAGCCGGATCCGACCGGCGACAGCATCGTCATGCCATCACGCTAGCCCGCCACGGGCCCGCAGCCGACGCCCGCCCTCCTCAGCAGGCACTTTCCGGGCTCGGCAGGACGGATCGGCGGGATCCGTCCTGCTGGGGACCGGAACTGCCTGCTGAGTGAGAGGGAGCGGCGGCGGGGCTACTTCTTCTCGGAGGCGCGGCGTGCGGCGCGGTTCGCCGGGGGCGGCGGCGCAGCCTGGTTCGACTGGCCGAACGCCCCGCGGGGAGCGGCGGTGCGAGGCTGGCCCTGCGCGGCGGGACGCTGCCCGCCGGTGCGCGGCGCAGGCGCCGGCGCGGGGGCTGCTCCTGGCCGAAGCGGCCGCCGGTCGGAGCGAGCGTCTGCTCGGCCTCCTTCTGCTGGGCCCGCGCCGTGGCCGCGCGCTCGAGCTGGCCACGCTGGTTCCGCACCTCGACGCCGCCGGCGTCGCTCGGCGCCGAGTAGCTGAGGTTCTGCACGGGAGCGGCGCTCGCCCCGAGGCCCTTCGCCGCGACAGTCGGCTGCGCGATCACGCCTGTCGGCGCGTTCTGGCTCGACGTCACCTCGACCTCGAGGTTGAACAGGTACCCCACGGTCTCCTCGCGGATCTGCCCCATCATCGTCTGGAACAGGGCGAAGCCCTCGCGCTGGTACTCGACGAGCGGATCGCGCTGCGCCATGGCGCGCAGGCCGATGCCGTCCTTGAGGTAGTCCATCTCGTAGAGGTGGTCCCGCCAGCGCCGGTCGATGACGCTGAGCACCACGCGCCGCTCCAGCTCGCGCATGGCGGGCGAGCCCAGCTGGGTCTCGCGCTTCTCGTAGGCGAGCTTCGCGTCGGAGAGGATCTCGCGGCGGATGAACTCCCGGCTGACGCGGCCCTTGGATCCGGCCTCGGCCAGCACCTCATCGATCGTGATCGACATTGGGTACAGCGTCCTCAGCTCGACCCACAGCGCGTCGAAGTCCCAGTCCTCGCTGTTGCCCTCGCCCGTGTGCGAGTCGAGGACGTCCTCGATCACGCTCTCGAGGAACGCCTGCGTGCGCTCGTGCAGGTCGTCGCCCTCGAGGATCCGGCGGCGGTCGGCGTAGATGGCCTCGCGCTGGCGGTTGAGGACGTCGTCGTACTTGAGCACGTTCTTGCGGATCTCGGCGTTGCGCGCCTCCACCTGCGACTGCGCCGACCGGATGGCGCGGCTGACGACCTTGCTCTCGATCGCGAGGTCATCGGGCACGCCGTTGCGGCCCATGAGGGCCTCGGCGGCACCCGAGTTGAACAGGCGCATGAGGTCGTCGGTGAGCGACAGGTAGAACCGGCTCTCCCCGGGTCGCCCTGGCGTCCCGAGCGTCCGCGGAGCTGGTTGTCGATGCGCCGCGACTCGTGCCGCTCCGTGCCGAGCACGTAGAGTCCGCCGGCGGCGACGACCTTGTCGGCCTCGGTCTGCACCTCGGCCTTCACGCGGCTGAACACCTCGTCCCACGCCGCCTCGTACTCGTCCGGGGTGTCGACGGGCGACAGGCCCTGCGTGTGCATCTCGGCGACCGCGAGGAACTCGGCGTTGCCGCCGAGCATGATGTCCGTGCCGCGTCCCGCCATGTTCGTGGCGACGGTGACGGAGCCGATCCGGCCGGCCTGCGCGATGATCGCGGCCTCACGGGCGTGGTTCTTCGCGTTGAGGACCTCGTGGCGGATGCCCTTCTTCGCGAGCAGCCGGGAGAGGTACTCGCTCTTCTCGACGCTCGTGGTGCCGACGAGGACCGGCTGGCCGGTCGCGTGGCGGCGGGCGATGTCCTCGACGACCTGGTCGAACTTCGCCTGCTCGTTCTTGTAGACGAGGTCCGGCTGGTCCATCCGCACCATGGGCTTGTTCGTCGGGATGGGCACGACGCCGAGCTTGTAGGTGGACATGAACTCGGACGCCTCGGTCTCGGCCGTTCCGGTCATGCCGGAGAGCTTCGTGTAGAGGCGGAAGTAGTTCTGCAGCGTGATGGTCGCGAAGGTCTGGTTCTCCGCCTTGACCTCGACGCCCTCCTTCGCCTCGATGGCCTGGTGGATGCCCTCGTTGTAGCGGCGGCCCATGAGGATGCGGCCGGTGTGCTCGTCGACGATGAGCACCTCGCCGTTCATGACCACGTAGTCCTTGTCCTTCTTGAACAGGGCGCGGGCCTTGATCGCGTTGTTCAGGAAGGAGATGAGCGGGGTGTTGGCCGACTCGTAGAGGTTGTCGATGCCGAGGTGGTCCTCGACCTTCTCGATGCCGGGCTCGAGGACGCCGACTGTGCGCTTCTTCTCGTCGACCTCGAAGTCCTCGCCCTCGACCAGGCGCTTGGCGATGTTCGCGAACTCGGTGAACCAGCGGTTGGCCTCGCCGGAGGCCTGACCAGAGATGATGAGCGGCGTGCGGGCCTCGTCGATGAGAATCGAGTCGACCTCGTCGACGATCGCGAAGTAGTGCCCGCGCTGGACGAGGTCCACGGGCTGCCACGCCATGTTGTCGCGGAGGTAATCGAAGCCGAACTCGTTGTTCGTGCCGTAGGTGATGTCCGCGGCGTACTGCTCACGGCGCTCGGCGGGGGTCTGCCCGGCGAGGATGACGCCGGTGGTCATGCCGAGCGCGCGGTAGACGCGGCCCATGAGCTCCGACTGGTAGCTCGCCAGGTAGTCGTTGACCGTGACGACGTGCACGCCGCGGGACGTGATCGCGTTGAGGTAGGCCGGCAGGGTCGCGACGAGCGTCTTGCCCTCGCCGGTCTTCATCTCGGCGATGTTGCCGAGGTGCAGGGCGGCGCCGCCCATCAGCTGGACGTCGAAGTGGCGGAGGCCGAGGGTGCGCTTCGAGGCCTCGCGGACGGCCGCGAACGCCTCGGGCAGGAGGTCGTCGAGCGACTCCCCGTTCGAGTACCGCTCGCGCAGCACGCCCGTCTCGGCGCGCAGCTCGTCGTCGGTCAGGTGAGTGAAGTCATCCTCGAGCTCGTTGACCTGTCGTGCGTAGTTCTCGAGCCGGCGGAGGATGCGTCCCTCGCCGACACGGAGAACCTTCTCCAGAACGGATACCACCGAGTCAACTCCTTGCGTCCGGCGACGTCGTGCGCCGCGGTCCCGCCGCGCAGCCGCCCATGGTAGCAACGTTATCCCGCCGTGACCTCGGAACCGCGGAGGCGGGAGGGGAGCCGTCCCCCTCCCGCCTGTGGTCGGTGTGGCCTCGGTCAGCGGCGGAGGGCGCGGGCGGCGGTCACCGCCTCCTGGACCTCGTCCGCGGACTCGTCGATGCCGATCACGCCGTAGTCCCAGCCCTTGCGGCGGTACACGACGCTCGGCCGGTTCGTCTCCGAGTCGATGAACAGGTAGAAGTCGTGGCCGACCAGCTCCATGTAATAGAGGGCGTCCTCCACCGTCATGGGGCTCGAGGCGAACACCTTCCGGCGGATCACCACGGGCGTGTAGCCGTCGTAGCCGACGGGCTCGTTCTCGTCGATCGGCGCCGGTGCGGAGTCGGCCTCGGGAACGATGTTGATGGCCCCGGTCTCGGGGTCGATGCGCCGCAGCGTCTCCGCGTCCGTCGGGCGGATCTCGGCCAGCTTGAAGTCGTGGTGGTCGACGGCTCGCACGGTGGGAGGCCGATGCTGGCCGCGATGCACCTTCCGCCGATCACGTGCTCGGCGCAGTCGTTCCAGGAGCTTGTTGAACGCCAGGTCGAATGCGGCGTACTTGTCGGGGGCCCCTGCCTCAGCACGGATCACCGGTCCCGGTCCGATCAGCGTGAGCTCCACTCGGTCGTCCCCGGAGTTGCCATTGGTCTTCTCGTGGTGGCGGCAGAGCCGGACCTCGAACATGGCATCGCTGTCGGCGAAGAGCGCGATCTTCTCGGCCTTCTCGTCGACATGGGCACGGAACCGGTCCGGAACCTCGCAGTTTCGACCGATGACGGTGATGTCCATACTGACCTCCCCTATCGCGGCGCGTCGCCCTTCTGGGAGTGTGCCTCGAACCGGAGGGCTGGGAGTCGTCGCGCTTCGAGGGCGGGCGAACAGAAACGCCGTTGACCCGACCCTAGCCCCGGCCTTCTGCGCTGTCACCGGTTAAGTTCCTGGGGAAGAGGGGGTGGTCGAGGCGGCGCGGATCGCTGTGCCGGGCCACCGGACGCGGCGCTCGAGTGGGCCGGAGTCGCGGTGATCGTCGCCGCGGCGAGCACGGATCCACCGGCCTGGCGCACGGCTCGCGCGGCCTCCGCGAGCGTGCTTCCGGTGGTCACGACGTCGTCGATGAGGAGCACGGTCCGCCCCGTGACGCGCGGGTGCGCCACCATGCTGCCGGCCACGTTCTCGAGGCGCTCCGCGGCACCCAGCGAGGCCTGGTCGCGGACGGTCCGGATGCTGCGGAGCGACCGGGTGACGGGCAGGCGCGCCGCTCGGGCCACGAGCTCGATCGGCACGTAGCCGCGCCGGCGGGTGGACCGGGCGGCGCTCGGGGCAGGCACGAGCAGCAGGTGCGTGTCCGGAACGAGCGCCGATGCGGCGTCGACCGCACGACGCAGCGGGACGGCCAGCGCGCCTGCCGCCTCGGTGAGGCCGCCGTCCTTGAGCGCCGTCACGATGCGCGCGGCGGCCCCCTCGTAGGAGGTGCCGGAGACCACGTCGAGGCGGGCGCTCGTCAGCCTCCGCGCGACCACCGGCCCGGCCAGCGCGGCGCGGCACGCGGGGCAGACGGCACGGTCGGGAGCGCCGCAGCCGGCACAGGCGACCGGCAGCACCAGGGCGAGCGCGTCCTCCATCGCCTCCCGCAGCCCCGCCGCCCAGCCCGTCATCCGTCCAGCGTTCCCCGGATGCGGCGGGCCCACGCCGAGGAGGAGGGATCGGTGGAGATCAACGGAGCGCGAAGCCTGGGGAGGACGCGGATCAGCGCTGCGCGGCGAGCAGGCCGACCTGGGAGGCGGTCGTCTGCCAGGCGGCGCCCCGGAGGACCCGCACATCGCCGTCGGCGGTCAAAGCGCGCAGCCCGCTGAGCCCGTTCCCGCCGGAGAGAGCCACCGCGTCGTCGATGTCGCCCACGGTGTCGAGCCGATGCCCGCCGACGTCCTGCGCCACGACGGCGGCCGAGCCGTCGGCCGCGCGGCCCAGGCTGGCGACGGTCGTGTCGCTCACCCAGGTGGCGCCCGCCGGGACTCCGGTCGGCGGGATCAGCTCGTACCAGGTGGAGGAGAGCTGCGTCGGCGCCGCCGACTTGTCGCGCACGATCCCGTAGACGCGCAGCCGAGGTCCGTCCGGCGTGGTGAGCAGGGCCAGCAGCCGGGTGGAGTCCCGCGAGACGGCGAGCGAGACGACGCCGCTTGCGTCCGTCCAGTTCGCCGCGATGGGGAGAGGACTGCCGCCGGGCCGGGTCGCGGTGAGCGCCTGAGGAGCATCCGCCGGGACGGTCCAGAGGTAGCCCTGCCCGTCGAGATCGGGCGCGACGAGGCCCGGCCGGGCGTCGACGGCCACTGGGTTCTCGCCGCGCGCCACCGCGTAGGCGGCGGCGTTCCCGCCGTGCACGGCCGCCAGCTCCTGATCGGCGGAGAAGACGACCGACGTCGGGTCGAGCCCCGCCACCGCGTCGCTGAAGCCCTCGAGCGGCGTCAGCTCGCCGCCGCTGAGGAAGCCGAAGGTGCCATCGCGCAGCACGAGCGCGCTCGGATTGACGAGCGGCTGGACCACGGGCGCGCGGCCGTTCGCGAAGTCCGGGATCTCGAGGTCGGTGCCGTCCACGCTGATTCGCACCGAGAGGATGGACCCGCCGACGAGGCTCCGCGCCAGCTGGTACTGCATCCGCTGCTTCGTCACCGCGTCGGCCTGCACCACCTCGTCGTTGAGCTCGACGATCGCCTGCCCGTTGGTCGGGGTCACCGATTGCCGCTCCAGGCTCGTGCCGTCGGGGAACGCCGTGGCGAGCACAGGGGACGCCAGCGGAGCGGTCGGCCCCGCGAGCAGCGCCTCCACCACCCGCGTCGGCGCGTCAGCGGTGGACGGGAACCAGCGGAGGTCGGGGACGAGGTAGGTGAACGTGGGGTCGTAGAAGTAGAGGGAGCGCATCGAGAACAGGCGATCGAAGATGGCGCGGGCGAGCACCGTTCCGTTCGGCGCCTGGCTGATCCGCCACTCGCCGTTCTCCTGGACGAAGCGGAACGGGAGCTCGATCTGCACCGCATCCGCGAACTCGTCGTAGCGCCCGGTCCCGTCGACCGTCCCGGTCGCCGGGACCACAAGGCTCAGCGACGTCGGGCTGTCGGCGAGCGTCGAGGTGGCGCGGCCGTGCACGAGCACGCCGGCCGCCGGGTTCCACTCCTTCGCGAGGTCGCGCGTCAGGAAGTCGCGCGCGGTGGCGTAGTTGTCCTGGGGCCCCGCGCCCGCGGCGATGAAGCCGCTGAGGATCTCCGACGGGGTGTCCCCCGCCTCCGGGCCCTGCGGGCGGAAGTCGAAGCCGAGGTCCTCCCCGGCCTCGACCGTGTCGCCCTCGTGAACGGCGCCGCTCACCGGAATCGATGCGCACCCGGCCAACAGGGCGACGCCGATCGCCGCGACGGCGGTGCGGATCAGCCTGGGGCGCCCGGATCCGGCTCCCGCGACGAGCTGCGCGCTCATGCGGCGTCCTCGGGCGGCAGCGGGATGGGCGACTCCCCGATCGGGATGCCGGGCTGGCGCGGCAGCGTCAGCCGGAAGCACGAGCCGGCGCCGGGCTCGGACCAGACGTCGAGCCGGCCGCCGTGCAGCGCGGCGTCCTCCTGGGAGATGGCGAGTCCGAGGCCGGTCCCGCCCGTCGTGCGCTTGCGGGACGGGTCAGCGCGCCAGAACCGGTCGAAGACGCGCAGCGAGTCGGCCCGCGTCATCCCGACGCCGTGGTCGCGGACGGCGACCGCCACCGCGTCGGCGTTGCTGTCCACGGTGACGTCGATCGGCCGTCCCTCGCCGTGCTCGATCGCGTTCGCGAGGAGGTTCCGCACGATGCGGCGGATGCGGCGGGCGTCGAGCTCGGCGTCGAAGTGCCCGCCCGGGGCGATGACCCGGAGCTCCGACCCCTTCCGCTCGGCCAGCGACTCCATGCCGCCGACGGCATCCTCGGCGAGCTTGACGAGGTTGACCGGCTCGCGCTCGATCTCCACCGCCCGCGCGTCGTACCGGCTGATCTCGAGGAGGTCGGTGAGGAGCGACTCGAAGCGATCGACCTGCGTGTGCAGCAGCTCGGCGGTCCGGGCCGTCGTCGGGTCGAAGTGCTCCCGCTGGTCGTAGAGGACGTCGCCCGCGAGCCGGATCGTGGTCAGCGGCGTGCGGAGCTCGTGCGAGACGTCGGACACGAACCGCTGCTGCACGCGCGACAGCGTCGCGAGCTCGGTGATCTGGTGCTGCAGGCTGTCCGCCATCTCGTTGAAGGAGTGCGCGAGGGTCGCGATGACATCCTCGCCGCGCTCCGGGATGCGCTCCTCCAGCTGGCCGGCCGCGAGCTTGCTGCTCGTCTCGGCGGCGATCCGGATCGGCGCGATGACGAGCTGCACGACCACCCAGGTGACCGCACCGATGAGCAGCATGAGCGCCAGCCCGCCGACGGCGATGGTCCCCTGCACGAAGGTGAGCGTCTGCTGCACCTCGGAGAGGTCGTAGAGGAGGTACAGCTCGTAGGCGCCGGCGCCCGGCACCTGCACGACGGAGCCGACGACCACCCCCGGCCGCACGGTCTCGCCTGAGCCGCGGATGGCCACCGACTGCCAGTACTGGTTCTCGACGCGCGAGGTGACCTTCGCCTGCAGGTCGTCGCTCACGTAGTCGTCGACGCCCCCGCGCACGACATCGGGCAGCGCGAAGTTGGTCTCCGTGCCAGGCGCGCGGAGGAACGCGATGCCTGAGTAGGAGGTCGCCACGGAGCCGATCCGGTCGATCACCGACAGCTGGAGGAGGCCCAGCGCGCTGTCATCCGAGGCCGTCGTGGTGTCGAACGTCGACTGCGCCAGTGCGGTCGCCCGCCGCGACTCCTCCGTGACCTGCTTGAGCCTGGCGTCGAAGAGGCCGTTGCCGATCGTGTACGTCATGTAGGTGCCGATGCCGAGCATGGCGATCGCGGACAGCAGCACCGTGATGGCGACGATGCGCACCTCGAGCGAGCGGCGGAAGGACCGCACGATCGCCTCGTAGGCGGTGCGCGGGGCACGCGTGATGCCCGCAAGGCGGAGGCCGAACGGGATGCCGCGGAGGTCGGCCGATGCGACGCGCGAGTCCGTCACCATGGCCGTCTCAGCCGGGAGTGCCCGCGCGGTACCCGACGCCGCGCACGGTCGTGACGATCCGCGGGTTCTCCGGGTCCTCCTCGACCTTGGCGCGCAGCCGCTGCACGTGCACGTTCACGAGGCGGGTGTCCGCCTTGTAGTGGTAGCCCCACACCTGCTCGAGGAGCATCTCGCGCGTGAACACCTGCTGCGGCTTGCTCGCGAGCGTCAGCAGAAGGTCGAACTCCAGCGGCGTGAGGTTGATGCGCTCAGGTCCGCGACGCACCTCGTGCCCGGCGGAATCCACGACGAGGTCACCGATCTGCAGGAACCCGTTGTCCGGGTTGAGCGGACGCAGGCGCGCGCGGATGCGGGCAACCAGCTCCTTCGGGTTGAAGGGCTTCACGACGTAGTCGTCGGCGCCCGATTCGAGACCCTTCACGACGTCGGTGGTTTCCGCCTTGGCGGTGAGCATGATGATGGGCGTGCCGGACTCCGCCCGGATCTGCTCGCAGACCTGGATGCCGTCGAGAGTGGGCAGCATGAGGTCGAGCAGCACGAGGTCGGGCCGCGTCGCCCGGAATGCGGCGAGCGCCTCCCCGCCGTCCGCGCAGAAGGTCGGATCGATGCCCTCGCCGCGGAGGACGATCCCGATCATCTCCGCGAGCGCCTGGTCATCGTCGACGACGAGGACGCGGGGGCTCGGGGACGGCGTGTCGCTCATGGTGCCCACAGTGTACGTCCGCCGCTCCCCGCCGAGGCGGGCCCCGGGCGGCCACGTCCCGATCGCGGCGCAGGCAGGCGGGTGCGCTATGCCACGATGAGAGCGTGAGCGATCCGGGCAACTCCGACTGGCAGTCCCCCGGCACGGCGCCCGACCGCCCGCGCTACGGGGAGTTCGCGCCCCCGGGCAGTCGCCCGCATCCGACGGCGCGGGACCTTACGGCCCGCCTGCCGCCGGCCCCTCCCCGTACGGGCTGCCGAGCGGCCCTACCGGCTGGGCCCCGCCGCCCAAGCCGGGCATCGTGCCGCTGCGCCCGCTGAGCTTCGGCGCCCTGCTCGGCGCTCCCTTCCAGATGCTCCGCCGGACGCCGGGCATCCTGGGCCTGTCGCTGCTGCTGCAGGTGATCGTGCTCGTCGTGGGCGGCGGCATCGTGGCCGCGGTCGTCTTCGCGGGCTTCGCGCGGATCACCGATTGGAACGATCCCGACCAGGCGCCGCTCATCGCGGGCGCCATCGCGGGCAGCATCCTCGGCGGACTCGGCCTCTTCATCCTCAACTTCGTGGTGTCCGCCCTCCTGCAGGGCATCGTCGTGGGCGCCGTGGCGCGGTCCACCCTCGGTGAGCGCCCGACGGCGCGGTCGACGTGGCCGACCGTCAAGCCGCACGTGTGGCGCCTGGCGGGGTGGACGGCACTGCTCGCGGTCGCGGTGTTCGTCGTCTTCGCGGTGCTCGCCGGTGTGGTGCTGCTGGGGGTCGCTCTCGGGCCGGTCGGCATCGCCGTGAGCATCGCTGTCGCGCTGCTGCTCGGGCTCGGAGCGCTCGTCCTGTGGTTCTGGGTGTACACGAAGGTGTCGATCGTGCCGAGCGTGCTCGTGCTCGAGCGCACGACCATCCGGGCCGCCGTGGCGCGCTCCTGGCGGCTCACCGACGGCTACTTCTGGCGGACGCTCGGCGCCGAGTTCCTCGTCACGATCATGATCTCGATCGCCATCCAGGTCATCACGACCCCGATCTCCTCCTCGGGTCCGTCGGCACGCTCCTCGACCCCAACAACACCGGGACCTCGATCGTCGTCGTGGTGATCGTGCAGATCATCGTGGTGGCGATCGGCGTCCTCGGCGGCGCCATCAGCGCCTTCGCGACGTCGGCGCTCGTCGCACTCATCTACATCGACCTCCGCATGCGCAAGGAGGGTCTCGACCTCATCCTGCAGCGGCACGTCGAGGGCGGAGACCCGGCGGCAGACCCGTTCGCGCCCGGAGCTCGGTGAGCGCACTCCTCTCGCTCGCCCGGTCGGTGCCGGTGGAGCCCGACGGCGACCAGGGCCGCGGGTGGCTGATCGACGAGCTCGGCAAGCCCGTCTACCAGGCCGCGCGGCCCACCTGGTTCGACCTCGTCTCCCAGGCCTTCTTCGACTGGCTGGGTGACCTTCTCAACGGGGCCGGGAGCGGCGCCGGAGCGGTCGCCCTCGTGGTCGTCGTCCTGCTGATCGCCGCGCTCCTCGTCGGCGCCTTCCTCGTCTTCGGGCGACCGCGCCTCAATCGGCGCAGCGCCGCGCTCGACGCTGTCTTCGGCGAGGACGACGCCCGCGGCGCAGAGGAGCTGCGCGCCTCCGCGGAGCGTGCGGCCGCCGGCGGTGACTTCACGACCGCCATCCAGGAGCTCTTCCGCGCGCTCGCCCGCGGCTTCGCCGAGCGCACCATCCTCGACCTCTATCCGGGGATGACGGCCCGCGGCTTCGCCCGCGAGGCCGGCGCGGCCTTCCCCGACCGTGCGGCGGCGCTGGGGACCGCCGCCTCCGACTTCGACGCCGTCCGCTACCTCGGCCGGCCGGGAACCGCGGATCAGTACGCCGAGCTGGCCGCTCTCGAGCGCTCCCTGCGGTCGGCGCGCACGCAGAGCCCGGTGGCGTCGTGACCGCGACGGACGCCCGCGCGATCACGCCGACGGTGCGCCAGTGGTTCCGGAGCGCGAGGTTCTGGGTCTTCCTCGTCGCCGGTCTCCTCGTGATCGCGACGGCGTGGACCCTCTTCAGCGCGGGCATCCGCAATACCGACCCGCTCGCGGCCGACAATCCGGGGCCGTCGGGCGGGATGGCGCTTGCGGAGGTGCTGCGCCAGCAGGGTGTGGACGTGGTCGCCGCGGACACCTTCGCCGAGGCGCAGCGCGCGGCCGGGGACCCCGCCGACACGACGATCCTGCTGTTCGACCAGGGCTTCTTCCTCGAGCCGGCACGGATCGCGCAACTGCGCGCCCTCGCGGATCGCCTCGTGGTGGTCGCGCCGACATCGGAGCTCCTCGACGAGTACGCGCCCGACGTGGCGCTGGCGGGCTTCCCGGAGGCTCAGGACTCCCGGCCGCCGAAGTGCGACCTCCCCGCCGCCGAGCGCGCCGGTGCGGTCACGGCCGGTCAGTCCACCCTGCAGCCGGCGAACGGCACGGCTTCCGGCGTCACCTTCTGCTACCCGGACGCGGCGGGCGCCTACCTGCTCGCCTCGACCGAGTCCGACGGGCTCGACGTCACGCTGCTGCCGGACGCCGAGCCGTTCGACAACCAGCACGTGACGAGCGCCGGCAACGCCGCACTTGCGCTCAACCTGCTCGGCGGCACCCGGCAGCTCGTGTGGTACGTGCCGAGCATCCTCGACGTCGCCGACGCCGGCGCTGAGCCCACCATCGCTGACCTCACGCCCGAGTGGGTGACCCCGGTCCTCACCCTCCTGCTCGCGGTGTTCCTCGCCGCCGCCGTATGGCGTGGCCGGCGGCTCGGCCCGCTCGTCGTCGAGAACCTGCCCGTCGTCGTCCCCTCCCGGGAGACGGTGGAGGGCCGCGCCCGGCTCTATCAGCGCTCCTCCGCGCGGCGGCGCGCGCTCGACGCTCTGCGGGTCGGCGCGATCGGCCGGATCGCCACGGCGCTCGCCCTGTCCCGCACCGCCTCCGTCGAGGAGGTCGTGCGCGCGGCCGCCGCATCCACCGGCCGCACCGCCGAGGACGTGCGCAGAGTGCTCCTCGAGGGCGACCCCGACACGGATGCCGCGCTCGTCCAGCTCAGCGACGCGCTCCAGATGCTGGAGCGGGACGTCCGCTCCGCGACCGACCCCCGCCATCCCCCGGAAGAATGGACCGATGACCGACGAACTCCGCCAGAGCCTCCGAGACGTCCGCACCGAGGTCGGCAAAGCCGTGGTCGGGCAAGAGGGGGCCGTCACCGGCCTCATCATCGCCCTCCTCGCGCGGGGCCACGTGCTGCTCGAGGGCGTGCCCGGCGTCGCGAAGACGCTGCTCGTGCGCACGCTCAGCCAGACGCTCCAGCTCGACACCAAGCGCGTGCAGTTCACGCCCGACCTCATGCCGGGCGACGTCACCGGCTCGATGATCTACGAGGCCGGGGCGTTCGTGTTCCGGCCGGGGCCGGTGTTCACCAACATCCTGCTCGCCGACGAGATCAACCGGACGCCGCCGAAGACGCAGTCCGCGCTGCTCGAGGCCATGGAGGAGCGGCAGGTCTCTGTCGACGGGCAGACGAAGGCGCTGCCGACGCCCTTCCTCGTCGCCGCAACCATGAACCCGATCGAGTACGAGGGCACCTACACGCTGCCCGAGGCGCAGCTCGACCGGTTCCTGCTGAAGCTCGTGCTCGAGATCCCACCGAGGGACACCGAGTTCGAGGTGCTGCGCCGGCACTCCGCGGGGTTCAACCCTCGCGACCTCGCCGCCGCCGGCGTGCGGGCCGTCCTCGCGCCCGACGACCTCGCGCGGGCCCAGGAGGCCGTGCGGGCGGTGGGCGCCTCCGAGGACGTCCTCGGCTACACCGTCGACCTGGCGCGCGCCACCCGATCCTCCCCTCGGTCAAGCTGGGCGTCTCGCCTCGCGGCTCGACGGCGTTGCTCGCCGCGGCGAAGGCGTGGGCCTGGCTGCAGGGCTTCGAAAGCGTCACGCCCGACCACGTGCAGGAGATGGCGCTCCCCGTGCTGCGCCACCGCATCCAGCTCCGCCCCGAGGCCGAGCTCGAGGGCGTCTCGGTCGACGCGATCCTCCGCTCGATCCTCGCTCAGGTCCAGGTCCCCATCTGATGCCCGACTGCTCTGCTCCCCTCCGCCACGGAGTCCTGACCGAATCACGGAGACCTCGCGAGCGAGGGACCCGGATCGGCTCGGACAGGTCGCGGCGCCCCGGAATCTCCGTGATTCGGTCGGCCATCCCTGGGATGCGGGGAGCCTGATGGCGGTCACGGGCCGGTTCGTGCTGCTCGTGCTGCTCGGCGAGCTGCCGGTGCTCGCGCTCAGCGTTTCGAGCGGCGCAGGGGCTGGACCCTGCTCCTCTGGCTCGTGTTCGTGATCCTCCTCGGAGTGCTCGACCTCGCCCTGGCGGCGTCGCCGCGCGCCGTGACGATCACCCGCGAACTCCCGGGCCGCATCCGCCTCGGGGAGTCGGCCGACGCGCAGCTGCTGCTCACCAACACCGGCCGGCGCACGCTGCGGGCGGTCGTCCGCGACGCGTGGCAGCCCTCAGCGGGGTCGGCGCGCAGTCGCGTGCCCCTGACGATCCCGCCCGGCGAGCGCCGCTCCGCCCTGTTCCGGCTGACCCCCTTCCGCCGCGGCGAGCGGCGCACCGAGCAGGTGACGATCCGCGCCGTGGGGCCGCTCGGACTCTGGGCGCGGCAGGCGACCCTCGCGGCTCCGGGCGCCGTCCGCGTCCTGCCGCCGTTCAACTCCCGGCGGCACCTTCCGTCCCGCCTCGCCCGGCTCCGCGAGCTGGACGGCCGCACCAGCGTGATGATCCGCGGTCAGGGCACCGAGTTCGACTCGCTGCGGGAGTACGTGCGGGGCGACGACGTCCGCTCGATCGACTGGCGGGCGACGGCACGACGCGGTCCGGCTCGTGCCGGGCAGCAGGTCATGGTCCGCACCTGGCGGCCGGAGCGCGACCGGCGCGTCGTCCTCGTCCTCGACTCCGGACGCACGTCGGCGGCTCGCGTGGAGGACGAGCCGCGGCTCGACACCGCCTTCGAGGCCGCCCTCCTGCTGGCCGCGCTCGCCACGCGGGCCGGCGACCGGATCGATCTGCTCGCCTTCGACCGCCGCGTCCGCGCCCGCGTGCAGGGCGTGTCCGGCGCCGAGCTGCTGTCGCGGATGGTGGACGCGATGGCGCCCCTCGAGCCGGACCTCATCGAGACCGACTGGACGGCCGTGCCGGGCCAGGTCCGCTCGATCACGTCCCAGCGCTCCCTCGTCGTCCTGCTCACCTCGATCGACGCGAGCGGCTCGTCGCGGGGCCTGCTGTCGGTCCTCCCCCAGCTCACCCGGCGCCACATGGTCGTCGTCGCCTCGGTGACCGATCCCCAGGTGCTCGCGAGCACGCAGGACCGGCACGATCGGGACAGCGTCTACCGCGCCGCGGCCGCCGAGCGCTCCCTCCTCGACACCGCGCGCGTCGCGGCCGCGATCCGCCAGCTGGGTGCGGAAGTGGTCACCGGGTCCCCCGCCGATCTGCCGCCCGCCCTCGCCGACCGCTACCTCGCACTGAAGGCGGCCGGCCGCCTCTGAGGGTCGGCCCCGGCTCACCCCGCCGAGCGCTCTCGCTCAGCAGGCGGTTCCCGGATTCAGCAGGTTGCGGAATCCCGATGGGGCCTGCCGGACTCGGATTCCGCCTGCTGAGCCAAGGAGGACCGGGCCGCTCACGCGGTGCGGCGGCGGAGGGTGAGGGCGCCGAGCGCGACCGCGCCGACCGCGAAGGCCGCCACGACGAGCAAGTCGAAGCCGATCTCGCCCGAGTCCGCGGCGACAGTGTTGAGCGCGTCGATCGCGTAGGAGAGCGGCAGGAAGTCGGAGATCGCGTGCAGCACGTCAGGCAGGCTGTCCCGCGCGAGGAAGACGCCGCCGAGCAGCACCTGCGGGAACACGAGCGCGGGCATGAACTGCACGACCTGGAACTCGGTCCGGGCGAACGCGCTCGCGAGCAGGCCCAGCGTGGTGCCGAGGAGCGCGTCGAGGACCGCGACGGCCACGAGCAGCCACACCGAGCCGGCCACCTCGAGGCCGCACACCCACACCGCGAACCCCACTGCCACGAGCGCCTGCACGACCGCGAGCAGACCGAACGCGAGCGCGTAGCCGAGGATGATGTCGAGCTTCCCGATCGGCAGCGTCAGGAGCCGCTCGAGCGTCCCGGACCGCCGCTCGCGCAGCGTGCTGATGCTCGTGACGAGGAACATGACGATGAACGGGAAGAGGCCGAGCACGGCGGGGCCGACGGTCTGGAAGACCGGCGTCTCGTCGAACAGCCAGGCCATCAGTCCGATCAGGAGGCTGGGCACGACGACGAGCAGCCCGATCGTGCGGGGATCGTGCCGCACCTGGGTGAGCACCCGCCGCGTGGTGGCGAGCGTGGCGACGGGGTTCATGACGCCCTCCCGAACTCGGTGCGCTTCTCCCGCTCGATGAGCGTGAGGAACGCCTCCTCCATGTCGCTGGTCCCGGTCGCCGCGTAGAGGCCGGCCGGGGTGTCGTCGGCGAGGATGACGCCTTCGCGGAGCAGGATCAGCCGGTCGCAGCGCACCGCCTCATCCATCACGTGGCTCGACACGAGGAGGGTGGTCCCCTGATCGGCGAGCTCGTGGAAGAGGTTCCAGAGCTCCACGCGGAGCAGCGGGTCGAGGCCGACGGTGGGCTCGTCGAGGACGAGGAGGTCGGGGCTGCCGAGCAGCGCCGCGGCGAGGGAGACGCGGCTCTCCTGACCGCCGGAGAGGCTGCCGACGAGGCTCGAGGCGTGGTCCTCGAGATGGGTCGCCGCCAGCACGCGGTCGATGTCGCTCTTCGGGGCCCGGAGCAGGGCACGGAAGTACTCGAGGTTCTGCCGGATGGTGAGGTCGTCGTAGACGCTCGCCGACTGGGTGACGTAGCCGACCCGGCGGCGCAGCGGCGCCGAGCCCGCCGGCTCGTCGAGGACGGTGACGCGTCCGCCGTGGGTGATCTGCACGCCGACGATCGCGCGCAGAAGCGTGGTCTTGCCCGAGCCGCTCGGGCCCAGGAGCCCGACCACGGCCCCGCGCGGCACCGACACCGAGACGTCGCGCAGGACGTCGCGGCCGCCGCGACGCACCAGGAGATCCTCGACCGCGACGGCGGGAGGAGCGGTATTCATCATGTGGTGAATTATTGGCCCGTGCGGACCGGCCGTCAAGGGCCCTTGGCCTCCGGGAATCCGAGCAGATGCCACTGGATGACCGGACCCACCCGCACGACGAGCTCATCCAGGGGGACGCTCGCGAGCGGCTCCGCCCGGATGCCGTAGCGCAGCACGACGAGGCCGATCATCTGGGACGCCGTGAGGGTCGCGCGCAGCTCGCCGTCCGGCACGGCGAGCTCGATCGCGACGCGATGCAGCACCTCCTTGACGAGGAACTGGCGGAGCATGGCGGCGGCGAACTCGTGACCGAGCGCCGTCCGCAGGAGCCCGAGGACCCGATCGCGGAAGCCCGGCTCCTCGAAGCCGCCCAGGATGGCCCGGAGGAGATTCGCCCCCACGTCCTCGCGCGGCCCCGACAGCACGGTCTTCACGACCCGATCGGGCCGGAGCGGCATCCCGATCGCCTGGGTGAACAGATCGGCCTTGTCCTCGAAGTAGTGGTGCACGAGCGCCGCATCCACGGACGCAGCCCGGGCGACGGAGCGCAGCGACACCGCCTCATAGCCGTGCCGGGAGAACTCCGCGGACGCCGCGGCGAGGATGCGCTCCCGGCTGTCGCCGGCATCCGCGGCGCGGGGGCGGCCACGCCCGCGGCGGGGAACCACCTGCTCGCTCGTCATAGCGCGAGCCTACTTCTGTGCCCGGTGTGCGCGTCCGGGTACGCCGGGCCGCCCTGCGCGTCCAGCTCCGTCCCGTCCGGAGGCGACTTGCCGAAAAATCCCGCTACGACGGCGACTTAGCGGGACTTTTCGGCAAGTCGGCGCCCCGCGCCAGGCAGGGACGAGCGGGGACGCGCGCGGGCGTGTCAGCCGGCCGTGATGCGGCGGGCGCCGGCCTCGAACTCGCCGAGGTCGCCCGTCTCGCCGGCCCGGAAGGCTCGGCCGCCGACGAACACCATGTAGAAGACGAATGCCGCGAGCGCGAGCGCGCCGATGCCGACCTTGACGGCGAGCGGCCACGGCGCCGGCGTGACGAACCCCTCGATGATGCCGGAGACGAACAGGACGATCACGAGGCCGATCGCCACCGTGAACAGCGCGCGCCCGTCCTCGGCGAGAGCCTGGGTGCGCGTGCGCGGCCCAGGCGCGATCCAGGCCCAGAAGATCCGCAAGCCCGCGGCGGCCGCGACGAAGATGGCGGTCAGCTCGAGCATCCCGTGCGGAAGTATGTAGGAGAAGAAGATGTCGCCCTTGCCGTAGGCGAACATGACTCCGCCCGCCAGGCCGACGTTCTGGGCGTTCTGCAGGATGACCTGTGCCGGCCAGAAGCCGGTAATGCCGAACGCGACGCACTGGGCGGCGATCCACGCGTTGTTCGTCCAGACCTGGCCGGCGAAGGACGCGGCCGGGTTCTCGCTGTAGTAGTCGACGAAGTCGTGCTCGACGAACTGCTTGAGATCGGCGTCGTTCCCGAAGGCCGCGAGGACACGCGGGTCCTGCGCGACCCAGAAGCCATAGAGGAGCGCGATGACCGCGGTCACCAGCGCGACGACGAGCGTGAGCCAGCGGATGCGATACAGGGCCGCGGGCAGTTGCGCGCCGAAGAACAGGGGCACCTGGCGCAGCACGTTCGCGCCTGCGCCGGTGAAGCGCAGCCGCGCTCGGGACAGCAGCACCGACAGCCGGTCCCCCACCGCGGTGGAGCCTGCGGTCGTCTTGATCGCCGAGAGCTGACTGGCCGCGCTCTGGTACCGCTCGATCAGCTCATCAGCCTCGGCGCCCGAGAGGCGTCCCTTGCGGCCGAGGGCCTCGAGGCGGTCCCACTCCTCGCGGTGAGCGGCCGCATAGGCGTCGAGGTCCACGAATACGATGATGGCATGGCGGATCCGCAGCAGGACGACGAGGTGATCGTCGGCGAGGCGGTGGCCCTCGACGTGCGTCCTGCGGGCATCATCCTGCGTTCGGCCGGCGCCGCCATCGACATCCTCGCGTCGTTCGCGGTCCTGATCCTGTTCCTGCTCGGGCTGACGTGGATCTTCCCTGGGCTCGACAGCGCGCTCGTGGCCGCCCTCTCGGTCGGGATGCTCGTAGCGGTGATGATCGTGATCCCGACGATCGTCGAGACGGTGACCCGCGGGCGCTCCTCGGCAAGCTCGCGGTGGGTGCCCGCATCGTGCGCGACGACGGCGGCGCGATCGGCTTCCGGCACGCGTTCATCCGCGCGCTCACCGGCGTGCTCGAGCTGTTCGCGACCCTCGGCGGCCTCGCTGCGCTCGTCGGGCTCCTCAACCCGCGTGCGAAGCGGCTCGGCGACCTGCTGGCCGGCACCTACTCGCAGCACGAGCGGGTGCCGCGCATCGTGGAGCCCGTCTACGGGGTGCCGGAGGTGCTCAAGCCCTGGGCGGAGCACGCGGATGTCGGCCGCCTCCCGGATCGCCTCGCGCGGCGCATCTCGGCGTTCCTCAAGCAGGCGCCGCGCATGACGACGCCGGCCCGGATGCAGCTGGCGCGGGAGCTGGCGCACGAGGCCGCCCCCTTCGTCTCCCCGCTGCCGCCGGACGCGGACCCCGAGTTCTTCCTCGCGGCCCTCTCGTCGATCCGCCGCGACCGCGAGTTCCGCGGGCACCTGCTGGAGCGCGAGCGCCTGGAGCGGCTCGACCCCGTGCTCACCGGCCTCCCCCACTCCTTCCCGCAGCGCGACTGACCGGCGGCGGCTGCGGGCCCCTCCCGGCCCTGCAGGGCGCTCGAGCCCGACGCCGCTGGCGGCGGCAGGGGTTGCGCTCAAGACCCCGACGTCGAATCGTTAGCCGAACTAATGAGCTAAGCTAAGTAACACATGGACGCCCCGGAGAACGAGCAGCTCCAGCAGGAGCTCCGGCTGCTGCTGCAGAAGGTCGCGCGCCGCATCCGCGCCAACCGCCCCGGCGAGCACATCACCGACAGCCAGCTCGGGGTCCTGTGGCGGCTGGAAGCCCAGCAGGCCTGCAGCCCCGGCGAGCTCGCGGCCCTCGAGAAGGTCAGCCCGCCCTCGATGAACCGGACCCTCAACTCGCTCGAGGAGGCCGGCTACGTGGCGCGCAGCCAGGATGCCGGAGACGCCCGCAAGGTCGTCGTGCGGATGACCGAGAAGGGGATGGCGCTCACCGAGGAGACCCGCCGGCTGCGCATCGAGTGGTTCAGCGGCCAGCTCGCCCAGCTCGACCCCGAGGAGCGGCAGCGCCTGCTGGGCGTGGTCGACGTGCTGCGGAAGCTGGTCGAGTCGTGAGGGCCACCTTCCGGTCGCTGTCGTGGACGAACTACCGCCTCTGGTTCATCGGCGCCCTCGTCTCCAACGTCGGCGCCTGGATGCAGCGCACCGCCCAGGACTGGATCGTCCTGACCGAGCTGACCGACCAGGACCCCTTCGCCGTCGGCGTCACCATGGCGCTCCAGTTCGGCCCGCTGCTGGTGGTCGGGCCGTTCGCGGGGCTCCTCGTCGACCGCATCCCGGGGCGGCGGCTGCTCGCGATCACGCAGTCCGCGCAGGCGGTGCTCGCGCTCGCCCTCGGCATCCTCACCCTCGCGGGAGCCACCCAGCTCTGGATGGTCTACGGCTTCGCCCTCCTGCTCGGGATCGTCACCGCGGTCGACAACCCGGCCCGCCAGACCTTCGTCGGCGAGCTCGTGCCCGCAGGCGACCTGCCGAACGCCGTCGCGCTCAACGCCGCATCGTTCAACTCCGCGCGTCTCGTCGGGCCCGCGGTGGCGGGGTCACGACCGCCGTCATCGGGTCCGGCTGGGTCTTCATCGTGAACGCGGCCACCTTCGCGGCCGTGCTGCTGTCGCTCGCCCTGCTGCACACGGACGAGCTGCAGCCGGTCGCGAAGGCGCGACGCGGCGGCGGGATGCTCGAGGGCCTCCGCTACGTCCGCAGCCGTCCCGACATCGCCGCGATTCTCGCGATGGTCTTCCTGATCGGCACGTTCGGCCTCAACTTCCCGATCTTCACGAGCACCATGGCGAAGATCGAGTTCGGCAAGGGGGCGGGCGAGTTCGGCCTGCTCTCCTCCGTGCTCGCGATCGGCTCGGTGATCGGCGCACTGCGCGCCGCCCAGCGGAACCGTCCCCGCCTGCGCTTCATCGTCCTCGCGGCCGCCGGCTTCGGCGTGTTCTGCACGGTCGCCGCGCTGATGCCGAGCTACGGACTGTTCGCAGTGTCACTCGTGCCCATCGGGCTATGCGCGATGATCATGACGACCAGCGCCAACGCCTACGTGCAGACCACGACCGAGCCGGCGCTGCGCGGCCGCGTGATGTCCTTCTACATGGCAGTCTTCGCCGGCACCACCCTCGTCGGCGCACCCATCGTCGGCTGGGTGGCCGGCCTGCTCGGACCGCGCTGGGCTCTCGGGGTCGGCGCGTCCGCCGGGTTCCTGGCCGCGATCGTGGGCGTCGCCTGGTTCCTCGCCTCGCACCGGGTGCACGTTCGCCGGCATCCGGGTGTCCGCTGGGGCGTCACGGTCTCCGCAGACCCGGCCGAGCGTCCGGACCTGGCCGCGAGGCTGCTGCCCAGCGGACGCTGAGGCGCGCCCGAACCCCGGCGGCGTGGCACCCCGGGTCAGCGACCGGGCCGCACCATCCGCACCTCCCGCACCCCGTGCTCGGTGCGCTCTGCGCCGTCCGGAGCGAAGCCGCGCCTGCGGTAGAACGCCTGGGCACGCGGATTCGGGTCTGCGACCCACAGCGTTCCGTCCTGCTCGGCGGGGAGCACCGCATCGAGCAATTCGTCGCCCGTGCCGGTCCCCTGCTCCGCGGCGAGCAGGTAGAGCACGTAGAGCTGGACCGCCGACGCCACCTCGGGGTCGAGCGGCGGACCGGACATGGCGATTCCCACGACCGCGTCGCCGCGCACGGCCACGGCCGAGCGGTTGGCCGCGTACTGCGCGTCGGTCAGCGCCGCCGTCCAGAAGCGCTCGCGCGCGGCGAGGAGGCCGGGATCGTCGAGCACCCCGTCCGGCATCAGCCCGCGGTAAGTCTCCCGCCAGGAGGCGACGTGCACCCGGGCCATGCCGGGCGCGTCGTCGGCGCGTGCCGGGCGCACCACTGCCCGGACGTCCACCCCGCCGATCCTAGGCGCGGCGATCCCGCTCCGCTCCGCGATGCTCCGTCCTACGCCGATTCAGTAGCGGTAGTGGTCCACCTTGTAGGGACCCTCGACCGGGACGCCGATGTACGCGGCCTGCTCCGGCGTCAGCTCCGTGAGCTCGACGCCGAGCGCAGCGAGGTGCAGGCGCGCGACCTTCTCGTCCAGGCGCTTGGGAAGCACATACACGCCGATCGGGTATTCCTCCTGCTTGGTGTACAGCTCGATCTGCGCGAGGGTCTGGTTGCTGAACGAGTTGCTCATCACGAACGACGGGTGACCGGTCGCGTTGCCGAGGTTCATCAGGCGCCCCTCGGAGAGGACGAGCACGCTCCGGCCGGTCGGCAGGCGCCACTCGTGCACCTGCGGCTTGATCTGCACCTTCTCCGCCTGGCCGGTGGCGGCGAGCTCCTCGAGCCCGGCCATGTCGATCTCGTCGTCGAAGTGGCCGACGTTCGCGATCACCGCGAGGTGCTTGAGGCCGAGGATGGAGTCGAGGGTCACGACGCCCGTGTTGCCGGTCGCGGTGATGAGGATGTCGATCTGGTCGAGAACGCTCTCGAGCTTCGCGACCTGGAAGCCGTCCATCGCGGCCTGGAGGGCGTTGATGGGGTCGACCTCGCTGACGATGACCCGCGCGCCCTGGCCGCGCAGCGCCTCCGCGGCGCCCTTGCCCACGTCGCCGTAGCCGGCGACGAACACGACCTTGCCTCCGACGAGGACGTCGGTGGCGCGGTTGAGGCCGTCGAGGAGGGAGTGGCGGATGCCGTACTTGTTGTCGAACTTGCTCTTCGTCACCGAGTCGTTGACGTTGATGGCGGGGAACAGGAGCTTGCCGTCGCGCGCCAGCTCGTAGAGGCGGTGCACGCCCGTCGTGGTCTCCTCGGTGACGCCGCGGATCTCGGCAGCCACGCGCGTCCACCGCTGCGGGTCGCGGTCCAGGGACCGGCGCAGGAGGTCGAGGATGACGCCGTACTCGTGGCTGTCGGTCTTCGCGTCCTCGGGGACGCGGCCTGCGCGCTCGAACTCCGCACCCTTGTGCACGAGGAGGGTCGCGTCCCCGCCGTCGTCGAGGATCATGTTCGGGCCGACGAAGCTCTCGCCCGCGGCGGTGGCCTCGCTCGTCCAGTCGAAGATGCGGTCCGCGCACTCCCAGTATTCGGGGAGGTTCTCGCCCTTCCAGGCGAAGACGGGGACGCCGGCCGGCTCGGCGACCGTGCCGTTCGGCCCGACGACGACCGCCGCGGCCGCCTCGTCCTGGGTCGAGAAGATGTTGCAGCTCGCCCAGCGCACCTGTGCGCCGAGCGCGACGAGCGTCTCGATGAGGACGGCGGTCTGCACCGTCATGTGCAGCGATCCGGCGATGCGGGCGCCGGCGAGCGGCTTGCTCTCGCCGTATTCGGCGCGGAGGGACATCAGGCCGGGCATCTCCTGCTCGGCGAGGCGGATCTGGTGGCGTCCCGACTCGGCGAGGCCGAGGTCGGCGACCCGGTACTGGAGGCCGGTCGAGGTGGTCTCGGTCGTCGCAATGCTCATGGCTCGATTCTCCCACCCGATCCCGGCGGCGACGTCTGCGTTACCGCCCCTCCCTCAGCAGGCTGAATCGGCCTCAACAGGCGGGATCGGCCGAGATTCGCCTGCTCACGGCGATTCCGCCTGCTGGCGCTCTCTCCGCGTCCTCCCTGAATCCCTTCCACTCTCGCTCAGCAGGCGGTTTCCGCCTTCGGCAGGCCGGAAAGGCCGGAAAGGCCGATTCCGGCCTGCCGAGGTCGGTTTCCGCCTGCTGAGCGGGGTTGGTGCCCGCGCCCGCGGCCTTCCGTGCCGCGGGGCCGCGGAGGCGCACAAGACCCGGGAGCTAGCTCGCGGCGAGAATCCGGGAACTCAGAGGTCGTGCTCGAGCGAAACGTGGCGCATGATCTGCCAGCCGAGGGGGCCGAGAGGCGCTCCGCGTGGCGTTCGCACAGGTCGTAGCTGTGCGGCTCCGCCTTCTGGCTGAGGGGTCCGAGCACCGCCATCGAGTCCGCGTAGACGTACGTCAAGGTCGCGACCGCCTCGTTCTGGCAGCCCGTACGCGAACACGGTCTCTTGCTCATCCCGGGTTCAGGATAGCCCGCCGATCCCGCGCGAGTAGCATGTCCGCATGGCTCGCTCACGATCGGCGGCGGGACGCGTCCGGGCTCCGCGAGCTCGTGGACGGGACCGGCACGGCCGCGGACTGCGATCCTCCGTCACGGGGCCGCACCTGCCGATCCTCCGGGGCCGGATCGACGTGTTCGAGACGGCCGTCGCGGACACCGCGGAGTACCTCCGCGGCCAGTGGCCCGAGCTCGAGGCCGTGAGCTTCGAGGTCGCCGGACTCCCGCGCACGGTCAGCGGACCGGCCGTCGACCGGTGGACGGTGCTGCCCCGCGAGAACCGCATCATCCTCTACCGCCTGCCCATCGAGCGGATGAGCAAGCTGCACATCAACGACGAGGCGCACCAGCGGATGCTCATCGAGGGCTGCGTGCTGCGCGCCGTCGGCGAGCTGCTGGGTCGTGACCCCTGGGACCTGGCGCCCGACCGCTACCGCCACCCCTGACGCGCAGTCGGCGCTCGAGTCGCAACGCTGCGGACGTGTCGCAACGGCGGACCGATGCGACGCGTCCGGACGGATGCGACACGCGGCGCAGCGCGGCGCGAGTCAGCGGTAGATCGTGAGCGGTGTCGCGAGCCCGTTCGCCGGGCGCACCGGGTAGGCGGCGAGGACGCCCACTCCCGCGTAGCTCACCGACGCGGCCACCGGCCCCGTCCCGGTGAGCACGTAGATCGCGTTCGGAGCGACGTCGGTGCCGACGGTCGCGCGGGCCGGGATCTCGAGCTTCTGCTCGCCGCCCGCGCCCTGCAGCGTGACGGTCACCGCCGCGTCGCCGAGGTTCGTGACGTCGAGTCGCGGGGAGTCCGCCCACACGGTCGCAAAGGCCGTCGGCGTCGTGATAACTCCGCCTGCGGTGAACCACGCTAGGTCGATGCGCTCCCCGGCGGCGACCGGCGAGTCGGAGACCGCCGGCCCAACGATGTCGTAGCCGATCTCCCCGTCACCCCCGCCGTCCAGCGTGGTCGAGTCCTCGGACTCCTCCTCGTCCTCCGCGTCGGGGTCGGGCGGAGCGACCGTGGAGGCGCGGACGGTGGCGACGACGGGCTCCGTCGTCGTCACGGTCACGGTGTACGACCCTTCGGCGAGCTGGCCGAGCGGCACGTCCTTGACCTCGCCGGCGTGCAGCTCGACCTCCAGCGAGGTCCCCTGGCCGCCCTCGGTCTCAGGGATCACGCCGACCGTCGCGATGCTGTCGGCGGCGGGCGCGAGGAGGCGAAGAACGGTCTCGACGTCCTGGGAGCCGCCGACCTGCCCGCGCGCGGCGACGGCATCGGCCGTCGTGATCCGGATGCCGGGGAGCACCTGCTCGGTCGCGGGCGGCGCCGTGCGGCCCACGACGTCGACTCCTCCCGGCTCCAGCCCGCGGACGATCGTCTGCTGGAGCGCTGCGGACACCAGCCCGCCCTGGCTGCGGACCTCCACGGCGAGCTGGGAGGCGCCCGGCGCGTACCCGGCGAGCGACAGCACGCGCTGGCTCATCGCGGGCACGACCAGGTCCCCGAGACCCGGCGCCTGGATGGGACCCTCCGCCGTGTAGAGCGAGAGGTCGACGGTGGCCGGCACGGCGTTCGCGTTGGCGAGGAGCAGCAGGCTGGAGCGGCCGGTGTCGGTCGCGCCGGCGAGCAGCCAGCTGGACGCGGCACCCTCTCCGCACGGAACCGCGGCGAGCCCGGCGGCGTCACCCGAGGAGACGGACTGCACCTGGGCGGCCGCAAGAAGGGCGGCCGGATCCGCGGCGCTCGGCGCCGAGAGGAGCGCGGACGCCCCGCCGTCGACGGCGTAAGCGAGATCGACGTCGGCGAGGGCGGTGAAGGCGGCGCCCCCTCCGGTCAGCGTGCCGGCGGCGAGGTTGGGATTGCCGTAGGAGAACAGCGTGGTCGCGCCCTGCCCGCTCGCGTCGCCGAGCTGCAGGAGGGGACCGGGGCAGACCCGGTGCTGATCCACCGCCACGGGATCCACGGGAGCACCCGCGATCGAGAGCGCCGGTGACGGCAGTGCGGATGCGCCGAGGACGAGAGCGGCGGCACCGCCGACGGCCACCACCCCGGTGAGGACCCGTCCGCCGATGCGCAGGGCGGCGCGCCGATCACTGGCCACGAGCGGCTCCTCCCTGGGGCGCCATGGAGGCGGTGCCGGCCGTGGCCAGGACGGCGCGCGGCGCCGCCGCAGCGGCCGCCCGGCGCGGGGCGATGCCCGATCCTCGCCGAGCCTCACGCTCCGGACGGATGCGGTCGGCGAGGCCGCCGGTCGGCAGCGCGAGGAGCAGGGTCAGCAGCAGGACGACGAGCTGGACGGTGAGCACGGCGATCCCGGTCGGCGTGTCCAGCGCGCCGGGACCGGAGGGAGCCGCGACCGGCAGGCCCGCGTCCAGGCCGGTGTACCGCCACAGGGTTCCGTGCGACGTCGTGGTGACCGGCGTGAAGAGCGGGTTCCCGTCGAGGGCAGCCGCCGCCCGGTCGTGCACCGCATGCGTGTCCGATGCCGTGGGGGTGAGGAGGAGGAAGCCGATCCGCTCAGCTGCCAGGACGGGCACCGGGTCGTACCCGCTGCGGGAGGCGACGTTGCCCGCCAGAGCGGTGAGGTCGCGGCCGAGCGCAAGGCTCGCCGGCGCGGTCGAGAAGAGCGTGCTCTGCTCGTCGAGCGTCTGGCCGGTCCCCCGGGCGACGGAGGCTGCCAGACCGTTCCCGCGCTGAGCCGAGAGGACCAGGGTGCCGATCGTGGGATCGCCGCTCGCCTCCGCTGCGACCAGGGCCGGAAGCGTCCGCTCGGATCCCGGAGCTGCCCCCGCCTCGCCCGTCGCGAAGCCGAGCAGGAGCGGGAACGCGGCAGCCGCGACACCGAGGGCGACCAGGCCGCCGACGCCCGCGCGCAGGCGAGCGGCGGCGACGCGCCGCTCGCCCGCCGACAGGCCGATCACCGCGGCGCCGAGGAGACCCAGCCACGCGAGGCTCAGCAGCGGGCCGGGCCACGGGCCGAGCGCGGTCGACCCGGCGCTCTGCACCGCCACCCGGCTCAGGAGGACCGCGGAGCCGAAGCCCACAGCCGCCAGCGCCAGCGCGGGAGTGGCGCGAGATATCCCGGGCAGGAGAGCGGAGGCCAGCGCCACGAGGACGACGGGCAGCAGCAGAGCGGCGCCCACGATGCCGGCACTCGCGCCGAGCGGCGACGCGAACTCCTCCCAGCCGGTCGACCCCGGCGTGGGCAGTCCGACGAGATAGCCGAGCGCGGTCGCAAGCGGTGAGGAGTCCGTGTCGACCGGCACGACGACGCCCGGGTCCGCCAGGATCCCGAGCGGCGTTCCGCGGAGGATCTGCTGCGCTGCGAGCGGGGCGAACAGCGCGATCGCGGGCAGCGGGAGCAGGAGGAGGCGGTGCCACCCGCGGCCCCGCCGGCCGGAGGACGCGAAGACGACCACCGAGACGACCCAGACGAGGAGCAGTGCCGGCCACAGCGACGGAGCGCCGGCCAGCACCCCGGCGGCGAGCAGGGCGGCAGCCGCTGCCGCGGCCCAGGAGCGGCGAGCGGCGGTCAGGGCGAAGAAGAGCCATGGCAGCAGCAGGTGGGCGACGACGGCGCCGAGCCGGCCCTCGTCGAGCGCCACCAGGAAGGAGGGCGCGAGCGTCCAGCCGGCCGCCGCAACGACGCGGAGCCAGCCGCTGCCAGTCACGCGCGCGGCGGCGAGCCAGGCCGCGAGGGCCGCGAGCGGCATCGCGGCGAGGTACAGCAGGACGATGCTGGCCGAGGGAGACCAGAAGGTGACCGTGCCGAGCAGCGCGAGCACCCACGCGAAGGGGTCGGCAGCCCCGAGGAAGCCCTGGCCGAGCCCCTGCCAGGTGTACCCGAGCCGTGCCCAGAGCGTGCCGACGTCCGCGAGCGGCAGCAGACCGGGGGCCGCAGCGGTGCCGGCGCCGAGCAGCGGAACGTGGAGCGCGAGCCCGACCACCGCGGCGACGAGGACGGTCCACGCGCCCCCGCCGGGAAGAACCGGATGTCGTGCCGCCCGATGCGCCGAGCGGCCGTCGCGTCCTCTCGCGCGAGTGCCCGCCGTCGCCGGATCTCCGCCCACGGCAGCCGGAGCGAGGCGATGGCCGACCAGCCGAGGACTCGCTCGTGCCTCAGGCGACGCCGGGATCGGGCGACGCTGGCAAGGTGCGCGAACGCGACTGCAAGGGCGGCACCGAACTCGCCCAGCGAGCTCTCCGGCTGCTTGCGGAGCAGCTGGCCGAGGGCTCGGACGAGCGCGAGGGGCAGCAGGGAGAGCCAGTGCAGCGGCACGGCGAGAGCGGGCGCGTACGCCAGGCGACGGTGCAGCTGAGCGGTGCGAGCGAGTCGGGAGCGCCTGCCGCGGGAGGTCCGCGGGCCGAGCAGCGCGGTCCCCGGGGCGCGGCGTCCTGCCGACAGCACCTTCGCCTCGGGCACGAGTGCGACGCGGTGCCCGGCGAGCCGTGCCCGGATGCAGAAGTCCAGCGCGTCGTCCATCGCGGGCAGCGCGGGGTCGAACCCTTCGAGCCGATCCCAGACCCGGTGCCGGACGAGCATCCCGGACGCGGCAACGGCGAGCACGTCGCTCTCCCGGTCGTACTGGGCTTGGTCGAGCAGCGGCTCGGCGAGCTCGACGGAGGTGCCGAACCGCGTCATGCTCTCGCCGAAGGAGTACAGGTACTCCGGATCCGCCCACTGCATGAGCTTCGGCCCCGCGACGGAGACCGACGGCGAGATCTCGAGCGCCGCCAGCATGGCGCGCAGCGCGTCCGGGTCCGGCGCGTTGTCGGCCGCCAGCAGCCAGAGCCACTCGTCGTCCCCTGCGGCCGGCGCGACGATGCGAACCGCCGCCTGCACCGCCTGCCCGAGCGAGAGGGTGGACGGCGCCGCGATGTGCTGGACCGACTGGAGGCCCGACGGATGCTCGGTCAGGCGCTCGTGCTCGCCGATGTCGACGAGGACGACCTGATCCGGGGCCCGCGTCTGGGCGGCGAGCGCCTCGAGCGTGCGGTCGAGATAGGCCCCCGCGTCATGTGCGACGAGGATCGCAGTCACTTTGGGGCCCACGCCGCCACGGTATGCGGGACAGGTTGCCGCGCTCCGCAGGACACCCCGCTAACGCCCAAAGGGATGGTCGCCGACGCCCGATGCGGTGGTCGCTCTATATAGAGAGGAGAGAGCCGACGTTCGCCGCGACGGCGCACTTGGGCCGGCTCGTTCGGAGGCGCGCGCTTCGCGATCCCGCGAACCGCGGGCTTCGGGTCCCGGGAGCGCAGAAGGGGCGCCCCGCAGGACGCCCCTTCTCATGCTGTGTGCGATTCCCCCGAACCGCTCGGCGTTCGGGCCCCGCTCGCCGGGGCTCGTCGACCGCGTCGTACTCAGCTGGCCTGCTTGCGCAGCTTCCGGCGCTCGCGCTCGCTGAGGCCACCCCAGATGCCGAAGCGCTCATCGTTCTGGAGTGCGTACTCGAGGCACTGGGCCTTGACCTCGCACGTGGTGCAGATCTTCTTGGCCTCGCGGGTTGAGCCGCCCTTCTCGGGGAAGAACGCCTCGGGGTCGGTCTGGGCGCAGAGCGCGTCGCCCTGCCAGGCGAGCGCGTCGTCATCTTCAGTGATGGTCTGCTTGCGAACCCCGGGAACGCCCAGGCGGACCGGGTCTACGAACCAGTCGCTCGGGACCCCTGCGCGAATCTCAGTGATGGCCATGTGAAGTCTCCCCCGTGTGCACTGGAGCTGGGTGCTCTGTGTGCGTTGGAGTAATTACACCGGTGGAATTACACCCGCGTCAAGCGCGGAACCATAGAGGCTCAACCAACGCCCGAGGGTTGCGACTCGCCGGTAACAGATCCGAAATACAGGCGCAAATCGGGCCGCTCACAGACTCGTCCCAGACTCGTTCCAGGGTCCCGCCGGAGATCCGCGGAATTCCGCGGGAGTGTCAACTCGCCGCGCCGCGGCGGGCTTCCCAGGCGCTCGACACCATCTGCTCCAGGGTGTGTCGCATGGCCCAGTAGAGATCTCGCGCGGCGAGCTCTCCCGAAGCCACGATGCGGGCAGGGTCGCCGGGCCGGCGCGGCGCGACCTCCGGCTCGAAGGGGATTCCCGTGCCCTCGGCCATGGCCGTCATGATCTCGCGGACGGACACCCCGTCCCCGCTGCCGAGGTTGTAGACGGGCTCGAGCGGCTCCCCGGCGTCGAGCCTTCTGGCAGCCGCGACGTGGGCGGCGGCGAGATCGGACACGTGGATGTAGTCGCGGACACAGGTGCCATCCGGCGTCGCATAGTCCGTCCCGTTGATCCGCGGCGTCCGTCCGTCGAGGAGCGCGTCGAAGACGAGCGGGAACAGGTTGTGCGGGCTCGCATCGTAGAGATCCGGGTATCCGGAGCCGACGACGTTGAAGTACCGCAGCGACGTGTGCCTCAGCCCGACCGCGCGCTCCTGGTCGCGGAGCAGCCACTCGCCGATGAGCTTCGACTCGCCGTACGGCGACTCGGGCCGCGTGGGGGTCGCCTCGGTCACCAGGTCGACATCCGGCGTGCCGAACACGGCAGCGCTCGAGGAGAAGACGATGCGATCCACGCTCCGGTCGCTCATGACGCCGAGGAGCGTCGCGGTGCCCGTGACGTTCTGGAGGTAGGTGTGCAGTGGACGCTGCACCGAGACGCCGGCGTACTTGAACCCGGCCAGGTGCACGACCCCGGTGACGTCGTGCTCCTCGAACGCCCGCTCGAGGAGCATCCCGTCCAGGATGCTGCCGCGGACGAGCGGGACATCCTCCCGCACGAAGCCGCGGATCCCGCTGGAGAGATCGTCGAGGACGACCGCGGGGATGCCCGCCTCGGTGAAGGCCCGCACCACGTGCGAGCCGATGTATCCGGCGCCGCCGGTGACGAGCCAAGCCATGCGGTCAGCCTATCGACGGCTCAGGATGCGCCCGTGGCGGGCGACGAGCCGGCGCTTCAGCGGAGCACGCCGCGCGGGAGCTCGTACGGATGACTGCGCGGCGGAGAGGCCCAATGTCCATAGCCGTCGGAGCGGAAGGCGTGGACGGACGCCACGACGGCGGCCGCGGCGAGGAGCAGGATCGGCAGGAAGAAGAAGTAGAAGAGCATGGCAGGAAAGCTACGGTTGCCAGAATTCCGCCACGAGTGGCAGGATTGCCGTCAGTCGTGCAGATCCTGCCATGATGGTCGACGCGACCGGTTGGGCTCTTCCGTCCGCTCGACACCATGCTCGAAGAAGGGGACCTCGTGCTTCAGAAGATCGTCTGCATCGCCCTCCCAGGGATGGCCCCGTTCGAGTTCGGCACCATCTGCGAGGTGTTCGGGATCGACCGCACCGACATGGGCGGCCCCGGATTCGACTTCACCGTCGTCGCGGCGGACCCCGGTCCGGTTCCCGTGAAGCACGGCCTGCAGCTGATCGTCCCGGACGACCTCAGCGCCGCCGAGGACGCCGACCTGATCGCGATCCCCGCCTACCTCTGGACCGGCTTCGACGACCGGGTCCTCGACGTGATCCGGCGGGCCGCCGCGCGTGGCGCGTGGGTGCTCAGTGTCTGCAGCGGCGCCTTCTACCTGGCCGAGGCCGGCATCCTGGACGGCAAGCGCGCGACGACGCACTGGATGCACGCGGACAAGCTGGCGGAGCGCTATCCCGCCATCGAGGTGGACCCGGACGTGCTCTTCGTCGAGCAGGGCAACATCGTCACGGGCGCCGGGACCTCGGCGGGCATCGATGCCGCCCTGCACATCGTGCGCAAGGAGCTCGGGGCCGGAGCCGCCAACGTGATCGCGCGCCGCATGGTCGTGCCCCCGCAGCGGGACGGCGGCCAGGCGCAGTACATCGACTCCCCTGTTCCCGAATGCCGGACGGACTCCTTCGCCGAGGTGACCCAGTGGATGATGGAGCACCTGCAGGAGGACCTGAGCATCGAGCAGCTCGCGCGCCGGGCGCTCATGTCGACGCGCACCTTCGCCCGGCGCTTCCGCGCCGACACCGGGACGACGCCGGCAGCCTGGCTCAATCGGCAGCGGATCATCCGCGCGCAGCAGCTGCTCGAGGAGTCCGACCTCGGGCTCGAGCAGATCGCGCAGCAGACCGGGTTCGGCTCGGCGGCCGTGATGCGGCACCACTTCGTGAAGGTGCTGCAGACCAGTCCGCTCGCCTACCGGCGGACGTTCGGCGCCCGGGAGGGTGCGCCCGTCGAGGAGCTGCAGAGCGCCTAGGCCTGCTGTCGGGCGGCTCTGGTGGGGAGCGCCTGCTCGGGAGTACCGTGCGGGCAGTCTCCGTCGCGCTCTGCCACCCCCAGGCCTCCGGTGGAGCCCGTTCTTCGGAGCACCGATGGCCCCCTTCCGGCGTGCGCTCGCCCTGACAGCCTCCCTCGCAGCGGCGGCCGCCGCTCTCGGGGCCGCCCCGCCCGCCTCCGCGGCGGATCCGTTCGCCTTCACCGTCATCGGGGATGTCCCCTACGGCACGACCCAGACGAGCCAGTTCCCGAGCCTCATCGACCAGATCAACGCCGACCCGAACGTGCAGCTGGTGAGCCACCTGGGGGACATCTCGAGCCCCCTCAACTGCTCGACCTCGTACTACAGCGCCATCAAGGCGCTGTTCGACCGCTTCCTCGATCCGATGGTCTACACCCCGGGCGACAACGAGTGGACCGACTGCTCCCGCGCGGCCACGGGCGCCGGAAACCCGCTCGACCGGCTCGCCGCCGTCCGCGCGGTGTTCTTCCCGCAGCCCGGGACCTCGCTCGGCCAGGCGCCCATCGCGGTGGCCGCGCAGGCGGGCTACCCGGAGAACGTGCGCTTCGACCAGGCGGGTCTCAGCTTCGCCGCGGTGCATGCCGTCGGCTCTCTGAACGACCTCGCGGTCTGGAGCGGCAGCACCTCGGTGGGCACGGCGCAGCGAGCCGAGGAGCAGGCCAGGGTCGGCGCGGACGTCCAGCTGATCCACGACACCTTCGCCCAGGCGGGCTCGTCAGGGAGCCGGGCCGTCGTGCTCATCACCCAGGCGGACATGTTCATCTCGGGGCAGAGCTCGACCTACAAGTCGGCGTTCCAGGCCATCGTGCAGGCCATCGCCGCGGACAGCCGCGCGTTCGGGAAGCCCGTGTTCCTCATCAACGGCGACACCCACTCCTACAAGAGCGACAAGCCGCTCACGTCGTCCAGCTGGCAGAGCTACTACGCCACCGCCGCGGTGCCGAATCTTTCGCGCATCACGATCCAGGGCGGGACGAGCGAGTGGACCAAGTTCACGGTCGTGGACACGTCGGCGGTGCTCTCCTGGCAGCGGGTGAAGTTCGGCGCGACTCCCCCGCCGCCGCCCGCGAACACTGCCCCTTCGGCGGCGTTCACGAGCTCCGCGGCAGGACTGACCGCCACCGTCGACGGGTCGGGCTCGCGCGACGGCGACGGCACCGTGACGGGGTACAGCTGGGACTTCGGGGACGGCGGCACGGGAACCGGCGTGATGGCGACACACGAGTATGCGGCGGCCGGCGTGTACCCCGTCACGCTCAGCGTCACCGACGACGACGGGGCCACGGCGGCCATCACGCAGTCGGTGGTGGTCACGGACGACAGCACTCCGCCGCCACCCTCCCCCGCCGTCCACCCTCGCCCAGGACGGCTTCGCCAGGACCGTCGCGGGCGGCTGGGGCGCTGCGGAGGTCGGCGGCGCATGGACGACGCCGAGCACCGCCGGAAACTACGCAGTCGACGGCAGCGCCGCGCGCCTCACGACGCCGTCGGGATCGGAGCGGTTCGGCTATCTGACCGGCGTCTCGTCGTCGGCGACCGACGTGCTCGTCACCGTCTCGTTCCCCCGGCCTGCGAGCGGCAGCGTGTACGTCGGCGCCGTCGGACGCCGGGTGGGATCCGCCTACTACCTCGGGCGAGCCGTCGTCAGCACCAACGGCGCGGTGCAGTTGCAGCTCCGCCGCGGAACGACCGGGCTGACCACGGCGACGGTGCCGGGCCTCAGCGTGGCGAGCGGCGAGCCGCTCCAGGTGCGGGTCCAGGTCACGGGCACCTCGCCCACGACGATCCGGGCGAAGGTCTGGAAGAAGGGCACGGCGGAGCCATCCGCCTGGCAGGCGACCACGACCGACAGCACGTCGGCGCTGCAGACCGCCGGACACATCGGCCTGTACGACTACTACAGCAGCGGCGCGAACCCTGCGAGCCTCGCCATCTCGTTCGACGACCTCCTCGCGACGGCAGCTCCGTAATCCGGCCGCGGAGCGCTCGGCTCCTCCCGGGTCGGTGCCTTGCAGGCTTTTCTCAGAAAACAGTGGCGGGGGTGCCGCGCCCCCTGATATGGTCACGCCGCGCCGTCTACCCGAACGGCGCGGGCACTATCGGCTACCCACCGTGCGCCCTCACCTGTACCCGAGGACCTCCCATGTCGGTAGGACGAAGCCGCCGCGCGGTTTCCGCAGTCACCATCACCTCTCTTCTCGGCGCCGGCCTCGTCTTCGTGGCCGCCTCCCCCGCCTCCGCCGAGCCCGGCGGCGTCGTGATCTCCGAGATCAACTACCACGCGCCCAACTTCGCCGCCGACGGGGTCACCCCCTCGACGACCTCGGCGACTTCCTCGAGCTCGTGAACACCTCGGGCTCCCCGATCGACATGTCGGGGTGGACCCTCACCTCCGGCGTCACCGGCACCTTCCCCGCCGGCACGGTGCTCGCCGCCAACGCCCGCTTCGTCGCGGCGAAGGACGCGGCCAACTTCTCCTCGCTGCACGGCTTCGCCCCCGACTTCCTCTACGGCGGCAACCTCTCGAACGGCGGCGAGACCCTCACCCTGTCGACGGCAGCCACCGGCGGAACCGTCGTCGACAGCGTCCTGTACGACGACGACCCGGCCCTCGGCTGGCCCGTGGCCCCGGACGGCGACGGCAAGAGCCTCGAGCTCCGTGACCTGCTCTCCGACAACACGCTCGCCGAGAGCTGGGACGCGAGCACCGTCAACGGCGGCACGCCCAAGGCGACGAACTCCATCGAGGGTCAGCCGGTTCCCCCGTCGATCACCGGCGTGACGGCGAACCCCGCCCGGCCCGCGCCGAGCCAGGCGATCACCGTCACGGCGACGCTGCCCAAGAACTCCTCCGCGACGCTGACCTACAAGGTCATGTTCGGCGCGAACGTGACCGTGCCGTTCACCGACGCCGGCAGCGGCGCGGCCAGCGACGGCGTCTACGGCGCCTCGATCCCGGGGCAGTCCGCCGGGAGCCTCGTGAGGTACCGGATCGACGCGACGCGCGGCGGTGTCACGTTCACGGCGCCCGCCTCCGACGACACCATCAACTTCCTCGGCGTCGTGGTGAAGGACTCGAGCTACACCACGCAACTGCCGACCATCGAGTACTTCATGGAGGACTCGGTCTACAACGACCTCCGCGCCAACCACCGCGAGGACGACGTGCAGGGCCCGGCGGTCTGGACCTACAACGGCCAGGTCATCGACAACGCGCTGATGAACATCCGCGGCGGCATCTCCCGCGAGGCGAACAAGGTCAACTGGAAGGTCGAGCTGCCGAAGGGGCACACCTTCGACCTCGGCGGGCAGCTGCCCTACCCCCTCGACGAGTTCGCCCTGCAGAACTACCAGTACAACCAGCCCGACATCGCCTGGGCGACCGTGAAGGCCGCAGGGGCGCGCGGGCTCAACATCATCCCGGTTCGCACGCAGCGCAACGGGCAGTTCGAGGAGCTCGGCCGCATCATGGAGACCGAGGACGGCTCCTGGCGCAAGGACCAGGGCGTCGACGACTGGGCGATCTACAAGGGCGACGGCGGCTCCGTCGGCCGCACCTCGTCCCCGACGGTCCTGCAGGCGAACGAGTGGCTCGACAAGAAGACGCGTGAGGACGAGGACTACACCGACGTCTGGACGCTGAGCAACAACGTCGACGCCGACGCGTCGGCCGCGCAGCAGGCGTGGATCTACCGCAACGTCAACGTCCCCGAGCTGATCAACTACATGGCGATCAACTCACTGCTCCGCAACTCGGACACCGGTGTGCACAACTGGTGGCTCGCGCGCGACACCGAGGGCACCCAGCGCTGGGAGATGTGGCACTGGGACCTCGACCTCACCCTTGGGCGCATCACCCCCGGTGACACAGGCCCGTTCCTGACGCCGGACACGAGCAACAACTTCACCCAGGCCATGCTCGCCTACCCCGAGTTCAGGGAGATGTTCTTCCGGCGTCTGCGGACGCTGGCCGACCAGTTCCTGCCGGCGCCGCTGCTCGAGAACCAGTGGAGCGCGATCACCGCGCGCACCCAGCAGGAATGGGAGCTCGACAGCGACAAGTGGGGCGTCGGCGGGGTGTCGAACACGAGCTACAACAACGCACTCAACGAGCGGCGCAGCACGATCCTCGGCAGCAGCCAGGTCCCGGCGGCGCAGTCCGCGAATGCGAACGTGGTGATCAACGAGATCCAGTACAACGGCTCCGGTGCGGGCGGCGACTGGATCGAGCTGGCGAACCCGGGCAGCACCGCGGTCGACATCTCCGGCTGGAAGATCGCCGACGGCATCGACCTCACGGTGCAGGCGGGCACCGTTCTCCCGGCGGGTGGGCGCATCCTCTTCGTGGAGGACGACGTGGCCTTCCAGGCGGCGTACCCGGACAACAACCGCCTCGTCGGCGGCGAGTTCGGCGGCGGGCTCAGCGGCTCCGGCGAGACCCTCACGCTGACCGACGGCGGCCGCACGGTCGACGCCGTGACCTACGGCGACGGCGTGGACGACGCCTGGCCGGTCCCGGCGAACGGCGCCTCGCTCGAGCTCAAGAGCGTCAGTGCCGACAACGCGGACCCGGCGAACTGGACGGCGACGTCCACCACCCGCGGCACGCCCGGTCTCGCGAACACCGCGTCGACGCCGGCCAACCCGGCGCCGACCGCCTCGTTCACCGCGACACCCAACGGTCTCGCCGTGAGCGTCAACGGGTCCGCCTCGACGGACGCCAACGGATCGGTCACCGCCTACTCGTGGAACTGGGGTGACGGCACCGCGGCGAGCTCTGGGGTCACCGCCTCCCACACCTACGCCACGGCAGGCGACTACACCATCACGCTGACGGTGACCGACAACGGCGGAGCGACCGGCTCTACCACGCGGGCGGTCACGGTCAGCAGCGGCACCACGCCGCCCCCGGCCGGCACCCTTGCTGCGGACACATTCGGGCGGACGGCGACGAATGGCTTCGGCACGGCCGACACCGGCGGAGCCTGGACCGTCGCGGGCACCGCGTCCAACTACGCCGTCAACGGCGGCACCGGCAAGTTCACGACCGCAGCGGGCTCCGAGCGCAACGCGTACCTGAACGCCGTGTCCTCCACGAGCACGGACCTGACCTTCAGCGCCGCGTTCAACCGGCCGACCTCGGGCACCGTCTACGTCGGGGCCTACGGCCGCCGCGTCGGCACCGAGTCGTACCGGCCGCGCGTCACCGTCACCTCCGGCGGCGTGGTCACGCTGCTGCAGCGGGTCAACGGCACCACGCTCACCACGCTGCGCTCCGGCACGGTTGCCGGCCTGACGTTCGGCGCCAGCGACTCGCTGAGCTTCCGGATGCAGGTCACCGGCACCGCGACTCCCACCGTCCAGGCGAAGGTCTGGCGCACCGGAACCGCCGAGCCCACCGCTTGGACCCTCACGTCGACGGACACGGCGGCCACCACGGCGCTGAAGGGCGCGGGCTCGGTCGGGCTGTACTCCTACTACAGCTCGGGCTCGACGCCCTCACCGGCGGTCGTCAGCTTCGACAACCTGACCGTGACCGGCGCCGGCGGGGGCACCCCGACGAACGCCGCTCCCACCGCTGCGTTCTCGTCCACCACGAACGCCCTCACGGCGAACGTGAACGGCGCGGGCTCCACGGACTCGGACGGCACGATCGCCGCCTACTCCTGGAACTGGGGCGACAACACCGCCGCCGGCGCCGGCGCGACGGCGACCCACACCTACGCGGCGGCCGGCACGTACACCGTGACCCTCACGGTGACGGACAACGGCGGCGCCACCGGCACGGTGTCCCACCAGGTCGCCGTCAGCGCCACCCCGCCGGCGAACACCCCGCCGACCGCGGCCTTCACCAGCACCGTGAACGGCCTCACCGCGAGCCTCAACGGATCGACCTCGAGCGACCCGGGCGGCAGCATCGCCGCCTACGCCTGGCAGTTCGGCGACGGGACCACCGGCACGGGCGCGACCACCAGCCACGCCTACGCCACCGCCGGCACCTACCAGGTGACGCTCACGGTCACCGACAACCAGGGCGCCACCGGCACGGTCACCAACCCGGTCACCGTCACGTCCACGCCGCCCGCAGGCGCCGCCTTCGCGGCCGACACGTTCGGCCGGACCTCGACGGGCAGCCTCGGCACCGCTGAGACGGGCGGAGCGTGGACTGTCGCAGGCACGGCGTCCAACTACGCCGTGAACAACGGCACGGGCAAGTTCACGGACGCGGCGGGCTCCGAGCGCAACGCGTACCTCAACGCCGTGAGCTCGACGAGCACGGATCTGACCTTCAGCGCCGCGTTCAACCGGCCGACCTCGGGCACCGTCTACGTCGGCGCCTACGGCCGCCGCGTCGGCACGGAGTCCTACCGGCCGCGCGTCACCGTGACGGCGAGCGGTGTCGTCACGCTGCAGCTGCAGCGGGCGAACGGCACCACCCTCACGACGCTGCGCTCCGGCACGGTGTCGGGCCTGACCTTCGGAGCCAGCGACTCGCTGAACTTCCGGATCCAGGTGTTCGGCACCACCACCCCGACAGTGCAGGCGAAGGTCTGGCGCACCGGGGCCGCGGAGCCGACGGCGTGGACGCTGACCACCACGGACACGGCGGCCACCACCGCCCTCCGCGGCGCGGGCTCGATCGGGCTGTACTCCTACTACAGCTCGGGCTCGACCCCGTCACCGGTGGTCGTCAGCTGGGACAACCTGACCGCGCGCCCGGTCCAGTAGAGCAGCGCCGGCCGAGCGAAGGCCCGGCCGACCACGCCCCCGGGACATCCCCGGAGCGCCATCCGGCGCCTCCGGGGATGCCGTGCGCGCGGGGGCGTGTCGCTCTTCGGTCCGGGGGCGTCCCGGCCGCCCAACTGCTCTAGCGGTGGGCTCCGAGGCGCTGATATGGTCGCCCCGCGCCGCTTACCCGAACGGTGCGGGCACCGTCGGCTACCCACCGCCGCGCCCTCGCATTCTCCGAAGGACCTCCCAATGGCGGCAGGACCCGGTCGGCGCGCTGCGTCGGCGATCTCGATTCTCTCCTCGCGGCCGGCGGCCTCGTCGTCGCCGGCGCGGCACCCGCGTTCGCGGACCCGGGCGGGGTGGTGATCTCCGAGATCAACTACCACGCGCCGAACACGATCGGCACGACGGCCGTCGATGATCTCGGCGACTTCATCGAGCTGGCGAACTCGTCAGCCGCTCCCATCGACCTGTCGGGCTGGTCCTTCACGGAGGGCGTGCTGTTCACCTTCCCGGCCGGCACCGTCCTTGCGGGCGACGACCGCATCGTGGTGGCCCAGGACTCCGCCATGTTCTCGAGCATCTACGGGACGGCACCGGACTACGTCTGGACGGCCGGCGAGAAGCTCAAGAACAGCACCGAGCCGATCACCCTCGTGGATGCGGCGGCCACGACGATCGACAAGGTCACCTACGCCGACACCGCCCCGTGGCCGGGCGCCCCGGACGGCACCGGCCCCTCCCTCGAGCTGCGCGACCTCTTCTCGGACAACACCCTTGCCGAGAGCTGGGGCCCGAGCACGGGCAATGGCGGCACGCCCGGCGGCACCAACTCCATCGAGGGCACCGCGCCCGCGCCGACCATCACCGGCGTGACCGCCACCCCGGCCCGCCCGAACCCTGACCAGCCGGTGCAGATCACCGCCACCCTTCCCAAGGGCGCGAGCGCGACCCTCACCTACAAGATCCTGTTCGGCGCCGACGTCGCGGTGCCGTTCCTCGACGACCTCGCGAGCCCCGGCGGCGCCAACGACGGCGTCTACGCGGCGAGCATCCCCGGTCAGGCGCAGGGCTCCCTGATCCGCTACCGGATCGACGGCACCAAGGCGGGCGTCGGCTTCTCGGAGCCTGCGGCCGGAGACACGGCGAAGTACCGCGGCGTCGTGGTCCTGAACCCGAGCGTCAGCACGCAGTTGCCCGTCATCGAGTGGTTCATGGAGGACTCCGTCTACAACGACCTCCGGGCCAACCACCGTGAGGACGACGTCCAGGGCGCCGCCGTCTGGTCCTACAACGGCCAGGTCTACGACAACGTCCTCATGAACATCCGTGGCGGCGTCTCCCGCCAGGCCAACAAGAACAACTGGAAGGTCGAGCTGCCCAAGGGCTACGAGTGGGACATGGGCGGCAAGCTGCCGTACGCGCTCGACGAGTTCGCCCTCCAGAACCTCGTGACCGCGAACGCCGACATCGCGTGGGACACGGTCGAGAAGGCGGGAGCCCGCAGCCTCACGATCATCCCGGTCCGCACCCAGCGCAACGGCCAGTTCTGGAGCCTCGGCCGCATCATGGAGACGGAGGACGGCACCTGGCGCGATGACCAGGGCGTCGACGACTGGGCCATCTACAAGGGCGACGGCGGCTCGGTGGGCCGCACCTCCTCCCAGGCGGTGCTGCAGGCCAACGCCTGGCTCGACAAGAAGACCCGCGAGGACGAGGACTACACCGACGTCTGGACCTTGAGCAACACGGTGGACGCCAACCCGTCGGCCGCGCAGCAGGCCTGGATCTACCAGAACGTCAATGTGCCCGAGCTCATCAACTACATGGCGATCAACTCGCTCATCCGCCACCAGGACAGCGGCTGGCACAACTGGTGGCTGGCCCGCGACACCGAGGGCACCGGCCGCTGGGAGATGTGGCACTGGGACCTCGACCTGACGTTCGGCAACCCCACGACTGACGACAAGGGCCTCTTCCTGACGCCGGACACCTCCAACAACTTCACGCAGGCGATGCTCGCCTACCCCGAGTTCAAGGAGATGTTCTATCGGCGGCTCCGGACGCTGGCGGACCAGTTCCTGACGCCGGGTCAGTACGAGGCGCAGTGGGACGCGATCGCCGGCCCGACCACGTCGGACTGGACGCTCGACCGCGCCATGTGGGGCTCCACTGCCCAGTCCGGCGCACGGAGCCGGTTCATCACCGGCCTCGCCGACCGCCGCAACGCGATTGCGAACAACACCCCGGCTCTCGTGCCGACCTCGCAGTCGGCGAGCGCGAACGTCGTGATCAACGAGATCCAGTACAAGGCCGCGAACACCGGTGACGACTGGGTCGAGCTCGCGAACCCCGGCAGCACCGCGGTCGACATCTCCGGCTGGACGCTGAGCGGCGGCATCGATCTGACGATCCAGGCCGGCACCGTTCTCCCGGCGGGGGCCGCATCCTCTTCGTCGCCGACGACGTCGCGTTCCGCGCCGCCTACCCGACAGCCAACCGCCTCGTCGGCGGCGAGTTCGACGGGGGCTGTCGAGCGACGGCGAGGAGATCACCCTCAAGGAGGGCACGCGCACGGTCGACACCGTGACCTACGGCAACACCGACCCCTGGCCCGCGGCTGCGAACGGCACCGGCCCGTCGCTCGAGCTCGTCTCGCCCACCGCCGACAACTCCGACCCGGCCAACTGGCGCGCGACGTCGACGACGGGAGGCACGCCCGGCTTTGCGAACACGGGAGGCGGGACCCCGTCCAACCCGGCGCCGACCGCGTCGTTCACCAGCACGGTGAACGGGCTCGGCGTGAGCGTCAACGGGTCCGCGTCGAGCGACAGCAACGGAACGGTCACGGGCTTCTCGTGGAACTGGGGCGACGGCACCGCCGCCGGAACCGGCGCGACCGCGACGCACACCTACGCAGCGGCGGGGACCTACACGGTCACGCTCACCGTCACGGACAACGGCGGCGCGACGGGTTCCACGACCCAGCAGGTCACCGTGACGGGAGGCACCACGCCTCCCCGGCCGGGACGCTCGCGGCGGACACCTTCGGCCGCACCTCGACGGGCAGCTTCGGCACCGCCGAGACCGGCGGCGCCTGGACGGTCTCGGGCACCGCGTCGAACTACTCGGTCGCGAACGGCACCGGCCGCTTCTCCACGGCCGCCGGCTCGGAGCGGAACGCGTACCTCAACTCGGTGTCCTCGAACAGCTCCGACCTGCGGGTCAGCGTGGCGCTGACCCGGCCCACCGCGAGCACGGTCTACGTCGGCGCCTACGGCCGCCGCGTCGGCTCCGACTACTACCGGGCGCGCGCGAGCGTGAGCACCAGCGGTGCGGTGGTCCTGCAGCTCCAGCACGGCACGACCACTCTGCGGACCGGCACAGTGAGCGGGCTCACCTTCAACAACGGTGACACGCTGCAGCTCCGGGTTCAGGTGACCGGAACCTCGCCGACGACCATCCAGGCGAAGGTCTGGAAGTCCGGCACGGAGGAGCCGTTCAACTGGACGCTCACCACCACGGACACCACCGCAGCCCTCCAGGCCGCGGGCTCGGTGGGCCTCTACGCGTACACGAGCAGCGGAGGCGCCCCCAGCCCGAACGTCGTCAGCTGGGACAACCTGTCGGTGACCGGTGCCGGCGGCGGCACCCCGACCAACGCGGCGCCCACCGCGGCGTTCTCGTCCACCACGAACGCCCTCACCGCGAATGTGAACGGGTCCGGCTCAACGGACTCGGACGGCACGATCGCGGGGTACTCCTGGAACTGGGGCGACAACACCGCTGCCGGCACCGGCGCGACAGCGACCCACACCTACGCCACGGCCGGCACCTACACGGTGACCCTCACCGTGACGGACAACGGCGGCGCCACCGGCACGGTGTCCCACCAGGTCGCCGTCAGCGCCACCCCACCGGCGAACACCCCGCCGACCGCGGCGTTCACCAGCACCGTGAACGGCCTCACCGCGAGCCTCAACGGATCGACCTCGAGCGACCCGGGCGGCAGCATCGCCACCTACGCCTGGCAGTTCGGCGACGGCACGACCGGCACGGGCGCGACCACCAGCCACGCCTACGCCACCGCCGGCACCTACCAGGTGACGCTCACGGTCACCGACAACCAGGGCGCCACCGGCACGGTCACCAACCCGGTCACCGTCACGTCGACGCCGCCCGCGGGTGCCGCCTTCGCGGCCGACACGTTCGAGCGCACCTCGACCAACGGGTTCGGCACGGCGCAGACGGGCGGCGCGTGGACGGTGTCCAGCACGACGTCCAACTACGCAGTGAACGGCGGGACGGGCAAGTTCACCGATCCGGCAGGGTCCGAGCGCAACGCTTACCTCGTGGGGGCCTCGTCCGCGAGCACCGATCTCACCTTCAGCGCGGCGTTCGCGCGGCCGACGAGCGGCACGGTCTACGTCGGTGGCTACGGTCGCCGCGTCGGCACGGAGTCCTACCGGCCGCGCGTCACCGTGACGGCGAGCGGAGTGGTCGCGCTGCAGCTGCAGCGGGTGAACGGCACAACGCTGACGACGCTGCGCTCCGGCACCGTCGCTGGCCTGACGTTCGGTGCCAGCGACTCCCTGTCCTTCCGGATTCAGGTCTTCGGCACCACCACCCCGACCGTTCAGGCGAAGGTGTGGCGGACCGGGACCGCGGAGCCGGCGGCCTGGACGCTGACCGCGACCGACACCGCCGCCACCACCGCGTTGCGCGGTGCGGGATCCATCGGGCTGTACTCGTACTACAGCTCGGGATCCACCCCGTCGCCGGTGACGATCAACTGGGACAACCTGACCGCCCGCCCGGTCCAGTAGAACTCGGCCGGCGGAACGGGAGGTCCGCCGGCTGAGCCTCCTCAGCCCGGTGGCGCCGACAGGGCGTCACCGGGGTCCCCTGGCGGCGCCGCCCGCACCACCGGGGCTCCCCGTCGGCGCACTCGTACCATCGGGGTTCCCTCGGCGCGCGGGTCTCGCCCATCCTGCCTGTTCTGCCCCTTCGCCCGCCCATGCACCCGGTTCCGCGAGTTGCGCGGATCAGGAGATTTTGCGCGGATCAGGACGATCGGCCGTTTTCGCACGCGGTTCAGGAAGACATGCCGTCTCCTGAGGGCGATTGCCTGATCCGCGCAGAACGCCGACCGCGCGGGCGAGGCGACTCAGCCGTAGGGCGGCCCCGACGGCGGGTGCTCAGTCGTTCGTGGTGGCGACGAACGCGACCGCAGATCCGGAGAACTCGAGGCGCTGCTCGTCGGGCGTCACGAAGATCGCCTCTCCTCGGCCGACGGCGCGCTCCGAGAAGGCCCCGCGGACGACGAGCTCCCCGAGTGACAGAACGATCGCGGGCCCGGTCAGCGTGAGCGTCGCGACGTCGGGGCCGGTGGTCGTGTAGCCGTGCACCGCACCCGCCTCTCCGACAGCCACACGGGCGAGCAGGAAGTCGGGCACGTCCGGGCGGTACAGCTCGACGCCAGGGCCGCCATCCTCGGCGCGGATCAGAGGCGCGGGCACCGGCTCGAAGAGCACTACCTTCTGCAGCTCCTCGGTGTCCACGTGCTTCGTGGTCAGACCGCCGCGCATGACGTTGTCGGAGGCGGCCATGATCTCGATCGCAAGGCCGCGCAGGTAGGCGTGCACGTTGCCGGACGGCAGGTAGATCGCCTGCCCCTGCATCACGCTGACGCGGTTGAGCAGGAGCGCGACGAGGATGCCGGGGTCGCCGGGGTGCCGGTCCGCGAGCTCGGCGAGAGTCTCGTACTCGCGGCGGAAGCTCGAGGACGATGGCGCCGAGCGCGCGACTCGGCCGAGCGCCGTCACCGTGCGATCCGCCTCCGGCGATCCCCCAGCGCGAAGGCGACGATGTTCTTCAGCGCGCTCGCGCGGTCGTCGTCGACGAGCGCGCACAGGTCCCGGATCGGACCCGCGTCCTCGGGGCCCATCGCCGTCGCGATCGCCTGCAGCTCGTTCAGCATCAGCCGCGTCTCGGCGACCTCACGGAACCCGGCGAGCACCTCGAACGTCTCGCTCAGGGCGTGCGTGAGCTCCGGCTTGGCGCGCTCGTCCTTGTACAGGCGGTGCGGCGCGTCGAGGGCGACGCCGGACGCGTTCTCCCGCGCGAAGCCCTCCTGCGCCTGCTCGATCGACGGGTGGGCCTGGATCGACAGCGGCTCATTGGCGGCGAGCACCTTGAGGAGGAACGGGAGGGTGTCCGAACGCCGGTTCGCCCCGAGGGCGCGAGCCGGATCCGCGGCAATAAACCGGTCGAGGGTGCGGTGCCCGCCCACGAGCGCGGGCTCCGTGACCACGGACGGCGACAGCGGGTGATCCCCGAGCCAGAGCTCGGCCTCGGGGCCGCCGGACGGCGCCCGGCCGAGGATCTCGGCGATGGCACTCGTCGATCCCCAGGCGTACGACTGAGGGGTGTTGGTGATGCCTACAAACACGGATCGGTCCTCGCTTCTTCGCTTGCATCAAACTACCAACCGCTTTTGCCCCGTTCTGAGCCCGCGACTAGCCTCGATCCGGTTTCGCCTCGGCACCCCACCGCAATGGAGCACAGAATGACTCTCGACACGACGCTCGCCCCCGCCACGTTCACGCGGCTCACCAGCGACTTCTACGGCTACGAGGACCTCCTCGAGGACCGCGAGAAGCAGGTCCTCGCCGACCTGCGGGACTACCTGGAGCGCGAGGTCCGGCCGCTCGTCGACGACTACTGGACGCGCGCCGAGTTCCCCACCCAGGTCATGAAGCCGCTCGCGGACCTCAAGCTGTTCGCGATGCCGTGGGCCGAGACCCGTCCGTACGAGAACTCGGCGGTGTTCCGCGGGTTCGTCGCGCTCGAGCTCGCTCGCGTCGACGCCTCCATCGCGACCTTCGTCGGCGTCCAGAACGGCCTGGCGATGGGCGCCATCAGCGTGGGCGGCGACGAGACCCAGCGCCGCGAGTGGCTGCCGAAGATGGCGGCCGCCGACGTGATCGGCGCGTTCGGTCTCACCGAGCCGCTGTCCGGCTCGGACTCGGCGCAGGGTCTGCGCACGGTCGCGACTCGCGACGGCGACGACTGGGTCCTCAACGGCTCCAAGCGCTGGATCGGCAACGCCACCTTCAGCGACATCACCATCATCTGGGCGAAGAGCGCGGAGGACGGCCAGGTGAAGGGCTTCATCGTCCCCACCTCCACCCCCGGCTACACGGCCACCAAGATCGAGAACAAGCAGAGCCTGCGGATCGTGCAGAACGCCGACATCACGCTCGACAACGTGCGCGTGCCGGAGAGCAACCGCCTGCAGAACGCGAACAGCTTCCGCGACACGGCGACCGTCCTGCGCCTCACCCGCGCCGAGGTGGCGTGGGCGGCGGTCGGCAACGCGATCGGCGCCTACGAGGCGGCCGTCAAGTACACCGGCGAGCGCGTCCAGTTCGGCAAGCCGATCGCGTCGCACCAGCTCGTGCAGAACCTCCTGGTCCGCAGCCTCGGCAACATCACCGCCTCGATGGGCATGGTGGTTCGCGTCTCCCAGCTGCTCGATACGGGCAAGCAGAAGGACGAGCACGCCGCGCTCGCGAAGCTGTTCGCGACCGAGCGGATGCGCGAGACGGTCGGCTGGTGCCGCGAGGCCCTTGGCGGCAACGGCATCCTGCTTGACTACGGCGTCGCCCGGCACATGGCCGACGCGGAGGCGATCTACTCCTACGAGGGCACGCGCGAGATGAACACCCTCATCGTGGGTCGAGCGATCACCGGCAAGGCCGCCTTCGTCTGACCGCGCCGGGAGTGCACGTTCCGGCCCGAAGTGTGCGGTGTACCGCGCACACCGGGCCGGAACGTACTGCTTCACGCTCACGCGGGCCGTATGGACACGTGCCTCCCGCTGCCGATCCTGACGCGCCCGCGGCACCCGCGGCAGCGCGGCGTGCCCCTGAGGGCTCGCGGCTCCGAACTCCAGGCATGCTGCGCCGACTCCTCCTCTCCGCCACCGCCCTCGGCGCCGCCCTGGGACTCGCCGGCTGCGCTGCCGCCGCACCCTCCCCCGCCGCGTCGGAGGGAAGCGGCCCGCTCGTCGCGTTCTACGGCGACTCCTACACGCTCGGCACGGGTGCCAGCGACCCGGCGAAGCGCTGGTCTACGGTGATCTGCCGCGAGCGCGGCTGGCGCGAGTACAACCCGAGCGTCAACGGCCTGGGCTTCGTGAACCACCGCACCGCCTTCGGCGAAGGCAGTGGCGATCTGCCGTCGCTCGTCCTGGCGAAGAAGCCGGACATCCTCTTCATCACGATGGGCCTCAACGACAACTTCAGCTATGACGCCGATCCTGACCGCATCCGCGCGCAGATCACGGCCGACTCCACCCGCATCTCCGAGGGCCTTCCGGATGCCCGCATCGTCGTGGTGGAGCCCTTCTGGTACACCGACGAGCGCCCGGCGTCCGTGGCCACCATCATCGGCTGGGTGAAGGACGCAGCGGCAGCGATCGGCGCGGATTACATCCCGGATGCCTCGCACTGGATCGAGGGCCACCCCGAGTGGATGGCGAACGACGGCCTCCACCCGAACGACGACGGCTACGCCGAGATGGCGCGGAAGATGGACGACGCCCTGCGTCATCTCGACCCGCCGCTCTGACCTCTACCCCCAAGACGGGTGCGCGCTCGGGCCCGATTCCGCGACTTTCCGCGGATCCGGGCGGCGTCTCCCCACGGACTGGGGACTCCCGGTGTCGGAGGGGGTCCGCATACTCGTCTGCGGGGGAAGAAGAGATCATGAGGATTTTGAGCAAGGCATTCACGCGTTTCCTGCAGGCGCAGGTCATCGATTCGGACTTGGTGCACGAGCGGCTGATCACGCGCCGCGAGGCCGCAGAGCTCGCCGCCGCGGCGTAGCGAGCGCCCGCCGCAGAACGAGGAGCCGGGCCCGCGCAGCCCGCTGATCGGGGGCCCGCGCCACCCGCTGATTGAGGAGCCCGCGCAGCGGGCGTCTCGAAATCAGCAGCGGATCCGCGCGGGTTGAAGCCCCACCGCGTCACCACCCGGGGCAATCGCCCGCGCACCCGCCGCCTTACACCTCGATGGCGCCGCCGTGCTCCTGGAGATGACGCCTCAGCGTGACGCTCGGATCCGCCGCCTGTGCGCGCCGATACCCCGCGAAGTCGAGCTGGCTCCGCAGACTCTGCCCGCCGCGCATCCGCTGCGCCTGCGCGCCTTCCGTCTCCTGAATGGACGCGGCGAGCGCGAAGATCTCCTCGCGCCCCTCGGGAGCCAGGAACAGGACCCCGTCGTCGTCGCCCACCACCCAGTCGTCGCCGGAGACTGCGACGCCATCGAGGAACGCGGACCGCATCGCCCGACCGGCGGGCGGCACCCGGCGCGGCCCGTACGAGCGGGCGCCCATGCTGTGCAGCGGCAGCCCGATCTCGACCAGCTGCGTTGTGTCCCGGTGCCGACCCCACACCACGATGCCGGCGAAGCCGGCCTCCCGCGCCTCCAGGACCATGAGGTCGCCAAGGCAGGCCTCGTCCTCGCGCCCGCCGTTGTCGACGACGAGCACGCCCCCTGGTGCGGCGTCGTCGATCGTCTCGAGCAGCACGTCCACGCTGCCCAAGTGCGTCACGGGGCAGGCGGGCCCGGCGAACGGGGCTCCTGGGAGGAGAGGGACGAGCGTCGAAGGTCCCGGACGAGCGGGCACCCCGATCCGGAGTGACGCGTCGGCGACCGCCGCGGTGGACAGGATCAAGGCCATGGGCTCTCCTTCTCTTCGGACTCCTCCGAGTGTGCCGAAGTCGTGCATGCAGGAACCGCCGCTCTTCCCCGACTTCCCGCCATCCTCGCCGCACCAGCTCGCTGACGAAATCACGGAGAAGGCACCCGCCGGGCATTCAGTCATGCGGATCCGGCGGGCACAGGGGCGAGATCTCCGCGATTCGGGCAGCAGGCCCAGGGGAACGCGGCGCAGCCGCAGAGGTCAGGCCGCGCCGTCGGACTCCAGGAGCCGCTTGAGCGTCCGCAGGTCGGCCTCGACCGCAGCTGCGTCCGCCTCGAACGCCTCCGCCGCCGTGCCGTCCGCCCACCGCAGGGTGAACACGACGTCCGCAGCGGCATCGCCGTCGGGGATCACCCGCATGGGGTTGTCGAACGTCTGTCCGTCCTCGAGCGTCACGCGGTGATCGAGCACCCCGAAGTCGTTGCCCGGCGCGAACTGCACCTCCACGGCACCCATTGGGGACTGCGCGATCCAGCGGCCGTCCACACTGGCGATGGAGCCGCCTAGTCCGGCCGCCCAGCGCGGCAGGTTCGCCGGCTGGACGCAGAAGGCGTAGATCTCCGCAGCCGGACGCTCGATCCGCATGCTGACATGCCGCGTCTCCCGGGTCACCGGGTCTCCGTGCGGGGCCGGGTGGCCACGATCTTGAGGGTGAGCGGCAGCCGATCCATCGCACCGGGCAGCACCCATCCCCGCGGCGTCTCCACGAGCGCGCCGAGAGCTTGCCAGGGGATGGTCGTGCCCTCGTCCATCGCGCGGAGGACCAGACCGACGTCGAGCAGCGCCTGCACGATGTCGGAGACGGAGTGCGGCCACTCGAAGGTGACGGCGCTGCGCAGTCGCACGCCGGGATCCGCGTACGTCGTGCCGTCCTCGTACCGGATCGGTCCCTCGAGTCCGAAGTAGGGCCGCCCGAGCCTCAGGGCATCCACAGGGCTGTCGAAGGCCACGGCGTTGAGCATGGGATGCGCATCCCGCAGGAAGAAGACGCCGCCCGGGGCGAGGAGGTCCCGCACCGCCTCGGCCCAGCGCGGAAGGTCGGGGAGCCAGTTCAGCACGCCGATGCTCGTGTAGACGACATCGAACCGCTCGCCGACGACCCGGGCAGCGTCCACCACGTCGCACTCGAAGAACCGGCAGTCGACACCCGCACGCGCGGCGAGGGCGTGCGCCGCCTGCACGGACTCGCGCGAGAAGTCGACGCCGACCACGTCGGCACCGAGTCGCGCCCAGCTGATGCTGTCGGTGCCGATGTGGCTCTGGAGGTGGATGAGCCGCAGACCCTTGACCGAGCCGCCCGGCAGGTGCGGCGCCAGGCTGACCGCATCGGCCCGCACGACGGCGGAGATGGCGCCGCTGTCCCCCGCGAACGACTCCGCGCCATAGGCGCGCACGTGCGACGGCACACGCTCGTCCCAGTTGGCGCGGTTGGCGGCGACTTCCTCGTCGGTACTCATGTCCCTTTCCTAGCAGAATCCCTGGCGAGGCGGGCCTTCCGCCGCCCCGCCACTACGCTTTCCCCATGCGCCACCCCCGCGTGCTCCCGAGCGCGGCCCTCCTCCTCAGCGCGTCCCTGCTTCTGGCCGGCTGCACGGCCGCGGACGCGACGCCTGCCCCGACGCCGAGTCCGACGCCGACGATCCCCGTCCCCGACCACATTGTCGTTATCCTCGAGGAGAACGAGCCCGCCGATCACGTGCTCGGGGACGACGACGCCCCCTACCTCAACGAGCTCGCCGCCGCGGGCGCCGTCGCGACCAACTACTCGGCGATCACCAATCCCAGCCTGCCCAACTACGTCGCCCTCACGAGCGGCTCGACGAACGGGATCACGACCGACTGCCTCCCCGCCGACTGCGGCGTGGACGTGCCGAACCTCGCCGACCGGGTAGAGGCGGCCGGCCTCACCTGGAAGATCTACGGCGAGGGGATGCCGCAGCCCTGCAGCACCGGAAGCACCGGCAACTACGCTCCGCGGCACATCCCCTTCCTCTACTACCGGGACATCTCCGGAGACAGCTCGCGATGCCGCCAGCATGTGGTGCCGTACGAGCAGCTCGCCACGGACCTCGCGGACGACAGGCTCCCCTCCCTCGCCTTCGTCACTCCCGACCTCTGCAACGACATGCACAACTGCGACATCGCGACGGGTGACACCTGGCTGTCGCAGGAGGTGCCGAAGCTCCTCCAGTCCCCCGGCTTCGGCGGCGACTCGCTCCTCGTGGTCACCTTCGACGAGGGCACCGCCAAGCACAACGACGTCGCGACGGTGTTCGCCGGCTCGCTGGCTCGATCGGGGGCGACCTCCGATGTCGCGTACAGCCACTACTCCCTGCTGCACACCATCGAGTCGCTGTGGAAGCTCGCCCCCTCACCGCGAACGACCGGAGCGCGCCGGTGATGACCGACCTCCTGCAGCCGCGCTGACCCCGCGCACGCCTATGCGCGCCCGGACTGCGCCTCGCACAGCGGGCACGTGCCGCCGGGCGTGAGGGTCGCCCACCAGTGCTTCGCGCACATCGGCTGGGTGACCGGCAGGTCGTCGACGGGGTGAGAGTGGGCTTCTGGCACAGCTGCCTCCTTGCCCTGGCAGGCTAACCGGAACGGCTGGAGACTCCCAGCCCGCTAGGGGTGGAATCCGCCGACCGGTCGAAGGAGAAGCGACTCAGTGCGCAGAGGCGCGCGGAGCGGGCACCACGGGCGCCTCGTCAGCGGCGTGGACGGTCGGGAGGCTGTGCCGGCCGAGCGCGGCGGGACGCCTCCTGAGCTGCTCCGTGAGCAGCTCGTCGCGGCGATGGGCATCCGCGATCTTCACCGCGCGACCGATGAGGGCGCCGAGCACGACGCTCACCAGCACCCAGGCGGCCACGCCGATCAGCACGATCCCCCAGAACGGCATCTCCCCATGCTTTCAGGGGCCGGAGCCCCGGTAAGCCCCTGTGCGGGTGACACCACCCGAGTACCCGGCGCCGCCTTGGCAGGATGGCGTCATGCGGATCAACAAGGTGCACCACATCGCCCTGATTGGGACCGACTACGCCCGCTCGAAGGCCTTCTATACGGAGGTGCTCGGCTTCACGCTCCGGAGCGAGGTGTACCGGGCGGAGCGGGACTCCTGGATGGGCGACTTCGACCTCAACGGCGAGTACGTGCTCGAGCTGTTCTCGTTTCCGAACCCACCCAAGCGCTCGACCGGTCCCGAGTCGACCGGGCTGCGTCACCTCGCGTTCCAGGTGGACGACGTCGCGGCGGGCCTCGCCGAGCTGGCGGAGAAGGGAGTGCGCTGCGAGGAGCTGCGCATTGACCCGCACACCGGCAAGAGGATGGCGTTCTTCTTCGACCCGGACGGCCAGCCGCTCGAGCTCTACGAGGCCTGACTCCCGTCCGGAGAACCGGAACCCGGGTCAGACGGAGGCGACGGCCTTCGGCTCGGCATCGGCGGGCGCCTGGTCCGCCGCCAGCGCGCGCCGGCGCAGGTGGAGCACCAGGGTCACCGCCGAGAACGCGAACAGGGCCCCACTCGCGACCAGGAAGATCAGCGACGCGAGCCAGCCGAGCTGGTAGCCGCCGAAGGCGCCGACCACCAGGAAGATGACCGCGAATCCGAGGACGGAGGCCGGGGATCCGGACATGGTTCTCCTTGGGGGTGAGGAGGGGACGGCACGAGCGCCAGGGTGAGCGTACAGGCACTCCGCCGCCCCGCGCACACCCCTCCGAACACCCTTCCCGCCGTGCGAGGGTGGACGCAGCACCGACCCGAGGAGAGCCATGACTCACACGCACCTGTTGCCCGCAGCCTTGGGCGGCGCGGCGCCGCTCACCGCCCTCTTCATCGGCGGCACGGGCATCATCAGCTCGGCCTGCACGCAGGCGGCCATCGACGCCGGCTTCGAGGTCTTCCACCTCAATCGATCGAAGACGTCGAAGCGTCCCCTGCCGGCCGAGGTGACGACTCTGCAGGGCGACATTCGCGACCGCGCATCCGCGGAGAGGGCGCTCGGCGACCGGAGGTTCGACGTGGTGGTCGACTTCGTGGCCTTCACCCCCGAGCACGTGCAGCAGGACATCGACCTGTTCACCGGCCGCACGGCCCAGTACGTGTTCATCAGCTCTGCATCTGCGTACCAGACGCCGCCGGCGCGCGTGCCGGTGGTCGAGTCGGCGCCCCTGCGCAACCCGCACTGGGAGTACTCGCGCAACAAGGCGGCGTGCGAGGACCTCCTGGTCGCCGCCTATCGGACGGGCGGATTCCCGGCGACCATCGTCCGCCCCTCGCACACCTACGACGAGACCCTCCTGCCCATCGACGGCGCCTGGACGGCGATCGACCGGATGCGACGAGGGCTCGAGGTCGTCGTGCACGGCGACGGCACGTCGCTGTGGACCCTCACCCATCACACCGACTTCGCCCGCGCCTTCGCCGGTCTGCTCGGCCGAACCGACGTCCTGGGCGAGGCCTTCCACATCACGAGCGACGAGGCGCCCACCTGGGACGCCATCTACCGCTCGCTCGCTCGCGCTGCCGGCGTCGACGACCCGAAGCTCGTGCACGTGCCCTCCGACGCCATCGCGGCGCTCGATCCCGAGTGGGGCGCCGGCCTGCTCGGCGACAAGGCGCATTCGATGGTGTTCGACAACTCGAAGATCAAGTCGGTGGTCCCCGGCTGGCGCGCCGTCATCCCGTTCGAGCTGGGCGCCCGCCAGATCATTGCCTGGCACGACGCGGACGAGAGCCGCCGCACCGTGGACGACGAGGTCAACCGCAAGTTCGACCTCCTGATCGACGCGTACCGCCCGCGCCCGCTCTGACGCCGCTCCTCGCGCAACCGCCCGACCGGATCACGGACATCTGGGGCTAGATGCTCCGGATTCGGCGTGGGCAGGCCCGGCGGCCGCCGATTCTCCGTGATCCGGTCAAGGGCCTCGCGTGCGGTTCATCGAGGGACGGCGAGCACCGACCCTCGAAGGTGAGCGCAGGCTGTGGTCTGCCTGAACGATTCGGGTGTCTGCGGCGCGGCAACCCTCCACAGCGACAGCTCCACCCCCGTTGTGGGGGGACCGCGCGTCGCGGCGTCGCGTCGTCGGAGGGCAGGCATATCTTTCCGGCATGGTTCACCTGCGCTGCGTGACGTTGTGGCTCGGTCTGATCGCCATCGCCGAGGGGCTGTTCGCGATCGGTCTGGCGACACTCTTCGGCGACCAGGCGGGACTCGACGGCATGGGATCAGAGGCCGCCGGACTCGCCGGCACCCTGATCCCCGCAGGCATCGTCGCGCTCGTCCTGTGGGTGGGGATGTCGATCCTCACCGCCCAGAAGCGCGCGGCAGCCGAGGCCGCCATGAACTCCGCCTCGCGGGCGTCCTAGAGCGCCTCCCCGCGTTCAGCCCTCGCTCGGGCCGAGCCCGGCCCGCCCGGTAGCCCGAGCGAACTTCGACATCGACGGTGAGGGCGTCGCGCCTTGCGCGACCAGCTGCGCCTCGATCCGGTCGAGCAGCGCGACGCGCTTCGCGGGAGCCTGCGGTGCCTCCTCGAGGAGCTCCGCCTCCCACTCGCGCCAGGTGCGCACCACTCCCTCGCGCACGTCGGTCCCGGCGACGCGATCGTCGGCGATCTCCGCGACCGCCCGGCCCTCGTCGTCGAGCAGGAGGATGGGCGTGCGCTCGGTGCGGATCTCGGCGGTCGGGATCAGCGGCCGGTCACCGAGGATGTCCTTCACGATGTCGAGCAGACCGGCCGGAGGCGCATCGGCCAGTTCGGCGTGGTGCTCGGTGCGGCCACCTTCGCCGGGCGTCTTGAGATGCCATCCGGCGTCGTGGCCGCCCGTGCGGCGACGCAGCACCATCCGCTCGGCGGCGAGGGCGCCGTCCTCGGTGTCGTAGTACACGGCCTCGAGCAGGTCCGGATGCTCGGGGAGCAGCACGAGGAATCCGTCGAGTTCAGGCGCCGGGGCGTCCTCCGGCACGTCGTACTTGCGCTCCGTCTCGGTGCTCGACGTGATGTCGTTCTCCGCCATGACCGGCTCCCTTGCGTCACCGGCGGCAACGCCGCCGTCAGCAATGATGCCGCGGCAGGGACTGGATCGCCTGAACGAGCAGCGGGGCCCGGGAAGGGCGGCGAGCCGCGAGCGGCGTGAGAAGCGCCGGGTTAGCGGACGGTGTGCCGGCGCGGCCGGCTGCCGAGCGAGATGACGGACACCCCCGCGAACATGACGAGGACCGAGGCGACGATTCCGACGATCATGAGAACCTCCTGGAGATCCGGGCAGCGCCCTTGCTGCCGCAGTGACTGGAGCCTAAGCACCCGGGCGCGCGCCTTCAGGGAGGGCCCCTGGCGAGTCGCCCGGCCAGTGGTTGGAGGCGCAGGAGGTTCGGCGTCCGCCCCGCCGAAGTGCCGGATTCCTCGTCCGGTCGGATACGGTCGATCGGAGCGTTTGAGCACGAACCCCCGTAGGGCGAACAGGAAGCACCGACATGACCAAGCGAGCTCTGATCACCGGCATCACCGGCCAGGACGGGCTGTACCTTTCCGAACTCCTGATCGAGAAGGGGTATGACGTCTACGGCCTGATCCGCGGCCAGAACAACCCGAAGCTCGATCTGGTGCGCGAGACCGTGCCGGACGTGAAGCTGCTGACGGGCGACCTGACGGATGTCGCCTCGCTGGTCCGCGTCTTCGGCGACGCCCAGCCGGACGAGGTCTACAACCTGGGCGCGATCTCCTTCGTCGCCTACTCGTGGGAGAACGCGAGCCTCACGACCGACGTGACCGGAAAGGGCGTCCTCAACGTCCTGGAGGCGACGCGCCTCTACGCCGGCAGCGACGTGGACAAGGTCCGCTTCTACCAGGCGTCCTCGTCCGAGATGTTCGGCAAGGTGCAGCAGGTCCCGCAGAGCGAGTCGACGCTCCTCTGGCCGCGGTCGCCGTACGGCGTCGCCAAGGTCTTCGGCCACTACATGACCATCAACTACCGCGAGTCGTACGGCATGCACGCTTCCAGCGGCATCCTCTTCAACCACGAGTCGCCGCGCCGTGGACCCGAGTTCGTCACCCGCAAGGTGTCGCTCGCGGTCGCCCGCATCAAGCTGGGACTCCAGGACAAGCTGACGCTCGGCAACCTCGACGCCAAGCGCGACTGGGGCTTCGCCGGCGACTACGTGCGCGCCATGTGGGCGATGCTGCAGCAGCCGGTCGCGGACGACTACGTGGTCGCGACGGGTGAGACGCACACCATCAAGGAGCTGCTCGACGTCGCCTTCGCTGCAGCCGGCATCGAGGACTGGCAGCCCTTCGTCTACCAGGACCCCGCCTTCTTCCGCCCGGCCGAGGTCGACCTGCTGATCGGCGACGCGAGCAAGGCGCGCGACGTGCTCGGCTGGACGCCGGAGGTGTCGTTCGAGCAGCTCGTCACGATGATGGTCGAGAGCGACCTCAAGGCCCTCTCGGCGAGCAGGGGTAGCGTGCCCGCCGCTCTGGTCACAGGCGCGACGGGGCAGGACGGGAGCTATCTCGTCGAGGCTCTGCTCGCGGCCGGCTGGTCGGTGACCGCCCTCGTCCACTCGCAGCTCGAGTCGCCGAATCCCCTCCCGGGCGGCGTCGGCACCGCCCTCGGGAACCTCGCCGACGCCGACCGGCTGCGCGAGGTCGTGCTGGAGACGGCTCCGGACACCATCTTCAACCTGGGCGGGCTCAGCTCGGTCGCCGCCTCCTGGGCTCGCCCGCTGGACGCCGCGCGGATCACCGGCCTCTCGGTCGCCGCCCTGCTCGACGCCGCATGGGAGCTGCAGGAGCAGTCGGGAGCGCCGGTCCGCTTCCTGCAGGCCTCGAGCGCCGAGATCTTCGGCCGCGCCGAGCGCGCACCGCAGGACGAGTCGACGCCGCTCGCGCCGGTGTCGCCGTACGGCGCCGCGAAGGCGTGGGCCCACACGCTGGTCCAGGTGTACCGGGGTCGCGGCCTCTTCGCCGCCAACGCGATCCTCTACAACCACGAGTCGACCCGCCGCCCGCTCGACTTCGTCACGCGGAAGATCACCCACGGCGTCGCCGAGATCGCGACCGGCTCCTCGGACCGGCTGATGCTGGGCAACCTGGAAGCCCGCCGCGACTGGGGCTGGGCGCCCGACTACGTCGACGGCATGATGCGGATCGCGGCGGCCCCCGAGCCCGACGACTTCGTCCTGGCCACCGGACAGGCGCACTCGGTGGCCGAGTTCGTCGCCGCCGCCTTCGCGGCCGTCGGCATCGAGAACTGGTCGGACCGGGTCGGCATCGACGAGCGCTTCAACCGCCCTGCCGACGCCACTGAGCAGCTCGGGGACGCGAGCAAGGCGGAGCGGGTCCTCGGCTGGCGCCCCAAGGTGCCGTTCCAGGAGATCGTCGCCCGGATGACCCAGCACGACGTGCGGCTGCTGACCCGCGGGTCCTAGCCCTCGGGTGAGCCGGCCGTACCGAGACCGCCGACACGGAGCTCGCTCAACGAGGCCGACGCGCCAGGCACCGCTCGACGGCACCCATAGGGGTGATGCACGCTCCAGGGAACCAGATCTAGCGTCGCCTTGCGGATATCGGCTCTGGTGACCGGGCGGCCTTTGGGTCTACGCTCTGGCTCGGCGCTACCCGACGCCACGCCTCTTACCCGAGAGGATTCACCCGACATGTCCGACTCCGTCCCAGCCGTTCTCGGCTTCGGCGTCATCTTCCTTCTGGTGGGCGCCCTCGGCGGCTACCAGCTGGGTCTCCTGGCGAGCATCATCTTCCTCGCAGCGGGTGCGCTGCTGCTCGCGGGCGGCGGGACCTGGCTCCTCGTGGGACTCCGCCGCCGCGCGGCGCTCACGCGTGCCGCCATCTCGCGTCCGTCACCGGTGGCACCGACCGCCGGCCAGTGACGGACAGGAGGACGCACCGATGTGGACGCACCGCCGACGACGGACCGAGCCCCTCGGCTCCTTGCGTCCAAGGAGTGCCGAGGGGCTCCCTCTTACTACCCGATCAGGTGAACCACGGGACAGATCACGAACACCCGAAGTCCGAGAATCCCTCAGCGTCCACCCGCGACGAAGGTACGACCGCCTCGCTGTGAAAACGCCTTAAATGCCACTATTGGGGTATGCCGTGCGCTAGCACGGGGAGCAGTTTGCTAAGCCCCCTAGTGATTCGGGGAACTCCCCCTCAGGCCGCCCGGTCGAAGTCCCGGCGGGATGCACGCCAGGGGCGATCGGGCCCCCAGCCGAGCACCCTGCCGAGGAACAGCGCGAGGACGATCGCCGCGCACAGCCACGCCGCGAGGATGCCGACGACGAGGGCGAGGACTCCGAGGAAGGTCACCCGGCATTCCTATCCGCCGGGCCCTGTCTTCCGCGGCAGACACACCGCACAGGAGAGCGCTGGGTCAGGGGCGCGCGTCGGAGGACCGATGCCCGCCGGCGACGTCGGCGGCCACGAGCCGGTCGCGGTGGTGCACGATCATCCGCGCCAGGAGCGACACGACGGCCCCGACGGCTCCGCCGAGCCCGTTCGCGACCACGTCCGATGCGCTCGGTGTCCGGGCCGGGAAGAAGAGGGCCTGCCCGAGCTCGAGCAGGGCCGAGAAGGCCGGCGCCGCCACCGCGGCGAGCCACCAGTCCCGCCGGGGCAGGTCGAGGGCGGCGAGGAACCCGAGCGGCACGAACAGGAGCACGTTCGACAGGAACTCGATCTGCGGGTAGCCCACCCAGCCGGGGACACCTCGCTCGTGCAGCTCCCGGATCAGCCGCACGAGCACGGCGGAGTAGGGACGATCGACAGGGGTCGGCGACAGGGTGACCAGCAGCACGACGGCCACGTAGAGGGCGAGGAGCACCGCCGCCACCTTCAGCCGGAACCGGGATGCCGCGGAGGCGGGAAGTCCCTGCCCCGCCCGGGAGAGCACGGTCTTGCCCGCTCGCTCGCGGGCGGAACCGCGGGCGCTCACCTCCGGGAGTAGTCGATGACCGCAGCGACGAGAGCGGCGGTGTCCTCCCAGCCGTCGACCGCATGGCAGGCGACGCCGGTGGACTTCACCGGATAGTCGTTGCCCTCGGGGTCGAGTCGGTCTCCTACGAACAGCATGTCGGCGATGGCGATGCCGGTGACCTCCTCCAGCTGCTTCATCCCGTAGGCCTTGTCGATGCCGCGGCGGGTGATGTCGACGGAGGTGGACCCGCCGGAGCGCACCTCGAGGTCGGGCAGGTCGGCGGCGACGGCCGCACGCAGGGCGTTCTTCTTCTCCCCCGTCGGATCCCACTGGCGCTTCACCGCGACAGGGGCCTCCTGGCCGAGCGCCGAGAACGTCACCTGCGAGCCGCGGTCCTCGAGGACCGGCCCCCACGTCTCGGTCTCCCAGACGCCCAGCTCCTTGGCCCGCGCCTCGAGCGACGCGAACGCCGCCGCGATCTGCTCAGCCGTGAGGTTCTGTGCGTAGACGGGCATCCACTCCCCTGCCTGGTGACGCCAGTACTGGGTTCCGCAGGTGGGCATCAGGTGCAGCCGCTCGAGCTGGGCCGGGTCCGCGTCCTGGAGCCGGTCGATGACCTGCGTCCGGAACTGCCCGATCTGGCCGCCGGAGATGATGCACACCTCGGCCACGCCGAGCAGGTCGTGGAGGAGCCGCACCATCGTCGGGTCGAGCGCCGACTTCGAGGGGGCGAGGGTGTCGTCCAGGTCGAACGCGACGAGGCGGGGAAGCCAGTCGGCGCTCCAGACGTCGGCGGGCGCAGTGGTGGGGTCCGTCATCTCTGCCTTCACGATCGGGGACATCCCATTCTGCCCGACGCTCCCCCGAGGGGGCGGAACGTCAGTTGTTGGTGACTCCGGCGTCCCAGCTCGCGAGACGGCCCCGGATGTACTCCTCCGCCTCCCCGTTCTCGGGGTCCGGGATCGGCGAGTTGGTCGTCTCCGCGACGATCGTGGTCGCCTGCGTGAGCACGACCGTGGCCGACACGAGGTCGCCGCCGTCGTCGATCGCGTTGAGCGTGACCCGGTCCGCCGTGTTCACGCGGCTGAGCAGCACGGCGTACTCGGTGATGAGGTCGGCGACGGAGTCACCGACGAGGAGGAATGTGTCGGCAACCCGAATCCGCTTCATAGGGGAGGCTACTGGGTGCGGGCGGGGTGATTCATGAGAGCTTCTGACCACCGCAGACAGGGCGGGGGCCCGGGTGCAGGCGTTCCGCCGGCCCCCGGGTCAGGATCAGGGACGGCCCATCCCCTTGTAGGTCCAGCCGGCAGCCCGCCACTTGACCGGGTCCAGGACGTTGCGCCCGTCGATGATGACCTTGTCGCGCACCAGCTCGCCGATCTCCACCGGGTCGAGCTCCCGGTACTCCTTCCACTCGGTCACGAGGACCACCACGTCGGCCCCGTGCAGGGCGTCCAGCGTGTCCGTGGCGAAGCCGAGCTGAGGGTGGAGGCGGATCGAGTTCGGGATGGCCTCCGGGTCGGTCGCGATCACGTGCGCGCCCAGGCCGTTGAGACGGACGGCGACGTCGAGCGCGGGCGAGTCCCGGACGTCGTCCGAATCGGGCTTGAACGCGAGGCCGAGCACGGCCACCTTCTTCTTGTAGACCTGGCCGCCCAGCGCCTCGATGACCATGTCGATCGCGCGCTCGCGCCTGCGCATGTTGATCGCATCGATCTCGAGCAGGAAGCGCACCGACTCGCCCCGGCCGAGCTCCTCGGCGCGAGCACTGAACGCGCGGATGTCCTTCGGCAGGCAGCCGCCGCCGAAGCCGATGCCAGCGTTGAGGAAGCGGCGGCCGATGCGCGCGTCGTAGCCGATCGCGTCGGCGAGCGAGGTCACGTCTGCGCCGGCGACCTCGGCGATCTCCGCCATGGCGTTGATGAAGCTGATCTTCGTCGCAAGGAACGCATTGGCCGACACCTTGACCAGTTCCGCGGTCGCGTAGTCGGTGACGACGACGGGGGTCTCGTTCGCGATGGCCGTCGCGTAGACCTGGTCGAGGAGCTCCTTCGCCTTCAGGCCCTTCTCTCCCGCAGCCACGCCGTAGACGAGCCGGTCGGGCGCGATGGTGTCCTTGACCGCGTAGCCCTCGCGCAGGAACTCCGGGTTCCAGGCGAGCGAGGCGCCGGTGCCGGCCTCGTCGATGCGCTCCGCCAGCCGGGCGGCGGTGCCGACGGGGACCGTCGACTTCCCGACGACGAGGTCGCCCTCGCTGAGGTGCGGAAGGATGCCCTCGATCGCTGCGTCGACGTAGGTCAGGTCCGCGGCGTTCTCGCCCCGCTTCTGCGGCGTGCCGACGGCCACGAAGTGCACCTGCGAGCCCTTCGCGTCGGCGATGTCCGTCGAGAAGGAGAGCCGACCCGAGCGCATCGCGGATTCGAGGATGCCCTCGAGTCCCGGCTCGAAGAACGGCGCCTTCGCGGCCTTGAGCGCCTGGATCTTGCCCGGGTCCACATCGATTCCGATGACGTCGTGGCCGAGCTCGGCCATGCTCGCGGCGTGCACGGCGCCGAGGTAGCCGCAGCCGATTACAGAGATTCTCATTTGGGTCGGGTTCCTTGGGTGAGGATGCGTCAAGCCGCGTGCGGGACTCTTTCCTAGCAGGTCACCGCAGAGGCGCGACTCCGGTGGGTAGCCGGGTCCTTCCTTCCTACCAGCGGCGGGGAGGCACCCCTCCCCCAGTCAGGGGCCTTCCCGGGCAGCTCCGGCCCCTTGCCTTCTCCGGCCCCTTGCCTTCCCGGCCGGCGGGCCGAGATCCGCATAGCCTGGCCGGGTGACCCGCACCGCCTCCCGCCTCGCCTCTGCGGGCGCCGTCCTTGTGCTCTTCACGCTCTTCGCCGGGGAGGCGATCCGCGACACGGTCAGCTGGTGGGGGTTCGCCGTGTGGGACGGGCTCGTGTTCCTCCTTCTTGTGGGTGCCGCCGTCGCGGTGCGGCGACGGGGTGCCCTGTCCGGCCCGGAGCGGCAGGCGGACGGGCGATCGGGAAGCCTCGTCCGCCGGCTCCGCGACCGAGGGCACGGCGTGGTGCTGCTCGCGGCCTTCCTGGCCTGGGCGGTGCTCTCCGTCGCCTGGTCGTACTATCGCGGAGTCACCCTGCTGGCGATCGCAGTGCTTCTCGTCACCACCTTCGCCGCCGTCGTCCTCTATCTGTGGGTCGGATGGCCCGGCGTCGTCCGCGCCCTGGCAGGGGCGCTCCAGGCGATCCTCGCCCTCTCGCTTCTCTTCGAGTTCGTCGTCGCCGCCGTCATCCGGCATCCGATCCTTCCCGTCTTCCCCTTCGACCCGTCGAAGGGGAGCGACGTGCCCGCCGCCTACTACTGGAGCCGAGGTCTGCTGTTTGAGGGCGGGCGGATCCAGGGCATCCTGGGCAACGCCAACCTGCTCGGCTTCGTCGCTCTGCTGGCGCTCATCGTCACCGCCTGTCTGCTGGCGGCCGGTCGCATCCGGCGAGACCTGGGGATCGCGGGCATCGCGCTGGCCGTCGCGACGTTGGCCCTCACCCGGTCCTCCACCGTGACAGTGGCCGCCGCAGCGAGCGCGGTGGTGCTCGCGCTGATGCTGCTCTGGCGCAGGACGCCCACCACTCCGCCGCAGCGGAGGTCGGGCTTCTGGGCGCTCGTCGTAGTGCTCGCGCTCGCCGCCGTCGGCGCCGTCGCGGCGAATCGCGCGCTCCTCTCCCTGCTCGGCAAGAGCGACGACCTCACGGGGCGCCTCGACATCTGGACCGCCGTGTCCGGGCTGGTCGCGCAGCGTCCGGTGCTCGGCTGGGGCTGGATCAGCTACTGGGTGCCGGGGACCAAGCCGTACGAGGGGCTCGCGGTCCGCAAGGGCGTGCAGTACCTGCAGGCGCACAACGCGTTCCTCGACGTCACGGTGCAGCTCGGCGTGATCGGGCTGCTCCTCTTCCTCGCCTTCCTCGTCGCGGTGTGCGTCGCCGTCGCTCGGAGCGGCCGGATCGCCAGAGCGGGCGCCGGCCCGTCCGACTGGGTCTTCGATCGCGTGCTGCCTGCGCTGCTCCTCACCGCCCTGCTCGCGCAGGCCCTGGCGGAGAGCCGGCTGCTGGTGGAGGGGAACTGGGCGCTGCTGTGCCTGCTGGCGCTGTCGGCAGGGCGGCGGGAGGCGCCGAAGCCGGCTTCGAGCCTCGCGACTCCGGCCGCAGCGGCGCCTCGCGAGTCGACTCCGTAGCGGTGGGAAAGCACCCTCACGCACCCTTCTCCGCACCCCTTGGTGAACACGAGGAGTCCCTAACCTTTACCTAAGGGAAACAAAACCCCCGAGCTGGTGTCGCGCCTTCCCGGCTCGGTCCGCTACTTTGGGGACCTGGCTCCTTGTAGTACCCGCTGCAAACCCGAAGGATCCGACGCCCGCTTACCCGAGCACCCTCGTTTACCCGAGCGAGGACATGGGCGCAAAGTGCAGCCATAGTGAAAGCTGTGGTCCTACCCGATGACCCGAATCGGCTACGCCGCTGGTGCATTCGACCTGTTCCACGTCGGCCACCTCAACATCCTCAAGCACGCCAAGCGCAACTGCGACTATCTGATCGCCGGCGTGGTGAGCGACGAGATGCTCCGCCAGACGAAGGGGATCACCCCGGTCGTCCCGCTCGCCGAGCGCCTCGAGATCGTGCGCAACATCCGCTACGTGGATGAGGCGCGGCCGGAGGTCCTGCCCGACAAGCTGGACACCTGGCGCGAGGTCCAGTTCGACGTCTTCTTCAAGGGCGACGACTGGCGCGGCACCGAGAAGGGCCTGCGGCTCGAGCGCGAGTTCGCCGCCGTGGGCGTGGAAGTCGTGTACTTCCCGTACACGATGACGACCTCGAGCACGAAGCTGCGCGGCGCCCTCGACGCCATCATGGCCTCGTCCGGCAGCGGAGCGGGTGCTGCCGAGCGCTCCCTCACCTCAGCCTGACCCGTCCCCTCCCCACCCCAACTACCCCTCAGACCCGGTCCCTCGCGGACCGCTCCCCGGCCCGACATCCGAAGGGCCGGAACCCGGACCGCCTCCCCCAAGGCGATCCACACCCGAAACCCGGATCAGTCCCCCCAACGGATCCGGGAGCACCACCCGGATCGGTCCCCCCAACGGATCCGGCAGCACCAAAGCCGGTCGGGCCCCCGACCCGATCGGCGCCCCGCCCGCCTCGCCACCCGAGAGTGTCCCCCAGCATTCGGCAGAGGCGGGCGGGGAATCCACCCGACCGTCGTGTACCCGAAACGCGAGCTACCCATGAACCCGAACAGCGAACTGCGGCTTCCCGCCGCAGGCAGCAGCAGCCTTCCGGCCGCTGCGTGCACCCCTGTTGCGGGCACCGCCACGGAGGTGGCCCGATGAGCTTCGACTACATCGAACCCGAAGAGCTGGATGACCCGAGCGATGCGCCGGCTCCCGTCCTGGTCGCCCTGCCCCAGAAGCAGCTGCGCATCGCGATGGTGGGCACCCGCGGAGTCCCCGCCGCGTACGGCGGCTTCGAGACCGCCGTCGAGGAGATCGGCAGCCGCCTCGCCGCCCGCGGCCACGAGGTGACCGTCTACTGCCGCCCGAAGGACGGCAACCGGCCCGCCGAGCACCTGGGCATGAAGCTCGTGCACCTGCCCGCGCTCAAGAAGAAGACCCTCGAGACGCTCAGCCACTCCGCGCTGTCGGCCCTGCACATGCTCGGCCACCGGAAGCAGGACATGGCGTTCGTCTTCAATGCCGCCAACTCCCCCTTCGTGCCGATCATCAAGGCCCGCAGGGTGCCGACCGCGGTGCACGTGGACGGCCTGGAATGGCGCCGCGGCAAGTGGGGCAAGTGGGGCCGCCGGTACTACCGGATGGCGGAGCAGTTCTCCGTCCGCTCCGCCGACGCGCTCATCAGCGACGCGCAGGGCATCGCGGACTACTACTCCGCCGAGTTCGGCGTCCCCACCGAGCTGATCGCCTACGGCTCGTCGAAGCTCACAGAGGTCGCCACCGACAAGCTGACCAAGCACGGGCTGGTCCCCGGCGAGTTCCACCTCGTCGTCGCCCGCTTCGAGCCGGAGAACCACGTCGACGTGATCGTCGACGGGTACACCCGCTCGGGCTCCAAGTACCCACTCGTCGTCGTCGGCTCGGCGCCCTACGCGGCCGAGTACACCGACCGCATCGCCCGCACCGCTGCCGCCGACTCGCGCATCAAGATGCTGGGCGGCGTGTGGGACCAGGAGGAGCTCAACCAGCTCTACGCCCACGCCCGCACCTATCTGCACGGCCACTCGGTGGGTGGCACCAACCCCTCGCTGCTGCGCGCCATGGGCGCGGGCACAGCCGTGATCGCCTACGACGTCGTCTTCAACCGCGAGGTGGCAGGCCCGGACGGCCTGTACTTCGCAGATGCGGACGCGCTCGTGCCGATCCTCGAGCGCATCGAGGACGCGGGCTGGAAGCACGTCGCGATCGGCACCGCCATGCAGCAGCGCGCCGAGGCGATGTACGACTGGGACAAGGTCGCCCTCGGCTACGAGGAGCTCGCCATGCGCCTGGTGGCGGGCGAGACCATCCACGGCCTCTCCAAGGGCCGCCGCCGCAAGGAGGGCTGGAACGAGACCGCCGCGGCAATCCTGCCCGACGAGCGTCCGGCCACCGCGCCGCTGCCCACTCGCTGACACCGGAAGACCCCTCGCCGGGCGGGCACCCGCCCGGCGAGGCTCCGGCCGAGCTCGGTGAACCCGTTGATAGCCTCCGCACCATGCCGCCCCGCCTGAGCATCGTCATCCCCGCGCACAACGAGGAGCAGCTGATCGGGCGGCTGCTGGGCACGCTGACCCAGGGACCTGACCCGGACCGCTTCGAGATCGTCGTGGCGGCGAACGGCTGCACCGACCGCACCGCCGAGCGGGCGCGCTCCTATCCGGGCGTGCGGGTCGTCGAGGTCGCCGAGGGGTCGAAGATCGCGGCGCTGAACGCCGGAGACCGAGCGGCCGCGGCGTTCCCCCGCGCCTACCTCGATGCCGACGTCGTCGTGTCGACGGACACCCTGGCCGCGCTCGCCGACGCCCTCTCCACGGACGAGCCGCGCATTGCCTCCCCCACCCTCCGGGTGGACACCCGGTCGGCGGGCTGGCTCGTGCGCCAGTACTACCGGATCTGGGACATCTCGCAGTACCGGACCCGAGGGCACGTCGGCTCCGGGATCTACGCGCTCTCGGCGTCGGGTCGGGCCCGGTTCGGCGACTTCCCCGGTGATCGCCGACGACCGCTTCGTGCAGCGCCTCTTCGCCCCGGACGAGCGGATCACCCTTCCCGAAGCGGAGTTCACCGTCGAGTCACCCCGGACCCTCCGTGCGCTCGTGCGCCGGGGCACGCGGATCATCGCGGGGAACTACGAGCTCGCGCAGCTCCTCGGCGGTCGGGAAGGTGCCGGTGGCGGCGAGCGCCAGAACGTGGCTCTCCTCCGCTCGATTCGCACGCGGCCCGCCCTCTGGCCGCCGTTCGCGATCTACTACGCCGTGTCCTCCGTCACCCGCCTCCGCGCGCGGCGCCTGCTGGCGTCCGGCACACGGATCAACTGGAACCAGGACACCACCACACGGACCGGCTGACCGCCTGCCTCTTTCGGGGATCTCTTGGCCCCCGTCCAGACACGCCCAACCGTGAACAATTGGGTGAAGTCAATTTCGCGGTTCCAAGGCGGCGCCCCCGAAGGTGAGCCGAACCCCAGTGAGCCCCGTACTGGTGCGGATCGGTCGTTCGATCGTCAAGACAAACGGGGGCGTTACCGATCCGTTACCTGCCGTTCGCCTTCAAGGGGGCACTCGTCCCCCTCGTTTGGGGGTGCTAGCGTGGGCGACCGTCAGCGGCTGAAGGCACTCTCCTAGTCAGTGCCCAGCCACCACGCAACCTGCGCAGGCTCAGAGCTTGGGATGCTCTGCCATGCCCTCGCAGGTTCGAAGTTTGGGGTAATCGGGTGGGGTTCTTTCGTCGTTCGCGGCATGCGAAGAAGAGGACGGTTCCGGTCGTCGGTCTGACCGCGACGCTGGCGGTCGCCGCCGCGACGTGCGTCGGCGTCTTCGTGGCTGCCGAGCCGCGGTTCGTGGCACTCTGCTCCACCGACGGAACGGAGTGCGCGACCGCGTCGCTCACTGCCGCCGGCCTGCCGGACGAGACGCCCCAGCTCGCGGTCGTCTCGCTCGACAAGCTGAGTGAGGTCAGCCTCGTCAACCGCAATGCGGTCGGGCAGACCGAGATCAGCGTCGTCGGCTTCTTCGACCGCGGCGACGCCCACGCCGACCTCGGCGAGTACACGGCGGCGACCGGCGGCAACGCCGTCACCATCAAGCTCGCGACCAACGAGTCGCGCAAGATCTCGCTGCCGAACACCCCCGTGGGGCTCGTGCCGCCCTCGTGCAGATCCGTGGCGAGCACCACGCCTCGAGCAAGGGCACGGCCGCCGCTGCCGGCACCACCGCGACCACGACCGCCACGGCGGAGACGCAGGCGCCGGCTGCGGGAGCCGCTGACGCGGGGTCGACGGCGCCCGAGAGCACCTCGAGCACGGAGGCGGCGCCGGAGACGTCGGAGGCCACGGCCTCGGCGGCGACGGACAGCCCGGCGCCCGCCAAGAGCGCCGACGCGAAGCTCGCAGCCCAGCCCGTGGTGTCCGTGAAGTGCGGCGGCATCAAGGTCACGAACGCCGCGGTGCGTGAGGCCATCCGCCTGCACCACCACCGGACCTCCTCGCCGAGCGCTACGCCGACCCCCACGGAGATCGACCAGATCGCCGACGAGGTCACCAAGGGCAACGAGGACGCGGGCAAGGGCGGCACCGGCTCCACGCCGAGCTCCACGCCGACGCCGACACCGACCGCGGCGCAGCCCGCACCCGCCCCCGCGCCCGCCGTCCCGGCCGCTCCCGTCGAGCAGCCGCCGGTGGAGCAGCCTGCTCCCCTGTCACGGTTCCCGACCCCGTCGTCACCGTTCCGGTTCCGACCAGCGGACACGGCACGGGCGTGCCGGCGGGAGTGAACCTCACGGTCGTCAGCGGTGACCAGACGATCACCAAGGACGGCACCGTCCTCGACGGTCTCGACATCCACGGCCGGGTCATCGTCAAGGCCGCCAACGTGACCATCAAGAACTCGATCATCCGCGGCACCGACGGCGGCGGGAAGTACGGCCTCGTCGACAACATGTCCGGCTCCGTCGGCCTGAAGATCTACGACAGCGAGATCGTCGCCACCAACCCCAACTGGACCATCAACGGCATCATGGGCTGGAACTTCGAGCTGCACCGCGTCAACATCCACAACACCGTCGACCAGGTCTCCATCGCCGGCAGCAACGTCCTCGTCGCCGACTCCTGGCTGCACGGCAACCTCTGGTACGCCAACGACCCCGACCACACCGACGGCTCCCACGACGACAACATCGAGACCGTCGCCGGCGACAACGTCACCATCACGGGGAACGTCATGGAGGACGCAAGCAACGCGGCCATCATGATCACCCAGGGCCGCGCGACCATGTCGAACCTGAACATCTCGAACAACCGGATGGACTACGGCGACTGCACGGTGAACGTGTCCACGAAGGGCCGGGGCCCGATCGCCGGGTTCACGATGTCGGGGAACGTGTTCGGGACCAACAGCACCATCAGCCGGTGCGCCGTCTACAGCCCGGATAGCCCGGTCAACATGATCGGCAACACGTACACCGACGGGGTCGTGGCGGTGCTCCGGACCAAGTGACCGGAGACCGCCCGTGCGGGCCGCGCGAGCGGCCGGAACAAGGGGAATCGCGCGAGGGGCGCGGAGGCGAGCACCGCCTCCGCGCCCCTCGTCTTTCCGTCAGCAACGGTGGGCGGCGACCCTAACCCCGTGGATGAACCTGAAGAGGAAGCGTTTCGATCTGACCTAGGGTGGCTCCCCGTGCCCAGCGACAACCTGAAGAAGACGCAGCCCGCGAGCCGCCGGAAGGGCCGGACCCGCGGAGCAATGCGGATCCCGGCGGTCCGCGGCATCGCGGCGCTCGGAGCGGTCGGTCTCGCGGTGGCCGCATTCGCCGCCCCCTCCTCCGCGCTCGCAGGGACCGACGGGGGCGCGCCTCGGGGGACCTGGTGCTCGCGTCGAGCACGCTCGCGCTCCCGTCCTCGAACTCGATCGCCGTGGGAATCGACCAGCATGCCGCTGCCGTGCTGCGCTCCGCCGAGCGCCAGAAGCAGAAGCAGGAGACCTGGCGCGCCGAACAGGCTGCGGCCCGCGAGCTCGCCGAGCGGAAGGCGGCCGAGGAGGCGGCTCGGGTCGCTGCGGAGCAGGCGGCCCAGGCGGCGGCCGCGACCGCGGCGGCGGCAGGCGCGTCGGGTTCCAGCGGGTCAGGTTCCGGGGAGTCGGGGTCCGGTGGCTCCGACGGTTCCGGTGGGTCCGGCTCGTCCGGCGGGGGCCGATCGGCGTTCGACGCGGGTGCGCCGGACATCGCACGGACCGTCGTGAATGGTGACATCACCGTCACCCAGGTCGGATCGGTGCTCGACGCCCTCGACGTGCACGGCCGCATCATCGTCAAGGCGGCGAACGTCACCATCAGCAACTCGATCGTCCGCGGGCTCGATTCCGGCAGCAAGTACGGTCTCGTCGACAACATGTCCGGATCCCCGGGCCTCCGCATCTACGACACTGAGATCGCGGCGACCAACCCGAACTGGACCGTGAACGGGATCATGGGGTGGAACTTCGAGCTCTACCGCGTGAACATCCACAACACCGTCGACCAGGTGAGCATCGTCGGCGGCAGCGTCGTCGTGGCCGACTCCTGGCTCCACGGCAACGTCTGGTACGCCGACGACCCCGACCACAGCGACGGCTCGCACGCCGACAACATCGAGATCATCGGCGGCGACGGCATCAGCATCACGGGCAACACGATGACCGACGCGACCAACTCGGCGATCCAGATCACGCAGGACCGGTCCCGCGTCTCGAACGTGCGCATCGCCGGCAACCGCATGGACAACGGCGACTGCATGATCAACATCTCGGAGAAGGGGCAGGGCTCGATCGCCGGCATCTCCGTGACCGACAACAGCTTCGGCTTGAGCGGGAGCATCAGCCACTGCGCGGTCGTGGGGCCGACGAGCACGAGCGTCGCGCTGGGCGGCAACAGCTTCGACGACGGCGCCCTGGTGACGGTGAAGAACGGCTGACCCGCCGGCGGGGCCACCGAGCGCGGGCCGTACCGACGAACGCGCCCTGAGTACGGACCGCGTTCGTCGTCACGAGCCGCGCTCGGCGTCGCGGGGCGCGCTGGGCGCCGCCGGGTGCAGAAAGGGGAAGGGCGCGGAGGCCGTAGCCTCCGCGCCCTTCCTCGTGGTCTGCGGATCAACCGGGGACGAAGCCCGTCACCGGGGTGCCGTCCACGTAGACGTTGTTCTCCATGATCGGCTCCGTCGTGCTCGGCCGGAGGATCGCGCAGTTGGGGTGGCGGGTGTCCTGACCGAAGGTGTTGTCCTTGATCACGATGCGCTCGATCGGCGGGAGCTTCTTCTGCGAGAGGTTGATGCTGCAGAAGCCGGTGTTGACCCGGTTGCCCTCGAAGGTCACGTCCGAGATGACGCCGAGCACCTGGCTGAGCTGCAGGTTCGCGTTCCAGACGTCGTCGAGGACGTTGTTGCGGATCACGACGTTCTTGCCGCCGAACATCTCGACGCTGTCGTCGTGGCTCGGGGTGCCGTCCTGGTTCGGGTCGTTCTCGTAGTGCAGGTTGTCGTGGAACCAGCTGTCCTCGATGGTGACGTCATCCCCGGTGATCTGGGCCTGGTCGATCACGTTGTGGATGTTCACGTGCCGCAGCGTGTAGTGGTCGCCGATGATGCCGTTCACCCAGTAGGACTCGACGGTCGCGAAGATCTCCGAGTCCTCGACGACGAGACCGGTGAAGTCGCGCGTCATGTCGATGAGGCCGTTACGGCTGCCGGTGTCGGAGCCGCGGACCATCGTGTTGCGGATGGTCACGTTGTTGGCCTTGATGATGATGCGGCCGTGCACGTCGAGGCCCTCGACGACCGTGCCGTCCTTCGTGATCTTCAAGTCGTGGAAGACCGGCTTCAGGTACAAGCCCTTGGGGACGCCGGCCGTCATCGGGTCCTGGTCGCCGCCGGTCGGGCCCCCGTCGCCAGAGCGCTCTGCGACGGAACCGGAACGGGGGCGGCGGCACTCGGATCCTTGTTGATCCGGTCGATCGCGGTGAGGGCGATGATGGTGGCCGAGACCACGGCGACGACGGCGGCGAAGATCGCCCATCGGCCGATCGCCTTGCGCACATGGCGCCGCTTGAGCGCGCGGGTGAGGCCGCTCCACCAGCGCAATGGGCCGGAGGGAACGCCTTCAGGATGACTGGACATGGGAGGCTCTCGGGTGGCGGACGTGTCGGGTGCACGGACTCGCACGACGGTCGGGTAACCGGTGGCGTCACTTTACCTGCGGAAACGCCCGACCAGAACTCCCTCTTTCTAGGGGCGAGTCTCCGTATGGCCTGATCGCGGCTAGCATCCCAGGACGACCGAAGGGGCACCGTGGCGGACGACGAGGAGCAGGCGAGGCGGCTCGCCCGCACGCGCCTCTTCGTCGTGGGCGGCATCGTCGCGGTCGTCGCCGTCGTGGTCGCCGTCGTGTTCGTCTCCATGCCGCCGCGGCCGAAGACCTGGGCCGACCTGACCGGGGTCCCGCCGGGAACGAGCCTCCGGACCGTGAACGGCGACATCGAGATCACGGAGGCAGGGACGGTCGTCGATGGAGTCGACGTGCACGGTCGGATCATCGTCCGCGCCCCGGACGTGACGATCCGCAACTCGGTGGTGCGCGGGGCCGACTCCGGGAGCCGAGAGGGCCTCATCGATGCGATGGAGGGCCAGCCGGGGCTGAAGGTGATCAACACGGAGGTCTACGCCGCCGTCCCCTCCCCCTATGTGAACGGCATCATGGGCTCCCACTTCACCCTTCAGGCGGTCGACATCCACGACGTCATCGACCAGGTGCACGTGGTCGGCGACGACGTCACGGTCACCGGGTCATGGCTGCACGCCAACCTGCACTATGAGAACGACCCGACGCACGACAACGGACCGAGCCATGACGACAACGTGCAGATCCAGATCGGCTCGCGCATCACGGTCGAGAAGAGCCGTCTGAGCGGCGCCCACAACGCGGTGGTGCAGATCACGCAGGATCGGGGAGTCGTCTCCGACGTCACGTTCGTGCACAACCGCGCGAACGGCGGCTGGTGCAGCATCAACGTCTCCCTCGGCGACTACGGTCCGATCGCCGGCGTGACGGTCGAGAACAACGTCTTCGGCCGGTCGCAGCGCCTCGCCGACTGCGCGATCATCTCCCCGCCCAGCACCCAGATCGCGCTCGCCCACAACCGGTTCACGAACGGGGAGGCGGTCACCGTGCGCCGCGGAGCGTGAGCCCGCGGCACGGGCGCGGCCCCTCTTGCGGGCCAGACCAGGGATTACGTCCCCGGTAGAGTTGCCGCACTCCTGCCCGAAGAGAAGAGCATCGTGACCACCGACGAAACGCCCGACCCGACCGACCCGAAGCGCCGTCGCACGCGGCTGATCCTCGGGGTGCTCGGCGGCATCGTCGTCCTCGCCCTTCTCGCCGTCGGCATCTGGGCCGTCGCATCGCCGAAGTCGCCGACGCCCGGCGCCTCCGGCAGTCCGTCGGCCAGCAGCTCCCCGTCGCCGAGCGCGAGTGCGAGCGCGACTCCCACGCCGGAGCCCACCGGAACCATCACGCCGACGGCACCGCCGCCCAGCGACGCGCCCGACCCGGCCCTCGACTCGGACGACACCATCGACGTCGGCTACCAGGACCAGCCGGTCGCAGCCGCCGGCCTCGTCATCCGCGTCTCCGCTCTGGACGCCGTCCAGGGCAACGCCGACGAGCCGGGCGAGATCGCCGGCCCGTCGCTCCGCTTCGTCGTCGAGTTCGTCAACAACACCGGTGCGGCCATCTCGCTGCGCGACGTCGCGATCAACGTCGACTACGGCGCGGACAAGACGCCCGCGGTTGAGCTCAACGAGTCGGACACCTCCCCGGTCCCGGGCGAGGTCGCCGCGAACTCCACCGTCTCCGGCACGTACACGTTCAACGTGCCCACCGACGGGCGCGACCAGGTCCGGCTCACGGTCTTCACGACCGTCGACGACCCGGTGATCGCGTTCTCGGGTCCGGCTCCCCGCTGACCCTCCTACAGGGAGTCCCCCACATTGGGGACTGACCTGTACCCCACGTGGACCGCTTGACTCGGACCACGGCGTTTACCCGAGCGCCGGCTTACCCGAGCACAAAGGCTTACCCGTGGCCCTTTCTTCCCGTGCGCCCTGGCGCGCTCTGTCCGCTTTCACCGCCGTCGCCGTCGTCGCCGGCGGCCTCTTCGCGGTCTCGCCGGCCTACGCCGACACCGCCCCCGCGGCGGGAGTCGTCGACACCGTGTCGACCGACCCGCTGCCCACCGTGCAGATCGACGGGGTCGTGTGGACTCAGCTCGTCGTCGGCAACACGGTCTACGTCGGCGGCAGCTTCGCCACCGCGCGTCCGGCCGGCGCCGCCGCAGGCGTCAACACGACGCCGCGCGCGAACGTGCTGGCCTACAACCTCAAGACCGGCGAGCTCATCTCGAGCTTCGTGGCGGACACCAACGCCGAGGTGAAGACGATCGCCGTCTCCCCCGACGGCAAGCGGATCTACCTCGGCGGCAGCTTCACGACCGTCAACGGCGTGAACCGCAATCGCATGGCCGCGGTGGACCCCACCACCGGCGCGGTGATCAACGGGTTCGCCCCGTCCTTCAACACCGTCGTCGAGGCCATCAAGGCGGTCGGCAGCACCGTCTTCGTCGGCGGCAACTTCACCACGGTCAGCAAGGTCACCCGCACCCGCGGCGCCGCGCTCAACGCCGCGGACGGGGCGGTCCTGCCCTTCGCCCCGGTGCTCGAGGGCGGCCGGCCCTACGCCCTCGCCGTCTCCCCTGACGCCTCGAAGGTGCTCTACGCCGGCAGCTTCACGACCCTCAACGGCTCGGGCAACCCGGGCTTCGGCATGGGCGCCGTGGACTCCACCTCCGGCACATCCCTCGCCTGGGCCGCGAACAGCCGCGTCCGCAACGCCGGCCAGAAGGCCGCGATCTGGAGCCTGACCACCGACACCAGCAGCGTGTACGGCACCGCCTACAACTTCGGCGGCACCGGCAACGCGGAAGGCGCCTTCCGGATGGACTGGAACGGCAACCTCGTGTGGCTCGAGGACTGCCACGGCGACACCTACTCGTCCGCGGTCAGCAACGGCGTGCTCTACATCGCCGGCCACCCCCACTACTGCTCCAACGTCGGCGGCTTCCCGCAGACCGACCCCGACTGGACCTTCCAGCGCGGCCTCGCCTTCACCACCGCCTGGAACGGCAACGTGAACGGCGGCAACACCCTCGGCTACGCGAGCTGGGAGGGCACCCCGGCGCCCGACCTGCTGAACTGGTGGCCGGACTTCAACACCGGCACCGTGACCGGCCAGGGCCAGGGCCCGTGGAGCGTCGCCGCCGGCGGCGACTACGTCCTCTACGGCGGCGAGTTCACCAAGGTCAACAACAAGGGCCAGCAGGGCCTCGTGCGCTTCGCCACCAAGGCCATCGCTCCCAACGACGACGGCCCGCGCCTCGGCGGCAGCAGCTACGTGCCGACCGTGAAGTCGCTCGCCTCCGGCATGGTGCGCGTCAGCTGGCTCGCCAACTACGACCGCGACAACCAGTTCCTCACCTACAAGCTCATCCGTGACGGCGTCAACGCGTCGCCGATCTACACGACCACCGTGGGCTCGCGAGCGTGGTTCGACCGGCCCAACATGGCCTACACGGACTCCACCGTGGCCCCCGGCAGCACGCACACCTACCGCCTGCGCGTCGAGGACCCGTACGGCAACGTCGCGTGGGGCGACCAGGTGAGCATTACCGTCTCCTCGAGCGGCACGCTGAGCAACTACGCCGCCGCCGTGCTGAACGACGGCGCCAAGGACTTCTGGCGGATGGGCGAGTCCTCCGGGACCGCCGTGTCCGACTGGGCCGGCAACAACGACGCCGTCGCCGGCACCGGTGTGGCCCTCGGCCAGTCCGGCGCGATCAGCGGCGACAGCAATACCGCAGCCGCCTTCTCGGGCGACGGCAACGGCCTCGTGGCGGCGCAGACCGCTGAGCAGGGAGCCGGCAACTTCGCCATCGAGGCCTGGTTCAAGACGACCAGCACCGTCGGCGGCAAGGTCGTCGGATTCGGCAACGCGAAGACCGGCAACTCGACCAGCTACGACCGGCACATCTACCTCGACGCCTCCGGCCGCATCTTCTTCGGGGTCTACCCGGGCAACGTGCAGACCATCAACACCGGCACCGGCTACAACAACGGCCAGTGGCACCACGTGGTGGCGAGCCTCAGCGGCACCGAAGGCATGGCGCTCTATGTCGACGGCCTCCGCGTGGGCAGCCGCCCGGAGATCTACCTCGCCCAGGGCTACACCGGCTACTGGCGCATCGGCGGCGACTCGACGTGGGCCGGCGCGAACTACCTGAATGGCTCCATCGACGACGTCGCCGTCTACGGCGCCGCGCTGACCGCCGACCAGGTCCGCACCCACTACACGCTCTCCGGCCGCACGGTGGCCGGTCCGGCGGCGCCGACCGACAACTACGGGGCCGCGGTCTTCGCGGACCACCCGGAGAACTACTGGCGCCTGAACGACATGGTGGGCGCCTCGGCGGCCGCCGACTACAGCGGCCGGAACTCCGCCGGCAGCTACAGCGGCGGTGTGACCAAGCAGGTCGCGGGCATCGGGTCCGACCCTGCCGCGTCGTTCGACGGCGTCAACGGCCTCGTCAGCAGCAGCACGGCGGTCAGCAACCCGGCCAACTACTCGCTGGAGACCTGGTTCAAGACGACGACGACGACCGGTGGCAAGATCATCGGCTTCGGCAGCTCGAAGACCGGCGCGTCCGCCAACTACGACCGCCACGTGTACATGCAGAACGACGGCAAGCTCGTCTTCGGCACCAACACGAACGTCCGGAACGTGCTCACCACCTCGAGCGCGTACAACGACGGCGCCTGGCACTACGTGGTGGCCGCCCAGTCCAACGGAGGCATGCGCCTCTACGTGGACGGCGTGCTGCAGGGCAGCAACGCGGTCACCGGAGCCCAGAACTACACGGGCTACTGGCGAGTCGGCGGTGACACGACGTGGGGCTCCACGAGCGCCTACCTCCGCGGCACCATCGACGAGGCCGCCGTCTACAGCTACGCCCTCTCCTCCACCTCGGTGGCCGAGCACTACCAGGCGAGCGGTCTCGCTCCCGTCCCGAACAAGGTGCCGACCGCCTCCTTCACGACGGCCGCGCAGGACCTTGCGGTGTCCACCGACGCCTCGGCGTCCACGGACAGCGACGGCACCATCTCCTCCTACGCCTGGACGTTCGGCGACGGCGGCACGGCGACCGGGAAGACCGCGGCGCACACCTACGCCGCAGCCGGCACCTACACGATCGCCCTCACGGTGACCGACGACGACGGGGCGACCGCGCAGACCACGCGCAGCGTCTCGGTCACGCCGGCCAACGTGGCCCCGACCGCCGCGTTCACCGCGACGCCGAAGGACCTCGTCGTGACGGCGGATGCCGGCGCGTCGAGCGACTCCGACGGCACCGTGGCCTCCTACGCCTGGACCTTCGGCGACGGCGGCACGGCCACCGGCACGACGGCGACCCACTCGTACGCCGCGGCAGGCACCTACACGGTGACTCTCACCGTGAAGGACGACGACGGCGCCACCGGCACCGTCAGCCACGACGTCACCGTCTCCGCTCCCGCTCCGGGCACCGACCTGGCGAAGGACGGCTTCGGCCGCACCGTCACCGGCGGGCTCGGCTCGGCGGAGACCGGCGGCGCCTGGACCACGTCCGGCACCGCGTCCAACTACTCGGTGGACGGCGCGGCGAAGATCGTCGTCGATGCCGGCGCGACCCGCACCGCCTACCTCGGCACGGTGTCCTCGCCCAGCACGGAGGTGACGACGACGGTGGGCCTCTCCGGGATCCCGACCGCCGGCAGCGCCTACGCGTCGGTCCTCGGCCGCCGCATCGGCACTGAGGACTACCGGGCCCGGACGATCGTGTCCAGCACCGGCGCCGTCCAGCTGCAGCTGCAGCGCACGGGCACGACCCTCAAGACCGTCAACGTGACCGGCCTCACGGTCGGGAACGGGGACAGGCTCCAGGTCCGCGTCCAGGTGACGGGCACCTCGCCCACCACCATCCAGGCGAAGGTCTGGAAGGTGGGCACCACCGAGCCCACCGCGTGGCAGGTCACGACGACCGACAGCACCGATGGCCTCCAGGCCGCCGGCTCCATCGGCATCGCGGGCTACCTGAGCGCGAGCGCGACGCCCACCCGGATCACGTTCGCCTTCGACGACCTGTGGGCGGGCGCCCCCGGCACCACGCCGCAGGGTCCCGTCACGCCGGTTCCGCCGGCGAACGTCGCCCCCACGGCCTCGTTCACGAGCAGCACGTCGGACCTCACGGCCTCGGTCGACGGATCCGCATCCGCGGACTCGGACGGCACGATCGCCTCGTACGCCTGGGCGTTCGGTGACGGCGCCACCGGCACCGGAGCGAAGGCCGGCCACACCTATGCCACTGCGGGCACCTACACGGTGACCCTCACGGTGACCGACGACAAGGGCGCGACCGCCAGCACGACGGGCACCGTCACGGTGACCGCGCCGGTGGTCCAGCCCCCGGCCGATGCGGCGCTCGCGAGCGACGACTTCGCCCGCGTCCTCGGCTCCGGCTGGGGCAGCGCCCTCACGGGCGGCGCATGGACGGCGAGCTCCGGCTCCTCGACCTACTCGGTGAACGGTGTCGGCCGAATCTCGGTCCCGGCGGCCGGGCGCGAGGCGGAGGCCTACCTGACCGGCGTCTCCTCCTCCGGTGTGGACGTGCAGGCGACGGCGACTCTCGAGACGGCACCGACCGGCGGCGGGACCTACGTCTCCGTCATCGGCCGCCGGATCGGCACAGCCGACTACCGGACCCGCGTGATCGTCGCCTCCACCGGCGCCGTCTCCCTGCAACTGCGCTCCGGCGCGACCACGCTGCTCACCAAGGCGATCTCCGGCCTCACCGCCGGGACGGGCGACCAGCTCCGGATCCGCCTGCAGGTGGTCGGCGAGGGCACCACGACTCTCCGCGCGAAGGTGTGGAAGGTCGGGACCGCCGAGCCGACGACGTGGCAGGTCACCGCGACCGACGCGGCGCCCGCACTCCAGGGAGCCGGCTTCGTGGGCCTCGGCGAGTACCTCTCCGGCAGCTCGACCGCGCTCCCCGCCGTCGTGGCCTTCGACGACTTCGTCGTGACCGCGGCCCAGTAGGGTTCCACCGATGTCCAATCCAGAGACGAGTCGCGGCGGCCACCTCACGGTGGTGGTCGCCGCGCTCACCTACCGCCGCCCGGGAGACCTCTCCGAGCTGCTGCCCGACCTGGTCGCTCAGCGCTCCGCGTCCCAGGACGACGTCCGCATCCTGATCGTGGACAACGATCCGGCGGCCGGCGCGCGCGAGCAGATCGCCTCGTTCGGCGAGGGCGTCGAGTACGTCCACGCGGCGGAGCCCGGCATCGCCGCAGCCCGCAACGTGGCGCTCGATGCCGCCGGCGACGCGGACCTCCTCGTGTTCATCGACGACGACGAGAGGCCGGTGAGCCGCTGGCTCGCCCGGCTCGTCGCCACCTGGCGTGAGCACGGCAGCACGGCGGTGGTCGGCCCGGTGATCTCGTCCTTCGAGGTCGAGCCCGGTGACTGGATCCGCGCCGGCGGCTTCTTCACCCGCCGCCGCCTCCCCACCGGCTCCCCGGTCACCATCGCGGCGACCAACAACCTGCTGCTCGACATGCAGGAGATCCGGCGGATGGGGCTGCGCTTCGACGTCCGCTTCGGGCTGACGGGCGGTTCGGACACCCTCTTCTCCCGCGAGCTCATCGCCCAGGGCGGCACCATGATCTGGTGCGACGAGGCGATCGTCACCGACGTCGTCCCCGCTTCCCGCGCCACGCGGGACTGGGTCGTGCGGCGGGCGTTCCGCAGCGGCAACAGCTGGATGCGAACCTCGCTCGCCGTCCAGCCGACGGCCGTGGGCCGCCTCACGACGAGGCTGTCGCTCGCGGCCCGCGGCCTCGGCCGGGTGGTGGCGGGCGGCGGCCTCGTGGTCATCGGCGCCGCGACCCGGCGCATCGGCTGGCACGCGAAGGGCATGAAGGCGGTGGCACGCGGCGCCGGTCTGCTCGCGGGCGCCTTCGGGTCCGTCTACGCCGAATACAAGCGCGCGTAAGCGCGCGCAGCAGCAGGCACAGCCGAACGGGGCTCAGTGGGCGCAAGCCTGCTGAGCCCCGTTCGCGCGGATCCGAGAGCCTTCCACGAGAGGGCGGTGCCACCGCCCCTCCTCCGGGCGCCTTCTCGGGATCCGTTCAGCACCCCGTCAACTGGGGGTGGTAGTCAAGCGGGCCCTTTGCCCTCTATACTCCAGCCACGGCTCGCAGAACCCCGACTGCTGCCGGCTACCCGAACCCAGAGGCGTACCCGATGCCCACTTCCTTTCCTGCGCGCCTGCGCGCTCTCGCCCTCGCCACGGCTGCTGTCGTCACGGCGGGCATCCTCTACGCGGCCTCCCCGCCTACGCCGACACTGCCCCGCAGAACGGCGACGTGGAGACGGTCTCGACCGACGTGCTCGGCACGGTGCAGGTCGACGGAGTCGTGTGGTCGACCACCATCGTGGGCAACACGGTCTACGCCGGCGGCCAGTTCACGAACGCCCGTCCGGCCGGCGCAGCCGCAGGCCAGAACCAGACGGCGCGCGCGAACATGCTCGCCTTCAACCTGCAGACCGGCGCGCTCATCACGGGCTTCGTCGCGAACACCAACGGCGTCGTCAACTCGGTGACGTCCTCGCCTGACGGGTCCCGCATCTACATCGGCGGCACGTTCACGACGGTCAACGGCACGACGCGCAACCGGGTGGCCGCGCTGAACCCGACGACCGGCGCCGTGATCTCCGGCTTCGCGCCCTCCTTCAACAGCGCGGTGGAGGCGGTCGTCGCCAACAACACCACCGTGTACGCGGCCGGCAACTTCACCTCCGTGGGCGGGACCGCACGCAACCGCCTCGCCTCGGTGAGCGCGAGCACGGGCGCACTCAACCCGCTCAGCATCCAGGTCGACGACCGCATCCTCGCCATGGCGCTGTCGCCGGACGGCTCGAAGGTCGTCATCGGCGGCTACTTCACGAACATCAACGGCTCCACGGACCCGGGCTTCGGCTTCGGCGCCGTCAACACGTCGACCAGCCAGGTCATGCCCTGGAACATCAACAAGACCATCCGCCAGGCCGGCCGGGCGTCCGCGGGCGGCGCCTTCTCCCAGAGCGCGGCGATCTACAGCCTCAAGTCCGACGCCACCGGCGTGTACGGCACCGCCTACATGTACCCGGTCAGCGGCCGCACCCTGGAGGGCTCCTTCCGCGCCGATTGGGCCAACGGCGACATCGTCTGGCTCGACAGCTGCAAGGGCGACAGCTACGACGTCGCCATGAACTCCACGACCCTGTACCTGGCCGGGCACCCGCACGACTGCTCGACCATCGCGAACGGCTTCCCCGACGCGAGCCAGCAGAACCCGCGCGTGTACCACCGCGCGATGGCGTGGAGCAAGAACGCCTCCTCGAACAAGGTGCTCTCCGGCGAGTTCGCCAACTGGCCCACTCCGACCATGCTGAGCTGGTGGCCCGACTTCAACACGGGCACCTTCACGGGCCAGAGCCAGGGACCCTGGGCCATCGCGGCGACCGACAACTACGTCGTCTACGCCGGCGAGTTCACCCGGGTCAACAACATCGCCCAGCAGGGCATCGTGCGCTTCGCGAGCAAGGCGATCGCGCCGAACGACGACGGCCCCCGAGTCACCGGCTCCAGCTTCGTGCCGACGGTCGTCGGCGTCAGCTCCGGCGTCGTCGACGTCAAGTGGCAGACCAACTACGACCGGGACAACCAGTACCTGACGTACGACCTCATCCGCGGCGCCGCGACGGCCACGCCGATCTACACCGCCGTGCAGGGCTCGCGGGCCAACTTCGACCGGCCCACGATGACCTACCGGGACAGCGGCCTGACGCCGGGCAGCAGCCAGCAGTACCGGATCCGCGCCACCGACCCGTTCGGCAACTCGGTCACGGGCAACGCGGTCACGGTGACCATCCCCTCGAGCAGCCCGAGCGGCTACTCGCCCGCAGTGGTTGGGGACGCGCCCACCGCGTACTGGCGCCTGGGAGAGACGAGCGGCACCCGGTTCGCCGACCAGATCGGCGTGAACGCGCTCAACGGCGGCACGGGCGTCAGCGGCAACCAGGCAGGCGCGCTCTCCGGTGACGCCGACCGCGCGGCCAGCTTCCCGGGAACCCAGGCGGGTGTCGCCACCTCGGTCAACACGGTGCAGGCCCCGGCGGCCTACACCGAGGAGGCGTGGTTCAAGACCTCGAGCACGACCGGCGGCAACATCCTGAGCTTCGGCTCCGGCCCCGCCATCGATGTGACGGTCGACAACGCGACCACCTCTGACCGCGTCGTCTCCATCGACTCCTCGGGCAAGATCGCCTACTCGGCGAACAGCGCCCGCGGCAGCGTCAGCCTCAACACGACCAAGTCCGGCTACAACGACAACCAGTGGCACCACGTCGCCGTCACGGTCGGCGCCACCGGAGCCCGTCTGTACGTGGACGGGGTCCTCGCCGGACAGAACACGTCGGTGACGGCGCTGCGCTCTGCCTGGGGCTACTGGCGGGTCGGTGGCGACGTCGCCCGCGTCGCCGGAGGCCCGACGTACTTCTCGGGAACCGTGGACGAGGTGGCCGTCTACGCCGCCCAGCTCGCGCCGGAGCAGATCTCGGAGCACTACACGCTGTCGGGTCGCACCGTCGGCGCAGCCGGGAACCTCGCCCCCAACGCGACGTTCACCAGCGTGACGAACCAGCTGAACGTGGCCTTCAACGCCTCGGCGTCGACGGACCCGGACGGCTCGGTGGCCGGCTACTCCTGGCAGTTCGGTGACGGCACGACCGGCACCGGCGCCACCCCCAGCCACGCCTACTCGGTGGCCGGCAACTACGTGGTCACTCTGACGGTCACGGACAACCAGGGCGCGACGAACGACTTCGTCGCGACCGTCCGCCCGAACACCAACAACCCGCCCACCGCGGCCTTCACGTCGACAACCGACGGCCTCACGGTCAACGTCAACGGCGGGACCTCGACGGACACCGACGGCACGATCTCCAGCTACCTGTGGAACTGGGGTGACAACAGCCCGACCACGACGACCACGACGCCGACGGCGAGCCACGCCTACGCCTCCGCCGCGAGCTACACGATCACCCTCACGGTCAGGGACAACGCCTTCGCGACCGGCGTGACCACCGGCGTGGTGACCGTCGCCGGCAACAACACCAACGCCACCCCGACCGCCTCCTACACGTCGGTGGTCAACGGCCTCACGGTCGCCTTCACCTCGACGTCGACCGATCCGGACGGGACCATCGCGGCCTACGCGTGGACCTTCGGTGACGGCACGACGTCGACCCTGGCGAACCCGAACAAGGCCTACGCCAACGCGGGCACCTACCCGATCACCCTCAAGGTGACCGACGACAAGGGCGCCTCCGGGACCACATCGGGCAGCATCACGGTCGGTGGCGCCACGCCGCCGAACACGCCGCCCACCGCGGCCTTCACCAACACGGTGAACGGCCTCGGCGTGAGCGTCAACGGCAGCACCTCCACGGACACCGACGGGACGGTCGCGTCCTACTCCTGGAACTGGGGCGACAACACCACCCCCGGCACCGGTGTGACCGCGACCCACACCTACGCCACGGCCGGCACGTACACGATCACCCTCACGGTGACCGACGACGACGCCGCCACCGACACCCAGACCGCATCGGTCACGGTCTCGGCGGCGCCGGGAGGCACCGCCTACGCGAACGACACGTTCACGCGGACCACCACCGGAGGACTCGGCACCGCCAACACCGGCGGCGCGTGGATGGTCTCCAGCACGGCATCCAACTACGCGGTCTCGAACGGCGCGGCCCGGTTCACGAACCCGGCGGGCTCCACCCGCACGGGCTACCTGAGCTCGGTGTCCGTCACCGACTCCGATGTCGCGGCCACCGCGACGGTGACGACCCGGCCGACGTCCGGGAGCGCCTACGTCGGCCTGCTGGCCCGGCGCGTGGGCTCGTCCTTCTACCTCGGCCGCGCCGTGGTCGCCGCGTCGGGCTCGGTCTCGCTGCAGCTGCTGCAGACGAGCACGACGCTCCGGACCGTGAACGTCACGGGCCTGTCCGTGGCCTCGGGCGACCAGCTCCGGATCCGCGTGCAGGCGGTCGGCACCAGCCCGACGACCCTGAACGCCAAGGTCTGGAAGGTGGGCACCCCGGAGCCGACCGCCTGGCAGGCGACCATCACCGACGCCACCGCAGCGCTCCAGGCGAACGGCAGCGTCGGGCTGTACAGCTACCTCAGTGCCAGCGCGGCGCCGACGAGCGTGACCTACGCGTTCGACGACTTCAGCGCCGGCCCGTCCGGCGGCACCACCCCGCCGCCCGCCAACGCCGCCCCGACGGCCGCCTTCACGAGCACCGTGACCGGCCTGGGCGTCAGCGTCAACAGCGCCGGGTCCGCCGACTCCGATGGCACCATCACCGGGTACTCGTGGAACTGGGGCGACAACACGGCGGCCGGCAGCGGCGCCACGGCGACGCACACCTACGCGGCGGCCGGCACGTACAACGTGGTCCTCACGGTCACCGACAACGGCGGCGCCACCGGCACGGTCACCCACGCGGTGACGGTGACGGCTCCGCCGGCCGGAAACGCGGCCCCGGTCGCGTCGTTCACCAACTCGGTGAGCGGCCTGACGGTGAACGTCACGTCGACGTCCACGGACTCCGACGGCACCGTGACCGGGACGGCGTGGAACTGGGGTGACGGGACGCCCGCCGGCAGCGGCGCGACGGCCAGTCACACCTACGTCGCGGCGGGCACCTACACGGTGACGCTTTCGGTCACCGACAACGGCGGCGCGACCGACACGGAGACCGCGTCGGTCACCGTGGCCACCACGCCTCCGCCGGCCGGCAACGCCCTCGCGAGCGACGACTTCGCACGCACGACGTCCGGCGGCTGGGGCAGCGCCACCGTCGGCGGAGCGTGGACGCGGGGCAGCAGCACCACCACGGCGTACTCGACCGACGGCAGCGTCGGCCTTCTCACCACGACCACCCCGGGAAAGACGCTCGAGAGCTTCCTCAACGGGGTCACGAGCACCAACGCGGATGTGCAGGCGACCGCCTCGCTCAGCGCGGTTCCCTCGGGCGGCACGGTGTACGTCTCGGTGATCGGCCGCCGCGTCGGCACGAGCGACTACCGCGCCCGCGCCGCCATCGCGGCGGGCGGAGCCATCACCGCCCAGCTGCAGGTCAACGGCTCGACGGTCCAGTCGGCGGCGACCGGCCTCACCTATGCGGCCGGCGACCAGCTCCGGATCCGCCTGCAGGTGACGGGCACCAGCCCGACCACCCTGCGGGTCAAGATCTGGAAGGTCGGCACTCCGGAGCCGACGACCTGGAGGGTCACCGCGACCGACACCACCGTCGCGGCGCTGCAGGCGGCCGGCTCCCCGGGGCTCGGCGCGTACATCGGCAACGTGCCGGTGCCCTCCACCGTCTCCTTCGACGACTTCGTCGTCACGGAGCCGTAAGCACCGACTGATCGGCTGCGCCGTCCCGCTCGCGGGGCGGCGCAGCCGTTTCTGCTCCTCCTCCCCTGTTCCGTCCCCCGATCCGCACCCGTTTGTCCCCCATTGTGGGGCGCGCCGAGATCGCTCGAAGCTCTAACATTCCTAGACCGGCAACCCCCGATGCCGGCACCCGCTACCCGAAGCCCGAGGCTTACCCGTGTCCTCACGCAATCAGTCGCGCACGCGCGCGCTCGCTGCCGTCACCACCACCGTCGCCCTGGTGCTCGGTGCCGTCATCTCCTCCGGTGCCGCCTTCGCGGACACCGCGCCCCCGCGGGCGTGCCGGAGACGGTATCGACCGACCCGCTGCCCACCGTCCAGATCGACGGCGTGGTGTGGTCGCAGGTGATCGCCGGCAACACCGTCTATGCGGGCGGCAACTTCACGACCGCGCGCCCCGCCGGCTCCCCTGCGGGCGTCAACACGGTGCCGCGATCGAACCTCCTCGCCTACAACCTGACGACCGGCGAGCTGATCACCGGATTCGCTCCGACCCTCAACGGCGAGGTCAAGTCGCTCGCGGTGTCGCCGGACGGCACTCGCGTCTACGCTGCCGGGTCCTTCACCCAGGTCAACGGGCTGACGCGCAACCGCGTCGTCGCCTTCGACGTCGCCTCGGGCGCCGTCGTCGCCGGCTTCGCCCCTCCGCCAACGCCGTCGTCGACGCCGTCCGGGCCACGAACTCCACCGTCTACATCGGCGGCAACTTCACCGCCGTCAGCGGCTCCACGCGCACCCGCGTGGCCGCGCTCAACGCGAGCACGGGCGCCGTGCTGCCCTTCACCGCGACCGCGGAGGGCGGCCACGTCCTCGGCATCGCGATCTCCCCCGACGCCGGCAAGGTCGTCCTCGGCGGCTCCTTCACGACCCTCAACGGCTCCGGCAACCCCGGCTACGGCCTCGGAGCGGTCAACGCCAGCACCGGCACGTCCATGACCTGGAACGCGAACAGCAAGGTGCGCAACGCGGGCGTGAACTCCGCGATCTACAGCCTCACCTCGGACTCCACGGGCGTCTACGGCACCGGCTACGTCTACGGCGCGGGCGGCAACGAGGAGGGCGCGTTCCGCGCCGACTGGACCAACGGCGACCTCGTCTGGGCGGACAGCTGCCTCGGTGACACCTATTCGCTGGGCCTCACCGCCAACGTGGCCTACATCGCGGGCCACCACCATGACTGCTCGACCAACAACGGCGGCTTCCCGCAGACGTCCCCCGACTGGACGTACCAGCGCGGCATGGCCTGGGCGAAGAACCCGTCCGGCGCGGTAAGCACCGGCACCAAGTGGGCGGGCACCCCCGCACCCACCGTGCTGGACTGGTGGCCCTCGTTCGACACCGGGACCTTCACCGGCCAGGGCCAGGGACCGTGGAGCGTCGCCGCGAACGAGACCTATGTGGTCTACGCCGGCGAGTTCACCAAGGTGAACAGCACCGACCAGCAGGGCATCGTCCGCTTCGCGACCAAGGCGGTCGCTCCGAACGACGACGGCCCGCGCCTGAGCGGCACGAACTTCATCCCGAACCTCGTCTCGGCGTCCTCGGGCTCCGTGCGCATCAACTGGCGTGCGAACTACGACCGTGACAACGCGTCGCTGACCTACGACCTCATCCGGGACGGCAACAACGCGGCGCCGATCTACTCGGTCACGCAGACGTCGCACAACTGGTACGACCGGCCGTCCATGACCTTCCTGGACAGCGGCGTCGCGCCGGGCAGCACCCACAGCTACCGGCTGCGCGTGACCGACCCGTTCGGCAATGTGTCGTGGGGTGACCCCGCCACCACGACGGTCGCCACCAGCGGAACCGTGAGCAGCTACGCGAACGCGGTCCTCGCCGACCGCCCCGCGTCCTTCTGGCGCCTCGGCGAGTCCTCGGGCACCGCGGTCACCGACTGGGCGGGCACCAACAACGCGGTCGCCGGCACCGGAGTGACGCGGTCCCAGGCGGGCGCCATCACGGGCGACACCAACACCGCGGTCCGGACCTCCGGCTCCTCGCCCAACGGCATGATCGCGACCTCGACGTCCGTCCTGCCCCCGAGCACGCTCTCGGTCGAGGCCTGGTTCAAGACGAACACGACCGCGGGCGGCAAGATCGTCGGCTTCGGCAACATGGCCACCGGCAACTCGACGAACAACTACGACCGCGACATCACGATGAACTCGAACGGTCAGCTGGTCTTCGGCGTGCGCTCCGGCGCCACGACGGTCTCGGTCACGACGACCGCGCGCTACAACAACAACGGGTGGCACCACGCGGTCGGCACGGTCGGCAGCAACGGGCTGCAGATCTTCGTCGACGGCGTCCGGGTCGCCCAGCGCACCGGCACCAACACGGCGGCCTGGACCTACCCGGGCTTCTGGCGGATCGGCGGCGACACCACCGCGTCGGGCGTGAAGTACTTCAACGGCACGGTGGATGAGGTGGCGGTCTACGACCGGCAGCTCGACGCCGCGACGGTGAAGAGCCACTACGACCTCGGCACGAGCGGCGCGGCGATCAACGTCGCTCCCACCGCGTCCTTCACCGCCAAGACCGCCAACCTGGACGTGACGGTCGACGGCTCAGGGTCCACCGACTCGGACGGCACGATCGCGTCCTACGCGTGGAGCTTCGGAGACGGCGGCACGGCCACCGGCGCGACCGCGACCCACAGCTACGCGACGGCCGGGACCTACACGGTCACCCTCACGGTGACGGACAACGGCGGCGCCACGGCGACCCGCACCGCGACCGTCAGCCCGACCGATCCCCCTGTCGCCGGCGCCGTGCTGGCACAGGACGGCTTCGGCCGGACGGCCACGAACGGACTTGGCACCGCGGAGACCGGCGGCCTGTGGTCCGTCGTGAGCCCGGCGTCCGCGTACTCTGTCGCATCGGGCGCCGCGCAGGTCCTCACGCCGGCCGGCTCCACCCGCACGGCCTACCTCGGCACGGTCAACGCCACCGACAACGAGGCCCAGGCGACCGTGGCGTTCTCCGTGCGACCCACGTCCGGCAGCGCCTACGCGTCCGTCCAGGCCCGGCGAGTCGGCAGCGCCTTCTACCAGGCCCGCGTCGTCGTCGCCTCGTCCGGCGCCGTCCAGCTGCAGCTCCAGCAGAGCAGCACCACGCTGCGGACCGTCTCGGTCTCCGGCCTGACCTACGCGGCGGGCGACAGCCTCCGGGTTCGGGTCCAGGCGATCGGCACGTCCCCGACCACCCTGCAGGCCAAGGTCTGGAAGGTCGGCACCACCGAGCCCACGGCATGGACGGCCACGACGACCGACTCCACCGCCGCGCTGCAGGCCGCCGGTTCGGTCGGCATCTCGAGCTACCTGAGCGCGAGCGCCTCCCCGGCCTCGTACACCGTGAGCTTCGACGACTTCTGGGCCGGCGTCGTCTCGGCGACGCCTCCGCCGCCCGCGAACGCCGCGCCCACCGCGTCCTTCACGTCCGCGACGAACGGGCTCGGCGTGAGCGTCGACGGGTCGGCCTCCGCCGACAGCGACGGCACGATCGCCGCGTACTCCTGGAACTGGGAGACAACACCGCCGCCGGATCCGGGGCCACCGCGACGCACACCTACGCCGCCGGCACCTACACGATCACCCTCACGGTGACCGACGACAAGGGCGCCACCGGCACCACCACCCGGTCGGTGACGGTCGCTGATGCCCCGCCGCCCGCCAACGCCGCCCCCACCGCGTCCTTCACGGCCGCGACGAACGGGCTGGACGTGAGCGTCGACGGATCCGGCTCCGCCGACACCGACGGCACGATCGCCGCGTACTCCTGGAACTGGGGCGACAACAGCGCCGCCGGATCCGGGGCGACCGCGACGCACACCTACGCCGCGGGCACCTACACGATCACCCTCACGGTGACCGACGACAAGGGCGCCACCGGCACCACCACCCAGTCGGTCACCGTCGGGACGGTCACGCCGCCTCCGGCCACCCCCATCGCCGCGGACGACTTCAACCGGGCGCTCACCGGCACCTGGGGTACCGCCACCACGGGTGGCGCCTGGACCTCGAGCAGCAGCACCAACCCCGGGTACTACTCGGTGGACGGGGCCGGCAAGCTGACCACGTCGGCCCCCAGCCAGGCCGCCGAGGTATACCTGCGCGGCGTCACGAGCACCCGCTCCGAGGTCACCGCGGTGATCCGGCCGGGCGCCGTCCCGACCGGCGGAACCGTCTACGCCGCCGTGATCGGCCGCCGCGTGAGCAGCACCGACTACCGCGCGCGCATCCAGCTGAACACGACCGGCGCCGTCGGCGTCCAGTTCCAGGCCGCGGGCACGACGATCGGCGGCACGACGGCCATCAGCGGACTCACCTTCGCGGCCGGCGATGCCCTGCAGGTCCGCTTCCAGGTGGTCGGCACGTCGCCGACGACGCTCAACGTGAAGGTGTGGAAGGTGGGCACGCCCGAGCCCGCCGCGTGGCAGAAGACGATCACCGACACGACGGCGGCCCTGCAGACGGCCGGCTCGTTCGGCCTCGGCATCTACAGCAGCGCGACCAACACGCCGTACACCCTGGCGTACGACGACTACGCGGTCACCACGGTCCCGTAACGCCGACCGCAACCGCGGGTGAAGCCGCCATCATGCCCCTGTCGTTCAGGGGCGGGATGGCGGCTTCACCCGCGCTGCGTCGTCGCGGGAAGGCGCGGGCTTCGCGCCTGCGGTGCGGTCAGCGGGCGCGGTCGGCCGGGCGCACCGCGGGCGCCTCAGCGCCGAGGAGCTCCGTCCACACGCCGCCGAACTCGGCGGCGAAGCGCTGCGGGGAGTACCGCTCCTCGTAGACCTCACGGGCCCGGCGGCCCTTCTCGGTCACTGCTGCCCGATCAACCGATTCGAGCACGGTCCGGAGCGCGGCCGCGTCCCGCAGCGGGAAGCGCCACCCGGTCGAGGAGTCGACGATGTCGGCCAGGCCTCCGCCGTCGCTGGCGATGACGGGTCGGGCCCGGCAGAAGGCCTCGATCGCCACCAGGCCGAAAGGCTCCGGCCGGTCGCTCGGCACGATCATGACGTCCGCGGCGTCGAGGTACGGGTGGACCGAGTCGACCTCGCCGACGACGCGCACGGAGTCGCCGAGCTCCAGATCGCGGATGAGCTCCCGGACGTCGACGGACTCGCCCAGCGGCGGGATCCCGCCCAGCACGGTCAGCCGGCCGGGGGTCGCACCCGAGCTCCAGGCCCTCAGCAGCGTCTCGTAGCCCTTCCACGCATTCCAGCGACTCGCCACCAGGAACTCGAGGGGCCCCGTCGCGGTAGACCGGTCGACCCACGGGGAGGACGAGTCCGGCACGGCGTTCTCGATGACCCGTGACCGCCGTCGGAGCGATGCCGGGAGGGCCTCCTGCACCGGACGCGAGATACAGACCGCCTGCCGCACCGGTCCCGCGAGAGCGGCGAGGATGCGGCCCTCGACTCCGGTCCAGATCTCCTGGACGTGCAGGAGCATCGCCCGGATCCCCGCCAGCCAGGCGACGGGCGCGGCGAGGAGCATCGCGGACGTCGCGATGTAGAGGACATCGGGGCGAGCCTGTCGGAGGGCGCTGCGCAGCCGCACGAGGCGCGGAACCAGGCTCAGGAGCCCGCGCGGCGTCAGGTACCGCCTCCGCAGGACGGGAACCGGCTGGACGCTCCATTCGACCCCGAGGGCCGTCAGGGCGGCCGGGAGCCCTTCGGCGACGAACGGCACGTCGTCGGGCAGCCACACCTCCACGTGGCAGTCCTCGGGGAGCGTCGCGAGCACGGCGAGCAGCATCCGGTCCGAGCCGTAGAGCTCGATGGATGAGTGCAGGACGAGCACGCGGCGCTCAGGCACTGCCGAGCCGCTTCATCTCGCGGAACCAGCGGAAGAACGCCACCGGCAGCACGAGCAGGTTCGCGAGGAACAGGAGGGAGTAGAACCCGACGAACAGGGGCATCCACGCCATCAGCACGAAGCTGAGCAGGAGCAGGCCGTAGTCGAACGGCAGGACGGCGAGCGAGTAGAGGACGCTGGTCCTGCCCTCGCGCTTGAGGATCATGGCGGAGGACCCCTGTGCAGCCGGCGCAGGAAGTCGCTCAGGACGAGGCCGAAGAACCGGCCGTTGTCGACGATGAGGTAGCCGAGCGGCACGAGCAGCCATGCAGCGTCGAGGTCGGTGAAGCGGAACCACGACAGCAGCACCGCGATGTGGATGGAGGTGGTCTTGATCGCGTCGACGACGTGGTCGAGCCACTCCCCGCGAGCGAGCCGCCACCTCGCAGGCGCGCCACCTGCCCGTCCGCCGAGTCGAGCGCGTAGCCGACCAGCAGCAGCAGCGTCACGCCCACGCCGAGGCCGAGGCTCGGCGGAACGGTCGCGAGCAGGACGATGCCGGCGAAGGTGAAGACCGCACTGATCGCCGTCACCTGGTTGGGTCGCAGGCCCGCAGTGGCGGCCACCGCGGCGAGGACGCGGCCGAGCGGCCGGTTCACGAAGCGGGAGTACGCCGCGGCGCCCTTCGACGACTTCTGCGAGCTGCGGAGCCGCTCGAGCGCCACGGGCACGGTCAAGCGGGAGGTGTCGTCGGCCAGATCGGTCATGAGCTCGTGCTTCCTGTGTTCTCAGCTTCTCCGGGCCGCCGGAGCGGCGCGGTGCCCCGCGGGATGCGGGACACTCGCGCCGGCTCGGCGACCGGACGGGCGCAGGGCCCGGTCACGGTCAGGAGGCGGCGGAGCCGCCACCGACCTCCGCGAAGTTCGAGCCCGCCGACTGCTGCGAGGATGCCCCACCGCGGAAGAAGGAGGTCGGCGGCTGCGCCGAGGCCGGGAGCGCCGCGGTGTCGCCGCGCTCGATCTGGTCGTAGCCGTAGGTGGAGGCGTTGCCGTGCGGCACGCCGTTGAGGACGATGCCGAGGACGACCGCGTTCACGAAGGTGAGCGCGTCCACCGCCTCGACGAGCTGCTTGCTGCGGGTGACCTTCGACCGGGCGACCAGGAGAGCGCCGTCGGTGAGGTTCGCGATGGTGAGGGCGTCCGGCACGGCGAGGACCGGCGGAGTGTCCACGACCACGAAGTCGTAGCGGGTGCGGAGCTCCGCGAACAGCCGGCCCATCGACTCCGAGGTGACGAGCTGCGTCACGTTCGGCGGGGTCGTGCCCGAGGGCAGGACGTCGAAGGTGCCGACGCGCTGAATGGCGTCATCCGCGCTCACGCCGCCCAGCAGGACGTTCGTGAGGCCGACGGCTCCCTCGATGTTGACGTAGCCGGCGAGCGCCGGGCGGCGCAGGTCCGCGTCGACGACGAGCACCCGGTGCCCGCGCTCGGCGATGGCCGCTGCCAGGTTGAGCGCGGTCGTCGTCTTGCCGTCGCCCGCGAGGGCCGACGTCACCGAGATCGCGCGGACGCGGTTGTCGATGCCCGCGAACTCGAGGTTGGTGCAGAGGCGGCGGTAGTCCTCGGCGGCTGCGCTGTTCGGCTCCGCGAGGAACATCAGGTGCGGCAGATCGGAGCTGCGGCGGCGCTCCACGGAGCCGAGGTACGGCACGGTGTCGGCGGCGGCGCGGACGTCGTCCTCGGTGCGGAGGCGGGTGTCGAACAGGTCCCGGCCGATCGCGTAGAGGATGCCGAGCAGCAGGCCGATGCCGAGTCCGGCGAGGATCAGCAGGAGGTAGCGGGGCGAGTACGGCGCCGACGGCGGGGCCGCCGGGGCGACCGGGCTGAGCGTGACCGCGGGGGTCGCGTCGGTGGCCGTCGGGGCGAGCGACGTCACGACGGTCGACAGCGATTCGGTGACCGCGTTGGCGAGGTCGGCCGCGCCCTGTGCGGTGCCGGCGCTCGCGGTGACCTCGATGATCACGGTGTTGAGGCGGATCTGCGTGGTGATGTGGTTCGCGAGTGCGCCGGGCGTCGTGTCCAGCTGAAGCTTCTCGATGACCGGTTGGAGGACCGCGGGAAGGGTCGCGAGCTCGGCGTAGGACTCGACGGCGGCGAGAGTGTAGGAGGAGCCCTGAAGGAGCTCGGTCGTGGTCTCACCGCGCTGGGTGGACACGAAGACGCTGCTGGTGGCCTGGTAGAGGACCGGCTGGGTAGCGGAGTAGAGGCCCGCGAGCAGCCCGCCGAGCACCGTCAGGGCGGTGAGGACGAGCCAATGCTTGCGCAGGGCCGTGAAATAACGGCGAGTATCCACGGGTGGGTTTCCTTCGGGTGGTCGGGGATTCCATGCTAGAACCGGGCATCCCAACATGCCGCCCCCAGATAGGGGCACGATCCTAACAGCACATCCCCTGGTGGCGCCCTTTTTTGCGGGTACGATGTTCCCACCCGAAACCCTCCCCGACTCGAACGGGGTCCCATGCCACGCATCCTCGTCGTCTGCACGGCGAACGTCTGCCGCTCCGCCTATGCGGGCATGCTCCTCGCCCATCGCCTCGCCGTGCGAGTCGGCGAGCCCTGGGTGGTGACGAGCGCGGGGACCCTCGCCGTCGCCGGCCAGTCGGTCTGTCCCGTCGTGCTCGAGCGCATGGAGCGGGAGCAGCTGAAGGACGAGGCACTCGTGCACGAGTCCCGGCGGCTCGATCACGACATGGTGCGGCGGGCGGACCTCATCCTCACCGCGGACACCTCGCACCGCAGCAGCGTCGCCCGGCTGGACGCGCAGGCCACGCGCCGCACGTTCACGATGCTGGAGGCGGTGAAGCTCGGCGCGCTCCTGCCGGCTCCCGTGGGGGCGGGCCGCAGCGCGGGGCCGCTGTCCGACCTGGTCGGCGAGCTGCACTCCGCGCGCCCGCGCCTCGTGCTGCCCCCGAGCCATCGCCGGCACCGCAGCCCGCTCGACATCGAGGACGGTCACAACATCTCGGGCATCGCGCACTCGTCGGCGCTCCGGCAGGTGCACGACACCGTGGACCGGCTCGTCGAGCTCCTCGCCGTCGCCTCCTGAGCGGCGTGTGCGCAGCTCAGGGCCGCGGGGTCAGCGCGCGGCGGCGATGGCCGGTGCTGTGAGCGCTCCGTCGCGTCCCGCGCTCCCACGGTATTTCGCCGCGAGGCCGAGGCCGAGCGCGAGCGCGAGGACCGGAGCCGACGTGTAGAGCGGGTTGAAGAACAGGTTCCAGAGGCTCTGGGTCGCCACGAACATGACGACGCCGCCGACGGTGCGGTCCGCGACGCCCCTGCCCACGACGTGCAGCAGCAGCACGAGGGAGAGGGCGGCGAAGGCGATGCCCGCCCAGCCGAAGTAGGCCCACAGATCGCCGAGCATCGAGTGCAGCTCGAACTTCTGCCCGAAGAGGAAGTTCTCGACGTACCCGTTGTTCGGGTCGTAGTTGATCTGGTGCATGCCGGTCTTCGCGACCTGCACGTCGTTGGAGTTCGCGAGGGCGCCGGCGCCGAAGCCGAGAGGCCGGAACAGGAACAGCGCGACGGTGGCCGCGGCCTCGGGGCGTCCGCCCAGGAGCACGTTGCCCGCCCGGTCCTGCTGCTCGACCGTGCGGGCCTGCGCCTCCTCGCCGAGCACGCCGTTCGCGATGAGCTGGCTGCTCGCCACGAAGACGACGATGGCGATGACGGCGAAGGTGAAGAGGACGCGCGCCGCGGAGCCCTTGCGGCCGGGCAGCAGCGGGATGAGCTGCCATCCGACGAGGACGGCGGCGAGCAGGAACTGGCCGAAGTAGGCGCGGGAGTCGAAGGCGAGCGATGCGGCGGCGAGGACGAGCAGCGCGATGACCTGAAGCGAGCGCTTCCCCGTCCACTCGGCGAGCGCCAGCAGGACCACGGCGAGCGGGACCGCGAGGGCGAACTTCCACGGGTTCACCAGGAAGCTCTCCTCACGGGTGAGCGCCGAGATGAGCATGCCAACGCCGTAGACGAGGGCGAGCGCCCAGATCGGCAGGAAGTCGCGCGCCCAGAAGATGACGCCCACCGCCGCGACCGTGCCGACCAGCAGCAGGGTGTTCGAGATGAGGTTGTTCTGGGTGACGATGTGGTCGAGGGAGGCGACGTCGGTGAGCCAGAGCGAGAAGATCAGGCCGAGCAGACCGAGCACGGCGATCCAGAGCCCGCCCGCGTAGCGGCGGAACGCCGGGAGCCAGAGCGGGATGAGCGCGAGGCTCGCGAGGTGCCCGAAGGTGATGCCCTGGCCGAGGAACTGGCGCGAGGACAGGAGCAGGATCGCGGCGAGCGCGACGAAGCGGGCGAGAACCAGCCAGGGGCCCGTGAGGGGCGCGGGAGTCACTTCACGGCGCGGGCCGGTGAGTACGGCCCTGCGCTCCTGAAGCCGGGTGGCTTGTCCGGACACGATGTGCCTTTCGGGGTTCGGGTAGGCAATCACTGTACCGGCCAGGCCTTCTATCGGTATGCCCCCTATAGTTGGGGGCCGATCCGCCCCGCGCGCCGGAGTTAGGTTAGGGCCTTGTGACGACCACCACCCCGAGCCTCGGCGACTCCGCCGCCCGCGGGACCGGCGTCACCCTGCTGGGCCAGGCCGTGCGTGTCCTGCTTCAGTTCGCGTCGACGGTCATCCTCGCGCGCCTGCTCACGCCCGAGGACTTCGGTCTCATCGCCATGGTGGCCGCAGTGATCGGCATCTCCGAGCTGATCAGGGACTTCGGCCTCTCGAGCGCCGCCATCCAGGCGAAGAACGTCACCGACGACGAGCGGACCAACCTCTTCTGGGTCAACACCGGGCTCGGGGTCCTCTCGAGCGTCGTCGTGATCCTGATCAGCCCCCTGATCGTGCTGCTCTACGGCGAGCCGCGGCTCGTTCCGATCGTGGCCGCGATGTCCACCACGTTCGTCTTCAGCGGCATCAACACCCAGTTCAAGGCGGATCTCACCCGCTCGCTTCGCTTCGGGCTCCTGACCGGCATCGAGACCGCCGGCGTCGTCGGCGGCTTCGTGCTCGGCATCACCGGCGCCATCCTCGGCTGGTCCTACTGGGCGATCGTCGTGCAGCAGGTGTCGACCGTCGCGATCGCATGCCTCCTCAACGTGGCGGCTTCCCGATGGAAGCCCGGCCTGCCGAAGCGGTCGGTGTCCATCCGGCGCTTCGTGAAGTTCGGCCTCGGCGTGCTCGGCACCCAGACCATCTCCTATGTCACGAAGAACGTCGACAACGTCGCGATCGGCGCGGTCTGGGGCGCCTCTCCGCTCGGCCTCTACGACCGGGCGTATCAGCTGCTCATGACGCCGCTCAACCAGATCAACGCACCGATGACGCGCGTGGCGCTCCCCATCCTGTCCCGCGTGCACGAGCAGCGGGACGTGTTCGCGCGCTACCTGCAGCGGTCCCAGCTGGTCGGCGCCTACCTGACCGCGACGGTCTTCGCGGTCGCGGCCGGCCTGTCCGTGCCGCTCGTGCTCGTGCTGTTCGGACCCAAGTGGACGGGCGTCGCCCCGATCTTCGCCGCCCTCGCCGTGGGCGGCATGCTCCGGGCCATCGCCCAGATCTCCTACTGGATCTACCTCGCCACCGGCCGGACCGGGGCGCAACTGCGGATGTTCCTCGCGGTCCGCCCCTTCATGATCCTCATCATCCTGGCCGGGCTCCCGTGGGGTCCGTTCGGCGTCGCGATCGGCTCGACCGTCGCCTACGCGCTGCATTGGGTCGTCTCCCTCTGGCGCGTGGGCGTCGTGACGGGCGTCGACACGAGGCCGCTGTTCGCCAACGCGATCCGCACGATCGTCACCATCAGCATCCCGTGCGGCGTGCTGGCCTGGCTCGGGACGCTGATCCCCGCGCCCTCGATCGTGCAGCTGCTCGCCGGGCTCGGCTTCGCCCTCGTCTACGTCGTGCTCGCGGCGCTGCTCCTCCCCTTCGTGCGCGCCGACGTCGAGGTCGTCCTCTCCTTCGCCCGCCGGATGGTGGGCCGCCGCTCGGGCCGCAAGGGCATCACCTGGGAGCGGGAGCAGAAGCGCACGTTCGCCGAGCTTCTCCAGCAGGCGGCGCCGCACCTCCGCGAGGGGCGCTGGTCGCTGCCCACCGTGAGCTCCGCCTTCCACACCGGGCGCGAGGGGCGGCTCGCCTCCCAGGGCGCCGCCGCCCGCCGTCGCCCGCCCCGGAACGCGAAGGAGCGGATCGTCCGCCGCCGCACCGAGCTGGCCGGTCCCCGCACCATCACGGTTCCCGGCGGCGACCCCCGTGGCGGAGCCGTCGAGGCGCTCCTGACCAAGGACCGCGGCCTCGTGCTCTTCGACCGCACCGGCGGATCCGTCACGCACGTGCGCCGCGCCCCGTTCCCCGCCGGCTACGAAGAGCACCGTGAGGCCCTCTCGCAGGTCCTCCCCAACCCGTCGTGGTCCCTCACCGAGGACCGCACCGTGCTCCGCGAGGGCCTGGCCTCGGGCGTCGAGTTCTCTCGGGCGCCCCTCGACCTGCGGGTGGCGACCGTGCACGGGGTCGTCCGCGCGTACACCGCGCTCGCCCGGTCCGCGCGCTCCGGCGACGCGCGTGCGGCGGTCGACGCGGCGCTGACGCGCGCAGCCGAATCCCGGGAGGGCGCGCCGAAGGCGATCGTCGCCGAGGTGGAGGCGCTCGCGCCCCAGCTGCGGGCCGCCGCCTCCGCGTGGCCGCTCGTCCTCAGCCACGGCGACCTCACCGGGCTCAACCTCCTCGTCGCCGAGGACGGCGGCTGGAGCGCCATCGACTTCGAGGACGCGGGACTCCGTCCCTACTTCTACGACCCCTACGTGCTGCTCCTCCGCGATGCCGAGCTGCTCGCCGCCCTGCGGACCGGGGAGTTCGACGAGGACTTCGCCGCGCTCGGCGCGGCCGCGGGCGCTCCCGCCGGAGACCACGAGCTCCTCCTCCGCGCCGCGGCGCTCCTCGCCGCCGAGCACCACGCGCGCACGCACGGCGGACGCTTCTGGTTCAGCCTCGGCCGCAGCTGGCCGCCCGCGGCCTGACGCCGCTCTCGCCACCGTCCACTATCCGCATCGTTTCGGACCATCCGCATCGGTCTCCGGTTGCGGATAGTCCGAAGGAATGCGGTGGGATGCCGCGAATCGCGTCCCCGTGTCGGCGGACACGACCTGCCCCCGAAGTGGGGCCGCGCCCCGGCCGGCGCGACGGCCCCGCCTCCGAAGCGGCGCCAACGCTCAGTCTTACCCTGAGGCTTGTGGCCATGACCCTGCGACTGAGCGAAGAGCGCGAGCGCACGCTCGAGCAGCTCGCGGAGACGCTGCGCATCAGCAAGAACTCGGCTGCGGCGGAGGCGATCATCCTGGCCGCGCCGCGGCCCAACCACGAGCAGTTCGTCGCGGACTCGATGGCCCGTCAGCTGTCCCGCTACGCTGACCTGATGACTCGCCTGGCCAACGCATAGCGGTGTCTGCCGGTCTTCCGGCCGACGCTCCCTCCTATGAGTATCTGAGCGTCGACGACGTCGTCCAGATCATCGAGATCTTCACCGAAGCGCCCCTTCGGGAGTCGGTCCGCGACATGGGCCTGCTCATCTCCGCCGTGGACCGTCCCGCCATGCGCTACGGCGGCCGCGACGTGTACCCGAACCTGCCCGCGAAGGCCGCCGTGCTCATGGAGAGCCTCGCCCGCAACAATGCGCTCTTCGACGGCAACAAGAGGCTCGCCTGGCTCGCCACCAACGTGTTCCTGGAGCTGAACCGGGCGGCGATGCAGTTCAGCGACAACGAGACCTTCAGCCTCCTGCGCGAGGTGGCGCAGGGCTACATCTCCACCCAGGAGCTGGCGCAGCGGATCGGCCAGCGCCTCGGCCCCTGGCCGCCGGTCGCCCCCTGACGCCGCGATACCGCCGGATCCCTCCTGCTTCGTCGGGTCCTCCCCCGCCCAGTCGGCCGTCCGCCCCTTAGCTCGGCAGGCAGGAACCGACTCCAGCAGGCCTGAAACCGCCGATCCGGCCTGCTGAGGCGGGCTCTGGCCTGCTGAGCGAGCGAGGGCGTTCGGACCCTGTCCCTCAACAGGCAGTTCTGCCGTCAACAGGCAGGAGCGGTGGCCTCCGCCCTGTTGACGGGATCTCTGCCTGTTGAGGGAAAGAGAGGTCGGCACAGGTCCGAGCAGCGGCCCTATTTCGTGACGCGCCTGCGGCGCTCCTCGATCATCGGCGGAGGGTGACCGCAGGCGGCTCGCTGGGGTCAGGCGCCGAGATAGGCGCGGAGCGCGGTGTCCGCGTCGCGCGGCACGAAGCCCGTCGCGGCCAGCTTCTCCAGGGTCAGGACGCTGTTCAGGGGCGGGGCGCCGCCTCCTTGCCCGCGAAGTAGTCGGCCGTCGAGACGGGAGTGACCGATTCCGGATCGTGGCCCGTGAGCTCGTAGACGCGCGCCGCGATGTCCGCCCACGACTGCGGCTCCCCCTCGTTGGTGAGGTTGTACGTGCCGTAGGGCGCCGCATAGCCGACCAGGTGCGCGATGCCGGCCGCGATGTCCTCGGCGAACGTGAGGCGCCCGATCTGGTCGCCGACGACGGTCGGGGTCACGCCGCGCTCCGCCAGCGACGCCATGGTGCGCACGAAGTTGGCGCCCTCGCCGATCACCCAGCTGGTGCGGACGATGTAGTGGCGGGGAACGGTCGCCACGAGGGCATCCCCGGCCGCCTTGGTCTGGCCGTAGACGCCGAGCGGGCTGAAGGGCTCGTCCTCGGTGTGGACCTCGAGCGTGCCGTCGAAGACGTAGTCGCTCGACACGTGCACGAGCGTCAGGCCGTTCTCGGTCGCGGCCCGCGCGAGCAGGCCCACGCCGGCGACGTTCGCGGCCCAGGCCGCCCTGCGGCCCTCCGCCGTCTCGGCGGCGTCCACCTTCGTGTAGGCCGCGGCGTTCACGACCGTGCCGTACTCCTTCCAGCGGATGCGCCCGTAGGCGGCCGCATCGGCGAGGTCGAAGTCGGCGCGGGTGAGGAAGTCGGCGTCGGGGAAGACGGCGCGCAGTGCCGTGCCGAGCTGGCCGCCGGCACCGAGCACGAGGGTGCCGCGTGGCGCCATCGGCCGGACCTCGGCCAGGCGCGGGTGCGACCGGTCCTTGTCGGAGAGCTCCGCATCCGCGAGCGGCACCGGCCACGGCACGTCGACCGTCTCGTCCGCGAGGTTGAGGAAGGTGTACTGCGCCTGGGCGCCCGCGCTCCAGTGGTCGTTGACCAGGTAGCTGTAGACGGTGTTCGGCTCGAGCGTCTGGAACGCGTTGCCGACGCCGCGGGGCACGAAGACGGAGACGGACGGGTCGAGCTCGACGGTCACGAGCGCGCCGAAGGTCTCTCCCGCGCGCAGGTCGACCCAGGCTCCGAACACCCGCCCGGTGCCGACCGACACGAGCTTGTCCCACGGCTCGGCGTGGATGCCCCGGGTGGTGCCGACCTTCTCGTTGAACGAGACGTTGTTCTGCACCGGAGCGAAGTCCGGCAGCCCTTCGGCCACCATCTTCGCGCGCTGCCAGTTCTCCTTGAACCAGCCGCGCGAGTCGCCGTGAACCGGCAGCTCGAGGATGAGCAGGCCCGGGATGTCCGTCGTCCGCACGGACAGCGGACGGCCGTACTCGAGGGCCACTACTGGCCCTTCGACGCGTAGAACGCCTCGGTGGCGTCCTTCGCGGGCGCCCACCAGGGCTCGTTGGAGCGGTACCAGTCGATGGTCGCGGCGAGGCCCGCCTCGAAGTCGCGGTAGGTCGGCTCCCAGCCGAGCTCCGTGCGCAGCTTGGTGGAGTCGATCGCGTAGCGGAGATCGTGGCCGGCACGGTCGGTGACGTGATCGTACGCGTCGGCGGGCTGCCCGAGGATCGTGAGGATCAGCTCGACGACCTCCTTGTTGCTCCTCTCGCCGTCGGCGCCGATCAGGTACGTCTCGCCGATGACGCCGCGGTCGAGGATCCGCAGCACGGCCGACGAGTGGTCGTTGGCGTGGATCCAGTCGCGCACATTCAGCCCCGCGCCGTACAGCTTGGGCCGGATTCCGCGCAGCACATTGGTGATCTGCCGCGGGATGAACTTCTCGACGTGCTGGTACGGCCCGTAGTTGTTCGAGCAGTTGGAGATCGTCGCCTGCACGCCGAACGAGCGCACCCAGGCCCGGACGAGCAGGTCGCTGCCCGCCTTCGTGGACGAGTAGGGGCTCGACGGGTTGTACGGCGTGGACTCGGTGAACCGGGCCGGGTCGTCGAGCTCCAGGTCGCCGTAGACCTCGTCGGTGGAGATGTGGTGGTAGCGCGTCCCGTGGCGCCGGGCGGCCTCGAGCAGCGTGTAGGTGCCGACGATGTTGGTGTCGAGGAAGGGCCGCGGGTTCGCGAGCGAGTTGTCGTTGTGCGACTCGGCGGCGAAGTGCACCACGGCATCCGCGTCCTCGAAGAGGCGGTTCACGACGTCGGCGTCGGTGATGTCGCCGCGCACGAACGTGAAGCGGTCGTCCGGCAGACCGTCGAGGGACGCGAGGTTGCCGGCGTAGGTGAGCTTGTCGAGCACGGTCACGGAGTGCTCGGTGGTGCGGAGGACGTGGTGCACGAAGTTGGAGCCGATGAAGCCGGCGCCGCCGGTGACGAGGAGCCGGGTCATCAGTTGTCCTTCCCGCGCTCCAGCAGCCCGAGCAGGTACTGGCCGTAGCCGGACTTCACGAGATGCTCGGCACGCTCCCGCAGCTCGTCGTCGGACAGGAATCCCTGCCGCCAGGCGATCTCCTCGGGGGCGCCGATCTTGAGCCCCTGCCTGCGCTCGATCGTGCGCACGTAGTCGCTGGCGTCGGTCATCGAGTCGAACGTTCCCGTGTCGAGCCAGGCGGTGCCGCGCGGCAGCACCTCCACCTGGAGGGAGCCGCGCTCGAGGTAGGCCTTGTTGACGTCGGTGATCTCGTACTCTCCGCGCGCGGAGGGGGTGAGGTTCGCGGCGATCTCGAGCACGTCGTTGTCGTAGAAGTAGAGGCCGGGGACCGCGAAGTTGCTCTTGGGCACCGCCGGCTTCTCCTCGAGGGAGAGCGCACGGCCGCTGCGGTCGAACTCGACGACGCCGTACGCGGTGGGATCGGCGACCCAGTACGCGAAGATCGCGCCGCCCCGCAGGCCGTGGAACCGGCGCAGACGCGTGCCCATGCCCTGGCCGAAGAAGATGTTGTCGCCGAGGACGAGCGCCACCTCGTGGTCGCCGACGAAGTCCGCGCCGATCACGAAGGCCTGCGCGAGCCCGTTCGGCTGCTCCTGCACGGCGAAGCTGATGCTGATCCCGAACTGGGACCCGTCCCCGAGCAGCCGTTGGAACGCATCCGCGTCGTGGGGCGTGGTGATGACGAGGACATCCCGGACGCCCGCGGCGATGAGCGTGGACAGCGGGTAGTAGACCATCGGCTTGTCGTAGATGGGGACGAGCTGCTTGGAGACTCCGAGCGTGATCGGGTGCAGTCGCGACCCGGTGCCGCCGGCCAGGATTATGCCACGCATTCCCTCAGCATGGCGGGCGGCCGGAGGGGCGGCAAATCCCCGTTGTGGTGACGGATCAGCCGCAGGTCGGCTGCTGCACCGTGACGGCGGTCGGATTGACCATCGGAGTGGTGCGGACGGCGAGCGCACCGTACTCCCCGGCGGGGCCGTGAAGGTGACGCTGATCGTCGTCGTCCCGGACGGGCCGAGGATCGTGGCGAAGCGCGCGACCGGGCGCCCGAGGTCGGTCCCCGTTGAGATGATCCGGTCGTCGAGTCCGGGCTGGGTCACGGACCAGCCCTGGAAGGAGGACCCGGGCGGTCCGACGACGTAGAGGTCGGTGCCCACCTCTCCCGAGGGGAGCCAGCCGCTCGCCACGTAGGACGGCAGGCGATCCGCCTGCTCCTGCGTCAGACGCGAGGAGATCGTGGACGTGACGGTGTAGGTTCGGTCCCCCCGCGCCGAGCAGGTGCCGGACGCCTGCACGGCCGTGTCGACGTAGTAGTCGAGCTTCGAGACGGAGGTGTCGTCGAAATACACCCCGACCGTGGTCGAGGCCGAGTTGTCGACGGGCAGGATCCCGGACAGCGGGGATGCGGCGATCACCTCCTGCTCGTCGGCACGCGTGCTCCAGAGCATCAGCCGCCCCTGGTCCGCCGCCTCCGTGAGCGCGGACAGCAGGGCGACGGGTGCGACCTCGCCCGAGGTGAGCCCTTGGAAGATGCCGTCCGCGCTCGCGGCGAAGAAGGCATCCTGGTCCACCGGGTTCGGAAAGCGCGAGTAGACCTCCGACAGGAGGAGGCTCACCGCGTTGTCGCTGGTGACGGTGTCGCCCGATGGAAGAGAGATCGGCCCGGTGGCGCGGAGGAGCCCCGCCAGGGCGATGGGATCGAACGACACCACCGCGTCGATGCGGCCGCCGAACTGGCGCTCCCAGTAGCCCTTGCCGAGGGCCGCCATGGTCGGGAAGTCCGGCCGGGTGGCGATGTCCTGCACGAGCAGGGGGAATCGCGGCTCGTACACCTGCGCCAGGTTCGGGTCGAGCGGGATCGGCGGCGGGGCATACTGCACGAAGTCCCCGCTGCTGGCGTGCGCGAGCAGCGAGATGCGCCCCTGGTCGGCCCCGATCAGGATCATCGACGCGGGATTGCCGCCCAGCGAGTTCGCCTCCGCCGGGTTCTGGAACATGACGAGGTAGGTGCGCGGACCGTCGCCGCCGAGCATCGGGACCAGCAGCGGCGCTGCCTTCAGCGCGGGGGCGACCGCCTCGGTCGCCGAGCCGAGCAGCGTGTCCAGCCGGTCCCGGGCAGCCGACACCTGGCCGACCGTGCCGGACGCGTCGAGCTCGTGCACCTGCTGCTGGGCGCGCTGGAGGACGGCGCCGGCGCGCTGCAGCCGACCGACCAGGTCGCGGATCTCGGCGAGATCCAGGGCTCCGTCGACAGGGCGCAGGGAGGAGATCGCGGTGCCCGCCGAGGCGAGCGGCCGCACCGCACCGCGGGCGACATCGTCGACCGACGCCGCCAGCTGCCGCGTCACCGAGAGGTTCGCCCCGAGGACCGGGACCGCCTCCCCCATGCGCCACAGGATGCCGTCGGTGTCCGCCCGTGCCGCCGTAGTCTCGCGCACCAGCCGGTCGGCGAGGGCCGGAGCCGTCGACGGATCGGCGGTGACCGCGTCCTTCAGCTGGCTCACCAGGGCCTCCGCTCGCTCGAGCGACGCCTTGGCGGCGAGCGCCCGCGAGCCGACCCAGAGAACGGACGCCGCGACGCCGAGCACGACGATCGCGACGATCCCCCAGATCAGGAGGCGCCGTGAACGGCGAGACGGGAGCCGCGCTCCTTCGGAGTCCGCTCCATCCGCGGGAGCCGACTCGGGAAGGGTCTCCATCCGCCACAGGATAACCTGATCGTCCGCTGAAAACGGCCGGCCGGCACCCCCAGTGCGGGGACCCGCCCGCGCACTGCCCGGCGGCCGCGGGGCTCGACGCTACGGTGGAGGGACGATGACCACACAGCCCGGTCGACCGCGCCTTCCCGCCCAGGTGGCCGAGGTCATCGGGTCGGCCGGCTTCAGCGCGGCGCTCACCGCCGCGACGATCGCCACCGTCCTGTTCCCGCATCTGCTGCGCGCGCTGATCGGCTGGCCGGGCTACATCGGCGCGCTCAGCGGACTGCTCGTGCTCGCGATCGGGGCACTCCTCGCCCGGCACCGGGTGCTCGAGTGGCAGGGGATCCTGCCGGTCTCGATCCTGCTCTTCGTCGGCTGGTGCGCACTCACCCTGCTGTGGAGCCAGTACCAGTGGGCGACGCTCACGGGCGTGCTGTACCAGCTGACCGTCGGCTTCCTCGCTCTCTACGTGGCGCTCACCCGCGACCTCATCCAGGTGGTGCGCTCGTTCGGCGACGTCCTGCGCATCCTGCTGGGCCTCTCGCTCGCGCTCGAGGTGCTGTCCGGCCTGCTGCTCGACCTTCCCTTCCCCTTCCTCGGCATCGAGGGCAACCTGGCCTCCGGCGGGCCGATCCAGGGCGTGGCCGGTTCGCGGAACCTGCTCGGCGTCCTCGCCCTCATCGCGATCATCACCTTCGCCGTCGAATACGCGACCCGCTCCGTGCAGCGCGGTGTGGCCGCAGCGTCCCTCGCCACGGCGGTCGTGACCCTGCTGTTCACGCGGTCGCCGGTGTCGCTCGATCTCTCCTCGTCGTCGGACTCGTCGCGCTCGCGCTGATCGGCCTCCGGCGGACCCCGCCCGAGCGGCGCCCGGCCCTGCAGGCGGTCACGCTCACCGTGGCCGCGGTCGGCATCGCCCTCGGCTACGCGTTCCGCACCCGCATCATCGACTTCGTGGGAATCCGGGGCGAGCTCAACGTCCGCTTCGCCCTCTGGGACAGCGTCCAGTCGCTCACGGGCCTGCACCCGCTCGAGGGCTTCGGGTGGGTGGGCACGTGGCGCCCCGAGCTCGCCCCGTTCTTCGCGATCGGCACCGTCAACGGCCGCACGCCGACGTCCGCCCTCAACGCGTTCCTCGACACCTGGTTCCAGGCCGGGCTCGTTGGCCTTGCGCTCTTCTCGGTGCTGCTCGGCCTCGCGCTCGTCCGCGCCTGGTTCGTCGCCTCCAGCCGCCGCAGCGTGACCCATGTGTGGCCGGCGCTCGTGCTGGTGGTCCTCGCGCTCACCTCGATGGCCGAGAGCACTGTGCTCGTCGAGTACTGCTGGTTCCTGCTCGTGGTGTGCGCTGTCAAGGCCGCCCAGGAGCTGAGCTGGCGACGGGGCCTGCGCTGACCCCCGTCGGTAGGGTGGGCAGAACGACCTGAAAGGGGAGTTCGTGCCACCACCGCCCGCCGACCGCCTGGCCTCCCCCGACCGCCTCCGCACGGTCGCGGTCGTCCTCGCCGGCGGCGTCGGAGCCCGCATGGGCGCCTCGATGCCGAAGCAGCTGCTCCGCATCGCGGGCAAGACGGTCATCGAGCACACCATCGCCGCTCTCGACGCCTCCCCCGATGTCGACGAGGTCCTGGTGATGATGGAGCCGGACCACCTCGAGTCGATCGAGGCGATCCGCGCCGCCGGGACCTACGGCAAGCTGACGCGCGTGCTTCCGGGCGGCGAGACGCGCAACCGGACCACGGCGCTCGCCCTCGCTGCCATCCCGGACGGGGAGGCGAAGGTGCTCCTGCACGACGCCGTCCGGCCGTTCGTGGACCAGCGGATCGTGCACGAGTGCGTCGTCGCCCTCGACGCGTTCGACGCAGTGGACACCGCGATCCCCTCGGCGGACACCATCATCCGTGTCGCGACCGACGAGGAGGGCCGCGAGTTCATCCGGAAGGTGCCGAAGCGGGCGCGGCTGCGGCGCGGCCAGACGCCCCAGGCCTTCCGGCTCTCGGTGATCCGGGAGGCCTACTCGCGCGCCGCGCGCGATCCCGACTTCACCGCCACGGACGACTGCACGGTGGTGCTCCGCTACCTGCCCGAGGTGCCCATCGCGGTCGTCGCCGGCTCCGACGAGAACATGAAGATCACCGAGCCGGTGGACATCTCGTTCGCCGACAAGCTGTTCCAGCTCCGCACGGCGATCGCCGGCGCGCTCGACGACGCGGGCCGCCGGCGCGCACTCGAGGGGACGACGCTCGTCGTCTTCGGCGGCAGCGAAGGCATCGGGCAGGCGGTGTGCCGGCTCGCCGAGAGCTACGGAGCCCGGGTCTTCTCCTTCAGCCGCACCGAGACCGACACGCACATCGAGCGCCGTGAGGACATCGCCGCGGCGCTGCGGGCGGCGGCCGAGGCGACCGGGCGCATCGACTACGTCGTCAACACGGCGGCCGTGCTGGAGGTGCGGCCACTCAGCGAGGTCGACGCGTCCGAGGTGCGCAGCACCATCGACATCAATCTGATGGGGCCGATCCTGCTCGCGCAGGAGGCGCTTCCCCACCTGCGGAAGCAGGGCGGCCACCTGCTGTACTTCACCTCGAGCTCGTACACGCGCGGTCGGGCCGGGTACAGCCTCTACTCCGCATCCAAGGCGGGCCTCGTGAACTTCACGCAGGCGCTCGCGGAGGAGTGGGACGAGGAGGGCGTTCGCGTCAACTGCATCAGCCCCCAGCGCACCAGGACGGGGATGCGCCAGCGGCCTTCGGCGACGAGGACGAGGCGACCCTGCTGAGTCCCGAGCGCGTCGCCGAGGCGTCCATCGACACCCTGGCGTCGACGCTGACCGGTCAGGTCGTGGACGTCCGCCAGGGCTGACGCGCCGCGCGCTTCGATGCCGCGGGTCGTGCGGACAGGCGCGGGCCGGCGGCGGGGTGGCGAATGTCCGCACCACGCGCACCTCCGCTCAGAGCCGGGCGGACTTCAATCGCTCGAAGACCAGGTCGTAGAGCTCGGCCACCCTGCGGTCGTCGCGGCGGGTCTCGTCGATCTCCTCCCGGAGCTCGGCGATCGCCGTCTCCAGGGCATCCACTCTCGCGGTGAGCTCCTGGATGCTCTGCTGCGGGGCGTCCACGCCCCCGCCGCTCGGTGCGTCCGTCATGTGCTCTCTCCCTCGGGTAGTCGGGTCAGCCTGGTCCGCTGCCAGGACCTGGGTCCATGCGGCGTCGCACGCACACCCTCCTCGACGAGCGTCGCCGAGCACCGCGCCAGGTGCGCGTTCCGCGCGATGTCCTCGAAGTCGACGTGCCAGGTCGTGGGGTCCTCGAACCGGTAGGCGCCCGCGATCTCGCTCCAGCAGTCGAAGACCGCCACGCTGCCCTCGGACATGGTCCAGCGCAGCAGGCGCAGGATGTTCCGCTCGCCCTCGGCGCTCAGCCCCTCGTACGTGTGGCCGGCGTAGAAGGACACCGGCTTTCCGGTCCGGATCAGGTCGACGGCGAGATCCAGGACGTCGCTGTCGTCGTTGAAGTTCGTCCGCCGCGCGCGCACCCCCGCCGCCTCGGCTGCGGCGATCGCGAGGAACTCGAAGTCGACGGCGAGGACGTCGAAGCCCGCCTCCGCGAACCAGCGGCTGGCGCCCGCGTCGCCGGACCCGAGGTCCACGACGAGTCCACGGGGCGGGAGCCAGGCGAGCAGGTCGTCGGTCACCCGAGCGTCGCCGGAAAGCGCGGCGCCCGGACGAGTCCAGTAGGTGCGGTGCAGGTTGAAGTTGCCGAACCAGTTCCAGAAGCGGCGCCGGGTGCGCAGCGGCACCTCGAAGCGGAACGACGGATCGGGGGTGCGCCAGCCGGGGCCGTAGCAGGCGGCCAGCCAGCCGTCGACGTCGGCCGGGGCCGGGAAGTCGAGTCCGCCGAGCTTCACGGTGGTCAGGGGCTCGATCGCGACGGCCTCGGCGGGGACCTGCATGGCGAGCGGCTCGTAGAACCACCCGTCCCGATACCAGGCGAGGAAGATGTCGATGTAGTGGTCGGTCACGCCGCCGTCGAAGAGGAACGTGATCTGCAGGTGGGCGGCGCTGTGCCGCACGATCGCGTACCCGCGCTGCTCGAGCAGCCGCTGCAGGCGGAAGGACTCGAGCACGAGGTCGGCGGGCGAGCTGTCCGCGGGCAGCAGAACGGCGAGGTCGATGTCGTCGTCGTGCGGGAGCACGTTCCCGCTCCGAGCAGCGCCGAGAAGCGTTCCGCCGACGATGAACGGCACGTAGCCGTCCGCGCGGACGTCGTCGATGAGCACCGTCGCACGGTGCAGCATGCGCGCCCCGAGCTCCTCGTCCGCACCCTCGATGGAGACGCCGACGTTGCCCCACTTCGTGACCACGAGGCGGCGTCCGTGGTCGTCGACGAGCTCGATCGGGGCGTCCGAGTCGCCGAACCGCCCGGAGCCGGCCGCCAGGAGCGACCCGTCGATGGGATTCCGCAGCTCGACCTCCGCCGTGCCCACGAGGTAGGGCAGGAGGGCGGGCGGCCAGCTCAGCTCCACCGGGCCGGTCGCCGCGGGCAGCGCAGGCGACCACACGCGGTGGCCGTTGATGTGCACGTCCACCGGACCGGAGAGTCCCTGCGCGAGCACGATCCCCTCCGGGAGCACCCGGACCTCGCCCGGGGCGGGGGCCGGCGCCGGCCGGCTCACTCCGTGCCGGAGAAGACCCGCCGCCAGGACTCCACGCTCGTCAGGTCTCCGAGGCTCTCGCGGTAGCGGCGGGAGAGCTCCGGCCACTCCGCGCGGAGCCGCTGCCGGAAGCGGATGGATCGCCAGAGTCCGGACCGGAACAGCCCCCGGTCCCGGCGGTGCCAGAGGACGCCCGACCCTTCGGCGTTGGTGACCAGGAGGCTGTCGTAGGCCGGCACCACCCACCAGCGCGCGTCCGAGAAGGGCAGGTGGACCTGCGGCGGCGTCTCGTCCTTCACCGAGGCCGGCTGCAGGTAGTGCCGGCGGAGGGTCTTCGCCAGCCACGGCAGCGTCTCGGCCCGCGTCGGGTAGTTGCGCTTGTGCGACTGCGGAGCAGGACCGCCCGGCCGGACGACGGGAAGGGCGTTCTTGTCGCGGATGGGGACGCCGTCCGGGAAGCGGCTCGCCAGCTCCCGGACCTTCGGCAGCCGGGTGCCGAGCTCGGCGAAGAGCGACTCCGGCCCGGCCAGCACGCTCCGATACGCCTCGGCGCGCGCCGCCGCGGCGAAGTACTGCATCGACAGCAGGTGCTTGAGGTCGAGTGCGAGGTTCGCGCGAGTGAGCCCGCCGCCCTTCGGGAACGGGGAGTGCAGCAGCGCGGCGACCAGTCGGTTGCGCGCGTGGTAGAACGCCTGCCAGTCCTGCGAGTCGTCCTTGTCCACCCACGAGATGTGCCACACGGCGGCGCCGGGCAGCGTGACGGTGGGGAAGCCGCGCTCGGCCGCGCGGAGGGAGTACTCGGCGTCGTCCCACTTGATGAACACCGGCAGGGACAGCCCCGTCTCGCGGAGCACCTCGACGGGGATCATCGACATCCACCAGCCGTTGTAGTCGGCGTCGACGCGCCGGTGCAGCCATCGCGTCTGCCGCAGGTTCGACGTCGCGAAGTCGTGCCCGGGAGGCGTGATGGGGCCCCACATGAAGTTCCAGCGCTCGACCCCCTCGGCGAAGGCGAGGAGGTGGCTCTTGTCGTACATGTCGAACATGTGGCCGCCGACGATGGCTGGCGCGGTGAGGTAGTCGCCGAACTTCAGCGCCCGGCGGATGCTCTCGGGCTCGATCGCGATGTCGTCGTCGAGGAGGAGGACGTTGTCGCTCTCCCCCGCCTCGAGCGTCTCGAACATGCCCCGCGCGAAGCCGCCGGAGCCGCCGATGTTCGCCTGCTCGATGACCCGGAGCTTCGCGCCGAGGCGCTCCTGCGCCAGCGCGAAGCCCGCCGCGTCCTTGATCTTCTCGCTGCCCTGGTCGACGACGAAGACGCGATCGACGAGCGCGAGCACATCGGGGCGCGAGCCGATGTCGGCGAGCAGCTTGGCGCAGTACTCGCCTCTGTTCAGGGTGGTGATCGCCACGCTCGTGGTGCCGGAGCGACCGCGGGTGGGCGAGGAGCCGGCCGGCGCGTACCAGCCGGCCTCCTCGAGCGCGAAGTCCTGCTCCTCGGCCGCCAGGTCGAACCAGTACCAGCCGCCGTCGGTGAAGAACGCGAAGTCGAGCTCGAACTCGGCCGTGTTGTCGCCGCTGACGCTGACGGAGTCGACCCGCTGCACCACACCGCGGGCGTTCGAGCGGTAGAGGAGGATCTGGCCCTCGCCGCTCGTGCGCACCCGGAGCGTGATGCCCTCGAGCGTCGTCCAGCGGCGCCAGTACGAGGTCGGGAAGGCGTTGAAGTAGGTGCCGAAGGACACCTTCCTGCGATGCGGGACGCGGAAGCCGCGGTCCTCGATCAGGGAGCCGAGGACGCCGCGCTCGGACAGCCGCACGACCGCGCGGTCCGTGTCGGGCTGGAGGAAGCCGCGCTGCTGCTGCAGCGTCCCCTCGTCCTCGTAGAGGGGGAACGACGTCCACGTGTCCGCGTCGACGTAGAGCGGGAGGATGTCCGGGTCGTGCTCGGCAGGCAGGATGACCCGCTGCACGAGGTCGAGGTCGACGGCCGTCCCGACCGGGACGGCGGCGGGCAGGGTGGACGTCATCAGCTGACCTTCTCGAACATCGGCGCGACCTTGTTGCTGTAGGCGGAGAGCGCGGCTCCGATCGCCATGTGCATGTCGAGGTACTGGTACGTGCCCAGGCGGCCGCCGAAGAGGACGTCCTGCTCCCCCTTCATCAGCTCGCGGTACTGGAGGAGGCGGTCACGGTCCTCGGGGGTGTTCACCGGGTAGTAGGGCTCGTCGTCGCGCGTCGCGAAGCGCGAGAACTCCCGCATGATGACCGTCTTGTCGGTGCGGTAGTCGCGCTCCGGGTGGAAGTGGCGGAACTCGTGGATGCGCGTGTACGGCACGTCGCTGCCTGCGTAGTTCATGACAGGAGTGCCCTGGAAGTCGCCGACCGGGAGCACCTCCTCCTCGAAGTCGAGGGTGCGCCACTGCAGCTCGCCCGCTGCGAAGTCGAAGTAGCGGTCGATCGGCCCGGTGTACACGACGGGGAGCTGCCCGACGGTGGCCTGCTTGTTCAGCGGCTGCGAGGCGTCGAAGTAGTCGGTGTCGAGCTGCACCTCGATGCGCGGGTGGTCCGCCATCCGCTCGAGCCACGCGGTGTACCCGTCGACGGGAAGACCCTCGTGGGTGTCGTTGAAGTACCGGTTGTCGTAGGTGTACCGGACGGGCAGGCGGCTGATCACCTCGGCGGGCAGTTGCGTCGGGTCGGTCTGCCACTGCTTCGCCGTGTAGTCGCGGATGAAGGCCTCGTAGAGCGGCCGCCCGATGAGGGATACGGCCTTCTCCTCGAGGTTCCTCGCCTCGCTCGTGTCGAGCTCGGACGCCTGCTCGGCGATGAGCGCCCGCGCCTCGGCCGGCGAGTACGCGGACCGGAAGAACTGGTTGATCGTGCCCAGGTTGATGGGCAGCGGATAGACCTCGCCGCGGAAGTTCGTGTAGACGCGGTGCACGTAGTCGGTGAACTTCGTGAAGCGGTTCACGTACTGCCACACGGGCTCGTTGGACGTGTGGAAGAGGTGGGCGCCGTAGCGGTGCACCTCGATGCCGGTCTCCGCCTCGTTCTCGCTGAACGCGTTGCCACCGATGTGGGAGCGGCGGTCGATGACCATCACCCGCAGCCCGAGCTCCTCTGCGACTCGCTCGGCGACCGTCAGGCCGAAGAAGCCCGATCCCACAACCAGTAGATCTGCGTTCACACGGGTCCTCTCCCCAGAAATCCTCCGGCAACGATAGCGGACCGCCCTCTGCGAGCCCCCTGGAGGGGGCACCTGGCGGGCCTGCGCAGGAGGACACCTGCTTGCCGGGTGTCACGCACAGGGGGCGCCTCGACGCCGTCAGGCGGAGGGCACGCGCTCGGGCTGAGCGGCATACGGGCGATCGGCTCCGGCTCCCGCGGGTGCTTCCGCTGCCGGCGCCGGCGCCGGCGCGGGCGCCGGCGACGCTCCGGCGGGCCGCCTCAGCGCGGGAGGGAAGCGGAGGCCCGCCTCGAGCCGCCGGCGGAGCGCCGGCCCGAGCGGCCGCTCGACGAGCCGGTGCAGGAGGTAGGCCGCCACCAGCATGATCCCGACGACGAGCGCCAGGACGACCGTCTTCGGCAGCACGGGCGCGAGCTTCGAGATGAGCCACCAGCCCCACACCTCGTGCAGGAGGTAGACCGGGTAGGTGAGCGCACCGGCGAGTGTCAGCCACTTCCAGTTCACGAGCGCGAGCCGCGTCTGGGTGACGAGCGCGATGCCGACCACGAACGCGGTGAACACAGCGGCGACGAGGTACGGACTGGACCCCACCGCTGTGTTGTCGCTGACGAACTTGACGCCGTCCGTGAACGCGAGCCGGACGAGGAGGGTCCAGTTCAGCAGCAGCGCCAACGCGGAGACGAGCGACCACCCCTCGCGATAGACGAGGAACAGCAGCATCCCTGTCGCGAAGAACGGCGCATACGAGGGCATGAGCAGCTCGTCGGCGATCGGGATCTGCGCTCCCGCGAGGAGAGCGGCCGCGACGGGCCAGACCACTGCGAGCGCGAGGATCCGCTGCCGCGTGATGCCCACCAGGAGGAAGACGCCGAGGATCACGTAGAACTTGAGCTCGACCCAGAGCGTCCAGTACACGCCGTCGACATGCGGCACTCCGAAGGCCTGCTGCATCATGGTGAGGTTCACCAGGACCCCCGGGACGCCGAGGCCTTCCCAGTTGCCGCCGAGGGTGATGCTGCGGTCGAGGAAGAGCAGGGCGCCCGTTGCCAGCACGGCGACCCAGTAGGCGGGGAACAGGCGGCTGACCCGGGAGGCGACGAAGCGCGGCACGTCGGCCCCGATGGCGCTCATCAGCACCACGAAACCGCTGATGAGGAAGAACAGCTGGACGCCGAGCGAGCCGTACGCCGTCACCGAGCTGAGCGGCGACCAGAGCCGCGCCGGCTCGTCCGTTCCCCATGCCGGATTCTGGCGAGCGGTGTAGTGGTAGGCGACCACGCCGAGCGCGGCGACGAGCCTCAGCAGATCCAGCAGCCGCAGACGCGATTGCGACCTCGACGCCAGCTCGACGCGCGCTTCGACCACCCGATCCCCTCCCGACCGCTACACGATACGTGAGCGGGCGCACGAGCGTCGCGGACCCGGCCGTGCGGCGCTCAGACCGCGCCGGTGTCCCGCTTCGCGTCGACCAGGTCCTGAGCGGGGCTCGCGTAGCCGACCTCGCGCCAGGTGTCCCCCTCCCGCTCGAAGCTCGTGATGCTGGAGAGGGCGCAGCGCCGGGCGCGAGGATCGTGGAAGAGCGGCTTGCGGGCCACGAACCGGTGCGCCATCCAGATCGGCAGCTGGTGGCTGACGATCACGACGTCGCCGCCGGCCGTCGACGTCCAGGCCTCGTCCATCTCGGCGCGGACCCGGTCGGCCACGACGCGGAAGGGCTCCCCCAGCTGGGCCGCAGCGGGTTGACCAGGTACCGCCAGGCCGCGGGCTTGCCGAGGATCGAGAGGTCCATCGAGTACTGCCCGCCCTCGAGGTGGCTCATCGCCTCGATGAGGCCCTCGCGCTTCTCGATCTCGAGGCCGAATCGCTGCGCGATCGGCTCCGCCGACTCAACGGCCCGCTCGAGCGGCGAGGAGAGGATCCGCGAGACGGGGCGGCCGAGCTCGGCCAGCGCCTCGGAGGCACGGGCCGCCATCTCGCGCCCGCGGTCCGAGAGCCCGAATCCGGGAAGGCGGCCGTAGAGCACCTTGCCGGGATTGGCGACCTCGCCGTGGCGGACCAGGTGCAGTCGGGTGGCGGTCACCCTCCGAGCCTAAGGGGCCGGTTCGGCGGGGGCGGGTAGGGTGGCAGGCGACCTGGCCGGTTCGAACAAGGAGCACCGATTAGCGAGCCGGATCTCATCCCCGATGAAGCGCCTGTCGGCCATTCCGTCTTCGGGGGCATCCTCCACACCGCCCGCCCGCGGCAGTGGCTGAAGAACCTCCTCGTCTTCGCCGCCCCGCTCGTGGGCGCGCGCATCCTCGAGCTGGACGTGGCGCTCGCCACGATCGTGGCGTTCGCCGCCTTCTGCCTCTCGGCCTCCGCCGTGTACTTCGTCAACGACGTCCTCGACGTCGAATCGGATCGCGCGCACCCCAAGAAGCGGCACCGCCCCATCCCGTCCGGCTCCGTTCCCATCCCGATCGCGATCGCTGCCGCCGTCCTCCTGTTCGCCGCCGGCCTCGGCATCTCCTTCTTCGCGAACTGGCAGCTCGTCGTCGTCATGGCGGTCTACGACGTCGTCCAGCTCGCGTACTGCTTCTGGCTCAAGCACCAGCCGATCCTCGACATCGCTGTGGTGTCGTCCGGCTTCCTGCTCCGCATGATCGCGGGCGGCGCGGCGACCGGGATCGCCCTCAGCCGCTGGTTCCTCCTCGTCGCCGTGTTCGGCTCCCTGCTGATGGTGGCCGGGAAGCGCTACGCCGAGATCCTGGCCCAGGCCGAGCGCACCGGCGAGGTGCGCGGCTCCCTGAAGGGCTACACGCAGAGCTACCTCGGCTTCGCCTGGCACTCGGCCGCGACGATCCTCATCCTCGGCTACAGCCTCTGGGCCTTCGAGACGTTCGCCGGATCCAAGGGACTGTGGATCTCGCTCTCCGTCGCGCCGTTCATCCTGGCGGTCCTGCGGTACTGCCAGCACATCGACCGCGGTGACGCCGAGGCGCCGGAGGACATCGCCATCGGCGACCGGCTGCTGCAGATCTTCGCGGCCGCGTGGCTCGTGATCCTCGCGCTCGCGATCTACTTCCCGGCCTGATCCCGTCCGCGGCCGCCGGTCGCGAGCCGCTCGAACAGCGCCTCGTAGCGGTCCAGGACGCTTGGCAGGCCGTAGAGCCGAGCCGCCTCCTGCGCGGACGCCTCGCGGTCGAACGCCATGCCGGGCAGCTCGGTGAGGGCCCGCGTGATGGCCTCCGAGTTGCGGCGCGGCACGACCACGCCGAAGCCCGTCTCCATGGCCGGGCGGCGCACACCGGGCAGGTCCGACGCGAGGGCGGGCACGCCCGCCATCATCGCCTCGACCTGCACGATCCCGAACGCCTCGAACGAGTTGACCGACGTGAGGGCGAACACGTCGAGCGAGGCGTAGAAGTCGGCGAGCTGCTCGTCGGGCAGGAACCCGAGGACGCGGATGCGCTCGTCGCCGCCGATCGCGGCCCGCACCCGGTCGATCACGGACCCGCCGGCCACCGCCGAGAAGCTGCCGGCGATGAGCAGGCGGGCGTCCGGATCCTGAAGCTTCGTGAACCCCTCCACGAGGTACTCGATGCCCTTCTCCTCGACCAGCCGGCCGAGGAACCCGACGTGCAGGCCGGGCGTCTCGCGGAACGTGGGGGCGCCGCCGGTGCGGTCGTGGCAGCCGGGCGGGATCACGACGCGGCGGGCGGAGAGGTCCGAGGCGATCCGTGAGGCGTCCGCATAGTCGTCCGACGACACGGCCACCGCGTCGGCGGCCCGCGCGGCGGTGCGGCTCGAGCGGTCCATCGCGAGCTGCTGGACGCGGTTGAGAGCTCCGGGCGGCAGGGCCACGTCGCACTGGTAGGTGAGCGCGACGGCCGCACGCAGCTTGCGGGCCCGGCGTGCGATGTATCCCGCCTCGAGCATCGGCAGGTGCAGGTTCAGCACGTCGGCGTTCCGCGCCTCACGGAGGACCGTCCCGACGAGGGACGGGCTCACGACGCCCTTGCCGATCCGGAGGCGGACGGGCGTCCGGAGAACGCGCACTCCGCCCCGGACCTCCTCGAGCGGCAGGTCCTTGTCGTGCTGTGCCGCGACCACCGTCACGTTGTGGCCGCGAGCAGCCAGGCCCTCCGCGATGTCCCGCGCGACGTTGGTCAGGCCGCTGACGTACGGGGCGTAGTAGTTGAGGGCGAGAACGCAGTCCACCATGCGCCTATTCTGCCCGCTGCACCTCGGGCACCCCGGCGGCGGCCCTCCGGCCGACGGCGACCAGCTCTCCCAGGGCGAGGACCCAGCCGAGCAGGGAGCTGACGAGGAACGAGACCGCGACCGCGGCCACGGGACCGAGCGGCGCCCACAGCGCGGCGCAGCCGATCGCGAACAGCAGGACGGCGGCGACCCAGGCGACGGACGCCCGCCCGTGCCGCTCCGCCGCGATGAGCGCTCCCGCCGTCAGCACGAGGCCCGCGTGCACGCACACGCCGAGCACCAGCAGTGCGACATCCACACCGGGCAGCGATCGTCCCGCACCGAAGACGAGCTCCACCGCCCAGGGCCCGATCAGCCACGCGAGGCCGGCGCCCACCACGCCGACGACGGCGATCCCGGCCGCCAGCCGCAGCATGAGGCCGGTCATCCGCGCCGTCCGCCCCTCCGCGACGAGGCCGGCGAGCGGCGCGACGACCGCCCCCTGGAGCGGCACGAGGAGGAACAGCGGGATGCGCGCGAGCGAGAAGGTCGACTGGAAGGCGCCCGCGGTCCCGGGTTCGACCGCCGCCGCGTTGATGAGGATGGGGCCGACGTTGAGCAGCACCTGGGCCGCCGCGGTTCCGGCGAGGAGGCCGAGCACGGCCCGGCGCATCCGCCGCACATCCTCCCTGCCGGCGGGGGCGCTCGCCAGGGGCCGGCGGAGCATCGGCCCGTGCGCCAGGAGGATCGCGACCATCAGCGCGAGCGCGAAGGCGAGGGCCGAGAGGCGGCCCGTCAGCACGAGGGCTCCGGCGAGCGCCAGCGCGCCGGCGAGCACGACCCGGAGGACGGCGTCGAGGGCGAGCACGTTGGCGTAGGCGGAGAACCTACGGGCGCCCAGGAGGTAGCCGCGCGCGGCGAACTGGATCGCCGAGACGACCACGAACCCTGCAGCGACGAGCAGCGGCTCCGCGGGAAGCCCCGCCGAGATCAGGATGGGCGAGGAGAGGAGGAGCAGAAGCACGATCCCCCGGCCACCTCCGCAGCGATGCGCAGCCCCGCTCGCCCCGCCGCCGCCGCATCCGCGGCCCCCGCCCCGGCGCGGGACAGCTCCTGCTCGACGGGGAGGAAGAGGCCGAAGCCCAGGATGAGCGACAGCGACCAGTACACGGAGAAGAGGTCGTACTGGGCGGCGCCGAGCGACCGCGAGACGGTGCCGAGGAACACGTAGGTGAGGGCGCCGGCGAGAAGCGTTGCGCCGACCGTGTGGGCGACGTGCCGCCGAGACGACACGGGACTCGCCATCCCGCCAGCCTAGCCCGCGGTCCCCGTCGATTACCCTCGATGCTCGTGAGCGTGGGCAGCAGGGAAGGCATCCGGCCCGGGGAGGGCTCCGTCCCGGTCGAGCCCGCAGCGCCCCCGCAGCGACGCCTCGCGCTCCGCGCGGGGATCGCCGGCCTGCTCGCGATCCTGGCCGGCGCCGGGCTGGCGGTCGCACCCGTGACGGTGTCGGACACGATCGTGTCCTGGCCCAAGGAGGGCGCGGGGTCCACGGTCCTCCTCCTCACCAACCAGACGCCGTATCGCCTCGACCTCGCCTTCGATTCGTCGGCGGCCCGGGACGCCCAGGGCGGCACCCTGTTCGCCACCATGAACCCCGAGCGCGACGACGCGAGGACCCTGGGCCTCGTGATGACGGTGGACAGCGACGTCCTGACCGTCGCGTCGGGCGGCAGCTCCGAGGACGTGCCGGTCCCCGCAGGCGCCTCCTTCGCTCTGCACTCGGATGTGGGCGGGATGACGCTGACCCGGGACGGCGAGCAGGTGCTGACCTGGCCCTCTGTGCTGCCGCCCGAGGTGGACGCCCTAGTCACGACCGTGCAGGACCCGTCACTGACTGCGAAGCTGCAGGTCGTCGACGACTTCAACACCACGCCGACGCCGGTCAAGGTCGGCCTGATGATCCTGCTGTGGCTCGCGCTCGCGGCCGCGCTCGTGCTGCTGTGGCTCGACGAGCGGGACAGCCGCGAGCGCTGGAGGGCCATCGCCGCGCCCGAGGCTCGCCCGTGGTGGCGCCGCTTCGTGGTCACCGACGCCGTCGTCGTCCTCGCGCTGGTGGGCTGGGTGTTCATCGGACCGATGACCGACGACGACGGCTACTACGCCAACATGGCGCTGAACTACGGCGATGGCGGCTATGTCGGCAACTACTACCAGATGTTCAACCAGTCGTTCACGCCGTTCACGTGGCTCTGGCAGGCGTTCTACTTCTGGCAGGAGCTCGGGGGCGCTCCCCGTGTGGCTGCGGCTGCCCGCCCTCGCCGCCGCCGTGATCGCCTGGTTCCTCACGCGGCACTTCCTCGACCGCATGATGGGCGAGCGCACCGCCTGGTTCCGGCGGGGCGACCACCTGTTCCTCGGCCTCGTCTACTGCGCGTGGTGGCTGCCCTACGCGATCGGCACGCGCCCCGAGATCCTCGGCGCACTCGGCTCGGCCATCGCCCTCGTGCTCGTCGCACGCGCCGTCGAGCGGCGGTCGCTGCTCCCGGCGGCGTTCGGGGCCATGGCAGCGGGGCTCGCCTTCGCCGCGCATCCGACGGGCGGCGTCGCGTTCGCCCCTCTGCTGCTGGCGATCCCGGCGCTCTGGCGGATCGCGCGGCGCAACGGCACGGTCGCCTCGGCGGTCGCCCGCACGGTCGCCGTGCTGTCGGTGGGCAGCGTGCCGCTGTTCGCGGCCTTCGCCGACGCCAGCCTGCACGACTTCCTCGTCGGCAGCTCCCGCTTTGCCGCGGTCGAGAAGCCGCTCACCTGGACCGACGAGGCTGCCCGCTACGGCCTCCTGCTGTCGGGCGAGCCGATGGGCGCGTTCGCGAAGCGTGCCGTGGTCCTCGTCGCCCTCGTCGCCCTGCTCTGGTTCGCACTGCTCTGGGTGGCGAGCCGCATCCGGAAGACTCCGCTGGGCTTCCGGATGACGCTCGCCGGCTGGTCGCTCGCCATCGGGCTCGTCGCGCTCTGGATCACCACGAGCAAGTGGACGCACCACTTCGGCGCCCTGTCGGTGCTGGGGCCGGTGCTGCTCGCGACGGTGTTCTTCCTCGCCCCGGGCGTGGTCCGGGAGGTCCTCGGCGGCCGGCGCCTTCCCGTCTGGCTGCTGGTGCTCGTGCCGGTCAGCTTTCTGCCGCCCATCATCGTGTCCCTCCAGGGGCCGAACAGCTGGGCGTACGCCTGGGGGCAGTTCCTGTACCGCGCGTGGGTCCCGCCGCAGGTCGGCAGCCTCGGCCTCGCCAGCCTCAAGATCTGGGGCCCCGTCCTCGTCCTCGCCCTCGTCGGCGTGGCCCTGCTGCTGCGCCGGCGAGGTCTCGACTGGCGCAGCGGCGGCATCCTGTTCGCCGCGACCGGCGTCGTCAGCGTCTTCTTCCTCCTGAGCACCGGGTTCCTCTACGGCACGTTCGCCAACGCGGCCGTGCGCGGCCTGTCGAGCTACTCGGTGGGCGCCGCCAACCTCAAGGACCCCAGCGGTCGGGCCTGTCTGACCGAGGACGCCATCACGCTGTGGGACGCCCCCTCCGGCTCCGCTCTGCCGGCGGCGACCGGGGTGGCGGCCGTCATTCCCGTCGCCGCGCCGATCGCGCAGACCCCCGCGCCCGAGATGATCGACCCCGACGCGCTGCCCCTCGGCGGCTGGCCGGCGAGCGATCCGCCACCTGCCGGCGATCTCGACGTCTGGGCGGACTCCGCCGACGGCCTGTCCGCGGCGCGCGAGACGGGCTGGTACGAGCTGCCCGCGAGCCTCGCCGATCGCCAGCGTGTCGCGGTGCTCGTGGGCGGAACGGCCACCGACGAGGACGCGACGGGGGTCATCGCGCAGGTCGGCACCCGCAGCGGCGACCGCGTGACGGTCCGCCACGAGCTCTGGCTGACCGACGCCGCCGTGCGGCCGGGTTGGCGCAGCATCACGATGGACCTCGGACCGGCCGACCTGGGCGACGGTGCCGTGCTCCGCCTGGTCGGCGTGGATGGCAGCACCGGGGCGGGCAAGTGGTTCGGCTTCAGCGAGCCACGGCTCGCGGACGGCGTGCGGATGAACGACTACGTGCAGCACGGCGAACCCACCCTGGTCGCGTGGCAGTCGAGCTTCTGGTTCCCCTGCGAGCGGCCGATTCGCATCGCTGACGGCATTCTCGAGCCGCCCGCCGTCGCAACGACGTGGGGCAACGTGGCCCCCGACAACATCTGGGTCGAGCGCCGCGGCGGGGCACTCGCCGGGGTCGCCCGCATCGCGACCGTCTCGACTCCCGCCACCGAGATGGTCGAGGCCGGCTCCCTGTGGGGCCGCGTCGAGACCTTCGCGTACCCCTATCCAACGGACGGCTACACCGTCAGCTCCACGCCGCGCACGGCGATGGGCTGGAGCTCGCCGTTCGGGGAGGCCTCGCAGATCGTGGCCGCGAAGCGCGCGGGCGTCCTGCGCTAGCTGCGCTCAGCCGCGAGGTCGGTCAGCCGTGCGGGACGTTCCGCACGATGATGCGCTGGTAGAGGACCTTCCGGACCGCGACGGGCAGGAACCGGTACAGCCCGCGCGTCACCAGGTTGCGGGCGTACTGCGAGCGGGTGGTGAAGCCGCGCCCGCGCATCAGTCGCTGCAGCCGGAGCTCGGCACGGAACTGGCCGAGGCCGCCGCGGCGGTTGTAGGCGCCCGCGCCGACCCGGTACATCACGAGCGGATCCGGCAGGTTCGCGACCTTCGCGCCCGAGTCGATCATCCGCACGAAGAGCCAGTAGTCCTCCATCAGCCCGAGCGGCTGGTAGCCGCCGGCCTTCCGGACGGCGGCCTTGCGGTACACGACCGTCGGATGGTTGAAGGGGTCGTGGAACCGCGAGTACCGGACGATCTCCTGCTGCCCGGTGGGCGGGACCCGGCGGCCGCTCACGACCTTCGTGTCGTCGAGGAACTCGAGCATTCCGGTCCCCACGATGTCGACGCCGGTGGCGAGGACCTCCAGCTGCCGGGCGAAGCGGTCCGGCAGGGAGACGTCGTCGGCGTCCATCCGGGCGACGATGCCGTGCCTGCAGGCCTCGAGGCCCTTCTCGAGCGCAACCGCGAGGCCGACGTTCTGCGCCAGGCGCACGCGCGTGACCGGGACGGGGCTGGCCTCCACGCTCTCGGAGATCGCCTCGTCGAGCGCGGGCGGGATCGGGCCGTCCTGCACGAGGACGACCTCGTCGGGGGCCCGGGTCTGGTCGAGCACGCTGCTCTTGAACGCGAGCCGGAAGTGCTCGGGGTCGTCGCGGAAGTAGACCGGCAGGAGGAGCGAGAACGGCTCGTCAGCCATGAAGGGCCCGGAGCCGCTCGAACTCGGTCACGGCGGCGCTTCCCGCGCCCAGGCCGGCCAGCACCTCGACGTTCGGGCGGGGCGGGCGGAGGCCGTCTGTGACGGCCTTGGGCAGTTGCGCCAGGAGGGCGCGACGGTCGGCGGACCGGGCGATGGTCCGCGCCCAGCGGACCACGGTCGACGCGCCGTACACCGCCTTCTCGAGGAGGCTGAGCCCTCGCGAGCGGAGGAACAGCCAGAGCTTGTTGCGCACCTCGTAGTAGAAGCGGGGTCCAGGGTCGACGTCGGTCGAGCCGAGCGCCTTCGTCTTGTGCACCACGACGCTCGCGGGGACGAACATGCCGGGCCGGCCGCGAAGGACCCGCGTCGAGAAGTCGAAGTCGTCGTTCCAGATGAAGTAGTCGGCGATCGGCAGCCCGGCCCGGAGCGCGGCGGGGGCGCTGACCAGCATCGAGACGAAGGATGAGCTGCGGACGGCAAGCCCCCGGCGGCGGTCGCGGCCGCCTTGGCCCGCTTCGATGCGAAGGGATTCTCGCGCGGCGTGTTCATCGGGTGGTCGCTGCCGTCGGTCCAGATCACCCGGGATCCGCCGAGCACGGCGGCCGGGATGCGGGCCAGGGTGGCGAGGAGCGCGTCCAGCGCCGTCGGCGTGGGGATGGTGTCGTCGTCCATCAGCCACACCCAGTCGGCGCCGCGGACGGCGACCGCGTGCGCGAGCCCCACGGCGAAGCCTCCCGCCCCGCCGACGTTGCGGTCGAGCTCGAGGAGGTCGACCCCGGGACGTCGCGCACCGCATCCGCGGAGCCATCGGTCGAGGCATTGTCGACCACCACGATCCCCGCGACGGGGACGGTCTGGTCGCGCACCGCCTGCACGGCCTCGAGGAGCAGCTCGCGCCTGTTGTAGGAGACGATCACGGCCACGACCGCGACGCGCTCGTTCGTCGCTGCCATCGCCGACAGCTTACTTGCCCGCTCCGCGGAGGCCGGGCGCCCGGCCGCGCGCGGTTCGGGACCGAATCACGGAGATCCAGCGCGAGATCCGCCCGGAGCCGCATGCGCGATTCCTGCCAACCTCGGATCTCCGTGACTTGGCCCGGAGAGGGCACTCCGCATGCCGCGCCCGGACCCTCCCGGCTCCCCTCAACCCCGGCGGTTAGGGTGGAGCTCCGCCCGAGACACGGAGCTGACCTGAACCGACACGCCGCCGCCGGGACGTCCCGGCGATGATCGCCGCCCTCGCCGGCGCCGTGCTGATCGTGGTCCTTCCGGGCGCCGTGGCGGCCTACGCCCTCGGCCTGCGCGGCCTGCACCTCCTGGGCCTCGCCGGTCCGCTCAGCGTCGCGCTGACCGCAGGCATCGCCGTGCTCCTCGCGCCCCTCGGCATCCCCTTCCTCTGGTGGCAGCCCCTCGCGGCGGCGGTCCTCGTTCTGGTCGTCCGCGTCGCGATCCGGCGGCGGCTGCCCGCCCTTCCCCTGTCGGGCTGGGGGCTGGCCGTGCTCGCGGCGATCGCCGCGTCGGGTGCGGTCGCGGGACTGATCGCCTTCGGCGGGGTGCCGCTCGGCGCCGTCAACTCGACCTACGACGGGATCTTCCACCTCAACGCGGTGGCCTACATCCTGTCGACGGGCGACGGATCCTCCTTCGACCTCTATCGGATGACCCACCCGGGGACCGATCTCGAGTTCTACCCCGCGGCCTGGCACGACCTCGTCGCCGCCACGGTGCAGCTGACGGGCGCACCCATCCCCCTCGCCACAAACGCGACCTGGATCGCGGTGACCGGCGGCGTCTGGATCCCCGGCGTCGTCTACCTGGCCGCGACCGCGTTCGGGGACCGGGCGCGCGTGCTCGTCGCACTGCTCGCCGCCCCGCTCGCCACCGTGTTCGCGGCCGCCCCCTACCTGCTCCTCGACTGGGGGACGCTCTTCCCCACCGGCCTCGCCTACGCTCTGCTGCCCTCCGGACTCGCTCTTCTCGTCCTGGTGCTGCGGGTCGTGCCTCAGCCCGACGCGGCCCGTCTCGGGCCGCTCGTGCTCATCGCGTGCGCGGCCCTGTGGACGCTCGCGGCGGGGATGAGCCATCCCCGGTCGCTGTTCGGCCTCGTCGTGCTCGGCCTGCCCCTCGTCCTGCTCTGGGGGCGCGCATCGTGGCCCGCCAGTGGGCGGACCCCGCGGGCCGGCGGCGTGTGCTGATCATCGGCGGCGGCGGGCTCGCGGTGCTGGTGGTCGCGGGGACGCTGGGCTGGCTCTACGTGTACCGCACGTTCGACGTCGCGAACCGCCCCATCTCCGACCACCTCAACGGCGGTCCCGCGACCGCCCACCAGGACATGTGGCAGTCGTTCCTCCAGGCGCTGCTCGGCGCACCGGTCGTCCCCCGCCGAGACCGCCGTCTCGCCCACCTGGCTGCTGAGCCTGCTGGCCGTCGCGGCTCTCGCCGTGGCCGTGGTCACCCCGGAATGGCGCTGGGCCGCGGTCGCCTGGCTCCTCGTTGCCGCCCTCTACTGCCTGGCAGCCGGCTCCAACTCGGACTTCGCGAAGCTGGCCACCGGCATCTGGTACAAGGACAAGTACCGGCTGATCTCCCTCCTCCCGGTGATCCTGGTCCCTCTCGCGGCAGCAGCTCTGGCACGCTACGCGGGCGCGGCGGCCACCGCGGGCCGGGCGAGGCGCACCGCGGGCGCCGCCGGGCTCGCCCTCCTCACCGCAGGGATCCTCGCGGCCGCCTGGTTCGGACCGAGCCTCACCCAGACGCGGGCGGCCATCGCCACGGTCTACGAAGTGCCCGATGGGCCGAAGGACGGCGCGCTGCTGAACCGGGACGAGCTCGACCTCCTCGAGCGCCTGCCCGAGCTCACGCCGAAGGATGCGGTCGTCGTAGGGAACCCCTGGAACGGCTCGACCCTGAGCTGGGCCGTCGGCGACCGGGAGCCGCTGTTCCCCCACCTCACCGGGGACTGGGGCGCCGACCGTCTCACGGTCGCGAACGGCCTCGACCAGCTCGCCGCGAACCCCGAGGTGTGCGCGGCCCTCGGCCGCCTCGGCGCCGAGTACCTCTTCGTCGCGCCCGGGCTGCTGTGGAACGGGGATCCGCAGGCGGGGGCCTTCGCGGCCATCGACCGGACCGACCCCGCCGCCATCGGCGAGGAGGTCGCCCGGGAGGGCGACGCGGCGCTCTACCGGATCACCGCCTGCGGCTGACTCGAGGAGCGGCGGACCGGTTCGCCGGTCGTTCTGAGGATCGGCTCGCCGCGCAATCCCCAACCCCCGCTGGCTCCCCCGATAGGCTCCTCAGCGCCATGGTGACCCTCCGCGTGATCGTCGACAGCGCGCTCGAAGGGTCCCCGCGCGGGATCGCCCGCTATGCCGAGGAGCTGACCCGCGCACTCATCGCCACGGCGCCTCAGGACTGCGACGTGGAGGGGGTCGTCTCGGCCGCGCCGGACGCCGAGCACGCCGCGCTGCTGGCGCGTCTCCCCGGCCTCCGCGGCCTGCACAAGACGGTCCTCAGCCGGCGCGAGCTCTACGCCGCCTGGCAGCACGGGATCAGCACCGTCCCTCTGCACGGCATGGTGCACTCGACGACCCTGCTGGCGCCGCTGCGCGGCCACGACCGCAACCGGCTGCCCGGGGAGCAGACCGTCGTGACCATCCACGACGCGTCGCCCTGGCTGCATCCCGACTCCGCCGGCGACCGCGGCGGCTGGGTCCGGGCCATGGCCAAGCGCGCCCGGAAGCACGCGGACGCCGTCGTCGTGCCGAGCCACGCGGTGGCCACCGACCTCGCCCAGCACATCGACTTCGGCGAGCGGGTGCGGGTCATCGGCGGCGCGCCCTCCCTGGTGCTCCCCGAGGACCGGGACGCGATCGCCGCCCGCCTCAAGCTGCCGGGCGACTACCTCGTCGCCATGAGTGGCCTGCAGCGGCGCAAGGCGCTCGAAGTGGTCCTGGAGGCCCTCGCCCTTCCCGGTGTCCCCGACCTCCCCCTCGTCGTCGTCGGTCCGGACGCGCACGGCGGTCGCACCCTCGCCACGGCCGTGATGGAGGCGGGCCTCCCCGCCGAGCGGGTGCACGCCGTGGGCGTCCTCGAGGACGCCGAGCTCGCGGTCGTGCTGGACGGCGCCGCCGCCTACGTCATGCCGAGCCTCAGCGAGGGCTTCGGGCTCAGCGTCGTCGAGGCGTTCTCGCTCGGCACCCCGGTGATCTGCTCGGACGCGCCAGCCCTGGTCGAGATTGCGGACGGCGCCGCCGTGCTGGTCGCGCGCGAGCCGGGCGCCGGCTATGCCGAGCGGTTCGCCGCCGCCATCACCGAGACGCTGAGCGACTCCGACCGCCTGGGCCAGCTCTCGGTGCTGGGCCTCGACCGCTCGCGGGCGTTCAGCTGGCGCGACTCGGGCGAGAAGGTCTGGCAGCTCCACGCCGACCTCTGAGCGCGGGCCTGCCGTCGCCGGCGCTTCTGCCGCCCTTGTCACCTTCCCTCAACAGGCATTCCTGCCTCCAACAGGCAGAAGTCGGCCCGATCCTCCTGTTCAGGGCAGAAACGCCTGTTGAGGGACAGGGTCGGCTCCCGCCGGGGCGCGGACTCAGCCGCCCGTCGTGGCAGCAGGCGGGGCGATCGCCTCCGCCACCTTCTGGTGGATGAAGTCGTAGTCGGGGTCGGACGGGTCGATCAGGTCCGGGACGAACTCGATGTCGTTGACGGCCTGCCCCTTCGCCTTGAGCGCGAGGTCGACGAAGTGGCCGAGCGTCCCCTGCGGGATGTCCGTCTTCACCACGTCGGCGCCGGCCTTCGCGACGCTCTCGAAGTGCACCAGCACGTTGGCGGGGTCGAGCTGGTTGAGCATCGCCTCCTGCACCTCGCGCTGGCGCACCATCCGGTCGTAGTCGCTCGTGCCGTGCCGGGAGCGGGCGTACCAGAGCGCGTGGTTGCCGTCCATGTGCTGCACGCCGGGCTCGAGCCACGCGTCGGTGATCGGGTTGCCGTCCTCGTCGACGTCGCCGCCGATGGGCAGGCGCTCCTTGACGTCGATCGTGATGCCGCCGAGCGCGTTGATGAGCTGCTCGAACCCCTGCATGTCGATGAGGACGTAGTACTGGATCTGGATGCCGAGCGCCCCCTCGACCGCGTCGCGCATCGCCTCGATGCCCGGGTCGCTGCCCTCGGCGACGGCGTTCGGGTAGAGCTCCGGGCTCTTCAGCGTGACCTCGGTGTAGATCGAGTTCAGCTGGCAGACGTCCACGTTGCACGTGTCGTCGTAGCCGTACCCGTTCGGGTAGGTCGCGAGCATCGGCGAATCGGCCGAGAAGGGGATGTTCGTGAGGTCGCGGGGAAGACCGAACATCGCGACGCTGCCGGTGGAGTCGTCCACGCTGACCACGGAGACGCTGTCGGGCCGGAGTCCGTCCCGGTCGGGGCCCGCATCGCCGCCGAGCAGCATCACGTTGTAGCGCCCGTTGATCGGCGGCTCCGGCGGAGCGGCCGAGAACACGCTCGAGATGGTCGAGCGCGTGACGCCCGCCAGCACCGCCCCGTAGCCGGCACCCGCGGTGAGCAGCACGAGGGCGACGACGGAGAAGAGGGCGATGGCGGGCCGGGCCGCGCCGCGCACGCGGACGAAGCGCACCAGGCGGAGGGTGTCGAGCGTGAGGATCACCCACAGCACCGCGTAGGCGATGAGGAGCCCCTGCGCGACCCAGAGGACGATGGGATTGGTCACGAGGGTGAAGAGGACGCCGCGCGCCGTGACGGCCAGCACGACCGCGAGGACGACGAGGGCCCAGAGGATCAGCGTCGCGCCGAGCGCGAAGCGGCCGAGCCGACGGCTGCCCGCGAGCACCTGTGCGGATCCGGGGACCAGGAGGTTGAGCACGACCAGGAACCAGCCGCGGCGGGTCATCACCGACTCGGTCACGGGATTGGGCGTCCGGAGGGTGCTGCTCGCCCCCAGCCCGCCGCCGGACCGGTCGCGAGCTCGTCCGGCGCCCGCGTAGGCGACCTGCGACGGAACCCTGGTCACGGGCTGTCCACAGGGTTCAGGCTCGCGCGGAGCGCGGCGTCCTTCTGCTCGACGAGCTCGGCGAGGCCGGCGCGGTGCTGCTCGAGGCGGGCGGTCAGTGCCGCGTCGCCCGAGGCGAGGATCTGCACCGCGAGCAGGCCGGCGTTGGTCGCACCGCCGATCGACACGGCGGCGACCGGCACGCCGGCCGGCATCTGCACGATGGACAGCAGCGAGTCGAGGCCGTCGAGGCGGGCAAGCGGCACCGGGACGCCGATGACGGGGAGCGTCGTGACGCTCGCGAGCATGCCGGGCAGATGGGCGGCGCCCCCGGCGCCCGCGATGATCACCCGGATGCCCCGGGACGCCGCGGTGCGGCCGTACTCGATCATCCGGTCCGGGGTGCGGTGCGCGCTGCGGACTGCGACCTCGTGGGCCACCCCGAACTCGGCGAGGACCTGCGCGGCGGCGCTCATCACGGACCAGTCCGAGTCGGAGCCCATGACGACGCCGACGAGGGCGCCGCCGCGCGGTCGTCGTTCGGGCGTGCGGCCAGAAGGTCGTCGGACATGCTCGCAATGGTAAGCGGACTCCCTTCCGGTTCCCCGGTGGCCGCACGCGGTTCGCGCGGGTGCGATTCTCGACCCGCGGCTGAGCCTCGGCAGCCGATGCGCCGGCGCGCAGGTTCAGCTCAGCGGCACTCGTTGCGGAGCACGTCGACCGCGGTCGGGTAGTTCTCGTTCCCGTCGATCTCCTGCACGCGCACCCAGCAGTCCGCCGAGTCGGGCACCAGGCGGCGCCATCGGGCGAGGTCGTCCTGGTAGAGGACGAGGTAGTCGGCCGTCGGAATCGGGTCGGCGAAGCGGAATCCCGTGCTCTCGTAGGACTCGATCTGGATCGGCTCCACGTCGTTGCACAGCGACGGCCCGTAGAGCCCGTACGGCAGGGTCGACAGCAGCGCCGACTCGCGCATCCCGGCCTCCGACAGCCCGCCGGAGGTCTGGAGGGCGATGTCGTAGCAGCCCTCGTCGTCCGGGAGCCAGGAGATCGGTTCGCCGCGCCCCCACACGCCGCCCGGGGTGATCGGCTGGGCCGACTCCGGAAGCGCCCGCAGGAGGCGGATGTCGGACAGCCCCGGGAAGACCATCTTCTCGGTCCACGCGACCTGGCCGACGACCGCCAGCAGCGCCAGCACCCCGGCGACCACCTCGAACACGAGCGGCGCGGTCACGGTGAGGGTGGTGAGCAGCAGCGCGGTGAGCAGCAGGATCGTCGGCCCGATCACGTAGCGCGCGTCGAAGGTGGCCGGCTGCACCAGCAGGATGATGAGGGCCAGGACGACGATCACGCCCTGCGCCCGCCAGCCGCCGCCGCGCACGAGCGAAGCGTTTCCCGCCCTCCGCCGACGCCGCAGCCAGACGGCCTGCGCGAGGAGGAGGGCGACCAGGAGGAGGACGACGAGGAGGGGCAGGTAGCCGAAGCCGCCGGACCGGGGGTCGTAGTCGACCTTGGTCACGCCGTGCAGGATCCCGTCCCCGATGTCGAGCGAGTAGGTGAGCCAGCGGAGCGGGTCGACGAGGCCCGATCCGCGGTCCCCCGAGGCGAAGACGCTGAGGTCGATGATGCCCGGGAAGTCGAGGGCCCGACCTTCGTCTTCACCGGATACACCGGGTTCCCGAACACGACGAAGTTGCGCAGGTAGAAGCCGCTCGCGAGGACGGCTGCGGGGACGAAGGCGGCGAGGATCCGGCCGAGGGTGGGCAGCACCCGGGCACCGTCGCGGCGCAGGCGCCACACGGCGACCGCGGCGTAGGCGACGAGGAGGAGGGCGCCGGTCAGGATCCCCGCCGGCTTCATGGCGACGATGGAGACTCCTGCGATGCCGGCGACGACGAAGTCGAGCGAGCGGGTGTGCCGCACGGTCGCGATCATCACGACGAGGGCGACCAGGGCCCCCGCGTAGGCGACGTCGACGTAGAGGATGCGCGGCTGCATCCAGACCACCGGCGCGGTGACCAGCAGGGCCGCGAGCGCCATGCGGATCCAGGACCGGGCGAAGCGGGTGCGCAGCGCCGCGTTGATCGCCAGCATCAGGAGAACCAGGTGCGGGATCTGGATGCCGTTGTCGAAGACCGCGGCGCCCGTGAAGGTGGCCAGGTTGAGTCCGCTCACCATGGTGAGGTCGGTGTAGAAGAGGTACTGGTTGGGCGCGTCCCAGCCCCACAGCGTCCCCTGCTGGACCAGCTGCGCGAGGGTCGGCCCGTGGTACAGCTGGCCGTCGATGGAGAGCTCCGGCGCGAGCGCCGCGGCGACGCCCTGTACGAGGACGAGGGCGCCCACGATCGCGATCGCGCCCCAGTTCCGGCGCAGGATGGGGGCGATGTCCGCCGACGCCCGGCGCAGCCGCGAGCGCAGCGGGGCGCTCGCGAGCGACACTCCGGCGGCCAGGGCCAGGATGAGGTTCGCGGACTGCCACGGGATGCCGAGGAGCATCGCGCCGAGCAGCACGAGCGCGTAGCCGTTCACCGCCACCATGGCGGCGTAGAGCAGGGCGACGGGCCTCCCGCGGCGCGGCGCGGCGAGCAGGTACGTCCCGGCGAACAGCACCGCCTGAAGGAGGAGGCCGACGTTCCCCGCGACGGTGTTGAGCACACCCGAGGATAACGGGGCGGCCGATTCTCCCCCGCGCCGGACACGACCGGGAGGGCCTCAGAACGGCGTCATCCGCGGGCCGGGGCGGGCGGAGCAATGCCTCCGTGTCAGAATCGATGTTCGGGCCGCAGGTGTCGGCACACCGACTCTCCGGCCTGGCCCCTACGTCTGGAGACCACATCTCGATGCCGCTTCCGCAGAGCCCCGACCTGACCGTGGTGGTCACCGCCCACCGCGAGGGCCGGCTGCTGCGCCCCACCCTCCGGTCGATCCGGGCGGCTCTGGCCGCCCTCTCGGGAGACACGGTCGAGCTCCTCCTCGTCTGCGACAACGCCGACGCGCGGACGCTCGCGGAGGCGCAGCGCTGGCGGGACCTGCCCGATCTGCCCTTCCCCGTGCGCATCCACGAGGTGCACCTCGGCGAGTCCGGGGCGTCGCGCAACGCGGGCGCCCGGGAGGCGACGGGCGAGTTCGTCGCCTTCGTCGACGGCGACGACCTCGTGTCCGCGAACTACTTCTCCGAGGCCCTGCGGCTGCTCCGCGCGGCGGACACGCCGACGATCGTGCACCCCGAGTACATCCTCAACTTCGGCGCACGGTCGCTGCTCTGGCGGGCCGAGTCGACGCGCCGGCACGACATCAGCTACCGGGACCTGATGCGCCACAACCTGTGGCCCTCCTCGGCGGTCACCCGCCGAAGCGTCTACCTCGAGCACCCGTACCGGTCCCTCCCGCCGGAGGCCGGCTACGGACCCGAGGACTGGATCTGGAACATCGACACGAGCGCCGCGGGCATCACCCACGACCTCGCACCCGACACGGTCTTCTTCTACCGGGTGCGCGAGACCGGAGGCGTCAACAACCGGCACTCGGTCTCGATCCTCCCGGAGTTCGACCTCGAGGGGCTCCGGCGCAACCTGCCGATCGTGAGCGCGGACGAGGCGCCCGCGGGCAAGCGGACCACGCAGGAGCTCGCGGCCAAGGTCTACTCGACCGCCCTGCCCGTCGCGAGGGCCGCGACGAGCTGGCTGAGCCACGACGTCAAGCGGGTCATGTACCAGTCGGCACGCTGGACGCTCCGGGCGGTGACCGGGCGGCGCAACGCGAGCCGCGCCTCGCTGAGCGTGAAGGGCGCGCTCATGGCCGCGGCCGAGATCGAGCCCGCCATCTCGTGGACCGCCTACGACTTCGAGAAGCTGCCCGCGTGGCGCGCCCGGGACGATGGCTACGCCGAGGTCATCGAGGACGCCCTCGCGGCGATCGGCGAGCGGCACGGAGCACTCGTGGCCGTCCCGTGGGTCGGGGTCGGGGGCGCGGATCTCGTCTCGATCAACTACGCGAGGGCGCTGCAGTCGACGGAGCTCTTCGGCGGCCGGACGACGATGCTCGGCACCTACCTGGAGGAGAAGACGCTCCCCGAGATGGTTCCGGACGGGGTCGCCTACGCGCACCTGGACGAGCGCTGGCTCGCGTTCCCGCCGCACGTGCGCAAGCGGCTGCTCGCGCAGATCATCGTCCTCGCCCGGCCGAAGCTGATCGTGTCGGTCAACAGCTTCCACTTCACCGAGGCGCTGCAGGCCCACGCGGCTCAGATCCTCGACGGGACGGACGCCTACTCGACGCTCTTCGCGTTCGACCGCATCGGCGACGGCTACCCGACCAACCCGATCACGGACGACAGCCAGCGCGCCTACCTGGACCATCTCAACGGCCTGATCACGGACAACACGACGACGGCCGCGCTGATCGAGGACATCCTCGCTCTGCCGCCCGGCAGGATCCTGGTGCACCGCCAGCCCGCGGCGACGAAGGCGCCGCTCGACGACGCCTCGTCCGCCGCGTTCAACGACGAGCGCTTCACCGATGGCACCCCCTTCCGCCTGCTGTGGCCTCACCGTCTCGACGACGAGAAGCGCCCGGACGCCCTGGTCGCTATCGCCGACGAGCTTCGCCGGCGCGGTGTCCCCGCCGTGATCGAGGTGTGGGGACAGCGCGTGCTGTCGTCGAAGGGCAGCGCGCTGATGCGGGACCTGGAGAAGGCCGGCGTCGTCTATCGCGGTCCCTACTCCGGCGGGCTCTCGTCCATCGACCTCGCGCGGTACCACGCGCTGCTGCTGACCTCGAAGTCCGAGGGGCTCCCGCTCGTGCTGGTGCAGGCTCTCCAGCTCGGCCTGCCGGTCATCGCCTCGGCCGTCGGCGGCGTGCCGGACATCATCCACGACGGCGAGACCGGCCTGCTCACGGCGGGGCCGGACGACGCCCCGGGGTTCGCCGACGCGATCCAGCGGATGATGGGCGACCGCGGCCTTCGGCGCTCGGTCATCGAGCGGGGGCGGGCCTACGCCGAGGCGCAGCACTCCTGGAGCGCGTTCCAGGCGACCATCGGGCGCGACCTGATCTCTCCGGCGATGCTCGCCGCGGCTCCCGCCGCGGGGCGCTCGCCTCAGCCCTCGCGGAGGTAGCCGTCGAGGGTGCGCAGCACCTCGTCGAAGGCCTCGGTGCTGAAGCGCCGCCGCACGGCCTGCTGCGCCGCGGCGGCGCGGCGCTGCGCCTCGCCGAAGTCCGCCGCGATGGCGGCGAAGGCCGCGACGTAGCCGGCGGCGTCATCGAACGCCGGCACCGGGTAGCCCGTCTCGGCGCTGAGGACCTCGCCGACGCCGCCGACCAGCGGCGCGACGACGGGCACCCCCGCGGTCATCGCCTCCAGGACCGTCAGCGGCACGCCCTCCCACTCGCTGGTCAGCACGTACGCGTCGAGGTCGCCGAGCGGGACCTCCGCGAACCGGCTGTACGGCGGATGGCGGACGGCGCCCAGCTCCTCGAGCTCGGCGAGGCTGGCGGAAAGCGCCGGGGTGCCCATCACCTCGAGCCCGTAGTAGTGCATCTCCAGCGGGAATTCGGCGTCGCGCGCGGCTCGCACGACCCTCGCCAGGATGTCGATGCGCTTGGGCAGGTCGAACCGACCCGCCCAGAACACGCGCAGCGGCGATCCCGCGGACGAGGGCATCGGGCGCTCGACGGACTGGACCACGCTGCGCTGCACCGCAAACTTCTCCCGCGGGTACCCCAGCTCGCGGACCGCCGTGTCGACGAACTGCTCGCTGTCGACCAGGACAGCCCGCACCGGGTCGAGGAACCCGGGCCGGCGCAGGAAGAGCACGGAGAGCCGCTCGCCGTCCGGCGACCTGTCGATCGCGAAGGTCGTGAGGAACAGCGCAGAGGGCAGGTCGGGGCCGTGCTGCTCCAGGACGTCGAAGGCGACCGTGGAGTTGAACGCGTGCACCGTGTGGGGGGCCAGCTGAGCGATGAGGGAGGGGACGATCGACTCCACCAGGTCGTCCCGGTGCAGGCCCGCCTCGAGCAGCTGTCGCGACTCCGCGATGCGCACGTGGGCCGGCATCGCCGACAGCTGCGGGGAGGGGTCGGGCTCCGTCGTGATGAGTGCGGTGCGGGCACCGGGGTCGAGCCGCTCGACGGCCGCGACGTACTGGCGCAGCACGGTGTCCCCTCCCCGGTCCGAACCCAGGGCGCGAAGAAGAGGTAGTCGACGGTCGAGCCTACCCGCGCGAGCATCCACCAGTAGCCGCGCGCGGCCTGCTCGATCGGCTTGCGGGTCTCCGCGACCCGCTCGTACCACCGGCCCACGTCGGCGCGCGGGTAGGACACCAGCGGCTCCAGCCGGTTGGCGGCCCGCCAGGCCTCCTGCACCCAGGAGGGGAACGCCCCGGTGCGCGACCGCGCGATGCGGCGGGCCCCGCGCACCCACGGCTCCGCCACGGTGCGGACGGCCCGGCCGACGGGCAGCCCCCGGACGACGAGGTCCGCGGAGCGGCGGCGCTCGGCACGCGGAGCGGGCACGGTGGCGGCGAAGATCTCGCTCGACAGGAAAGGCACGCGGGGAAGCAGCTCGGCGTGCCGCTCCCACGGAGCCGCCTTCGTCCACACGCGCGGGAAGTGGAGGGTGCCGGGCACCGCCGCATGGCGGACGCCCGCCCCGACGACGGCGGCCTGCCAAGCGGCGTCGGCGACCGCGTCGGGCGCCTCCGGATACGGCAGCCGGCTCCAGGTCTCGGCCGAGGCGAGCACCGCCGAGCTCCACGCGGTGGCGACGGGCAGCAGCACCACGCCCTCCTCGTGCGCCGGCTGGGGCCACCAGCCGCTCCGGCGGCCGAAGCTCACGGCCGTCTCGGGGTGGGCGACCACCGGGCCCTCCGCTCCCGACACGGCGGCGGACGCCGCACGCAGCCAGCCGTCCGAGACGAGGTCGCCGGCGTCCAGCACGCCGACGAGGCCGCCCTGCGCTGCGCCGAGCCCGGCGTTGCGCTGAGACGATCGGGACCCGTCCTCCGCGACCACGACCCGGGCGTCGAGCCCGGCTCCGGACAGGACGGCGCGGACCGCTCGCTCATCCGCCGGGGAGCACACGACGACCACCTCGAGCGACGCCGCATCGCGGGACTCGAGCACGGAGCGGACGCTCGGGAGCACGGCGCGCCCGGCACGCCCGACGGCCACGACGACCGAGATCTCGGGTGCGCTCACGCGTGTGCCTGCGCGGGCGAGGGCAGGACCGCCGGAGGGCGCGTTCGGGCCACAGGCTCCCCCGTCCGTCTTGGTCCATTGTGTGCGCGGCGCCACCTACACTAATCCGGTGGCCGCACGGAGCGGTCCTAAGGGAGATCATGACCACCGATACCGCATCGGGCGTGCCCCTCCGCGCGCCCGGCTCCGGCCTGGGCCTCATCGATGTCGTCCGCCGGCGCCACCTCCTCGCACTCCTGGTGCGCAAGGAGGTGCAGATCCGGTATCGCGGCTCCGTGCTCGGGTGGCTGTGGTCCTATGTCAAGCCGCTGATCCAGTTCGCGGTCTTCTTCGTGGCCCTCGGCATCTTCCTGCGGCTCAACAGCTCCGTCGGGTTCTACCCGCTCTATCTCCTGTCGGGCATCACGGTGGTGACGTTCTTCACCGAGGCGTTCTCGAACGGCACGCGGAGCATCGTGGACAACGCGGCGCTGATCAAGAAGATCTTCGTGCCGCGCGAGCTCTTCCCCGTCGCGAGCATGCTCGTCGCGACGGTCAACACGCTGCCGCAGGTGGTCGTGGTCATCGTGATCGCGCTGTTCTCCGGCTGGCAGTTCTCCTCGCGGCCGTCGGCGCCATCCTGCTGTCCCTCATCATCGTCGCGATCTTCGCCACAGGGCTCGGGATGCTCTTCGGCGCCATCAACGTCGCCTACCGCGATGCCCAGAGCCTGGTCGACATCATCGGCATGTGCGCCGTGTGGGCCTCTCCCGTCATGTACTCGTGGACCGCGGTCGCCGACCGGCTCGGCCCCGTCGGGTTCACGCTCTACCGGCTGAACCCGATCACCGCCGCGGTGGAGCTGGCCCACGCCGGCTTCTGGCTCCCGCTCGATCCGCACTCGGCCGCGGCCCTGCCGGACCTGATGACGTTCGGGATGCTCGGGCTCGTGATCGCGCTGCTGACGCTCCTGCTCGGGCAGTTCGTCTTCCGGCGCCTGGAGGGCCGCTTTGCTCAAGAGCTCTGACACCACCCAGACCGCGGTGGAAGAGGCGATCGTCGTCGAGAACCTCCGCAAGTCGTTCAAGCTGCGCCACACGCACTCCCTCAAGGAGACGTTCCTCGCCGCGATGAAGCGGAAGCCGCTGACGACCGACTTCAACGCCCTGAACGACGTCTCCTTCTCGGTCGCGCGCGGCGAATCCCTCGCCCTGCTCGGCTTCAACGGCTCGGGCAAGTCGACGATGCTCAAGCTCATCTCCGGCGTCCTCGCACCCGACCACGGGCGCGTCCTCACGCGAGGCCGGGTCGCCGGGCTCATCGAGGTGGGCGCGGGCTTCCACCCGGATCTCTCCGGCCGGGAGAACGTCTACCTCAACGCCGCCATCCTCGGCATGTCCAAGCGGGAGACCGAGGCCCGCTTCGACGAGATCGTCGCGTTCAGCGAGATCGAGCGCTTCATCGACACCGAGGTGAAGCACTACTCGTCCGGCATGTTCCTCCGCCTGGCGTTCTCCGTCGCCATCCACACGGAGGTCGACATCCTGCTCATCGACGAGATCCTCTCCGTGGGCGACGAGCCGTTCCAGGAGAAGTGCCTGGCCCGGATCCGCGGACTCCACGACGAGGGCAAGACGCTCGTGGTCGTCAGCCACGACCTCAACATGGTGTCGAACCTGTGCCAGCGCGGCGTGCTGCTGCGCGGCGGCCAGATCGCCTTCGACGGCGACAGCAAGGAGGCCGTCGCGCTGATGCGCGCCGGCTGAGCCCTAGGGCCGAAGGCCGCGAGAAGACTCGAGCGGCCCGCGGCTTCCTCCTGCGCGCCCGCGGTCATGGCGCGGCGCTCGAGAACGCGCAGCACCTTCGACCGGACCCGGCGCACGCGCGACCAGAACGGGTGCGTCGCGTTGATCTCCGCGACGATCCGGTGCCGCTGCTCGTCGAGCTTCAGCTCGAGGCTGCGGTTGAAGTCCTCCTCAGCCGCCGCTCGACGAGGGCGATGTAGAGGGGCAGGCCGGGGCCGTTCTCGGCCACCCAGGCGCGCAGGGCGAGATCGCGGACGGCGAGGTCGTCGCGGGAGTGCTGGCCGGCGAGCTCGAACATGCTGTTGCTGTCCGCGCCCTCCGCGGCCGGACGATGCGTCCAGAACGCGAGCGCCTCGCCGCCCAGGAAGGCGACCGGGTGCTTCGCGGCCACGCGCAGGTAGAAGTCCCAGTCTTCGACGGTGAGGAGCGACTCGTCGTAGTACCCGACCTCGTCATGGATCGACCGGCGGTAGAGGAAGGAGATCGGAACGGCTCGGTTGACCTCGAGGAGGCTGGTGAAGGTGATCCCGGTGAGGCCCTCCCAGAACGGGGCCCGGCCGACGGCCGACCAGCCGTCCTCGCTGCGCTCCTCGATGACGATCTCGGTCGCGACCACGACTCCCGCGTCGGCGGGGCTTTCGTCGAGCGTGGCGACCGTGCGGAGGAGGAAGTCGGCGTGCCAGAGGTCGTCGTCGTCGTGCAGCACGACATACGGAGCCGTGGTCGCCCGAATGCCGGCGTTGGCGGCGGCGCAGCGGCCCGCCTTGCCCGGGGTGTTCAGCACCGTGATCCGGTCCTGGATGCCCGACTCCTCCAGCACCGCCTGGACCGCGGCTTCGTCGCCGCCATCGTTGACGACGAGGACCTCGGCGTCGGTGAAGGTCTGGCCGGCGATGTCCGCCAGCGCCCGTCGGAGGAAGTAGGGCCGGTCCTTGGTCCGCACGATGACCGCCACGCGATGTGCCATGGCTGACACCCTAGAGGCCGCAGGGCCCGACCTCGCCTGCGGCACGTCGGCGCGCTGACGCCCGCCCTCGCGGCGACGAGGGGCGCCGGATCGGGCCGGGTACGATCGAGGGCGATGAGCAACGCCAACGGGGCCGGAACGGCCGATCGCCCTTCAGCCGCCGGTCCTGCAGGAGGCAAGCGCGTCCTGATCGCGGGCCGCGGCACCGCGGGAACCTCGCTCGCGGCGGATGTGGTCGCGGCAGGCGATGTCGCGGTGGGATTCCTCGACGACTCCTCGGACGCCCCGGACGTCCTGGGCCGCCTGGAGGACGTCGCCGAGGTCTCAGCGCGCGAGCGGGTGGACGTCGTGTACTTCGCGATCCCCTCGGCGGACGGCGACGTGCTGCGCGACTTCGTGTCGCGCGTGCCCCGCCCCGGGGTGGAGCTCGCGATCATCCCGAGGACCTACCGGATCGTGTCGCGCGAGCGGGTCTCGATCGACGACCTCACAGACGTCGACGTGCTCGACTTCGTCGGGCGGGCACCGGTCAAGCACGACATGATGAGCGCCCGCGAGCTGCTCGCCGGCAAGCGCGTGCTCGTGACCGGCGCGGCCGGATCCATCGGATCCCGGCTCGTCGCCCAGATCCACCTGCTCGACCCGGAGCTCGTCGTCTGCGTCGACCGCTCCGAGAGCGGGATCTTCCATCTCGGGCGCAGCCTGGCGGACATCCCGAACTTTGCCCTCGAGATGGCGGACATCCAGTCCGAGGGGCGCATCGCGCAGCTCATGGACAAGTACAAGCCGGAGTTCGTCTTCCACGTCGCCGCCTACAAGCACGTCCCGCTGATGCAGGACAACGCCGTCGAGGCGTTCAACAACAACGTCTGGGGCACGCTCAACGTGGTCACCCAGGCCATCCGTGCGGGCGTGAGCCGGGTCGTCAACGTCTCGACCGATAAGGCTGTGCACCCCACGAACGTGATGGGGGCCACGAAGCGGATCGGCGAGCTGATCCTGCGCGACCTCGACGCCGGGAGCTCCACCGTGCTCTCCGCGGTGCGCTTCGGCAACGTGCTCGAGAGCGAGGGGAGCGTCATGCAGACCTTCCGCCGCCAGCTCGCCGCCGGCAAGAACCTGACCGTCACGCATCCCGACATCACGCGCTACTTCATGACGATCGACGAGGCGGCGCAGCTCGTGATCCAGACGGCGACGTCGAGCCGTCACGGCGACCTGTTCGTGCTCGACATGGGCGAGCCGGTGCGCGTCCTGGACCTCGCGCGCGGGCTCATCGACGCTGTGAACCCCTCGCTCGCCATCGACATCATCGGCCTGCGGCCGGGCGAGAAGATGTACGAGGAGCTCTCCTACCGCGCCAGCTCGGTCGACGCCACCACGCATCCGAAGATATTCGTGGTGCGCGAGGACGACCAGCACGCTCGCGGAGAGACGGTGGCGTGGGCGCGCGCGCTCCTCGAGCGCACGCGCACCTACACGATCTCGGACGCGGAGCTTCGGGCCGAGCTCGTCCGGTTCGGCTTCGACGCGCTGCAGTGACCGCCCGCCGCACGCTGATCGTCGGCGCATCCAGCCCGCTCGGTGCGGCGGTCGCCGCCGAGCTGCGGCGCTCCGGCGAGCAGCCCGCCCTCGCCTCGCGGCGGGGTCCGGTGACCCTCGACGTCACCGATGGCGCGTCCGTCGCGGCCGTTCTCGCGGACGGGTACGAGCGGATCGCGTATCTCGCCAACCCCTCGTCAGCGGACCCGTTCACGACGAGGCGCTACCTGCACGCTCTGGCCGACTTCGCCGACCACGCCAGGGACGCCGGCGCCCGGCGCCTGGTGTTCGCCTCCAGCGGCGCCGTCTACGGCACGGGCACGCGGGAGCCGCGCCCGGAGACCGCTCCCCTGCACGGGGCTTCGGAGTACGCCCGCCTCAAGGCGGAGAGCGAGAGCGTGCTCGAGGCGGCCGCCCATTCGGGCCTGTCCGTCGTCGCCCTGCGCATCTTCAACGCCTACGGACCCGGTTGCTCCGCCTCGCTCCTGAACCGCCTCGCGGACCCGGAGGACAGGCCCCGGCTGCAGGTCTCCCCCGCTTCGTGCGCGACTACATCCACGCGGACGATGTCGCTCGCGCGTTCGCCTCGGCGCTCGATGCCGAGCTCGACGGCTTCGCGGCCGTCAACGCCGGGACCGGTCGCGCCGTCAGCAACGCCGACCTGGCGGGCCTGTTCCCCTCCGAGGCCTACGAGCCGGTGCCGCCCGGCGAGGACACGTTCAGCGTCGCCGATCCCGAGCTGGCCGCGACCCTGCTCGGCTTCCGCGCCCGCCACCGGGTCGAGGAGCTCGCCGCCTCAGCCGCTTCGGACTGACGCAGCGCGATTCTCACGCGTCCGCGCCCACCCGCTCGACGACAGGCGCGGCAGCGTGCGCGGCCGCGCCGACGCCCGCGTCCGCCTCGAGGATCTCCTCGCTGGCCGTCTGCTTGCCCTGCCCGGGCCACGCCCGCTCGAACGCGAGGTTGAGCACCTTGCGGGCAGGGGTCTCGAAGAAGCGCCAGCAGAGGTAGGACGCAGCCGCGACGGCGGCGAGGCAGCCGACGACGAACAGGTCACGGCCGACGCCGACCAGGACCATGTTCTCGGTGAGCAGGTAGCCGTAGCCGAAGATCACCCAGTGCAGCATGTACAGCGAGTAGGACGAGAGCCCCGCGATCTGCATCGGCTTGGTGGTCATCAGCGCGACGACGGGGCCGGTCGGGGCGGCGAGCGACCAGACCCACAGAGCCAGGAAGGGCATGATCAGGAGCGGCTGCGCGGCGTAGCAGGCGAGAACGACCGCGACCGGCGCGACGATCTGAACCGCGGCCATCATCCGCGGGCTGAAGGTGGGCCGACCGGCGACCCGCAGCAGCACCCCGGCGACGAAGACCAGCATCAGGTCAAGGAGCCACCGGTAGGGGAAGTCGAATCCCGGGAGGTAGGCGACGACCGTGAGGGCGAGCGCGGCGGGGACGCACAGCCACCGCAGCCGCGCCGCCTTGATCCGCAGCGCCGCGAACAGGATCACGGGGAAGATCAGATAGGCGACCATCTCCGCGCTGAGGCTCCAGGACGGCGCGTTCCAGGGGTACACCGCCATGGGATACGGCGAGCCGAGGACCTGCACCATCATCGCGGAGCCGAGGAAGCCCCCGATCGAGAACCAGTCCGGGTGGGCGGAGCCCCAGTAGTCGTGGACGATCACCGCGTTCCAGAGGACGGGGACCGCGAGGACCAGGGCCAGGACGTTCACCGGCCACAGCCGTGCCACCCGGCGCCAGAAGAAGCGGACCGGCTCGCGCTTCGAACGGAGCAGCCGCGCCGATCCGTAGTTGTGCCAGATGATGTAGCCGGACAGCAGGAAGAAGAGCGGCACGCCCTTCGGCCCGTACGCCAGAACCGGCTCCAGCAGCCGCAGGGTGTTCGACGCATCGAAGAGCGGGCTCTGGAAGTGGAAGAGTGCCACCCAGACGGCGCCCACGATGCGAAGACCGGTGAGTGCGGGGATCGGCTCTGGACGGTTCATCGAGCGTCGACACTACCCGGCGCTCTCGGTGACCCCGATTGGCGCACCGGCGCGCCGCGACGCCACGCCGGACTGGGGCGGGGACGCCCCCGCCCCCGCCCCGCTGCCGTACGCCGTCGGCAGAACGCCGATCAGGAGATCGAGATGGCTCCGTTCACGACCGTGAAGACGCCGCCCTGGAAGGTCTGCGTGTAGGTGCCGGTGGCCGGCGAGGCCGACGGCGCTCCGGTCGGGAACCCGAGGGATCCGAACTCGCGCCCGTACCAGCCCCAGGCCTGCACGACCCCGGCGGGCACCGCGTAGATGCCGGCCGGGCTCTTCACTACCCAGCCGTTCGCGAACTGCTGGTAGCAGTTCCCGCCCTTCAGGGTGCAGTTGACGCCGGGGGTGGCTGCGCCGAGCCACGGGGAGGCCGCGATCGTGTCCTGCCACGGGTTCGCCACCGTCACGCCGATGGACCCGTTGGTTGCGGCGATCGACCCGCCCTGGAAGGACTGGGAGAAGTTGCCGGTCGAGGGATCCGCCGTCGGAGCGCCGGTGGGATAGCCGAGGTTGCCCTGCTCACGGCCGTACCAGCCCCAGGCCTGCACGACCGACGCCGGCACCGCGTAGATGCCCGCCGGGCTCTTGACGACCCAGCCGTTCGCGAACGGCTGGTAGCAGCCGCCGCCGGCCAGCCCGCAGGACTGGCTGCCCGTGGAGGAGCCGAGCCAGCTCGTGCTGACGATGGTGTTCCACCAGGGATCCGTCGTGGAGGTCAGCGCCGCCCCGCCGTTCTGGAAGGTGATGACGCCGCCCTGGAAGGACTGGGTGTACGACCCGGTGGACGGCGCCGCGGAGGGCGCGCTCGTCGGGAACCCGAGGATCGCGTACTCGCGACCCCACGAGCCCCACGTGCTCACGACGGCGCTGGGCACCGCGTAGATGCCCGCCTTGCTCTTGACGACCCAGCCGCCGGCGAAGGCCTGGTAGCACGCGCCGTCCTTCAGGCTGCAGGACTGACCCGAGGTCGCGGACCCCAGCCAGGGCGAGGTGAGGATCGCGTTCCACCAGGGATCCGTGCTGGAGGTCACGGCCGCGTTCGCGCCGGTCGCGGTGATCGTCCCGCCCTGGAAGGTCTGGGTGTACGTGCCGGAGGTGGGAACGGCCGACGGCGCGCCGGTCGGGAAGCCGAGGATGTCGTACTCCCGGCCGTATGCACCCCAGGTCTTCACCACGGAGGTGGGCACTGCGAACACACCGGTCGGGGCCTTCACGACCCAGCCGTTGGTGTACGGCTGGTAGCAGGCGCCGCCCTTGAGGGTGCAGGACTGCGGACCGGTCGAGGCGCCGAGCCACGGGGACTTGATGAGCGTGTCCCACCACGGGTCGGTGCTCGACGTCACGGCGCCGACGCCGTTGGTGACCGAGATCACGCCGCCGGCGAACGCCTGCTGGTAGGTGGCGCCGCCGGGAACGCTCGGGTCGCCGATCGGCACACCCAGCATGCCGGTCTCACGGCCCCAGTTGCCCCATGCCGGGCGCACCTCGTTGGGGACGACCCGCAGCCCGCCCGCGGTGCTCGTGACGAGCCACGCTCCGTCGAACTCCTGGACGCACATGGACGAGTTGCACCAGCGGTCCGTCAGCGGCAGCCCCACGAGGCCGTACTCGCGACCCCAGTTGCCCCACGCGTTCCGCTCGGTGGTCGGGACGACCCGGTAGCCGATCCGGTCGCTCCGGACGATCCAGCCGCCCTGGAACTCCTGGCGGCAGGCGCCGCCGCCCATGTCGCAGCGCTCATCCGTCGTCGGGTAGCCCAGCCAGTCGTACTCGCGTCCGTAGTTGGACCAGGCGCCGAGGTATCCCGGGCGCACGCCCTGGACGTTGCCGGCAGTGGCCTTGACGATCGCGCCGCCGGAGAACTGCTGGCTGCACCCGCCGGGCGCCGCACAGGAGTATCCGGACGTCGGGTAGCCGAGCCAGCTGGCGTTCGCCTGGTAGTAGGCGGCGAACGGCGTTCCGACCTCCACCTGGGTGGAGCCGAACCAGTCGCTGAAGTAGTTGAAGAAGTTGCGATTGCCGTACGCGGAGCAGCCGTCGCCGAGGCCGTAGCCGGCATTGAGCGCCGCCTGGTTGGGGGTGTACGGCGTGTAGACGTAGAGGCTGTGGGTCGCCTGGTTCTCCACATACACCGACTTGGTGCCGCAGTCCGGGCGGTTCGCCTGGTAGGAGATCGCGCTGGTCTGGCGGACCGGATACATCTGGTCGAACCGGGTCGAGTAGCTGGTGCCGTAGCCGGTGCCCGCGGGCTGCGTGTAGCGCTTCAGCAGGTACGCGCCGTAGTGCAGCTGGTTGAAGAAGCCGTAGTAGTTCACGTCGCAGTCGGCGGTGTCCGGGCAGCCGGCTCCCATCGCCGAGCGATACTGCCGCGAGGCGGGCCAGCTGTCGGCCACCAGCCCCTGTTCCTTCTGCAGCATCACCAGGAGGACCTGCGGGTTGATCCCGCAGGAGCGCGCGACCTTGACGATCATCGTCGCCGCGGACTCATAGGCCACACCCTGATAGGTGCCGCACATCGGATCCGCCGCGATCGTCGGGGTGTTCTCGCGGTAGTCCTTTAGACAGGTGTAGCCGGACTGGCAGACCGGCACCTTGGCGTTGAGGAACGCCTGCACCTGCTGCTCGTTCATGGCGCCGCTGTTGTACATCAGGCCGTCGCTGATGATGCTTCCCGCCCGGAAGGCGGAGAGATCCGCGGCCTCGGCGGTCTGGGCCAGCCCCGGGGTCAGCACACCCGCCACGACGGCTGCAGCCGCCGTCAGGGACAGCAGGATCCGCCCGATCGCGCTCTTTCGTCGCATGGTTTTCGGACCCCCAGTTTGAAGCAATGCGGCACACCCCCTGCGCCGTGCGCTCTCGCGCATGTCCCCACATGGTAGGCAACATCTCGCCGCTCGTCAGGGGAATCGCGCAGAGACTCCCCCTGACTGGGGGCACGCGGCATCCTCCGGCGGGGGCGCGTCGTGGACTATGCGGGCGGCGCTCCGCAGGGAGTCAGGAGCCCATGGTGACGCTGGATGCAGAGGGTGTTCCGCTGATCGTGCAGTCGCGAACCTCGGCGGTCACGTTGGACTTGAACGCCACGTAGTAGGAGTCACCGCGGGGCTCCACCATTGCGTCCGGGGAGAACTGGCTCCAGTCGGTAGCTCCCGCGTTGTTCCACTCCACCTTGCAGGCCCCGATGAGCTCCTCATTCGTCCACTCCGCCGGAGGGACGTTGGTCTGCTCGGGGGCATCGGGGGCGCGGGAGGGCTCGGGCTCGTCCGTCGGAATCGGCGCCGGGGCGGGCGCCGCGCTCGACGCGCCGGTGTCCGACGTGATCGGCGAGGTTGCCGACACCGGCACCCCCGCGGTGCAGCCGGACAGCAGGAGCACTGCGGCGAGGGCGACGACGGCGGAGCTGCGGGCGGCGATCTGATCGAGTCTCATGGCAGGAGACACGGTAGGGGGCGGGAGGCCCCTCTCCGCGGAGGAAACGCCGCCGCGCTACTCGAAGACCGCGGCGACCGCGCGGGCGCGGTAGGCGACGTCGTCGAGCTCGGTGCCGGTCACGGTCACGTGCCCGACCTTCCGACCCGGCCGCGGCTCCTTGCCGTAGCCGTGCACCTTCGCGACCGGCTCCACCGCCAAGGCTCGGGGATAGCGGTCGGCCAGGGTCCCGGTCTGCGGGCCGCCGAGGATGTTCACCATGACGCTCCACGGGTCCCGGCTGCCCGTTGCGCCCAGCGGGAGGTCGAGGACCGCGCGCAGGTGCTGCTCGAACTGGCTGGTCGTGGACCCGTCGATGGTCCAGTGGCCCGAGTTGTGAGGCCGCATCGCGAGCTCGTTGACGAGGACCCGGTCGTCGGCGGTCTCGAACAGCTCCACCGCCAGGACTCCGACCACGTCGATCGCCTCGGCGACCTGGAGCGCGATGTCGCACGCGAGGTCGGCCACCCGCCCCGCCGCCCGGGGTGCGGGCGCCACGACCTCCGCGCAGACGCCGTTGCGCTGTACCGTCTCGACGACCGGCCAGGCGACGGTCTCCCCGAGGGCCGGCGAGCCACGAGCTGCGCGAGCTCGCGACGGAACACGACCGCCTCCTCCGCCAGCAGCTCGCCCTCGGCCAGCCAGTCGGCGGCATCCGACGAGGAGGTGACGACGCGGACGCCCTTGCCGTCGTACCCGCCGCGCGGGGTCTTCACGACGGCGCGGCCGTCGTGGTCCGCCAGGAATCGGTCGAGGTCCTCCGCGGTGCGGATGCGCGCCCAATCGGGAACGGGCAGGCCGAGACCCGACAGCCGCTCGCGCATGAGGAGCTTGTCCTGCGCGTAGAGGAGCGCGTGCGGACCGGGACGCACCGCGACGCCGTGCGCGACGAGCTCGCGGAGCACCGGCTGCGGGACGTGCTCGTGGTCGAAGGTCACGACGTCCACCGTCTCGGCGAAGGCGAGAACGGTCGCGGCGTCCGTGTAGTCGCCGACCATGGTCGTGGCCTGCCGGGCGGACGACCCCTCGGCCTCCGCCAGCACCTTGAGCTCGATGCCGAGCTCGACCGCGGCCGGGATCATCATGCGGGCGAGCTGCCCTCCGCCCACGACCCCAACGCTCAGGTTCATGATCCCCCTGCTGATCTAGACTGACGACTCCCGCACAATCTTGTCCTATCGGAGCGGACTTCCTGCATGGCTGATCCCACCCGCGGTCCGGGCGGCGCCACCACCGGAGAACAGGTGGGAAGGCTGGTCCGCCAGCTCTTCGCATTCGCCCTCGTCGGGGGCGTCGGCTTCGTGCTCGATCTCGCGGTGTTCAACGCCCTTCGGCTCACGCTTCTGGCGCCGGAGATGCACGGGCAGGGGCCCATCCTCGCGAAGACCATCTCGACGGCGGTCGCGATCGCCGCGAACTGGGTCGGCAACCGATATTGGACCTTCGGTCCTCACCGTCGTGCCGACAGCGGGCGCGAGGGCATCGAGTTCCTCGCCGTGAGCCTGCTCGGGATGGGCGTCGGGCTCGGCTGCCTGTGGATCTCGCACTACGCCCTCGGCTACACGTCGCTGCTCGCCGACAACATCTCGGGCAACGTGATCGGCCTGATCCTCGGATCGGTCGTCCGCTTCTCGCTGTACCGCTACTGGGTGTACCACCCCGAGCGGACGGGGCGGCCTCGCCGCCGCCGGGTCCCCGCCACCGCGGTCACGGAGTCCAGCGGCTCCTGAGCTCCGCAGCGGTTCGGCGACCGCCTGTGCGCTTGGTGCCTCGCACTCCTCATCGAGCGCACCCCGTAGCACCGAGCGCACCTCGTATACGGGGCGCGCTCGGTGGCACGGGGTGCGTTCGGCGATGAGGCCGCGCGCTCGGCGCCCCTCCCCGTTCAGAGCACCAGGCGTCACGCACCACCCCACCCATGCTGCGTCTTGAGCCCAACCAGCACCCCGTGCCGAGTGGCCTGCGAACCGCACGTCCCTCACGGACCCCGGGCGCACCCAGCACCGGGCGACTTGCCACAAAATCACGCTTCTAACGCTCCTTAGCGTGATTTTTCGGCAAGTCGCCCCACTCCCCGGTGCGAGCGGGCGGACCCGCGATCGACCGCGGACGTGACGGCACTCAGGGGTCGAACGGCCGCCGGGTCGCCTGGATCTGCTGCTGCCGCTTGGTGCCGACGACGTGCGTGCTGAGCTCCATGAGGTCGGCCAGGGCGGCCTGGACCTGAACGGCGGCGGGGACGTCCTTGAGCACGACGGGGTCCTCGCCGCCCGTGTCCACGATGATGTCGCCGCTGCCCGAGATCGCCTGCAAGGGGCCGCGGCGCAGAGTGACGTCGTACCCGCGCGTGAGCAGGACCTCCTGCCGGCTCCGGATCACGAGGCCGCGGCGCAGCACGATCCGCCGCGTGGTCAGCGTGTAGACCCGCCCGAGCCAGCGGAGGAACGGGATCACGCCCAGCAGCACGATCAGGACGAGGGCCGCGAAGGGCAGCGCCGTGTTCTCCCACGGCTCTGGCATCCGGCCGGTGAAGTAGCCGGCGGCGCCGCACACCGCGAGCACCGCGATGCCGGGGAGGATCAGCCGGCGGGCAGAGGAGTGCATCCGGGCGACGACGCTCTCCGATGACGATCCGCGCTTCGGAGCGCCGATCGCCTCTCCGGGCGCGTTGGAGCGCCCGCGCCGAGACTGCCCCACCGCGGCGTCGGTCGTGCCGGCCCCGCTCGCCATGACCTATTAATACCGCAGGTGAGTCACGTCGCCCGCCGACACGGACACGATCTTCGGGTCGAGGCCGGGCGAGGCGGCGTCGGGCCGCACCTCCAGGCGACCATCCGCCCCCAGACCGGCCGCAGTGCCGCGCAGGAGCTCCCCGGACGGCAGTTCCACGGTCACCGCACGGCCGAGGGTCGAGCACGCGGCCATGACGGCGGCGCGGAGGCCGCTTCGGTCCGGGTCCCCGTCGGCGGCGACCAGCGCGTCGAGGAGACCGGTCAGATCGCCGAGTACGCCCGCCAGCACGGTGTCGGCATCGGCCGAGACGCCCTCGAGCGCGAGAGACGTCGCCGTCGGCACGGGCAGCTCGTCGGCGGTCAGCGTCAGGTTGATCCCGACCCCCACCACCACGCCTCCGCCGCCCGGCAGCAGCTCGGCGAGGATGCCGCAGACCTTGCGCTCCCCGATCAGCACATCGTTCGGCCACTTGAGGCTCGCCTCCGCGCCCAGCCGGCGCAGGGTGCGCGTGACGGCCAGGCCGGTGAGGAGGGGCACCCAGCCGAGAGCGTCCGCCGGAAGCGTGGGGCGCAGCAGCACGGAGGCGGCGAGCGAGGTCCCGGCCGGAGCGGACCAGACCCGTCCGCGACGTCCGCGGCCGGCGGTCTGGTCGTCGGTGGCGACCACGGAGAGGTGCGGCCACGGGTCCGCGCCACCGGCGCGCGCGACCAGCTCGTCGTTGGTGGAGCCCGCGCTCGGCAGCACGGCGATCCGCGCGGCGAGCTCGGCCGTGCGCTCGAGATCCACGCTCCCACGCTACTGGGAGGCGTCCGGAACACGCCCGGCCGCCCGCCTAGGATCGGACGTGTGCCCCGATCGGCGAACACTCCCCCGCGGGGCCGCGCACTCGTCGTCATCCCGACCTACAACGAGATCGCGAACCTCGACGCCGTCGTGCGTCGGGTCCTCGACCTGAACGCCGACCTCGACATCCTCGTGGTCGACGACTCCAGCCCGGATGGAACCGGCGAGCTCGCCGACCGGCTCGCCGCCGAGGAGTCGCGCGTCTCGGTGCTGCACCGGGCCGGCAAGGAGGGGCTCGGCCGGGCCTATCTCTCCGGATTCCACCGGGCGATGGTGCTCGGCTACCCCGCCGTCGTGGAGCTCGACGCGGACGGATCCCATCCGACGGCCTCGCTGCCGGCGATGATGGACGCCCTCGAGGCGGACCCGTCCCTGGGCGTGGTCATCGGCTCCCGGTGGGTCCCTGGCGGGACGGTCGTCGACTGGTCGCCCTTCCGCCAGCTGCTCAGCCGGGCCGGCAACACGTACGCCCGCTGGATGCTGTCCCTGCCGGTCCGGGACTCGACCGCCGGCTACCGCGCGTACCGCACGAGCGCGCTCGACGCGCTGCCCCTGCGCGACGTGCACTCGCGCGGCTACTGCTTCCAGATCGACATGACGATCCGCCTGCACGACGCCGGATTCGGCATCTCCGAATTCCCCATCGAGTTCCGCGAGCGCACGGCGGGCACGAGCAAGATGAACAACGCGATCGTCCTCGAGGCGATGGCCCGGGTCACGGTGTGGGGCGTCGAGCGCCGCCTCCGGGCCGTGCTGCGCCGCCTCCGGGCTGTGGCGCCCCGCCTCCGGTCCCGCTGACCGCTCCGCCGCCATCTGCGCGGATCAGGAGGATTCACGCCGTTCAGGCCTCCGGCCGTATTTCGCACGCGGTTCAGGAAGACACGCCGTCTCCGCGCAGGCATTGCCTGATCCGCGGGAGGGCCGGGCTGCAGAAATCGGGCGTCTGCGGGGCGCACTCGCACCGCATCACGGCACCGGCTTTGTGCGAAACGTCAACGGGGGCGCGGAGAAGGGGGCCGGTAGGGTGAACGGCGTGACGGAGACGAACCTGGCCGGCGTGGGCGACGGGGAGCGGAAGGTCGTCGGCGACGCCGCCGCACCGGCTCCCGCGGACCTGTATACGACGGCCGGGAAGCTCCAGGACCTGCGCGAGCGGTACCACGAGGCGGTCACCGCGAGCGGCGCGGCCGCCATCGAGAAGCAGCACGCGAAGGGCAAGAAGACCGCCCGCGAGCGCATCGAGCAGCTGCTCGACCACGGGTCCTTCGTCGAGCTGGACGAGTTCGTGCGGCACCGCACGCACGCCTTCGGCATGGAGAAGAAGCGGCCGTACGGCGACGCGGTCGTCACGGGGCTCGGCACAATCCACGGCCGCCAGGTCGCCGTCTACTCCCAGGACTTCACGATCTTCGGCGGCTCCCTCGGCGAGGTCGCGGGCGAGAAGATCATCAAGGTGATGGAGCACGCGCTGAAGACGGGCGTGCCGATCATCGGCATCCTGGATTCCGGCGGCGCGCGCATCCAGGAGGGCGTGGTCGCCCTGGGGAAGTACGGCGAGATCTTCCGCCGGAACACCGCGGCGTCCGGCGTGATCCCGCAGCTCTCGATCGTCATGGGACCCGCGGCGGGCGGCGCCGTCTACTCCCCGGCGCTCACCGACTTCGTGATCATGGTCGACAAGACGAGCCAGATGTTCGTGACCGGGCCGGACGTCATCAAGACGGTGACCGGCGAGGACGTCGGCATGGAGGAGCTCGGCGGCGCGCTCACCCACAACACCCGGTCCGGGGTCGCGCACTACCTGGCCAGCGACGAGGACGACGCCCTCGACTACGCGCGCACGCTGCTGTCCTACCTGCCGGACAACAACCTGTCCGAGCCGCCCGTCTACGAGGCGGAGGCGGAGCTCGAGATCACCGACGCGGACCGGCGGCTGAACACCGTCATCCCCGACTCCCCGAACCAGCCGTACGACGTGCACACGGTGATCGAGCACATCGTCGACGACGGCGAGTTCCTGGAGACGCAGCCCCTGTTCGCGCCCAACATCGTGGTCGGCTTCGGCCGCATCGAGGGCCGGTCGGTGGGCATCATCGCGAACCAGCCGAGCGCGATGGCCGGGACGCTGAACATCGACGCGGGAGAGAAGGCCGCCCGGTTCGTGCGGTTCTGCGACGCCTTCTCGATCCCGATCCTCACCCTCGTCGACGTGCCCGGCTACCTGCCCGGCACCGACCAGGAGTGGACGGGCGTCATCCGCCGCGGCGCGAAGCTCCTCTACGCCTACGCCGAGGCCACCGTCCCGCTGGTCACCGTGATCACCCGCAAGGCCTACGGCGGGGCCTACATCGTCATGGGATCGAAGCAGCTCGGCGCCGACCTCAACTACGCGTGGCCGACCGCGGAGATCGCCGTGATGGGCGGCCAGGGCGCGGTCAACATCCTCTACCGCGGCGAGATCCGGCGGGCCGAGGAGGCCGGGGAGGATGTGGCCGCCGTGCGCACGCGGCTCGCGAACGAGTACACGTACAACGTGGCGAGCCCCTTCCTGGCTGCGGAGCGCGGCGAGCTGGACGGCGTGGTCGAGCCGGCCGCCACCCGCATCGTCGTGGTGAAGGCGCTGCGCGCTCTGCGCACGAAGCGCGCGGACCAGCCGCCGAAGAAGCACGGCAACATCCCGCTGTGAGCACCGAGAGCGCAGAGGACGCGGCGCCGCTCGACGTCCGCGTGGTGCGGGGCACGCCGACGGACGAGGAGCTCGCCGCCGTCCTGGCGGTCCTGCAGGCGACGGCCACGCCCTCGGAGCGCCGCGAGACGCCGAAGCGGCGCACGCCGTCGGGCTGGGAGCGCAGCATCCGCGACCTCCGCGCCCACCTCCCCTCCACCTGGCACTGACGCCGGGGACGGGACGGCCCACCACAAACGACGGGCTGATTTCGAGACGCGCCCTGCGGCCGCTCCTCAATCATCGGTCGGGGGAACGGGCCTGATTTCGAGACGCGACCTTCGGCCGCGCCTCAATCATCCGTTGGGGGCGGCGACGAGAGGGAATGCGAAGGAGCGCCTACCCATCCTCTCCCCCACGTGACGGACGGCCCCACCCCACCATCTCCGGATCGTCCACTCGCTCGCAGAGCGGTGGTCGGGGCGCGGTCGAGGCGAGTTTTGCGCGCCATGCTTGGCGCGCAACTGTCTGAGAAGCGACCGCGCCCCGACCACCGCGCCCCCAGCACAGCAATCCGAACAAAAGGACGCGGAAAAAGACGAGGGCCGGTCCACACGGACCGGCCCTCACCAAGACCCGAGTCAGGGTGATAACCCGAATATCACCCTGACTCGCCCCCAGATCACTCGCCCGCTTACCCTAGTCGGCGAGTGCCCGGTGGCGCTCCGCGAGGGGAGCACCGACAAGAACAATCGTGCCAACGGGACGGTTTCCGCACAGTCGGTATTTACAGGGACAGGCGGGGTACGCTTCGCCCCCCGAAGTGCAGGATTTCCGCCACTTCGTTGGCCTGATTCCGACCAGTAAGGGGTACACGCCCCCTCCTCGGGGGACATTTCGGAACCTGCCCGGCGCGCCGTTTTCCTCGAGGGACGACCGTGTGTCAGTGCCCGTGAGCAGGCGCCGCCGCCCGGATGCGCGGCCTCCGCAGGAGGCCCGCGAGCATGCGCAGGCGAGACCGGGCGGAGGTCTCCGGGAGGTAGGCGTGCAGCACCGCTCGCGCGACGATCGGCAGGGCGAGCGCGTCGGGCGTCGCGACGAGGAGCGGAAGGCGCCGGGGCTGGAACTTCGCCTTGAAGGCGAACAGCGAGCGGAAGCCGTAGGCCGGCTCGAGGCCCCGCGCGAGGGCGTCGAGCACGGCCGAAGCGGCGGTGGGGACCGAGGAGGCGAGCGGCGCTGCCGCGAGGCTCACCTCCTCGATGCCGTCCCGGCCCAACCGGGTCACGGCCGTCGCGATGAGGAACTCCATGACCCGGGGGAACCCGTCCGCTCGGCGGCGCATCACGTCGAGGGTCCAGCCGACGACCGTGCCGTTCCGGAATCGGGGCAGCCAGCTGGTGAAGCCGTGCACCACACCGTCCCCGTCGACGGCCACGAGGAGCCGCACGTCCGCGTCATCCAGCTCGTCGAGGCCGCCGAGGGTGAAGCCCATCTCGGGCAGCCCCTTCTCCGCCACCCACTGCTCGGAGATCTCGCGGATCTGCAGCGACTCCTGCCGGGAGAGGTCGCGGTACCGCGCCCACCGGGCCTCGATGCCGAGCCGCTGAGCCCCGTTCACGGACGTGCGGATGACTTGGAAGGCGCGTCCCGAGAAGGAGGCGGTCCGAGGGTCGAGCACCATCTCCTCCCCCACTCGCACGGTCGCCCAGCCGAGCGAGGCGAAGACGTCGGCGTAGTCCTCCTCGCGGAGGCTGTAGAAGGAGGGCAGCCACCCGTGCTCGTAGCAGTGGCGCGCGAAGCCGATGACGGCGTCGGAGCGTCTTTCGGGCGCGCAGATGGGGCCGCCCACCGTCAGCGCGACGCCGGAGACCAGCCGGTAGGGCACCGCGGCGCTGCCGTCCTCGGACACCCAGTGCAGGGTGTCCGGCCACGTGCCCATGTGGCCGATCGAGCTGCCGCCCTGCTGCAGGAGCAGTCGCCGCAGCTGCCCGGCGGGGCTCGTCTCGGGCACGCGAGCCGAGCCGAGGAAGAGCGGGAGCGCGCCTGCCAGCGAGGCCAGCCAGAGTGCGGGACCGATCCAGTGGAAGAGGAGCCGAGTCTGCCACGAGGTGGGCAGGAACTCCGCCACGTCGGTGAAGACGTAGCCGGGGGAACGAAGCGCTCGGGCAGGTCGGCGATGAGCGCGGCGACGCTCGCTCGCGGCGTCCAGCCGTCGGCGAGCAGCGCGCCGCCGCCGACGTAGAGCGCGCACAGCACGGCGACGGCCGCGGCAAGGAACACCAGGTAGCGGCGCACGGTGCCGCGCGGCGTGAGCACCGGGAACTCCCGGCGGAAGGCGAGCAGGAGGAGCGCCATCGCGAGCGGGAGGGCCGCCGACACGACCGCGGACATGGCGCGCGCCTCGTCGTACCCCGAGAAGCCCGGGAAGAAGCCGTTCCCGGTCAGCGGCAGCACGACGTAGAAGGCGCAGGCGAAGGCGCCGAGGGCGAGGTTGACGCACACGGCGAGCAGGAGGGCGCTGCGGCGGCCGCGGCGGAGGCCCACCGCGGCGACGAGGAGGGCGACGAGCGGCATGAGGGCGAGCACGACCGGGCCGGCGTCATCGAGGCGGGCGAGCAGGACCGCCTGGGCGCAGCCGAGGGCGGGCGATCCGCCGAAGCAGGTGTCCGCGGGCTGCGGGAACCCCTCGGCGAGCGCAGCGGCCAGGGGCGCGAGGGGTCCGATGCGGGAGTGGGTCGTGATGGCGATGAGGGGTCCCGCTGCGGTGAGGGCGACGACCGTGGCCAGCAGGCTGCGCAGCTCGCGGTGACTGCTCGGCCGCCGTCGCGGCCGGTACCGGCGGACCAGCACGCCCCCGACGACGAAGCCGGCGAGCTCGGCGACGACGCGGTACAGGTCGGCCGCGCCGCCGCCGTGCAGCACGGCGAGGACGCCCGTGGCGACGACCACCACCCGGATCCGGCGGCGCCACAGCGGGCCGGAGACGAAGCTCGCAGCGATGAGGGTGCCCGAGATCGCCGCTGTGGGATCCAGGACGAACTGGCCGAGCTCGATGCCGGGCAGGAAGCGCGGCACGGCGGCGAGCGCGAACTGGGCGGCCGTGCCCACCAGCGTGCCCGCCAGCCCTGTGGCGAGGTAGGTGATCGCCGTGGCGAGGGAGCCGAGGCGCCGCTCCGCGTAGCCGATGCTGCCGATCAGAAGCGGAAGCAGCAGAGGAAGCCAGACCGGCGATGGGGAGACCACGAGGGCGGCGGCGAGCCGCCACCACTCCCCCGCGAGCAGGGAGTGCGGGGATACGCCGAGCTGCGCGGTCCCCCAGCCCGCCAGGGTCGTCGCCGCCGTGCCGGCGAGCACCAGCACGGCGAGCAGGACGGTGACCGGAGCGGCCCGCACGGCGCGCAGGACCGCGGGACCGCGCCGCCCTGCAGGGGGTCGGGGCTCGAGTCCGGCGCCACCCGGCGGCACCGCGGGGCCCGGACGGGCGGGCTTCGCGGCGGGCGGCGCGGGCTGGGCCGGCCGGTCGACGGTGGAGGTCACGAGGGCCCGGCGGTCCCGCAGCCGGACTGGCACCCGCACCAGAAGCGGGGATCGGGCACGCCCCGAACGGGCGAGGACGAACGGACGGCGCGCACTCCGAAGGAGAACCTGCCGTGCACCAGGCTCCGCTCGAGCACAGTTTCCCCCGTCGGTCGCGCCTCGCGATCGTCGCCGCCAGGATACCGGCACGCCGGAGAGCCCCCGCCGGGTCGGATCGGCGAGCCGCGCCGGTCAGCGCGCGGGGACCGCCTCGCGCGGGATCTCGAGCCAGAGGTCGATGTCCGGGTCGTCCGGGTCCTCGCCCGCGCTCAGCCCCACCATCGTGACCGCGGTGGGCTCGCCGCCCTGCACGGTCCGGATGATGAGCTTCTCCGTGCTCGTCTCGCGCAGGGCCTCCGCGATGCGGGCATGGATGCGCGACAGGTCGCCGTCCGGCGTCTCGTCGAGGCCGCCGTCGTCGAGCAGCACGACCTCGGTGCCGGCGCGGCGGGCACGCATGATCTCGTGCCGGACGGAGTCGTCGAGCAGGCGCGGCCCGCGGATCTCGTCGCGCAGCGCCGCCTCGAGCCGGAAGCACTCGACCCGGTCCTCCTCGTCCAGATCGCCGTCCGACTCGACGATGCGCCGGAGCATCGGCAGGGAGATCCGCTTCGTCTGGAGCACGCGCAGCTGGCGCACGTACAGGTGGGCGTCCTGGGCGGCGTGCCAGTCGGCGGCTTCGCGCTCCGCCTGCGCGAAGGACACCGTCTCACGCGAGGCGCGGACGATGCCGCGCATGACGGCCGTCGCGATGAGGACCCAGAGGAGCGAGCCGACGACGCCGAGCGGGACGACGGCGACGGGCCCGGCCCACACGATGGAGTGCAGCACGAGGATGCCCCCACCCACCCAGGCCCAGCCGATGCGGTAGCGCACCGCCACGATGGTCAGGAGTGTGCCGACCGCGGCGACGTACCAGGTCGCGTACCCGTTGTTGGCGTCCGGGTCCAGCTGGCTGGTGACCAGGATCTCGATCGCGAGGCAGACGGCCAGGTCGAAGGCGGCGATCCAGTGCGGCAGCGCGGCGCCCTTCGTGGGCCACAGGGTCGCCACCGTCGCGACGATGTAGAGGGCGATCGCGGTGAGGACCGGCTCCGGCCGCTCCGGTGTCCCGAGCGAGAACAGGGCGAGGACCACGTGGTAGAAGGAGAAGGCCCCGGCGAGACCGATCATGATCCCGCGGCTCACGGCGATCATCGGAGCGCCTCCGCACCGGTCTCAGCGGCAGCGGGCCGACCGGCGCTCGATGCGGCATCCCACCGCAGCTCCACCGTGGTGCCTTGGCCGGGTGCCGAGCGGATGTCCGCGGAGCCGCCGACGCTCTCGACGCGGCCGACCACCGACACGCGCACCCCGAGCCGCTCCGCCGAGATCTCCTCGAGCTGGAAGCCGGCGCCGTCGTCGACGACCCGGACGCGAAGGGCGCCGGCGGTGACGTCGACGAAGACGGCCCGCGTGGCGTCCGCTCCTGCGTGGTTCGCGCTGTTCGTCATCGCCTGCTGGGTGGCCGCGACCACCGACTCGACGACGCCCATGGGAAGGGAGGTCGCATCCGGCGCGACCACGGAGGTGAGCGCGAAGGGCACGGGCAGCAGGCGCGCGATCTCGCCGATGCGTTCGCCCAGCTCCTTCGGCGGCACGAGGGTCGTGGCCGTGCCGAAGCCGTCCTGGGCGTCCTGGAGGTGCTGGATCGCGCGCTGCGCGTTGAGCCGGGCGAGCTGCTTGGCCTTCGGGTCCCGGGCCCGCGCCGCGGAGAGCAGCGTGCCGAGCACGTCGTCGTGCACGAGAGCGTCGACGCGGATGCGCTCGTGCTCGTGCGCGTGGGCGCGTGCGGCCTCCGCGTAGCGCTCGATCGCCTGCGACTGCGCGGCGTCGACGCCGTCCGCGGCGGAGCGGAGCAGCAGGATGACGCCGAGCACGATGGCGCCGAGCAGGGTCACGTAGGTGCCCTCGAGGATCGCGGTCTCGAGCGGGGCGCTCGCGCCCGCGGGGTCACCCGAAGGACGCCGTAGGCGATCGGCACGGCGAGCGTCAGCGCGAACGCGAGCCTGGGCCGGAACGCGATCGCCGCGGATCCCGTGCCGACCGTGCAGAGGTAGTAGATCCACGGATCGGAGCCCGCGGGGATGCCGGGAGCGCTGGCCTCGATCGGCCACAGGATGAGGGCGCCGAGGACCGCCCACGCGACGACCGCGTACGCCAGCCGCACTCCGCGGCCGAAGATGCTGTTGACGAGGGCGAGCAGCAGGCTCGCCATGACCGCCGCGTACGGCACGTAGAGCAGGAGGTTGTCGGTCGACACGATCTGCTCGATCGCCAGGGGCAGTGCCTGCACCGCCGAGACCAGGCCGACGCCCGCGGCACTGCGCGCGATGACGCGGTCGACCAGCGCGCGGTTGATGACCGCCTGACGAGCGGCGGGCGAAGGATCGAGGAAGGGGCTACCGCTCATCGGCGACGTCCGGGTCGAGTCCGGGCAGGATGCCGTCCTCGACCGCGCGCCGCAGCAGATCGACCTTCGTGGGGGCCGGACGGCCCACCTCGACGTACTTCACCCGGATCCGGTCGAGGTACTCGCGAGCCGTGGACGCGGCGATTCCGAGCTGAGCGGCCACCATCTTGAGCGGCAGGCCCGAGGCGTAGAGGTGCAGGACGTCGCGCTCCCGCCGCCCGAGCTGGGCCTTGGCGAAGTCGGAGTCGGCGTCGATCGCGCTGGCCCACTCGAGGTTGTTGAGCACCTCGCCGCGGGCGACCGTGCGGATGGCCGCCATGACGGTCTGGGTGGCCGCGGACTTCGGGATGACGCCGGCCGCGCCGGCCGCCAGGGCCTCGCGGACACTCGCCACACGGTCGGCGATGCTGTGCACGAGCACTCCGGCGCCGGTCGCCTGGATCTTCTTGACGTTCTCCGTGACGGTCGAGCCGTCACCGAGGGAGAGGTCGAGCACGACCACGTCGCACTCGCGTCCCTTGAGCGCCGCGACGAGGTCGTCGACGTTCGCCGCTTCCTCGATGAACTCGTACCCTGCGTCGAGGCACGCTGCGCGGAGGCCGAGCCGGACCGACTCGTGGTCATCCACTGCCGCCACGCGGACCAGCTGCACGGGCTCGCCGATCTCCGCAGACGCGACCCCGTCCAAAGCCGTTCCCGGTCGTTCCATCGTGTGCGCCACCGCCACCCTTTCCCCCGGGTCTCACGACCCAGCACCATCGTAGGGGCCGTCACCCCGTTCTGTACCCCGATGCGCCATCCCCAGTTCGCGGGCGGGGCCTATCGGGGGTTCTGCCTCCTGGGCAGGGGAAAAGTGTCCCCAAAAACCGTGAACGGCTCTGTCTACCCCCGGGCGTGTCGCTGGAATCGTTACCACTAGGTGCGGACGAGCGCTGCGACGGCCTCCACATGGTGGGTGTTCGGGAAGAGATCGAAGCCCTCGAGCGACGTCACCTCATAGCCGTTCCGGACCAGGGCGCCGAGGTCGCGGGCGAGCGCGACCGGGTCGCAGGCGACGTAGATCAGCTGGGCCGGGCCGAGCGCGGCGAGCGAGCGGACGACGTCCTTGCCCGCACCGGAGCGCGGCGGATCGAGCACGACCGTTCCCCGCTGGAGGCGTGCGCGCTCCGCCTTGCTCGCAGAGCCGGCCAGCCGGCTCAGATAGCGATCGACCCGAGCGGTGACGGCGGTCGCACCGACCCAGTCGGCGAGGTTCTCGTGGGCGTGCTCGGTCGCACGGGGGCTCGACTCCACCGACGTGATGCGCGTGGAAGGCCCGAAGCGGTCGCCGACCGCGGCGGCGAGCAGACCCACCCCGCCGTAGAGGTCGAGGTTCGCCGCGGCCGGATCGAAGAGCTGGCCGTCGACCGCCCGCGAGACCGCGTCACTGAGGGTCGCGGCGGCGGCGACGTGCACCTGCCAGAATCCGCCCGCGTCGAGGCGGAACTCCCGCTCCCCCACCCGCTCGGTGATCGCCTCGCCCGCGTCCTCGCCGGCGGGGAGGAGGCGCGCGCCACCGGTCGACGGGTGGATGAGCTGGACGCCCTGGGCGCCCGGAAGCCGGTGCCCGAGCGGGGCGACGGCGCGGATGCCCTCGGTCGCGAGCGGCAGGTCGGCCACCTCGACCACCCGGTGCGACCGCGCGGCGTACGGTCCGACGCGCCCGTCCTCGTCGGCGTGCAGGCGGACCCGGGTGCGCCATCCCGTCCCGTCCTCCGGGCCGGGGAGCGCGGCGACGGGCACCGGTCGGTCCACGCCGGCCATCCGGCGGAGGTTCTCCTCGAGCACCTGGCGCTTGAGCTCCCGCTGGCGGCCGGGCCGGATGTGCCCGAACTCGGCACCGCCGGCCCGCTCGCCGGGCGCCCGGTCGACGGCGGCCTCGGCCCAGACATGCTCCTGGCGGTCCGGTGAGGCGGTGAGCACCGCGATGGTGTCGGCCCTCCAGAAGCGGTCGTGCGCGTCGTCGACGACGCGCGCACGCACCCGCTCCCCCGGCAGGGTGTCCGCGACGAAGACCACCCGGCCCTCATGCCGGGTCACGAAGACACCCCCGTGGGCTACGTTGGAGACCTCCAGCTCGAGCTCGGCTCCGACGTGTTCGCCCACTCCTCGAGCATGTCACAGCCCGCCTCGCCCGGACCTGGAGCCCCCTCTGCGCCTCTATCTCGCCTCCACGTCTCCCGCCCGGCTCACGCTGCTGCGCGCGGCCGGCATCGAGCCGGTCGTGATTCCCTCCGCGGTCGACGAGCCGGCGGCGGTCGCCGCCGCCGAGAGCGAGCGAGGGTCCGCCCTCAGCGCCCCGGAGATGGTGCTCCTGCTCGCTCGCGCCAAGGCGGAGGACGTCGCGACGACCGCCTCCGACCTCGACGGCCTCGTGCTCGGCGGGGACTCGGCGTTCGAGCTGGACGGGATCATCTACGGCAAGCCGCACGAGCCGCACGTGGCTCGGGCGCGCTGGCTGCTGCAGCGGGGGCGGACGGGGCTCCTCCACTCGGGGTCGTGGCTCATCGACGCGCGGCGCGGAGGCACGGGCCGCGCCGTCGGCGAGGTCGCCACGGCGACGGTGAGCTTCGCTGCGGACATCCGCGACGACGAGATCGACGCCTACATCGCGACAGGAGAGCCGCTCGCGGTGGCAGGTGCGTTCACGATCGACAGCCTCGGCGGCCCGTTCGTGGAGCGTATCGAAGGCGATCCCTCCACGGTGGTCGGTCTGTCCCTGCCCACCCTGCGGCAGCTCCTGCACCGGCTCGACGTCGCGCTCCCCTCCCTCTGGAACCGCTGACCTAGCGGCCGAGCCCCGCGTCTCGCGCGCGGATGATCGCCTCTGCGCGGTCGGCGACGTGCAGCTTCGCGAAGATGTTCGACACGTTGTTGCGCACCGTCTTCGGTGAGAGGAACAGCGCCTGCGCGATCTGCGGGTTGCTGCGCCCCGCGGCGAGCAGGTCGAGGATCTCCTGCTCGCGGCTGGTGAGCTGCGGGAAGGGGCTCACTGCGGCGATCGCGGTGCCCGCCGTCCCGGCGAAGAAGTCAGCGACCCGGCGCGCGAGCGCCTGGCCGAAGACGGCCTCGCCTGCGGCGACGGAGCGCATCGCGCGGAGGATCTCCTCCTGTCCCGCGCCCTTCAGAAGGTAGCCGCGCGCTCCCGCGCGCATCGCCTGGAACACTGTCTCGTCGTCCTCGGACATCGTGAGCACCACGACGCCGATGTGCGGGCTCTCCCCCGTTATGCGGCGCGTCGCCTCGATTCCGTCGACACCCGGCATCTGGACGTCCATCACGATGACGTCCGGCTGCTCGGCCCTGGCGACCTCGATCGCCTCGGCGCCGTCCGCGGCGGTGCCGACCACGGTCACTCCGCCGAGCGACCCGAGCAGCGCCGCGAGCCCCTGCCGATAGATCGGGTGGTCATCGACGAGCACCACCCGGAGGTCGTCATCCGACATCGGCCATCTCCTTCTCTCGCTGTTCCTCTGCCGCGCGGGCCGGCAGCCACGCCACGACCTCGGTGCCGCCGGCCGCGCCGGGGCCGATGCTCCAGGTGCCGCCGAGCTCCTCCGCCCGCTCGCGCTGCGAGTGGAGCCCCGTGCCCGGGCGCAGGGTCTCGGGCATCCCGCTGCCGTCGTCGCTGATGCGGAGGCGCACGCCCGCTGCGGTGCCCTCCACCTCCACCTCGACACGGGACGCGCCGGAATGCCGGGCCGCGTTCGCCAGCGCCTCCGACACGATGCGGTACGCCGCGATCTCGACGGCGGCAGGGAGCGCGCCGGACAGCTCGACGGACGTGCTGACCCGGCCACTTCCGGCGTGGAATCGCTCCGCCTGGGCGCGAATGGCGCCCGCGACGCCGAGGTCGTCGAGGGCGGGCGGCCGCAGATCGTCGACGATCCGGCGCACGTCCCCGACCGCCTCCTCCGCATCGCTCGCAGCGCCGGACAGCAGCTCGGATGCTCGGCCCGGGTCGCTCTCCAGCAGATTTCCCGCCGTCTCCAGCCGGAGCCGGATGCTCGCGACGAGCGGGCCCAGCCCGTCGTGCAGGTCGCGCCGCAGCCGCAGGCGCTCCGCCTCGCGGGCCAGCACGAGCTCGCGGCGGATGCGCCGGAGCTCGTCCGTCGCCTCTGCGGCGGACGCGGCGGACGCCGCCTGACGGATCACGACGCCGAGCAGCCGCTGATCCCGTGCGCTCATCCGGGGACGCCGCCCGGGCGCCAGCGTGATGCGGCCGATGGGGACGCCGCGGTACTCGAGCGGGAGCTCGAGCGTCCTCGGCAGCGCCGACCCGTACAGGGCCGCGGCGAGCGGCACTCCCACGCGCTCGACCCGCACCTCGACGCTCGGCGAGGCGAACGCATCCGCGACGGCCTCGGCGATGGCCTCGAGCTGAGCCGGCAGGCCGCGGGCGACCTCGAGGCGAGCCGCCAGGCGGGTGACCACGCCGGCGGGGTCGACCCGGTGCCCGGCGACGATGCGCCCCGCGACCCGCAGCAGGCGGTTGCGCAGCGGCGCGAAGGCGAGCCCGACGAGCAGAACGGCGAGCAGCGCGCTGCTCTGCTCGCCGATGGCGCTGCCCACGAGGGTCACGAGCCCGGCGTCGACGAGCAGGATCGCGCCGATCAGGGTCGCATAGACGACGGTCCAGCTGAACAGCCGATCGATGGCGTAGAGCCGGTAGCGGGTGATCGCGACCACGACGGAGGCGCAGACGAGGCAGAGCGACGCCGTGAAGAGCACGCTCACGATCCACCCGTCCAGGAGCGTCTGGGTGAGGACGCCCTGAATCACGAGCACCACCGACGACCAGATGAGCCAGCGGAGCTGTCGGCGACGGGCCGGATCCGCGCCGAAGCGGCGGCTGACGAGGACCAGCAGGGCGCCGCCCGCGGCCGTGACCAGGCAGTAGGGGGCCAGTCCTCCGATCGCCTCCCAGAACGTCAGCGGCAGCGGTGTCCGGATCCAGAGAGTGTCGAGAGCCTGTTCGGCGGGGCGGGGTGCGCCGTTGTCGAAGATGCCCTGCGCGTCGGGCGGCACGAACAGCGCGTAGAGCGGCGTGAAGAGCCCGCCCGCGATGGAGATCCAGGCGACGACGCGCAGCCAGCGGCGCTCCGGAAGCCGTCCGGTGGGGAAGAGCAGGAGCAGCAGCAGGAAGGGGAGGGTGAGGACCGCACCGAAGCGGTTGAAGTACCAGGCCGCGAGTTCCAGACCCGGCAGCCGCTGGTCGACAGCGAAAGCGAGGTTCACCCAGCTGCTGGCGGCCCCATCAAGGCACCACAGCACACCGAAGCCGAGGAGCGTGACCGCGATCGAGTGCCGCGGCATCCGGCGGAACAGGAGCGCTCCCGGAATCGCGAGGGCCAGGCCCGGCAGGACGCCGGACCAGCCGGTGTCGAGGAGAAACTCCCTTCCCCCTCGCGCCACCACCACGTCCACCGCGAGTGCGAAGAGGGTGCTGAGGAGGACGACAGCCAGCGCGATCGCGGTGAGGACGCCGGCAGCTCGGCCTCGCCGCGCGGCCGGATCAGCGGACACCGGCCACCTCCTCGGTGACCGGCAGCACCGCGGTGATTCGCGTGCTGCCGTCGGCGGATGAGACGGTCCACGAGCCGCCGAGCTCCTCGGCCCGCTCGCGCTGCGCGTCGAGGTCTGCGCTGCCGGAACCGCCGTCGAGGGTCTGGGCGCCCTCGACGCCGACCTCGATCTTCAGCACGCCGCCGTCCACCCCCACGGCGACGCGAACGGCGCTGCCGCCCGAACGGCGCGCGATCGTCTCCAGGGCATCCGCGACGATGCGGTACACCGCCACCTCCACAGCGGGGGGCGTTCCCCCGGCAGCTCCCACGCGAGCTCCAGCTCGGGGATGCGGGCGGCGAACCGCGCCGCGAGCTGGTCGAGGGCCTTGCCGAGGCCGAGGTCGTCGAGCGCGGGTGGGCGGAGGTCCTGCGCAACGCGGCGGATGTCGTCGACGGCCGCCGACGCTCCGCGCACCGCGCTCTGCAGGTGGTCACGAGCCTCCTGCGTCCTCCCCGGAGCAAGGGTGTCCCGGGAGGACGATGCGTGCGCCGCGAGGGTCTCGAGCAGGGGCACGAGGTGGTCGTGCAGGTCGCCGCGGAGCCGCTGCCGCTCGTCCTCGCGAGCGAGCACGAGCCGCGTGCGAATGCGCTGGAGCTCGTCGCTGGTCTCCGCGGTCACGATGGCGGCCGCGGCGAGCCGCACGAGGTCCGTCAGCAGCACGCGGTCCCGCCGGGTGAGGCGACGGCCGGGCTCGAGGCGCAGCTCGCCGAAGACGCTGCCGCGGTACTCCAGCGGCACGACCACAGGCTCCCCCGACGCCCGCCCCTCCCGCGCGACCGTGAGCGACCCGTCCCGGCGGCGCAGGCTGACCTCGACGTAGCGCGCCGCGAAGCCCTCGGCGACGACGGCGACCAGGTCACCGAGCCGGCCGCCCTCGTCCTGGGCCTGCGCAAGGCGCGCCGCCAGCGTCGACAGCACCTCGAACGTGTCGGTGCGCCCGGTGAGGAGGCGGTGCAGCGCCTCCGTCAGCCGATCGTGCAGCGGAGCGACGCAGAGCGTCACTCCGATGGCGGCCAGGATCGCCGCGCCCCGTTCCCCGAGGCCCGGGCCCGCCACCGCGAGCAGGACCACGTCCACCACGACGACCGCGACCAGCGTGGCGAGGATCACCAGGAGCCCCGCGAACCAGCGGCTCGTCGGCAGGCGGAGGCTCCGGCCGCCGGTGGGCGCCGGGGGCCCGACGGGTCGGCTCGGAGACATGCGCTCATCGTGCCAGCCGGGATGCAGCCGCGTCACGGGACGCGTGTCCCGATCTGGTCGGGACATCCGGGGGGACCCGCTCCCCTGGAGCGAAGGACGACGCGCCCGCTGGACTCTCCTCATGACGCTCCTCGCTCCCTCCGCCGGCGCATCCTTCTCCGGCTCCCCCGCCCAGCCTGCGGCCGCGCCGCGCCGCGCCCGTCCCGCGTCCCTCCTCCTCGCCAGCACGCCCATCCACGGCCACATCACGCCGATGCTCAACATCGCGCGCCACCTCACCGCGGCGGGACACGACGTGCGCTTCCTCACCGGGGCGCGCTGGCAGGCGGCCGTCGAGCGCACCGGGGCTCGCTTCCTCCCGCTCCCCGCCGAGGCGGACTTCGACGACCGCGACCTCGACGCGGCGTTCCCCGACCGAGTGGGACGGCACGGACTCGACCGGGTGCTCGCCGAGGTCCGCTCGATCTTCCTCCGGCCGGTCCCCGCGCAGCTCCGAGCCGTTCAGGCGGCGATCGCCGCCGAGCAGACGGATGCGGTGCTCGCGGAGACGATGTTCGCCGCGATGCCGGCGCTCGCCCTGTCCCGGGGAGCCGGGGGCCCCGCGCTCATCAGCGTCGGTGTCATCCCGTTCGCGATGCCGAGCGTCGACACCGCGCCCTTCGGTCTCGGGATCGCACCGCTGCGCGGCGCCCTCGCTCCGCTGAGCCGACTCCGCAACCGCATCCTGGCCGGCGTCGCCGACAACCTGCTGCTCGCCCGCATCGAGCGCGAGGCCCGCGCCATGTTCAAGGAGCTGGTCGGCACACCCCTGCCGACCTGCGCGATGGACGGAGTGCGCCTCGTCGACGCCATCGTCCAGACTACGGTCCCCGAGTTCGAGTACCCGCGGTCCGACCTCCCCGCGAACGTGCACTTCGTCGGCCCGGTCACCCGCAGCCAGCCCACCGAGGGCCCGCTGCCGGCGTGGTGGCCCGAGCTGGCCGCCGCCAAGCGCGTCGTGCACGTCACCCAGGGCACCATCGCCAACACCGACTTCACCGAGCTGATCCGCCCGACCATCGACGGGCTCGCGAACGCGGACGGCACGCTCGTCGTCGTCACGACCGGCGGCCGCCCCGTCGCGGACCTCGGGCCGCTGCCGGAGAACGTGCGCGCGGCCGAGTTCCTCCCCTACGACCGGCTCCTCCCGCTCGTCGACGTCCTGGTGACGAACGGCGGATACGGCGGGGTGCACCTCGCCATGGAGCGGGGCATCCCCGTCGTCATCGCCGGCGTCACCGAGGACAAGCCCGAGGTGGCCGCGCGCGTCCGCTGGTCGGGCGTCGGCGTCGATCTGCGCACCGGCCGGCCGAGCTCGCGCCGCGTGGCGGCGGCGGTCCGCGAGGTGCTGTCCTCGGACTCCTACGCCGCGGCGAGCGCCAGGATCGGAGCGGCGATCGCGCGGTCGGGTGGCTCCGCCGACCTGGAGCGGATCGTCCTGGCCCAGATCGAGGCTCGCGCGGTCGCGCGCCGCGGCTGACCGGCTCGGATCCGGCCCTCCCTTGATCGGGAGACGTTCTCGCCCAGGGCCGCCCGCGGAACGGCAGAGCCAAATCCGCGGGATCCCGATCTCCCTGGTACGGACGGATCGGCCTGGGCGGCCGTCGTGTCCCCTCACTCGCTTGTAGACCCTCTCCCCGGTCTGCGGCCGTATTTTGTGCAGGGTTACCAAAGGCGCGGCTCGGGCGGTCAATAGGCTGAAGTCCATGCCACGTGCGCGCCAGATCACCAAGGTCCTCGTCGCGAACCGTGGGGAGATCGCCGTCCGCATCATCCGAGCCGCGAAGGACGCAGGCAAGGCGTCGGTCGCCGTCTACGCGGATCAGGACCGGGACGCCCTGCACGTGAAGCTCGCCGACGAGGCGTATGCGCTCGAGGGCAGCACGAGCGCCCAGACCTACCTCGTCATCGAGAAGATCCTGTCGATCGCCCGCCGCTCGGGCGCCGACGCGGTCCACCCGGGCTACGGATTCCTCGCCGAGAACGCCGACTTCGCGCGCGCGGTCGAGGACGCGGGCCTGATCTGGATCGGCCCCCCACCGCACGCGATCGAGCAGCTGGGCGACAAGGTGACCGCGCGGCATGTCGCCGAGCGCGTCGGGGCGCCGCTCGCGCCCGGCACGCTCGAGCCCGTGAAGGATGCCTCCGAGGTCCTCGAGTTCGTCGATCAGCATGGACTCCCTGTCGCCATCAAGGCGGCGTACGGCGGCGGCGGTCGCGGTCTGAAGGTCGCCCGGGAGCGGGACGAGATCCCCGAGCTCTTCGACTCCGCGACGCGGGAGGCGGTGGCGGCGTTCGGCCGCGGCGAGTGCTTCGTGGAGAAGTACCTGGACGAGCCGCGCCACGTCGAGACCCAGTGCCTCGCCGACGCCGAGGGCAACGTCGTCGTCGTGTCCACCCGCGACTGCTCCCTGCAGCGGCGGCACCAGAAGCTCGTCGAGGAGGCGCCCGCGCCCTTCCTCACGGAGGAGCAGGTCGCCCAGCTCTACTCGTCCTCGAAGGCCATCCTCCGTGAGGTCGGCTATGTCGGTGCAGGGACCTGCGAGTTCCTGGTCGCGAAGGACGGCACGGTCTCCTTCCTCGAGGTCAACACCCGCCTGCAGGTCGAGCACCCGGTCACCGAGGAGGTCACCGGCATCGACCTCGTTCGCGAGCAGTTCCGCATCGCCGAGGGCGGCACGCTCGACTACGACGACCCGGCTCCCCGCGGCCACTCCATCGAGTTCCGCATCAACGGCGAGGACGCCGGCCGCGGCTTCTTCCCGGCGCCCGGTCCCGTGCACGTGTTCAAGGCACCGGGCGGCCCGGGCGTCCGCGTCGACTCCGGCGTGCAGGCCGGGGACGTCGTCTCCGGCGCCTTCGACTCCCTCCTCGCGAAGCTCATCGTCACCGGCGCCGACCGGGAGGACGCCCTGGAGCGGGCCCGCCGTGCGCTCGACGAGTTCGAGGTGGCAGGCCTGCCCACGGTGCTGCCCTTCCACCGCGCGATCGTCCGCGACCCGGCGTTCGCGCCGAAGGACGGGAGGCCGTTCACCGTCTACACGCGCTGGATCGAGACCGAGTTCTCGGGCGGCATCGAGCCGTGGACCGGGTCGCTCACCGACCCCGAGGACTCCCCCGCCGTCCTGCCCCGCCAGAACGTCGTGGTGGAGGTCGGCGGCAAGCGCCTCGAGGTGAGCCTTCCCGGCCGCCTGCTGGCCGGTCCGGCATCCGGCGCACCCCGCCCGGCGGCACCGAAGCGCCGCGGCCGCGGATCGACCGGCGTGGTGACCTCCACCGGCGGCGCGATCAAGGCGCCCATGCAGGCGACCGTCGTGAAGCTGGCCGTCGCTCAGGGCGACCGCGTGGTGAAGGGCGACCTCCTCGTCGTCCTCGAGGCCATGAAGATGGAGCAGCCCCTCACCGCGCATCGGGACGGGACCGTCTCCCGCGTGGGAGCGGCCGTCGGCGAGACCGTGTCGAGCGGCACCGTCCTCGTCGAGATCGCCGACTGACGCGGTCCGATCGACAGACAGGAAGCCCCGTCCGAACGAGGACGGGGCTTCCTGCTTCCGCTGGCCCGATCAGCGCACGTGCAGGAACTCCATGCTCCACACGATGTTCTCCTCGCCGAACGTGAGGCAGAACTGCACCCAGGCGTCGCCCTTGCCGAGCGTGCCGTAGCCCTGCTCGGTCTGGTCCACCGTGACCTTCACCACGTGGGTGCGGCCGTCGCAGACGATGTCTCCGACGTGCGTCTGGCTCCAGGTGGCGGCGACGTGCCCGAAGCCCGACTCGGGTTCGGCCAGGGCGGGGTCCGCGGTCCGGTCCGCGCTCTGCTTGACCGACGCCCACAGATGGACGGGGGTCTCCGCGGTGACGGGCCAGCTGCACGTGTAGCGAGCCTGGACGGTCGCGGTCGAGGGTCCGGTCTGCTGGACCACCCCGACGAGCTGGACGCCGGTCTCCTTCTGGGGTGCGGCGAGCGCGGAGGTCGCGACTGCGGAGGTCAGGGCCCCAGCGGCCAGGACGGCGGCGGCGAGTCGTGTGGCGATTCTCACGGTGTGTGCTCCTTCGGCGTCGACGATGACGGAGCCGGCCGGAGGGCCGGCAGAGCCGATGGTAGGAGCCTGGAACTCCGCCGCCTCGCACCCTCTCATTGAGGTTGAGAGATGCAGGCGGTCCCTGCCGCGGGTCGGGGACCCCTACTGCACGATGTGCATCGCGCGGGCGGCATCCGTGATCGCGCCGGAGAGCGACGGGTAGACGCTGAAGGCGCGGCTCACCTGATCCACCGTCAGGCGGTGCTCGACCGCCATCGCGATGGGCAGGATCAGCTCCGAGGCGCGCGGGGCCACGATGATGCCGCCGATGACGGTCCCCGAGCCGGTGCGCGCGAATAGCTTCACGAAGCCGTCCTTCACGCCCTGCATCTTCGCTCGCGGGTTGCTCGACAGGGGCAGCTTGTAGATGTCGCCCTGGGCGACGCCCTCCTCGATCTGCTTCTGCGACCAGCCGACGGTGGCGATCTCGGGCTGGGTGAAGATGTTGCTCGCGACGTTGCGGAGCTCGACGGGCGTGACGGCATCCCCCATGGCATGGAAGACCGCGGTGCGGCCCTGCATGGATGCGACGGAGGCGAGCGGCAGGGAGGTGCTGCAGTCGCCGGCGGCGTAGATCGAGGGGACGCTGGTGCGCGCGACGCGGTTGACCCGGATCTGCCCCGAGTCGGTGAGCTGGACACCCGCCTCCTCGAGGCCGATGTCCGCCGTGTTCGGCACCGCGCCGACCGCCATGAGGCAGTGCGAGCCCTCGACGGTGCGCCCGTCGGACAGGGTGGCGAGCACGCCGTCCTCGGTGCGCTCGACGCTCTGGGCGCGGCTGCGGTTGAGGACGGTCATCCCGTTGCGCCGGAAGACGTCCTCGATCACGGCCGCGGCGTCCGCATCCTCGCCCGGGAGGACCTGGTCGCGGCTGGAGATCAGGGTCACCTTCGCGCCGAGCGCGGTGTACGCGGACGCGAACTCGGCGCCCGTGACGCCGGATCCCACGACGATGAGGTGCTCCGGCAGCTCCTCCAGGTTGTAGAGCTGCGTCCAGGTGAGGATGCGCTCCCCGTCCGGCACGGCGGAGGGCAGCACGCGCGGCCGCGCACCGACGGAGACGACGATGGTGTCGAACTCGAACTCGTCGAAGTCGCGCCCGCCCTTTGCGGTCGCGGCGATGAGCTTGTTGGGCCCGTCGAGCCGGCCCTCCCCGGTGACGATGTTGACCCCTGCGCGCTTGAGGTTGGCGCGCATGTCCTCGGACTGCTGGCGCGCGAGGCCGGTGAGCCGCTTGTTGACGGCGGAGATGTTGATGGCGAGCTCGGGTCGTGCCGGCCGTCCCGATTCCCCGCGTGCGAAGAATTGGACGCCGAGGTCGACCGCCTCTCCGATCGCGGTGGCCGCCTCCGCCGTGGCGATGAGCGTCTTCGACGGCACGACGTCGGTCAGGACCGCTGATCCGCCCACGCCCGCGCGCTCGATCAGGGTGACGTCGGCGCCGAGCTGCGCACCGGCGATCGCCGCCTCGTATCCGCCCGGGCCGCCGCCGAGCACACCGATTCGCTGCTTGCGCTCGAATTCATAGGCCATTCCATCCATTCTTCCGTACGCGTGGCGCCTTCCCGGTCGCGACGGGACTCGAACCCGCATCGTTTCGGACTATCCGCATCGGTCTCCGGATGCGGATAGTCCGAAACGATGCGGTCGACCTCGGGTCGGGGTCGCGCCTTAGGCTGAGGCGCATGGCGTCCTCTGAGTCGAGGTCGAACCTCGACGACCCCACCACCAGCCCGTTCGACGTGGCGGCCCTCGCCGCCCAGCAGCTCGCGGAGGCGACCGGCGTCCCCCGCCACGACATCGCCCTCACGCTGGGCAGCGGCTGGGGCAAGGCCGCCGACCACCTCGGCGAGGAGGTCGCGAGCGTCCCCGCCGAGCAGATCGAGGGCTTCAGCGCCTCCGGCGTGGTCGGCCACTCGGGGACGCTGCGCTCGTTCCGGATGGCGGACGGCCGGCACGCCCTGGTCATCGGCGCGCGCACCCACTTCTACGAGGGCAAGGGCGTCCGGCGGGTGGTGCACAGCGTGCGCACCGCCGCGGCCGCGGGCGCCACCGTCATGGTGCTCACGAACGGCGCGGGCGGCATCAAGCGGTCCTGGACTCCGGGGACGCCCGTCCTCATCAGCGACCACATCAACCTGACGGCCGCCTCTCCGCTGGAGGGCGCCACCTTCGTGGACCTCACCGACCTCTATTCCGCCCGTCTGCGCGCGGTGGCACGGGAGGTCGAGGCGGACCTCGACGAGGGCGTCTACGTCCAGTTCCGGGGGCCGCACTACGAGACTCCCGCCGAGGTGCGCATGGCCGAGACGATCGGCGGCACCATCGTCGGCATGTCGACCGCTCTCGAGGCGATCGCCGCCCGGGAGGCGGGGATGGAGATCCTCGGCATGTCCCTCATCACGAACCTGGCGGCCGGCATCCAGAGCGAGCCGCTCAGCCACGCCGAGGTGCTCGCCGCCGGTCGTGCCGCCGAGAGCCGACTCGCCCGCCTGCTCGCCGACATCGTGGGCCGGCTGTGAGCGACGAGGAGCTGATCGCCGCAGCAGGACGCTGGATCGCGCAGGACCCGGACGAGGAGACCCGCGCCGAGCTGGAGGCGCTCGTCGACGCCGCCCGGGACGGGGACGAGAGTGCCCTCGCCGACCTGCACGACCGGTTCGACACCCGCCTGACCTTCGGCACCGCGGGCCTCCGCGGGGCGCTCGGCGGCGGCTCCAACCGCATGAACCGCGTCGTCGTGGCGCAGACGACCGCGGGGCTCGCACGGTTCCTCCTCGCCCGCGAGGCGACGCCTTCCGTCGTGATCGGCTACGACGGCCGGAAGAACTCCGACGTCTTCGCCCGGGATGTCGCGGAGATCCTCACCGGGGCGGGGGTGCGCGCCGTGCTCCTGCCGCGGCTGCTCCCCACGCCCGTGCTCGCGTTCGCCGTCCGCCACCTCGACGTGTCGGCCGGCGTCATGGTCACGGCCTCGCACAACCCCGCGCAGGACAACGGCTACAAGCTCTACCTCGGCGGCGACAGCGCCGGCTCCCAGATCGTGCCGCCCGCCGACCGGGAGGTGCTGGGCGCCATCGAGGATATCCTCGCCGAGGGCCCCGCGGACGCGCTGCCCCGTTCGGCGAATTACGCGACGGCGGACGAGAGCGTCGTCGACGCCTACGTCGAGGCGACCGCCGCCCGCCGCGCACCGGCCGCCGAGCTCACGTGGGTGTACACGCCGATGCACGGCGTCGGCTGGGACACCGCGGCGCGCGTCTTCGAGCGAGCCGGCATCCCGGCGCCGCACACCGTCGATGCGCAGCTGCAGCCTGACGGGACCTTCCCCACGGTCGCGTTCCCGAACCCGGAGGAGGCCGGCGCGCTCGACCTGGCACTCTCCACGGCTGACCAGGCGGGCGCGGACGTCGTGGTCGCCAACGACCCCGACGCCGACCGCCTCGCCGCGGCCGTGCGCCGCCCCGACGGGAACTGGCGCACGCTGAGCGGCAACGACCTGGGGCTCCTGCTCGGCTGGGCGGCCGCGGAGCGCGCGCAGCGGGACGGTTTCTCCGGGACCCTCGCCGCCTCGCTCGTCTCGACCCCGGGCCTCCAGCGGATCGCGGAGCACTACGGTCTCGGCTACGCGGAGACGCTGACCGGATTCAAGTGGATCTCCCGCGTTCCCGGCCTGCTGTTCGGCTTCGAGGAGGCCCTCGGCTTCCTGGTCGATCCGGAGAAGGTGCGCGACAAGGACGGGATCTCGGCGGCCGTCGCGCTCCTCGACCAGCTGCTCAGCCTCAGCGCGCGAGGCAGCACGCTCGACGAGCACCAGCGCGAGTTCGACGCCACCTTCGGCTGCTTCACCTCCGCGCAGATCTCCCTGCGCGTCACCCGGCTCGAGGAGATCGGCGCGGCCATGGCGAAGCTGCGGAGCGCGCCGCCCCAGGAGATCGGCGGCATCGCCGTGGAACGACTGGACGACCTCGCTCATGGCGGGGCTCTGCCGCCGAGCGACGTCCTGCGCTTCCAGCTCGCCGAGGGCGCGCGGCTCATCGCCCGGCCCAGCGGCACCGAGCCGAAGCTGAAGCTCTACCTCGACGTGGCGGCGCGCACCGGCTCCGTGGAGGAGCGCCGCGCGAGGGCGGCGGACGTGCTCGCCCGGCTCACGGCGGGCGCCCGCGACCTCATCAGCTGACCTGCGGGATCCACCGCGCCTCACCCCCGCTGACTCGCTGATTGAGGAGCACGCGCAGCGTGCGTCTCGAAATCAGCAGCGGTACGGGAAGCAGCAGCCCTCACGAGCGTTCCGAGCCCTGCGGGCAGCTCCTCACCCAGCGGTACGGGGGCGGCAGCGGCGGATCGGCACCTCAGCCGAGCGCGCGCTCCAGCTTCTCGGTCAGCTCCTCCTGGTCGAGGATGTTGTCGACCACGATGACGTCCGCGAAGGTGCGGCCGATCGCCGGCACATGCTCCGCCGTGGTGAGGATGACCTGCGCGTCGTCGGCGTCCGCGTGCAGGCTCGACACGTCCGTGGCCTCCACGTCGGCCTCGATCCCGAGGCGCTGAAGAGCGCGCTCGGCGCTCACCTTCAGGATGGCCGACGTCCCGATGCCCGCTCCGCAGATGGCGACGATCTTCACGCCGCGATCCTGCCAGCCTCGACGGTGATGCGGCTGGCAGTCACACGCCGGCCTCGTCGAACCCGGCACTGATCCGGTCCGCGAGCTCCTCCCGGTCCTCCACGGACTGGAACGTGGCCGCGGCGGCGTTGAGCTGGAACACCTCGAAGTCCGCGAGGTCGTAGCCGAACGTGTCGGCGAGCAGCGAGAGCTCCTTGGTGAGCGAGGTGTCGCTCATGAGGCGGTTGTCGGTGTTCACGGTGACCCGGAAGCCGAGCTGGTAGAGCAGGTCGAACGGGTGGTCGGCGAGGTCGTCGCCCCACTCCTCGATCGCGCCGGTCTGCAGGTTCGACGACGGCGAGAGCTCGAGCGCGATCTCCCGGTCCTTCACCCAGTGGGCGAGGCGGCCGAGGCTCACCCACGTGTTCGCGTCGTCCTCGCCCTCGATGGAGATGTCGAGGGCCAGGCGGACGCCGTGCCCGAGGCGCAGAGCACGGCCGTCCAGGAGGGCGCTGCTGATGCTGTCGAGGTCTCCGGCCTCACCCGCGTGCACCGTGACGGGGAACCAGTTCTCGGCGAGCAGGTCGAAGGCCTCCCCCATGCGGCTCGGCAGGAACCCGGCCTCGGGACCGGCGATGTCGAAGCCGACGACGCCGTTGCCGCGGTGCCGGAGCGCGAGCTCGGCGATCTCGACCCCGCGGTCGTTCTGCCGCAGCGCCGTCACCAGCTGTCCGATGCGCAGCTCGCGTCCGCTCGTCCGCATCGCGTCCTCGATGCCCTGATCGATCCCGGCCTGAACGGCCTCGACCACCTCGTCGAGCGTCAGCCCGCGCTCGAGGTGCTGCTCGGGCGCCCAGCGGATCTCGCCGTAGATCACGCCGTCGGCGTCGAGATCCTGCACGAACTCCCGGGCCACGCGGGCGAGCGCCGGCGCGGTCTGCATGACGCCCGTGGTGAGCGCGAACGTCTCGAGGTACTGGGGAAGGGAGCCGGAGTCGGCCTGGGTGGAGAACCACTCGCCCAGGGCGTCTGCGGTCTGCTCCGGCAGCGCGAGGCCGTGCTCGTCCGCGAGCTCGAGGATGGTCTGCGGCCGCAGCCCGCCGTCCAGGTGGTCGTGCAGGCTCACTTTCGGGAGCGACGCGATGTCCACTCGGCCGCCGTCCAACAGATACTCGCCCGCTCCGCTCATCGCCCCAATCTAGCCGGGGGTCGGTCGCGCGTCAGGGGGCGGACCGCCCGAGAGCGGTTCCGATCTCCTCCGCCGCGCGCTCGACCGCGGAGCGCACCGCGTCGATGCCCACGCCGCTGTACGACGTGGACACGTAGGGCACCGTGAGGGCCGCGACCGCGGCGCCGTCGGGTCCCAGCACCGGCACCACGACATCGGTCACACCGGCGTGCAGGCTGTCGCTGCGCTCGCCCCGGCCGGAGCGCCGGATCTCGTCCAGCTCCTGGCCGGACGCGTCGCTCGTGAAGGCTCGGAGGACCGCGCCCGTCACCGTGTCGACGAGCGGGAATGCGGCGCCGACGCGCACCGAGAAGCCGAACGGGCTGGGGCTCTCCGCCTGGGCGAGGACGCGGACCACGTCGCCCTCGCGGACGCCGAGGTTGCAGGACTGGCCGATCTCCTCGGCCAGGCGCCGCATGGGTCCCGCCGCTGCCGCGAGGAGCCCGCGGCGGGGCGCCTGCCGGTGCGCCAGGTCGAAGAGGCGCTCGGACAGCACGTAGCCGCCCTCCTCCGTCCGCACCGCGTAGCCGCGCCGCTCCAGCGTGAGCAGCACCCGGAACAGCTGGCCCACGCTGCGCCCCTGTGCCGCCGCGATCCCACTCTGGGTCAGCGGCCCCGCGCTGCCGGCGAGAAGCTCGAGCACGTCGAGTCCCTTCTCGAGGGCCGGCGCCGAATAGCTGGCTGCGGCAGGAGCAGCGCCGTGGCCGGCGCCGGGCGCCCCGCCCGTCATGCGCCCGTCCGCATCACCTCGACCATGCGCCGCGCGATCGCCCGGTTGATGTCGTCCGGGATCGGCTGAGCGCCGGCCACGAGGGTGTCCGCGGCGGTCGCGACCCGCTCGAGCGACCTGGCCTGGAGGAGGAAGCCGAGGTCCATCGACGCGATCGAGTTGCCCTTGGGCGAGCGGCCGGCGAGGTTGAACATGCGTCCGTCCGCGATGAGGACGATCTCCCGGCCGTCCGGCATCCGGAAGAGCTCGAGCGCCTCGTCGAGCGGCTCGCGCGCGGCCGCCTGCTCGGCGAGCGCGGCGGTGTCGATCTCGTCCGGGAAGTGCCCGATGTTGGCGAGGACAGCGCCGGAGGGCAGCAGGGGCAGCAGGTGCCCGGGAAGCACGTTGGAGTGCCCGGTCGCCGTGATGACCGCCTGCGCGTTCGGGAGGAGGTTCTCCAGGTCGTCCACAAGGAAGCCGTCGAGGGCCGCCTCGAACGCCTTGATCTCGTCGACCTCGGCCACGGCCACCTGCCCGCCGAGCGCCTTGAGGTAGCGGGCGACGCCGCGCCCGCACCAGCCGTAGCCGATGACGACGAATCGGCGGCCCGGGACCATCAGGTTGGTGATCCGCTGGAAGCTCTCCACGGCGGACTGGCCGACCGCGTGCAGGTTCTCGCCGATCGCCTTGAGCGGGCTGTCGTTGATGACGAGCACGGGGAACGGCACCGCGCCCGCGAGCTCGTCCCGCAGGCGGAATGCGCCGGAGGTGGTCTCCTCGGTGCCTCCGCGCACCTCGCCCGCCACCCCGCGGCGGACGACGCCGGCGGCGAGGTCGGCCCCGTTGTCGAGCAGGATCTGGGGGCGGGCATCCAGCACGGCCTCGACGTTGGCATGGTGCTGCTCGAGGGTGTCGTCTCGGCGGCCGAACACGGTCATGCCCTGCTCCCGGAGGGCCGCGACGGTGTCGTCCTGTGTCGAGCCGTGGTTGCCGGTGCTGACGACCTCCGCCCCGCCGGCCGCGAGCGTCTCGAGGAGGACCGCGGTCTTCGGCTCCAGGTGGAGGGACATCCCGATGCGGATGCCCTCGAAGGGCCGCTCGGCGGCGAAGCGGGCACGCGTCTCCGCGAGAAGGGGCATCCGCGAGCGGATCCAGGTGATGCGGGCGGCGCCGGTCGCGGCGAGGTCGGAAGAGCTCATGCCCGGCACCCTACACATATGAAACTCGATTGCATATATGCAGAAGTGGCTAGAGTGAGTGCATGCCGCGCAAGATCATCCTCGACTGTGACCCTGGCCACGACGACGCCGTCGCCCTGCTGCTCGCCTGGGGCAGCCCCGAGATCGACCTGGTGGCCGTGACGACGGTCGGAGGCAACCAGACGCTCGAGAAGGTGACGCGCAACGCCCTCGCCGTCGCCGCCGTCGCCGGCATCACAGGGGTGCCCTTCGCCGCCGGCTGCGCCCGCCCGCTGGTGCGCGAGGTCGAGACGGCCGGCGACATCCACGGCGACTCCGGCCTCGACGGCCCCGTCCTGCCCGCCCCCACGTTCGAGCTCGACCCCCGGCACGCGGTCGACGTCATCATCGACACGGTGATGGCCGCCGAGCCGGGTGAGATCACGCTGGTTCCCACGGGGCCGCTCACCAACATCGCCCTCGCCGTGCGGAAGGAGCCGCGGATCGCCGAGCGTGTCCGCGAGGTGGTGCTCATGGGCGGCGGCTACAACGTCGGCAACTGGAGCGCGGTGGCCGAGTTCAACATCGTCGTCGACCCGGAGGCGGCGCACATCGTGTTCGGCGAGAAGTGGCCCGTCACCATGGTGGGCCTCGACCTCACGCACCAGGCGCTCGCGACGCCGGAGGTCGAGGCCGCCATCGCAGCGGTCGGCACCTCCCCTGCCCGCTTCACGGTCGAGCTCATGGACTTCTTCCGGGAGAGCTACCGGGGCGCACAGGGCTTCGACCACCCGCCCGTGCACGACCCCTGCGCCGTCGCCTATGTCATCGACCCGTCCGTGATGACCGTGCGGCGCGCTCCCCTGACGGTCGAGCTCACCGGCACCCACACGCTCGGCATGACGGTGGCCGACTTCCGCCACGTGCCGGGCCCCGGCGTCACCACCCAGGTCGCCGTCGACCTCGACCGGGAGAAGTTCTGGGCCCTCGTCGTGGACGCGCTGGAGCGGATCGGCGAGCCCGCCCGCTGAGCCTGAGGACCTGCCTGACCAAATCAAGGACGATTCGTCCACCGCGGACGGGTTGATGCCGATCCGAGGCCGCAAGCCGCCGATTGTCCTTGATTTGGTCAGAACAGCCGCGCGTCAGGAGATGCGATCCGCTATCAGGGGACGCGCCGCCGGGGCCGTGTCGCCGATCGACCACGCGCCCTCGAGCGCCTCCAGGGCGCGCGGGAGCCGGGACTCCTCGTCCGTGTGGAGCGTGAAGAGCGGCTGCCCCTCGGTCACCGCATCACCCGGCTTCGCGTGCAGCTCGATGCCGGCACCCGCGGACACCGGATCCTGCTGACGCGCCCGGCCCGCGCCGAGGCGCCAGGCGGCGATGCCGAACGGCAGCGCGTGCTGCTCGGTCAGGATGCCGGACGCGTCCGCCGTCACGACGTGCGTCTCGCGGCCCGTCGGGAGCGGCGCGTCCGGGTCGCCGCCCTGGGCGGAGATCATCCGGCGCCACACGTCCATCGCCCGGCCGTCGGCCAGAGCCGCGGCGGGATCGGCGTCAGCCATGCCCACGGAGGCGACCATGGCGCGCGCGAGCTCGACCGTGAGCTCGACCACATCCGCCGGTCCTCCTCCGGCGAGCACCTCGACCGCCTCGCGCACCTCGAGGGCGTTGCCGATGGTGAGCCCCAGCGGAATCGACATATCGGTCAGCAGCGCGCTCGTCGCGACGCCCGCGTCCCTGCCGAGGTCGACCATCGTGCGCGCGAGCTCACGCGCTCGGTCGAGGTCCTTCATGAATGCGCCCTCGCCGAACTTCACGTCGAGGACGAGCGCCGACGTCCCCTCGGCGATCTTCTTCGACATGATCGAGGATGCGATCAGCGGGATCGCCTCGACCGTGCCCGTCGTGTCGCGGAGCGCATAGAGCCGCTTGTCGGCGGGGGCCAGCCCCGCACCGGCGGCGCAGATGACGGCGCCGACGTCCTCGAGCTGAGCGAGCATCGCGTCCGGCGCGACGTCGGCGCGCCAGCCCGGGATCGACTCCAGCTTGTCGAGAGTGCCGCCCGTGTGGCCGAGGCCCCGCCCGGAGAGCTGCGGGACCGCCACGCCGAACGCCGCGACGAGGGGCGCCAGGGGCAGCGTGATCTTGTCGCCCACTCCGCCCGTCGAGTGCTTGTCGGCGGTGCGCTTGCTGAGCCGGTCGAAGTTCATCCGCTCCCCGCTCGCGATCATCGCCAGCGTCAGGTCGCGGATCTCGCTGCGGGTCATGCCGTTGAGCAGCACCGCCATGGCCCACGCGGACATCTGCTCGTCCGCGACATAGCCGCGGGTGAACGCGTCGACGAGCCAGTCGATCTCGGCGGTCGTCAGCTCCCGCCGGTCCCGCTTGGCGACGATCAGGTCAACGGCGTCGAAAGCCTCAGTCACGCCTCCACGCTAGCGGTGCGCGGCTGCCACCGAGCGCGCTCCGCAGCGCCGGCACGGGGCGCGCTCGGCGGAGAGGAGAGTCAGGCGTCGTGCTCGGCGCGGTATGCCGCCAGGGTGCGGGGGCCGAACGCGTCCGGGATGACCTCGTCGATCGTGCGGATGCCGCTGACGGTCTCCAGCAGCATGCCCTCCGCCGAGTGCTCGAACAGGAGCTGACGGCACCGTCCGCACGGCATGAGGGCGCCGCCGTCCCCGTCGACGCACGTGAACGCGACGAGCTTGCCGCCACCCGTCATGATGAGGTTCGACACGAGTGTGCACTCAGCGCACAGTGTGAGGCCGTAGGACGCGTTCTCGACGTTGCAGCCGCTGATGACGCGGCCGTCGTCGACGATGGCGGCCACGCCGACCGGGAATCGGGAGTACGGGACGTACGCCTTCTGCATCGCCTCGACCGCCACGGCCCGCAGGCCGTCCCAGTCGACCGTGGAGCTCTGCGCGTCGGTCATGACTTCACGTACGGCTTGCCGGACGCCGCAGGGGCGCGCACCTGCCCGACCAGTCCGGCGACCGCGACGATCGTGACGATGTAGGGGAGCATGAGCATGAACTCGCTCGGCACCGGCGAGCCGATGATGCTCAGCACGTTCTGCAGGTTCTGCGCGAAGCCGAACAGCAGCGCGGCGAGGGTCGCGCGGAGCGGATCCCAGCGCCCGAAGATGACGGCGGCGAGGGCGATGAAGCCCGCGCCCGCGGTCATCTCCTTGTTGAAGGAGCCGACGGCACCGAGCGTCAGGTAGGCGCCGCCGAAGCCGGCGATCGCGCCGGCCAGCGAGACGTTCCAGAACCGCGTGCGGGCCACGTTGATGCCCACGGTGTCCGCGGCGGTCGGGTGCTCCCCGACGGCGCGGAGGCGCAGGCCCCAGCGGGTCTTGAACAGGCAGAACCAGACGAGCGCGACGGCCACGTACATGACGTAGACGATGATCGTCTGCCGGAACAGCGCGGGCCCGACGATCGGGATGTCGGCGAGGATCGGGATCCGAATCCGCTCGAACTTGGGCGGGGAGTTGAGCACGGCCGAGTTCGGCGTGAGCACCTTCGAGAAGAAGAAGCTGGTGAGGCCCGTCACGAGCACGTTGAGGACGACGCCGACGATGACCTGGTCGACGAGGTATTTGATGGCGAACGCGGCCAGCACGAAGGACACGAGGACGCCCGCGATCATCGCGCCGAGGAGCCCGGCGTAGGCGTTCTGGGTGACCGAGGCGACGACGGCGGACGCGAACGCGCCGGCGAGCAGCTGGCCCTCGATGGCCACGTTGACGACCCCGACCCGCTCACCGATCACGCCGCCGAGGGCGCCGAAGATGAGCGGCACGCTGAGGCCCAGCGTGCCGACGAGCAGGCCGGGCACGGGCACGGCCGCGCCGGCCGAGGCCCAGGTGAGGAAGTCCACGACGAACAGCACGCCGTAGACGGCGATGAGCCACAGCGGGACCCGCCGGGCCGCCCGGGCGAGCATCACCGTGTAGCCGGTGATCGCGGCCAGCAGCACGGTCATCACGACGCAGCCGACGCGAGTGGGGATGACGAGGTCGGGCAGCTTGAAGGCGTCGCTGTCGGTCGCCAGGCGGAACGTGGAGACGCCGTCCCGGCCGAAGCCGATGAACAGCACCGCCGCGATCACGACGAAGATGCCGAGCGCGAGCGGGACCTTCCAGCTGCGCATCACGGTGCGCTCGAGGGCCGGCTCGGAGTTGACCGGGACCGCTGCGACCGTCACTTGGCCACCGCCTCTCGCCGACGCGGCGCCCGCGACCCGGGGGTCGGCAGGCGGAAGATGGTGCGCACCAGCGGCGGGGCCGCGATGAACAGCACGATGAGGGACTGGACGACGAGGACGATGTCGACGGGGACCCCCTCGGCGGCCTGCATCGAGAACCCGCCGGCCTTGAAGGCGCCGAACAGGAGTCCCGCCGCGAAGACGCCCCACGGCCGGGATCGGCCGAGGAGCGCAACGGTGATCGCGTCGAAGCCGATGCCGGCATCGATGCCGGAGCCGAAGCCCGTCTTGATGGTGCCGAGGGCCTGGGCGGTGCCCGCGAGGCCGACGAGGCCTCCCGAGATCACCATCGCCCAGACGTAGACGCTCTTCACGTTGATGCCCGCGACCCGTGCGGCGTTCGGGTTCTCCCCGACCGCGCGGAACTGGAAGCCGAGGTTGGAGCGGTTCAGCAGGTACCAGACGATGATCGTCGCGACGATCGCGAACAGGAACCCGGCGTGCAGGTTGTACCCGGGCCCGAAGAGGTCGGGGTAGGTCGCGTTCGGCTTCATCGCCGGCGTCTTCGGGTTGTTGCTGCCCGGGGCCTGCAGGACCGGCGTGCGGAGCAGGAAGGACACCAGGTAGTAGGCGATGTAGTTGAGCATGATCGTCGTGATCACCTCATGGGCACCCGTGCGCGCCTTGAGCAGGCCGGCGAGGCCGCCCCACAGGCCGCCGAACACAATGCCGACGAGCACCGCGAACAGCAGGTGCACGACCGGCGGCAGGTCGAGCGAGAACCCGACCCAGCCGGCCGCAGCAGCCGCGAGAAGCATCTGGCCGCGGCCGCCGATGTTGAACAGGCCGACGCGGAACGCGAGCGCCACACCGAGCCCGGCGGCGATGAGCGGCGTCGCGAACGTCAGCGTCTCGGTCAGGGGCCGGATGCCGGCCGCGAAGCCGGGGCGCCGGAAGTTGTAGATCGCGCCCTGGAAGAGCGCGGAGTAGGCGCCGCCCACCGACTGGCCGATCGCGTTGAGCGTGTCGAGGGGACGGGAGAAGAAGTAGCCGGCCGCGGCCTGCACGCGCTCGTCGGTGACGGCGATCAGGATGCCGCCCGCGATGATCGAGAGCAGCACGGCGAGGACCGAGATGAGGACGCTGCCGGTCGTCAGCTCCCGGAGGAACAGGTGCCAGCGGCTCTCCCCGGCTCCTTCTCGGGCTCGTCCGTCACCTTGGGCGCGTCCTGGCCGCGCGCGGGGATCTGCTGGTCGGTCACGCCGCAACCTCCTCGGGCTTCTCGCCCGCCATCATGAGACCCAGCACGTCGCGTGGGGTGTCGCCGGGCACGATCCCGACGATGGCGCCCCGGTACATCACGGCGATCCGGTCCGCGAGCGCGACGACCTCGTCGAGCTCGGTGGACACCACGATGACGGGGATGCCGGCATCGCGGGACTCCACGATGCGGGTGTGCACGAACTCGATCGATCCGACGTCGAGGCCACGGGTGGGCTGCGCCGCCACGAAGAGCCGCAGGTCGCGGCTGAGCTCCCGGGCGAGGACGACCTTCTGCTGGTTGCCGCCGGAGAGGCGGCCCACGTGGGTCTGCACGGTCTGGGTGCGGATGTCGAACTCCACCCGCTTCTGCTCGGCGAACTCCTGCAGGTAGTTCAGCTGCAGAGTGCCGGCCTTGACGAAGGGAGCGCCGGTGCTGCGGTCGAGCATGAGGTTCTCGGCGATCGTGAATTCGGCCACGAGCCCGTCCTCGGTGCGGTCCTCGGGGATGAAGCCGACGCCGGCGTCGAGCACCTTGCGGACGGGCAGGCCGACGAGCGGCTTGCCGTCCAGCGTGATCTGTCCGGTGACGCGCGGCTGCAGGCCGAGAAGCGCCTCGGTGAGCTCCGTCTGGCCGTTGCCCTGGACCCCCGCGATGGCGAGGATCTCGCCGCGGCGGACCTCGAAGCTCACGTTGTTGACGACCTTCTGCCCGCCCGGATCGAGCACGGAGACGCCCTGGACGACGAGCGCGGGTCCGCCGGGGTTCGCCGGCCCCTTGTCGACCGTCAGGTCGACGGCACGTCCGACCATCATCGCGGCGAGCTCCGCGTTGGTGGAGCGCGGGTCGGCCTCGCCGACGACCTTGCCCAGGCGGATCACGGTGACGCGGTCGGCGACGGCGCGGACCTCGCGGAGCTTGTGGGTGATGAAGACGATGGAGGTGCCCGCCTCCTTCAGCTGACGCATGATCGCGATCAGCTCGTCGGTCTCCTGCGGAGTGAGCACCGCGGTGGGCTCGTCGAAGACGAGGACCTTCGCGTCGCGGGAGAGCGCCTTGATGATCTCCACGCGCTGCTGGACACCGACGGGCAGGTCCTCGACCAGGGCGTCCGGGTCAACGGAGAAGCCGAAGCGGTCCGAGATCTCGCGCACGCGCGCCCGCGCGGCGCCGATGTCGAGGCGGCCGCCGGCCTTCGTCTCCTCGTGGCCGAGCATGACGTTCTCGGCCACCGTGAATACGGGGATCAGCATGAAGTGCTGGTGCACCATGCCGATTCCGGCACGCATGGCGTCGCCCGGTCCGGCGAAGTGCTGCTCGACCCCGTCGAGCAGAATGGCGCCCTCGTCCGCCTGATACAGGCCGTAGAGCACGTTCATCAGGGTGGACTTGCCTGCGCCGTTCTCCCCGAGGAGGGCGTGGATCTCCCCGGCTCCACGGTGAGGCTGATCGCGTCGTTCGCGGTCAGGGATCCGAAGCGCTTGGTGATGCCGCGGAGTTCGAGTTTCACGAGAACCAATCTAGGGGCGAGAGGGTGAGCGGGAACGCAGAAGGCCGGGGAAGCATGCGCTTCCCCGGCCTCCGCTGTCGTCTCCTAGGAGGCGAGGTAGGACTTCACCTGCAGGTCGCCGCTGACGATCTGCGACTGGATGTCGTCGAGCTCACCCTGGAGCTCGCTCGGCACCTTCGACTCGAAGTCGTGGAACGGGGCGATGCCCACACCCTCGTTCTCGAGCGTGCCGAGGTACGGGGTGGTGTCGAAGCCGCTGTCGGCGGCCTGCTCGATGACATCCGCCGTGCCGACCCGCATGCCCTTGAGGATGGAGGTCAGGTAGATGTCCTTGTACTTCGGGTCGCTCTCGTAGAGGTCGGCGTCGCAGCCGATGAGCGCGATGTCCTTGCCGGAGTCCTTGATCGCCTGAGCAGCGCTCTGGTAGATCGGTCCGCCGACGGGGAGGATGACGTCAGCGCCCTGGTCGATCAGGTTCTGCGCGGCCTGGAGCGAGTCGGTGCCGGCCTCGAAGCCGCCGATGAAGGTGCCGTCCTGCTTGGCCGAGTCCCAGCCGAGGACCTGGACCGACTTGCCCTTCTGGGTGTTGAAGTACGCGACGCCCTGGGCGAAGCCGTCCATGAAGATCGACACGGTCGGGAAGTTCATGCCGCCGTAGGTGCCGACGATGCCCGTCTTCGAGTAGCTCGCGGCCGCGTAGCCGGCGAGGAACGCCGCCTGCGAGGTGTCGAACAGGATCGGCTTGATGTTGTCCGCGTCGGTCTTGCCGTCGAAGTCGTTGTCCGCCGCATCGTCGATGATCGCGAAGTCGACGTCGGAGTTGGCCTGCGCGGCCTCGACCGTGGCCGCCGACAGGTTGAACCCGACCGTGAAGATCAGGGTGCAGCCCTGCGAGAGCAGGTTGTCGATGTTCGGCGCGTAGTCCGCGTCGGTGTCCGACTGGACCTTCGTCGCCTTGGCGCCGATGGCCTTCGCGCCGTCCTCGAGGCCCTCGGCACCGAGCTGGTTGAACGAGTGGTCGTCGAAGCCGCCGGTGTCGGAGACCATGCAGGGCACCACGTCGGTGCCGGAGTCGGAGCCGCCGGCGGCGGTGCTGGAGCCGCTCGACGAGGGTGCCGGCGCACAGCCGGCGAGAAGAAGGGCGGCGGCGCCGACCGACGCGAAGGCTGCGAGCCCTCTGCGGGGAGTGATGATCACGATGTCCTCCAGATGATCGCGTCGCGACGATCGGCCGCGCGCGGAGTGAGAAGTGACCGTTTCCGGTGTGCGCCGGGCACGATCGGGGCCCACGTTACACAGCGTTACGCGCGCCTGAGCGGCACCTGAAGGCCGAGTGTCGAAGACGTTATGAAAGTGCGATTGAGCCGTAATCATCCGGAAATGTCCGGACGAGCGGTTTCCGCCGCGATCACGGCGTCGAGGGCGACTCCACGGTGATCGCGCCGCTGATGATGTCCTGCTTCAGCTTGTCGATCTCGGCGGACAGCGCGGCGGGCACCGAAGACGCCATGTCGTGGAAGTCGGCGATGCCGACGCCGCCGTTCTCCAGCGTGCCCACGTAAGGGTCGTTGGTGAACTTGCCGTCGATGTCGTCGCCCACGACCTGCACGATCGCGTCCGTGGAGTTCTTGAGGACGCTCGTCAGCAGGATGGGCCGGTACTCCGCGGGGAGAGTGTCGTAGCCGTCGTTGTCGACCCAGAGGATCGAGACGCCGCCGGTCTCCAGCGCGGCTGCGGCCGCCCTCGCCGACCTGGCCGGCGACCGGCAGGATCACGTCGGCGCCCTGGTCGATGAGGCCCTGCGCGGTCGTCTTGCCGAGGTTCACATTCTCGAAGTCGCCCGTGAAGACGCCGTCCTGGGCGGCCTTGTCCCAGCCGAGCACCTTGACCTGGGCGCCGTGCGCCTCGTTGTACTTGGCGACGCCGTCGACGAAGCCGTCCATGAACAGGGTCACGGGCGGCTGGTTGCCACCGCCGAAGGTGCCCACGACGCCGGTCTTCGAGACGCCGGCCGCGAGGTATCCCGCGAGGTACGAGGCCTGCGCCGTGTCGAAGACGATCGGCTTGACGTTGTCGGCGTCCGGCTTGCCGTCGCCGTCCGCATCCGCGGTCTCATCGACGATCGAGAAGTGCGTGTCGGGGTTCGCCTTCGCCTGCTCGAGCGTCGCGGCGGTCAGCTCGTAGCCGACGGTGAGCACGAACTGGCAGCCGGACGCCGCCGCCTGCTCGGTGTTGGGTCCGACATCGGTCTCGCTCGTCGAGACGAGCACGTCGGCCTCGATGCCGTACTTCTTCGAGGCCTCCTGCAGGCCCGCCCAGCTCGTCTGGTTGAACGACTTGTCCTCGAGCCCGCCGGAGTTCGTGACCATGCGGGCGCAGTAGTCGGACGCGGCGGCGTCCGTCGACGAGCCCGACTGCTCGGGCGCGGGCGCGCAGCCGGCGAGCAGCAGGACGGCGATCCCGCCGAGCGGGACGAGACGGCGGACGGTGCTTCGGCGCATGAGCTCTTTCCTCCGGTGCGCGGACATGTGCTGTCCATAGTGGCGCGCACGCCGCGGCGCCGTCGATGCCGGAGGGCCCGAAAGCCGTTCGTTACGGTTTCGTGACGGCGTCAGAGGACGTCGGTGCGCCCCGAGAGCTTGAGCGCGTCCACGACGGCCTTCACGCGCTGGGCGTGCTCGCTCGTCGTGACGAGGAGCGCATCCGCGGTGTCCACCACGACGATGTTGTCAACGCCGATGAGGCTGATGAGCCGGCCGGTCTCGCTGACGACGATGCCGCTCGACGAGTCGGCGAGGACGCGGGCGTTCTCGCCGAGGATCGCGAGGTCCGACTTCCTGCCGCCCGACTGGAGCTTGGCGAGCGAGCCGAAGTCTCCGACGTCGTCCCACGCGAAGTCGCCAGGGATGACCGCAAGGAGTCCCTCCTTCGCGGAGGGCTCGGCCACCGAGTAGTCGATGGCGATCTTCGTGAGGTTGGGCCACACCTGGTCGACGACCGCGCCTCGGCGGGGCGTGTCCCAGGCGTCGGCCAGCTCCAGGAGCCCGGCGAGGAGCTCGGGCTGCGTCTTGCCCAGCTGCTCGAGCAGCCGGTCCGCCCGGGCGATGAACATCCCGGCGTTCCAGAGGTAGGTGCCCGCCGCCACATACTTCCGGGCGGTGCTGAGGCTCGGCTTCTCGACGAAGCCCTCGACGGCGAGCGCATCCGGCGCGCCCGGCACGTCGATCGGCTCGCCGCACTTGATGTAGCCGAAGCCGATGGCCGGCTCGGTCGGCGTGATGCCGATCGTGGCGATGTAGCCCGCGTCGGCCGCGGCGATCGCCTCGACAACGGACTGCCGGAACCGGCGGTTGTCGTTGATGACGTGGTCGGCGGCGAAAGAGCCGATGATGACGCCCGGCTCGCGCTTCTGCAGGATCGCGGCGGCGAGTCCGATGGCGGCCGAGGAGTCCTTGCCCTCGCTCTCGAGCACGACGTTCTCGTCCGTCAGCTCGGGGAGCTGCTCCTCGACGGCGGCGCGATGCGCCCGGCCCGTGACGACCATGATCCGGTGAGGGCCCGAGATGGGCGCAAGGCGGTTCCAGGTGTCGCGGAGCAGGGTCTGGCCCGATCCCGTCAGGTCGTGCAGGAACTTCGGGGCTGCGGCGCGGGACAGCGGCCACAGCCGGGAGCCGATCCCACCCGCTGGGATGACGCTGTAGAAGCGGTCGACCGCCTCGGGTTCCGTACCCCGTCCGCCCCAGAGGATTCCGCTCTCGCTCACGCCCACAGACTAGGGCAGGCACTCCGTTCCACTGGGTGAGAGGGGCGGCAAGTGACGTCCTCGGCCCGGCGTAGGATTGACAACAATCCGAGCCCAGCCCCGGGAAGGTGGAAAACAGTCGTGTCGCTGAAGAGCACGCAGTTGCCCACGCCCACACCCTCCGGATCCCGCACACTGAACCCCACGAGCCTTCGCAGCCGGCGCTTCTCGCTGCCGAGGAGGCCCGCAGGGACGGTGTACCGCGGTCGCGAAGGCATGTGGTCGTGGGTCCTGCACCGAATCACCGGAGTGGGGATCTACTTCTTCCTGCTCGTCCACCTGCTGGACACCGCGCTCATCCGGGTCAGCCCGGAGGCCTACAACGCGGTCATCAACACCTACAAGAACCCGATCATGGGTCTCGGCGAGCTGGCGCTCGTCGCGGCGATCGGCTTCCACGGACTGAACGGCCTCCGGATCATCCTGATCGACTTCTGGAATGTCGGGACCCGCAACCACCGGCTCATGTTCTACATCGTGATCGCGCTGTGGGTCGTGCTGCTCCTGGGCTTCGCGCCGCGCCACCTGATGCACGTGTTCGGCGGGGGTGCCTGATGGCCGTGACACTCGACGACCCGCGCACCAAGAACGTCGTGCGGCGCCGCGGCGGCCGCAACTGGGAGAAGTGGGGCTGGATCTACATGCGCGTCTCGGGCCTCGTGCTCGTGGTGCTCATCTTCGGCCACCTCTTCGTCAACCTGTATGCGGGCGGCGGCGTCTCCGCGCTCGACTTCGCCTTCGTCGCGGGGAAGTACGCGAGCCCGTTCTGGCAGGTCTACGACTTCCTGCTGCTCTGGCTCGCCCTCGTCCACGGCGCCAACGGCATCCGCACCCTCATCAACGACTACTCCATCTCGCCTGTCGGCCGCGGTCTGCGCCGGCTGCTCAGCCCGCACTTCCTCATGAAGAGCGCGCTGCTCGGCTCGACCGTCGTCCTCCTGATTCTCGGGACCCTTGTGATCTTCACCTTCGACCCCTGCCCCGCGACGTCCAATGCGGACCTCCTGCCGAGCTTCTGCGCGGCGGTCCAGTGAGCGTCGGGGATCAGCCCGGCCTCGTCAGCCGGATCATGCACGACCGCACGAATCCGGAGAAGGGCCACCAGCGCGACCCGGAGAACCGGTTCTCCTACACCGAGGAGGGCACAGGACCGGTCTACGACGGGGTGCACTACCACCAGTACGACATTGTGATCGTGGGCGCCGGCGGCGCGGGGATGCGGGCGGCCATCGAGGCCGGCCCGAAGGCGAAGACGGCGGTCATCTCGAAGCTGTACCCCACCCGCTCCCACACGGGCGCGGCGCAGGGCGGCATGGCGGCGGCGCTCGCCAACGTCGAAGAGGACAGCTGGGAGTGGCACACCTTCGACACGGTCAAGGGCGGCGACTACCTCGTCGACCAGGACGCGGCCGAAATCCTCGCCAAGGAGGCGATCGACGCCGTCATCGACCTCGAGAACATGGGCCTGCCGTTCAACCGCACGCCGGACGGCAAGATCGACCAGCGCCGTTTCGGCGGGCACACCGCGGAGCACGGCAAGACCCCGGTGCGCCGGGCCTGCTACGCGGCGGACCGCACCGGCCACATGATCCTGCAGACGCTGTACCAGAACTGCGTCAAGCACGGCATCAACTTCTTCAACGAGTTCTACGTGCTCGACCTGATCATGACCGAGGTCGGCCACGGCAAGAAGAAGCAGCGCCGCCCCGCGGGCGTCGTCGCCTACGAGCTGGCGACGGGCGAGCTGCACGTGTTCCAGGCCAAGGCGGTCGTCTTCGCGACCGGCGGCTTCGGCAAGATCTACAAGACGACCTCCAACGCGCACACCCTGACCGGCGACGGCGTGGGCATCGTCTGGCGCAAGGGCCTGCCGCTTGAGGACATGGAGTTCTTCCAGTTCCATCCGACAGGACTGGCCGGCCTCGGCATCCTCCTCACCGAGGGCGCCCGCGGCGAGGGCGCGATCCTCCGCAACGCGGACGGCGAGCGCTTCATGGAGCGCTACGCCCCCACGATCAAGGACCTCGCCCCGCGCGACATCGTCTCGCGCTGCATGGTCCAGGAGGTCGCGGAAGGGCGCGGCGCCGGTCCGCTCAAGGACTACGTGCTGCTCGACTGCACCCACCTGGGCGCGGAGGTGCTCGAGACCAAGCTCCCGGACATCACCGAGTTCGCGCGCACCTACCTCGGCGTCGACCCCGTCGTGGAGCCGGTGCCGGTCATGCCGACCGCGCACTACGCGATGGGCGGCATCCCGACCAACGTGAAGGCCGAGGTCCTCGCGGACAACGACACCGTCGTGCCGGGCCTCTACGCCGCAGGCGAGTGCGCGTGCGTCTCGGTGCACGGCTCGAACCGCCTCGGCACCAACTCGCTGCTCGACATCAACGTGTTCGGCAAGCGGGCGGGCAACAACGCGGTCGAGTACGTGAAGGATGCGGAGTTCGTGCCGCTCCCCCACGACCCGGCGGGCGCGATCCGCGACCTCATCGAGCAACTGCAGGCCTCCACCGGCACCGAGCGGATCGCCTCGATCCGCAAGGAGCTGCAGGACGAGATGGACCGCAAGGCGCAGGTGTTCCGCACCGAGGAGTCCCTCGGCGAGATGATGGAGATCATCGTCGGGCTGCGCGAGCGCTACAAGAACATCGCAGTGCAGGACAAGGGCAAGCGGTTCAACACCGACCTGCTCGAGGCGATCGAGCTCGGGTTCCTCCTCGACCTCGCGGAGGTCGTCGTCTACTCGGCGCGCAACCGCAAGGAGAGCCGCGGCGGCCACATGCGCGACGACTTCCCCAAGCGGGACGATGCCGAGTACATGAAGCACACGATGGCCTACCTCACGGGCGACCCGCACAGCTCGCACGCGGACGACCACATCGACCTCGGCTGGAAGCCGGTCGTGATCACCAACTACCAGCCCATGGAGCGCAAGTACTGATGCGCTCCACCTCCTCCCACCTGGAACGGAAGTCCTGATGTCGACCGTCACCATCGAAGCCGCCCAGACCCGGGTGCCTGAGCGGACCACCGAGACGACCGCCGTGGAGGACGCCCCTCCCGGCTCATTCGTGATCACGCTGATCATCCGGCGCTACATCCCGGAGCTGGACGACGAGCCGCGCTGGGAGGACTTTGACGTCCGCGTGTTGCCGACGGACCGCATCCTCGACGCGCTGCACAAGATCAAGTGGGAGCAGGACGGGTCGCTGACCTTCCGCCGCTCGTGCGCGCACGGCATCTGCGGCTCGGACGCGATGCGGATCAACGGCCGCAACCGGCTCGCCTGCAAGACGCTGATCAAGGACCTCGACCCGTCGAAGCCCATCTACGTGGAGGCGCTCAAGGGTCTGCCGCTGGAGAAGGACCTCGTCGTCGACATGGAGCCCTTCTTCGAGGCGTACCGCCAGGTGCAGCCGTTCCTCATCGCGTCGAGCGCGCCGCCCGCCCGCCGCGAGCGCACGCAGAGCCCGGTCGCCCGCGAGCGCTTCGACGACACCACGAAGTGCATCCTCTGCGCCGCGTGCACGTCGTCCTGCCCCGTGTTCTGGACGGACGGCCAGTACTTCGGCCCGGCCGCCATCGTGAACGCGCACCGGTTCATCTTCGACGACCGCGACGAGGCCTCCCAGGTGCGCCTCGACATCCTCAACGACAAGGAAGGCGTGTGGCGCTGCCGCACCACCTTCAACTGCTCGGAGGCCTGCCCCCGCGGCATCGAGATCACGAAGGCGATCCAGGAAGTGAAGCAGGCCCTCCTCACCGGCAAGGCCTCCTGACCCGCCTCCTCTCTTTCCCTCAACAGGCAGAAATTCCTCCAACAGGGTCAGGTCCCTCCTCAGAACCTGTTAGGGGCAAATCTGCCTGTTGAGGGAGAGTGAGCCGAGCGCCCTCAACAGGGTGAGGTTTCCGGTGCCGGCCCACGGATCCGGGAGGGCGACGCACAGCGCCTCGTGCTCGCCGCACGATCTCCGTCGTGCCAGGACCTCAGCTGATCAGAACGGCGACGCTGCGCGAGCGCGGGTGGACCAAGGCTGCGATGCAGCACGCCGTCGAATCCGGCCACCTTTGGAGAGTTGTCCGGGGATGGTACGCGGAGCCGGGAACCGATCCGGAGTCGATCAGGGCGATCCGCCTCGGCGCACGCTTGGGTTGCGTCTCCGCGTTGCGCGTGCACGGCGCCTGGCACCCTCCAGAGTCCGGGATGCACGTCGCCATGCCCTTCTCGGCGGACGGGCGCCGGATGCGGGCCGCTCGGGGAGACGAGTGGGCGGGCGTCACCGTGCACTGGCGGTCCAGGACCGACCGGGTCGAGTGGGATGACGGCATCAGCCCGGTACTGGTGGCCGCGGAACACACGGCTCAGTGCCAGCCGCCGCATCTTGCGATCGCAGTCCTCGACTCCTTGCTGCACCGGCGCATGGCTTCGCTCGGCGGCGTGCAGTCCGTCCTCGCCGCTATGCCTGCGCATGTCCGCAAGCTCGCCCCTCTGGTGGACGGCCGAAGCGAAGAGGGCATCGAGTCCATCGCGCGGTACCGCCTTCATGAGGCAGGCATCACCGCCGTTCCCCAAGTGCCGGTGCCGGGAGTCGGTCGAGTTGATCTGCTGATCGACGGCTGGCTTGCGATCGAGCTCGACGGCCGCGAGACCCATGCGCAGGAGCGGGCATTCTCGGCGGACCGTCGGCGCAGCGCCCTGCTGCTCCAGCACGGGGTGCTCGCGCTGCATTTCAGCTACGCGCACGTTCTCTACGAGTGGCCGCTCATTCTCGCAACCGTCCAGGCAGCGCTCCGCCAGCACTGACTGGCCGGGAGCCTCCCGTCCCTCGACAGCCATTTCTGCCTTCAACAGGTTCCGCTCCCGTTCTCCAGCCTGTTCAAGGCAGGAATGCCTGTTGAGGGAAAGGGGCGTTGCGAGAGCGCCTGCGCGGGAACCGGACGGCGGTCCCCCTAGGCTTCGAGGATGGCGAGAGACGCCGACGCGCTGGCCGTTCGGGATGACGAGGCGGTCGCCACCGCGCCGAGTGCGAAGCCGACGCCCGAGGAGCCGAAGACCGGGTTCGCCGCGCTCCTCGCGAAGGTGCTGCAGTCGCGGCCGGTGCGGGTGTTCCAGCACTACAACCAGCAGGGCGGACCGCTCCTCGCAGCGGGGATGAGCTACAACGCCGTCTTCGCCACCTTCGCGGCGCTGTGGGTGACGTTCTCGGTCGCGGGGTTCATCATCTCCGGCAACGTCGTGCTGCGCGACGGCCTCGTCAGCGGCATCAACTCGACGGTGCCCAATCTCGTCGCCAAGGGCGGAGTCATCGACCCGGACGACCTCCTCTCGGCAGGCGGGCTGACCTGGACGGGCGCCATCGCTCTCGTCGGCCTGCTCCTCACCGCGCTCGGCTTCCTGGCCTCCATGCGCGACGCGATCCGGCGCATCTTCGACCTGCCCGGCGACACGACCTTCTTCCTCTTGCAGAAGCTCAGGGACCTCGGCCTGGCGCTGGGATTCGGCGTCCTGATCCTCGTCTCCGCGGGCCTCACCTTCCTGACGAACGGCATCCTCGAGACGGTCTTCAACTTCCTCGGCATCGGTGACAAGTCGCTGTTCGCCACTGCGGTGGCCACCATCATCGGGAACCTGCTGGTGCTCCTCGTCGACTTCGTGACGGTGGCGGCCGCCTTCCGAGTGCTCTCCGCCGTCCCGATTCCCCTGCGCCGCCTCGCAGTCGGTGCCCTGATCGGCGCAGTCGGGATCGACATCCTCAAGGGCGCCTTCACGCTCGGCCTCATCGGCGGTGTTCGCAACAACCCCTGCTCGCGGGCTTCGCGGTGATCATCGGGCTGCTGATCTTCTACAACTTCTTCTGCCAGGTGCTGCTGCTCGCGGCGTCCTGGATCGAGGTCGGGATGAACGACGCCGGCATCGAGGCGCGCACCCTCTCCGACGAAGACCTGGCGGTGCAGGATGCGCTCCGCCTCGAGGAGGCGCGCCGCCTCGTCGCCGACGCCAACCACAAGCGCGCGGAGGAGGAGTACCGGTCCGCGCGCGGCATCCAGAAGTGGCGCCTCGGCCGCCGGATCGCCCGGGACGTCCGCACCGAGGCCCGCCGCCGCAAGGCCGTGCCGACCACGGAGGAGCTCGCCGAGCAGGACGCCGGCTCGCCGAAATAGGGCCGCGCACCGGGCGCCGGCAGCCGAGCGGCGCCACTCCCACGGCCGCGGGCACGGAAGGGGCCGTCGGCGGCGCTCAATAGGATGAAGAGCATGGCCGCCCGCACCTCGCCCCTCCGCGTCGCCACGGTCAACGTCAACGGCGTGCGGGCCGCCTTCCGCCGCGGCATGGGCGACTGGCTCGACGGGCGTGAGGTCGACATCCTCGCGATGCAGGAGGTCCGCGCGAGCACCGAGGACCTCGAGGAGCTGCTCGGACCGGACTGGAGCATCCTCCACGACGCCGCCACCGCGAAGGGCCGGGCGGGCGTCGCGATTGCCAGCCGGGACCGCGCGCATATCCACCGTGTCGCCATCGGCGAGGAGGAGTTCGACACCGCGGGACGCTGGCTCGAGGCCGACTACGAGGTGAACGGGACGATCCTCACCGTCGTGAGCGCCTACGTCCCGTCCGGCGTCGCCGAGACGGACAAGCAGGCGGAGAAGTACCGGTTCCTGGATGCGGTGGAGAGCCGCCTGCCCGAGCTCGCCGCCCACACCCCGCTCGCGCTCGTGGTCGGCGACCTCAACGTGGGCCATCGGACGCTCGACATCCGCAACTGGAAGGGCAACGTGAAGCGCGCGGGGTTCCTCCCGGAGGAGCGCGCGTACTTCGACCGCTTCGTCGGAGCCGAGGACCAGGAGCTGTACAACGACGGCGCGGGACTCGGCTGGGTGGATGTGGGCCGCAAGGCGGCGGGCGACGTGCCCGGCCCGTACACCTGGTGGTCCTGGCGCGGGAAGGCGTTCGACAACGACTCCGGCTGGCGCATCGACTACCACCTCGCCACCAAGCCGCTCGCGGACCGCGTCGCCGGGTACTCGGTCGACCGCGCCGCCTCCTACGACACCCGCTTCTCCGACCACACGCCCGTCGTGGTCGACTACGACCTCTGAGCCAGGAGCCATGACCGACACGACCCCTGACCGGCCGCGGACCGCCGGCACCCGCCTCTTCTCGGGCATGCAGCCGAGCGCCGACTCGCTGCACGCGGGGAACTACGTGGGCGCCCTCCTGCAGTGGCGAGAGCTGCAGGCGACCCACGACGCGATCTTCTGCGTCGTGGACCTGCACGCGATCACCAACCCGCAGGATCCGGCCGCGCTCCGCGACCAGACCCGGCGCACGGCGGCTCAGTACATCGCGGCCGGGATCGATCCGTCGCGGTCGATCCTCTTCGTGCAGTCCCACGTGCCGGCGCACTCCCAGCTCGCCTGGGTGCTGAACACGATCACCGGCTTCGGCGAGGCGAGCCGGATGACGCAGTTCAAGGACAAGTCGGCGAAGCAGGGCACGGATTCCGCCTCCGTGGGCCTGTTCACCTATCCGATGCTCATGGCGGCGGACATCCTCCTCTACGACACCGCCATCGTGCCGGTCGGCGACGACCAGCGGCAGCACGTCGAGCTGACCCGCACGCTGGCCCAGCGCTTCAACTCGCGCTTCGGCGAGACATTCCGGATCCCCGAGACCCTCACGCTCGAGGAGGGTGCCCGGATCTACGACCTGCAGAACCCGACCGCGAAGATGAGCAAGTCGGCGGAGAGCGACGCCGGTCTCGTCCGGCTCCTCGACGAACCCTCGCGCAACGCGAAGAAGATCCGCTCGGCCGTGACGGACACCGGGCGGGAGATCGTGTTCGACCCGGCGGGCAAGCCCGGCGTCTCCAACCTGCTCACGATGCTGTCCGCCTTCACCGACACCCCCATCCCGCTGCTCGAGAACCAGTACCAGGGGCGCGGCTACGGCGACCTCAAGAAGGACCTGGCGGATGCCGTGGTCGCGGTGTTCGAGCCCATCCGGGCCCGGACACTGGAGCTGCTCGACGATCCCGCCGAGCTCGACCGCATCCTCGGCGCGGCCGCCGAGCGCGCGGAGGAGATCGCGAACCGCACCCTGGCGCGCGTCTACGAGCGCATCGGCTTCCTGCCGCGGCGCCGCTGACGTGACGCCCGTCGTCCTCCGCACTGACCGGCTGGTCCTGGACCAGCCGCTGGAGGAGGACGTCGACGACATCGTCCGCTACTGCCAGGACCCGCTGTTCGAGCGCTACCTCACCGTGCCGTGGCCCTATGGCCGCGCAGACGCCGAGTCCTTTGTCCGCGAGTTCGTGCCCCAGGGATGGATGGACGGCCGGGAGTGCACCTGGGCTCTCCGCCTCCGCGATGAGGGCGCGCTTCTCGGCGTCGTCGCGTTCCGTTCAGAGCGTTCCGACCTCGGGTACTGGCTCGGCGCGCCGTTCCGCGGTCGCGGCTACATGAGCGAGGCCGTCGCCGCTGTTGTCGACTTCGCATTCCAGTCGGGCGTCCCCCTTGTGCGGTGGGAGTGCCTCGTGGGGAACACCGCATCGGCGACGCTCGCACGCAAGGCCGGCTTCGCCTTCACGGGCGAGGCCCCCAGCTCCGTGCCCTACCGGGACGGGAGCTTCCCGGCCTCGTGGCACGGGGTGCTTCACGCTTCGCAGCAGCGTCCCGCCGGTTCGTCGCAACTGCGCCAGTCACTGCAATGGCCGCTGCCGTGATCCGCGCTGTGCTGTTCGACCTCGACGACACGCTGTTCGCGCATCGGGGCGCGGTCGAGGCAGGAATCCTCGCCCACCTCGACGCGATCGGGACCGTCGTCGAGGACCGCGCAGCCACGCTGGAGCAGTGGCGGGACCTGGAGGAGCTGCACTACCCGCGGTACCTGGCGGGCGAGCTCGGCTACCTGGAGCAGCGCCGGGTGCGGGCACGCGGGCTGATGTCCGCTCTCGGCGGCAGCCTGGACGGGGACGCCCGCGCCGACGACTGGTGGTCCGGCTACCACCGCGAGTACCGCAACGCCTGGCGCCTGCACGACGACGCCCTCCCGTGCCTGGACACGCTGCGCGACCGGATCCCCGGCGTGAAGCTCGGCATCATCACGAACGGCGAGCTCGACTTCCAGATGACGAGGCTCGACGCCACCCGGCTCGGCGAGCGGATGGACGTGATCGTCGCGTCTGGCGATGTGGGGGTCACGAAGCCGGATCGGCGGATCTTCGAGCTCGCGTGCGAGCGGCTCGGGTCGCTCCCGTCGGACGCCGTCTACGTGGGCGACCGGCTCCGCACCGACGCGATCGGCGCCGCCGCGGCCGGGCTGCGCGGCATCTGGCTCGACCGGCCCGGCGAGGAGTCGGACCCGGCCGATCTGCGAGAGGCGGAAGACCTGGGCGTGGTGCGCATCCGCAGCCTGGCCGAGCTCCCGGTTGTGGTGGCGGCACCCTGAGCGACTTGCCGAAGAATCCCGCTTCTGAGCCCTCCAAGCGTGATTCTCCGGCAAGTCGGCCCACCACGGCAGCCCGCACGGCACCCCGCACGGCACCCGCTTGCCGAAAAGTCCCGCTCTGAGCACGAGTTAGCGGGACTTTTCGGCAAGTCGAGACTTCCTCGGCAGGCGGGAATAATCGGCGCGCCCAGGCGTTGCCGTATAACTGAAGCAAGCAACACGTGCTCCGGGGTCGGCGTAATTCCGAACCGGCGGTCATAGTCCGCGAACCGGCGAGCGCCCCGCAAGGGTCGAGCGCCGGCCGATCCGGTGGAATTCCGGAACCGACAGTCACAGTCTGGATGGGAGGCAGCACGGTCGTCGGTGCGCACTCGCGCCCTGACGACGGCAGCCGTCGCCCCCGGAGTCCAGACAGGACGAGGAAGAAGTGGGCGACCCCCGCACCGCACCCCAGCCGACGAGTCCGGACCGGACGAGGAAGTTGGGCGACGCACGCACCGCCGCACCGACCGGCGACGCCCTCGAGCGCGCCATGGAGCGGGCCCTCGAGCTGGCGCTGCACGGTCCCGCCTGGACCGCGAATCCCCAGGTCGGCTGCGTTCTCCTCGCGCCCGACGGCAGCGTCCTCGCCGAGGGCTGGCACCGCGGCGCGGGCACCGCGCACGCCGAGGTGGATGCCCTCTCCCACCTTCCCGAAGGCGGAGCGCGGGGCGCGACCGCCGTCGTCACCCTCGAGCCCTGCAACCACAACGGCCGCACGGGCCCGTGCAGCGAGGCGCTCATCGCGGCCGGCGTCGCGCGGGTCGTGTTCGCCGTCTCCGATCCCACCCCGGACGCCAACGGCGGAGCCCAGCGCCTCGAGGCCGCCGGCGTCGAGGTCCTCGAGGGGTCCTGGGATCCCGTGTCGAGGACACCCTTCACGTCTGGCTGACCGCCGCACGCCTCGGCCGCCCGTTCGTGACCGCGAAGTGGGCGTCCAGTCTCGACGGGCGCATCGCCGCAGCAGACGGCACGAGCCGCTGGATCACCGGCGGCGTCTCCCGCTCCGACGTGCACCGACGCCGTGCCGAGGCCGGCGCGATCCTGGTGGGCACGGGCACCGTCCTCGCCGACGACCCTGCCCTGACCGCACGGGCGGACGACGGCACCCTGCTCGCGCATCAGCCGCACGTCGTCGTCGTGGGCCGCCGTCCGGTGCCCGAGGATGCCGCGCTCCGCCTCTCCCCCGGCGGCTTCCGAACGTCCGACGGTGCCGACCTGCCGGCCCTCCTCGCCCAGCTGTGGGACGACGGCATCCGCAGCGTCTTCGTGGAAGGGGGCCCCACCCTGGAGAGCGCGCTGTTGAAGGCGGGTCTCGTCGACGAGGTCGTCGCCTACGTCGCGCCGGTTCTGCTCGGCGGGCCGCGGCTCGCCACCGCCGATCTCGGCATCGCCACCATGGCCGATGCCTCCGCAATGGACCTCGTCTCGGTCGATCGACTGGGCAACGACGTCCGCATCGTCGCGCGACCGCGACGCCAGTTCGAGGAGGACTGACATGTTCACCGGAATCATCGAGGAGCGCGGGGAGGTCACCGCGCTCGAGAACCTGCCCGACGGCAGCGCGCGCCTGACCGTCCGCGCACCGCTCGCCGTGTCCGACGCCCGCCACGGCGACTCGATCTCCGTCAGCGGCGTGTGCCTCACCGTGATCGACCAGGGAGCCGACTGGTTCGCCGCCGACGTCATGGGCCAGACGCTCGCCGTCTCGGCGCTCGCGAGCGTGGGAGTGGGTGATGCCGTCAACCTCGAGCGGGCCGCTCAGGTGGGCGACCGCCTCGGCGGGCACATCGTCCAGGGCCACGTCGACGGCGTCGGCACCCTGATCGCCCGCAGCGACCTCGAGCACTGGCGCGTGCTGCGCTTCGCCCTCGACCCGGCCCTCGCGCCGCTGGTCGTGGACAAGGGCTCGATCGCGGTCGCCGGAGTCTCGCTCACCGTGTCCGCGGTGAGCGAGCCCGGCGCGGACACCTCCTGGTTCGAGGTGAGCCTCATCCCCGAGACCCTCACCGCGACGACCCTCGGCTCCCTGGAGCCCGGCGCGGTCGTCAACGTGGAGACGGATGTGCTTGCGCGGCACGTCCGCCGGCTGGCCGCGTTCGCGGATCTGCCGATCGCACGCGCAGCAGAAGGAGGCGCGAGATGAGTCTCGCGAGCATTCCCCAGGTCCTCGAGGCGCTGAGGGCCGGCCGGCCCGTCATCGTCGCCGACGATGAGGCGCGGGAGAACGAGGGCGACGTCATTCTGGCGGCGGAGCTCGCCACCCAGGCCAGCATCGCCTGGACGATCCGCAACACGTCCGGCTTCCTCTGCGCGCCCATGCCCGCCGAGGTCGCCGATCGGCTCGAGCTGCCTGTCATGGTGGCGGTGAACGAGGACGTCCGAGGCACCAACTACACCGTCACGGTGGACGCCGCCGACCGTCTCTCGACCGGCATCAGCGCGGCTGACCGCGCGCACACGCTGCGGACGCTCGCCGACCCGTCGGCGACGCCCTCGAGGCTCATCCGCCCCGGCCACATCCTCCCCCTCCGCGCGGTCGCAGGCGGAGTGCGGCAGCGCGCCGGCCACACCGAGGCGGCGGTCGACCTGATGCGGCTCGCGGGCCTGCAGCCCGTCGCCGCGATCGCCGAGGTCATGGCGGAGGGCGGCGAGATGATGCGCCTGCCCGAGCTGATCAAGTTCGGCGAGCGCGAAGGCGTCCTGGTGACGACCATCGAGCTGCTCCTCGAATACCTTCAGACCGAGCCGGAGCAGGCGCGGCTCTGCGACGGTCCCGTCTTCACCGACTCCCCGCGCGTGCGCTTCGAGGTCGAGACCACGGTTCCCACCGAGCACGGCCCGTTCCGGATGCGCGCCTACCGCGACGGCCTCACCGGCGCCGACCACGTCGCCATCGTGGCCGGCGAGCCCGGACCCGGCGCGCTCGTGCGTGTCCACTCCGAGTGCCTGACCGGGGAGGCGTTCGGCTCGCTCAAGTGCGAGTGCGGCCCCCAGCTCGACGCGGCGATGGAGGAGATCCAGCGCGAAGGCGGGGTCGTCGTCTACCTGCGCGGGCACGAGGGTCGCGGCATCGGCCTCGTCAACAAGCTGCGGGCGTACCGCCTGCAGGAGGACGGGCTGGACACGCTCGACGCGAACCTCGCTCTCGGCCTGCCCGCCGACGCGCGCGACTACGGCGCCGCGAGCGCCATCCTCGCCGACCTCGGCCTGAACGACGTCAGCCTCCTCACCAACAACCCGGAGAAGGTGCGCCAGCTGCAGAGCCACGGGATCACCGTGCGCTCACGGGTGCCGCTCGTGGTGGGCGTCACCCCGCAGAACGAGGGCTACCTGGAGACCAAGCGCGACCGGATGGGGCACGCGATCGACCCGATCGATCTCCTCTCCGACAGCCTCCCCACCCTGGAAGGACAGCAGAAGTGAGCGGACACGGATCCCCGGAGCGCAACCTGGAGGGCCTCGACGCCTCCGGGCTCAAGGTGACGATCATCGCCGGGACCTGGCACGAGCAGATCGCGGAGGGCCTGCGTGCGGGCGCCCGGCGCACGCTCGAGGCGGTGGGCGCGACCATCAGCGAGGTGGAGGCTCCCGGCAGCTTCGAGCTGCCCGTGCTGGCGAAGGCGGCGCTCGACGGCGGTGCGGACGCGGTGGTGGCGCTCGGCGTCATCATCCGCGGCGGCACCCCGCACTTCGACTTCGTGGCCGACGCCGCCACCGCCGGGCTCACCCAGGTCGCGGTCCTGACCGGCAAGCCGGTGGGCTTCGGCGTCCTCACCCTGGACGACGAGCAGCAGGGCATCGACCGGGCGGGACTGCCCGGCTCGAAGGAGGACAAGGGCGCAGAGGCGGCCGAGGCCGCCGTGCGCACGGCGCTCACCCTGAGGCGGCTCAAGGTCTCCTGAGGCGGAGGTCGCCTGTCCGCACCACTTCGGACTATCCGCATCGGTCCCCGGTTGCGGTCTGTCCGGAGTGATGCGGTTGACGCTCCGACGCGGAGTCAGGCGGGCTGGGCTCCCGGCCATGCGACCGCCTCGGCCCCCGCCGTCGCCGCAGCCTTCAGCGCCGCCTCGCGGTCCGCGCCGTCGGCGAGCGCCGCGGCGAGCGCGCCGCAGAACGCGTCACCGGCGCCGGTGGTGTCCACGACCCGTTCCACCTTGTCGGCAGGCACGCGGATGTCGCCCCACTCTGCGCCCTCACCGCCGCGCGTGACGAGGAGCGAGGGGGCGGTGAGCCCGGCTGCGGCCAGCTGCTCGGCCTCGTGCTCGTTCACGACGACCGGGTCCGCGAGCGCGAGCACCTCGGCCGGCAGGTCGGCGTACGGCGCGGCATTGAGAACGACGCGGGCGCCCGCGGCGCTGGCCCGGCGCACCGCTTCGGCGACGACCCCGAGGTCGAGCTCCAGCTGCGCCAGGAGCACGTCGCCTGGACCGATCCCCGCGAGGTCGCCGAGATCGTCGACCGCGACCCGCCCGTTCGCGCCCGGCGACACGATGATGGTGTTCTCCCCGTCGGCCGCGACCGCGATCGCCGCATGCCCCGTGACGGTGTCAGGATCGCGGCGGATGCCCGTGGCGTCGATTCCGAACGCCTCCAGGCGCCCCAGGTAGCGCGCACCGGACGGATCCTCGCCGACGCGGCCGATCATCGCGACCTTCGCGCCCGCTCGCGCTGCGGCGACCGCCTGGTTCGCGCCCTTGCCACCCCACAGGGTCTGCAGGTCGCCGCCGAGGATGGTCTCCCCGGCTTCGGGTGCCGCTCGACGGTCACCACGGAATCGACGTTCAGCGAACCGACCACTACGACGCGTCCCACGCCCCCATCCTGCCAGCGGGGGCGCGCGCCGGGCGTATCGTTGATCGGTCGAATCTCGACCAGGAGCGACCGACGCTTCAGCACCCCTTCCGCGAACAGGACCCCATGACCTCGACAGCCGCCTCCGTGGTCCCCGTCAATCCGCGCTCCCGCGTCATCGTCGCCAGCCTCATCGGGACGAGCATCGAGTTCTACGACTTCTACGTCTACGCGACCGCCGCGGTGCTGGTCTTCCCCACCCTCTTCTTCCCCAACGAGAACGCGACGGCCGCGCAGCTCTCCTCGTTCGTCACGTTCGCCCTGGCCTTCTTCGCGCGCCCGGTCGGCTCGATCATCTTCGGCCACTTCGGGGATCGTCACGGCCGCAAGGTGACCCTCGTCGCGTCCCTGCTGGTCATGGGCATCGCGACCTTCCTCATCGGCCTCCTGCCGACGTTCGACGCCTGGGGCATCGCGGCGCCGGCTGCGCTGGCGGTCCTGCGCTTCGGCCAGGGCCTCGGCCTCGGCGGCGAGTGGAGCGGCGCCGCGCTGCTCGCGATCGAGAACGCGCCCCAGCGCAAGCGGGCGATCTACGGCACCTTCCCGCAGCTGGGAGCGCCGATCGGCTTCATCATCGCCAACGGTCTCTTCCTGATCCTGTCGCTCAGCATGTCGCCGGACCAGTTCGCCGCGTGGGGCTGGCGCATCCCGTTCCTGCTCAGCGCGGTCCTCGTGGTCGTCGGGCTCTACGTGCGCCTGAAGCTCGTCGAGACGCCCGTCTACCAGAGGTCGCTCGAGCGTGGCGAGCGCGTGCGCGTGCCGCTCGCCGCCGTGATCCGCAACAGCTGGCGGCCGCTCATCCTCGGCACGTTCATCATGCTCGCCACCTACGTGCTCTTCTACTTCATGACCACGTTCACCCTGACCTACGGCACGGCGCCGGCCGAGGCGACGCCGGGCGCGAAGGTGGGCCTCGGCTACACGCGGCCCGAGTTCCTGGTGCTCCTGCTGATCGGGGTCGTGTTCTTCGGACTCCTCACGCCCGTCGCCGGAATCCTCGCCGACCGCTACGGCCGGCGCCGCACCCTTCTCGTCACGACCATCCTCATCGCGCTCTTCGGCCTCACCTTCCAGGTCTGGTTCGCGCAGGCGAACGACTCCTCGGTGGTGGCGTTCTTCCTCATCGCCGGTCTCGCGCTCATGGGCCTCACGTTCGGGCCGATGGGAGCCCTGCTGCCCGAGCTCTTCCCGACCAACACCCGCTACACGGGGTCGGCGATCTCCTACAACGTCGCGAGCATCCTCGGCGCCTCGCTGGCTCCCACGGTGGCGCTCGGCCTCTGGTCGGCGGACGGGAACATCTTCCTCGTCGGCCTCTACCTGACCGGAGCCGCGGTCATCACCCTCATCGCGCTCTTCCTCTCGAAGGAGACGCGCGACACCGACCTGACGGGCGAGGCCCAGGAGGCCGAACTCGGCAGCGCCGGCTCCCTCGCGCCCTGACGATCCGCTGCGGACGTGCACGTTCCGGCCTCGAGTCCCCGATACAACGGTCACTTGCCGCCGGACCGTGCCCCGCTGGGCGGTCGGCATCGGCGTCAACCTGAGTTGACACGAGCTCGTCTCGTCAATTACGGTTGACACTCATGAGCATCGATTCCATCCGCACCCTCGTGGGCAGCGCCGACTCGGACGATCCCTATGCCGCACTGCGGGCCATCGCCGAGCTGCGCAAGGAGCTCGACGCGGTCGAGGCCGTGACCGTCCGGCGAGCCCGCAACGCCGGGCTGTCCTGGCAGATCGTCGCGCTCGCGCTCGGCGTCAGCCGTCAGGCAGTACACAAGAAGTACGGAAGAAGATGAGGAACCGATGAGTTCTCCCGCCGCTCCCCGCTCACGATTCGGGCGCCGCGCCACCCCCGCCGGCCCGCGCGCCTCCTTCCGCCAGCTCCTCCCGTATCTGTTCGAGCACCGCCGCGTGCTCGCGCTCGTCCTGGTGCTCAGCGTCCTCGGCGCGCTGGCCTCGCTCGCCCAGCCGCTGCTCGTCAGCAGCGTCATCTCCGTCGTCCAGAAGGGCGACCCGCTCGGCGGCCTCGTCTGGCTGCTCGTGGTCCTCGTGCTCGTCTCCGGCTTCATGAGCGGCTACCAGCACTACCTGCTGCAGCGCACCGGAGAGGGCGTCGTCCTCAGCTCCCGCCGGCAGCTCGTCGCGCGGCTCCTGCACCTGCCGATCCGCGAGTTCGACACGCGCCGGGTGGGCGACCTCGTCTCGCGCGTCGGCTCCGACTCCACCCTGCTGCGCGCGGTTCTGACGCAGGGCGTCGTGGAGTCGGTCGGCGGCGCCATCACCTTCGCCGGTGCTCTCATCGCGATGGCGATCCTCGACCCGGTGCTCCTGCTGCTCACGCTGCTCGTCGTGGCGGTCGCGGTCGTCACCGTCGTGACGCTCTCGGCCCGGATCCGGCCGGCCGTCACCCAGGCGCAGGCCAAGGTCGGCGCACTGGCCGCAGCCGTCGAGCGCGCGATCAGCGCCATCCGCACGGTGCGCGCGGCGAACGCGACCGAGCGCGAGATCGCCACGATCTCGGCCGAGGCGGAGGGCGCCTGGCAGCTGGGGGTCAAGGTCGCCCGCATCTCGGCCCTCATCGTGCCGGTCGCGAGCGTCGCGATGCAGGTGTCGTTCCTGGTGGTCCTCGGCGTCGGCGGCTACCGCGTCGCCAGTGGCGCGCTGACCGTGGCGAACCTCATCGCGTTCATCCTGTTCCTCTTCATGATGATCCTTCCGCTCGGGCAGTTCTTCGGCGCGATCACCGCGGTCAACCAGGCGCTCGGCGCCCTCGGCCGCATCCAGGAGGTGCTCGCCCTGCCCACCGAGGCGGAGCACGACCGCGAGATCGCACCTCTCGCCGTCGTGGTCGGCGCGGCGAACGCCACCATGCGGCCCGAGGCGCCGGCGATCGAGTTCGACGACGTGCGCTTCGGCTACGTCACGCTCGCCGAGGCGGAGGACGGGACGCCGGGGCCCAGCGCGGCGGCCGCCTCATCGCCCGCCGAGACCGCGACGACCGTCGAGCCCGAGCTGGTGCGCCAGCCCGTCCTGCACGGAGTGAGCTTCGAGGTGCCGCGCGGCTCCCGGACGGCCATCGTGGGCCCATCGGGCGCGGGCAAGAGCACGATCCTCTCGCTGATGGAGCGGTTCTACGACCCGGACTCCGGGGCGATCCGCCTGGGCGGCGTGGACATCCGGGGACTCGCGCGCGAGGCACTCCGCGGCCAGATCGGCTACGTCGAGCAGGACGCCCCGGTGCTCGCCGGGAGCCTCCGCGACAACCTGCTCCTCGCCGCCCCGAACGCGACCGACGCCGACTGCGTCGAGGTCCTGCGCCGCGTGAACCTCGTCGAGGTGCTCGAGCGCGACCCCGCGGGGCTCGACGCCCAGGTCGGCGAGGACGGCGTCATGCTCTCCGGGGGCGAGCGCCAGCGCCTCGCGATCGCGCGGACCCTGCTCGCGGCGCCGCCCATCCTGCTCCTCGACGAGTCGACCTCGAGCCTGGACGGCGTCAACGAGCAGCGGATGCGCGAGGCGATCGATGCGGTCGCCGAGGACCGCACGCTCGTGGTGATCGCGCACCGGCTGTCGACCGTCGTCGACTCCGACCAGATCGTGGTCCTCGACCACGGCCGCGTCCTCGGCATCGGCACGCACTCGGAGCTGGTCGCGACCGTCCCGGTCTACCGCGAGCTCGCGAAGCACCAGCTGCTGGTCTGACGCGGCGCCCACCGGGGCGTGTCGCATCCGTCCGGACGTGTCGCATCGGTGCGCCGTTGCGACACGTCCGCTCGGTTGCGCCGCGCCCGAGTGCCCTACGAGTGGGTGACGGTGACGCCCGCCGCCTCCAACTCCTTGAGGGCCGCCTGGCTCGAGTCCGGCGCCACTCCCGCGATGAGGTCGGACAGCACCCGGACGCGCTTGCCGTCGTTGACCGCATCCAGCGCGGAGGCGCGGACGCAGTAGTCGGTGGCGATTCCGACCACGTCGACGTCCGTGACGCCGCGCTCGGCGAGGACCTCGCTCAGGGGAACACCGTCCGGGGTCTTCCCCTCGTAGATCGAGTACGCGGGCTCGCCCTGACCCTTCTGGATGTGCACGTCGACATCCGAGGTGTCCAGATCGGGGTGGTACTCCGCCCCCGGCGTGCCCGAGACGCAGTGCTGCGGCCAGGTGACGACGTAGTCGGGGTCGGCCTCCATCGCGAAGTGCCCGCCGTTGTCGTTCGAGCCGTCGTGCCAGTCGCGGGACGCCAGCACCACGTCATAGGCGTCTGGATGCTCATCCAGGTAGCGGGAGATGCCGGCCGCGACCGCCGCACCGCCCTCCACGCCGAGCGCCCCGCCCTCCGTGAAGTCGTTCTGCACGTCGATGATGAACAGCGCCGAGGTCATGCCGGAATCCTAACGACGGTGGGCCCGCTCCCGACCTGCACCCCTGGCTCCTCCCCTAGGACTGCGAACCGAGCGGGACTGCGCCCCAGCAGGACTCTGTGCCGCAAGCAGGATTCCGGGCGGGGTTCCGTCCCGCTTGCCGCACCAAGTCCTGCCGGAGGGGCGCGAAGTCCTGCCGGAGGCGCGGTGAGGGTCGAAGGCGGGGGCGGCGCGAGGCGCGGGTGGGACACAATCGGAGGATGCGCACCCGCCCCTTCGCCCAGGTCGACGTCTTCTCCGCCGCGCCCCTCCGCGGCAACCCGGTCGCGGTGGTGCTCGACGGGGACGGCGTCTCCGACGAGGACATGCAGGCGTTCGCGCGGTGGACGAACCTGTCGGAGACCACCTTCGTGCTGCCTGCCGCGGATCCGGCCGCGGACTACCGCCTGCGCATCTTCACGCCGGGCGGGGAGCTGCCGTTCGCCGGCCACCCCACCCTCGGCAGCGCGCACGCGTGGCTGGAGGCGGGCGGAACTCCCCGGCAGGAGGGCGCGCTCGTGCAGGAGTGCGGCATCGGACTCGTCCAGCTCCGGGTGGAGGCCGACGGCATCGCGTTCGACGCCCCGCCGCTGCTCCGGTCCGGACCAGCCACGGACGAGGAGGCGGCCGCCGCTGTCGAGGCGCTCGGTGTCGACCGGGGCCGCGTCCTCGACGTGCAGTGGGCGGACAACGGCCCCGGCTGGATCGCCGTCCTCGTCGACAGCGCGGCGACCGTCCTCGGCCTCACCCCCGACTTCGCAGCCATGGGGAGCCTGAAGGTCGGCGCCGCCGGTCGACACCCGGAGGGCGGCCCCGCCGACTGGGAGGTGCGCGCCTTCGTGCCCGGCATCGGCGTGCCCGAGGACCCGGTGACCGGAAGCCTCAACGCAGGCCTGGCCCGCTGGTTCCTCTCCTCCGGACTCGCGGACCACGCCTACACAGCCCGGCAGGGCACGGCCCTGGGCCGGGATGGCCGCGTGACGGTGACCCCGGAGGGCGACAGCATCTGGGTCGGCGGCGCGAGCACCACGCTCATCCGCGGCACCGTCACCCTCTGACCCGGCGGGGGCGGGCGCGAGCTCCTCAGCGCTCCGCAGGACCTCCCGCACTCCGCAGGCCCTCGCGCCCGGTTCGGCCCTGCTGTCTGCAGAACGTCCTGCTCAGCGCCGGGCGTCGCCTGAGCCCCGCGCCCGCCTACTGGTTCGACAGGTTGTTGCCGCAGTCGTAGATCGCCGCGGCGAGGGTGTCGATCGCTTCCTTCGCGTCGTCGCTCACATCGCCTAGGGCGTAGATGGCGAAGGTGAGCGGAGTCCCGTCGGCGGCGTCGATGATCCCCGACAGGGTGTAGCCGTCGTCGATCCAGCCGGTCTTGGCGTGCACCGCGCCGTCGGCTCGGGAGTTGGCTCCTGCGAAACGGTCGGAGTACCGGAGCGAACCGGCCTCGCCGGACACCGGAAGCCCGTCGTAGACGGCCCAGAGGCTGCCCTCCCGGTTCTGCACCTTGAGAAACAGCGAGGTCAAGTACGACGGCGGCACGGCGTTGTTCCCGCTCAGGCCGGAGCCGTCCGCGATCCGAAGCGCGGACGTGTCGAGGCCGTAGGCCGCGAGGCCGGCGGTGATGCCCTGCTGCAGGGACCCGAAGGTGTTGCCGGCGCCGGCCTGGATCGCCGTCACGCGCGCGAGCGCCTCGGCGAGCGTGTTGTCGGACACGATGAGCGCCTGGTAGACGAGGGTCGAGACCGGCTGCGACTCGACGTGACCGAGGACCGGTGCGCCGGCGGGAGCGCTTCCGACGGACGTGGCGACGCCACCGAGCTTGGCGGCGAACGCGTCGCCGGCCCGCTGCACAGGGTTCTCGCTGCGGGCGGACACGTTCGAGTACGGGTCGTCGCGGTCGCCGTCCACCATGAGCGCCGTGATCTCGGGCATGTAGCCGTCGTACAGCTCCTTGCGGTTCCAGCTCGGCTCCCAGGCGTCGCCGCCGAAGTACGAGGAGTCGAGCACCACGCGCGTGATCGGGGTGCCTGCCGTGGCCGGATCCGAGTCCCACGCGGCGCGCACCTGCGCGGCCAGGTCGTCCAGGTGGGGAGCGCCCTCGTAGGCGCTCTCGTCGCCGGACGGGGTCCTCGACAGGGTGGGGTCTCCCCGCCCACCAGGACGACCGTGCCGGGCTCGCTGCCGCGCACCACGGTCGTGGTGAGCCGGTAGTCGGGGCCGAGGACGTTGAGCGCGGCGGCGCTCGTCAGGACCTTGAGCACGCTGGCCGTCCGGGACGGCACGTCCCCGCCGCGGTCGTAGAGGACCTCCCCGGAGGCCGCGTTGACCACGCGCGCCTGGAAGTTCGCAAGGCGCGAGTCGGATGCCGGGCCGGCGACCGAGCAGGTCCGCACGGGAGCAGGCGCGGCCGGCGCAGCTGGAACGGCTCGCGGGATGGGGGTCGGCGTCGGCGTGGGGATGGCCGAGGGGCTCGGCGCGGTCTTCGCCGCCCGGACCGCAGTGGGCTCGGACGCACCCGGACCGGCGACCGCCGCTCCCCCGGCGACCGCACCGCCGAGCGCCGTCAGGTAGACGATGGCCCCGCCGGCGATCGCGGCGGTGATCCGGCTACGACGGGTCAGAGGCACGCCGACAGTCTAAGCAGGGGTCTCCTGCGGGTAGGCGAGGCCGATCCGCCTGCGGATGTCGTCGAGGACGTCCATGATCAGCACGCTCTCGGCGGGCGAAAGGCGGGGGCTCGCGGTCTCGCCTGCGCGGATGAGCCGCTCCGCCTCGAGCGCCTGGAACTGCATGCCGCGACCCTCGAGCTTCGACTCGTACCGCTCGACCACCTCGCCGGCCGCGTCGTACACCGTGAACGAGGTGGGCGAGTACCAGACCGAGTCGATCTGGATGCGGCCGAGCGTGCCGAGGATGCTCGCGGTGTTCGGGCCCCGGGTGTCGAGCGCCGTGTGCAGGACCGACTGGCGCCCGCCCTCGTGCCCGAAGAGGATCCCGGTCTGCCGGTCCACGCCGGTCTCTGTGAAGTCGGCGACCGCGGCCACCGAGGTCGGCGCGCCCAGGATGTCGACGGCGAAGGACACCGGGTAGATGCCGAGGTCGAGCAGGGCGCCGCCGCCGAGCTCCGGGTTGTACATGCGGCCCTCGAGGTTCTTCGGCAGGTCCTGGTTGTGGTCCGCGAGGACGGTGCGCACGTCACCGATCGTGCCGGCGTCGAGGATCTCGTGCACGCGGACCATGTGGGGCAGGAAGCGCGTCCACATCGCCTCGAGCACGAGCAGGTTCTTCTCCGCGGCCAGCGCGGTGACCCGGCGCGCCTCCTCGGCGTTGAGAGTGAATGGCTTCTCGACGAGCACGTGCTTGCCGGCCTCGAGCGCGAGTAGGGCCGCGTCGACGTGGCCGGGGTGCGGGGTCGCGATGTAGACGATGTCGACCTCCGGGTCGGCGACGAGCGAGGCGTAGCTCGGGTGCCGGTTCGGGATGCCGTGCTTCTCGCCGAAGGCGTCCGCGGACTCCTGCGACCGGCTGCCGACCGCGACGGCGCGCATGCCGCCGACGGCCAGATCCTTCGTGAACGCCCCGGCGATTCCGCCGGTGGCCAGGATTCCCCAACCGAGCTGGTCCGTCATGCTGATCCTCCTCCGCGCGCACACCGCCATGCGGGCCCGTCCAGACTAGCGACGGCCGAGGAGTCCTCCCGCGCCTGCGGTCGGCTTCAGCAGTCCGTCCAGGCGGCGGAGGCCCGCACGAAGCTCTGGGGCTCGTCCGGCAGTCCGCCGTGGGTCATCGCGAAGGCGATGCAGACGCCGTCGACTGGTCCGGACTCGGTGGGGCGATAGAGCGCGGCGCGGTGCGGAAGGGACTCCCACCACTTCTGCGCCACGGTCGCGCCGGTGTTGCCCGCTCCGCCGGCCAGGTTGCCGTCGCAGCCGATGCTCGGGACGCCGTCGCTGCGGACGCTGCCCTCGTGACCCCAGGCGCTGGCCGGGTCGTCGCTCGGGTCGGACGCCATCCAGTCGAGGCGGTCCTCCATGCATTCGTCATAGCGGAAGTTGGCGGCGGGGATCGGCGTGAGGCAGTGGGTGATCCGGATCTCGTTGTAGCGCATGGCGAAGGCGCGCAGGTCCGCCGTGCGAGTGCCGAGGATGGCGCCGTCGGCGAAGTTGCGTCCCGGAGCCTCGGCCGTGACCGGGTCGACCGTGCCGCTGCAGTGCTGGTCGTCCGCAGCCGGGTCGAGGGGCTCGGAGGCGGAGAGCGAGAAGGTGGGCATCTCCATCAGGAAGCCCGGGAGGGCGCGCAGCCCGCCGGGAACGGCGAGGGCGAGGACGGCGACGGCGACCGCCACCACGAGGGCGGCCACGGAGAGTGCCGTGCCCACTTCGGAATGCGTGTGCTTCCCCATAGGTGTTGTCCCCCAACAACGTCTGCGCTCGTCCACCCCTGAACGCTTTGCAGACCCGCGAAGCCGCGGCCTGTCCCCCAAAGTACGAACAACGGGTGCCCGCGGCAAGGCTTCAGGCCCGTTTGCGCCGTGTATTGGGGACGCGGAGGCCCCTGACCGCCTGCTTCAGCGGCTCGCCCAGAGCATGCCGCGCTCGACGAGCGTCCGCACCTCGGGGACCCGCAGGGTCTCCAGATCGTGCCCCGGGGTCGCGACGAAGACCCGACCGGCCCCCAGCTGCGGGTCCAGACGGCCGGGGAGGTGACGGGGCGGTTCCAGGGTCGCCCCTCGCGGGTCGGGTGCGTCGTGGTCGCCAGCACGTCGTTGTAGTCGTCGCTCAGCACCCAGTACTGCTCGGTCTCGAGCTCGAAGTCGGTGAGCCCCGCGGTGATCGGGTGCTCTGCCGCCGCCGGGGTGAGCTCCACGCGGTAGCGCCGGTAGTTGCGCGCGGCCCCCGTGTCGTCCGGGCCCACGTCGTCGCGGCTCGGGTGCGTGGCGAACTGGCCGCCCACGAGGTGGAGGTAGTCCGAGTTCGCCCGGTAGGAGTCGGCGATTCCGCCGTGCCAGCCGGCGAGGCCGGTCCCGACACGGACGGCCGCCTCGAGCCCCTCGAACTGCTCCTGCGTGATCGTCGACATGGTCACGGACTGCACGATGAGATCGACGTCGGCCATGGCGCCCGGCTCGGCGTACACGCCCGGACCCTCTTCGACGCGAACCGCGTACCCGCTCGACTCGAGGAACGGCAGGAACAGCCCGACGGCCTCCCTCGGGGAGTGCCCCTCCCAGCCTCCCCAGACCACCAGTGCCTGCTTGCCGCTCGACTCCGCCACCCTGCGACTCCTCTCGTCCCCCTCAGCCCATCACCGGTGGGAGCCGACCGCAAATCGGTGCTCAGTAGAAGGAGGGGAAACGGCCGCCGAAGATGTGGTTCCACTGCTGGAACGCCTGGTCCGGCTCGCCCATGCGCATGTGCTTGAGCGCACTCTCCGCCCAGCCGGCTGCGTTGGCAAGCTTGAGGATCGCCTCGTCCCGCACGTGCGGCGCGGTCGCCTCGATGGCGCGAGCTCCCCCGGTGGGGTCCTCCATCGGCGCGAGACCGTCCCAGAGTAGGGTGGCGAAGAAGTTGCGGACGTCGTAGGGCAGCACGACCGCCGAGCGGCCGGCCATGTACTCGGCGGCACGCATCTCGAGGTAGAAGGAGGAGACCGGCACGTCGCGGAAGTGGCGCCAGGCGCGCGCGAGGCGGGCCAGGCTCTTGGCGCCGCCGCGCACGCCGGGGACGGCGTTGCAGCGCTCCAGCCACTCCGAGTGCGCGACGGGGCAGGCCGACATCCACTCCTCGGCCACGCCCGGCACCCGGAAGCGCGGGTCCTCGCCGACGACCGTGCCGGGCGAGAACGCCGGGATGATGCCCACCCTCTCCGTCCCGCCAGCGAACTCGATGAGCACGGCCGGCCGGGAGATCCGCACGTGCACGGTCGGATACAGCGACTGCAGCGTCTTCTGCACGGACTTGAGCGTGGAGATGGAGGACTCGGGCCGCTTGCCGTCGAGCCAGACGAAGTAGTCGGCGCCGCTCACCTGGTGTACCCCGGTGTCGGAATGAAGGGATCCCCCTCGTACATCCCGTTGACGCCGTGCTTGCGCTGGAGCCTGTGCAGGATCTCGTGCTTGTGCCCCGCAGCGCGGGCGAGCTCTCCCGGCCGCGGAGCGAGCCACGACACGAAGACCTTGAACGCTTCCTCCGCATTCGCCGCCACGTCAGTCCCCCAACTCACGTTCCGGGGAACGCATTTGTCCCCCGATGGCGGAGAGCCTAGACAGCGGCTCGTCGCTGCGAGAAGGCACCGGTTCTGGGGGTTGCCGGCCTCGTCGCTGTCCCCCGATGGTCCAGCCCTCCGTGCCGGTCATCCCCCGGAATACGATGGCGTCGTACCCGGATGAGGAGGGGAGGGCGCAATGCCGGCATCGTGGCGGACCAACCGGCTCACGGCTCTCCTCGGGCTGGACGTCCCGATCCTCTCAGGGGCCTTCGGGGGCTCTCCTCGGTCGCCCTCACTGCCGCCGTCAGCAACGCCGGGGGCCTCGGCGCCTACGGGCTCTACGGCTACTCCCCGGAGCGCATCTCCGCCACGGCTGCGGAGCTCCGCGCCGCGACCGACCGCCCCGTGCTGCTCAACCTCTGGGTGATCGACGAGACCGACGCGGCGCCGGACGGAGCGGAGCCCGGGGCGGAGCTGCTCGAGCGCGTCCGGCCGATCTTCGCCGAGCTGGGCGTCGAGGTGCCGACCCCGCCCGAGCGCTACCTGCCGCGCTTCGCCGATCAGGTGGACGCGGTGCTCGAGGCGCGGCCCGCCGCCGCGGGATTCGTCTTCGGGGCACCCGACCCGGCCGCGATCGACCGCCTGCGCGACGCCGGGATCGTGCTCGTCGGCACCGCCACGACGGTCGAGGAGGCGATCGCGCTGGAGGGCGCGGGCATGGACGCGATCATCGCGAGCGGCGCCGAGGCGGGAGGACACCGGGTCTCCTTCCTGCGCCCGGCCGAGGAGTCGCTGGTCGGCACGTTCGCGCTCGTCCCCCAGGTCGCGGACGCCGTGAGCGTCCCCGTGATCGCCGCGGGCGGTGTGGCGGACGGGCGCGGGGTCGCCGCGGCGATGCTGCTCGGCGCGGAGGGCGTCCAGGTGGGCAGCGCCCTCCTGGCGACGAGCGAATCCGCGGCGCCGGAGAGCTACCGCCGCGCGATCTCGTCCGAGCGCTCGCGGCGGACCATCCTCACCCGTGCCTCCAGTGGTCGGCTGGGCCGAGCCATCCCGAACCGGATGACGGAGGAGGTCGGTGAGGATCCGGCGCCGTTCCCCGTGCAGAACTGGCTGACCGGCGCCTTCCGCCGCGTGGCGGCAGAACGCGACGACGCAGAGCTGATGACCCTGTGGTGCGGCCAGGCGGGGCCCCTGTCCGAGCTCACCGACGCGGCCTCTCTGGTGCGCCGCCTCGCCCAGCAGGCTGACGAACTGCTCTCTCCTGTGGGAGTCTGATCAGGATGCCTCATCTCACCATCAAGCGCGTATACCAGCCGCCGTCCGCCGCTGACGGCGCACGCGTGCTCGTCGACCGCCTCTGGCCCCGCGGGGTCGACAAGGATGAGGCCGAGCTCACGGTGTGGATGAAGGAGATCGCGCCCTCCCCGGAGCTGCGGCGATGGTGGGGGCACGACCCCGCGCGCCTGGCGGAGTTCACGAAGCGGTACCGCGCCGAGCTCGACGCGAATCCGGCGACCGACGAGCTGGTCGAGCTGCTCACCAAGCACCGCGCGATCACGCTCGTGTATGCGGCCAAGGACCCCCGCATCAACCATGCCCGCGTTCTCGCGGAGTACCTGGCCGCGCGGGAGCGCTCGGGGAACGGGCCGCATGCCGACTGAGCCCACGGGCTCTGACGCCCTGCAGGCCGGCACCGCGCTGCAGTCGGGCACCGCCGCCGACCGGGTCGCGCGCTGGGAGCTGGCAGGCGGGACCTGGCAGGTCCTCGCCCGCGCCGCGGGCGCCGTGACGGTGGCCCTGTGCCGCTGCGACGGCGGCGAAGAGGTCGAGCGCTTCGCCTCGTCCGAGCCCGCCCTGCTGCAGCTCCTCGGCGGCAGGGCGAGCAGCGAGGACTAGCGGCGCGACTCCTCGGGCTTCCGCGGATCAGCCGCCCCACACCGCTCGGGCGCCCGAGTCGCCGATGAGGACGATCAGAACGAGGGCGCCGGCGGCCACCGCGCAGACGACGACGGCGAGCGCCGCGGTGACGGCTCGTCGCGCGGACGGCGAGCTCAGCATCCGCTCGCGCCAGCGGAACCAAGCCCACTCGGCGCCGGCGACCACGAAGAGGCCGATCGCCCAGGGGAGGAGCATGTGCCCGAGCTCCGCGTGCCGGTTCACCGCCGGGATGGGACCCACCTGCGCCTGAAGGTCCTCCCCGCCGCCACCGTGAGCGGCACCGCGACCAGGAGCGCCAGCCCGGCGAGAGGGGTGACGATGCCGAGGCGGCGCCGCGCGGCGGGCCACACGGCGTGCAGCACCACCGCGAGGGCGGTGATCGGCACGAGGGCGATCACGGAGTGCACCAGCAGCGGATGCAGTGGTAAGCCGTTCACGGAGAAGTCCATGCCGGAAGACACGAGGCAGGGGCGCGATCGGTTCAGGTGAACCGATCGGGCCTACATCTCGTGTCCTCCGTGGAAGGGATGACGATGAGCGACGACGAGACGCGGCTGCTGCGCTCGCTGCGCGACGAGCACGCGGCACCGCTCTGGCGCTATGTCGTCCACCTCACCGGCGACCGCGCGCTGGCGGACGACATCGTGCAGGAGACCCTCCTTCGCGCCTGGCGGCGCCCCTCCGTCCTCGACCAGTCCCAGTCGTCCGCGCGAGTGTGGCTCTTCACCGTCGCCCGCAACCTCGTGATCGACGATCGCCGCAGCGCTCGCCATCGGCACGAGCTCACGGTCGAGACGCTGCCCGACACCGCCGACGCCGACCGCATCGACGCACTCCTCGAGTCGTGGCTCGTGGCCGAAGCCCTCGCCGCCCTCACCGAGGAGCACCGAACCGTGCTCGTGCACGTCTACTACGGAGGAAGATCGATCGCCGAGACCGCCGCCGAGCTGGACATCCCGCCCGGAACCGTCAAGTCCCGACTCCACTACGGATTGCGGGCTCTGCGCCTGGCCCTGCAGGAGAAGGGGGTGACCGGATGAGCGACCCGTATGAGGACTGGGATGCGTCGTACGTCCTCGGCGCGCTGTCCCCTGCCGAGCGCCGGGAGTTCGAGTCGCACCTGCGGACCTGCGAGCGGTGCTCGAGCTCCGTGGCCGAGCTGGGCGCCATGCCGGCACTGCTCGCCCGCGTGCCGCGCGAGGAGGCGTTCGCGCTGCTGGGTTCGACCTCTCGCGGCCCGGAGCCGGTCCCGGACCCGCTTCCGCGCCTGGTCGCGGCGGTGCACGCCTCCCGCCGGCGTCGTCGGCTGTGGACCTCTGCGGCCGTCCTGGCTGCGGCCGCCGCGCTCGTCGCGGTGCTCGCGCTGCCGGGCGCTCTGGCACGGTCGCCTCATGCCCTCGCGGTGCCGCTGACCGCGGTCGCGGAGACGATCCCGCTGGCGGCGGAGGTCGAGGTGGTGCCCGAGAGCTGGGGAACCAGACTGGACATGACGTGCCGGTACCGGAGCGGGACCCTGCCCGACACTCCCCCGCCCTGGAGCTACGAGCTCGCGGTCACCGACCGGTCCGGCGCCCGGACCGTCGTCTCGAGCTGGGAGGCGGGCCCGGGCCAGACCGTGCACACGACCGGCACGGTCGACCTCGACGCGGACCAGATCGCGTCACTCGAGGTGCTCGCGAGCGCATCCGGCACGGTCCTGCTCTCGGCGGACGTGCCGGCGCGCTCCGGCTGAACCTTTCGCCCGCGTGCCTCGTGCTCCCGGTAACCGCCGACCGGCGGTTGCGAACAAGGAGGTACGGGGATGAGAAGGAAGACGTCGCACCTGGCGGTCGCCCTGTCGGTGATCGCCCTGGCTCTCACCGGTTGCGCAGGCTCGACGACGGACCCGGGGAGCTCCGGCGCCCCGGACACGGGGGCCTCCTCCGCGCCGCCCGCTGCGACCACGCCACCCGCCGAGGAGCCCAGCCCGTCCGCGGCCGCGGACCTGGCGGTCGCCAGCACGTCCCTCGGCGACATCGTCGTCGACGCCAAGGGCATGTCGCTGTATGTGTTCGACAAGGACACGGCCGGGTCGGGCAGCAGCTCGTGCTCCGGCCAGTGCCTCGTCAACTGGCCTCCGCTGCACGCCACCTCGGACACCCCGACGGTCGACGGCGTCACGGGCGAGGTCGGCACGATCACGGGCACCGATGGCCAGCCGCAGGTGACCCTCAACGGGCTGCCGCTCTACTACTTCGTCGGCGACGCTGCGCCCGGAGACGTGAACGGCCAGGCGGTGCAGCAGATCTGGTGGGTGGTCGGCCCCGACGGGGAGGCGATCCACTGAGGGACACTCAACCTATTCACATTCCAAGCGGCTTGTTTTTCGAACTACTTGGCCGTACGGTTCTCGGATGGGCTTCCCGCCCTGCTCTGAAGGACGAAAGGTCCCCATGTCTGCTCTGACCGCCGGCCCCGCCGCGTCCTCTCGCCGCTCCGACCCGAACTGCCCGAACTGCGAGCAGCCCCTGCGCAAGCAGGGTGACGGCGACAGCCACTACTGGTCCTGCAAGGACTGCAACCTGGTCTTCCTCGTCTAGACCTCGACAGCCGAAGGCGAACGCCGCGACGGAGCACCCGCTCCGCCGCGGCGTTCCCGTCTCAGTCCAGCCCGTCCCGCCACGAATGCGCCGGCTCGAACCCGAGAAGCCGCCGCGCCTTGTCGATCGACAGGAGCGTCTCGGTGCCGGGCACCTCGCGACGCAGCGGGACCTCCGGGAACACCTCCGCCGCGAGCTCGGCGGAGGGACGGGACATGACGGTGTCGGCCGCCGCGATGAGGAAGTTCTCGGCACCCACGAGGTCGGCCTCGACGGCGAGGCGGCAGGCGATGGCGCCATCTCGCGCGTCGATGTAGCCCCACGCGTTCCACGAGCGGAGATGCGCATCCGCGTCGAAACCGGGGAACGCCGCGTAGTCCGCGGGCTCCATGACGTTGGAGAACCGCAGACCGAGGAACCCGGAGTCGGGACACCAGCGGGCGAAGTGGCGGGCGAGCTCCTCGTCCACCGCCTTCGCGAGCGAGTACGACGACTGCGGGCGCACCGGGTACTCCTCGTCGACCGGGAGGTACGGCGGCGGCGTGTCCTCGAAGGAGAGGCCGAGCAGGGTCTCGCTGGAGGCCCACACCACCCGGCGCACTCCGCCGAGACGGGCCGCGGAGAACAGGTTGTACGTCGTGATGCTGTTGTTCGCGAAGGTGGCCTGGTTGGGCAGGAGCCCCGGAGCGGGGATGGCCGCGAGGTGCACCAGCGCGTCGACCCCGCCCGAACCGACGGGGTGCTCGCCGTAGCGGTCGTCGATCGCGGTCAGCAGCTCGACCGCCTGGCCGTAGTCCGTGAGGTCCGCCTGGACGAACTGCACTCCGTGTGGAAGATCCGCCGGTCGGATCCGGTCCACGCTCGTCACGGCGTAGCCGTGCTCCGCGAACTCCCTGACAACCGCCCGGCCGAGCTTTCCACTGCCTCCGGTGATGACGACTCGCGACCCTGCTGCCTGCACCCGCTCGAGCCTACCTGCGGACCTTCCGAGCTTCCCCGTCAGCCCTCTACCTTGGCCTGCATGAGCATCTCGACGGTCCTCCGCGGCCGCAGCCATCGACTTGTCAGGATGACCGGGCGCGATCCTGACGAGTCGCATCGGGGCGCCACGCCCCTCGAGCTGCTGTTCGACCTCACCTTCGTGGTCGCGTTCGGCGTCGCCGGAACACAGCTCGCGCACTACCTCGCCGAGGGGCACATCGCAGCCGGCGGCTGGGGATTCGGCTTCGCCGTCTTCGCCGTCAGCTGGGCCTGGATCAACTACTCCTGGTTCACGTCCGCGTACGACACGGACGACTGGGCGGTGCGGGTGGCGACGCTGGTGCAGATGGTCGGGGTGATCATCCTGACGTTCGGGATCCCCGCGGCCTTCGCCTCCATCGACGAGGGGGAGCCGCTCGACAACGCGCTCATGGTCACCGGGTACGTGATCATGCGCGCGGCACTCGTACCCCTGTGGCTGCGGGCGGCACGCGACGATCCGCAGCGACGGCGGTCCAACCTGTACTCGGCCGGATCGATCGCGGCCGCGCAGGTCGGCTGGGTCACCTTCACGTTCGTCCAGCTCGAGGCGATGCCGCGCGTCGCGGTCTTCCTCGCCCTCGTCCTCTTCGAGCTGGCGGGCCCGATCATCACGCAGCACGTGCTCGAGCCCCTGCCGTGGCACGCGCAGCACCTCGCGGAGCGGTTCGGACTGCTCGTCATCATCACGCTCGGCGAGGTCGTCTACGGCACCGTGACGACCGTCACGGCGGTGGTCGCGGAGCAGGGATGGTCGCTCGGGACGGGCGTCGTCGCCTTCAGCGGCATGGCTCTCGCCTTCGCGATGTGGTGGGTCTACTACCTCACTCCCGCGGCCGAGGTGCTCGCTGCGCACAGGGAGCGGGTCTTCTTCTGGGCCTACGGCCACTTCGTGGTGTTCGCCTCGATCGCCGCAACAGGCGCAGGGCTGCACGTGGTGGCGGATGCGATCGAGGGCGAGGCCGAGCTCGACAGTGTCGGCGTGGCCCTCACGGTCGCGATTCCGGTGCTCGTGCTGTCCACCGCGATCTTCACCATCTACAGCGTCCTGCTGCGCGCCTTCGACCGCTTCCACGTGCCCCTGTTCGCCCTGTCGGTGCTCGCCATCGTGGCGGGCGTGGCGGCTCCGGCGCTCGGCGGGTCCCTGACGGTCACTCTCGGCCTTCTCGTCCTCTCTCCGGCGATCGTCATCGTGGGCTTCGAGACAGTGGGCTTCCGGCACCAGGAGGCCGCACTCGAGAGGATGCGCGTCTCCTCGCCCGCGCGGTGGTGACCCGGCTTCAGACGCCGTCCGGATCGGGGGACGAGGGAGGACCGGCGCTCGACTTCTGCAGGCGGTAGACGACATCCCGATGCACCAGGTGCGCAGACGTCACCCTGTATCCATCCGCCGTCAGGGCCGCGATGTCGGCGGGCAGAGCGCGACCCCGGGGCAGCTCGACCGCCCACACCGTGGGCGTCAGCCGCGCGAACGTCGCCTGGACCAGGGTGACGTCGTCCCACAGCCACGGCCGCTCGTCGTAGCGCCGGCGCAGCTCCACGTCCTGCAACCCGGCGAAGCCGGAGGGGTAGAGCCGCAGGGCCAGCCGCGGGTCCTCCGACGGGCGGGTGCTCTCGTCGAACACCACGGCATCCCCGCGCCCGGCATGGGCGCCGACGTACGCCGACACCTGTCGCCAGTCGCTCCCCTCGTCCTTCGCGAAAGGGCCACGCTCCTCGACGTAGACCGGGGCGGAGGCCGCGACGACCAGGGCGAGGAGCGCGACGGCGGTGGCGCCGGGGACCGCCGCCGCGACCCGCTCCGAGAGCCGAAGCCGGCGGGCGGCCGCGGAGCACCAGCGCGCGGCCGCCATCATCCCGAGCGCGATGAGCATCGCCGCGGCCGGCGTCGAGAGCGTCAGGTAGCGCATGTTGTAGGTCGGCTCGACGAGGACGCTCTCGAGGATCAGCAGTCCGGTCGGCAGGGTCAGCCACAGGCCGGCGAGGAGCGCCAGCTGTCGCTCACCGAGCCGGGCGGCGGAGCCGCGGAGCAGCGCCGCGACGAGACCGACGACGATCAGCGTCCAGCACACGACCGCCGCCGGCACGGCGCCGAACCACTGGTCGACGAGCACGTCGGGGGCGTGAGGTAGTGGCGCCGGGCGAGGAAGGCCACCTGCTCGCGCTGGCCGGCCGCCACGGCCGCGATCGGTGCCGCTAGGAGAAGCGCCACGGCCACGGCGAGCAGCCAGCGGCGGAGCAGGCCGCGCCCCGCCCGCGTCCCCGCGAGGAACATCCCGTGCACAGGGACCAGCAGGCCGAGGAACAGGAACAGGTAGGGCGCCGCCGCGAGGCCCAGCGTGTAGCGCAGCCAGGCGACTCGCCGGTTCCCGGCGTCCTGCAACGCGGCCACCAGCGCGACCGAGACCCAGACGGCGACCACGCACGCGAGCGCGTAGGACCGCACCTCTGTTGCCGCCCAGGTCAGCCGCGGCAGCACCGCGCAGACCGCCCCCGCGAGCAGCGCGACGCGGGTGCCCGCGAGCCGGGACGCCAGCACCATCGTGCCCGCGACGGCGAAGCCGACCGCGATCGCGCTCGGCGCCCGGGTGGCGAGCTCCGAGGTTCCGAAGAGGCGCACCCAGCCGTGCAGGAGCAGGTAGTAGACCCCGTGCACGGCATCGACCCGGGTCAGCTCCGCCAGAAGCGAGCCGAGCGGCCGGGAGGCGGACAGGACGCTGGCCGCCTCGTCGCCCCAGTACGACGGAACCCAGCTGCCGAGGCCGTTCCCCACGGCGGCCGCAACGCCCCCACCAGGGCGAGCACGGACGGCGACGCGGAGCGGAGGCGCACCCCGCCCCCGCTCGCACTCGCAGACCCCGACGTCGCGCTCAGCCCGCGAAATCCTCCGGCTCGGCCTCGTCGAGGAACTGGCGGAACTCGGCCACCTTCGCCTCCTCGTCCGGAACCTCCCCGGTCAGCTCGTCGGGGACCCCGGCGGCCTCCAGCACCTCGTCCGCGACCCAGATCGGCGCGTCCACCCGCGAGGCGAGTGCGACGGCGTCCGACGGCCGGGCGTCGATCGCCAGGCGACCCTGCGGGGTCCGCAGCGTGATCTCCGCGTAGAAGGTGTTGTCCTCGATCTTCGTCACCTCGACCCGCTCCACCGTGGCTCCCGTCGCCTCCAGCAGGGTCTTCATGAGGTCGTGCGACAGGGGGCGGGCGGCGTGAGCGCCCTCCACGGCGATGAGGATGGAGCTCGCCTCCTGGCCGCCGATCCAGATCGGCAGCACGGTCTCGGAGCCCGAGGCGATGGGCTTCAGCAGGATGAGGTGCTGCCCGGCGGCGTCGCGGGCGACACCGGCGATCCGAACCTGAACCATGGCCACTCCTCCGTGCCGGCGAGGAACTGCCATGGTACGACCCCCATCTGTGCGGGGCGAGGAAAACCCGGAGCCCCGGCCGGGGGTTCCGGCGACCAGGCGGGGAAAAGAGGGTAGCCCATCGGGGTCCGGGGGCACGCCGGAGCTCCGGACGAGCTTGGCGGCGCTTTCCCAGGTTCACCCCTCCTGGACGCTCGGCGAACCCGCGCCACGCCGGGCGGTTCCCCGGAATTCCGCGGAACCGCCGCGATCCGCGTGCGATCGGCGCCCCCACCCCCGCCGACTCGTGGGCAGAAGTCAAGTCCCCCTCCTTGGGTCGCCCGGCCGCATAGCGTCGCACTCCTCGCCATCGGAGTCGCACGTCAGCGGTGGCGATCCCTATCCGGCCGCGCTCGACGTTCCCCGCAGCACAGAACGAGAGCAGCCCCCATGTCGCACCTCCTCCCGCACGCCCGGCAGCCCCGCCGCGCATGAATCCCTTCCGCTCTTCGCGGCACCGGCCGAGTCGGACGCCTCGGTGGTGGAGCACCGCCAGAACGTCGTCGGCGACCTCGTCATCCCGCTGGAGCGGGGAGAGATCGTCGCGCTGCCGCGGCTGTGGGACTTCTCGCTCACGGCCAGCGCCCCGGGACGCGCGATGCTGACGACGCCCGGCGGGCTGCACGCGACCGTCACGCTCGCCGAGGACACGGCCGTCGTCGAGTACATCGCCGACTCCTCGGACACGCCCGCGACGCGGCCTGACCGTGCACGACCTTCTGGTGATCGGCGGAGGCATCGCCGGCACGTCCGCGGTGCTCGCGGCAGCGTCCCGCGGCGTATACGTGTGCTGGGTCGCGGACGCCGTGACGCCCGCGGACCAGTCCGCGCACTGGCACGGACACCTGCATCGCGGCCGGCTCTACGACCCGGTCCGCGAGGCGGACCTCATCCAGGAGCTCGGCCAGAACGTCCCCTTCTGGTGGAGCGACGCGGTCCGCCCCTTCCACACCGCGGTCGACACCGTCGCGGTGGGGCCGGACGACCGATGGGCCGAGGACTTCCGGAGCCGCGTCGGCGGCTGCACGCCGCTCACCCGTCGCCCCTCCTTCCTGCGCCCCGACATCGCCGCGCTGCGGACGGACGAGGCGATCCTCGACGGAGTCGGCTTCCTCCGCGCCGCCCGGAGCGCTGCCGCGGCCGCTGCGGAGACGCTCGCAGGTCGCTGCAGCTCCCTCTCGCGAGGCGCCGGAGGCGCCTGGGATGCCACGGTGACGACCCCCGACGGCCGCACGCTGCGAGCACGCGCCCGCCGGGTGATCCTGGCGACGGGCACCGCGGCCCCCGAGCTGCTGCCTGCCTCGGTGCGGCTCGACCGCGAGCTCGACGCACGACTCAGCAGGATGCTCGTCCTCCGTGGGCCGCTTCCCCGCGCCGCCCTCATCGTGCCCTCCCGCTCCGCAGGCGGACTGTTCCTCGCCTCGCGGGACATCCCGGGCGCCGACTCGGCGGAGCGGGCGTGGCTCGTCTCGGACGGGTTCTCCTCGTCCGGCACCGGCTCCCGCGGATCGCTCACGGATGGCTGGTGGGCGTGCTCGATCCTGGAGCGGCTGTCCGACTTCGTGCGCTCGGAGACGCTCTCGCAGGCTCGGGTGGGCGGCTACCGCGCGGCCAAGTCGCGCCTCAAGTCCAGTCCCACCCGGGTCCCTGCTGAGGGCTTCGCCGTCGACCGCGACCGGGCCTTCGTGTCGCTCACCCCGTCCAAGTGGTCGAGCACGCCGACCTCCGCAGCGCACGCCGTGGCCGCCCTGATCCCCGACTCGGTCGACGTCGGCCGCCGCACGGAGGCGATGGCCGGCCTGCTCGCGGACGCGACCGTCGCCACCGAGCCGGTGTTCGCCGAGACCTGGCAGACCCTCACCTCGTGGGCGCCGCTCGAGGCCCTGCGGACCCCCGGTCTCGCCGCCATCACGGAGGGTGCCGGCCTGTTCGGCGCCAGCACGGCCGAGGTGCAGCAGGCTCGCCACCCCGCGCTCACCTGGGGGCGCGTCGCCTGAGCCGCCCTCCCTGACCCCGCCGTCCCCCACCATCACCGCAACTCCGTCGCCACAGCAGCCGACACCTCCTGGGCACCGGATTCCCGCCGTGGCCCGCCCCCTCACTGCCCCTTCTGAGAGAGCGCGCCAATGTCCCGCACCCTGCCCCGCAGCAACGTCAACCGGTTCCCTGAACGTCCGGCCGCGCCGCGGCCCCGGAAATCGCACCGCGCCGTGCCCCGGTCGACCGAGGAGATCACCGCCATCTCGCAGGCCGGTGGCCGCGTCCACTCCCCTGTGATGATCCTGCTCGTCCTCGTCGCCACGGCGGGGATCCTCTTCTACGGACAGTTCCTCCTGAACCCCGCCAACCGGGGAGATCTGCTGCCCTACCTGATGGTCGTCTCCGCTGAGGCGGTGCTCGTGCTGCAGGCCCTCTTCGCGATGTGGACGATCCTCTCCGGCGGAGGCGACCCCCGCGACTTCAACTTCCACGCCACCCAGGAGACGCTCTACGACGAGAAGGCCATCACCCGCCGCGGCCTCCGGGATCAGCCCTCCCTGTGGCCCATCCTCGTCGGCGGCAAGCAGGTCGGCATCGAGGTGTTCATCACCGTGTACGGCGAGGACCTCGGCAAGATCGAGGCCACGACCCGGGCCGCCATCGAGATGCAGGGCGAGCACCGCACCTGGATCCTCGACGACGGCGGCAGCGACGAGGTGCGCGACCTGGCGGCGCGGCTGGGAGCCCGCTACGTCCGCCGGCTCAGCAACAACGGCGCCAAGGCCGGCAACGTAAACCACGCGCTCGCCCTCGCCAAGGGTGACTTCTTCGTCATCCTCGACGCCGACTTCGTGCCGAAGCCGCTGTTCCTGCACGAGACGGTGCCGTTCTTCATCGACGAGAAGGTCGCCTTCGTGCAGACCCCGCAGACCTACGGCAACCTGGTCAGCCTCGTCTCCCGCGGCGCCGGCTACATGCAGGCGGTCTTCTACCGCTTCATCCAGCCCGGCCGGAACCGCTTCAACGCCGCGTTCTGCGTCGGCACCAACGTCATCTACCGGCGTGCCGCGATCGACGACATCGGCGGCATCGACACCGACTCCAAGTCCGAGGACGTGTGGACGTCGCTGCACCTGCACGAGCGCGGCTGGCGCTCGATCTACATCCCGATGACCCTCGCAGTCGGCGACGCCCCGGAGACCATCGAGGCCTACAGCAAGCAGCAGCTGCGCTGGGCCACGGGCGGCTTCGAGATCCTCTTCACCCACAGCCCCTTCAGCCCCAAGCGCCGCCTGACGATGGACCAGCGGCTCCAGTACATGGTGACCGCGACCCACTACCTGACCGGGATCGCGCCCCTGCTGCTGCTCCTCGTGCCGCCGCTCGAGATCTTCTTCGATCTCCGGCCGATGAACCTGCACATCTCGGTTCTGCAGTGGCTCCTCTACTACTGCGGCTTCTACGTCATGCAGATCGTGCTCGCGTTCTTCACGCTCGGCTCGTTCCGCTACGAGGTCCTGATGCTCGCGACGGTCTCGTTCCCCATCTACGTCAAGGCGCTCTGGAACGTGCTGGCCGGGAAGGACGAGGCGTGGCACGTGACCGGTCGCAAGGGCCGGCCGAAGTCGCCTTTCAACTTCATCCTTCCCCAGGTGCTCTTCTTCACCTTCCTGCTGCTCACGTCGGCGGTCGCTATCTGGCGTGACCTCGACAACGGCGTGCTGACGCTCGCGACGGGCTGGAACGTGCTCAACACGCTCATCCTCTTCTCCTTCGTCGTCGTCGCCGCCCGCGAGGGACGCCGGCTGACCCGGGAGAGCCGGGCGGCTGCGAACGGCCTGGCGGCCGCGGAGGTACTGGTCACCCACCAGCCCGCTCCGATCCGCACGATCATCGCCCGGCCGCTCTCCGCGGACGGGGAGGGGCTTGCCCGCATCTCCCCGCTGCGCGCCGGCTCCGCGGGACAGAAGGTGGCCTCGTGACCTGGGCGAATCGGCTGAAGCTCGGCGCCGGCCTCCTTCTCGTCGTGGCGCTCGTCGCGACGCTCACCGTGATCTTCACCCACCGCCAGGCCGAGGTGGCGAGCACCTCGGCCACCATCGCAGCCGACACCTATCAGGTCGGCACCGACTACGGCGGCACGGTCACCATGCAGAACGTCTCCGTCGGCGACGAGGTGGTGGTCGGCCAGTTCCTCTTCCAGGTGCAGAGTCTGTCCCTGCTGCAGGACCTGCAGCAGGGCCTCGTCTCCTTCGACACGGCGAGCTACTCAGTGGCCGAGGACGGCACGATGACCTTCAAGGCGACCGTCGCCGGGACCGTCGCAACCGTCGACACCAAACTCGGCGACTTCATCCAGGCGGGAGCGAAGCTCGCGACGATCGACCGCGCGGACAGCCTCTTCGTGACCGGCGACTACACCCTCACTCCGCGCGACTACGAGCGGATCGACGACGGCGCGGACGTCGACCTCATCCTGCCGAACCAGACGACCGTCCCCGGACGCGTCGAGCAGGTGACGGTGCGGACCGAGGACGGCCAGGCGCAGGCCCAGATCAAGGTGTCCAGCGACTACCTCGTCCAGGGCGCATACAACGGCCTCGTCACCCCCGGCACTCCGGTGGACGCGACCCTCCACCTCCGCCAGGACGGCATCTTCGCCGGCGCGATCGACGCGTCCGTCGGCTTCCTACGACAGATCGGACTCTGGTGACTTCTCGCACCCCTCCCGCATTCGCAGCGGGTCTCGTGATCCTCCTCGCCGGCGCCGCGCTCACCGCGTGCACGGGCGCCTCCGGCGAAGCCCCTGCGGCCGCCTCCTCCGGCACGGCTGTGCTTCCCGACTCGGCGACGCAGCGGCTGCTCGCGAACGTGCCGAGCCGTGCCGTGGCTCCCACCCCGGAGATGCGGCTGGCCGAGGGCCTTCTCCCGCCGACCAACCGGTGGTTCTCGGGGCTCGTCTTCGGCGCCGAGCCGCAGCCGGTGTTCCCCTTCCCGCTCTCCTTCGCGCAGACGGCGAGCGGGTTCACGGCCGGGCTGCCCACGCCCGCTCCCTCCGCGAACACGATCCTGGGTGCGGTCGGGCCCGGCCTGGACGTGGACCTGGGCGCCACGAGCGCTCTGGTGAGCGCCTACGACGAGGTGTCCGTCACGGTCGAGCACCGCAGCGGCGACACGGTGCTCGGTCACACCACCATCGCGGAAGGATCGCCGCTCGTCTCCTACCGGGCGGACACGGCGCAGACGGTCCGGCTGAGCGCTCCCGTCACCGCGACCGGCGACGGGTCGGGCACGGTGCGGGTCGGATCACAGGAGTGGGTGCTCAGCACCACCTCCGGCACCGTCTCCGGCACCTCCGTCGACCTGAGCGAGGGCGGCTCCCTCGTGCTCCTCCCGCTCCCCGAGGGGACGACCGACGCACAGCGCGAGGCGCTCACCTCGGCCGCCGGTTCCCCGCTGACGGCCGTCACCACCTCCTACCGCCGGACGGGGGACGCGCAGCGCACGCGCCTGACCTATCGCACCCAGGCAGGCGGCGCCTCGCTCGTCGTGCCCCTTCCCCACCAGGGAGCCGCCGCGGCGAAGGGCTGCTCCGGGCTCACCTACTCGACGGTCTACGGCACCGTGCCGCTGTGCGCGGCACGGACGCTCTCCTTCGACACCCCCACGGTGCCGCCGGCCTCCGCGCTCGACCTCAGCGGCCTCCCGGAGGACGAGAAGGCCGAGCTCGGCCAGCAGCTCAAGGTCGACGTGTCGACCTCTCCGACGTTCGCCGCCGACACCTACTTCGGCGGCAAGACGCTCTACCGCGCAGCGATGCTGCTCCAGCTCGCCCGTGAACTCGGGGACACGGAATCGGCGGCGACGCTGACGACGGCCCTGACGGATCAGCTCGACAAGTGGACGGATCCCGCCGGCTGCACGACGCGCGACCAGGAATGCTTCGTCTATGACCCCGATCTGAAGACGATGGTCGGGCTCGCGACCTCGTTCGGCTCCGAGGAGGGCAATGACCACCACTTCCACTACGGCTACTTCCTCTACGCCGCCGGTGTCGTGGCCCAGGACGACCCCAAGCTGGCGAAGCGGTGGGCCCCCGTCCTCGACCTGCTCGCCGCCGACATCGCGTCCCGCCCGGGTAAGGGGACGTCGACCGCTTTCCCCACCACCCGCGTGTTCGATCCGTACTTCTCGCACAGCTGGGCGTCCGGCTACTCCCCTTCGCGGACGGGAACAACCAGGAATCTTCCTCCGAGGCCGTGACCGCGTGGACGGGCCTCTCCCTGTGGGCGAAAGTCTCCGGGAACCGTTCGCTCGCGTCCGAGGCGGCGTGGCTGCTGAGCGCCGAGACCGCCTCGACCCTCGCCTACTGGATCAACCCCGACCTCGGGGAGGCGCAGTTCGACGGCTTCGGCCACGACATGGTGTCGCTGAACTGGGGAGCCAAGCGCGACTTCGCCACGTGGTTCTCCCCGAGCCCAGCGCGATCGTCGGCATCCAGCTGGTCCCGATGGCGCCCGTCTCCGCCTACCTGGGAACGGATGCCGCGGGCGGCGGGGACCAGATCGGCAAGCTCGTCGAGGCCGCTGCACCGGCCGGGTTCGACATCCCGTTCGGGGACTACCTGCTGATGTACTCGTCACTCGCCGGCCGCGAGCAGGCGGGCGAGGCGCTGGCCGCCGCGCGGGCCCTGCCGACCGCGACCATCGACGACGGCAACAGCCGGTCGTACCTGCTCGCCTACATCATGGCGAACGCGAGCTGACGGAAAGCGGGGCCTGCGGGCTCCGCTTCCGTCGGTTCGACGAGCCCGTCGGCGGCGACACGAAGGTGCCGCTGCACCGCGCCGCGTGACCGCCGTCCTGGCCGCGGTGCGCGCGGCCTCGACACCGCGACTCTGGGCCCATCGATAGCTCCGCCCGGGCGTCCTCTTCCGAAGGAGGACGATCGTGGCCGCACCCCTCGACCTGAGGGATTGTGCGAAGGAGTAGCAATGAACGTGCGAAAGACGATGACGATCGGCGGGCTCCTGCTGGCGGGAGGCCTCACGGTCGGCGCCATCACCGCCGCCGCTCTGCCGGCCGTGGCCGAGACGGGGACGCCGACGCCCTCGGCCTCCTCGGCGCCCGCCGAGAGGGACCCCAGCCAGGGCGGGCACCAGGCGAACGGGAAGACGGAGGAGCTCCTCACGGGCGACACCGCGGAGAAGGTCCGGGCAGCCGTTGTCGCCGCCTACCCGGACGCCACCGTCCAGCGGCTGGAGACCGACGCGGAAGGCGCCGCGTACGAGGCTCACATCGTGCAGGCGGACGGCACCGAGGCGACCGTCAAGCTGGACGAGTCGTTCGCCGTGACCGGCCTCGAGGAGGGCGGACCCGGCGGCGGACGGCCGGGCCACCCTGACGACGACCCTGCCACCGGGACCGGCACCTCGGGTTCCTGAGCGGCCCCTCCGTTCCGGCTCCTGCCTCCGCTTCGCGGCGCCGGGAGCCGGAGCCTCCGGCCCGAAGGCGTCACCGGCGAGGGCTGAGCACGCGCAGACCGACGTGCACGATCGCCGCGACCGCCCCCGCGACGATGATCGCCGCCATGGCGAGCGCCGCAGCGACCGCCCCCGCCCCCGCCATGCCGATCGCGGAGCCGACGGGGTCGCTCATCGGTCCGCTTCCGCGGCCGACGCGCTCCGGAGAATCGCCCTCCCCGTCCGCGAACGAACGAGCGGAGTGGACGCGGGCGGTGGCGGCGGCGGAACCGGATCGGGACGGGCATGCCGCCACGCTAGGGTCGGCGGCCGGCCGGGGGCAGGCCTCCGGCACCGATCTCATCCGTGCGGATGAGGAGTTTCATCCCGCCGGCGCGCAGCGATCCGACCCGCGTGGCCATGGAGCCGGCCTTCGTACTCCGGGCGGTGACGCGGGCCCCGTCGCGCACTACCGTGAGCCCATGCCCTCCAGCGTCCCGGTCGTCTCGGTCCTCGGCGCCACCGGCCGCACCGGCCGCCTTGTGATCGGCGGTCTCCAGCCGGAGGAGGTCCGCCTCCGGCTGATCGGGCGGAGCGGATCCGCCCTGACCACGCTCGCCGCCGACGTCGGCCCGGGCACCGAGACAGCCGTCCTCGCGGGCATCGACGCCGACCAGGTCGCGGGCGCGATCGCGGGCAGCGATCTGGTGCTCAACCTGGCCGGCCCGTTCACCGCCACCGCGCCCGTGGTCGCGAACGCGGCGATCGGGGCCGACGCGTCCTACATCGACATCGCCAACGAGCGTCCGGCCATCGCGGCCCTCTACGGACTCTCCGCTCTCGCCGTGCGGGCGGGCGTCAGCCTCCTCCCGGCATCCGGCTACGGAACGGTGACGACCGAAGGACTGGCGGTGTGGCTGGCCGGCGGGAACGCGATGCGCCGGGTGGACCTCGGCCTCCTCCCCTGGACCGCGGGGACTTCGGCGGGAGCGCTGGAGAGCGTTCTGGAGGGACTCGCCACGGGTGCCGCGCGCGTCCGCAACGGGCAGTACGAGCGCGCGCGGCTCGGCAGCGGCGCCGCACCGCTGACCTTGCCCGACGGCAGGCGCGTCACGCTGGTCCCCGGGGACCTCGGGGATCTCGCGACCCTGCCCGCGGGGTACGGCACGCCCGACGTGACGGCGTCCGTCGGGGTCGCGCTCGCTCCGCTGCTCGCCCGGACGCTGCTCCCCGCCGTGTCCGGCGTGATGAGGTCGACGGCGTTGCGGTTCCGCCTCTCGGCCGCAGGAGGCGGTGGCCGGCGCCCACCGTCGCGGGAGCGCTCCTCCTACAGCTGGGCACGAGTAACGCTGGCCGACGGCGAAGTGCGCGAGGGGTGGCTGACCGCCGGCGAAGGCTATGCGTTCACCGCGGATGCCGTGCTGGCAGCGGTCCGCCGCACGCTGAGCGGCGACGCTCTGCCCGGAACCTCGACCGCCATCCGCGCCTTCGGCCCGGAGTTCCTCGAGGCTCTGCCGGGAGTGCGGCTCGAGCGCGTCCTCCCGCACCTGTCCGGGACCCCGGGGCGCGAGGACTAGGGCCGGGGAGGACCAGCACCGACAGCCGGAGAACGCGCCGGCAGGGTGGTGGCGCGAGGGGAACGACCCCTGTCAGTCCGAGGGCCGCGAGTGGGTTTGAACAGCAGCCGTGGTCGTGCGCACCCGGACGAGGTCGAGGTTCGGAAGGTGCGCCCGGACCTCCGCCTCGGCCGCGGCAGCGACGGCCACCGCACGGCTCAGCGGCATGTCGGCCAGCACGACCGTCGCGTCGCCCTGCAGCCGATGTCCGACCCAGCGGAGCCGCAGTGCGTCGACTCCCGCGACCTCCGGCAGGGAGAGGAGGGCGTGCTCCGCCCGGTCCAGAAGGTCCGGCTCGATCCCGTCCATCAGGCGGCGGCCGATGCTGCGGACCGTGCCCCAGAGCAGCACCAGGATCGCCAGGGAGATGAGGATGCCGATCAGCGGGTCCGCGATCGGGATGCCGAGCATCACTCCGAGCGCCCCGATGACGACGGCGAGGAGGTGAACCCGTCGGTGCGCGCGTGCACCCCGTCCGCGACCAGCGCGGCCGATCCGATCCGCCGTCCCACCCGGATGCGGTAGACGGCGACGGCCTCGTTCCCCGCGAACCCGACGATTCCGGCCACAACCACCCACCAGAGGTTCTCGAGGGGACGCGGATTGATCAGCCGCTCCACGGACTGCCAGGCGGCGACAACGGCGGAGAGGGCCACCACGGCCACGATGAAGAGCCCGGCGAGATCCTCCGCACGGCCGAACCCGTACGTGTAGCCCCGGGTGGCCGCGCGACGGCCGAGAACGAACGCGACCCAGAGCGGAACGGCCGTCAGCGCGTCCGAGAAGTTGTGGATGGTGTCCGCGAGAAGAGCGACGGACCCGCTGATGAGGACGACCAGGAACTGCAGAAGGGTCGTCCCGAGGAGCACGAAGAGGCTGACCTTGACGGCGCGGACCCCCTGCACGCTGGCCTCGAGCGCGTCGTCCACCGCATCCGCGGCGTCGTGGGTGTGCGGCACGAAGAGCTCGTGGAGGAACCCCCGCAGCCCGTGAGCGTGCTCGTGGTCGTGGTCGTGGTCATGCCTGTGGGAGTGCTCGTGCCCGTGCTCATGCCCGTGGGAGTGCTCATGCCCGCGCTCGTGCCCGTGGTCATCACCGTGAGCGTGACCCTGCGCGTGGTCGTGATCGTGCGCTTCGGCGTGCGCGTGCTCGTGCCCAGGCGCCCCGGCCGCCCGCGAAGTGGTCACCGAGGGGGCGCCCCCGCGCCGTCGTTCTCCGCCTCGCCCACCCCTTGATGATTCCACGGCCGCGAGGGCGTCGATCACGACTCGACGGGCCCCACCGGGCCGAAGTACAGCCCATGCAACGGATATCTCGCCGTGCACCCGACCCGGTTGATCGTGAAGCCCAGGGTCCGCAGGTCGTCACCGATCTCGGGGATCACTCCACCCCGCGCCGTAGGCAGCACCGCGTAGCCGCGGTCGGCCATGCAGTCGGTCACGAGCTCTGTCCAGGTGCCGACGGACATCGGCACGGCCCGGATCGGATCCCGGTAGTCGAAGGTCTCCGTGCGCAGCCCGCCCTGGGGACCCCAGGAGTAGCGGAGCCCCTCCGCCTTCGCGGCGTCGCGCTGGGCGACCACCTCGATCTGGATGCCGTCCCGCCCGAACTCCACGGCGGGAACACAGGCCAGGGCATCGGCCGCGACCGCCATGCACACCGTGTCCTCCTCCGCGCTGCGGAAGACGAAGGCCGACCGCCCGTCGTCCGCGATCCGCCGGAGCGTCTCGTGCAGCTCGGCCCCCGCACCCGCCCGGCCGGAGGCGCCGGCCGCCGTCGCCAGGGCATTGGCCAGCCACATGGGCACATCCTGGTCTGCATCCGTCTGGGCGCGCTCGAAGGTGCCGACCGAGCTCGGCTCGAACATCCGGGGAAGCACCGCGACCGCGACGAGCAGGGTCGCCACCACCCCGAGGGCCGCGAGCGCACCGCGGAACCGGAACCGTGGCCGGCCCCGACCCGCGAGGGGCGGCTCGGGCGGCTGGGCCTCCACGACCCTCTCAATGGAGATCTCCGGATCGGGGGCCGAGGAAACCACCGCGGGTGGGCGAAGTCGATCGAGCGCGGCCTGGGCGGCTCGACGCTCCGTGTCCGAGGAGTCCGGTCCGTAGGCGATCCGCTCCCACTCGCGCCGGTCCCTCGCTGACCCGTCCGCTGGGTGGGCAACGCTGCGCGTCGCCTCCGTGTCCACGCCGCCAGCATCACACCGGCCGGCCCCGATTCACCTGTGAGCCGCCCCCACGGGGGCGTGGGGGAGGTCTGACGCGCGCGTGTGCTATTCCTTGAGGTGGTCCTGATCCGGGACCGATCCGGCCCGAGGAGCGCGATGGTCACCCTCCCCGGCCACTCCTCCCTCGGGGACGCGGACGATCGCACCCTGGCGGGCCGGGCGTCCGACGGCGACATCCGGGCGTTCGAGATCCTCATGCGCCGTCACGAGCCGCTCCTGAGCGCCTATGCCGCACGCCTCCTCGGCTCGTACGCCGACACGGACGACGTGGTGCAGGAGGCGTTCATTTCCGCCTGGCAGCAGCTGCCCACGATGGAGAACTTCGGCGCGGTGCGCCGATGGCTGATCCAGATCGTCACACGCAAGAGCATCGACCGGCTGCGCGCGCGCAAGGATCACGACGACATCGAGAAGCATGATGTGGTCTCCCCCACCGAGACGCCGGAGGACGTCGCCGCAGCGACCTCGCTCGACGACGCGCTGTCCCGGGCCCTGTCCTCGCTCCCTGAGGAACAGCGCCGAACGTGGGTGCTCCGGGAGATCGGCGGATACGGTTACGACGAGATCGCCGAGCAGCTCGACCTCCCCGTCTCCACGGTCCGCGGCCTCCTCGCCCGGAGCCGGAGAACCCTGATCCGCGAGATGGAGGCGTGGCGATGACCGACTCTTCCGCACCGCGCGGTCCCGAGGATCGCGTGTCGCCGCTCGACGAGGCCCACTTCGACGGCTTCACCGTCGACCAGCTGAGCGACTACCTCGACCTCGCCCGGACGCCTCGGGACGAGGCGATCGAATCGTCCGCGGCCGCCCAGAATGCGCTCGCCGCCCTCAGCCGCCTGCGCAAGGTCGCCGCGAAGCTCATCGAGGCCGAGGCGGAGGCCGCGCCCGTTCGGGCGCCCAGCTGGTTCAAGGCGATCCTCGACCAGATCGGCGTGCAGGCGCATGCCGGGCGGGACATCCCGCTCCACCACGACGATGCCCGGGCGCACCTGGCCATCTCCGAGGGCGCGGTGCGGGCCCTCATCCGCACCGCCGGCGACGGCATCGACGGAGTGCTCGTCGAGCGGTCGCGGCTGGAGGGGACGTGGAGACCGCCGGCGAGCCGGTCACCATCGAGATCGACGTGTCGCTCTACTCGGGCGCTGACGCGCCCCGGGTGATCGAGGACCTGCGGCGCGAGGTCGCCAGCAGCCTGGCGACCCACACCGAGCTCACCGTCGCCGAGATCCGCATCCTCGTTCGTGACGACGACAAGGACCCGGAGGAGGAGGCGTGACGAGCTACAGCACGCCCGACGACCTCAGCTACGGGCTGACCCAGATGCTGCGCAAGCTCGACGGCGTCACCGCCGTGTACGCCATGAAGCCGGTGCTCGCCAAGGTGGTGAGCGCCGTCGTCGAAGCGGTCAAGAACGAGCCGGCCGGCGTGCACCTCGTGACCGTCACCGAGAACGAGGACGGCGTGGACGTGGCGGCCTACATCGGCGTGACCGACGAGGCCCCTGCTCCCGAGGTGTGCCGGCGGGCCCATGACGCCATCCGGGACTTCGTCGCCGAGAACTCCGACCGGCCTGCTGCGCAGGTCAGCGTCAAGATCGGCCGCGTCGGCTGACTCCGGGGCTGCGGTCCCAGGGATCCTCCCGGCGGGCGCCCCCGTCGAGCACTGGCTTGCTCCGGCGCGTGACGATTCCGCTCGCCGTCCCGTCTATACATATGCGGGCGCGAGCGCGCCCCGCCATGGCGGAGGGAATCGGAGTGCTGACCATCGACGATGCTTTCGTCTACGTTCTGAAGCGCCTGCATCCCGATCGCTCGGGGAGCACGATGGTCGCCGGTGTCTTCACGACCGAGGCGATGGGCCGGCGCGTGTTCGACACCCTGCCGCTCGAGCTCCAGCGGAGGGCGATGCTCGTCCGCGTGCCCCTGCCTCCCCGGACCGACGGGGACGGCTGAGGACACACCGCGCTCCCGTTCGGCCCTTCTCCCCGTGCGACGACGGGGCCGCCTGTGCCAGGGTGGTGCCGTGGAGCTGGAGGATCTCGTCCGCCTGCGGCGTGCGCGTGACCGCATGGACCGCGACTACGCCCAGCCGCTGGACGTGCCTGCCCTCGCCGCCGGCGCGCTGATGTCCCCCGGCCACTTCTCGCGCAGCTTCCGCGCCGCCTTCGGCGAGACGCCGTACAGCCACCTGATGACCCGCCGGATCGAGCGCGCCAAGGCGCTGCTGCGGCGCGGCGACCTCAGTGTCACGGAGGTCTGCTTCGCGGTCGGCTGCACCTCGCTCGGCTCCTTCAGCTCCCGGTTCACCGAGCTCGTCGGCGAGAGCCCGAGCGCCTACCGCGCCCGCCGGCACGACGCCGCTGCCGCGATCCCGGCCTGCATCGTGAAGGTGCACACGAGACCGGTCAGGAACGGAGAAGCGCAGCTCTCGCCGTCGTCCTAGCGTGATGGCCATGGACATCACACTGTCGCAGTGCTTCATCCCCGTCGCCGACCACGACACCGCCCTCCCCTTCTATCGCGACGTCCTCGGCCTCGAGGTGCGCAACGACGTCGCCTACGAGGGGATGCGCTGGGTGACGGTCGGCTCCCCGCTCAGCCGGGCGTCGAAATCGTCCTCGAGCCGCCGGTCGCCGACCCGAACGCCTCCGCCGAGGACAGGGCGGCCGCCGCCCAGCTCCTCGCCAAGGGCCTCCTCCGGGGCGTCAACTTCCGCACCGAGGACTGTGACGCCACCTTCGAGCGCATCCGCGCCGCGGGCGGCGAGGTGCTGCAGGAGCCGATGGACCAGTTCTACGGCGTGCGGGACTGCGCCTTCCGGGACCCCTCCGGCAACATGCTGCGCTTCGCCCAGCCGCGCAGCCGGTAGGCGCGCTCCGGCGGGTGTCCGAGCCCGGGCAGCGGAGAAAAGAGTCGCCGTCCAGGTGTACGCCGGCAGCCACGGGCGTCTAGATTCGCCTGGCCGATACCGCCGGAGAGGACCAGCCATGCGCAGAGTGACCGCCCTGGACGAGGACGCGATCCTCTGGTCGCATCCGGAGTCCCAGCGAGCCGGGCGCCCGCTCATCGTCTTCCTCCACGGGTACTACGGGCGCGAAAGCGACTGGAACTCGTCGTTCGCGGCACTGCCCGACGGGGCGGTCGGGGCTACCCTGCGGGGTCCGGTCCCGGTGAGCGACCGGTGGGCCTGGGCTGAGTTCGGGGCTCGCCGAGTGCCCGCGGCCGAGCGGGGGTGACCGCCCTGTCTGCAGCAGCGCGAGGTGTGCACGCCTGGCTGGACCGCCAGGAGCCGACCTCCATCTCGCTCGTGGGGTGGTCCCAGGGCGGCGCACTCGCCATCCACCTGATGCGTCAGCAGCCGGATCGCTTCGTGTCCGCAGCCCTGGTGGGCGGTTTCGTCTGGGACCTCACCCCGCACGCCGGCATCCGCGCACGTCGGCCTCCCGTCTGGTACGGGATGGGCGATCGGGACGACGTGATCACCCCGGGGATGGCCGCCGCCTCACGGCGCTGGCTGGCCGAGCACACCTCGGCCGACCTGGTCGAGCTGCCAGGCGAGAGCCACATGCTGTCGCCGCGTTTCGCGGGCGAGGCTCTGGAATTCACAGCCGACCGGCTGGCGTTCGCCGCCGCCAGCCCTGCATGAGCGGAAGAAGGCGCCGCCCCGATGGGACGACGCCTTTCTCCTGCGAGCACGAGCGCCGGGACGGACCCCGGTGCGCTCTCCCGCGCGGCCTCGGCCGGCGGGGCGACCGATCAGGCGGGGAGCTGCAGCACCTGGCCCGGGAAGATGAGGTCCGGGTTCGCGATCGTGTCGACGTTGGCGTCGGCGAGCTGCTGCCAGCCGCCGCTCACGCCGAGCTGGGTCGCGATCTTGAACAGGGTGTCCCCGGAGACCACGGTGTAGGTCTGGCCGGAGAGCGGGACCTCGGCGACGTGCCGGGGCGCCGCAGCGGGCTCGTCCGCCACGTCCTCGGTCCACGACGAGTCGTCGGAGGACTCATCAGCCGAGTCGTCGGACCACGACGAGTCGTCCGAGGAGTCGTCCGCGTAGGAGGAGGTGTCCTCCGGCGCGCTCCACGCGGTCGGGGCGGCACCGCTCGTGCCGTACAGGCCGAGCTGAGCCGAGCACGAGGGCCACGCGCCCCAGCCCTGGCTCGCGAGGACGCGCTCGGCGACCGCGATCTGCTCCTCACGGCTGGCGTTCGACGCGCTGCCCGAACCGCCGAAGGCGGCCCAGGTGCTCGGGCTGAACTGCAGGCCGCCGTAGTAGCCGTTGCCGGTGTCGATGGACCAGTTGCCGCTGCTCTCACACTGAGCGATGGCATCCCAGGTGGCCCCGTCCGCGGCGTTGGCCGGGGTTGCGGTGAGGGCCACCCCCGCCGCCGAGAGGGCGACAAGGGCGAAGCCGCCTGCGGCGGCGCGAGTGTTGGTCAGGATCTTCTTCATGTACGGGCTCCAGCGGGTTCGCTGACGCTCGTCCCGTCCCCGGGTCTCGACGCGCCGCTGCCCACCCTGACGAATAGGTGTCGGATAACGGTGCGGCATGTGGGCAGCGTGAAGCGTGGCAGCACCGGCGTACGTCCAGCCCGATCACGAATTCCGAATGCTCCTGCGCTTCGGATGCCGGGCTGGCACAGGAAGAGTAGGTCGACACACCGCTCGTTGCAAATCCGTTACCGCTCGTCGGCGTGTCCCGCGCCCCCGTTTCGCGACACATGCGGTAGGGAGAATACGTTTCGGAGGTCGCTGCGTCGGCCCATCCGGGCTCTAATCGGCGCCGAATCGTCAGCGGTGCTCGGCGAGGAACGCGCGAAGCGCCTCCACGATCAGCCGGTGATCCTCGACCTCGGGGAGCCCGGAGACGGCGATTGTGCCGACGGGTCCGACCCCGCGCACGAGGATCGGGAAGCAGCCTCCCGCGGCCGCATAACGGGCGGGGTCGAGGCCGGACCCCGCCTCGAAAGTCGTCCCCCTGTCGCGCCAGAGCTGGCCGACGGCGAGAGAGCTGTTGCCCAGCCGCTTGACCACCCGCACCTTGCGGTCGATCCAGTGGTCGTTGTCGGCGCTCGATCCCGGAAGCGCCGTGTGGAAGACCTGCTGGTCGCCGCGCCGCAGGTCGATCGCCACCGGGGCGCCCTGCTCGCTTGCCATCCTCCGCAGCAGCCCACCGAGCGCCCATGCGTCGTCGTAGGTGAACGATGAGAACTGGAGCTCGCTCTCCTGGGCGAGGAGCTCTCCGAGAGGCGGATAGCCGGTGTCCACGTCGATCTCTCCTTGGGTGCGAATGCAGTGGGCGTTCGCCTGAACCATATCGAGTGACTGTGATCGCCCGCGTATGCACCGTGCGCCAGGGGCCTACCTTGCACCAGCGTCATCATCCCGGCGCACATCTCAGGAAAAAGGACGCCCCTGAGGGGACGTCCTTTTTCCTTGAGCCGCCCAAGGGAATCGAACCCTTGACCTATTCATTACGAGTGAATCGCTCTGCCGACTGAGCTAGGGCGGCGCACCGGGCGCGAACCCCCGGCGGTCAACCATCCTAGCCGATGCCGGCCGTACCGCTCGCGGGCGCCACCGGCCGGGTCACCTCGATGACGAGGACGCGGACGACGCGGGCGCGCGCGGAATGCCGGCGGCCGGCAGGATGACGTTGTCGATCAGGGAGATCAGGAACTCGCGGGTCACCGGCTTGCGCAGCATCAGCACGCGGTGCGAGACCATCGCCGTGCTCACCATGGACAGCGTGTCGATGTCGACGTCCGCGGAGATCTCCCCGCGGTCGATCGCCCGGCGCATCAGCAGGCGGTTGACGCGGGCCCGTGGCTCGACGATCGCCGCCTGCGCAGCGTCCGCCAGCTCCGGTGAGCGCGACAGCATCGAGACGATTCCGGCCATGATCTGCAGCTTCCGCTCGCCGTCCTCGATGCTCGGCGTCTTGATCAGCGCGACGAGGTCACCACGCAGGGTGCCGGTGTCGGGCAGCTTGGCGGGGTCGGAGTCGGCCCTCTTCAGACAGGCGACCGCGTCGAGCACCAGCTCCGCCTTCGAGGGCCACCGGCGATACAGCGTCGCCTTGCCCGCCTTCGCGCGGGCAGCCACCATGTCGACGGTCATGCCGTCGTATCCGGTCTCGGCCAGCACCTCGAGCGCGGCGTCGAGGATGTCGGCATCGCGCGTGTGGTCGCGCTTCCGCCCGAGCTTCGGCGAGTCCTCGGCGCGCAGGGCGGCCTCGTCCACGAGATCGAGCGGCGTCATCGCTGCTTCCTCCGTCTGCTGGGTCTGGTTGCTCTGATGCTACTTCAGGAACGCTGAAGTTCTGGAACTGACTATATCCGAAACTCGCAAGTTCCGTATAGAGTGCCGTTCATGTCGTACTCCTCCTCTTCAGACACCCCACCCGCACCGGCGCCGCGCCGCTGGTGGACGCTCGTGACTGTCGGGCTCGCGCAGCTCATCGTCGTGCTCGACGCGACGGTCGTGAACATCGCGCTGCCCTCCGCGCAGACCGACCTCGGCTTCTCGGACGGTGACCGCCAGTGGGTCATCACCGCCTACTCCCTCGCGTTCGCGAGCCTGCTCCTGCTCGGCGGCCGCCTCTCCGACCTGATCGGCCGCAAGCGCACCTTCATCATCGGGCTGATCGGCTTCGCGGCCGCGTCCGCCCTGGGCGGCGCCGCCGGCAGCTTCGAGGTCCTCATCGCGGCGCGCGCGCTTCAGGGCGCCTTCGGCGCGCTCCTCGCTCCGACGGCCCTCGCGGTCCTCACGACCACGTTCACGATCCCGAAGGAGCGGGCCCGGGCGTTCGGCGTGTTCGGCGCGATCGCCGGGGCGGGCGGCGCCGTCGGCCTGGTGCTCGGCGGGGTGCTCACCGAGCAGCTCGACTGGCGCTGGAACCTCTACATCAACGTCGTCATCGCGGCCGTGGCGATCGCGGGCGCCGCGGTCTTCGTGCCCCGGATCCAGCGGACTGGACCCCGCCCCCGGCTCGACGTCCCCGGCACGATCCTGGTCTCCGGGGCCCTGTTCTCGATCGTCTACGGGTTCTCGAACGCCGAGACCGACGGCTGGGACTCTCCCGCCACCTGGGGCTTCCTCGCCGGCGCGGTCGTGCTCCTCGTGGCCTTCGTCCTCTGGCAGCGAAGGGCCGCCCACCCGCTCCTCCCGCTCGGCATTCTCGTCGACCGTAACCGCGCAGCCTCGTACAGCGCCATCCTCATCGCGGGGGCGGGGATGTTCGGCATCTTCCTCTTCGTGACGTACTACCTGCAGACGTCGCTCGGCTTCAGCCCGATGCAGACCGGATTCGCGTTCCTGCCCATGATCGCGATGCTCGTGCTCGCCGCGCAGCTGTCGACGAACCTGCTGCTCCCGCGGTTCGGCCCGAAGACCATGGTCCCCATCGGCATGACGCTCGGCGTCGTCGCGATGCTGCTCCTCACCCGGCTCGACCTCGAGAGCAGCTACGTGGCCAACGTGCTGCCCGCGCTGATCATCATGGGTCTCACGATGGGGACGATCATGCCCGCCGCGATGCAGACCGCGACGCTCGGCGTCGACCGCTCATTCGCGGGAGTCGCCTCGGCGATGGTCAACACGTCCCAGCAGATCGGCGGCTCGATCGGGACCGCCCTCCTCAACACGCTGGCCGCCACCGCCGCCGCGGACTACGTCTCGGGCCACCTGCCTGCGACGGCCGCGACCGCGGCCCACGCCGCCGTGGCGGGCTACACCACCGCCTACGTGTGGGGAGCCGGCTTCTTCCTCGTCGGCGGCATCCTCACCGCCCTGCTGTACCGGCGGCGGGGGCACGGCGTCTCCATCGCGTTCGCCTCGGCAGCGCGCGACAACGCCGGAGAGCCCGAGCCGGTCATCGTCGGCTGAGACCGTCCGCCCGGCTCGCGCAATCTCCGGCGCGGGCCGGGCGGACAGCCGCGGGCGGCATGCGGGGGTGCGGGTGTCCGCACGACCCGCGCCGGTCACTCCTTGGCCGGGTCGCAGACCAGCCCGTCCTTCGGCACCGTGCCGTCGGTGAGGTAGTCGTCCACCGTGTCGACCACACACGGGTCGCCCTCGTCGTACGCGATGTGCCCCTCCCCCACGTAGGTGAGCAGCACGCCGCTCTCCAGCTGGTCGGAGAGCGCCTGCGCCCACTGGTACGGCGTCGCGGGGTCGCCCGTGGTGCCGACGACCAGGATGGGAGCCGCACCGTCGCCCTGGACCGGCTCGATGGCTCCGCGGAACTTGTAGGGCCATTGCTCGCAGACCGCGTCCCCCACGGTGTCGAGATCCTCCGGTTCGGAGAGCGGATCCGCGGCGGCCAGCGCATCCCGCTGTGCAGCGAGAACCGCGGGGTCCGTCTCCACCGGATAGTCCACGCAGGTGATCGCGATGAACGCCTCGTTGAGGTTGGAGGCGTAGGTCCCGTCGTCGTTGCGGTCCACATAGGCGTCGGCCAGGAGGAACGCGGTGTCGCTCTGACCGGATCTGATCTCGGTGAACGCCTTCGTCAGGTACTCCCAGCTGCCCTGGTCGTAGAGCGCGAACTGGATCGCGGTGCCCAGGTAGGCGCTCGTCAACTCCCGGCCGTCTCTCCCCGCAGCGGCGCCGCATCGAGGCGGTCGAGCACCGTCCGGATCTGCCCGATCGCGTCGTCGACCGTGCCTCGGAACGGGCATCCCGAGGAGGCGAGGCAGTCGGCGAGGTAGGCCTTGAGGGCGTCGCCGAAGGCGGCAGTCTGCGCAAGGGAGACATCGAAGAGGCCGAGGGATGAATCGGTCGCCCCGTCGAGGACGACGCGGCCCACCTTCCCGGGGAATCGATCCGCGTAGCGGGAGCCGATGTCGCTGCCGTACGAGTAGCCGAGGTAGTTGAGGGTGGTGTCGCCCACGGCGGCACGGAGCATGTCGAGATCCTGCACGGTGCTCTCGGTGTCGACGAACTGGAGCAGCTTGCCCGTCTTGGCGGCGCACGCGTCGGCGAAGTCCTTCGCGGTGCGGGTGACCTCCTGCACGTACTCGGGTGAGTCGACGGGCGCGTCCGGGATGCCGAAGAGGAACTTGTCGAGCTGGGGCCCGTCGTAGCACTTCACCGCGGAGGAGCGCCCGACACCCCGGGGGTCCCAGCCGATGACGTCGAATCGGGACTGCAGGTCGGCGCTGACGGCGAAGTCGACGCTGTCGTGCACGAAGTCGTAGCCGGATGCGCCCGGGCCGCCGGGGTTCACGAAGAGCGACCCCTCACGATCCCCTGTCGCCGGGTGCCGCACGAGGGCCAGCTCGATGTCGTCGGCCTTGTTCGGCGCGGACCAGTCGAGCGGCGCGATGGCGGTGGCGCACTCCATGCCGCCCTTGCAGTCCTTCCAGGTGAGCACCTGCGAGTAGTACCGGTCGAGCCCGGCGGACACGGTCTCCCCGGTCGGCTTCGACGTGTGCGTCGGCGAGGCGAAGCACCCCGTCAGCGACAGCGACAGGCACGCGAGCAGGATCACGGCGACGAGACGGGGTGCCCTCACGAGCCTGCCTTTCGGATCGTCGCGACCAGCATGGCCTCGAGCGCGAGAGCGGGGGCACGTTCGCCTCGATCCTCCGGCGCGCGATCGCGATCGCGTCAAGGGAGGCCAGAGTGGCAGCCGGGTCGCTCTCGGCGGCCGCCCGCGCCACCCCTCCTCGGCGGAGGCGTTGACCGGCTCGAGGGCGGACCCCAGCTGGCGGAGCAGGATGTCGCGGAAGAGGGACTGCAGGTCGACCAGGATGCGGTCGATGCCGTCGCGCAGGCTGCGGGTGGCGCGGCGCTTCTGATCGTCCTCGAGCGCCTTGATCTGGCTGCGAAGCCCCGGCGGGATCGGCCCTCCCGGCTCCACGCCGAGCGATCGCAGGGTCGACTCCCGCTCCTCCGCGTCCCGCTCCTCGGTGATCGCCTTCGCGTCCTCGCCGGCGATCTCGAGCAGGCGGGCGGCGGCCAGGACGGCTCCCGGGACCGCGCGCAGGCCGAGTACGAGTTCGAGCGTCTCCGTGCGGCGCGCGCGTGCCGCCTCGTCCGTGGCCAGCCGATGCGCCATCCCGATGTGGCTCTGGGCCTCCTGAGCCGCCTGCAGCGCGAGCGCGGGCGAGACGCCGTCGCGCTCGGCGATCAGCTCGGCGACGTCGCTCGTGCGGGGCACCCGCAGGCGCACCACGCGGACCCGTGACCGGATTGTCGGCAGCAGATCGGCCTCGCTGGGCGCGCACAGGATCCAGACGGTACGCGGCGGCGGCTCCTCGAGCGCCTTGAGCAGCAGGTTGGACGTCCGCTCGGTCATGCGGTCCGCATCCTCGATCACCATGACCCGGTAGCGCGACACGGAGGGCGAGTACTGGGACGCCGAGAGGAGGCGGCGCACCTCTTCGATCGAGATGATCACCCGATCGGTGCTGAGCACGGCGAGGTCCGGATGCGTGCGTGCATCGACCTGACGCCGTGTCCCCTCGTCGCCGTCCGGGGAGCCGTTCGAGAGCAGGGCCGTCGCGAACGCGTAGGCAAGGTTGGAGCGGCCCGACCCGGGTGGGCCGGTGATGAGCCACGAGTGCGTCATCCCGCTCGGTGAGCCGCCCTCCGCGTGCGCGGCCAGCGCGGCGGCGCGGACGGTGTCGATCGCGTCGTCCTGCCCCGTGAGGTCGCGCCACAGCGCTCCGGCGCTCATCCGCCGATCAGCTCCTCGACCCGGGTCCTGATGACCGCAGCGAGCTCGGCGGCCGGCCGCGTCGCGTCCAGGACCAGGAAGCGCGCCGGCTCTGCCTCGGCGAGCTGGAGGTAGGCGTCGCGCACGCGCTGGTGGAACTCGGCCTGCTCCGCCTCGAGCCGGTCGTAGGTGGTGCGGCTCGCGTCGAGCCGCCGGCGTCCCTCGTCCTCGTGGAGGTCGAGGAGGATCGTCACGTCGGGCAGCAGACCTTCGGCCGCCCAGAGCGAGAGGTTGCGGATCTCGCCGGGGTCGAGCGTCCGCCCGGCTCCCTGGTAGGCGACGGAGGAGTCCAGATAGCGATCCTGGACGACGACCTCCCCGCGCTGCAGCGCGGGCCGCACCACGGTGGCGATGTGGTGGGCGCGGTCGGCCGCGTAGAGCAGCGCCTCGGCGCGCGGCTCGATGTGACCGCGGCGGTGCAGGATGATGTCCCGCAGCTCCACACCGAGGTCGCTCCCGCCCGGCTCCCGAGTGCGCAGCACCGTCTCGCCCCGGCCGAGCAGCCACTCCTCGAGGAGGCCGGCCTGGGTCGACTTGCCCGACCCGTCGCCGCCCTCGAAGGTCACGAAGAGTGCGGTCACGAGCCGGACGCGGCGCCCGTCTTGCGGGGCGTCGCGCGCTTCGCCGGAGCCTTCGCGGCCGCCTTCGTCGCGGTCTTGGCCGCAGCCGCCTTCGCCGTGGCCGGCTTCGCCGCAGCGGCCTTGGTCGTCTTCGCCGGGGCCTTCGCGGTCTTCGCCGCCGCCTTGGCGGGCGCCTTCTTGCCCTTCGGCGCCGCCGGCCCCTTCGCACGCTTGTCGGCGAGGAGCTGCACGGCCCGCTCGAAGTCGATCTCCTCGATGCTCTCGCCGCGCGGGATCGTCGCGTTGGTCACGCCGTCGGTCACGTAGGCGCCGAAGCGGCCCTCCTTGATCCGGATCGGCTTGCCGCTCTCGGGGTCGGCCTCGAACTCCTTGAGCGCGGAGGACGCGGCGCGGCCGCCGTACTTGGGCTGAGCGAACAGCTCCACGGCGCGGTCGAGGTCGATCTCGAAGATCTCGTCCTCGCTCGGCAGCGAGCGGGTGTCCGTGCCCTTCTTGATGTAGGGACCGTAGCGGCCGTTCTGCGCGGTGATCTCCTCGCCGGACGCCGGGTCGGCCCCCACGACCCGCGGCAGGTCGAGCAGCCGTAGCGCAGTAGGGAGATCGATCTCGGCGAGGTCCATGCTCTTGAAGAGGAGGCCGTGCGGGGCTTGACCGCCTTCTTCTTCTTGGCCGGCTCCGCCTCGTCGGTCTCCGGCTCCAGCTCGGTGACGTACGGGCCGAAGCGACCGTCCTTCGCGACGATCTGCTTGCCGTTCTCCGGGTTGGCGCCGATGATCCGGTCCGTCTGCACCGGGGCGTCCACGAGCTCGCGGGCCTTCGCCTCGGTCAGCTCGTCGGGCGCCAGGTCCTGCGGGAGGTTGACGCGCCGGGGCGGAGCGTCCGGTCCCGCATCCGGGTCGGGGACCTCGAGGTAGGGGCCGTACTTGCCGATGCGCAGCGTGATGTCGTCGGCGATCTCGACCGAGTTGATGCTCCGGGCGTCGATGTCGCCGAGGTTGTCCACCACGTTGCGAAGGCCACGGTGGCCCTCGTTGCCGAAGTAGAAGCCCTTGAGCCAGTCGACCCGGTCCTCTTCGCCGTCCGCGATGCGGTCGAGGTCGTCCTCCATGGCGGCCGTGAAGTCGTACTCCACGAGGTCGCCGAAGAAGTCCTCGAGGAGGCGCACGACCGAGAACGCGGTCCAGCTCGGGACGAGCGCGGTGCCGCGCGGGGTCACGTAGCCGCGGTCGACGATGGTCGAGATGATCGAGGCGTAGGTGGAGGGCCGCCCGACGCCGAGCTCCTCGAGCTTCTTGACCAGGCTGGCCTCGGTGTAGCGCGGCGGCGGGGAGGTCTCGTGCCCCTTCGCCTCAGCCTCGCTGACGTCGAGGGCCTGGCCCACGGTCAGCGGCGGGAGCTTCGCCTCGGCGGGATCCGCGTCGGCGTTGCGCTCCTCGTCGCGCCCCTCCTCGTAGGCCTGCAGGAAGCCGCGGAAGGTGATGACGGTGCCGCTCGCCGAGAACAGGGCGATCGTGTCCGTGCCGGCCGGGCGCGACTCGATGGTGACGCTGGCGGTCGAGCCGCGCGCGTCCGCCATCTGCGAGGCGACGGTGCGCTTCCAGATCAGGTCGTAGAGCCGTGCCTCGTTGCCGCGGAGCTCGCCGCTCAGCTGCGAGGGCGTGCGGAAGGTCTCCCCGAGGGGCGGATCGCCTCGTGCGCCTCCTGGGCGTTCTTCGACTTGCCCGAGTAGATGCGCGGCTTGTCCGGGACGGACTCGGCGCCGTAGAGCGTGGTCGCCTGAGCGCGGGCGGCATTGATCGCCTGCGTCGACAGCGACGGCGAGTCGGTGCGCATGTAGGTGATGTAGCCGTTCTCGTAGAGCGACTGCGCGACGCTCATGGTCTGCCGAGCGGAGAAGCGGAGCTTGCGGGCCGCCTCCTGCTGGAGCGTCGAGGTGGTGAAGGGCGCCGCCGGCCGGCGCGTGTACGGCTTCGACTCCACCTCGGTGACGCGGGTGCGGGTCGCGTCGTCGCGGAGCGCCTCGGCGAGCGCGGTGGCCGTCGCCTCGTCGAGAGCACGGGCGCCGGCACGCAGCACACCCTTGTCGTCGAAGTCGCGCCCGGTGGCGACGCGGTCGCCGTCGAGGCGCACGAGGCGCGCGTCGAACTGGTCGGCGGTGCCGGCCGGAGCGAAGCGAGCGGCGAGATCCCAGTAGCTCGCGGCCACGAAGGCGAGGCGCTCGCGCTCCCGGTCGACGACGAGACGGGTCGCCGCGGACTGGACGCGGCCCGCGGAGAGGCCGGGCCCGACCTTGCGCCAGAGGACCGGGGAGACCTCGTAGCCGTAGAGGCGGTCGAGGATGCGGCGGGTCTCCTGCGCGTCGACGAGTGCGGTGTCGATGTCGCGGGTGTTGTCCTTCGCCTTGGCGATGGCGTCCTTGGTGATCTCGTGGAACACCATGCGCTTCACCGGCACCTTGGGCTTCAGCACCTCGAGCAGGTGCCACGCGATGGCCTCGCCCTCGCGGTCCTCATCAGTTGCGAGGTAGAGCTCGTCGGCGTCCTTCAGCGCGCGCTTCAGATCGGCGACCGTCTTCTTCTTCTGGTCGGACACCACGTAGTACGGGGCGAAGTCGTGCTCGACGTCCACGGAGAACTTGCCGAGCGACCCGGTCTTGAGCTCGGCGGGCAGGTTCTTGGGCTCGATGAGGTCACGGATGTGACCGACGGAGGCCTGCACCTCGTACCCGCTGCCCAGGTACTGGGCGATCGTCTTGGCCTTGGCCGGCGACTCGACGATGACGAGCTTCTTGCTAGCGGGCACGCGAATTCCCCTCCTCGTATGGGGGTGAGACAGTGGAGAGCCATCCGCGGGGATGGAGGAACGTCCGGCGACCGGCCGTCCCCGCACACCATACACACGACATCCGACCCGTCACCTAATCGGTTCCCGGCCCGGTCGCCGCGTGTCGAGCCGGCTCCGGCGGCGGTCCGGCCCGCGCACTGGCCGACACGGGCATGCCGAGAATCCGCAGGGAGACGGTGACGACGGCCGAGTCCGCCTCCGCTCTGCACCGCTCCAGGACGGCCCCCGCCGAGCGGGCCACCTCGGCGGCGACCTCGCAGGGGAACCCTGGAAGGGCGCCGGACAAGGCGTCGGCTGCGGCGAGCGCCGCGGCGTCGGCACCCGCCGCTGCGACGCGCTTCGCGGCGACCGCCATATATAGAGGTACGAGCAGTCCGCAGAGCAGGATGCACGCCGCGGCGACGGCGAGGACCAGCACGGAGCCGGCCCCCGCGTCGGTGCGGTCGCGCTCGGCGGCGGCCGTCATCGGCCTCCGGCCGCAGCGCAGCTGGTGGCAGCGATGGGCACGCCGAGCAGCCCCAGCGGCCCGGTCGCCGGACGCGCGAGCGTCACGCAGACGAGATCGCCACGCCGCTCCTCGGTCATCTCGGCCGTCGCCTGACCGGGCATGCCGGGAGGAACCTCTCCGCGCGCGAGCGCCCGGGCCGAGGAGGCGGCCGCGTCGAGCAGCATCACGCGCTGCGTGAGCGCCTGCAGCGCTCCGACGCAGAGCGCGAGCACCAGGAGGACGGCGGGCATGGCGGCGGCCAGCTCCGCAGTGACGCTCCCAGTCTCTGCATCAGCCCCCGAACGCGAGCGCATGGCGCACCAGATCTGTGAGGATGCTCCGCACCTCGTCCGAGCGCAGGATCACGACGAGGAGGCCGGCGAAGCCCACCGCCGCCATGGTGGCGACGGCGTATTCGGCCGTCACCGATCCCTCGTCGGGATGCGATGCGCCGGGACCGAGTGCGTCAGGATCGGGTGCGAGGGACCGGCGAAAGCGCAGAAGACGGCACCCTCGGGACAGTGCTGCAAGGAACATCGGACGTCCTCTCGTCGTAGGGAACCCCACTCTGCGTCAGGCGCTCGCAGGGCAGGGTCGGTCCACCCGTTCGGTGGAGGAAGCACCGAATCCGTGTCTGCGGAGGGCGCTCCTTCGGGAGAGCGACAGGCGGCTCTGGCCGGATGTCCGGGGCCTCCCCTACCCTCGGTCCATGACTGAGACGGTCGCCCCCACGACCCCGGACCCTCACCCCCGGCCCGCGGCTCGCGCACGTTCGCGCATGTGCTCGTCAACAGGGCGCTGGCGAACGTTACGACCAGCTTCCTGTGGTTCGCCCTGACCTTCTGGGTCTACCTCGAGACCCGCTCGGTGCTCGCGACCGGCGTCATCGGCGGCGCCTACATGCTGTTCGTCGCCTTCTTCTCGATCCTGTTCGGCACGATCGTCGACCGTCACCGGAAGCACCACGTCATGGTCCTGGCGAGCGTCGTGACGCTCGTGTCGTTCTCCGTCGCCGGCGCGCTCTACCTCGTCTTCCCCGAGGCCGCACTTCTCGACCTTGGGGGCCCCTGGTTCTGGCTCATCTGCGGCATCATCCTGTTCGGCGCGGTGGTCGAGAACATGCGGAACATCGCTCTCTCGACCGTCGTCACCCTCCTGGTGCCGGAAGAGAGACACGCGAACGCGAACGGACTCGTGGGCACCGTCCAAGGGCTCGCGTTCATCGTCACCAGTGTCTTCTCCGGACTGGCCGTCGGGCTTCTCGGCATGGGCTGGACGCTTCTCATCGCGATCGGGCTGACCGCGCTGGCACTCGGGCATCTGCTCCTCCTGCGCATCCCCGAGGAGCAGCCCCGGGCCGAGGGCGGCGGCGCGCCGACAATCGACCTGCGCGGCAGCATCCGTGCCATTCGCGCTGCCCCGGGACTCTTCGCCCTCATCATCTTCTCGACGTTCAACAACCTCATCGGCGGCGTCTACATGGCGCTGATGGATCCGTACGGCCTCGAGCTCTTCCCGGTCGAAGTTTGGGGACTCGTGCTCGGCATCACCGCCACCGGATTCCTCATCGGGGGCTCGTCGTCGCGAAGTTCGGGCTGGGCCGCAACCCCATCCGGACGATGCTCCTCGTGGTCATCGTCATGGGCCTGCTCGGCGCGCTGTTCACTCTCCGCGACTGGTGGTGGCTGTACGCGGGCGGCATCTGGCTGTACATGATCCTCATCCCCGTCGTCGAGGCGTCGGAGCAGACGGTCATCCAGAAGGTCGTGACCTTCCGTCGACAGGGGCGCGTCTTCGGGTTCGCCCAGGCGTTCGAATCGGCCGCGGCTCCCATCACGGCTTTCCTCATCGCGCCGATCGCCCAGTTCCTCATCATCCCGTTCATGAGCTCCTCGGCGGGCCGCTCGACGTGGGGCTGGCTGCTCGGCGACGGCATAGGGCGCGGGATCGCGCTCGTGTTCCTGGTCGCGGGGCTTCTCATGGTCGGGATCGCGCTCCTCGCGTTCCTCACCCCGGCATACCGGCGACTGTCCGACCTGTACCAGCGGCCGAAGCCGGATGCCGAGGAGGACTCGGAGGACGTCGGTGCGGACGCCCAGGTGGAGAGCGGATCGACCAACCGCTGACGCCCCCTTCCCTGCGCGCGCGAAGCCTCAGCCGGGCAGGACGGTGGAGGACACGATGGACAGCATCAGCGGCGCGACCGAGAGGAGCATGAAGGCGGGCAGCACGCAGATGCCGAGCGGAAGCAAGAGCGTGACCCCGAGCGCCTCGGCACGGACCCGCGCATCGCTGGTCGCCCGGCGGCGCAGCAGGCGGGCCTCACCCCGCAGCAGGGGTGCAACGGGCACCCCTGCCGTGCCGGCCAATCGGCCCGCCTCCTCGACACCGTCCTCATCCAGCGGGAGGCCGCACGCGTGGGCGGCATCCCGCACCAGCATCCGGGCGTCGTCGAACGGGACACCCGCCGCGAGCGCGACCGCGACGAGCTCGAGAGCAAGGCCGGAGACCGGGTTCGCCGCGCGGGCGCGGCCGACCAGGCGCCGCGTCCAGAGCGCGCCCAGCAGGAACAGCACCGCGCCTGCGGCACCGCACGCCAGTCCGATTGGCGTGCCGAGGAGCTCGGCAACAGGATCGAAGCCGAGCGCGAACCCGAACGCGATGCCGACGGCGGGCAGCGCGAGCACCAGCCGCGAGGAGAGCCGGGGGCCGGTCAGCGCCGCGATCACGTCCCGCTCCGCGGCTGCCAGGTCACGGAGGGACTCGGCGAGACGGCCGAGCACGTCGGCGAGCGGCGCGCCGGTCCGCTCGGCGAGGGCGACGCCGGTCGCGATCGCGCGCCACGGCCGGCCCGCCGCATTCGCCGGAGCCGCGGCGGCAAGCGCCTCCGCGATCCGATCCCCGGCCGCGGACCCATGCGCAACTGCGGCCAGCGGCTCCGAATACGGTGCAGTCCGCCGCAGGTGCTCCCACGCGGTCGGCGGCGGCAGTCCCGCGGCGAGGAGCGTCGCCAGCCGGTCGGCGGTGGCGGCGACTTCGTCCAGCGGGCTGACCGTCATGACAGACGCTCGACGGTAAGCAGTCCGCCAGCGAGCACCGCGAACCGCCCGATCGCCGCCACGTGGCGCCGGCCGATCCCCCGGTCGAGGTGGACCACGAGGTCGAGGCCGCTCGCGACCTGCCGGGCCAGGGCGTGTGCGCTCATGCCGGCGAGCGCCCCGAGCGCCTCCAGGCGGGCGGGCACGTCGTCGAGGTCGCTGGCATGCAGCGTCCCCGCGCCGCCATCGTGGCCGGTATTGAGCGCGGCGAGCAGCTCGCGCACCTCCGCACCCCGGCACTCGCCCAGCACGATGCGGTCCGGGCGCATCCGCAGCACCTCGCGGACGAGTCGCTCGAGTCCCACGGCGCCGGCGCCCTCCGTGTTGGCCTGCCGCGCCTCGAGGGACACCACGTGCGGGTGGTCGATGCGGAGTTCCGCGACATCCTCGACCGTCACGATCCGCTCGCTCGCCGGAACCTCCGCCAGGAGGGCGGCGAGCAGGGTCGTCTTGCCGGTGCCCGCTGCCCCCGTGAGCAGGATGTTCTGGCGGTCCCGCACGGCGTCGGCGAGGAGCTGCCGCTGGGACTCGTCGAGCATCGCCGCGGACACCAGGTCGCTCAGCCGCCACCGGCGGCGCGCCGGCAGGCGCACCGACACCACGGTCCCGCCGGTCGACACCGGGGGCAGCACGGCATGTACCCGGATGCCGTCCGCAAGCCGGACATCGACGCAGGGCGTCGCGTCGTCGAGATGACGGCCGCCTCTGGCCACGAGCCGCACGGCGAATTCCCGCAGAGCGGGCTCGTCGAGGAGCGGCCAGTCGTCCCGCCGGACGAGCCCGGTGCCGCGATCCACCCACAGCCTCGCGCCGGTCAGCAGGAGGTCTGTCGTCTTCTCGTCGGCGAACTCCGCGAGCATGCCGAGCTCCGCCCACAGCTCCTCCCGGCGGGACGGGGGCGGATCCGTACCCCGCACGGTTGCGCTCGCGGGGGCGCGGACAGGCACGAAGCGAGGAGGCGCCGACGGGGCGGCTCCGGACGACCGAGGATCCGGGTCCGGTGCTGAGGAGGAGCGCATCGCCGCAGGCTAGGGGCGGCTTTCGGGCCGCCGGCGGCAGCGGCCGGCTCTGCGGGAAAGCACGCACACTCCTGGATGGGGAGGGACGCCGACCCGGCGCCGAGCCCGGGGCAGGCTCGCGAGGGCCGGATAGCGCCGCCCGGCACTCAATGGCGTCGGGACCGGGGCTTAAAGGAAGGGGCGGCACCTATTGGGGGGAACAGGTGCCGCCACAGCAACGCTGGATTGGGGGAATCGCTTACGCTGCGTGTCAAAGGAGCTTTGACGGGTTCAGTGTACCCCGAACGGGGCACTCCGCAAGAGGGAGTTGACACGCAGTCGGGAAATCCTCAGGTTCTGCCGTTCCGCAGTTCGCGGGCCTATCCACACGGGACACGGATGCCGGCGCACAGAACCCGCGCGAAGAGGTCGGCGAGCAGGCACACGGCACCGCGTTCCGCCCCGTTACCGCCGCAGATACGCGAACTTTTCCCTCCCCGATAGGCTCGGGGTCGTCCAGATCGAGGCGCGAAGGAGCGTGGACGCATGGTGGAAGCGATGGGCGAGGTCCGGGCCGAGGACATGGTCTTCGGGCCGCCGCCGTCGTTCGCGGGGGACGCCGCGGCGAGCGAGGCCCTGTACGAGCAGGCGCGCGCGAACCGCGAGCAGTTCTGGGCCGATCAGGCCCGCTCCCTGCTGCACTGGCACCGCCCCTTCACCGAGGTTCTCGACTGGTCGAACGCGCCGTTCGCGCGCTGGTTCGGGGACGGGCAGCTCAACGTCGCCTACAACTGCCTGGACCGTCACGTCCTCGCCGGGAACGGCGACCGCGTCGCCCTGCTCTGGGAGGGCGAGCCCGGCGACACCCGCCGCATCACCTACGGGGAGCTCACTGCCGAGGTGAAGCGGGCGGCCAACCTGCTGACCGCCCTCGGCGTGCGCGCCGGCGACCGCGTCGCCATCTACCTGCCGATGATCCCCGAGGCGGTCATCGCGATGCTGGCCGTGGCCCGGCTCGGCGCGGTGCACTCCGTGGTGTTCGGCGGCTTCAGCGCGGAGAGCCTCCGCGCGCGGATCGACGACGCCGAGGCGAAGCTCGTCATCACGGCGGACGGCGGCTGGCGCAAGGGCAAGGTCAGCCCGCTCAAGCCGGCGGTCGACGCCGCCCTCGCGAGCGGGGACAGCACCGTCGAGCACGTCCTCGTCGTGCAGCGGGCGTGGCCGGACGACCAGGAGCTCGGATGGACCGAGGGCCGCGACCTGTGGTGGCACGAGGAGATCGCGCAGGTCGACTGGGAGCACGAGGCACAGGCGTTCGAGGCCGAGAACCCGCTGTTCATCCTCTACACCTCGGGCACGACGGGGAAGCCGAAGGGCATCCTGCACACGAGCGGCGGGTACCTCACCCAGGCCGCATACACGCACCGCAACGTGTTCGACCTGCACCCGGAGACCGACGTCTACTGGTCGACGGCGGACGTCGGCTGGGTCACCGGCCACAGCTACGTCGTCTACGGGCCGCTCGCGAACGGCGCCACCGAGGTGATGTACGAGGGCACCCCGGACACCCCCATGCCGGCCGCTGGTGGGAGATCATCGAGAAGTACCAGGTCAGCATCCTGTACGCGGCGCCCACCGCCATCCGCTCCTTCATGAAGGCGGGCCGCGAGATCCCGCAGAAGTTCGACCTCAGCTCGCTGCGCGTGCTCGGCTCGGTCGGCGAGCCGATCAACCCGGAGGCGTGGCTCTGGTACCGGGAGGTGATCGGCGGTCACCGCACCCCGATCGTCGACACCTGGTGGCAGACGGAGACGGGCGGCATCATGGTGTCCCCGCTCCCCGCGGTGACCCTGGCGAAGCCGGGTTCCGCGCAGGTGCCCCTGCCGGGCATCACCGTCGACGTGCTGGATGACGCAGGCAAGCCCGTCGGCAACAACGAGAGCGGGCTGCTCGCCATCCCGGAGCCGTGGCCCGGGATGCTGCGCGGCATCTGGGGCGACCCCGAGCGCTTCATCGAGACGTACTGGTCACGGTTCCCGGACGGACCCGATGGGCCCATCTACTTCGCCGGCGACGGCGCCCGCAAGGACCACGACGGCGACATCTGGCTGCTCGGCCGGGTCGACGACGTCATGAACGTGTCCGGCCACCGGCTCTCCACCGCGGAGATCGAGTCGGCCCTCGTCGCGCACCCCTGGGTGGCCGAGGCGGCCGTGGTCGGCGCGAGCGACGAGACGACCGGTCAGGCCGTTGTGGCGTTCGTCATCGTCAAGGCCCGGCACGTCGAGGATGCGGCAGCCGAGGACGCGACCCAGCAGCTGCGCGCCCATGTGGCGACCTCGATCGGCGCCATCGCCCGACCCCGCGAGCTGTTCATCGTGAACGAGCTGCCGAAGACGCGCTCGGGCAAGATCATGCGCCGCCTGCTGCGCGACGTCGCCGAGCACCGGGAGATCGGCGATACGACGACGCTCGCCGACACGACGGTGATGAAGGCGATCGCCGACCGCCTCAAGAGCTGACGCCCGGTACGTTCCGGCCCGGGTGGTACGGCGCAAGGCACCACCCGGGCCGGAACGTGCTCAAGCGAACTCGAGGATGAGCTCCACCTCGACCGGGACGTCGAGCGGGAGGACCGCGACGCCGACCGCGGATCGCGCGTGCCGTCCCGCCTCGCCGAACACCTCGCCGAGCAGCTCGGACGCACCGTTGACCACGCCCGGCGCACCGGTGAACTCCGGGGACGACGCGACGAAGCCGACGACCTTGACGATGCGCGTCACGCGGTCGAGGTCGCCGAGCTCGCGCTTCACCGCGGCCAGCGCGTTGAGGGCGCAGATGGCGGCGTACTCCTTGGCACGATCCGGGGCGACCAGGCCCTCGCCCTCCCCCACCTTGCCGGTCTCCTGGACGGCGCCGTCGACGAGCGGCACCTGGCCCGAGACGAACAGCAGGTTGCCGGTGACCACCGCGGGCACGTAGGCAGCGACCGGGGTAGCGGGCTCGGGAAGGGTGCGACCGAGCTCCGCGAGCCGCTGCTCGACGGCGCCCATCAGGCGTCCCCGCCGTCCGCGCGGCGCTTCAGGTAGGCGACCAGCCCGCCCTCCGGGCCCTGGACGACCTGCACGAGCTCCCAGCCCTGCGCCCCCAGTTGTTGAGGATCGCGGCGGTGTTGTGCACGATCAGCGGCGTCGTCATGTACTCCCAGGCGGCCACTCCGGTCCCTCCCGCAGACATCCGCCGGGCCGGAAGCCGGGGCGGTTTGTCAGCTTGGCTCACGTACCCTTGATCCTATGTCTGCCCTCACCCGGCCTCGTGGCCGCCTGGGCGCAGTTCTGAGCTTCTTGGGGATCAGTGCGATTGCGGGCGTTCTCGCCACGGTCGCCGTCACGCCCGCGATCGCGCTCACGGGACTGGCCGCCAACAACTCCATCGGCATGTTCGAGAACCTGCCGGGCTACCTGAAGATCGGGGACCTCCCCGAGCGGACCACGATCTACGCGCACCGAGCGGTCGACGGCGCCGACACGAACACGCCCATCGCATCGTTCTTCGCCGAGAACCGCGAGAGCGTCGCCTGGGACCAGGTGTCGCAGTTCGCGAAGGATGCGGCGATCGCCGCCGAGGACCCCGCTACTACGAGCACGGCGGCATCGACCCGCTCGGCGTCGCGCGCGCGGCGCTTTCCAACGTGCTCGGCAGCGACGTGCAGGGCGCGTCCACGATCACCCAGCAGTACGTGAAGAACGTCCTCGTCGCGCAGGCCACCGGCCTTGCGACCGAGGCGCAGCGGGACGCCGCCTACAAGGAGGCGACCAAGGTCAGCTTCGACCGCAAGCTGCGCGAGATGCGGCTCGCGATCGGTCTGGAGAAGGTCTACAGCAAGGACGACATCCTGCTGGGCTACCTCAACATCGCGCTGTTCGGCGGACGGGTCTACGGGATCCAGGCGGCCTCCCAGTACTACTACGGCGTCAACGCCTCCGATCTCACGCTCCCCCAGGCGGCCAGCCTCCTCGCGATCGTCAACAACCCCGAGAAGTTCCGGCTCGACAAGCCGGACAGCGAGACGAACGGCGCCGCGAACGGGTACGCCGCGAACAAGGTGCGCCGGGACTATGTGCTCGACAACCTGCTCAAGGAGAAGAAGATCACCAAGGAGGAGCACGACGCCGCCGTCGCTGCTCCGATCGAGCCCGCGATCCACGAGGCCCAGTCCGGCTGCAGCAACGCCGGCAACGCCGGGTTCTTCTGTGACTACGTGGTGAACGTGATCCGCAACGATCCGGTGTTCGGCAAGACCGCCGAGGAGCGCTACAGCAAGTTCATCCGTGGCGGGTACGACGTCTACACGACGCTCAACCTCGACCTGCAGGACGTCGGTCAGGGCTCGATCGACGAGAACGTGCCGAAGGCGATGGACGGGGTCGACATCGCCTCCGCCGCCACAGCCGTCGAGGCGGGGACCGGCAAGATCCGGATCATGGCCGAGAACAAGGACTTCAACGACTCCGGCGACGCCGCCGCGATGGGGCCCAACTTCTCCGCGGTCAACTACAACACCAACTACGACTTCGGCGGATCGGGCGGCTTCCAGGCGGCCTCGACCTACAAGGTGTTCACCCTCATCGCCTGGCTGCGCGCCGGCCACACGCTGGGCGAGACGCTCAACGTGACGCCGAAGACGTGGGACATGTCCACGTTCAAGACCTGCGACAACCAGTGGGGCGGAACGTGGGCGCCGGGCAACGACGACGGGGAGCGCGGCACGCGCACCGTTCTCGCCTCCACGGCCGGCTCCATCAACGGCGGGTTCGTGGCCATGGGCCAGCAGCTCGACCAGTGCGACATCCGCAAGGCCGCGACCGACCTCGGCGTCACCAACGCCCAGGGCGAGACGCCCAACGACAACCCGGGCGCGATCCTCGGCGACACCTCCGTCTCCCCGCTGACGATGGCGACCGCGTACGCGGGCATCGCCAACGGCGGGGTCGTGTGCTCGCCCATCGCGATCGAGCGCATGGTGAACCAGGACGGACAGGACACCGCGATCCCCGCGAGCACCTGCCGCCAGGGAATCGAGCCGGATGTCGCGGCCGCGACCGAGTACGCCCTGCATTCGGTCATCACCGAGGGCACGGCGACCGCGTCAAACCCGAACGACGGCATCGACCACTTCGCCAAGACCGGCACGAGCGACTACAACCAGCAGACGTGGACGACCGGCGCGAGCTCCAAGATGGGTCTCTCGGTCCTGGTCGGCCAGGCCACCGGGGACGCCGATCTGCGCAAGGTCTACCTGGACAGCGGTCAGGCGGCCACCGCACGGCACCGCATCTGGAAGCCGATCATGACCGCGATCGACGACGGCTACGGCGGGGACGACTTCCCGAAGCCCGACACCCGGTTCCTCAAGGAGTCTTCGTCAACGTGCCGAACGTGGTCGGCCAGACGCTCGACAGCGCGCGCGGCATCCTCCAGGCGGCCGGCTTCGACACCGTCGACGGCGGTGCGTCTCCCTCGAGCGCTCCGGCCGGGCAGGTGATCGGCACCGATCCTGCCGGCGGCTCGTCGGCCTCCAGGGGCACCACGATCACCATCTACACGAGCGACGGCACCAAGGTCGGCGTCCCGCTGCCGAACGTCGTCGGCCAGAAGGCGCCGGCCGCGACCGCGACCCTGCAGAAGGCAGGGTTCACCAACATCAGCTATGCGTGGGATCCGAACCCCGCCGGCAAGGCGCTCTGCTCCGTGACCGCGACCGACCCCGCGGCGGGAACCACTACGCCGACCACCGACGAGGTCACGGTGTACGTTGCCGGGGTGACTACGGGGAACAACGGGAACGGCAACAGCGGGAACGGAAACAACAACAACAACACCGCGATCGTCGACCCCGCGGCATGCTCCGGCTGATCCGGCGCGCGGCCGCCCTCACGGCCGCCGCCGGAGCCGCGGCCTTCGCGTACGGGTCGCTCGTGGAGCGGGACCGCTTCACGCTGCGCCGGGCGACGGTGCCCATCCTGCCCGCGGGGGCGAAGCCCATCCGGGTGCTCCACCTCTCCGACCTGCACATGGCGCCCTGGCAGCGCGGCAAGCAGGAGTTCGTCCGCTCGCTGGCGACCCTCAAGCCCGACCTGGTCGTCACCACCGGGGATAACCTCGGGCACGAGCGCGGCATCGAAGGCCTGCGTGAGGCTCTGGCGCCGTTCGCGGGCGTCCCTGGCGTGTACGTGTGGGGGTCGAACGACTACTTCGGTCCTGAGCCGAAGAACCCCTTCTCTACTTCGCGGGTGCCTCGGCGCCGCCCAAGCAGCCTCGCCGGCTCGACATCGAGGGGCTCGGGCTCTACTTCGCGAGCCTCGGCTGGACCGACCTGAACAACACCGCGGTGGACCTCGAGGTGCGCGGGACCACGATCGGCTTCTTCGGCGTCGACGACCCGCACCGCCGCCTCGACCGCCTGGACCGGGTCGCGGCGGCCGTCGACGACCTCGAGGAGTCCCGGGACGGCTCGCCCGAGGTGCTCGTCGGCGTCGCGCACGCGCCCTACCGCCGGATCCTCGACGCGTTCGCGAACCGCGGCGCCGAGCTGATCCTGGCGGGGCACACGCACGGCGGTCAGGTGTGCGTGCCGGGCTTCGGCGCGCTGGTCACCAACTGCGACATCCCGCGTCAGCAGGTGAAGGGCCTCAGCGTCTGGATGTCCCGGCGCCGCTCCGCCTGGCTGCACGTGTCCGCGGGTCTCGGCACGTCGATCTACGCGCCCGTGCGCTTCGCGTGCCCGCCTGAGGCGACCCTGCTCACGCTCAGGCCCCGCTGAGCGAGAGACAGCCGACTCCCCGCTCGGCGGCGGGCTGTCGCCGGTTGCTGCCGCGCGGATTCGTCGATTTCGAAACGCTCGCTGCGCGAGCTCCTCAATCAGCGGCGGACACCGCTACCGACAAGGAAGGGCCGGACCGGTTGCACCGGTCCGGCCCTTCCTACTTGGTCGGGGTAGCGGGATTTGTCCCTTGCGCACGGCCGCCACGTCGCTGCGCGACGCGTCGGACTCCCCGTGCAAGCGTGCCCGGTGGGCCCAGGCGGCAAGGGGCCCACCCAAGCGTGCATCTCCTCGGATACCGCCACCGACGAAGAAGGGCCGGACCGGTTGCACCGGTCCGGCCCTTCCTACTCGGTCGGGGTAGCGGGATTTGAACCCACGGCCTCTTCGTCCCGAACGAAGCGCGCTACCAAACTGCGCCACACCCCGAGCGGCTTTCGCCTCGACAAGGATAGCCGATATCGGCGGTCCGGCTTTACGTGAAGTCGGGGTCGGGGGCCGACACGTAGCTGAAGGCTCCGGGGCCGCTTCGCATGTGCCCCAGCACGCCGTCGCTCTCCTGCAGGTAGCACTGCCCGCACAGCGACTCGTAGGTCACGTTCTCGAAGCTGTCGATGGCGACCTGATCGCCGTCGAAGACGTACCGGTCCCCGACGCGGCGGGCGTTGAACACGGCCTTCCGGCCGCACCGGCAGATGGTCTTCAGCTCCTCGAGGCTGTGCGCGATCTCGAGCAGCCGCCGGCTGCCCGGGAACGCCACGGTCCGGAAGTCGGTGCGGATGCCGTAGGCGATCACCGGGATCCCCTCGAGGATGGCGATGCCGAGGAGGTCGTCGACCTGATTCTCGGTGAGGAACTGGGCCTCGTCCACCAGGAGACAGGCGACGTCGGCCCCCGTGCGCGCCCTGACCTCCGCGCGGCGCCGCTCGAACGCGAGCAGCACGTCGTCGTCAGGGGAGATCGTGAAGTCGACCGGGCGGCGCACGCCGAGCCGCGACACGATGTCGCGGTCGCCCTTGCGGTCGAGCTGCGGCTTCGCCAGCAGCACGTGCTGGCCCCGCTCCTCGTAGTTGTGCGCGGCCTGCAGCAGAGCAGTGCTCTTGCCGCTGTTCATGGCGCCGTAGCGGAAGTAGAGCTTGGGCACGGATGTCCGTTCGTCGGGCCGCCTACTGCAGATAGCCGTCCTCGGCGGCACGACGGATGAGGTCGGCCTTCCGGCTCGCTGGGCGGTTCGCTTTAGCGTACTTCTCGCGCACGCGGCGGAGGTACGTCTTGGCCGTCTCGTACTGCACGTTCATGAGCGATGCGACCTCGCTGGTCGAGTGCCCCGCCACGTAGAGCTTCAGCGCCTCCGCCTCGCCGAGGCTCAGGCGGGGTCGGTTGGTGTCGCTCGCGCCGATGGGCAGGGGCCGCCAGTCCTTCTGCAGGTCCTCGGCGCGGGAGACTCCCATGATGCCGCGCGCGATGTCCATGACCTCGCGCAGCGGCTGCGACTTGGACACGAATGCCGCCGCGCCGGCAGCCAGCGCCCGGTCGCGGGCCTCCGTCGTGTCGAGGCCGCTGAGCACGATGACCTTGGCGCCGGCGGCCCGACAGGTGCGCACGCGGGCCTCGATCGACACCGGCTCCTTCAGCTGGAAGTCGATGAAGACCAGCTGCGTGGGGAAGTTGGCGCTGTGCACGAGCTCCAGCCACGTCTTGGCGCTCAGCACGACCTCGAAGTCGGGCGCGTTCGCGCCGATCCAGCTGGTCAGGCTGTCGAGCAGGACCTCGTGATCGTCGAGGATCGCCAGCCGCACGGGCGCCGACCCCTCGGGATGCGGCTCCCGCGCGAGCTTGGCGCCCCCGATCAGCGTCGGGATGCTCCCGGTGGTCGTGGGGACGGCGAGGGGGTCAGTCGGTGACATAGGTGAACCTCATGGTCAGCTGGGGAGGAACCGGTTCGACGACGAGGTTGTCGAAGACGGCGCGAAGGACGGCGACATACGGGGCGAGGCGGGTCGAGAGGGAGGGGCTGTCGAGCTCGGTGCTGCAGCGGAGCAGGACGCTGACCTCATGCCCGGAGCGCCGCAGGGCGAGGGCGAGGTCGCGCACGGCCGCGCGATCGACGAGCGCGGTGATGAGCGCCCGGATCGCGGAGCGCTGGTCGAAGTCCATGGCGTCGGCCACGTGGTCAGGGTCGCTGACCGGTGATGCCCACACCGCCGAGCCCGACGCGCTGGCCGTCGGAACGAGGAGGTCGTCCAGCCAGGAGCGCTCCGTCTCCGCGACCATGAGGGCTCGGATCGCGGATGACACCTCCGTGGCGCGGCGCGCGTGCTCGGCGGTGACCTCGCCACCTGCGACAAGATCGGCGAACAGGGGCACGACGTCGCGATTGAGGATGCTCACGCGGCCCTGCTGGACCGAGCGCACGATGCCCTCCTCCTGCTGCTCCACGTGCAGGCGGGACGCCTTCTCGGCTCGCGCGCGCCACCGCTCCAGCCGGCTCAGCACCGAGGTGGAGAACGCCGCTCCCCCGAAGCCGAGGGCGACGACCGGCACGACCGCGATCGCCACGAAGATGATCGGCGGCAGCTGGGTCACGAAGAATGGGCTCTCGATGACCGTGATGACGGCGACTCCGAGACCGGCGAGCACCGTGAGCGTCCGGATCTCCGCAGGAGGACGGTAGGGACAGAGCGACAGGAGCAGCAGCCCGAGGACGACCGGTCCCCAGTCGTCCCGCACCAGGGAGTTCTGACCCCAGGCGGACAGTGCGGCGACGGCGTTCGCGACGACACCCAGGGCCACGACGGTCACCGCGGAGCGACGTCGCACGGGCGCGCGCCTGGGGTCCGTTGCCCGCAGGAGCACGAGGCAGGCGGCCACGCAGCATGCGACGGCGAGGACGCCGAGGGGGACGTTCCCCACCTCCCGCCCATGCACCGCGGTGAGGACGATCGCCACGCCTGTGGCGGCCAGTGCGCCCAGGACCGTCAGCGGCCGTCCGGCGAGCGCGCCGAGCGGATCGAGGGCCTGAAGCGTCTCCTCGCGCCCGGTCACCGCTGGTCTCCACTCGGCACGGAGTCGTTGCCCGTCGGCGCGGGAGCGACCTCGACTGCCGACTCGTCCGGAACCTGCAGCAGCACCGACGTTCCGCGACCGGGCGCCGACCACACCTGCACGCGCCCGCCGACCGATTCGATGCGCGACCGGACCGAGGTGCGAAGGCCGAAGCGGTCGCGCGCCGTAGCGGCCTCGTCGAATCCGCGGCCGGCATCGATGACCATGACCGAGACCATGCCTGCGCCGGCATAGACGACGACCTCCGCCTCGCGCTCGCCCGAGTGCTTGTGCACGTTGACGAGGAGCTGCCGCACGGCGAGACCGAGCATGTCGTCCACGGAGCGGGACAGCGCGGCGAGCGAGGAGGGGTCTCCCGACACCGTGACATCGAGGCCGAGGGCGCGGCCGTCCTCGACCGCCTGCGCGAGACCGCTCGCCGCCCACTCGCCCGTGTCAGGACTCGGGCCCTGGGAAGGGGTGTCCGACCAGTCCTGTCCGATGATGACCTCGAGGTCGCCCGTGAGGCGCTCCGCCAGGCCGGGTGCGATCCGCCCGGTCGGCGCGGAGGCGATCGCGGCCAGGTCGCTGAGCACCGTGTCGTGCAGGAGCGCCGCTGCCCGCGCCTCCACCTGGGATCGCAGCTCCGCGATCCGCTCGTCCCGCGCCGCGCGGTGCAGCGCAGGCTGGGCATTTCGGGCTGCCGGGCGGCTCAGCGTCGTCGCGACCGCGACCACGACGACCAGCACGGCGGCGAGGGCCGCCGTGATGTCGAGGCCGACCGGCTTGCCCGTCTCCACGGCGGCGAGCCCCATCGACGCCTCGCCGAGGACGTACCCGGCGATCGGCGGGAGGATCGCGCCGACCGGCCGGACGCCGACCGCGCCCGACATGACCAGCGCCACCTTGAGCATCGTGAAGACCCAGGCCCCGGAGGTGGTCAGCACGGGAACCTGGACGAGGCAGATCGCCGCGTAGAGGTAGGCAAGGGCGGCACCGAGCACCAGGTAGGCGCCCACCCACAGGCGTGACCGATGGCGATCGACGGCGAGGAGGAGAAGGCCGATCAGAACCAGCGGCAGCAGGGCCGGCCAGATGACCCGCGCCGGCGCGACGGCCTGCTGCATCACCGTGGCCGCGGTGGCGCCGAGCAGGCACGCCGCCGCGATCACGTGCGACGCGCGCGCGATGCCCGCACTCACCGCGCGTGGCGCGAGATGGCCGGGCAGACCGAGGGACACGGGACCTCTTGTCGGGTGGGCTCGCGCCCGGATCGGGAGATGGAATGGATCGCGGCGGCCGTCGGCCGTCTCTCCCGATTATGGCAGTCCGCGAACTATTTGTACCCCATTCGCCCGGACCGCGCCCGCCTGTCGCACGAGCGGGGTACAGCTCAGAAAAGGGTCGGCAGAGGCGAGGGAGCCGCGAGGCGCGCCGGGTCCACGAGTGCGCCGCTGGACAGGACGGCCCCCGTCGCGGGGTCAGTGCGCCCGGTCGTCAGACCATGCTTCCGCATCAGCGGGGCCAGCTTGGCGGCCAGCCACTGCCGGTACTCCTTCGGCGCGTACGCTCCGCGGGCGTACAGCTGGCGATACCGTCCCGTGAGCTCCGGATGCTCCCGGTCAAGCCATGCCAGGTACCACTCCTTCGTGCCCGGCTTGAGATACAGGGCGGAGTGCAGCACCGAGCTGGCGCCGGACTCGGCGATCATCCCGAGCGCCCTGTCGAGGTGCGCCTTGGTGTCGGTGAGGTAGGGCAGCACGGGCATCACGAACACGCTGCAGGGGAGCCCCCGCTCACGAGCAGCGGCGACGGTCGCGAGCCTCGCGGCCGTAGTCGGCGTGCCGGGCTCGACTGACTGCTGCAGCTCGTCGTCGTAGACCGCGATCGACATGCCGAGGTCGACCGGAACGCGCTCCGCCAGCTCGGTGAGGAGGTCGAGGTCGCGCCGGAGCAGGGTGCCCTTGGTGAGGATCGAGATGGGCGTGCCCGAATCGGCGAGGGCGGTGAGGATCTCCGGCATGAGGCGATACCGGCCCTCGGCACGCTGATAGGGATCAGTGTTGGTGCCGAGCGCGACCGGGCGACCCTCCCACTTCGGCGACGCGAGCTCCTTGCGGAGCACCTCGGCCACGTTGATCTTCACGATGATCTGGCTGTCGAAGTCGGCGCCCTCGTCGAGGTCCAGGTATTTGTGGGTGGGCCGGGCGAAGCAGTAGGTGCAGGCGTGGCTGCAGCCGCGGTAGGGGTTGATGGTCCAGCCCCAGCCCCACCGCTCCGGTCCCGGCACCTTGTTGAGCGCACTCCTCGCGAGCACCTCATGGAACGTCATGCCGGCGAACTCCGGCGTCCGCACCGACCGCACCAGGTTGTTCAGGCGTGCAAGGCCCGGCAGGGCGTCGGTCTGCTCGACTCCGAGCTCCTGGCCACTCCATCGCACCTGCTCATTCGAACATACGTTCGAACGAACGTCAAGCAGGCGCGACGGCTGGAGGGCTACGCGGTGAGCCGGAGCGCCTTCGCCGTCACCTCGGCGACCTCTTCCGCCCGCTCGGGCGACTTCGAGAGGAGGGTGCCGTAGGTGGGGACCATCTCCTTGAGCTGCGGCTGCCAGCCGCCGTAGCGCGTGGGGAAGCATCGCCGCAGGAGGTCGAACATGATCGGCGCCGCCGTGGAGGCGCCCGGCGACGCGCCGAGCAGGCCGGCGATCGAGCCGTCGGCCGCCGCGATGACCTCAGTGCCGAACTGGAGGACGCCGCCCTTGCGCTTGTCCGGCTTGATGACCTGCGCCCGCTGGCCGGCCACGATGAGCCTCCAGTCGCCCTCCTTCGCCTCCGGATAGAACTCGCGCAGGCTCGCGAACTTCTTCCCCCGCGTGGCGAGCAGCTCGCCGATCAGGTACTTGAGGAGGCCCAGGTTGTCCTTCGCCACCGCGAGGAGCGGGATGAGGTTGTGCGGCTTGACCGACCCGAAGAGGTCGAGGAGCGAGCCCTTCTTGAGGAACTTCGGGCTGAAGCCGGCGTAGGGGCCGAACATCAGCGACGCCTGGCCCTCGATGATGCGGGTGTCGAGGTGCGGCACCGACATCGGGGGAGCGCCGACAGACGCCTTGCCGTACACCTTCGCGTTGTGCCTGCGGACGACCTCGGGGTCGTCCGTGCGCAGGAACTGGCCGCTGATGGGGAAGACGCCGTAGCCGCGGGCCTCCGGGATCCGCGACTTCTGCAGCAGCTTGAGAGCCCAGCCGCCGGCGCCGACGAAGACGAAGCGCGCGCGCACCTCCGTGGTGCCGGCCCCGCGCTCCCGGACCGAGACGCGCCAGAGGCCGTCCGCGTCCTGGCGCAGACCGCGGACCTCGGCGTTGAGGTGCAGGTCGGCGCCGCCTGCGGTCAGCCGGTCCACGAGCTCGCGCGTGAGAGCGCCGAAGTCGACATCCGTGCCCGCCTCGATGCGCGTGGCCGCGACGGGCTCGTCCTTGCGGCGGCCCTCCATCAGCAGCGGCGCCCACTCGTGGATCACGTACGGGTCGTCGGAGTACTCGAGACCCTCGAACAGCGGCTCGTCCTTGAGCGCCAGGTAGCGCTGGCGCAGGAAGCGGACGTTCTCGGCGCCCCGCACGAAGGTCATGTGCGGCGTCGAGTTGATGAAGGCGGCCCCGTCGGGGAGGCGCGAAGAGGAGACCAGGTGCGACCAGAACTGGCGCGAGATCTGGAACTGCTCGTTCACCTTGATGGCGCTGCGGATGTCGAGCCGCCCGTCGGGGCGCTCCGGCGTGTAGTTCAGCTCGCAGAACGCCGCGTGGCCCGTGCCCGCGTTGTTCCACGGGTTGCTGCTCTCCTCCGCGACCGCGCCGAGCCGCTCGTAGAGGGCGATCTTCCAGGTGGGTTCGAGCTGCTGGAGGAGGGTGCCGAGCGTTGCGCTCATGATTCCCCCGCCGATGAGCACGACGTCGACGGGCTCAGCCGATGCCATTGTTCCATCCTATGTCGGGGGCGAGGCGGTTCTGACCGCGGGCCCGCCCTGCGCGGATCCGCGGGATGCTGCGACTGCTAGGCGACGGGCAGGCGCGCGGCGACGAGCTCCGCGAGCTGCACGGCGTTGAGCGCGGCGCCCTTGCGGAGGTTGTCGTTGCTGATGAAGAGCGCCAGTCCGCGGCCTTCGGGAGCGCCCTCGTCCTGCCGGATGCGTCCCACGTAGCTGGGGTCCGTGCCGGCGGCCTGCAGCGGAGTCGGGATGTCCGACAGTGCGACGCCGGGGGCGCCGTCGAGCAGCTCCCGCGCCCGCTCGGGGCTGATCGGCCGCTCGAACTCGGCGTTGATCGACAGCGAGTGGCCGGTGAACACCGGCACGCGGACGCAGGTGCCGCTCACGAGCAGCTCGGGCAGCTCGAGGATCTTCCGGCTCTCGTTGCGGAGCTTCTTCTCCTCGTCGGTCTCCCCGAGGCCGTCCTCGACGAGGTTGCCCGCGAAGGGGATCACATCGAACGCGATGGTGCGCGGGAACTTCTCCGCCGCCGGGAACTCGACGGCCGAACCGTCGTGCACCAGGCGTCCCAGGTCCTGACCCACCGCGGCCTCGGCCTGCTGGATGAGCTCCGCGGCCCCCGCCAGGCCCGCGCCCGAGACCGCCTGGTACGTGCTGACGATGAGACGCCGCAGTCCCGCCTCGGCGTCGAGGACCTTGAGGACCGGCATGGCCGCCATGGTCGTGCAGTTCGGATTCGCGACGATGCCCTTGACGGCCTCGTCGAGGGCGTGCGGGTTCACCTCGCTGACGACGAGGGGGACCTCGGGATCCATCCGCCAGGCCGACGAGTTGTCGATGACGGTCACGCCGGCGGCCGCGAAGCGCGGCGCCTGCGCCCGGGATGTCGTCGCCCCGGCCGAGAAGAGGGCGATGTCGAGGCCGGAGGGGTCCGCCGTGGCGGCATCCTCGACCACGATGTCCTCGCCGCGCCAGGGCAGCGTCGTGCCGGCCGAGCGCGCCGACGCGAAGTAGCGGATCTCGGCGATCGGGAAGTCCCGCTCCTCGAGCAGCCGGCGCATGACGGCGCCCACCTGACCGGTCGCGCCGACTACTCCGACGCGCACTCCTCTGCCTTCAGCCATTGCCTTCTCGTTCCTCTGGTGTCTCAGCGCCCGGTGCCTGCGTAGACGACGGCCTCATCCTCGCCGTCCAGCCCGAACGCGGCGTGGACGGCGCGCACGGCGTCGTTGATCATGTCCGCGCGCGTGACGACGGAGATGCGGATCTCGCTGGTCGAGATCATCTCGATGTTGATGCCCGCCTCGAACAGGGCGGTGAAGAGCTGGGCGGAGACGCCCGCGTTCGTGCGCATGCCGGCGCCGACGAGCGACAGCTTGCCGATCTGGTCGTCGTGCTGCAGCGAGTGGAAGCCGACCGCGCCCTTCTCGACTGTGAGCGCGGTGAGGACGGTCTGCGCGTCCGACTTCGGCAGCGTGAACGAGATGTCGGTGAGCCCGGTGGCGGCCGCCGACACGTTCTGCACGATCATGTCGATGTTCGCGCCCGACTTCGCGACGATGTTGAAGATCTGCGCGGCCTTGCCCGGGATGTCCGGGACGCCGACGACCGTGATCTTCGCCTCGGTCAGGTCGTGGGCGACCCCGGCGATGATCGGCTCTTCCACAGGTTCTCCGTTCTCGTCACGGCCCGCCTCCGGCGGGTTGTAGACGATGGTGCCCTCGTTGTTGTTGAACGACGAGCGTACGTGCAGGGTAACGCCGTGCCGGCGCGCGTATTCCACGGCACGGATGTAGAGCACCTTCGCGCCGGACGCCGCGAGCTCGAGCATCTCCTCGCTCGTCACGCGCTCGAGCTTCCGTGCCCGAGGGACGACCCGAGGGTCGGCGGTGAAGACGCCGTCGACGTCCGTGAAGATCTCGCAGATGGAGGCGTCGAGTGCCGCGGCGAGCGCGACGGCGGTCGTGTCGGAGCCGCCCCGGCCGAGGGTCGTGATGTCGCCCGTGCTGCGGTTGAACCCCTGAAAGCCCGCGACGATCGCGATGGCGCCCTCGTCGAGCGCCTCCCGGACGCGGCCCGGCGTGACGTCGACGATGCGCGCGGCGCCGTGCCGGGCGTCCGTGATCATCCCCGCCTGGCTTCCGGTGAAGGAGCGGGCGTCGTAGCCGAGGTTCTTGATCGCCATCGCCAGCAGCGCCATCGAGATGCGCTCGCCCGCGGTGAGCAGCATGTCGAGCTCGCGGGGCTCCGGGATGGGCGCCACCTCGTGCGCCAGGTCCAGCAGGTCGTCGGTCGTGTCCCCCATCGCGGACACGGCGACGACGACCTCGTTGCCCGCCCGGCGAGTGGCGACGATCCGCTTCGCGACGCGCTTGATGCTCTCCGCGTCGGCGACGGACGATCCGCCGAACTTCTGGACGATCAGACTCACGCGCGACTCCTGTGATCCGGCCGCCCCTCGGAGGCCGCGACGATTCTACTTGCTGGGGAAAACGGCCCCCGCCGGTGTGACGGCGCCGGGACCCCGCCTGCTCCCGCTCGTGCGATACGCCGCCTTCCCCTCTCCGCTGATTGAGGAGCTCGCGGAGGGAGCGTCTCGAAATCCACGCTGTTACGCGGGTTCACGCGGGTGCCGGGGTCCCAACGCACGTTCCGGGATTTCGGGACGGCGCCTCCGGCGCCTCCTCAGTCAGCGGCCGGTCAGTGTTCGACGAGGCGGCGGCCCTCGAAGGCGCGGCCCAGCGTGACCTCGTCGGCGTACTCGAGGTCGCCGCCGACCGGGAGGCCCGACGCCAGGCGGCTCACCCGCACTTCGAGCGTGCGCATGAGGCGGGAGAGGTAGGTGGCTGTCGCCTCGCCCTCGAGGTTCGGGTCCGTGGCGATGATGACCTCGTCGACGGTGCCGTCGGCGAGCCGCTGCAGCAGCTCCCGCACCCGCAGGTCCTCGGGGCCGATGCCGTCGATGGGGCTGATCGCGCCGCCGAGCACGTGGTACAGGCCGCGGAACTCCCGGGTCCGCTCGATCGCCACGACGTCCTTCGCCTCCTCGACCACGCAGAGCAGCGAACGGTTGCGGCGCGGGTCGCGGCAGATGTTGCACCGCTCCTGGTCGGAGACGTTGCCGCAGTCCACGCAGAAGCGGACCTTCTCGCGGACCTCCAGCAGGATCTCCCCAGCCGGCGCACGTCGAAGGACTGCGTCTGCACGATGTGGAACGCGATGCGCTGCGCCGACTTCGGCCCGATGCCCGGCAGCCGGCCCAGCTCGTCGATGAGCTCCTGGACGATCCCCTCGTACACGGACTACTCCCGACCGCGGGGCGGGATCGCGGTCTCCTCGATGAAGCTCGCCCCGAGGATCTCCCGCACCACCGCCTCGCCGTAGCGCTGCGGCTCGTTGCGGACGGTCGACGAGGTGGTGGATCCGGTGCGCGCCGCGACTGCGCTCGGTGCGCCCTCCGGCACGTCCACTCTCGCGAGGAACTTCACGCGCGTGCCGAGCACGTCGAGGATCGCCTGGCGGAGGATCTCGCTGACGCCCTCCCCGCGTTCTGCTGCTGGCGGAAGCCGGCGACGTCGTTCTCGCTGATGAAGCCCAGGGTGAGGATGTCCTGCCGCAGCGCGAGCGGTTGCGCGGTGTAGACGACGGTCCAGGCGGCCAGCTTAATGCGCTTGACCGCCTCGAGGATCTCGGGCCACGAGTCGCGCACGCGCTGCAGGTCCAGCTGCACGGCGGACGACGCCCCGGGAGAGACGTCTGCGGGCCCGTACTCGTCGACGGGCGCCTCGCGGTCCTCCACGGGAGGCGGAGGGACGTCGGTGCCGCGCGACGGCGGCCCGGCGGCCGGGCGGGGCTGCTCTCCGGGGCGGGACGCCGGCGTCCGCGTGGCCTCCGGGGCCGGCGCGGCGGTGCCGGGGACGCCCGATCCGGGGACCCGCACCTCCCAGCCGGGCTCGCTGATCGGCGCGGCGGCGGCACCACGGGATGGCTCGGCGGCCGTGCGGTCCACGCGTGCAGCGGGGGCGGGCTCCTGGCGGACGGGCGCGGGACGCGCCGGCTCGGCGCGCACCGCAGGAACCTCGGGCGGCGTGGGGCCCGGTGCCGGAGCAGCCACCGCAGGACGGGCCGATTCGGCGCTTCCGGGCCGAAGCGGCGGCCCGGTCTGCCCGATCCGGCCCGCCGAGCCGGCCGGGGCCTCAGCTCCCTCGACGCCCACGCGGCGCTCGAGGCGCTCCACGCGGGCCAGGGCGCCCCGTTCAGAGGCGTCGCTCGAGGGGACGAGCACGCGCGCGATCATGAGCTCGAGGTGCAGCCGGGGGGACGTCGCGCCGGTCATCTCCGTGAGTGCGGCGTTGACCACATCCGCGGCGCGGGAGAGCTCCGCTGCGCCGAAGTGGGCGGCCTGCACGCGGTAGGACTCCAGCTGCTCGGCGGGGACGCCGCGGAGGACGCTGCCCGCGCTCTCCCCGTCGCCGCGACGACGATGAGGTCACGAAGGCGCTCGAGGAGGTCCTCGACGAAACGGCGGGGATCCTGGCCCGTCTGGATGACACGGTCGATGGCGCCGAACGCCTCCGACGCGTTGCGGGCGCCGAGAGCCAGCACCACATCGTCGAGCAGCGCTCCGTGCGTGTAGCCGAGGAGGAGACCGCGCGCTCGTAGTCGACGGTGTCGCCCTCCGATCCCGCGATGAGCTGGTCGAGGAGGGAGAGGGTGTCGCGCACCGAGCCGCCTCCCGCGCGGACCACGAGGGGCAGCACGCCCGCCGCGACGGTGACACCCTCGGACTCGCACAGCTGCTGGAGGTACTCGAGCATCTGCGCCGGGGGCACCAGCCGGAACGGGTAGTGGTGGGTGCGCGAGCGGATGGTGCCGATGACCTTCTCGGGCTCCGTCGTCGCGAAGATGAACTTCACGTGCTCCGGCGGCTCCTCGACGATCTTGAGGAGCGCGTTGAAGCCCTGCGGCGTCACCATGTGCGCCTCGTCCAGGATGAAGATCTTGAAGCGGTCGCGGGCCGGCGCGAAGATCGCCCGCTCACGCAGGTCGCGGGCGTCGTCCACCCCGTTGTGACTGGCCGCGTCGATCTCGACCACGTCGAGCGACCCGCCGCCGTCGCGGCCGAGCTCCACGCAGCTGGGGCACTCGCCGCACGGGGTGTCGGTGGGGCCCTTCGCGCAGTTGAGGCAGCGGGCGAGGATGCGCGCCGACGTGGTCTTGCCGCAGCCACGCGGACCGCTGAAGAGGTAGGCGTGGTTGACCCGGTCGGTGCGCAGCGCGGTGCGCAGCGGATCGGTGACCTGGCTCTGCCCGATCAGCTCCGCGAACGTCTCCGGACGGTAGCGACGGTAGAGGGCGGTGACCACCGAACCAGGGTAACCGCCGGGGGTGACACCGAGACCCCGACAGCGGAAACCGGCGGACGGCGCGGCGACGCTGTGGACGAACGCCCTTGCCTGCGATCAGGAGCCCGATCAGCCGGCCGGGGTCAGCTTCCTGCGCAACGCGGCTGCGGACTCGCGGAGGATGGGGACTCCGTCGGAATGGCTACGCCATTCCTCCTCCCCGAATCCACGCACTGCAATAGATGACAAACGCGCCCGCCCTACGGGCGAGCGCGTTCGTCATCTGCGGAGGATGGGGACTCCGTCGGAATGGCTACGCCATTCCTCCTCCCCGAATCCACGCACTGCAATAGATGACAAACGCGCCCGCCCTACGGGCGAGCGCGTTCGTCATCTGCGGAGGATGGGGGATTCGAACCCCCGAGGGCTTTCACCCAACACGCTTTCCAAGCGTGCGCCATAGGCCACTAGGCGAATCCTCCAGCGTGGTCCTCAGGGTGGAGCCCGAGAACCACTAGAGCATCCTACCGGTACACTGGATGCGGCTCCCCGCGTGGCGCCATCCAGGCCAACTCCCCCAGGACGGAAACGCAGCAAGGGTAACCGGGCTCTGGCGGGTGCGCGGGGGTCCCTTTTTGGTCTGCGCGACTCTCGAGCTCCCGCGGTCAGGCCTCTGCCGAGCGCTCCCCCAGTCGCTCCGCGCTCGCCGCCCGCCACACCGAGCGGGCCGCATCCGCGTTGAGCACACCGATCCCGAGCCCCACGACGATGTCCGGCCACCCGGACGACAGCCACAACCCGACGACTGCAGCCGCGAGGATCGCGACGTTCGCGAGCGAGTCATTGCGCGCGGAGAGCCACGCGGCACGCGCCAGTCCGCTCGCATGGTCGCGGTGCCGGACCAGGATGAAGGCCGCCAGCAGGTTGACCACCAGCGCCCCGAGCGCCGCTCCGGTGAGGGGGCGAACGAGGGCGGCTCGGGATCGAGCACCTTCAGGATGGCGGTCACCACGGCGGCGGCGGCCGGAACGAGGATGATCAGCGCCAGGAGCCGGCCGACGCGCGCTCGGGCAGCGGCCGACCACGCCGAGGCGAAGAAGATGAGCAGGTTGATGCTGGCGTCCTCGAGGAAGTCGACGCTGTCGGCGAAGAGGGACACCGACCCGATCAGGCGCGCGACGAGGAACTCGACGCCGAAGTACGCGAGGTTGAGCAGTGCCACGACGAGCACTGCGCGTCGGAGGCTCCGCAGCATCCGACCAGCCTAGGAGCGCACCGCCGGGCGCGCGCTGCCGGATGACTCACAGCGGGCCGCCCCATTCGCGCCCCCGCTGGTCGATCGCGGCGCCCTGCCGGGGAGACTGGACGGACGATGACCATCGAGTTCCTGGCGACGGCCCTCGTCCTTGCCGCGCTTCCCGGGCCCGGCGTGATCTACACGCTCTCCACCGGCATGTCGCACGGGCCAGGATCCGCGGTGCTCGCAGCTGTCGGATGCGTTCTCGGCGCCCTGCCCTATGCGGTCGCCTCGGCGGTCGGGCTCGGAGTGCAGCTCGCGGCGAGCGCCGTGCTCTTCGAGGTCGTCAAGTGGGCGGGCGTCGCGTACCTGCTCTTCATGGGCGTCCGCACCTGGCGAGACACGAGCAGGTTCGAGCTGCACGACGACCCGCGGCCGCGAACTGTGGTGCAGCTGGTCGGCTACGGAGCGCTCGTGAGCCTGCTCAACCCGAAGATCCCGATCTTCTTCTCGGCATTCCTGCCCCGGTTCCTCGGGCCGGAAGGAGGGGACGCGACGGCGCTCAGCTTCGCCTTCCTGCTGGTTGTCCTCGTGGTCTATGTCGCCTACGGGCTCCTCGCGGCGCTCTTCCGCCGTCGCCTGCTGGCACACCCGCGCGGCGCGGACTGGACCCGCCGGGTCTTCGCCGCCTCCTACGTGCTGATAGCCACCCGGCTCGCCTTCCAGACGCGCTGACCTCAGCCGTCGGTCTTCTGATGCGCCATCGCCACCGGCTTCGACTGGCTGGAGCCGCGCTGGCGCAGGTAGACGGAGGCCAGCACGATGAGCGCCACGACCATGAACTCGCTCTGCCAGTTCTGGAACGACTCGAACCAGAACTGCGAGGTGCCGAGGTACTGCAGCGGAGTGACCGCGGCCTCGCCGTGCTCCACCTGGTCGGCGCTGTACGCCTCCGATCCGCCCACCGCGTGCAGTGCGACCGAGGCGAGGAACAGGAGCGTGAACAGGATGAGCAGCGAGTTCTCGTAGAGCACGAGCACCAGCCCGCCGCGCTTCACCGGCCACGGGGTGTCCGCCTTCACCTTCACGTTGCGCGGGTCGTCGTCCTGCGGCGCGTGCTCCCCGGGCGTCTTCGACTCCGACGAGCCGCGCTGGAAGAGGAACACCGTGAGCACGATGTACGAGCCCATCTGCAGGAACTCGCTCTCCCAATTCTCGAACGTCGCCTCGAGGAAGTCGCCGGTGCCGAGGTACTGGACCAGGCCCACCCCCGCCTGGCCGTGCTCCTCCTGGTCGCTGTTGTAGGTGGCGTTCCCGGTCAGGACCATGCCGACGAAGAACACGACGAAGAGCAGGGCGTTGGCCCAGAACAGGCCGTGCTCCCGGAAGAAGCGCATCACCTCGTCATCCTCTCTCCCGCGCAGGCGCCCCTCAGGGGGCTTACGCGAGGGCACGTTACGCGGGTATACGCGCCCCCGCCTGCCCTCCTACTGGGGATACTTCCCGGCGTGTCGCCATCGGTACTCTGCCGTTATTCCGGGAGAAGACTCGCTCGGCGGGCCCCGGAGAGGACTGTGGATGGGAACAGCGCAACGCTCCGCAGTCGTCGTCCGGCCGTCCCGCCGCATCTTCCAGCCACGGGGCACCCTCACGATCGCACTCGTGACCCTCCCGCCGTTCCTCTCCCTCTACTGGCTCACCTCGTCGACCGGCGGCTGGCCCTACGTCCTCACCGTCCACGTCGTGATCCTGGCCATGGTCGGGCTCGTGTCGCGGCAGGTGCGCCGGATCTCGGTCACCGTCGACGAGGCCGGCATCCGCCGGCGGAACCTGCTGGGCCGCACCCGCTCCGTCCCGTCGTCCGACGTCCACTCGGCCATCGTCGTGCGGGTGCTGTCGACCAGCTCCAAGGGAGCCACCCCGCAGCTCTTCGTGCTCGACGCGTCCGGCCGCGCCGTCCTCCGGATGCTCGGCAGCCTCTGGTCCCGGGATGCGCTGACGGCGGTCGAGACCGCACTCGAGGTGCCCGTGCAGCACCTTCCGGCGCCGATCGGGAGGCGGGAGTTCCGGCTCGGCTTCTGGCGCAACCTCGGCTTCACGGAGCGGCATCCTGCACTCACCTCGACAGCGCTCGGAGTGGCCGGCGTGCTCGTCGCGACCCCCGTGCTGGCCGAGATCAACTCGCTGCTGTAGCTCGCGTCCGGTCCTCGAGGCCCCACGCCTGGCCGTAGCCGCCGTCGGCCTCCGCCCGCGCCATCAGCTCGAGGTAGGGCGCGGCGTCGAACGACTCCGGTCCGCGGACGCCGCTCCCCTGCCACACCCCGGTCGCGAGCAGCTCGAGTGCGATGACCGGGTTGAGGGCGGTCTGCCAGACGACGCACTGGCTGTCGTAGTCCCGCATCGTCTCCTCGTTGTCGCTCACGTGGTACAGGTACACCTCGCGGCGGGCGCCATCCTTTCCCGTGCCGGTGGCCCAGAGGCCCGCGCAGGTCTTCCCCGTCATGCGCGGACCGATCGTGGCCGGATCCGGCAGCGCAGCGGCCACGACGTCGCGAGGCGCGACCTCCACCGGGCCGCCGGCCGAACGGACCCGGATCGGCGCGACCGCGTCGAGGTGCAGCCGGTGCAGGGTCTTCAGGACCGAGATGAACTCCTCGCCCAGCCCGTATTTGAAGGTGACGCGCTTGGCGGACAGCCAGCGGGGCATGAGGAGGACCTCTTCGTGCTCCACGTTCACGCATTCGACGGGCCCGATCCCTGCCGGGAAGTCGAAGATCTCGGGCTCGCTGAAGGGCTCGGTCGTGAACCAGCCGCGCCCCTCCTCCCACACGACGGGCGGATTGAGGCACTCCTCGATGGTCGTCCAGATGCTGAACGACGGCGCGAAGATCTCGTTTCCGTCCTCGTCGCGCACGACGAGGTTCGCGCCGTCCCGGGTGCCCAGCTCGTCGATCTCGTCGAAGAGGTGGTCGGCGGCGTACCGCGCGAACACGTCGCTGAGCCCGGGCTCGACGCCCATGCCGACGAGCGCGAGCCGACCGGATGCCTCCCACTCGTGGGCCGCAGCGAACTGCAGGTCGCCCAGCTTGACCCCGGCCTTCGAGTGCGGGGCATCCGGGTGAGGCTCGGAGAGGCTCATCGCCATGTCGAGGTAGTCGGCGCCCGCGGCCTGGGCTCCGGCGAAGACCGACGGCACGAACTTCGGCTCCACGGCGTTCATCACGTGCGTCGCGCGCGAGGCGCGCGCGAGCTCCGCGACCGAATCGGCGTCCGACGCGTCGATGCGCGCGGCCGAGAAGCGGCCGGCCACCTCGGCGCCGTGGCGATCCGTGATCCACGCGAGCACCGCCTCGGCCCGCCCGAGGTCGTAGTCGCTCACCACCATCGCGTCGAAGAACGTGCGGCGGGCGGCGATCTTGGCGATGGCGTTGCCGACGCCTCCGGCGCCGACCAGGAGGATCCTCATGCGGCCGACGCTATCGGGGCCGCGCCCGCCGCCGCCACCGGGCCGGGTTGGCACGTTCCGGCCCGGATCGCGCGTCGCACCGCGCCATCCGAGCCGGAACGTGCCAGTCGGGCGTCAGGCGAGGGCGGTCACCGTGAAGTCGGCGTGCAGGGCCCGTGTGTGGTCGACCGTCCGAGTGGAGCCCGTGAGCGTCACCGAGTTGGGGAGCACCAGGTCCGCGCTCGACCGCCCGAAGGAGAGCACGAGCTCGCCGGGCTCGACGATCCGGTCGCCCGCGATGCCGGTGAACGCGGCCAGGTCGGTCGGCACCGTGACTGCCACCTCCGCCTCGGCCCCCGGCTCGAGCTCCACGCGGGCGAAGCCGATCAGCCGCTGCACCGGCCGCACGACGGAGGCCACCGGGTCGTGCAGATAGAGCTGGACGACGTCGGCGCCGGCCCGCTCGCCCGTGTTGCGGACGCGCAGCGACAGCCGCACCTCGCCGTCGACCGCCACCTCGGCCTCGGGTACCGGCCCGGCTGTCCACGAGAAGGTGCTGTATCCCAGGCCGTGGCCGAAGGGGAACGCGGCGGTGGGGTCGATGTTCGACACCGAGCTGGCGCGCGCGAGGGTGGAGGCGAGGTAGGTGGTCGGCTGCGAGCCCGCGGTCGCCGGCACGCTGACCGGCAGCCGGCCGCTCGGGTTCACGTCGCCCGCGAGCACGGCGGCGATGGCCCGCGTTCCCTCCTCACCGGGGAAGAAGGTCTGCACGATGGCGGCCGCCTCGGTGACCGCCGCGCCGAGCGCGTAGGGCCGGCCGGACAGCATCGTGACCACCGTGGGGGTGCCCGACCCGATGACGGCGTCGAGCAGCGCCTGCTGGGCACCGGGAAGGGCGAGGGACTCCGCGTCGCAGCCCTCGCCGCTCGTGCCGCGACCGAAGAGCCCGGCACGGTCGCCGAGGACGACGAGCACCACGTCGGCGGTGCGAGCGAGCTCCACCGCCTCGGCGATCCCCTCGGTCTCGCCGCCGTCCACGGTCGTGCCCTCCGCGAACTCGACCTCGGCGTCCGGGAACCGCTCGCGCACGGCCTCGAGAAGCGTCGGCAGCTCCATGCCGATCGGGATCTCAGGGTGGTGCACGCCGATGTGGGCGGGGAAGGAGTAGCAGCCGAGCACGCCGAAAGGATTGTGCGCGTTCGGGCCGACCACGGCGATGCGGGAGGGCTCGGCCAGCGGCAGGGTGCCGTCGTTCGTGAGCAGCACGACCGCCTGCTCCGCGATCTCGCGCGCCACCGCCCGGTTCTCCGCGGAGTCGAGGTCGATGCTGCCGCGGACGGAGTCCGGGTCGTCGCCGTTCGACAGCGCCGCGGGTCGCGCGGACCAGTCCGGATCGAGGAGTCCGAGCTCGACCTTCTGAGTGAGCACCCGCCGCAGCGCACGGTCGACGAGCGCCTCGTCGACGCGGCCGCCCTCGACCGCCTCGCGCAGCGGGGCGCCGAACGCGTGCACTGTCGGCAGCTCGACGTCGATCCCCGCCGCGAGCGCGGAGCCCGCCGCATCAGCGAGATCCGCCGCCGTGCCGTGCAGGGTCGCGAGGAAGGCCACCGAGAAGTAGTCCGCGACGACCGTCCCCTCGAATCCCCACACGTCCCGGAGCAGGCCCGTGAGTAGCTCGGCGTCGGCCGCGGTCGGCACACCGTCGATGTCGGTGTACGCGTTCATGACGCTCCGGGCACCGCCCTCACGGAGGGCCATCTCGAAAGGCAGCAGCAGCACGTCGTTGCGCTCCCGCACGCCGAGCGAGACGGGGGCCAGGTTCCGGCCGCCCTTCGACGCGGAGTACCCCACGAAGTGCTTGAGCGTGGCCACGATGCCCGCGGACTCGAGCCCGCGCACATACGCGGACGCCACCGAGCCCACGAGGTAAGGGTCCTCGCCGATGGTCTCCTCGACCCTGCCCCATCGCGCATCCCGCACGACATCGAGCACCGGGGCGAGCCCCTGATGCACGCCGACCGACCGCATGTCGGCGCCGATCCGGCTCGCCATGCGCTCGATGAGGTCCGGGTTGAAGGTGGCTCCCCACGAGACCGGCACGGGATACGCGGTGGCTCCCCAGGCGGCGAAGCCCGCGAGGCACTCCTCGTGCGCGACCGCCGGGATGCCCCACCGGTTGCTTCCGACGATCCGCTCCTGCGTTCGCATCAGCGACAGCGCACCCACGGCCGGGTCGACCGGAGCCGTCCCGAAGGACCGCGTCAGCTGGCCGAGCCCGGAGGGCAGCAGCTCGTCCAGATCGACGACGTTCTCCATGTCGTGCTGGTGCGGCGCCACCTCGGCGCCCTCGTTGGATGCACCGACCCAGACGCCGTAGAGCTGGGCGATCTTCTCCTCGAGGCTCATGGCGGCGACGAGCGCCTCCACGCGGTCGGCGAGAGGGGTGGTCGTGTCCTGCCAGAGCTGCGGAGCGGAGACTTCGGGATTCATGCGGGACCTAACCCTTGACCGCGCCCGTGAGGCCACCGACGATGCGGCGCTCGAAGACGCTGAAGAAGATGAGCGCGGGGATCATGGAGAGCGACGTGAACGCCAGTACGCGAGCCGTGTCGACCGAGTACTGGGACGAGAACGCCTGCACGCCGAGAGGGAGGGTGAAGGTCGAGTCGTCGTTAAGGATGAACAGGGGCAGCAGGTAGCTGTTCCAGCTCGCGATGAACGCCAGGATGCCGACCGTGACGACTCCTGGCATCGCGAGCGGGATGACCATCCGGAAGAAGAACCCGAGGCGGCTGCAGCCGTCGATGAAGGCGGCCTCCTGGATCTCGTCGGGGATCGCCTTGAGGAACGGCACCATGATGATGATCGTCGTCGGGAGGGCGAACGCGATCTGCGGCAGGATGATGCCGCCGAGCGAGTTCATGAGGCCCAGGTTCTTGATCACGATGTAGAGCGGGGTGATCGCCACGGTCATCGGGAACATCAGGCCCGCCGCGAAGGTCGCGTAGAGCACGCCGCGGCCTCGGAAGCGGTACCGGGCCAGGACGTAGCTCGCCATCAGGCCGAGGAGGACCACGCCCGCCGTCGTGGCGACGGCCGCGATGGTGGAGTTGAGGACCTCCTGCCAGAAGATCCCGCCGGTCAGCACGGCCAGGTAGTTGCCCAGCTCCCATGGACCGGGCAGCGCGGCGGGGTCGGCCGTGATCTGCGAGTTGGTGCGGAACCCGCCGAGGATGATGTACGCGACGGGCGCGAGCATCAGCGCGATCACGACCACCGCGACGACGTAGGCGGCGGCGGTGCCCCAGCGGATCGGGCGACGGACCTTGGTGATCGTGCGGGCGGGCGTGCCCGCGGTCATGGCGGTCATCGGCGCTTTCCTCCAGTGATGGCGCCCTCGGTGTCGCGGCGGAGCACCCACCGCTGGTAGACGAGGGCCACGACGAGCGAGATCAGGAACAGCACGACCGCGACGGCGTTGCCGTAGCCGTAGTTCCCGGCGTTCCGGCCGTTGGTGACCATGTAGGTCGCCATGGTCGAGGTGCCGGCGGTTGAGGAGATGTACTGACCCCAGATGATGTAGACGAGGTCGAAGAGCTGGAGCGCTCCGATGATCGAGAGGAACGCCCAGATGCGCAGCGTGGGGGCGAGGAGCGGAAGCGTGATCCGGCGCTGGACCTGCCAATAGGAGGCGCCGTCGATCGCGGCCGCTTCCGAGAGCTCCTCGGGGATGCCCTGCAGGCCCGCGAGGAAGAGGATCACCGCGAAGCCGATGTACTTCCACGTGATGATGAACATCAGCGTCCACAGCGCGATGTCCGGGTTCGACAGCCAGTCCTGCGTGAGCGTGCCCAACCCGAGCTTGTCGAGCGCGCCGTTCAGGGCTCCCTGCGTCTGGAGGATGAGGCTCCACCCGGTGCCGACGACGACCTCGGAGATGACGTAGGGGACGAAGATGAGGACGCGGATCAGGGACTGACCGCGCAGCTTCCGGTTGAGCAGGAGCGCGAGCAGGATCGCGGCCGGCCCCTGAAGCACCAGGGAGAGCACCACGATCAGGCCGTTGTGGGCCAGGGCCTGCTGAAAGGTCGGGTCCTGGATGATCGTGATGTAGTTCTTGAAGCCGACGAACTGGGTCGCGGGCCCGAAGCCCTGCCAGCTGAAGAAGCCGTAGTAGGCGGCCATGACGACCGGCAGGATGACGAAGGCGAGGAACATCGCCAGCGCCGGTCCCACGAGCAGAGCGATCTCCAGGCGGCCGCGCCAGTCGGCGCGGCCGCGACGCGGTGACGAGGGCAGCGTCGTTGCGGCGCTGCCCTCGTTCGCGGCGAGACCAGTCTGCGAGGCGGCGGGAACGGCGCTCTCGCGTACTGACATCTCTAGTTACCTGGTTCCTTGGTCCGTCAGGCCTTCTTGGCGGCGTCCGCGACCGACTGGACGATCGAGTCCGGGTCGCCCTTGCCGGCCAGCATGTCGACCACGCCCACGTTGAGCGCATTGCCGACGTTCTGCCCGTAGAGGGTGTCCAGCCACTGCGAGACGAACGGGGCGCTGTTGACGGCGTCACGGATCGACTGCAGGAAGGGCTCCGTCACACTCTCCTGGGCGGTGGAGTTCGCCGGCAGCGTGTGGAAGGCCTGGTAGTACTTCGTCTGCTGCTCAGCAGTGGCGACGAAGTTGAGGAAGTCCACGCACTCCTTGGGGGCGTTGACCGAGCAGGAGTATCCGTCGACGCCGCCGAGGATCGAGCCGGGCTCGCCCTTGCCGCCGGAGATCTCCGGGAAGGGGAACCAGCCGAGGTCCGGGAGCGGCTTCTTGTCCGGGGTGAGATCGGCGATCACGCCGGCATCCCAGGCACCCATGAGCTCCATCGCTGCCTTGTGGTTGGCCACGAGACCCGCGGAGCTGCCGGCGCCCTGCTGCGGCTCGGTCGTGAGGAAGCCCTCGTTGTAGGGCTTCGTGTCGGAGAACTTCTGCAGGTCCTCGCCGGCCTTGATCCAGCACTTGTCGCTGAAGTCCTTGTCGGTGGTCGCCTTCTCGAGGACCTTCGAGTCGCACTCGCGGAGCGCGAAGAAGTAGTACCAGTGAGCCGCGGGCCAGGCCGCCTTGGCGCCGAGCGCGATCGGCGCGACGCCGATGCCCTTCAGCTTGTCGACAGCAGCGGAGAGGTCGTCGATCGAGGCGGGCGTCTCGGTGATGCCCGCCTGCTTGAACAGATCCTGGCTGTAGAAGAAGCCGCCGGGCTGGATCGTCAGCGGCATCGCGTAGAGCTTGTCGTCGAGGGAGTCGGCCCCGAGGGCCGCCTCACCGAGCTCCTTCTGCACGGTCGAGTCGACCTTGCCGGTGAGGTCCATCAGCTGGCCGGCCGCGACCATGGCCGCCATCTTGCCGCCGCCGCGCTGGAGGAAGATGTCCGGCGCGTCGCCCGAGTTGAGTGCGGTCTGGAGCTTGCCGTCGAGGTCCTCGTTCTGGATCGACTGCACCTTGATGGTGACCTTGGGGTTCGCCTTCGTGAAGTCGGCGGCCGCGTTCTTCCAGAACTGCTGACCCTCTCCGGTCGTGGAGTTCTGCCAGAGGGTCATGGTGACGTTGCCGTCGCCCGAATCGCCGGAGCCTCCGGAGCCACCCGCGCTACAGCCAGCCAGGGCTGCGGCACCGAGGACCAGGGCTGTGGAACCGGCAAGGAATCTAGCCTTCATGGGGTTCAACCTGTTCTCTTCGTTGAGTGGCACCGACGGGTCGAAGGTGCCGGGGACGTGCGATCGGCCGAAACGGCCGCGCACCGAGCGGGTCTGCAGGACCCGCCTTCCGTCGGGAGCGAGCCTCGCCACTCCCTACGCGCCGGACCCGATCAGCCGCTCGTCCGCGCTCGCGAGACATCGACGGCGTCGTTGCTCGTGATCGTGGTCCGTGTGGGCCGCTCAGGCTCCCGGTTCTTTCAGTCTCACAATTGGTGGAAACGTCGTCAAACGTTTTCGAAAACATTTTCCATGACCGCTACGCTGACCCTCGTGAATCGCCGTCCGACCATCCACGATGTGGCCGCAGCCGCCGGCGTCTCGGTCGCCACAGTGTCCAAAGCCGTGAACGGACGGTACGGCGTCGCGGACGTCACGTCCCAGCGTGTCCTGCAAGTCGTGCAGGAATTGGGGTACGAGTCGAGCATCGTCGCGAGCAGCATGCGCTCCCGGCGGACGGGGGTGATCGGTGTCCTGGTGGCCGATTTCGAGCCGTTCAGTGCCGAGATCCTCAAGGGAGTCGGCGCCGCGCTCCGCGACTCCTCCTACGACCTGCTCGCCTACAGCGGGGCACATCAGGGCGAGAACGACGGGTGGGAGCGGAAGTCGATCAGCCGGCTGAGCGGCACCCTCATCGACGGCGCCATCCTCGTGACCCCGACCGTCGTCACCGTGCCCGCCGAGATGCCGATCGTGGCCGTGGACCCGCACACCGGTCCCGCCGACGTGCCGACCGTGGAGTCGGACAACTTCGCGGGCGCCCTGCAGGCGACCAACCACCTCATCGAGCTCGGACACCGGCGGATCGGGTTCCTCGCCGGACGCCCCGACCTGCGCTCCTCCATCCGGCGCCAGGACGGCTACCGCCGGGCGCTGCTCGACGCGGGAATCCGGTTCGACCCGTCGCTGATCGGCATCGGCCGCTACCAGCAGGAGACCGCACGGGAGCCGGCGATGGCTCTGCTGTCACTCCGCGACCGCCCCACCGCGATCTTCGCGGCGAACGACGTCTCGGCCATCGCCATCATCGAGGTGGCCACATCGATGGGCCTCAGCGTGCCCGACGACCTCTCCGTGATCGGCTTCGACGATGTGCCGGAGGCCTCCCGGATGAACCCGCCGCTCACGACCATCCGGCAGCCCATGCAGACCATCGGCGCAACCGCCGTGCGTCTCCTCGTGTCCCTGCTGGACGGGGAGCAGCCCGAGGAGACCCACCTCCGCCTGCCCACCCGCCTGGTGCGCCGAGCCACGACCGCGCCCCCGTCCGCCTGACGGGTACGTTGGAACGTCCCGGCCGGGCCGCCTCCCGCCCTGCCCGCCCGCGCCTCCGCACCCGATCGAAGGGGATCCCGTGATCATCGACCTGCCCGAGTCCGCCCTCTGGGAGTACCGCAGCACGCAGACGGCGCCCGACGACTTCGACGAGTTCTGGTCGGCGACCCTCTCCGAATCCCGGGCCTTCGACGGTCCGGTCACGCTCGAGCCGGTCGATGTGGGGCTCCGCACTCTAGACGTGTACGACGTCACCTTCCCGGGCTTCCGCGGGGAGCCCGTGCGGGCGTGGCTCCGCGTTCCGCGGGGCGCCACCGGGCCGCTGCCGACCGTGGTCCAGTACATCGGCTACGGCGGCGGACGCGGGAGCGCGGGCGAGAACCTCCTGCTCGCCTCCGCCGGGTTCGCGCACCTCCAGATGGACACTCGCGGCCAGGGAGCGAGCTGGAGCCTCGGCGAGACGCCGGACTCCGGCGCCGGGGGCCCACAGGTTCCCGGCGTCATGACCCGCGGCATCCGTTCCCCGCACGACTACTACTACCGGCGGCTCTTCGCCGACGCGGTCCGTGCCGTGGACGCCGCGCGCGGCCTCGACGTGGTGGATGCGGACCGGATCGCCGTTCAGGGCGGCAGCCAAGGCGGCGGGATCGCCCTCGCCGTCGCCGGCCTGCGCGACGACATCGCCGGCGTCGTCGCATTCGTGCCGTTCCTCTGCGACTTCCTCGGGCGCTCGCCACCACCGACGCCAACCCGTACGGCGAGGTCGCCGCCTACCTCCGCATCCACCGCACCGAGGTGGAGCAGGTGATGGCGACCCTGCGCTACTTCGACGGCGTCAACTTCGCCCGGCGCGCCACCGCCCCCGCGCAGCTCTCGGCAGCCCTGGCGGACGTCATCTGCCCGCCGTCGACCGTGTTCGGCGCCTTCCACGAGTACGCCGGGCCGAAGTCGATCACGGTGTGGCCCTTCAACGGCCACGAGGGCGGCGCGATCGAAGACGAGCTCGCCGCGGTCGCGTTCCTCCAGCGCACCCTGGGCTGATCGCCGAGCGCGGTGCGTGCGGACGAGCGCGGGGCGTGCGGCCGAGCGCGGGCCGTATCCGCACCGCGTTCGTCGCTGCGGGCCGCGCTCGCTGAGAGAGGCGGGGCGGCCCTCCCCTGTGCGTCGGTGCTGGTCGTAGGGCGGCCGGTCGAGGCTTAAGACGAGGGGCAGGCGGTCGGGCTGCGAGCACCCGTTGAATCCCAGCGCGGTCGCTGCTAGCCGACGCCGATCGCTCGGCGAGCGCGGTTCGAGGCGCCGAGCGCGGTTCGAGACGCCATGCGGGGGCCCTTGGGGTACGTAGCGCGGTGCGCGGCGGCGGCGCGGTCCTTCCGCTACCGAGCGCGGGGCGTGACGACGAGCGCGGGCTGTCTACGCACCGCGCTCGTCGTCACGGGGCGCGCTCGGCGCTCGACCCGCGCTCGGTTTCTCGGGGCGCGCTCGACCTACCGCCCATCCCGCAGTGCGGAGCCCGGCCATTCGAAGAACGCGACGAGCCTCCTCGAACCGCCTCTTGCCACCTCTTAAGCCACAGCCGAGCCACGTCGAAGGGATCCCCCGGCACCGCAGCGGGCGCCCCGCCCCTCACCCGAGCCGCACCTCGACGTCGCGTGCCTCCCCTCCACCGAGAACACCGCCGCATCCCCGCCGGTGGTGACCGCGTACTCCCCCAGGAACCCGCTGACCCTCACCCGGCCGTCCGCATCCGTGCGCATCGGGGTCGGCGGCAGCCACCATTCGCCCTTCACCAGCCCCCGGAGGACGTCATAGGAGGGCTTCGGCGTCCCGTCCGCTCTGACGAAGCCACCGGGCGCGCCGAGCCACATGCCGTCGTCGGTGAGCCCCCAGTAGGTGATCGCCTGCACGGACGGATGCGAGAGCAGCGAGCGGTAGTGCCGCTCCACCTCATCGGCCTGCCTCGCCTCGCCCTCCGGCGTCGAGGGCCAGTCGGTGAAGGGGCTGTCGTTGAGGTCCTCGATGTGGGCCGGCATGAGCTCGCCGGAGAGCAGCGTGGTCTCGGTCAGGTGCAGGGGCAGGCCGTAGCGGGCGAAGCGGTCCACCATCGCCAGCATCCGGTCCTCCCCCAATACCCCTGATGCATGTGCGTCTGCAGGCCGATCGCGTCGATGCGGATGCCCGCCTCGAGCACGCCCTCGATCAGGCACTCGTACGCGGACGACAGGTCGAAGTCGTTGAGAAGCAGCGTCGCGTTGGAGTTCGCCGCCCTGGCCTCCTCGAAGGCCAGCCGGATCATCGCGATGCGCCCGCGGTCGTACGCCAGGCGCGTGATGCCGTTGTCCTCCTTGTCGAAGACGGGCATGATCACGACCTCGTTGATGGCGTCCCAGGTGTCGACCAGACCGGCGAAGGCCCCGACATCGCGCCGGATGCGCTCCCGCTGCACGCGCTCGACCTCGTCGAGGGGCAGCCCGAGCAGCCAGGGCGCCGTCACGGTGTGCCACACCAGCGGATGCCCCTTGAGCGCGACCCCGCGCTCTCGGAACCACTCGGCCGTCCTCAGGAATCGCTCGGTGTCGGGCTGCCCACGCCGCGGCTCGAAGCGCCCCCAGTAGAACGGCAGGGTCGCGGTGTTGAACACGTCGAGCCACAGGTCCGCAAGGTGCTCGAGCTGCTCGACGGCCGCGCCGCCGAACGTCTCCACCTCGGCCGGGTCGAGTCCCGTCTCGCCGTTGGCCAGCGGCAGGAAGTCGAAGCCGATGTTGCCGAAGGCGAACGCGTGCCGGCGCTGCTCCACGACGACCTCGGTGTCGCCGAGCGGGCGCCCGTCCCGTCCTAGGACCGTGACGACGGCATCCCCGATCCGATCGCGAAAGGTGGGGTCGTGCGGGGGAACGGGGGCTGCCACGTCGATCTCCTCGTCGAGTTCCGGACTCCGGCCGGGTCCGCTCCGGGAGTGTAGATCGCGGTCTCGGACGTGCCGAGGGGTTTCGAAACCGCGTCGTCGGCGGCAGCGGACCGGGCCTGTCCGGGCATTCCGGGCCGAATCGGCGGCCCGGACGGACCGATTCGGCCCGTGGCGGGCGCCGGCCGAGCCGGGCCGGGCGGCGGCCGGCTGATACCGTCGAGGGCATGAGCGTGCGCATCGAACGGGTGGATCTCCCCGGGATCGGCACACGCCACGACGTGCTCACCGAGAGCGGGCGGCGCGTGGGCATCGTCGCCCACCGCACCGGCGAGCGGGACCTCGCGCTCTTCGACATCGACGATCCGGATGCCGCGAGCGACTCGGTCGCCCTCACCGACGACGAGGCGGCCGCGCTCGCGAACGTGCTCGGCGCCTCCGTCATGATGGGGCAGCTCACCGGCATCCGGGAGCAGGCCGCCGGCCTCTTCACCGAGCAGCTGGTGCTGCCGGCGGGCTCGCCCTACGTGGGCGGCGTCCTGGGCGACACCAAGGCGCGCACCCGCACGCTGACCTCGATCGTCGCCATCGTGCGCGGCACCGAGGTCATCCCCTCCCCCACCCCGCAGACCCCGCTCGACGCGGGCGACACGGTGGTGGCCGTGGGAACCCGCCCGGGACTCGACGCCCTCGCGAAGCTGCTGACGCACGGCGCCGGCTGATCCGTGAGCGAGCTTCTCCCTCTGCGCAGTGAACTGCTGACGAGCAGCGGCGCCTGAGCCGTGAGCGAGTCCACCCTTCTTCTCATCGAGGTGGGCGCTCTCCTGCTCGCGCTCGGGCTGCTTTCCCGGTTCGCCAACCGGGTCGGCATCTCGGCGATCCCCCTGTTCCTGCTCGCAGGACTCGCCTTCGGCCACGGCGGCGCACTCCCGCTCTCGGCCAGCGAGGGGTTCTTCGAGACCGGCAGCGAGATCGGCGTCATCCTCCTGCTGCTCATGCTGGGGCTCGAGTACACCGCGGGCGAGCTCGTCGAGAGCCTCTCCCGCTCCCGCGCCGCAGGACTCCTGGATGCCGCGCTCAACGCAACGCCGGGCGCGCTCTTCGCCCTGCTGCTCGGCTGGGGTCCCGTCGCCGCGATCGCCCTGGCGGGCGTCACCTGGGTCTCCTCCTCCGGCGTCATCGCCGGCGTGCTGCGTGACCTCGGGCGTCTGGGAAACCGCGAGACGCCGACGATCCTCTCCGTGCTCGTGATCGAGGACCTGGCCATGGCGTTCTATCTGCCGATCCTGGCGGCCGTCGTCATCGGGGCTGGCCTCCTCGAGGGGGCGACGACGCTCGTGATCGCGGTCGCCGCCGTGTGCGCCATCCTCTACCTCGCCCTGCGCCACGGCCGGCAGGTGTCCCGGCTCTTCACCGCGACCCACCCGGAGTCGCTCCTGCTCGGAGTGCTGGGGCTCACCATCCTCGTCGCGGGGGTCGCTCAGCAGGTCAACGTGTCGGCCGCCGTCGGCGCCTTCCTCGTGGGCATCGCACTGTCCGGCCAGGTCGCCCACAGCGCTGAGGAGCTCCTCTCCCCACTGCGCGACCTCTTCGCCGCGATCTTCTTCGTCTTCTTCGGACTCGCCACCGACCCGGTCGACATGCTGCCGGTGCTGCTGCCGGCCGCTCTGCTCGGAATCGCGACGATGGCGACCAAGGTCGTCACCGGCTACCTGGCCGCGCGGCGGGCGGGCATGGGAGTGCCGGGTCGCTGGCGCGCCGGCTTCGCCCTCACGCCCCGCGGTGAGTTCTCGATCGTGATCGCGGGCCTCGCGGTCGGCTCGGGCGTCGAGCCCCAGCTCGCCCCGCTCGCGACCGCCTACGTCCTCATCACGGTCGTCGCGGGGCCGCTCCTCTCGCGGATCCCGGACACCGCATGGTTCCGCACGGCGGTGCGCCGGCGCGGGGACGCCCAGCGGGCCGCGGCGAGCGGCTGAGGCTCAGTCGGCGAGCCCAGGGACCGTTCGCGGCCGCACGATCAGCCACAGGCTGGCCATGCCGACCGCGGCCGTGGTGCCCATGACCGCGCCCATCGGGAGCGCATTCGCGATGCCGAGCAGCCCGACGATCGGCGACAGGATCCCGGCGACGCCGAAGTTCACCGCGCCGAGCAGCGATGCGGCGGTTCCCGCCTCCCTGCCGTGGTTCGCGAGGGCCAGCACCTGTACGCAGGGGAAGGCGAAGCCGCAGGCCAGGATGAAGAGGAACAGCGGCACGACGACGCCCGGCAGACCGAGCCCGTTCAGGACCGCGAAGACGATGAACGCCGCCGACAGCAGCTGCACCAGCGTCGTGCCGGCGAGGATCCACTGCGGCCCGATCACCCGCGTGAGGCGGGCGCTCGTCTGGTTGCCGAGGATGATGCCGATCGAGTTCATGCCGAACAGCAGCCCGAACTGCTGCGCCGAGAGCCCGTACACGTTCTGGAAGAGGAACGACGACGCCGACAGGTAGGCGAAGAGGCCGGAGACCTGCATCCCGCCCACGATGAGGAGCCCCACGAACACCCGGTCGGAGAAGAGCGCCCGGTACCTTTCGCGCGCGGTGCTGCGGGGCTCTCCGTGACCTCCGCGCGCTGCATCGTCTCACGCAGGCAGAGGGCGGCGATGATGACCATCACGAGGCCGTATCCCGCGAGGGTGAGGAAGAGTCCGCGCCAGTCGACCGCTCTCAGCAGCTGGCTCCCGATCACCGGCGCGACGACCGGGGCGAGCGAGGTGACGAGCGCGAGCCGGGACAGCATCCGGACCAGCGCCCGACCCCCGAAGAGATCCCGCATCATGGCCATCGCGACCACGCCGCCGCCCGCGGCGCCGATGCCCTGCAGCACGCGGAAGAGCCCGAGGACGGTGACGTCCTGAGCCAGGGCCGCGCCGACGCAGGCCAGCACGTGCAGGGTCGTCGCGGCGAGGAGCGGTATCCGGCGGCCGAAGCGGTCGCTGAGCGGGCCGACCACGAGCTGACCCAGGCCGAAGCCGATGGTCGTGCCGGTGAGGGTGAGCTGGACGGCGGCGTCGGAGACGCCGAAGTCCTTCGTGAGGACCGGGAACGCCGGGAGATACATGTCGATCGTGAACGGGCCGAGGCCCACCAGGGCGCCGAGGACGATCACGAACAGGACGAGTTGAGCCCGCGACAGGGCGTCGCCGGGGTGGATTGCTGCAGTCACGTAAGAGGCACCGGAGGATTGCGGGGCGGAAGGTGACGGCGGCGGCACCCGGAGAAAAACAGTTTACCGACGGCAATCAGTTCTGCGGAGGGCTTGCGTCCTTCGAGCCGCTCGTTCTCACTCCGGCAGGACGTGTGTCCGCGCCAGCTCGGAGTACCAGAGGGCGCTGTCCTTCGGCGTCCGCGCGAGCGTCTCGTAGTCCACGTGGACGATTCCGAACCGCTTCGAGTAGCCGTAGGCCCACTCGAAGTTGTCGAGGAGCGACCACACCTGGTAGCCGCGCAGGTCCACGCCCTGCTCCAGAGCGCGGTGTGCGGCCGTGAAGTGGCGGCGCAAGTAGTCGAGCCGCTCGGCGTCGTGCACGTGGCCGTCCTCGAGGACGTCGTCGAAGGCGGCGCCGTTCTCGGTGATCATGAGCGGCTGATCCGGGAACTGGCGCCTGAGCGAGAGGAGCAGCTCCTCCAGCCCGTCCGGAGCGATGTTCCACCCCATCTCGGTGTACGGGCCGGGCTGCGGCAGGAACTGCACCCGATCCGCGCCGGGGTAGGGGGACGCCGCGGTGTCGCCATGGTTGTCCGCCGACTCCTTCACACCGGTCCCGTCCCACAGTGCGACGAGGGCGGTGTTGTAGTAGTTGACGCCGAGCAGGTCGATCCGCTGTGCGATGTCGACAAGGTCGCCGTCTTGCACGAACGACCAGTCCGCGACGGAGGCGGTGTCGGCGAGCAGGTCCTCGGGGTAGGCGCCCTTCAGCAGAGGGCCGGTGAAGACGCGGTTGGCGACGGCGTCGATCTGGCGGACTGCCTCCTCCTCGCCCCGCAGCACCGCGAAGTTGAGGGTGACCGAGTAGTCGGGGTCGCCGGGGACGACGCCGCGCAGCGCCTGGATCCCCAGGCCGTGCGCGAGGTTGAGGTGGTGGGCGGCGCGCAGCGCGGCGAGCGGCTCCGTGCGCCCCGGGGCGTGCACTCCCGCCCCGTAGCCGAGGAACGCGGAGCACCAGGGCTCGTTGAGCGTCGTCCAGGTGCGCACGCGGTCGCCGAGCGCGGCGCCGACGAGGGCCGCGTACTCGGCGAAGCGGTGCGCGGTCTCCCGCTCCGGCCAGCCGCCGGCGTCCTCGAGCGGCTGCGGGAGGTCCCAGTGGTAGAGCGTGGCGATCGGGGTGATGCCGCGCTCGAGCATCCCGTCGACGAGGCGGGAGTAGAAGTCGAGGCCCGCCTGGTTGGCTTCGCCCGATCCGGTCGGCTGGATGCGCGGCCACGCGATCGAGAAGCGGTACGCATCCAGCCCGAGGTCGCGCACGATGTCGAGGTCCTCGGCCCAGCGGTGGTAGTGGTCGTCCGCGATGTCGCCCGTGTCGCCGCCCAGCACCTTGCCCGGGGTGCGCGCGAAGGTGTCCCAGATGCTGGGCCTGCGGCCGTCCTCCTGAGCCGCTCCCTCGATCTGGTAGGAGGCGGTCGCGGAGCCGAAGAGGAAGCCCTCCGGGAAGCGGAGCCCGGAGTCGCGGTAGTCGGCAGATCCGGTGGTCACAGGTGCAGCTCCATCCGCGCCGCGAGGAGGCGCACGTCCTGGGGAAGTCTGGCACGCATCCCCGGAGCGTCCCCGGGGGCGCCCCCTCAGCGGCGGGGACCGGCCGCGGGGTCGGCGAGCAGCGGCGCGAACACGAGCTCGGCGGCCCCGATGAGCAGGCGGTCCTCCGCGAGCGCGGCGGCATCGAGCCGGAGGTCCTCCGCGGCCGGCGGAAGCGTCTGCGAGGCGACGAGGGCGGCGAGCCGCTCCGGATCGGACGCGAGGATCGTGGCGAGGAACCCGCCCAGCACGATGAGCGAGGGATTCAGCACGTTGGCGGCGTTGCTGAGCGCGGTGCCGAGGATGGCGCGCTGGCGGTCGAGCTCGCCGCGGACCGCGTCGTCGCGGGAGGACAGGAGCGCCCGCGCGAGCGTGGGCTCGTCGGCCTCCGTCAGTCCCAGAACGGCGAGCAGGCGCGCACGACTGACCTCGTCCTCCAGGGCGCCGCTGTCGCTCAGCCGGTCCTCGGAGCCCCGCACTCCGGGGCGGTTGTGCCCGATCTCGCCCGCGTAGCCGCCCGCCCCGCGGAGGGGACGCCCGCCCGCGATGACTCCGCCGCCGATGCCGCTGGGGCCGCCGTTGACGTAGACGAGATCGTCGACGCCCTGGCCCACGCCGAACAGGTGCTCGGCCAGCGCGCCGAGGCTTGCGTCGTTGTCCGCAGCCGCGGGCACCCCGACGGCCTCCTCGAGCAGCGCCGCGATGGGCACGTCGCGCCATCCGAGGTGCGGCGCCCACCGCACGAGTCCGTCCGCCGCGCGGACCAGGCCGGGCACGGCCACTCCCACGCCGACGACTCGGCGGCCCTCGAGCGGTCCGGAGTCGCCCGCCGACATGAGCTCCGCGACGAGTCCCACGGTGCGCTCGACCGTTGCGGGGCTCGACACGGGGAGCCGCACGCGGTGCTCGACCCGTGCTCCCAGCCCCACCACGCCGACGGTGATCGCGTCGACCTCGGGATTCACGGCGAGTGCGACCACCTCCGGAGCCGGGCGCACGACGGGAGACGGCCGGCCCACCCGGTTGGTGGCCTCCGGCTCCCCCTCGATCACGAGGCCGAGCGACTCGAGCTCGGTCACCAGCGCCCCGACGGTCGACCGGTAGAGCCCGGTGGACGCGGTGATCTGGGCGCGCGAGACCTGCTGTGCTCGGTGCACGATGCGCAGCACCGCGGCCAGATTGCCGCGCCGGAGCCGATCCAGGTTGCTGCCCGTATTGGACATGTCGCAACGATAGCGAGAGCGGGTAATATGTGCACACACGCAACAATTCGACAGACAAGGACGTCACTGTGACCGGACCCACCCCCACTCGCGACGACAAGTTCTCCTTCGGTCTCTGGACCGTCGGCTATAACGGCACCGACCCCTTCGGCGGCCCCACGCGCGAGCACCTCGACACCGTGCACGTGGTCGAGAAGCTCGCGGAGCTGGGCGCCTATGGCCTCACCTTCCACGACGACGACCTGTTCCCCTTCGGCTCCACCGATGAGGTCCGCCAGACCGAGATCGAGCGCCTGAAGCAGGCGCTCGCCGACACCGGGCTCATCATCCCGATGGTCACCACCAACCTGTTCAGCGCCCCGGTCTTCAAGGACGGCGGGTTCACCTCCAACGATCGCGCCGTCCGCCGCTTCGCGCTGCGCAAGGTGCTCCGCAACATCGACCTCGCCGCCGAGCTCGGCGCCAAGACCTTCGTGATGTGGGGCGGCCGCGAGGGCGCCGAGTACGACGCCGCGAAGGACATCCGCGCCGCGCTCGAGCGCTACCGCGAGGCCGTCAACCTGCTCGGCGACTACGTGACCGACAAGGGCTACGACCTCCGGTTCGCGATCGAGCCGAAGCCCAACGAGCCCCGCGGAGACATCCTCCTGCCGACCCTCGGCCACGCCCTCGCGTTCATCGAGACGCTGGAGCGTCCCGAGCTGGTCGGCATCAACCCCGAGGTCGGCCACGAGCAGATGGCGGGCCTCAACTTCGCCGCGGGCATCGCCCAGGCGCTGTACCAGGGCAAGCTGTTCCACATCGACCTCAACGGGCAGCGCGGCATCAAGTACGACCAGGACCTCGTCTTCGCCCACGGTGACCTCTACAACGCGTTCGCGCTCGTCGACCTGCTGGAGAACGGCAGCCCGGCCGGCGGACCCACCTATGACGGCCCGCGCCACTTCGACTACAAGCCGAGCCGCACCGAGGACGAGACCGGCGTGTGGGAGTCGGCCAAGGCGAACATGGCGAACTACCTGATCCTCAAGGAGCGGGCCGCGGCGTTCCGGGCCGACCCCGAGGTGCAGGAGGCGCTCGAGGCGGCCAAGGTGACCGAGCTCGGAAAGCCGACCCTCAACGAGGGCGAGAGCTATGACGACCTCCTCGCGGACCGCTCCGCGTTCGAGGACTTCGACGCCTCCGCCTACCTCGGCGGCAAGGGCTTCGGCTTCGTCCGTCTCCAGCAGCTGGCCACCGAGCACCTGCTCGGCGCCCGCGGCTGACCCACCCCTGACCTGCCCACTCCAGCGCCGCTGATCGAGGACCTCGCGAAGCGAGCGTCTCGAAGATCACGAGCGTGAGTCCCTGGCCGAGGCATCGGCCAGGGACTCACTGGGCAGTTCGCGCGAGAGAGGAAACGCGATGACGCTCGTCGCCGGAGTCGACTCGTCGACCCAGAGCTGCAAGGTGGTCGTTCGCGACGCCGAGACCGGAGCAATCATCCGCACCGGGCGCGCTGCACACCCGGAGGGCACCGAGGTGGATCCCGCCGCCTGGTGGACCGCCCTGCTCGCCGCGATCCAGGACGCCGGCGGTCTCGAGGACGTCGCTGCGATCGCGGTCGCCGGCCAGCAGCACGGAATGGTCGTGCTCGACGCGGACGGGAGGGTGATCCGCGACGCCCTGCTCTGGAACGACACCCGCTCCGCGCCGGCCGCCCGCGACCTGATCGCCGAGGTCGGCGCCGAGGAGTACGCCCGGCGCACCGGATCGGTGCCCGTCGCCTCCTTCACCGCCACGAAGCTCCGCTGGCTGCGCGACGCCGAGCCCGAGAACGCCGCCCGCGTGGCCGCGGTGGCGCTTCCCCACGACTGGCTGACCTGGCGCCTGCTGGGCTACGGCTCGGCCGAGGGGTCGCCGCTCGGACCGGTGCTGGACGCGCTCGTCACCGACCGGTCGGACGCGAGCGGCACGAGCTACTGGTCCCCCGCCGACGAGGCGTACGACCGGGAGCTGCTCACGCTCGCCCTCGGCCACGACGCGGTGCTCCCCCGAGTCCTCGCTCCCTCCGCAGAGGCGGGACGCACCGTGGCACAGCCCGGGATCCCTGCCGGACTGGTGGTGGGCGCGGGAGCCGGCGACAACGCGGGCGCCGCCCTCGGGCTCGGGGCCACGGCGGGCGACGCCGTCGTGTCCATCGGCACCAGCGGCACCGTCTTCGCGGTCACCGATGCGCCGGCCCGCGACGCGTCGGGCACGGTCGCCGGATTCGCGAGTGCGAGCGGCGAGTTCCTCCCGCTCGTCGCGACCCTCAACGCGGCGCGGGTCCTCGACGCGACCGCTCGGCTCCTCGCGGTCGACCACGACGAGCTGGGCAGGCTCGCCCTCGCGGCGACGCCGGGCGCGGATGGTCTCGTCCTCGTGCCGTACTTCGAGGGCGAGCGCACCCCTAACCTGCCGGACGCCACCGCGTCCCTGCACGGGATGACGCTGCGCTCGACGAGCCGCGAGAACCTGGCCCGGGCATCCGTTGAGGGGCTGCTCTGCGGTCTCGCCGACGGGCTCGATGCCCTCCGGGCCAACGGGGTCGCCGAGAAGCGCGTGCTGCTGATCGGCGGCGCAGCGCAGAACCCGGCGGTCGCCGCCATCGCCGCCCAGGTGTTCGACGCGCCGATCGCGGTGCCCGCGCCCGGAGAGTACGTGGCGGGCGGGGCCGCGGTTCAGGCCGCGTGGGCGCTCTCCGGATCCCGCCCCGGCTGGCCGCTCGAGGTCACCGCGCAGCCCTCCGTCGACACGCGCCCGGAGATCCGCGCGCAGTACCGGGCGGCGACCGCGACGGCCTGACCCGCGTATCCGCATCAGTTCGGACTATCCGCATCGGTCTGCCGTTGCGGATAGTCCGAACTGATGCGGACAGAGCTCAGGCGTCGAAGCGAGCGGCCAGCTCGGCACCGGCACGCTCCAGCCAGCGGACCGGGTCCCCCATCGCGGCGTCGGGGCCGCCGGCCAGCGCGGTCAGGGATACGGCGCTCGTGAACCCGACAGGAGGCGCCTCGATGCGGCCCGCGGCGAGCGCGACCGGCACCCCGGCCCGGCCGGCCCTGGCGGCGACCTCGGCGGCGGCCTTCCCCGCCGCGGTCTGCGCGTCGAATGCCCCCTCCCCGGTGATCACGAGGTCGGCGCCGGCGATGCGGGCATCCAGCCCCACTGTGTCGGCGACCACCGCCGCGCCGGAGGTGAGGGTCGCGCCCCACGCGAGGAGCCCGAAGCCGGCCCCTCCCGCCGCTCCCGCTCCCGGCGTCGCGGGGTCGGCGGGCAGAAGGGCGGCGAGCCGGGTGAGGCCGCTCTCGAGAAGCGCCACCTCCTCCGGACTCGCACCCTTCTGGGGTGCGAAGACGGCGGCGGCACCGGAGGGCCCGAGCAGCGGGTTGGTGACGTCGCTGAGGACGAGCACGCCGCCTGGCGGCAGCGCCCGAAGCGCGGAGAGGTCCGCCGTCGCGACCTCGGCCAGCCCCCGGCCGCCGGGCGCCACAGGACGGCCGTCCCCGGTGCGGAGGCGCGCGCCGAGGGCCGCGAGCGCGCCCTTGCCGCCGTCGGTGGAGGCGCTGCCGCCGATCGCGAGCAGCAGCCGCTCGACGCCGGCGTCGAGCGCAGCGGCGATCAGCTGGCCGAAGCCGTAGGTGTGGGCGTCGAGGGGAGCGAGGCGGTCGAGCAGCGTGATGCCGGATGCTGCGGCGAGTTCCACCAGCGCCACCGGTCCCCCGCCGTCCCCGGCCGGGAGCAGCAGCCACTCCGCATCGAGGTGCCCGGTGTCCCGCCCGCCGGCCGGTCCCTCGACGCGGGCGAGGATGCGCCGGGCACCCGGAACGGCGGCGGCCAGGGCGTCCATCGTGCCCTCGCCGCCGTCCGCCATCGGCACCTCGTCCACTCCGTCGTACGGCCGGGCCGAGCGCCACCCGCGGGCGATCGCTGCGGCGGCATCCCGGGCCGACGCCGTCCCCTTGAACGAGTCGGGCGCCACGACGATCCGGCCCATGCCACTCCCCTTCCTGAGCTCCCGACGGAGGCGACTTGCCAGAAAATCCCGCTATTCGGCCGCCGAAGCGGGATTTTCTGGCAAGTCGGCCTCGGGGGACGGGCGCGTCAGCAGCACGATGCGCGCGGACGGCCCCGCGGGCAGCGTCACCGCCAGGGTGCCGTCGACCGGGGCGGCTGCCGCCGCGTCCCCGGCAGCCGGCGGGAACACCTGGACCGCGCGCCAGCCGTCGTAGCCCGGCACCGCGACCGGTCCCCCGTCGCCGCGGGACCAGACGCCCAGGAGGCACGAGTCGGCCGCGGTCAGCGCGAGAGCGAACACCTCGTCCTCCCAGCCGGGCAGGCCCAGCGGCCAGGACGGCACCGACCGCGCGATCGCCCCGCGCCACTCGCGGTGCAGGGCGGTCGCGGCGTGCACGAGCTCGCGCTGCTCCGCACGGAGCTCCCCGAGGAACCCCGACAGGTACAGGCGGCCCAGCACCCCGCCCACGAGGCTGTAGGCGGTCTCCTCCTCGGACATGGCGACGCTCGGGTAGGCCCAGTTGCCGCACTGCTCGGGCAGGACGAGCGACGGACCCGCGGCGGCGATGACGGCCTCCCGCAGGAAGTCCTGCTGGTCCGTCATGGACTGCAGGTCGGCCACCTCGAGCAGCTGGTAGTCCATCCGCATGCCGCCGGACCCGCAGTTCTCGAGGTCGAGCTCGGGGTGTCGCTCCTGGACTCCGCGCATCCACTCGGCGAACGCGCGCGCATGGCCGAGCAGGCCCGCGCCCGCCCCTCGCCCTCCCGCTCCGTGCCCGGACCGGGATTGATGTTGTAGTCCAGCTTCAGGAAGCTCACGCCGAATTCCTGCACGAGGCGGTCGACGACGCCGTCGAGATGGGCCCGAGCGGCCGGCGAGCGAAGGTCGAGCTGGTATCGGCCGTTCTCGGTCACGCGGCGCCCGAAGCGGCGGAAGAACGCGTCATCGGGCAGGCGGGCGGCTAGGGGCTGCGCACGCCGACGGCCTCGGGCTCGAGCCAAAGCCCGACCCGCATGCCCGCCGCACGGATCGCATCGGTCACCTCGGCGAGTCCACGGGGGAAGCGCCGCTCCGAGGGCAGCCATTCCCCGACCGAGTCCCACCAACCGGGCTCGTCCGCGTACCAGCCGGCGTCGATGCAGAAGATGTCCGCCCCCGCCGCGGCAGCGTGCTCGATCAGGGGCGCGACACGATCGGTGGTCGGGTTGCCCATGAGCGTGTTCATGAAGTCGTTGTAGACCAGGGGAAGGGCTCGCCCGGCGGCCCGCGGGGCCCGCAGCCACCGGCGGTACCGGGTCAGCTCGGCGAAGGCCCCATCGCTGCCGTCGGGGGAGAGCACGACGGCGGCGGGCACCGTCGTCCACGACGCCCCGGGCTCGAGCCGCAGCGCGAACTGGTGCTCGAGATCCTGAGGCCCCGCGAGGGTCAGCCGTGCGCCGTCGCGCAGTCGGCTGAGCTCCCAGAGCCACCCGCCCGCGCTCTCGATCTGCCATCCGAGCGCTGCTCCGGTGTCCCGGTCGAAGATCGTCCCGCTCGGGACGGCTCCGCCCGTCGACCAGGTCCCCCGGCTCGCCTGCGCGTACTTCCCCCGCGCGTCCTGCCCGTGCGCGGACAGGCTCAGATCCGGCAGCACTGCGTCGAGCTCCTGCTCGGCCCAGCGCGCCTCGCCGAGCCACTCGCTGCGGGCGGAGAGGAGCCGCATCCCCGGTCCCGTCGGGATGCCGACGCTGAGGGTCGTGGCGCCGGTCAGGATGACGCCCTCCTCGCCGCCGTTCGTGACGGTCGAGGACACCCGGAGCGCGGGCAGGCCGGCCGGCGCCTCCACTCGAGTGGTCACGCGGAGCCCGGTCAGCGGGTCCTCCTGGTCCACCTCGAGGACAGCGGACCGGTCCGATTCGCTCCGGCGGATGTCGCGGTGCCGCAGCCGCTCGCCGATCTGGGAGCGCAGGTAGCCCTCGCTGGTCCGGGCACGCTGCTCGTCGGCTGTGAAGAGCTCGACCAGTGGACGCGCGGTCCACGGCGAGGAGGCATCGGGCAGCCCAACGGCCAGCCGGACGGGAGCGTCGTCGCTCCAGTCCAGAGCGGCCTCCACCCCGGAGAGCATCGCGGGCAGCGTGTCCATGCGCATCACGCTATCGAGAAGCTCGGGCGTCCCGGACAGCGAAAGGGGAGCCCGGGCACCCGGCCCGGACTCCCCTCTCCCCTCGTGTGCGGGGTTCAGCGACCGCCGGAGCGGCGCTTGTTGAACACGTCGAACGCGACGGCGAGCAGCAGCACGAGCCCCTTCACGGCCTGCTGCCACTCGATGCCGATGCCCATGATGGACATGCCGTTGTTCAGCACGCCGATGATGAGGCCACCGATGATGGCCCCGCTCACGGTGCCGACGCCGCCCTGGACCGCCGCGCCGCCGATGAAGGCGGCCGAGATGGCCTCGAGCTCGAAGCCGTCACCGGCCTTCGGGCCCGCCAGGTTGAGCCGAGCCGTGAACACGAGGCCCGCGAGCGCCGCGAGGACGCCCATGTTGACGAACAGCCAGAAGTCCACCGACCGCGTCTTGATGCCCGACAGCTCCGCGGCGTGGCGGTTGCCGCCGATCGCGTAGATGTGGCGGCCGAAGACGCTGCGGTTCGCGACCGTCGAGTAGATGAGCACGAGCACCGCGAGGATGATGAGCGTCACCGGGATGCCCTTCGCCGCGGACAGCGCGTAGGCGAAGAACGCGATCGCGGCGGCGATCAGCACCAGCTTGGCGATGAACCAGCCGAACGGCTCCACGTCCTGGCCGTACTTCTGGCGCCCGACGCGGGTGCGGATCTGCTGCACGACGAGGGCGACGATCGCGATGAGGCCGATGCCGAGGGTCACCAGGTCGATCGAGCTGCGCGGCCCGAGGTCGATCGGCAGGAACTCGAGGAACCCGTTGCCGATGGCCCGGTACTCGGCGGGGAAGGAGCCGATGTTCGAGTTGCCGAGCACGACGAGGGCGAGGCCGCGGAAGATCAGCATGCCCGCCAAGGTCACGATGAACGCCGGGATGCCCACATAGGCGATCCAGAAGCCCTGCCACGCGCCCACCAGTGCGCCGATCGCGAGCGACAGGATGATCGCGATCCACCACGGGAGGTCCATCTTCACGGCGAAGACGCCCGAGATCGCGCCGATGAACGCCGCGACCGACCCGACGGACAGGTCGATGTGGCCGGCCACGATGACGAGGACCATGCCGATCGCGAGGATCAGGATGTACCCGTTCTGCACGATCAGGTTCGAGATGTTCTGCGGCCGGAGCAGGATCGAGTCGCCTCGCGCCGAGATGGTCAGCACCGCGAAGAGCGCGACCACCAGGACGAGCGCGACGAAGATGCCGTTCTTGCCGAGGTCGGCGAGGACGTGCGAGATCGCCGACGTCACCTTGTTCTGCGGAGGACCGATCTCCTCGCTGCCGGTGGGACCGCCGCCGGGCCGGAGTTCCGTGTTCGTCATGTCGTCAAGACTCCTTGTTCTCTAGCTGCGTCCCTCAGCGGGGGCTTCCATGGTCATGTACTTGATCAGCGCCTCGGGCGTCGCCTCCGCGATGGGGAGCTCGCCCGTGATCCGGCCCTCGGAGAGGGCGTAGATGCGGTCGCAGATGCCGAGCAGCTCAGGCAGCTCGGAGGAGATCACGAGGATGCCCTTCCCCTGTGCCGCGAGCCGATTGATGATCGTGTAGATCTCGTACTTCGCCCCGACGTCGATGCCGCGGGTGGGCTCGTCGAGGATCAGCACCTCGGGATCCGAGTAGAGCCACTTGGACAGCACGACCTTCTGCTGGTTGCCGCCCGAGAGCTTGCCGGTCTTGCTCAGCACCGTCGGCGCCTTGATGTTCATGCTCTTGCGGTACTCGTTGGCGACGGTGAACTCCTCGCCGTCGTTGACGAGCCCGCGCTTCTCGAGCTTGCGCAGCGACGCCATCGAGATGTTCCGCTTGATGTCGTCGATGAGGTTGAGGCCGTAGACCTTGCGGTCCTCCGTCGCGTAGGCGAGGCCGTTCTCGATGGCCTCCGCGACCGAGTGCAGCTTCACCTCCTTGCCGTTGATGAACGCGCGACCGCTGATCCGGCTCCCGTACGAGCGGCCGAACAGGCTCATCGCGAACTCGGTTCGACCCGCGCCCATCAGTCCGGCGATGCCGACGATTTCGCCCCGGCGCACCGTGATGTTGACGTTGTCGACCATGACGCGCGTCGGGTCCTGCGGGTGGTGCGCGGTCCAGTCCTCCACGCGGAGGACCTCCTCGCCGATCGACGGCGTGTGGTCCGGATAGCGGTGCTCGAGGTCCCTGCCCACCATGTCCTTGATGATGCGGTCCTCGGTGATCTCCGCCTTCGCCATCGTCTCGATCGTCTTGCCGTCGCGGATGACGGTGACCGAGTCGGCGATCTTCTCGATCTCGTTGAGCTTGTGGGAGATGATGATCGACGTGATCCCCTGCTGCTTCAGCTGGAGGATCAGCTCGAGCAGGTGATCCGAGTCCGCGTCGTTGAGCGCGGCGGTCGGCTCGTCGAGGATGAGGAGCTTGACCTCCTTGGACAGCGCCTTCGCGATCTCGACGAGCTGCTGCTTGCCGACGCCGATGTCCATGATCTTGGTCGTGGCCTTCTCGCGGAGGCCCACCCGATCGAGGAGCTTCTGCGCCTCCGAGTTCGCCCTCTGCCAGTCGATGAGGCCGAAGCGGCCCTTGATCTCGTTGTTGAGGAAGATGTTCTCGGCGATCGACAGGTGCGGGCTGAGCGCGAGCTCCTGGTGGATGATGACGATGCCCTTGGCCTCGCTGTCGCGGATGCTGTGCAGCTCGAGGACCTCGCCCTCGAACACGATGTCGCCGTCGTACGTGCCGTGCGGGTAGACCCCGGACAGCACCTTCATCAGCGTCGACTTGCCTGCACCGTTCTCGCCGCAGATGGCCCGGATCTCACCCCGCTCGACCTCGAGGGTGACGTCCTGCAGCGCCTTCACGCCGGGGAACGTCTTGGTGATCGAACGCATCTCCAGGATGTTGTCCGCCACTGGGAGCTCGCTTCCTACTTCGTCGTCGAAGGTGCCGGTGGGAGGGAGATTATCCCCGCCACCGGCACCTCTTGGGGAGTGACTAGCCGTTGATCTCGGCGTCGGTGTAGTAGCCGGACTTCACGAGCGCGTCGTTGATGTTGTCCTTGACCACGATCACCGGCTGGAGCAGGTACGACGGGACGACCTTCACGCCGTTGTCGTAGTCCTCGGTGTTGTTGGTCTCGGGCTTGTCGCCGTTCAGCACCGCGGTCGTCATCTTGACGGCCTGGGTGGCGAGCTCACGGGTGTCCTTGAAGATGGTCCCGTACTGCTCGCCCGCGATGATGGCCTTGACCGAGTCGAGCTCGGCGTCCTGGCCGGAGATGATCGGGAAGTCCGCGCCCACCTTGTAGCCGGCGTCGGTCAGCGCGGAGATGATGCCGCGGCTGATGCCGTCATAGGGGGACAGGACCGCGTCGACCTGGCTGCCGTCGGAGTAGCTGGAGGTCAGGATGTCCTCCATGCGGCTCTGCGCGGTCTCGCCGTCCCAGCGGAGCGTCGCGACCTGCTCGATGTCGGTCTGACCCGACTTGACGACCAGCGTGCCCTTGTCGATGAAGGGCTGCAGCACGTCCATCGCTCCGTTGAAGAAGAAAAACGCGTTGTTGTCGTCGAGCGAGCCGGCGAACAGCTCGATGTTGAACGGACCGGCGGGAGCGCCATCGGTGGGCTTGCCCTCGAGGTCGGTGAGGCCGAGGCCGTTCAGCACCGTCCACGCCTGCATGTTGCCGACGAGCTCGTTGTCGAAGGTCGCGTAGTAGCTCACCGCGTCGGTGTCGCGGAGGAGGCGGTCATACGCGATGACTGCGATGTCCTGGCTGGCGGCGTCCTCGAGCACGCTCGTGAGCGTCGTGCCGTCGATCGCGGCGACGATGAGCGCGGTGGCGCCCTGCGTGACCATGTTCTCGATCTGGCTGACCTGGGTCGGGATGTCGTCCTCGGCGTACTCGAGGTCGACGGTGTAGCCGGCGTCCTCGAGCTGCTTCTTGAGGTTGTTCCCGTCGTCGATCCAGCGCTCGGACGACTTGGTGGGCATCGCGACGCCGATGAGGTCGCCGCCGCCCTCGCCCGAGCCGCCGTTGTCGCCGCCGCCGCCGCCGTTGCCGCCGCTTGCGCAGCCCGCCAGCGATGCGACGATCGCGCTACCAGCGAGGAGGGCGATCATTGCTCTCTTCTTCACTGTGTTTCCTTTCCTGTGGTTGCAAAGGACGCCGTTGTCAGCATTCCCTGTGGTGCCCGGACCTGAGGCCCGAGGTTCTTGCTCCCGGCCCGGAGGCGGGAAGTCGTTGCGGAGGCCGGCATCAGATGCCTCTGGCCAGCCGGTGGTAGGCCGAGTTCCAGCGCACGGTGTCGCGGAATCCGTTCAGGGTGGTGTCCTCGTCGATCACGAGAAGCTCGGTCTCGGCCATCTCGGCGAAGTCGCGGAACGCATCGACGCCGACCGCGGTCGACATGACGGTGTGGTGCGCGGCTCCCGCGGTCAGCCACGCGGCCGCGCTCGTCGCGAAGTCCGGGGCGGGCTTCCACACGGCGTGGCCGACGGGCAGCTTCGGCATCGGCTCGGGCAGCGCCACGTTCTCCACCACGTTGGCGACGAGGCGGAACCGGTCGCGCAGATCGCTCATGGCGACCACCACCGCGGGCCCCGGGTCGGCGGTGAAGACCAGGCGCACCGGGTCCTCCTTGCCGCCGATGCCCAGCGGATGCACCTCCAGGCGCGGCCGCGAGGTGGTCAGCGATGGGCTCACCTCGAGCATGTGGGCGCCGAGGATGAGCTCGTTGCCGGGCTCCAGGTGGTAGGTGTAGTCCTCCATCAGGCTCGCCCCGCCTGGCAGCCCCGCACCCATGACATTGGCCACGCGGACGAGGATCGCGGTCTTCCAGTCGCCTTCCGCTCCGAACCCGTACCCCTCGGCCATGAGCCGCTGCACGGCGAGGCCGGGCAGCTGCTTGAGCGAGCCGAGGTCCTCGAAGCTCGTCGTGAACGCGCCGAACCCGCCCTCCTCGAGGAAGGCACGCAGGCCGACCTCGATGCGCGCGCCGTCGCGGAGCGACTCGTGCCGGTCTCCCCCGCGGCGCAGCTCCGGCGCGACGTCGTAGAGGTCCTCGTACTCCGCGACCAGCGAGTCCACCTCCGAGTCTGCGGACGAGGCGACGGCCTCGGCGAGCTCGTTCACACCCCACGTGTTGACCTGCACGCCGAAGCGCAGCTCGGCCTCGGTCTTGTCACCCTCGGTGACGGCGACGTAGCGCATGTTGTCGCCGAAGCGGGCGAGCTTGAGGGAGCGTGAGGCCGCGAAACCGGCCGCCGCGCGCGCCCACGTGTCGACGTCGCCGATCACGCGCGGGTCGGACACGTGACCGACGACTGTCTTGCGCGGGATGCCCAGACGCGCCTGGATGTAGCCGAACTCCCGGTCGCCGTGCGCGGCCTGGTTGAGGTTCATGAAGTCGAAGTCGATGCTCGACCAGGGCAGCTCGACGTTCGCCTGGGTGTGCAGGTGGAGCAGCGGCTTGCGCAGGATGTCGAGCCCCGTGATCCACATCTTCGCCGGCGAGAAGGTGTGCATCCACGCGATCACGCCGATGACCCGGTCGTCGGCGTTGGCGTCGAGCGCCGCGCGGCGGATGGCTTCCGAGTCGGTGAGGACGCTCTTCCAGACCAGCTCGACCGGCAGACCGGCTCCCAGCTCCTCCGCGATCCGGGTCGACTGCTCGGCGACCTGGCGGAGGGTCTCCTCGCCGTACAGGCCCTGACTTCCGGTGAGGAACCAGACCTGGTGCGCGGAGAGATCCGGGGTGGTGCTGCTCATGCTCGTCCTTCTGCTGTCGTCTCGGGTGCAGTCACAGCGCGTCGGCCGCGGTGCGCTCGACCGGCAGGCCGGTCTCGTAACGGGTGAGGAATGTGCTGAAGCCGGCCACGTCGCCGGCATCCGGGTCCACGGTGTCGATCTCCGCGCCGGCGAAGACGGTCCCGCGCAGGTAGCCGTCCAGGTCGGTGCTCTCGGCGACCGCCAGGTAGGACGCGAGCACCGCGATGCCCCACGCTCCGCCCTCGGCGGCCGTGCGCGCGACGGCGACGGGTGCGTCGAGGGCCCCGGCCAGGAAGCGCTGCGCGACGCCCGCGGTGCGGAAGAGGCCGCCGTGCGCCATCATGCGGTCGAGCTGCACGCCCTGGGCGCGCAGGACGCGCATGCCGAGACTCAGGGCGCCGAAGACGCTGTAGAGCTGAGCACGCATGAAGTTCGCGAGGGTCAGCGAGCTGTCGGGGGTCCGGATCACCAGGGGCCGCCCCTCGTCCAAGCCCACGAGAGGCTCGCCGGAGAGGAAGTTGTACGCCAGGAGGCCACCGGCATCCGGGTCGCCGCCGAGGGCCTCCCGGAAGAGCACCTCGTACACCGCGTCCGCGTCTGCCGATGCGCCCAGCGCATCCGCGAACCGGCCGAAGACGCCGGCCCACGCGCCGAGCTCGCTCGCCCCGTTGTTGCAGTGGACCATGGCCACGGCGGCGCCTGCGGGCGTCGTGACGACATCGAGCTCGGTGTGGATGCCCTCGAGCGGCCGCTCCAGGACGACCATCGCGAAGATGCTCGTGCCCGCGCTGACGTTACCCGTGCGAGGCGCGACGGCGCTCGTGGCCACCATGCCCGTGCCGGCGTCGCCCTCGGGCGGGCAGAAGGCCGCGCCGGCACGCAGCCGGCCCGTCGGGTCGAGCAGCGCCGCCCCTCCGCGGTGAGGGCTCCTGCGGGCTGCCCGGCGACGAGGACCTCGGGGAGCAGCTCCCGGAGCCTCAGCGCAGGAGCGGCGTCGGCGACGAGCTCGTCGAAGTCGGCGAGCAGCCGGGTGTCGTAGTCACCGGTCGCGACATCGATCGGGAACATGCCCGAGGCGTCGCCGATGCCCAGCACCTGCCGCCCGGTGAGCCGCCAGTGCACGTACCCCGCCAGGGTGGTGAGGAAGCGGATCTCCGGGACGTGCGGCTCCCGGTCGAGAACCGCCTGGTAGAGGTGGGCGACCGACCAGCGCAGCGGGATGTTGGTCTGGAACCGCTCGGTGAGCTCAGCCGCCGCGGCCCCGGTCGTGGTGTTCCGCCAGGTGCGGAAGGGGACCAGGAGTTCGCCGTCCGCGCCGAAGGCGAGGTAGCCGTGCATCATCGCCGAGACCCCGATCGCACGGTACGTCTCGGGCCGGACACCGAAGCGGCGCTCGGTGTCGGCCAGGAGGTCCGCGTAGACGCCCTGCAGGCCCGCCCAGATGTCCTCCACCGAGTAGGTCCACATCCGGTCGACGAAGCGGTTCTCCCACTCCCACGTGCCGGAGGCCAGGACGGTGTCGGGGGCGTCGCCGAGGAGCACGGCCTTGATGCGGGTGGACCCGAGCTCGATGCCGAGCGTCGCCCGGCCCGAGCGGAGCGCGTCGCGGGCGGCATCGTCGCCGGCGGTCGCGGTGGCGGAGGTCATCGGCGCAGTCCCCTCGCGGGCCGGCCGCGCCGCCGACCGCCACCTCGGTCGAGGGCTGGCCGTACACGTTCTGGTAGCGGTCGAAGAGGGAGTCGATCGCCTCCTGGGGCAGGGCCACCGGGTCCCCGAGCTGGCGCGAGATGTGCACGCTGCGTGCAACGTCCTCGACCATCACGGCGGCCTTGACCGCATCCTTGGCGCTCGAGCCGATGGTGAACGGCCCGTGGTTCTGCATCAGCACCGCGCGCGAGCGGTGGCCGCGCAGGGTGTCGACGATCCCCCGGCCGATCGAGTCATCGCCGATGATCGCGAAGGGACCGACCGGGATCTCGCCGCCGAACTCGTCGGCCATGGCCGTGATCACGCACGGGATGGGCTCGGCGCGCGCAGCCCAGGCGACGGCATAGGTCGAGTGGGTGTGCACGACGCCGCCCACCTCGGGCATATTCCGGTAGACGTACGCATGGGCGGCCGTGTCGCTCGACGGCGAGTTCTCGCTGCCGGGAGTGCCGGGGACGACGTTCCCGTCCAGGTCGCAGACGATCATGTTCTCGGGCGCCAGGTCGTCGTAGCTGACGCCGGACGGCTTGATGACGAACAGGTCGGCGCCGGGGACGCGGCCGGACACGTTGCCGCCCGTCCAGATGACGAGACCCCAGCGGATCAGCTCGCCGTGCAGCCGGGAGACCTCCTCGCGCTGCCGGGCGATGGCGACCTCGATCTCGGGAGAGAAGTTGCTCACGCGGTCACCTGCTCCGGGCGGGCAGGACGCACCGCAGCGCCGTTCGTGCCGGGCTGCTGCGTCATCGCATTCACGCGCTAGAACCTCTTCGTTCGATCTCGATAACCAATGTGAACGGTCACATGGCCCTGGTCAGTGTAGGACCCGGCCCCGCGAGGCTGTCAACTCCACGCCGTCTCGGGTTGGTAACGGCTGTCGCGAGCGGGGCGCGGATGCCCTAGCGGAAGCGAGGCGGTGGCGCCGTCGACGCCCGTACCACGAGCTCCGGCACGATGGTGTTCGAGTACCCGGCTCCCCTTCGAGCTGACCGAGGAGCAGGGCGACGCAGCGGCGGCCCAGCTCGGGGAAGTCCTGCCGGACGGTGGTGAGGGGCGGAGCGAAATGTGCCGCTTCGGGGATGTCGTCGAACCCGACGATGCTGATGTCGCCGGGGCAGTCGAGCCCGGCATCCCGGACGGCGTGCAGGAAGCCGAGGGCCATCTGGTCGTTGGAGGAGAACACGGCGGTGAAGTCGCGGAACCTCAGCAGCTCCTTGCCGGCCCGGTAGCCGAAGTCCGCTGTCCAGTCCCCCAGGATCGGTGCGGTCGTGGGGACGTCCCAGTCGCTCATCTCGGCCAGGAAGCCCCGCATGCGGGCCTCGGCCTCGATCCAGTCCTGCGGGCCGGTCAGGTGGTAGATCGAGCGATGTCCGAGCTCGAGCAGGTGCCGAGTCGCGATCCGCGCGCCGGTGATCTGGTCCACCGAGAGCGCGTGCCACTCGTCCCTCTCGGTGCTCTGCATGGTCACGTAGGGCACTCGGATCGACAGGGACGCGAGCGCATCGAACACGCGAGTCTGCGGGGCGATGACCACGAGGCCCTCGACCGCCTGATCGAGGAGGTGGTCGAGCGCGGCGATGATCGCCTCGGGCTCGGACGAGGGCAGGCTCGCGGTCACGACCGCGTAGCCGGCCGCCCGGGCCGCCTCCTCGATGGCCATCACGCTGCTCGAGGGGCCGTAGTGCACCCGATTGGACGTGAGGATGCCGATCGCCCGCGAGCGACTCGTGACCAACATGCGAGCGGCGCGGTTCGGGCGGTACTGGAGGCTCTCCATCGCGTCGAGCACGCGCGCCCGGGTCTCGTCCCTGATGCTCGGCGAGGCGTTGAGCACGCGGGACACCGTCTGGTGCGAGACCCCCGCGAGCCGGGCGACATCGCGGATGCTGGGCGCCCGCCCTGCTGTCACATCGCTCGTCACATGCACAGTATGGCGCGGATGTGACGCGTCACATGCCCGTCGAACGACCTGTCCTGCGGCGGGCGATCCTGCACGATCCGGGCCAGGATGGGACGGTGCCGATCCTCGACAAGGACATGACCCTCTGCATCTCGGTGGCCGCCCGCCCCAGCAACCTGGGCACGCGATTCCACAACTTCCTCTACGACGAGCTCCGGCTGCCGTTCGTCTACAAGGCGTTCGCGCCGGCCGACATCGAGCAGGCGATCGCGGGCGTCCGCGGCCTGCCCATCCGGGGCTGCTCCGTCTCGATGCCGTTCAAGGAGGCGGTCATCCCCCTGGTCGACGAGCTCACCGAGAGCGCGGCGCGGATCCGGTCGGTCAACACGATCGTGAACGAGGGCGGCCGGCTCGTCGCGCACAACACCGACTACGTCGCCGTGCGCGCGATGCTTCAGACCGCGGCCCTCGCTCCGAGCTCGTCCGTGCTCCTGCGCGGCAGCGGCGGAATGGCGAAGGCGGTCCTGGCAGCGGTGACGGACTTGGGCTTCCGGGATGTCACCGTGCTCGCGCGCAGTGAGGAGGGGGCGGGCCCTCGCCGAGCAGTACGGTGCCCGGTGGACCGGCGCCGAGCCCGAACCCGGAGCGGAGCTCCTCATCAACGCGACGCCGATCGGCATGGCGGGCGGCCCGGCCGCCGACGAGGCGAGCTTCCCCGACGAGGTCGTCGCGGCGGCGTCGACGGTCTTCGAGGTCGTGGCCGTCCCGGCGACGACGCCCCTGCTCGCCCTGGCAGCGCGCCACGGCAAGCGCACCATGACGGGCGTCGCGGTCACGGCCCTGCAGGCGGCCGAGCAGTTCGAGCTCTACACCGGCGTGCGGCCGACGCCCGACGCCATCGAGCGGGCGACCGCCTTCAGCCGAGCCGGCTGACAGCCGCACCGAGCAGGACGGGCTGCAACCAGCGGTCCCCAGAGCGGCGACTCGGACTGCTCACGCCAGATCCTCCCGCCGGCAGGCGGCGCGTCAGCGCGGGAGCGCCTCCTCGAGGTCGGCGATGAGGTCGTCCACGTCCTCGATGCCGACGGACAGCCGCACGATGTTGGGCGCGATCTCCAGCGGAGTCCCGCGCACGGAGGCGTGCGTCATCTCGGACGGATACCCGATGAGCGACTCCACACCGCCGAGCGACTCGGCGAGCTGGAAGAGCTTGGTGGACTCCGCGAGCTTCCGCGCCGCCTCCTCCCCGCCGCGCAGGGCGACGGACAGCATGCCGCCGAAGCCCTTCATCTGCCGCGCGGCGAGCTCGTGCCCGGGATGGGTCGGCAGGCCCGGGTAGTAGACCCGCTCCACGCCGGGATGCCCGACGAAGTGCTCGGCCACCGCCTGGGCGTTGGCGGAGTGCCGCTCCATCCGGACGCCGAGAGTCTTGATCCCGCGCGTGGTGAGCCAGGCCTCGAACGGCGCCAGGATCGCGCCCGCCGCGAACTGCAGGAAGCGCACCTGCTCGGCCAGCTGGTCGTCGTTCGTGATGACCGCTCCGCCGAGCACGTCGGAGTGGCCGCCCAGGTACTTCGTCGTCGAGTGCACGACCACGTCGGCCCCGAGCTCGAGCGGTCGCTGGAGCGCGGGCGAGGCGAAGGTGTTGTCCACGACCACGAGCGCCCCGGAGGCCCTGCCCACCTCGGCCAGCGCCGCGATGTCGGTGATCTTCATGAGCGGGTTGGACGGCGTCTCGACCCAGAGCACCCGGCTGGAGCCGGGGCGGAGCGCCGCACGTACGGCGTCAAGGTCGTTCATCTCGACGGCGTCCACCTCGATGCCCCAGGACCCGAGGATGCGCGTGATCAGCCGGTAGGTGCCGCCGTACACGTCGTTGCCGAGCACGACGTGGTCGCCCGGCCGCAGGATCGACCGGAGCAGCGCATCCTCCGCTGCGAGGCCCGACGAGAAGGAGATGCCATGGGCGCCGCCCTCGAGGGACGCGAGGAGGGTCTGCAGGGAATCCCGCGTGGGGTTGCCGCTGCGGCCGTACTCGTAGCCGCCCCGCAGGCCGCCGATGCCGTCCTGGACGAACGTGGAGGTCTGGTAGATCGGCGGCGTGACGGCGCCGGTGGTCGGGTCGAAGTCCTGGCCCGCGTGGATGGCACGGGTGTTGAAGCCGGAAGACATGTCAGTCCTTTTGGAAGCGGGCCGGAGAAGAGGGCCGGGTGGGGAATCAGGCGGAGAGATAGGAGAGCAGGTCCGAGCGGGTGAGCACCGCGACCGGCTTGCCGCCCTCGGTCACGAGCACCGCGTCCGCGGCGCCGAGCGCAGCGCGCGCGGCGGACACCGTGTCTCCGGCGCCCAGGAGCGCGAGCGGCGTGCCGACGACGTGACCGACGGGGTCGCCGAGCTGGGCCTTGCCGCTGAAGACGAGATCGAGCAGCTCGCGCTCGTCGAGCGCGCCGAGCACCTCGCCCATCACCACGGGCGGTTGGGTAGCGAGGACAAGCAGCTGGGACACCCCGTACTGCTGCATGGTGGCGATCGCCTCCCGCACGGGGGTGTCGGGCAGGGCGTAGACGAGGTCGGGGATACCGCCCGCCTTGGCGGCGAGCACGTCGGCGACCGTGGTCTCCTGCGCGCCGGGCGCGAACCCGTAGGAGCGCATCCACTCGTCGTTGAAGATCTTCCCGAGGTACCCGCGGCCGCCGTCCGGCAGCAGCACGACGACGACGGCGTCCGCGGGCAGGTCGCGTGCCGCCTTGACGGCGCCGGCCACGGCGAGGCCGCTGGAGCCGCCGACCAGCAGCCCCTCTTCTCGGGCGAGACGGAGGGTGAGGGCGAAGGACTCGGCGTCGGAGGAGGCGATGACCTGGTCCACGACGGACGGGTCGTAGGCACTCGGCCAGAAGTCCTCGCCGACGCCCTCGACGAGGTAGGGCCTGCCGGTCCCGCCGGAGTACACCGAGCCCTCCGGATCCGCGCCGATCACCTGGACCCGGCCGCCGGACACCTCCTTGAGGTAGCGGCCGACGCCCGTGATGGTGCCGCCCGTGCCGACGCCCGCCACGAAGTGGGTGATCCGGCCCTCGGTGTCCGCCCAGATCTCCGGGCCGGTGCTCTCGTAGTGCGAGCGGGGACCGTTCGGGTTGGAGTACTGGTCCGGCTTGAAGGCGCCCGGGATCTCGCGAGCCAGGCGGTCGGAGACGCTGTAGTAGGAGCGCGGGTCCTCCGGCGTCACGGCGGTCGGCGTGACGACGACCTCGGCCCCGTAGGCGCGGAGGACGTTGCGCTTGTCCTCACCCACCTTGTCCGGCACGACGAAGACGCATCGGTAGCCGCGCTGCTGCGCCACGAGCGCCAGGCCGACTCCGGTGTTGCCGGACGTCGGCTCGACGATGGTGCCGCCCGGGCGGAGCTGTCCGCTCGCCTCGGCGGCGTCGATGATCTTCACCGCGATCCGGTCCTTGCTGGAGCCGCCCGGGTTGAGGTACTCGACCTTGGCGAGGACGGTGGCGGCGATGCCTTCCGTCACCCGGTTCAGGCGGACCAGCGGGGTCGAGCCGATCAGGTCGAGGACGGTGTTCGCGTACTTCATGTCAGAGCTCTCGGATTCGGCCCGGCCTCAGCGACAGCGAGGCTCACGGGCGGGACGGGTGTCGGCGCCTAGCGGCGGCGACAGCAGCGCGTCGGGGAGATCACGCTTGGGAGTCTAGCGGGCATCGAGGTCCGGAGATCAGGCCGCGGACTGCTGGGCGGCGAGGCGCGCATAGAGGCCGCCCTGCTGGAAGAGCTCGGCGGCGGTGCCGCTCTCCGCAATCCGGCCGTGCTCGACGACGTGGATGACGTCGGCCTCGGCGACGGTGGAGAGCCGGTGGGCGATCGCGATGGTCGTCCGGCCGCGCGAGGCCGTGTCGAGGGCCGCCTGCACCGCGCGCTCGGACACGGAGTCGAGGGCGCTCGTCGCCTCGTCCAGCACGAGCACCGCCGGATTCTTGAGGATGACGCGCGCGATCGCGACGCGCTGCTTCTCGCCGCCCGAGAGGCGGTAGCCGCGCTCACCGACCACCGTGTCGTAGCCGTCCGGGAACGACTCGATCGTCTCGGCGATGTTAGCGAGCTCGGCGGCGTGCGCGATCTCCTCATCGGTCGCGTCCGGGCGTGCGTAGCGCAGGTTCTCGCGGATGGTCGCGTGGAAGAGGTAGGTCTCCTGGCTGACGATGCCGATCTGCTCGAGCAGGGACTCCTGGCGCAGGTCGCGCACGTCGCGGCCCGCGAACAGCACCGAGCCGCCCGTCACGTCGTAGAGGCGCGGGATGAGGTAGGAGATGGTCGTCTTGCCCGCGCCCGACGGCCCCACGAAGGCGACGAACTGGCCGGGCTCGATGCGGAACGACACGTCGTCGAGCGTCGGCCGGCTCGTCTCGGGCGCTCCGGGATAGCGGAACTCGACGGACCGGAACTCGATCGCCCCCAGCGGGTCGTCGGGCGAGAGGGTCGCGGCGTTCGGCTTGTCCTTGATCGCCGGCACCAGGTCGAAGTACTCGAAGATGCGGGCGAACAGCGCGCCCGAGGTCTGCAGGTCGAGGGCGACTCGCATGAGGCCGAGCAGCGGCCACATGAGGCGCGCCTGCACCGTCGTGAAGGCGACGATCGTGCCGGGCGTGATGTCGGCCCCGCCCTGGATCAGGAAGGCCGAGAGCAGGTAGACGAGCGCGGGAACGACCGACAGGAAGATCTGCACGAACGCGAAGAAGCCCTGGCCGCTCATCGACTGGCGCACCTGGAGCCGGATCTGGTTCTGGTTCTCGGCCGCATAGCGGGCGTTCTCGGCCTCCGCCTGCCCGAAGCTCTTCGCGAGCAGGACGCCCGAGACGCTCAGCGTCTCCTGCGTGATCGCCGTCATCTCGGACAGCGACTCCTGCGTCTTGGTCGCGATCCGCGCGCGCAGCCGCCCGACGCGCCGCTGGGCGAACGCCAGCGCCGGCAGCAGGATCACGGCGATCACGGTGAGCTGCCAGCTGAGCAGCAGCATCGCGGTGAACGCGGCGAGCACGGTCACCACGTTGCCGATGACGCTCGACACGGTGTTGCTGAGCACGCCGGCCACGCCGCCGACGTCGTTGGCGAGCCGGGACTGGATGATGCCCGTCTTCGTCCGGGTGAAGAAGCCCAGCTCCATCGACTGGAGGTGCCGGAACAGGTCGACCCGCATGGCGCCCATGACCTTGTTGCCGACCGTAGAGGTGAGGTAGGTCTGCCAGATCCCGAGGCCGGCGGAGAGCACCCAGACCAGGACCATGAGGACCACGATCTCGGTCAGCACAGGAAGGTCCGGTCCGCCGCGGGGGAAGAGCCCGCGGTCGAATGCCTGCCGCGTGAGGAGCGGCGGCAGCACGGTGAGCCCGGCGTCGATGAGGACGAGCGCGATGGTGAGGGTGAGGATCCACCGGTGCGGCGCGAAGAGGCGGGCGATCCGGCGGAGGAGGTGCTCGATCTTGGGAGCCTCGGCATTGGCGGCCCGCTGGGCGTCCGAGTCGCGAGACGCGACACCCCGCGCTCCGGGTCTGCCGTGTCCCATGCTCACCCCAGGAGCCTACGTCCGCGGCCCGACACGGCCGGCCGGTTCAGCGGATGGCGGACGAGGCGGCAGCGCTCGACAGCCGCTCGCCCCCTTCTCTTGGCGCCCTCCCACCCGGCTCTCCACGCACATCCGACCGGTTCCCCGCTTCCCCTAGCGGCTTCTCCCGAGCAGAAGTTACGCTTCCGGCAGACGCCGTTCTGGCATCGTTCCCACACCGCGTCCACATCGGACGAAGCGCACATTGGAGATTCACCTTGTCGACACCGCTGTCGCTGGCCCTGATCGGCTTCTGGCACGTACACGCCACGGATTACGCGGCTCAGGTCGTGGAGAGCGAGGGCGCTGAGCTCGTCGTCGCGTGGGACGATCAGTTTGATCGCGGCCGCCCCGCCGCCCAGAAGCTCGGAATCCCCTTCGCGACGGACCTGGACGAGGTGCTGAGTCGACCCGATGTCGATGGGATCGTTGTCACCACGTCCACGGCCGCCCACACCGACGTGATCGGGCGGGCGATCGCCGCCGGGAAGCACGTCTTCACCGAGAAGCTGCTCGCCCCCACCGTCGCGGAGTGCGAGCAGCTCGTCGACGCCGCGCGCGCCGCGGGTGTGCGCCTCGTCGTCTCCCTGCCCCGGCTCTCGGAGAGCGTGACCGAGACGATCGCCGCAGCCATCCGAGACGGCTCGCTCGGCGACGTCACCTACACCCGCGTGCGGCTCGCGCACGACGGCTCGGTGGCCGGCTGGCTGCCGTCCCGCTTCTACGACCCGGCGGACGCCATCGGCGGAGCGCTCACCGACCTCGGCTGCCACGCCGTGTACCTCACGCAGCGCTTCCTGGGCACGGCGCCCGAGACCGTCTCGGCGGTCTACTCCTCGGTCACCGGCGAGGCCCTCGAGGACAACGCCGTGGTCACGCTCCGCTACCCGGGCGGCGCGATCGCGGTGATCGAGGCGAGCAACGTCACGACGCCCGGCGCCTCCACCATCGAGGTCCGGGGCACGAAGGGCACGCTCGTGTTCGGCTTCGCGGGCCTCGGCCTGCTCGGCAAGGGCGACGCCTATGACCCGGAGAAGTGGATCGAGCCCGAGGCGCAGCCCGCCCCGCCCATGCCGATGGCGCAGTGGCTGTCCGCCATCCGCTCCGGGTCGGATACCGACGCCAACACGGCCGCCGCCATCGAGCTCACCCGGCTCGTCCAGGCGGCCAACGCCTCGGCGGTCGCCGGGCGCACCCTCGACTACCGCGTTCCCGCGATCACCCGCTAGTTCCCCCTCCCGACCTCAGAGCAGAAGAAGCGAAAGGCTATGACCAACACGAACGGAAAGATCCGCGTCGGACTCATCGGAGCAGGCGGCATCGCCGGCGCACACGTGAAGGGGTATCTGGAGAACCCGGACACCACCGTGCTCGTCGCCGTGGCCGACCCGGTCGAGGCGAACGCGCAGCGGCGGGCTGAACCCGCCGGCGCCGCCACCTACGGGAGCTACCTGGAGATGCTTCGGAACGCGGAGATCGACGCCGTCGACATCTGCCTCCCCCACCACCTGCACAAGGACGCCATCGTCGCGGCCGCCCAGGCGGGCAAGCACATCCTGTGCGAGAAGCCGCTCTGCCTCAGCCCGGAGGAGGCCGCCGAGGTCCAGGCCGCCGTTGAGGCGAACGGTGTGACGCTGATGTGCGCCCACAACCAGCTGTTCTCGCCCCCGGTCGCCAAGGCGGTCGAGCTGATCCACGAGGGGCTCCTCGGCCAGGTCTACGAGGTGCGCACGACGGACAGCTTCTTCAACGACTTCAACCCGGAGAGCATGGGCTGGCGGGCCTCCGCCGCGACCAGCGGCGGCGGTGAGCTCATCGACACGGGCTACCACCCCACCTACCTGATGCTGCAGCTGGCCGGGGGCGAGCCGGTCGACGTGACCGCCATGCTCAGCACGCACCGGCTCAAGTTCATGGAGGGCGAGGACTCCGCGCAGGTGCTCGTGCGCTTCGACAACGGCGTGCTCGGCAGTCTCACGACGAGCTGGGCCTACAACCCGTCCGCCAACACCGAGCGCTTCTCCGTGGTCGGCGAGAAGGGATCCCTCTTCAGCGACGGCAAGAACCTCTCCTACCGGCTCCGCACCGGCGAGCAGGCGACCCTCGAATTCCCCTCGGTCAACGAGTTCGCGGCGGAGATCGCGCACTTCGCCCGGTCGATCCTCGACGGCACGCGTCCCCTGCACACGGAGAAGGAGGGGATCGAGGTCCTCGGGATCATCCTCGCCGCCTACGAGTCGGCGTCCACCCGGGCCTACGCGCCGGTCCGCAGCGCCTCCAGCGTGCCCGTCGGCTGACCCACCGGCACGCCGTACCCCTGCCGTCGTCCCCGGTGCCCGGAGCGCCGGGGACGACGGCGTTTCTGTCCCCCGAATCCGCCGAAGTCAAGCCCGAGTTCCTGGGCGCGAGTGACCCCATCCGGCTCTATCATCAGCGGAACGGCTCCGACTCCCTCTGCACAGTTGCGGGTGGAGAGGTCGGCACTTATAGTCGCCCTGTGTGGTAACGATGCCACACCGGATAGCCGGAGCCACAGGCGTCTCTGGAAGGGATGACGATGAAGCCACAGCGGACGATTCGGTGCGAGCGCCTGGAGCGCCGGCCGTGACCGCCGTCGAGGACCGGGCCGCCACTGCCGAGGCAGCAGCCGTCGCCGCTCCGCCTGGCAAGAAGGCCAAGGCACCGAAGGTCAAGGACAAGTTCAACCGGCGCGAATCCCTCGCGGGCTACCTGTTCGTCGCCCCCTGGATCGTCGGGTTCCTCATCTTCACCCTCGGGGCGATGATCTACAGCCTCGTGATCTCGTTCAGCGACTACGACCTCGCGACCGACACCGCGTATCCGAACAGCGGCGCCAACTACGCGGAGCTGTTCGAGGACCCGCGCGTCTTCATGGCTCTCGGCAACACCCTCTTCTACGCCGTGATGGCGGTGCCGCTCGAGATCATCTTCGCGCTGTTCCTCGCGATGCTGCTCAACCGGGTCGGCAAGGGCGCCGGACTGTTCCGCACCCTCTACTACCTGCCCAAGATGACCCCGTCGGTCGCGACCGCGTCGGTCTTCCTGCTGCTGCTGAACGGCAACTACGGCGCCATCAACAAGGGCCTCGCCGCGATCGGCATCCAGGGCCCGCAGTGGCTGACCGATCCCAACTGGGTCAAGCCGTCCATCGTGATCATGACCCTCTGGGGCGTGAGCGGCACGATGATCATCTTCCTCGCGGCCCTGAAGAACGTGCCCCGCGACCTCTACGAGGTGGCCTCGCTCGACGGAGCGGGCAAGGTGCGCCAGTTCTTCAACATCACGGTGCCGATGATCTCGGGGACGATCTTCTTCAACGTCCTCGTCCTCACCATCGCCGCCCTGCAGGTGTTCGACCAGGCGTTCCTTCTCTTCTGGCGCAACCAGACGAACGCCTCCCCCGACGCGTCGCTGTTCTACGCGGTGTACCTGTTCCAGCAGGCGTTCCGCAACTTCAACTTCGGCTTCGCGGCCGCCATGGCGTGGCTGATCTTCGTGATCATCATGATCATCACCCTCATCCAGGTGAAGTTCGGCAACCGGTTCGTCTACTACGAGGAGATCGGGACTGATGAGCTCCAACACGACCAACATCGGCACGGCCAGCGGCACGGTCGACCCTCGTCTGCAGGCGATCGGCGTCGAGGAGACCGGTGGCAACCCCGATGCTCCCGGTCGCCCGATCAGCAGCGTCATCGGGAAGATCGTCCTCTGGATCGTCCTCGTCCTGTTCGCCGGGGCGTTCCTCTACCCGTTCCTCTGGCTGCTGGCTGCGAGCCTCAAGCCGCGTGGCGAGGTCTTCGACAACCGGCTGATTCCCAACACGTTCAACCCGATCAACTACGTGCAGGCGTTCGACAAGCTGCCCCTCCTCAACTGGATGGGCAACAGCCTCCTCATCGCCATCCTGGCCGCCGGCCTGGTGACGCTGTCGAGCTCGATCGTCGCCTTCGGGTTCGCCTACTTCAAGTTCCCGGGTCGCAACCTGCTCTTCGGCCTCATCCTCGCCACGATGATGATGCCGGGCGCTGTCACGCTGATCCCGACGTACCTGATCTGGAACCACCTCGGCTTCGTCGGCACGAACGTCCCGCTGTGGGCGGCCAACCTGTTCGGCTCCGCGTTCTACATCTTCCTGCAGCGGCAGTTCTTCCTGGGCCTGCCGCGGGAGCTGTTCGAGGCGGCGCGCATGGACGGCGCCAGCTACTGGGGTCTGTTCTGGCGGATCGCGGCTCCGCTCGCGGTGCCGTCGTTCATCATCGTGTTCATCTTCGAGTTCCAGGCGAGCTGGAACAACCTGCAGGCACCGCTCATCTACCTGAACTTCGGGTCGATCGAGAACTTCACGGTGCCGCTGGGGATCTCGTACGCGATGACCGCCTTCAGCCCCGGCAACGGCGGTCAGGGCGACTACCAGTGGGTCATGGTCGCGGCGCTCGTCGTGACGCTCCCGATGCTCATCCTGTTCGCCTTCGGCCAGCGCTTCTTCATCGAGGGAATCGCGACCCAGGGCCGCAAGGGCTGATCCCGCACCACGAGGAACGCCCCGGCCGCTTTGGCGGCCGGGGCGTTCTGCGTTCCGCGAGGCGGAACCCCCTCCGCGTCGAGGTGGCACTAAATGTCCCTTCCGCGGCGAGGTGGCAGCACCTAGTGCCACCTCGCGGAGTCCGCGCGCGACGCGCGCCAGGAGCGGCCTCGAGGTGGCACCAGATGTCCTTTCCCCGGCGAGGTGGCAGCACTTAGTGCCACCTCGCGGGGTCCGCGTCGCCGCTCGATGCCTCGAGGGTGGTGGACCAGAGGCCGTGGGGCCGTGCGGCCGGCCGTCCGCACACTCGAGGAGCCACATGCCAGGGCTTAAGACGATGTGAGGTGGCCGGCTCCCCGCGCACGTCACCTTGTGGCTGCGCTGAGCCGTGCACCGAGCGCGCCTCCTTCCGCCGAGCGCTCCCCGTGACGACGAGCGCGCCCGGTCTACACCCCGCGCTCGTCGCCTCACGCCGCGCTCGACGCGCGCCCGGCGTCTCACCCCGCGCTCGACGCCGACCGCCTCCTGTCCGGCCCGTCCAGCCGCACGCCGCCGCCCTACCGAGCGCGCCCCTCCCCACCGAGCGCGCCCCGTAACGACGAGCGCGCCCCGTCTACACCCCGCGCTCGTCGCCTCACCCCGCGCTCGACGCGTGCCCGGCGCCTCAGCCCGCGCTCGACACGCGACCGCCTCGTGTGCGGCAGGTCCAGCGGCACACCGAGCCCCCTTACCGAGCGCGCCTCCGCCCACCGAGCGCGCCCCGTAACGACGAGCGCGCCACGTCTACACCCCGCGCTCGTCGCCTCACCCCGCGCTCGGCGCGCGCCCGGCGCCTCACCCCGCGCTCGACGCAAACCGACTCCACGCTCCATCACCGACGGCCGGTCCCCGCGCTGGGCGACAGCCCAGCCGCGGCCGCGCGCTGGGCGCTAGCCCAGCCGCGCTCGACGCGCAGCGTCGAGGCTCCCGCCCTTCCACCAGCACCAGCCAAGGCCGGCCACCTCGAAACCGCACGGAAAGCGCGAAGCGGCGACTTCGAGGCCGCTTCAGCGGCCGATGAAGCCGCCCCATACCCGCTCAACAACGCGACGCACCTCAGGAGCGGGGTGGGGTGCGCCATTCTCTTGCGAGTTTTGGCGGCCATGCTTGGCCGCCAATGTCTGAGCTGAGAATGGCGCACCCCACCCCGCGATCCCAGCCACCGACAAGCACCCCCGACCCGCCCCACGAACGCCAAAGGGCGGCCCTCCCGAAGAAGGACCGCCCCAAGGTTCAGACAGAGAAGGTTACTTCCCAGTCGTCTGGTCGTACGCCCGCTGAGCGGCTTCCTGCCCGTCCTTGAGCGCTTCTTCCGGCGTCTTCTCGCCGTTCAGCGCCGCGGTGACGGCGGTCGCGAGCTCGGTCTGGATCTCCTGACCGGCAGCGGACGATCCGAACGACTTGCCCGTGCCCACCACGTCGTAGTACGTGGCGATGACCTGGTCGAAGCCCGCGTTGCCGGTCGGCTTGACGAACGCGTCGCGGATCGCCTGGTCGGCGGAGGGCGAGCCCGTGAAGAGACCGGTGTTCATGCGGTTGGGGTCGGGGTCGTTCTTGATGGTGGTGGCGCGAGCGTCACCGGCGGCCTGCCACGCCTCGTCCGAGGTGAGGTTGAGGGCCCAGGCGCAAGCGGCAGCCGGGTTCTTCGCACCCTTGGGGATGACGAAGGCCGTGCCGCTGGCGACGGTGAACGGGTTGCCGTCCTTGTCCTTGAACGGAACCGCGTTGATGGTGATGTTCGCCTGCGTGGCGGCGAGCACGTTGGGGTACCACTGCGCGTTGATCTCCGCCGCGACCTGGTCCTTCACGTACTGGTTCTCCGCGCCGAACATGTCGAAGGTGTCGATGAAGCTCTTCACCTTGGCGAAGCCGCCCTGCGCGTCCATCAGCTGCTTGAGGAACGTGAGCGCCTCGACGTTGGCCGCATCGTCGAGGGTCGGCTTGCCGTCCTCGTCCATGATCTGACCGCCGTTGCCCAGGAACCAGAGGCCGGCGGTGCCGGGCACCTGCGGGTCGAGGCCGAGGGTGGACGGGTTGCCGCCGCTCTCCTTGTACAGCTTGGTGACGGCGGAGAGGAGGCGCTCGTGGTCGGACGTGTCGATGTCGTCGTTCGTGAGACCGGCCGCCTCGAGGAGGCGCGTGTTCACGATGATCGCCGGGGGCTGATAGAACTGCGGCACCGCGTACATCGTGTTGTCGTAGGTGACGTCGCCGATGACGGAGTCGTACCAGTGGTCCGCCGTGACGTCGTTGGCCGAGAGGCACTTGTCGAGCGGCTGGATGAGGCCCTTGGCGGCGTAGGTGCCGACGTACTGGGAGCTCATCTGGACGACGTCGGGCACCTGGCCGCTGGCGGTCGCCGCGGTGAACTTCTGTGCGTCGAACGCGGTCTGCTCGATCTTGATCTTCACGCCCTTGAGCTGGTCGGCCGCGTAGTCGAGCCGCGCCTGGCCGACGTCGTCGGCGTTCTCGAAGCCCCACGCGTTGAGCGTGCCGCTCGGCTTCGCGGAGAAGTCCGCGTTGCTGCCGCCGCCTGCCTTGCCGCCGCTGCCCGACCCACACGCGGTCAGCGCCGCGACGGATACCACGGCGGTGACGGCGAGGAGGATCCTCTGCCTCTTCTTCATTGGTTTCCCTTCGCAAGAGATCCGCCGGGGCATCTTCGCTCCCGCGCGGTGGGCGGACTCCTGGGCTGTATCTGGAATCCTTCCCAGGTTGGAGTATGGCTGACACGCCGATTCGCCACAAGATGCCACGGCGCGATGAGACGAAAACGTGAGAAACGCGGGCCGGGCCGCTTGTTTGGGCGCTTCCAACGTGGCTAGGCTCGTCTGGGAACGATCTCATACAGAGACGAGCGAAGGGGCTCCGTGGGCGCCATCAAGAGGGTTTTTCTCGTCGGTCACACGCACCACGATGTGGGCTACACGAACAGCCCGCGCATCATCGACCGGATGCACGAGTCCATTGTCCGCCAGGTCCTCGATCTGAGCGATGCCCACGCGGCGGAGGGCTTCCGCTGGACGTTCGAGGTGGCCCGTCCGGTGCTCCGCTTCCTGGAGCACGCCTCCCCCGAGGAGGTGGAGCGTCTGCGGGCACGCGTGGCCGATGGGACGCTCGCCGTCACGGCCGGCTACCTGAACAACACGCAGCTCGCCTCCCAGCCCGAGCTGGACACCGCCTACGACCGGTTGGCCGCTTTCGCGGCTGCGGGCATCCCGGTGCGGACGGAGCAGCACGGAGACGTCAACGGGCTCTCCTGGGGCGCCGTCCCGGCGATGCGCCGCGCCGGCATCGAGCGACTCGTCATGGCGCTCAATCCGGATCACGGCCGTCCGCCGTTCGCCCAGCCTTCAGGATTCTGGTGGGAGGGACCGGATGGCGAGCGGATCTTCGTGTGGCTGTCGACGCACTACGGCTTCGGCGAGGAGTGGGGCATCGTCGACGCGGACGTCGAGCTCGCGGAGACCCGCATCCTCGAATTCCTCGACGGCCTGGCGCGGCGGGACGACTACCCCTACGACTCGGTGATCGTGCACGCGGGCAACGACAACCGGTGGCCGACCGCCCTGTACCTCGAGGTGCTGCGGCACTGGAACGAGCGGCACCCGGACATCCTGATGGAGACGGCGACCATCGACAAGGCGCTCGACGCGCTCGAGGCGCAGGCACGAGACGCCGAGATCCCGACGGTTCGGGGCGAGTGGTCGGACTGGTGGTCGCACGGCCACGGCTCGACCGCGCGTGAAGTGGCCGTCTACCGCGAGGCGCGCTCCCTGGCGCTCACCGCCCAGGCGACCCTCGCCCTCACCGCGCTCCGCGGCGACGGATCCCCTGCCCTCGCGACCGTGCTCGGCTACCGCCGCGGTCCTGTCCGGCTGCGGAGCGGCGTCGAGATCGAGCGAGACCTGACCGCAGTGGACGACGAGCTGCTCCTCTTCAACGAGCACACCTGGGGCTCGTGGGAGACCTACTCGAAGCCGCATTCCGCGTTCAGCCACTCGCACTGGAACGCCAAGGCCGGCTTCGCGTACGGCGCCTACGACTGGGCCCGCGACCTCGCCGTCGAGGGCCTCTTCCGCCTCGTCGCGAGCCCGCCGGGATCCGCGGCGGAGGCCGCGCGGGCCATCGTCGTGGTGAACCCCACCGAGAGTGCGCGCACCGAGCCCGTGACCGTGGAGATCGACGGAGCCCGCAGCGTGACGCTGCTCGCCCGCGATGTCCCGGCCTTCGGCGTCGCCGTGCTCCCCGTTCCCGAGCCCGTGCCGGCATCGGGACCCGGCCGCACGATCCGCACGGACCGCTACGAGGCCGTCGTGGATCCGGCGCGGGGCGGCGTGGTGTCCCTGGTGGACCTCGCGACCGGACGCGAGCTCGTCGATCGCGGTGCCGACTCCGGGCTCGGCGCTGTGGTGCTCGAGCAGGTCCCCGCGGACAGCGGCCACCCGATGGTGACGCACAGCCCGAAGGACTTCCATCCCGACTTCCCCGGCCCCGACTTCGTGCGCGTGGCCTCAGCCGGGAGCGGCGAGCCGGTCGTCACCGAGACGGACGACGCCGTCGAGATCCGCTGGACCGGCTCGGCGCCGACCGTGCCGTCGGTCGTCGGCACCCTTCGGCTCTACCGGGACAGCGACCTGATCGACCTCGATGTCGACCTGGTCAAGCCCGAGGTGTTCGCGCCGGAGAGCATCTTCGTCGCCTTCCCCTTCGCCCTCAGCGAGCCGCGCTTCCTCCTCGAGACGGCGGGCGCCGTGTACGAGGCGGACCGCGAGCAGTTGCCGGACACCAGCAAGGACTGGTACTCGATCCAGTCCGCCGTCGGCGTCCGGGGCAACGAGGGCGGCGTGCTGTGGGGCTCCCTCGACGCCCCGCTCGTGCAGGTGGGCGGCTTCCATACCGGCCAGTGGGCTCGCGAGCTCGACGCTCCCGCCGGCCACATCAACAGCTGGCTCATGAACAACCTGCACTTCACGAACTTCCAGGCCCGGCAGGACGGCACGTGGCACTACCGGTACCGCTTCCGCCCGGCCGCGCCGGAGCCCGCCGACGTGCAGCGCTTCGGGCGCGACCTGCTCGTGCCGCTCCAGGCTCGGCAGTACGCGGGTCCCGTCGCGCTGGAGGGAAGCGCCGGCCTCCGCGTCGAGCCCGCCGAGGCGCTGCTCGCCGAGCTGCGCCCGCAGGGGGACGGAGTGCGCATCCGCCTGCGGAACGTCTCGGGAGAGCCCGTCGAGGCGACGGTGGCCTGGGATGGCGACGGCGTCGAGATCGAGCCCGGCACGGTGTCCGTGCCTCCGTACGGCCTGGCGGAGGTGCGGGCGGGGCGGACCGCGACCTGACGCACCCGCGCAAGACGGCAGCGCACTGCGGGGTCAGGCGTCCCACTCGCTGGGGGCGGGCGCCGAGGTCGACGGCATCGCGACGTGGCGAGACCAGTCCGCAAGCCACTCGGGGATGGGGTGCGCCGTCGGGTTGACGCCCGCGAGCTCGCCGACCTCCGCGATGGGGGCCACTCCCCCGGTCCTGCGCAGGAAGCGACCCTTGACGTAGGCGCGCGCGTACAGCTCGCCGCCCGCGACGAAGCGCTGCTCGAGATAGACCGCGCGCTCGTCGTAGCCGAGGATCCTCGTCTCGATCTCGAACCGCTGCCAGAGCCGCAGCGACTTCCGGTAGGTGATGGTCTGCGAGGCCACCACCGGATACACGCCGGCCTTCTGGAAGCGCGCCCAGACGCCGGACCGCATCAGCAGGTCGAGGCGCGGCAGGTCCATGAGGGACAGGTAGACGCCGTTGTTGACGTGCCGCAGCTCGTCGAGGTCGGTGGGCCAGACGCGGCCGGACATCCGGGCGACGTCATGCAGGCCGATCCGGGGTCGGCGCGGGGCGGTGAGAGTGAGCTGGGCGAGGCGGAGGGAGCGGCGGAGGATGTCCACCGCCGAAGACTAGGACAGCGCTCCTGCCGCTCCCACGCCGGTTGTCGCTCTTCCCCAGGCGGATACCCGGCGAACGGGAACCGCCTTGGAGGAGAGCGACGACTCAGCCGGCCAGCGCCGTGACTCCGTCGAAGCGCACGGGGCCGTCCGGGCCGCTCACCTCGAGCACGAAGCCGACGTCGCCGCGCGTGACCCGTGCCTCGAGGACGGCGGACGCCCCGGCTGTCCTCCACGCGAGCCGGAGCGAGTCGCCGCCGGCCTCCCAGGAGAAGTCGCCGTCGAAGGCCGCATGCGTCGCGCGCAGGCGGACGAGCGCGAGGATGGCGCGCGGCACCTCGGCGGCGAGCGCCTCGGCGATCTCGTCCGGCGAGTAGAAGTGCCTGTTCACGTCGCGTCCGTTGGCGGTCCGGGCGTAGAGGTCGGTGTCGTCGAGTCCGGCGAGCAGGCCGACGTAGTAGATCTGCGGCGTCCCGGGCACGAAGAGCTGCACCGCCCGGCACAGCAGATACGCGGTGGGGTCCGCGCCGAGCGTGCTGAAGAACGTCGCGTTGATCTGATGCGGCAGCGCCGTCCAGGCGGGCAGCACGGAGGCGAGCGCCGAGTGCCCGCGGGTGGCTACGGCGGCCCGCTCGAAGATGTCGCGCATCTCCTCGAAGGAGATGAGGCCCTCGCGGTGCGCCGACGGCCCGGCGTCGATGACGCCGATGCCGTCGTGCGTGTCGAGCACCGTGATGGCGTTGACCGGGCGGATCTCGAGCCACCTCGCCAGCCGCTCCACCGAGCCTGTGCCGAGGAGTGCAGCAGCAGGGGCGGCAGCGCGAAGTCGTAGACGAGGTCGACCAGGGGCGCGATCGCGAGCTGCTGCGTGTAGTGCGCGTGCACCTCGACCAGCACGTGGAGCCCGTGCGCATGCGCCATCGCGGTGATCTCGCGGACGAAGTCGAGCGTGTGCTCCGTCATGAAGCTGTCGCTTCCCGGGGTCTTGATCGCGTAGCCCACGGCGTCGAGCCGCACCGTCGTGACCCCGCCCGCCTTGAGTGCCTGGAGGAGGCGCTCGAGGTAGCGGACGCCGGCGGGATGGCGCACGTCGAGGTCCACCTGACTCGGCATGAAGGTCGTCCATACCAGCCGGCGCCGGCCGTCGGCCGTCCGGTACGCCGTGAACGGCAGGCCGGGCCGCGGGCGGTAGAAGGCGGTGATCTGATCCTCGGTGCCGCCGTCCGGGAACACCGCGTCGAAGGTGAGGAACATCCCGTCGAACTCGGAGAGGTCCTGCTTCGCGAGCCAGTCCTGGAACTCCGCCGAGTCCGCGGACACGTGGTTGACGATCAGGTCGGCAGTCACCTCGCGCTCGGCCGCGATCGCCCGGACATCGTCCCAGGTCCCGAGCCGGGGATCGACGCTCGTGTGGTCGACGGGGTCGAACCCGGCGTCGTCCCCGTCGAAGGGCACGAAGAAGGGCAGCAGGTGCACCCCCGAGAACGCCGAAAGCGGTCCCTCCAGCAGCCGGCGCGTGCCGTCGATGCCGCCGCCCAGCCGGTCGGCGTAGGCCAGCAGCTGAACCTCGCGGGCGGTCATGCGGGGAGCTTTCGCACGGCCGCCAGCAGAGCGGCCGCGCCGCCCTCGGGCGAGGTGAGCACCGGGACGTCGAGGTCGAGGCCCGCCGCGGCCGCGGCCATCGAGGCCTGCGCGAGCACGATCACGTCCGCATCGGCAGCGGCGGCCGTGATGGCCTCGCCGACCAGCCGGTCATGGGTGGCCTGATCGCCGCCGGAGCGGGCCGCGGCGGCGCCGTCCACGACGCGGGAGGCGACTTCGACCGGCCGGTCCGCCCCGGCCACGCGGCTCTCCAGCAGGCGGCCCGTCGGACCGAGCGTCGCCGCGAGGGTCGCGAGCACCGCGACGCGGGCAGCCCGATCCGCCGGCGCCCGCTCGACGGCGAGCGCGACGGCCTCGTCCGCCATGGTGGCGTCCACCCGGAGGACGGGAACGTCCACCCGGCCGGCGGCCTCCTCGACGGCCTCCCCGATCGAGGAGCACGTCACGAGGATCGCGTCGGCGCCGTCGTCGGCGAGGTGCTGGACGTGGCGCAGCACCTCGGCCCGGATCTCGTCGTCCACGCCGTGCGCGATCGCGCCGCTCAGGAGGCCCGCGTCGACCACGTGCACGATGTCGCCGTCATGGCCGGTGCGCTTCAGCAGGTCGTCGAATGTGACGGCGAGCGCAGGCACCGTGTGCAGGAGGCCCAGCCGCGCGCCGCTCATCGCGCGTCGCTCCACGGGCGGGCGGTGCGGTCCACGACGTCGATGAGCGCCTCGAGCCGGGGCCGGGACAGCTCGCGGAGCCGAGCGGGCACGTCGGGCGCGCCCACGACGTCGCTCCAGAGCGCGCGCCCGGCGAGGAAGCCGCTCGCGCCCGCCTGGCACGCCGCCTCGACCGCCGGAAGGAAGTGCTCCCGGTCGACGCCCTGCGAAAGGACGACCCAGGGGGCGCCGATCGCGGTGCCGAGGCGCTCACTCGCTCGGCGCTGATCCTCGAAGTCGCCCTTTCCCGCCATGGGGACCTGCGCCTTGTAGAGGCTCGGGCCGAGGGGCGACAGCTCGCGTGCGGCTTCGACGATGGCGTCGTCCATGTTCCAGGTGCCGGCATCGAGCTCCGCAGGGGTCGCGCGGACGACGGGCTCGAGCACCGACAGCAGGCCGAGCTCCGCCGAGCGGCGGACGAACCGGTCGGCCAGCTCGACGCGGTGCTCGCGTCGCTCGTCGCGGCGCCAGATGATGAGCAGCTTGAGGGCGCTGACGCCCTCCAGCTCCGTCGCGCCGCCGACGACCGTCTCGTCCAGCTCGGTCTCCTCGACCGGTCCGCCGTCCTCCTGCTGCAGGGCGTCTGCGGCGAGGATGAGGCCATCGCTCTCGGGCAGGATGCCCTCATCGCGCACGCGCTCGAACCCGTAGTGCCGGTCGATCAGGAAGCCGGAGGCGAGCGGCCCGAGCTCCCGGGCGACGTCCATCTTGAACTGCACGAGCACGTCGTCGGCCGGTCGGCCGACGCCGGCCGCGTCGAACATAGCCCGCAGGCTCTCGCGCTGGTCCATCGCGACCATGGCGAAGCCTCCGCCGGGCCTCGCGATCGCGTCGAGGGTGAGCATCGTCCGGGTCATCATTCTCCTTCTCCGTCGGGCGAGCCGGCTGCGGCTGCCACGAATCGCTCGTACATCTTCCGATAGGGATCCCCGGGTTCCCGGGACAGGGTCACGCCGGCGAGGACGGGCGCCTCGCCGGGCAGACGCCCTGCTCGCGACGCTGCGAGCAGAGCGGCTCCGGAGGCGACAGGCTCTGACGCCGTCGTCAGGCGCGCGTTCATGGGATACACCTGCGCCTTGATGTCCATCCATGGGCGGTTGCCGCCACCCGGCCCACCCAGGATGCGCAGCGGACCGGCCGGAGGTCCCGCGATCCGCGACTGCTCATCGAGCATCCACCGTGCGTGCAGCGCGGTGCCCTCCAGCATGGCCCGGGCCAGCAGCGGGATCGCCCGCGCCTTCGCATCGACCTCGCGGCCGTCCTCGTCGAGAAGGCGGACGTCGACCCTGCGATCCGGGCGAGGCGTCTGCCGCCCGGCCAGGTAGGGCAGGACGGTCAGGCCGCTCGGCTCCGGTCCGAGCTCGGCGATCTCGGCGAGGACGTCCGCGGTGTCCCGGGCTCCGATCCGGTGGGCGAACCACCAGCGGACGAAGGCGCCCGCGTTGGCAGACCCCGCCAGCAGCGAAGGCGCACCCGTGACGGTCCGCGTGATGCTCATCCCGGTCGGTCGCACGATCGCGGGGTCGGGTGCGTCCCCGAGCACGCGCACGAGAGCCTCCGCTGTGCCGATCGAGTCCGCCGTCTCCCCGGACCCCGGGCGCCGGCGGCCCACGCGCCGACCGCATGATCGTGACCGGCCACGTGCACGGGAATCCCGGCAGGGAGGCCGGTGAGCGAGGCGGCGTCCGAGGTGACGCTTCCGGCGGGCAGGCCGGCGGCACGGACCTCCGGGAGCTGGTCCGAGCGCAGCCCGACAGCGGCGAGGAGGGTCTCATCGAACCGATCGGGGGCCACTGCGGTGCGGTAGGCCATGGTGCGGGCGGCCAGGGTCTGGTCGGTGGCGAGCTCGCCGGTCAGGGCGAGGGCGAGGAGGTCCGCCACACCGGCCCACCGGCGCATCTGCTGCCAGCCCACGGGATCCAGGCGGCGCAGGCGGGCCCACTGCGCAAGGGGCGCCTTGGGCAGCGCGGGCACGCCGGTCGCGGCGAACACCTCCGCGGCTCCCAGCCGGCCGATCAGGGCGTCGAGGTCGCTCGTGTCGTCGTTGCCGTCCCAGCGCAGGATGGGGCGAAGAGGGCGGTCATCGCGGCCCAGCGGCACGCCCGACTCGGCCATCGACGCAATGCCGACCGTCTCCGGCGGCCCGGGCGCGGTGGCGAGGACGCTGCGGAGCAGGTCGAACACGACCCGCACCAGCTCGTCGGCGTCCCGCGGAGTCGGCGCGGTGCACACGGCCAGCTCAGTGACGCCGGTCCCGATCCCGATGACGGCGACCTTCACGTTGGTGCTGCCGATGTCGATGCCCACGGCCACGGTCTCGGGGCGCTCCAGATCGCCCGCCGCTCCGCTGGTCACCCGCTAATTCTGTTCGGTTTCTAACAGACGCGTCAAGTTCTGTCAGTCCATTGACAAGTTTTGTGTCGCCCCGGTTGGATTGGACCGTGCGCTACACCGAGGCCCCTGCGCGACGCGCGGAGCTGCTGCGGCGCCTCGCGTCCGACGGCTACGTCTCCTCCGCCGCCCTAGCCGAGGAGTTCGGAGTGTCCGAGATGACGATCCGGCGGGACCTTCGACAGCTGCACCACGAGGGCCACGCCCGCCGAGTGGCGGGCGGCGCCAGCCTGCCCCAGGGCGGTGCCCGCGGGGCGACGTTCGAGGAGCGCGACCTCGCCGCCTCGAGGGAGAAGGCGGCACTCGCCGCAACCTGCGCGGACCTCCTCGCCGCCGCGGCGACGGTCGCGCTCGACGCCGGCACCACCGTCGCCGGTGTCGCCGCTCTGCTCGCCCCGGGCACGACGGTGGTGACCCACTCCTCCCCGTGCTCACGACGTGCACCGCGCGCGACGACCTCTCCTCATCGCGCTGGGCGGCACCTACCAGGCCTCGACCCGCTCGTTCACCGGCCAGCCCGCGCGGGACGGTCTCGAACGCGTGTCGCTGGACGTCGCCGTCCTGTCCGCGACCGCGGTGGACGACAGCGGCCTGCTGTGCGCGAACGACCTCGACGCAGAGATGAAGCGCGCGATGGGCGCCGCCGCCCGCCGGCGCATCCTCCTCGTGGACTCGACCAAGATCGGCGGGCGCGCGCCCATCCGGTTCGGCGCCCTCTCCTCCATCGACCTGGTCATCACCGGCGCAGCGGCGACCGAGGAGCAGCGCGCACTGCTCGAGGCGGCCGGCGACGTCCTCTACGTGTCCGACACTCTCGAGGCTGCCCAGTGAGCCGCCTCGGCGTGATCGCCGATGACGTCACCGGCGCCTGCGATGTGGCGGGCGGGGTGGCCGCCGCGGGAGTCCGGACGAGCGTCTACCTCGGCGTTCCCGGGGCGGACGCGACCGACGACGCCGCCGATGAGTGCCTCGTGGTGGCCCTCAAGACCCGGACCGTGCCCGCCGAGCAGGCGGTGGCGGAGTCGGCCGAGGCGGCGCGCTGGCTGAGGGCGCACGGCGCCACGCGGCTGTACCAGAAGTACTGCTCGACCTTCGACAGCACGGACCGCGGCAACATCGGTCCGGTCGCGGACGCCCTGGCCCCCGTTGACGGGATCTCGGTGGGGACCCCCGCCACCCCGGCCGCAGGCCGCACCCAGTACCTCGGCCACCTGTTCGTCGGCGACCGGCTGCTCTCCGAGTCGTCCATGCGCGACCATCCGCTGACCCCCATGCGCGACAGCGACCTCGTCGCCGTGCTGTCCCGCCAGACCTCCTCCCGGGTGGAGCTCGTTCCTCTGCCCACCGTGCGGAGCGGCGCGACCGAGCTGGCCGCCGAGCTCGACCGCCGGGCAGGGGCCGGAGCGCGGCACCTCCTCGTCGACGCCATCGCGGACTCGGATCTCGATGCCCTCGCCGCCGCTCTCGATCGCGTGCAGACCCCGCTCGTGCTCGGCGGCGGGGCCGGGATCGCCCTCGCGCTCGCCCGCAGGACCGGGCACGGCTCCGGTGTCGCGGCGGAAGCGGTGCCGCCGGGCGGGCCGCGCCTCATCCTCAGCGGGAGCGCCTCGCTCCGCACTCGCGAGCAGGTGGCGGCATTCGACGGCCCCGTCGTCGCCGTCGACCCCCTCGCGATCGACCGGGAGGGCACGGCACCCGTGCTGGCGGCCGTGCGCGCCGCCCTGTCCGCCTCCGGGGACACGCCGGTTCTCGTGTCCGCCACCGTCGGGCCCGAGCGCGTGCGGGACGCCCAGCAGCGGCTGGGCGCCGAACGAGCGGCCGGCCTCCTCGAGTCCGCCCTCGCCTCAGCGGGCCTCCTCGGCGTCGCCGAGCTCGGTGTCCGCCGGCTGATCGTCGCGGGCGGCGAGACCTCCGGCGCCGCCGTCGCCGCCCTCGGGCTCCGCCGCCTGGCGGTAGGCCGGCTGGCCGCACCCGGGGTGCCTTGGACCACGGGCGCGGCCGCGGCGGTCGGCGGCTCCCCGACCGTGGCGCTCCTGCTCAAGTCGGGCAACTTCGGCGAGCCCGATCTGTTCACGCGAGCCTGGGAGAGCGCACCATGACCGACGACGCCGACGCCCTGATCCGCGCCGCACGCCACCTCGCGGCCCGCGGGCTCTCCCCCGGCAGCTCGGGCAACCTCAGCGTGCGCATGGGGGACCGGATGCTGATCACGCCGACCGGCTCGAGCCTCAGCCGTGTCGAGTCGAAGGACCTCGCCGAGGTCCCGCTCGGGGACGGGAGCGCCACTCACGGCAGCCCCTCCAAGGAGTACCCGCTGCACCTCGCGGTCTACCGGCAGCGGCCCGGCGCGAACGCGGTCGTGCACCTGCACTCCCCCTACGCGACCGCGATCGCATGCCTGCCGCCCGACGGCGGCCTCGCCCCTCTTCCGCCGCTCACCCCGTACCGCCTGATGCGCCTCGGCGACGTCCCGGTCGCGCCGTTCGCGGCGCCAGGATCGCGGGCGCTGGCCGACGGGGTCGAGTCCCGAGCGAAGGACTCGCCGGTGATCCTGCTGGCTCAGCACGGCTCCGTCGTCGCCGGAGACACCGTGGACTCGGCGGTCGACCTCGCCGAGGAGCTCGAGACGGCGGCCCAGCTCACCCTCCTCCTCGCGGACCGCGCACCGCGGCTCCTCTCCCCGCCGACGTCGCCGCTCTCCGACCGCCCTCCTGACCACACCTGCCTGCCTGCCGAAGGACCTCCCCGTCGTGTCCAGCCCCGCGCTGCCGAAACCTCCCACCACCCGTCCTCCCCTCGGCTCCGCCTGGCGGTTCCTGCTCTGGCAGGCCGGCCGCCAGAAGGGGACGCTCCTCTCCGGCGTGCTGTACGGCGTGATCTGGATGGTGGCCCAGGCCTTCTGGCCCCTCCTGCTCGGGCGCGCCATCGATGCCGGCACGTCGGGGAGCGACGGAGGTCCGGCGCCCTGGCTGACCGCCCTCGCGCTGGTCGTCCTCGTGCAGGCGGCAGCGGGGGTGATGCGCCATCGAACAGCGACGGTGAACCGCCTGCGGAGCTCCTCGGCGTCGCGCGTCTCGTCGCGCACCACGCCGCCGACACGGGTCGCGCCATCACCGCTACGAAGACCACGGGCGAGATCGTCGCGACGGTGTCGGCGGACTCCAACCGCCTCGGCGCGATGTTCGACATCCTCGCCCGGCTGATCGGCTCCATCGTCGCCTGGCTGGTGATCGCCGGCATCCTGTTCACCTCGTCGTTCGAGCTCGGCCTCCTCGTGCTCCTCGGGGTGCCCGCGTCGTCCCTGCTCCTCGCCGTCCTCGTGCGCCCTCTGGCCCGCCGGCAGCTCGAGCAGCGCGCTCAGTTCGGCGGCCTCGCCACGCTCGGGGCTGACGCCGTCGCGGGGCTCCGCGTGCTGCGGGGCGTCGGTGGAGAGGACGAGTTCGTGGCGCGATATCGCTCGCGTAGCCAGCAGGTGCGCCGAGCCGGCGTCCGCGTCGCGAGCGTCGCCTCCTACCTCGACGGGGCACAGGTCCTCATTCCCGGCCTCTTCCTGACGGGAGTCATGCTGTACGGCGCCGAGCTGGTGCTCGCCGGCCGGGCGACGGCCGGCGACCTGGTCGCCCTCTACGGCTTCGCCGCGTTCCTGGTGCTGCCGATCCGCACCGGGGTGGAGGCGCTCGGCGTCTTCTCGCGCGGGATGGTCGGAGTCCGGCGCATCCTCGAGGTGCTCGCCGTCGAGCCCGCCGTCCGGGACCGCCCGCAGCCGCAGCCGGCGCCTCCCCCGGCTCCGAGCTGCATGACGTCGCCTCGGGCGTGACCATCCACCCCGGGGTGCTCACCGCGATCGTCGACGAGGACCCGGATGCGGCCGCCGAGGTCGCGACGCGGCTGGGCCGATTCGACGACCTCGCCGCGGAGGAGGCTCCCGTCCTCTGGGGCGGCGTGGACCAGACGAGCGTGCCCGTGACCGCGGTCCGGAAGCGCATCGTCGTCAACGACGCGATGCCGCACCTCTTCCGGGGCGCCCTCATCGACGGGCTGGATCTGCTGCCCGTCCGGGAGCCGGAGGTCCCCTCGACGGACACCGGCCAGATCCGCCGCGTCGAGCGGGCGATCGACGCCGCGGCCGCCACCGACACCGTCTCCAACCTGCCCAAGGGCCTCTACGAGGACGTGTCGGAACGCGGCCGGTCCTTCTCGGGCGGGGAGCGACAGCGGCTGAGCCTCGCGCGAGCCCTGCTGACCGACGCCGAGGTGCTCGTGCTCATCGAGCCGACGAGCGCCGTCGACTCCCGCACAGAGGAGAGGATCGCCGAGCGGCTCGCGGAGGCCCGCTCAGGACGGACCACCGTGGTCGTGTCCGCGAGTCCACTCCTGCTGCAGCGGGCGGAGCGCGTCGAGGTGCTCTCGCGCGGCCACCTCGTCGGGGAGGGCCGGCATGACGAGCTGCTGCGCCGGACCGACGCGACCGGCCGCCTCTACCGCTCGATCGTCACCCGAGGACCCGACAAGGAGAAGCATGCTGCTGCCGATCGCTGACACGGCGGAGGTCCGGCGGACGGCGTTGCGCCTCATCCGGCACCACCGCGGCGGGCTCGCCCTCGTGCTCGGGCTGCACACGCTCGCCGCCCTCGCCGGACTGGTCGGACCGCTGCTCATCGGCGCCCTTCTCGACGCGATCACGCGCGGCACGGCGACCTCCGCCTCGGTGGTCCAGGCCGCTCTGTGGCTGCTCGCCTCGGTCCTGGTGCAGACCGTCCTCACCCGCTTCGCCCAGCTCCGCTCGATGGTCCTCGGCGAGACCGTGTTCGCCCGGCTCCGCGAGGAGCTGCTCGCCGCCGTCGGCCGTCTTCCCCTGACGACCGTGGAGCGCGCCGGAACGGGAGACCTTCTCTCCCGCACCACCAACGACGTCGAGAGCATCGCGCAGACGGTCCGCTTCGGTGTCCCCCGCGTCCTCGTGGCCCTCGTCACCGCCGTCCTGACGGTCGGCGCCGCCCTGCTCACGAACTGGCTCGTCGCGCTCGCCATGTTCCTCGGCGTTCCGCTGCTCGTCGTCGGCACCCGCTGGTACCTGCGGAGAGCGAGCAGGGGATACCAGCGCCAGCTCGCCTCCTTCGCCGTCCTCAGCGGCACCGTGACCGAGACGGTGGAGGCCGCGCGCACGGTGGAGGCGCTCGGGCTCGCGCCGGTACGGCGGGAGGAGGTGGACGCGGCCATCCGGGAGCGGCGCGACTCCGAGCTCTACACCCTGGGCCTTCGGATGGTGTTCTTCCCGATCACCGACATCGGGTTCCTGCTGCCCGTCGTCGCGGTCGTCGCGTGGGGCGCCTATCTCGTGGGCCAGGGCGCCGCGAGCGTCGGCGAGGTCACGACCGTGGCCCTCATCGCCACCCAGCTCGTGCGTCCCATCGACGAGCTCATCACCTGGATGGACGAGATCCAGGTCGGCACCACCGCTCTCTCCAGAATCATCGGGGTCAGCCAGGTCCCGCCCGACCGGCACGCGACCGGCGAGACCCCTGCGGACGAGCACGTCGTCGCGGACTCCGTCCGCTACTCGTACCGGACGGGCATCGAGGTCCTGCACGGGGTCGACCTGGACCTGGCGGTGGGCGAGCGCCTCGCGATCGTGGGGCCGACGGGATCCGGCAAGTCGACGCTCGCCCGGCTGCTGACCGGCATCGACGAGCCCAAGTCCGGCCGCGTCGAGGTGGGCGGCGTGCGCCTCGTCGACCTTCCGGTCGAGGAGCTGCGCCGGCACGTCGCGCTCGTCACCCAGGAGCATCACGTCTTCGTCGGCACGGTGGCCGAGAACCTGCGGCTCGCGCGCCCGTCGGCCACGGACGACGACCTCGTCGAGACGCTGCGGGTCGTGGACGCGTGGCCGTGGGTGAAGGCCCTGCCGGGCGGCCTGCACGAGCCGGTCGGATCCGGCGGGCACCCGCTGACGCCTGCGCAGTCCCAGCAGCTGGCGCTCGCCCGCCTGCTGCTGCTCGACCCGGCGACGCTCGTCCTCGACGAGGCGACCTCCCTCATCGATCCGGGGTCGGCGCGCGACCTCGAGCGGACGATGAACGCCGTCCTCCGCGGCCGCACGGTGGTCGCGATCGCGCACCGCCTGCACACCAGCCGTGACGCCGACAGGGTCGCGGTGATGCAGAAGGGCCGCCTCGTGGAGCTGGGCAGCCATGACGAGCTCATGGCCCGCGACGGCGAGTACGCCCAGCTGTGGCGCACCTGGAACTCCGACTGAACTCCGACCGCTGGTTGAGGAGCGGCGAAGCCGCGTCTCGAAACCTCGTCACATGTCTGTGGACCCAGCCGTCGGCTGAGTCCACAGACAAACTCACCAGATTTCGAGACGCTCCCTACGGTCGCTCCTCGATCACCGGATTCACAAGGAATCAGCCCTTCGTCGAGCCCGCCAGGAGGCCGCGGACGAAGTAGCGCTGCAGCGCGAAGAACACGAGCAGCGGCACCAGCATCGCGATGAAGGCGCCGGCCGGCAGCAGGTACGCCGAGCGTCCGAACTGACCCGTCAGCTCCGCCAGGGTCCTCGTGATGGGCGACGCGTCACCGCTCGCGAAGATGAGCGCGACGAGCAGGTCGTTCCAGACCCAGAGGAACTGGAAGATCGCGAAGGACGCGATCGCCGGAACCGTGAGCGGCAGCACGATGCGCAGGAAGATCTGGCCGTGGCCCGCCCCGTCCACGCGGGCCGCCTCGATGACCTCGCCCGGGATCTCCGAGATGAAGTTGTGCAGCAGGAAGATCGCGAGCGGCAGGGCGAAGATCGTGTGCGCGATCCAGACCTGGGTATAGATGCCCGCGCCCTGGAAGCCCGAGAAGAGCGTGCCCGCCTGCGTGTTGAGGCCCCGCGAGAACAGGGTCAGCAGCGGCACGAGCGTCATCTGGATGGGCACGATCTGCAGCGCGAACACGAAGATGAACAGCCAGTTCTTGCCCTTGAAGTCGATCCACGCGAACGCGTAGGCCGCCAGCGAGGCGATGACGAGCGGTGCAATCGTCGCGGGGAGCGTGATCGCGATCGAGTTGATGAACGAGCGCGTGAGGTCGCTGTTGCCGAGGACCGTCGCGTAGTTCTCCGTCGTGAGGTCCCACTTGACGAACACCTCCCACCAGCCGGACCGCGTGATCTCGGCCTGCGGGCGCAGCGAGGTCACGAAGAGCCCGAAGGTCGGGATCGTCCAGACGACCGCGATGATGATCGACGCGATCGTCGCACCGCGGCTCGTGAGGCGCCGCTTGGTGCGGCGCGTCATGTTGCCGACATCGGCTCTCTCCACCGCCCCCTTGGTGGTGGAGGCGCCGGGCAGAGGGAGGTCGGCGGGAATGGTGGCGGTCATCGGATCTCCCTCTGGCTCTTGATCACACGTGCGTTGTAGATGACGATCGGCAGCACCAGGATGAACAGCAGCACCGCGAACGCGGCCGATCGGCCGGTCTCGAAGTTCTGCGCCAGGGTGACCATGTCATTGGCGATGACGCCGGTGTCCGGGTAGGCGGTGCCCATCGTCCGGACGATGTCGAACACCTTGAGCGACGCGATCGAGATCGTCGTCAGGACGACCACCAGCGAGCTGCGGATGCCGGGCACGGTCACGTTGGTGAAGCGCTGCCAGGCGTTGGTCCCGTCGAGCTCCGCCGCCTCGACCTGCTCCGTCGGGACGCCCTTGATGGCGGCCGACAGGACGACCATCGCGAAGCCGGTCTGCACCCAGATCAGCACGACGATGAGCAGGAAGGTGTTGAGCGGCGCGTTCTGCAGCCAGTTGACCGGCGTCCCGCCGAACCAGACGACGAGCTGGTTGAGGAGCCCGTACTGGCTGTTGCCCGCCTCGCGGTAGCCGTAGATGAAGCGCCAGATGATGCTGGCGCCGACGAACGAGATCGCCATCGGCATGAAGACGAGGATCTTGAAGAACTTCTCGCCACGGGACCGGTCGATGAACACGGCGTAGGCGAGGCCGGCCGCGGTCGAGACGATCGGCACGACCAGGACCCAGATGATCGTGTTGCGGATCGTGATCAGGTTGTCCGGCTGGCTGAAGATCCAGGCGAAGTTGTCGAGGCCGACGAAGCGGCCGCGCGAGCTGAGGAAGGCCTGAAAGATCGTCTGGATCGACGGATAGATGAGTCCGACCAGCAGGAGGAACATCGCCGGGGCGAGGAAGCCGAACAGCTGGAGCAGGTAGCCAGCGCCCTGGCGTGAGCGGTAGTCGAGCAGGAACAGCGCCCCGCCGAGCACGGCGGCCACGGCGATGGCCCACCAGATGGACCCGAAGAGGAACAGCACGACCGCCGGGACCAGCACCGCGACGGCGGCACGCAGGATCGTGTAGTTGCGACCCCGCCGAGGGGCGACCTCGAGGAAGAACAGCAGGAGCCCGACCACCGCGAGGAACGCGAGGATGATGACGGGGATCTGGGCGAGCGGCGGCAGATCGCCGAGCCAGTCGAAGAATCTCTTCAGCACTTCTCAGAACCTTTCGAGTGCGACGGTGAACGCGAAAGCAATGACAGGAAGGGCCGTGCGGAACGCGTCCCGCACGGCCCTCCCGTCACTGTATTACTCGGACGGCCAGCCCGCCTCGATGGAGGCGAGGACGTCGTCCGTCGGTGTTCCGTTGATCCAGTCCACCATGCCCGACCAGAAGGTGCCCGCGCCCACGGCGCCCGGCATCAGGTCCGACGCGTCGAAGCGGAACGTGGTCTCCGGGTCCTGCAGGATCGTGATCGCCTGCTGGAGGATGGCGCTCGACGCGTTCGAGGGGTCGAGCCCCTTGTTCGCGCTGATGACGCCGCCCAGCTTCACCCGGCTGTTGGCCCACTCGGGGCTGGACAGGTACTCCTGCACCTTCTGGGTGTCCGCGTCGTTGCTGAACGCGGCCACGATCTCGCCACCACCGGTGACGGCGGAGGCGCCGGGCTCGGTGCCCGGGGTCAGGAAGGCCCACACGTCGCCGTCCTCGGCCACCTTGCCGCCGGCGTCCGTGAGGAAGCCGTCGAAGAAGGAGGCCTGGTGCGTCATCGGGCACTTGCCGTCGACCACCGCAGCGGCGATGTCCGGACCGAACGGCGTGCTGTTGATGCTCGCGACGTCACCGATGCCGGCGTTCACGTAGTCCGGGTTGAGGAGGATCTCACCCAGCGTGTCGAACGCGCCCTTGATCTTGTCGTCGGTGAACGGGATGTCGTTCGCGACCCACTGGTCGTAGACCTCGGGGCCGGACTGGCGGAGGACGATGTCCTCGATCCAGTCGGTGCCCGGCCAGCCGGTGGCCGCGTCCGAGCCGAAGCCCGCACACCACGGCTTGGTGCCGGAGTCCGCGATCGTCTTCGTGAGCGTCATCAGCTCGTCCCACGTGGTGGGGACGGTCCAGCCGTTCTGTGCGAACACCTTCGGCGAATACCAGATGAAGCCCTTGACGCTCGCCATCAGCGGAGCGCCGTAGAGGACATCGTCGGTGGTGGCGTACGCCGCCCAGTCCTCCGACCAGTTCTTCTCGACGTTCGCGGCGACGGCATCCGGCGCGGGCTGCAGGTAGCCGCGCTTGGCGAGGTCGGCGACGAGGCCCGGCTGCGGCGTGATCGCCAGGTCGGGGGTGTCCCCGGACTGGGCACGCGTGCCGATGATGTCCTCGAACTCCTGGGTGCCCTCGTACTTGATGTCGATCTTGTTCTCCTTCTCCCAGTCCGCCCAGGACTGCTCGAGAAGGTCGGCCTCGGTGTCGATGATCGTGCCGAGGATGGTCACGGTGCCGTCGGCCTCGCCGACATCGCCGGGACCGCCGTTGCCGCCTCCGCCGCCCCCGCCGGAGCTGTCGGTGCAGCCCGTGAGCACAAGGCCCGCGGCTGCGGCGGCGATGATCGGAATGCTGTAGCGACGGCGCAAGATGTGCCTCATCGTTTCTCCTCTTCGTTGAGATGCGGCGGCCGCAATCTGCGGAGACACGCCACGGGGCAACGCTATTGCGCCGGAGAGCCTCCTTCCAACCACTTTGGTAGCGCTCCCGCGGTCGTGTCCTAATCGATACACAGCGGGAGCCGGGCCGCCGGGCATGAAAAGGGACGCCGCCCCTTTCGGAGCGGCGTCCCGGTTGCCCGAAGGCAGGAACTACTTGAGGGTGACGGTCGCGCCGGCGCCTTCGAGCTGCGCCTTGGCCTTCTCCGCGGTCTCCTTGTTGGCGCCCTCGAGGACGGCCTTGGGAGCGCCGTCGACGAGTGCCTTCGCCTCACCGAGGCCGAGGCTGGTGAGGGCGCGCACCTCCTTGATGACCTGGATCTTCTTCTCGCCCGCGGCCTCGAGGACGACGTCGAAGGAATCCTTCTCCTCCTCCTCCTCGGCGGCAGCGCCGGCACCGCCGGCAGCGGGGGCGGCGGCCGCGACGGGCGCGGCGGCGGTGACCTCGAAGGTCTCCTCGAACTTCTTGATGAACTCGTTGAGCTCGATCAGGGACAGCTCCTTGAACGCGTCAAGCAGCTCGTCGGTCGACAGCTTCGCCATCGGTATCTCTCCTTGTTGTCGGTACTGAAATCAGGTTCCTACCGGGCCTGTTCAGGCCGCGGACTCTTGCTTCTCGCGCAGTGCGTCGACCGTGCGAACGGCCTTCGACAGCGGCGCGTTGATCGTGTAGGCGGCGCGGAACAGCGTGGCCTTGAAGGCGCCGGCGGCCTTGGCCAGCAGCACCTCCCGGGGCTCGATGTCCGCAAGCTTCGTCACCTCGGCGGCGCTCAGCGGAGCGCCCTCGAAGTAGCCGCTCTTCACGACCAGCAGAGGATTCGCCTTGGCGAAGTCGCGCAGTGCCTTCGCGACGGCGACGGTGTCGCCGTGCACGAACGCGATCGCGGACGGCCCCGCGAGCTCCTCGTCGAACGACGAGATTCCCGCTTCGTTGGCCGCGATCTTGGTCAGCGTGTTCTTCACCACGGCATAGGTCGCGTGCTCACTGATGCTCTTGCGCAGCGTCTTGAGCTGGGCCACCGTGAGCCCGCGGTACTCGGTCAGCAGAGCGGCGTTCGAGTTCCGGAAGTTCTCCGTGAGCTCGGCGACCGAAGCTTCCTTCGCAGCCATGGGTCTCCTTTACGTGTGTCGAAAAGGACCGCGCGGAGCACGAATGAAAAAAGCTCCGGCGCAAGCGCACGGAGCAGATCCCGACTGGGAGACTTCGAACACCTGCGCAGGCTCTCGCATATCGCGAGCCTTAGGCGGCGGTCCTGGATTCCCGGAGGATTCCTGGCACGCCGACAACCGGCGGTCTTTGGCTCCGTCCAGAGTACGTGACGACGGGCGATCCGCCAAACCGCGGTGTTTCGCTCGGATCCCACCCAGCAGACCCGAAACATGCGCGCAACCGACCTGGGGTTCAATGGGCGAACCCGAGAGGAGAACGACGGTGGATCTCATCAGCGTCCGCGCCGTGCGCGTGCCGCGCAGCCGCGGCGAGCTGACGTTCGCGCCCGGCGCCGTCCCGCTCGCGGGCGGCACCTGGCTCTACTCCGAGCGGCAGGACGACGTCACCGAGCTGGTCGATCTCACCGGCCTCGGGTGGGAGCCGTGGACGGCGGACCCCGACGGCGGGCTCACCGTCTCGGCTACCTGCACCCTCGCGGAGCTCGTGCGCATCCCCGCGCGGCCGGAGTGGCCGGCCCTCTCCCTCATCCCGCTCTGCGTGAACTCGCTGCTCGCCTCCTTCAAGATCTGGAACACCGCGACGATCGGCGGCAACATCGCCCTCGCGCTTCCCGCGGGCGGGCTCACCTCCCTCGCGACCGCGCTCGACGCCGTAGCGGAGCTGTGGACGGTGGACTCCGAGCGACGGATCCCCGTCGCCGACCTGGTGCTCGGGGTGCGCCGCACCGCGATCGAGCACGGCGAGGTGCTGCGGGCGCTGCACTTCCCCGCCGCTGCCCTGGCCGGCCGCGCGGCGTTCCGCCGCATCGCCCTCTCCCCTCTCGGCCGCGCGGGGACCGTCGTGATCGGCCGCCGGGACGCGGACGACGCGGTCACCCTGTCGCTGACCGGCGGCACCGAGCGGCCGGAGGTGCTCCGCTTCGCCGGCATCCCGACGGTCGCCCAGCTGGCCGCCGCCATCGACGGCATCGACACCTGGTACGACGACGCCCACGGCTCGCCCGACTGGCGCGAGGCGATGAGCAGGCGCTTCGCCGAGGAGATCAGGAGGGAGCTGTCGTGAGGTTCTCCGTCAACGGGCAGCCGACGGAGGCCGAGCCCGCGCCGGGGCAGTGCCTCCGCACCCTCCTGCGCGAGCAGGAGCACTTCGACGTCAAGAAGGGCTGCGACTCGGGCGACTGCGGCGCCTGCGGCGTGTTCGTCGACGGCACGCCGGTGCACTCGTGCGTCTACCCCGCCCACCGAATGGAGGGACGCGAGGTCACGACGGTCGCCGGACTCGGCACCCCCGAGCGCCTCTCCCCTGTGCAGCAGCGCTTCGTCGACGCGGCAGGGTTCCAGTGCGGGTTCTGCACCGCCGGGATGATCGTCACCGCCTCCTCCGCCGAGGTGCAGGCGGCCGACGACGCCGACCTGCCGCGCCTGTTCAAGGGCAACCTGTGCCGCTGCACCGGATACCGCAGCATCGACGACGCTCTGCACGGCGTCACCACCACCCACGCGCGCGGCGGCGGCGGCATCGGCGCGTCGGTCCGCGCGCCCGCCGCGGAGCGCGTGGTCACCGGCACCGAGCCCTTCACCCTCGACTTCACCACGACGGGACTCACCCACCTCGCCGTCCTCGGCAGCCCGCACGCCTCCGCGCGCATCCGCTCTCTCGACGCCACCGAGGCGCTCGCCCTCCCCGGGGTGCACGCCGTCCTCACCGCGGCCGACTCCCCCGACGTCCTCTTCTCCACCGGCCGGCACGAGAACCGGCTGGAGGACCCGGACGACACCCGCGTCTTCGACTCGGTCCTGCGCTTCCTCGGCCAGCGCGTCGCCGCCGTCGTGGCGGACACCGTCCGGATCGCGGAGGAGGCCTGCCGCCTGATCCGCGTCGAGTACGAGGTCCTGCCCGCCGTCTTCGACCCCGAGGAGGCCCGCGCACCGGGGGCCCCGCTCCTGCACGGCGACAAGGATCCGTTCGAGCACCGGATCGCGGCACCCGAGCGCAACGTCGTCGCCCAGAAGCACGGCGAGCTCGGCGACGTGGCGGCCGGCCTCGCCGAGGCGGACGTCGTCGTGTCGGGCATGTGGCGCACCGGCCGCGTCGCGCACGCACAGCTCGAGACGCACGCGAGCCGCGGCTGGCTCGACGCCGCGGGCCGGCTGGTCGTGCGCACGAGCTCGCAGGTCCCCTACCTCGTCCGGGACGAGCTGGCGCGCATCTTCTCGCTTGACCGCGGCGCCCTGCGGGTGTTCACCGCACGCGTCGGCGGCGGCTTCGGCGGCAAGCAGGAGCTGCTCACGGAGGACCTCGTCACGCTCGCCGTGCTCCGCACCGGCCGGCCGGTCCAATACGAGTTCACGCGCGAGGACGAGTTCACGATCGCCACGCTGCGCCACCCCAAGCGCGTGAGCGTCACGCTCGGCGCACGGCGCGACGGCACCCTCACCGCGATGGCGGTGGACGTGCTGAGCGACACCGGCGCCTACGGCAACCACGGCCCGGGCGTCATGTTCCACGGCACGCACGAGTCGGTCAGCGTGTACCGGGTGCCGAACCGCCGGGTGGACGCGGAGGCGGTCTACACCAACAATCCTCCGTCGGGGGCGTTCCGCGGCTACGGCCTCGGCCAGGTGCTCTTCGCGGTCGAGTCCGCCATGGACGACCTGGCTCGCGAGCTCGGCATGGATCCGTTCGAGCTGCGCCGGCGGAACGTCGTCGTCCCGGGCGATCCCGTGGTCGTCACCGACGCCGACGAGGAGAGCGACCTGCAGCTGAGCGGCTACGGGCTCGACCAGTGCCTGGATCTCGCCGAGGCCGCCGTCGCCGAGGGCGGCGAATCCGCCCCCGACGGGTGGCTCGCCGGCACCGGGATGGCCCTCAGCATGATCGCCACGATGCCGCCGCGCGGCCACTTCTCCGAGGTCCGGCTGACGCTCGAGCGGGACGGCAGCGTGAGCCTCGACGTGGGCACCGCGGAGTTCGGCAACGGCACCTCGACCGTGCACGTCCAGCTGGTCGCGGAGGTCCTGGGCACCGCGCCGGAGCAGGTGCGGCTGCGGCAGTCCGACACCGATGCGGCCGCCTACGACACAGGGGCGTTCGGGTCGGCAGGCACCGTCGTGGCGGGGAAGGCGGTGCACGCGGCGGCCCTGGCACTGCGGGAGGCCATCCGCGCAGCTGCGAAGGAATTGGGCTCTACCCCTCGGGGTGACGCGAACACCCCTCTGGGTATGTCGATCACCCGGCGCGGCGTGGATCACACCCTCGATGCGCTGGTCGACGAGCAGGCGTCGCTCCCGCTGGCGGCGGTCGCCGCGGCGGCGCCCTCGCCGCTTGCGGCGGTGGCGACCGCGAGCGGCACGCCGCGCAGCCTGGCCTTCAACGTGCATGCGTTCCGGGTGGCCGTGGACCCCGCGACCGGAGAGGTCCGGATCCTCCGGTCGGTTCAGGCCGCGGATGCGGGGACGGTCCTCAACCCGCAGCAGCTGCGGGGCCAGGTGGAGGGTGGGACGGCTCAGGCGCTCGGGTCGGCCCTGTACGAGGAGGTGCGGACCGACGGAGAGGGCCGGGTCACCACTCGGGCCTATCGGAACTACCACATCCCCCAGTTCGCCGACGTGCCGCGCACCGAGGTCCTGTTCGCGAGCACGCACGACGAGCTCGGGCCGCTGGGCGCGAAGTCGATGAGCGAGGCGCCGTACAACCCGGTGGCGCCCGCGCTCGCGAATGCGATCCGCGACGCGATCGGCGTCCGGCCCCGCGAGCTGCCGATGACGCGGGAGCGGATCTGGCGGCTGGTCAGCCGGCGCGCCGAGGGAGACGGCTAGGAGCTCGCGCGCTCGCGCAGGACTCCCGCGGCCCGCGCACCCCGCCGGGCCAGCTCCGCCGAGTCCGCGGTCAGGAGCTCCCCCTCGCGCACGAGCGCCTCCCCGCCGACGAGGAGCAGCTCCAGCGGCGGCTGCGAGCCGAGGGTCAGCGCGGCGACGGGGTCGGCGATCCCGGCGTGCTCGACGCCGTCGATCCGCCACACCGCGATGTCGGCGAGCTTGCCGGCCTCGAGGCTGCCGAGCTCGGCGTCCCGTCCCAGCAGCCGCGCGCCGCCGAGGGTCGCCATGCGGAGAGCATCCCGGCCGCTCAGGCGATCCGCTCCTGCCCGCAGGCGGCCCATCAGGACCGCCTGCCGCAGCTCGGTGCCCAGCTGCCCCGACTCGTTGGAGGCGGCGCCGTCCACGCCGAGACCCACGGGGACGCCCGCCGCGAGCAGGTCGGCCACGGGTGCGATGCCGGCGGCCAGCCGGCCGTTGGAGGAGGGACAGTGGGCGACGCCGGTTCCCGTCGCGGCGAAGCGGGCGATGTCCTCGGGCGAGAGGTGCACGCAGTGCGCCATCCACACGTCGTCGCCGAGCCATCCGAGCCCCTCCAGGTACTCGGTGGGGCCGCTGCCGAAGCGCTCCCGGCAGAACGCCTCCTCCTCGATGGTCTCGGCGCCGTGGGTGTGCAGGCGCACGCCGAGCTCGCGCGCGAGAAGTGCGGACTCGCGCAGGAGGTCGCCCGTCACGGAGAAGGGCGAGCACGGCGCCAGGGCGACGCGGACGCGGGCGTCGAACGCGGGGTCGTGGAATCGGGCGACCGCATCCCGGCTCGCCTCGAGGATCGCGTCCGTCGACTCCACCGCGAAGTCCGGCGGCAGACCGCCCTGGGAGCGGCCGAGGTCCATCGAGCCGCGTGTGGCATGCAGGCGAACGCCCACCCGTCCGGCGGCGTCCACGATGCCGCCGAGGAGGTCGCCGCCGCCGCGGGGGAAGACGTAGTGGTGGTCGGCGACGGTCGTGCAGCCGGACCGCGCGAGCACCGCCAGGGCGGCCGCGGACCCGGCCCCGACGAGGTCGGCGTCGATGCGCGACCAGGCCGGGTACAGCGCCACGAGCCAGTCGAACAGGATCGAGTCCTGCGCCCACCCGCGCGTGAGCCACTGGTAGAGGTGATGGTGGGTGTTGACGAGACCCGGTGTGACGAGGCAGCCGGACACGTCGAGCACCTCGGCGTCCGCGGCGAGGTCGGCCGGCGCGGCGCCCGGACCGACGGCGACGATCCGGCCGCGGTCGACGACCACGTGGCCTCCGTCGTGCTCGTCCCCGGACACCGTGGCGACGTAGCCGCCCTGCAGGACCCTCACGAGGCCGCGCGCCGAGGATGGATCGGGCCGGGGACGTCGCGGAGTGCCCGGGCGGAGGCCGCCGATCGCTCCGCGAGCACCTCGGCGAGCACCGAGACCGCAGTCTCCTCGGGGGTCGCCGCTCCCAGGTCGAGCCCCATGGGCGAGTGCAGGCGCGCTAGCGCGGCCTCGTCGAGTCCGCTCTCGAGCAGCCTCTGCCGCCGCCGCTCAGCCGTGCGCCGCGAGCCCAGGGCTCCGACGTAGGCGACGGGGAGGGTCAGCGCCGTCGTCAGCAGCGGCTCGTCGAAGCGGTCATCGTGGGTGAGGACGCAGATGACGGTACGCTCATCCGTCTCCGTGCCCGCGAGGAAGCGGTGCGGCCACGCCGTCACGACCTCGTGGGCGGCCGGGAAGCGCTCCGCCGTCGTGAAGGCGGGCCGCGCGTCGCACACCGTCACCCGGTAGCCCAGCGCCCGGCCGGCGGCGGAGAGCGCCGAGGCGAACTCCACCGCCCCGAACAGCAGCATGCGCGGGGCGGAGCGTGTGGACTCCACGAACAGACGCACGGTGTCGGCTCCGCATTCCAGCTCGACCACGCCGGTGCGGCCGGATGCGACCTCGGCGTCGAGGACCGCGCGGATGCGCTCGACGGGCAGGCCGTGGAGCCCGGCTGCCTCGAGCTCGCTCGAGGTGAGCTCGCCGGGCAGCCCGCTGCCGGCGCGCCAGCCGAGGCCCCGCCCGAGCAGGGCAGGCGCGCCGCCGACGATCGTCGCGCACCCCGCCGCGCGGCCGGCCGCGGCCTCGGCGAGCTCTGCCCGAAGATATTCGAGATCGAGCATATGGACGACCACGTCGAGCTCGCCGCCGCACGCGAGGCCCACGGCGAGGGCATCCGCGTCGTCGTAGCCGAACCGATCGACCTCCGCGACCCCGCGCTCGAGCACGCGCTCGCAGGCCTCGACGGCGGCCGATTCGACACAGCCGCCCGAGATGCTGCCCACGACCGCCCCGCCGGTCAGCGCCATGGAGGTGCCCACATCGCGCGGGGCGCTCCCGATGACGCCGGTCACGGTTGCGACGGCGAGTGGGCCGGGAGCGGCCAGGAGCCGAGCGGCGAGCTCGAGCACAGGCGCCTCGTTTCGGTGGGCAAGCGGCGGGATGCTAGGAACAGGACATGATCATCCTGCATGACGCGGTCGCCGTTCTCGGTCCGGACGGATCGAGCGGCCCCGCCGACGTGATCCTCGACGGCGCGGCGATCGTGGCCGTGACCCCGCCCGGGGCGGGACCCGCCGCGGCCGCCGAACTCACACCCGACGCGCCCGTCGAGATGGTCTCCCTCGCGGGCTGTGCGCTCACGCCGGGCCTCGTGAACGCCCACCACCACCTCTTCCAGACCGCCTTCCGCACGCTCCCCGGCACCCGGGGCGTGCCGATGCGCGACTGGCTCCCGGCCATGGCCGCGGCCTACACGCGCGTCGGCGTCGACCCGGAGTCGACGCGAGCCGCGGCCCGTGCCGGCCTCGCCGAGGCTCTTCTGTCCGGAGTGACGACCGTCGCCGATCACCACCTGACCTGGCCGGACGGCTCGGACACCGTGGGAATGGCCAGGGCGACGGCGGCCGCCGCGTCCGAGCTGGGCGCGCGGCTGGTGTTCGTGCGCGGCACCGCCCGCGACCGCGCGGAGGTCGCGGCCGAGAGCGCCGAGGCGATCGTCGAGGCGCTCGTCCCCGGGCGTCCGGGAGGAGTGTCCGCGGACGGACTGCTGCAGGTGGCCGTGGGTCCGGCCGGCGTGCACAGCGACTCGCCGGAGACCTTCGCGCTGCTCGGCGAGGTCGCCGCGCGGCACGGCCTCCGCAGGCGGACCCAGGCCAACGAGCAGGTGGACGTCGAGATCGCGCAGGACCGCTACGGGCGGCGACCCCTCGAGCTCCTCGAGGAGTGGGGCTGGCTCGCGCCGGACGTGACCCTCGCGCACCTCTGCGGCGTCACGGACGCCGAGATCGACCGGCTCGCGGCCTCGGGGATCACGGCGACGCATGCTCCTGGCTGCGACGTGCCGATGGGCTGGGGGATCGCCCCCGTGGCGCGTCTCCTCGAGGCCGGTCTGCGGGTCGGGCTCGGCACGAGCGGCGGCGGCAGCAACGACGCCGGTCACCTGCTCGCCGACGCCCGCCTCGCGATGCAGGTGTCGGGGCTGGTGGGGCCGCAGCTCCCGGCGGAGACGGTTCTCGACATGGCGACGGCGGGCTCGGCCGACGGCCTGGGCCGCCCGGAGCTCGGGCGGATCGCGGTGGGCGCCGCCGCCGACCTCGCGGTGTGGGACGTCAGCGGGGTGGCCGATGCGGGCGTCGCCGATCCGATCGCCGGCCTGCTCTGGGTGTCCCCGGCCGCCGCCCGCGAGACGTCTACGTGGCGGGTCGCCGGGTGGTGGAGGGCGGCCGACTGGCCAGCGCGGAGGAGTCCGCCATCGTCCGCGACCTCACCGCCCTCCTCGCGACCCGCGTCTGACCGCGAGGCCGCGCGCAGCTCAGAGCTCGAGGGTGATGCGCGGGCACCTCGCGCGCGAGACGCACACCATCATGGCGAAGCTGTCCTCCTGCTCCTCGGGGAAAGCACGGAGTCGCGGTGCTCGATCTCGCCGTCGACCACGGCCACCTCGCAGGTCCCGCAGGTGCCCACCCGGCAGCTGGACGGCACGACCAGCCCGTTCCGCTCGACCACGTCGAGGATCGTCTCCTCCGGCTGCACCGTGACGGTCATCCCCGAGAGCAGGAGCTCCACGTCGAACGGCTCGTTCCAGATCGGCTCGCCGAGGACCTTGGCCTCGAAGCGCTCCAGGTGGATGGATCCGCGCGGCCAGGACGCTCCTGCCGCCTCGACGGCCTCGATGAGCCGCCGGGGTCCGCAGCAGTAGACGATGGTGCCGGGCGCAGGGTCGGCCAGCAGCGCCGCGATGTCGGCGCGCGAGCCCTCGTCGGACGCGTAGAACTCGGCGGAGTCGGCGTACTCGGCGGTCAGCTCCTCCGCGAAGGCCATCGCCGCGCGAGAGCGCCCCGCGTACACGAGCCTCGTCTCGTTCCCCGCCGCCGCGGCGGACCGGAGCATCGCGTAGATCGGCGTGATGCCGATGCCGCCGGCGACGAACAGGTACTTGCGGCCGGGGAAGGGCGCGAACGCGAAGTGGTTGCGCGGCCCGCGGACGAGCAGCCGGTCGCCCTCCCGGACCACGTCGTGCAGGTAGGCCGAAACGTCCCGCTCGCGGAGCACGCCGATGCGCCACCACATGCGGTCGTTCGGATCCGAGCACAGCGAGTACTGGCGCTCCCTGCCGTCGGGCAGGACGACGTCGATGTGGGCGCCCGGCGACCAGCCCGGCAGAGGAGCTCCCGTGGGCGACACGAGGTCCAGCAGCACGATGGAGTCCGCCGCCGCCTCCCGGCGACGCACGACGACCTCGAACTCGCCCCCTCCGCTCACGCGTCCCCCTCCGCAGCCGACCGTCCGAACCTGTCCTTCACGAGCAGCAGCCGATAGGGCTCGCCCCCGGCGAGCTCCAGCGGTGCGGCGTGCGCGAGCGCCAGTACAGCGAGTCGCCCGGCTCGAGCAGCCACTCCCCCTCGCCGTCGAGCTCGACCCGCACGATCCCGGCGAGCACGGTGAGGAACTCGTCCTCGTCGTGCACGTAGAAGACGCCCGGATCCGCGTTCGATCCCTCGAACTCCATCGGCTGGAACTGCCGGCGCCCGCGCACGAGGAGTCGCGCGCGCCCCTCCGCATAGGGCCCGACCGCCCCCTCGGACGCGCGCACCAGGGACGGCGCCGTGTCCGCGCCCTCGACCGCAGGCTCCTCCGCGACGGCGAACAGCTCGAGCTGGCTGGTGCCGAGCGCACGCGCGATCCGCTCGAGGCTCGTCATGCTCGGCCGGGCGAGGCCGCGCTCCAGCTGGCTGAGGAACGGGTGCGACAGCCCGGCCAGCTCAGCCAGCTCGACGAGGGTCAGGTCGCGGGCGAGTCGCAGGGCGCGCACCCTCCGGCCGAGCCGGCTGGCCTGCGGGTCGCTGTGACCGAGGGGCCGCAGGCGGCCGGGCACGCTGCCGTCGTCGGTCACGTCGACGCGGGTTCCGATGCTGCTGACGGCGTCCTCCTGCTCACGCGACGGGCTCCCGGCGGACGTCCGGCGGGGTTCGGGGATCCATGCAATCACGCGCATGCAACGCCGGATGCATCCGCGGCGACGCAATTTACAGAGGGTCACGCTCCCGTTACACGGCGGAAACGAGCGCTCCCTAGCGTCGGTCCTGTTGATCTCCTGAACATCCCCCTCTGTCCCGACGGCGTGGCAGCTTCCCCTTCCTCCGGAGGCTTGCGCCGTGCCCGACACCCTTCCCCGACCGCTCCGGCTGCTGCGCGGAGCGACCCTCGCGGACGGACGCGTCGTGGATGTCGAGCTCGACGGGGACCGGGTCTCGGCCGTGCTGCCGTCGGGAAGCGCCGCCCCGGCCGCCGCTGACGAGACGCTCGAGCTCGACGGCTTCCTGCTGATCACGGCCCCCGCCGAGCCGCACGCGCACTTCGACAAGGCGCTGTCCTACGACCTCATCCGCCCGCCGCAGGGTGACCTGGTCCGCGCCATCGAGTCGTGGAAGGCCTACTCGGCCGAGATGACGGCGGAGGGCATCGCGGACCGCGCTCGGGCCGTCGCCCTCCGGCTGCTGGCGCACGGCACGACCGCGGTGCGCTGCCACGTGGACCTGCTGAGCACCGGGGACCCGATGCGCGCCGTGGACGCGCTCGTCCGGGTCCGTGAGGAGCTCGCAGGCCTGATGGACCTCGAGCTCGTCGCGCTGGCCGGCTGGCAGGCGCCCGACCGGCACGTCGAGGAGGCACTCGACCGCGGCATCGACCTCGTCGGCGGAGCACCGCACCTCGCACCCGACCCGTCGGCCGATCTGCGCCGCCTGCTCGCCATCGCCGAGCGCCGGGGCGTGGGGGTCGACCTGCACGCGGACGAGAGCCTGGACGGAGCCGACACGCTCGCCGAGTATGCGCGGCTCGTGCGGGACTGGCCCGTTACGACGAGCGCCGGCCACTGCGTGCGGCTGGGCGTCCTGGAGGCCGCGAAGCTCGATGCGGTGATCGCCGAGATCCGCGCGAGCGACCTCGGGATCATCTCCCTGCCGATCACGAACCTCTACCTGCAGGGCTGGGAGCGCCCGGTCGCCACCCCGCGCGGGCTCACCGCACTCCGCGCGCTGCTCGACGCGGGGGTCCGCGTCGCCGCCGGTGCCGACAACATCCGCGACCCGTTCAACCCGGTCGGGCGGGGGATGCGCTCGAGACGGCTTCGCTGCTCGTGACCGCCGGACACCTCGACTTCGCGGAGTCGCTGCACCTCATCACCGACGGGGCCCGCGACGTGATGGGCCTTCCGGCCGCGGGACCCGTCGCAGGCCGGGTCGCCGACCTCCTCGCGGTGCGCGCGGCGAACATCGGCGAGGCGATCGCCTTCGCGCCCGCCGACCGCGTCGTCCTGCACGCCGGACGCCTCGTCAGCCGCACCACCGCCTCCACCGAGACCGCCGCCCCCGGCCTTCTCGTTCCCGCTCTGTCCGCACCCTCCGCCCTCTCCGGAAGCTGACCCATGACCCTCTCCGCCCCCGGACGCGCCGCCCCTGCGCGCTCCACGAGCACCCCCTCCTCGACTTCCGCGACGTCGCCATGCAGTTCGGGAACGGCACGGTCGCCCTGTCCGGCGTGGACCTCACCGTCCGGCCCGGCGAGTTCGTCACCGTCGTCGGCCCCTCCGGCTGCGGCAAGAGCACGCTGCTGCGGATCGCCTCCGGCCTCGAGACGGCCTCGGCAGGCACCGCCGAGGTGTCGACCAGCCGCATCGGCTACGTCTTCCAGGACGCGACGCTGCTGCCGTGGCGCGACGTGGAGAGCAACGTCGAGCTCCTCGCGGAGCTGAACGGGCAGTCGAAGAAGGAGCGTGCGGAGAAGGCCGCGGCGGCGATCAAGCTGGTCGGCCTCTCAGGCTTCGAGAAGCACCTGCCGAAGCAGCTCTCCGGCGGCATGCGGATGCGCACCTCGCTCGCCCGCTCGCTCACGCTCGACCCCGAGCTCTTCCTCTTCGACGAGCCCTTCGGTGCGCTCGACGAGATCACGCGCGAGCGCCTGAACGACGAGCTGCTCCGCCTCTTCGCGGAGCAGCAGTTCGGCGGCCTCTTCATCACGCACTCGGTGTCCGAGGCGGTCTACCTCTCGACCCGCGTCGTCGTGATGTCCGGCCGCCCCGGCCGCATCGTCGACGTGTTCGAGGTGCCGTTCGAGATGCCGCGGGACCCCGACATCCGCTACACGGGCGAGTTCGCCGAACTCGTCGGCAAGGTCTCGCACGCCCTCCGGGAAGGCCACTCATGAGCACGCTGGCGAAGGAAATCCCCACCACCGGGTCCCCGACGCTCGCGGTGCGCGGCACCGGTCGCGGTCCGCGGGGCGTCGCCGTCCTCCTCGGGCCGCCGATCGCGTTCCTCGCCCTCGTCGTCGTGCTCTGGTACATCGTCAGCGCCCTGCTCGGCAAGCTCAGCTTCCTGCTGCCCGCGCCGCACCGCATCTTCACCGAAGCCTTCTTCGACCCGAAGGTGGCAGGCGACATCGGCAACGCGCTCGTGCAGACCGTCCTCGTCACGCTCGCCGGCCTCGTGCTCGCCATCGTGATCGGCGTCGTGTGGGCGATCGCGATGTCCCAGGCGAAGGCGATCGAGCGGACCCTCTACCCGTACGCGGTCATCCTGCAGTGCATCCCGATCCTCGCCCTCGTGCCGCTGATCGGCTTCTGGTTCGGGCAGGAGTTCTTCGCGCGGATGATCGTCAGCGTCCTCATCGCGCTCTTCCCGATGGTCTCGAACACGCTCTTCGGTCTGCAGGGCGTCGACAAGTCGCAGCGCGAGCTCTTCAAGCTGCAGGGCGCCTCACGGTGGACGATCCTCACCAAGCTCCAGCTGCCCGCCGCCATGCCGACGATCTTCGCCGGCATGCGCATCTCCGCCGGCCTCGCGCTGGTCGGCGCCATCGTCGGCGACTTCTTCTTCCGCCGCGGGACGCCCGGCATCGGCTCGCTCATCTCCAACTACACCGCCCGCCTGCAGGGTCCCGAGCTGTTCGCCGCAATCCTGTCCGCCGCGTTCCTGGGCGTCGCGATCTTCGTCGTCTTCGGCTGGCTCTCCAAGGCCGCCGTCGGCAAGTGGTACGAGAGCGCCAGCTGACCGATCTTCCCTCCGCACCACCTCGCACCATTCCTGCACCACGACACAGAAAGCGAGATGCAATGCATTTCACCTCCAAGCGGGCCGCGGCATTCGCGACCGTTGCCGTCGCAGCGGTCGCCCTCTCCGCCTGCAGCGGCGGGGCCAGCGGCTCCTCGGGCGGCGGATCCACGCCGAGCACGGACCTCAAGGTCGGCTCCATCGACCTGAAGGCTGCCGGCTGTCCCGCGACCATCGTCGTCCAGACCGACTGGGTCCCGGAGTCGGAGCACGGCCACCTCTACCAGATGATCGCCGGTGACTACACGATCGACGCCTCGAAGAAGTCGGCGAGCGGGCCCTCATGGCATCCGGTGAGTACACGGGCGTCAACCTCGAGATCCGCGCAGGCGGGCCCGCAGTCGCCTTCTCCGGCGTCGCCGCCACCATGGGTGAGGACGACTCGATCACGATGGGCTACGTCGGAACCGACGCCAACGTCCAGACGTCCGACCAGTTCGCGATGACCGCGGTGTTCGCCCCGCTCGACACCAGCCCGTTCATGGCGATGTGGGACCCGGAGACCTATCCCGACGTCACCGACTACGGCAGCCTCAGCGACGCGCTCGTGAAGAGCGGCGGCAAGCTGCGCTACTTCGGCGCGAGCTCCCCTACATCGACTACATGGTCAACGAGGGGATCATCGACGCGAGCATCGAGGACGGCGGCTACGACGGCACGCCCGCCGCGTTCGTGGCGGCGCAGGGCAAGGACGCGCAGCAGGGCTTCGCGTCGGCCGAGCCGTACATCTACGAGAACGAGGTCACCGACTGGGGCAAGAAGATCGACTACGCCCTCGTCAGCGACGAGGGCTGGGACCCGTACAGCTCCGCGGTCTCCGTGCGCACCGATGACCTCGAGGACCTGTCCGGCTGCCTCAAGGCGTTCGTGCCCGTGATGCAGCAGGCCGAGGTCGACTTCTTCGACGACCCCTCCGCCACCATCGATCTGATCCTCGACGCGACCGACCAGTACGACCTCGGGTACCCCTACTCGAAGGGCGTCGCCGAGTACTCGGTGAAGACGCAGCTGGCCGACGGCCTCGCCGGCAACGGCGAGAACGACACGATCGGCGACTTCGACGAGGCCCGCTCCGCGGACTTCTTCGACAAGGCCGTGAAGACGTTCGAGGGCCAGGGCACGACCGTCAAGTCGGGCCTCAAGGCCACCGACATCTACACCAACGAGTTCATCGACCCGTCCATCGGGCTCAGCAAGTAGCTCCTCTCCGCCGGGTGGCAGCTGCGCCGCGCGCGCCGCTGCCACCCGGCGTCCTTTTGATCCAGACGACAAGGAAGCCCGCTATGACCGACACCCTCGCCCCCGTGCTCCTGCTCGAGCAGGAGCTGAAGGAGCTCCTCGGCGAGCGCGGCGTCAGCACCGAGCCCCGCGTCCGCGAGCGCGCGAGCGTTGACGGGGCGGCGATGTCGCCCATCCTCGCCGCGCAGCTCCCTCTGGGGCTCGCCGACCTCGTCGCGTTCCCCACGAGCGCGGAGCAGATCGCGGCGGTGGTCGGAGCCGCAAGCCGCCACGGCGTCCCGGTCACCCCCAGGGGCAAGGGCACCGGCAACTACGGCCAGGGCATCCCCTTCCAGGGCGGCCTCGTGCTGGACACCACCCGCGCCCGGGCCATCGTCGAGGTCGGAGACGGCTACGTGACCGCCGAGGCGGGCGCGCAGCTCGTCGTGATCGAGCAGGCGGCGTGGGCGGCGGATCAGGCGCTCTGGATGTACCCCTCCACCACCCAGTCCACGATCGGCGGGTTTCTCGCCGGCGGCTCGGGCGGCACCGGCACCATCGAGCACGGCGCGAATCACATGGGCTTCGTGCTCGCGCTCGACGTCGTGCACGCCGACGGCACGGGCGACCTCCTGCACGTCGAGGGCGACGAGGCGCAGGCGTACGTGCACAACTACGGCACGGCCGGCATCATCGCCCGAGCCACCGTCAGGCTGGAGCCGCTCCGCGACTGGCGCGGCCTCTACGCGAGCTTCCCCGACTTCCCGTCGGCGCTCTCGGTCCTTCGCGAGATCGGCCTCGTCACGCCGCGCCCCCGCCTGGTCTCGGCGGACAATCCCTGGATCTCGGCGGCCCTGCCCGCCGACGAGGCGATCCCGTCCGGCCGCAGCAGCATGCGCATCCTCCTCTCTGCGGACACGATCGACGAGGTCACCGCCCTCATCGAGAGCGCCGACGGCCGTGTGGAGGCCCTCCGCGACGGTCCGCAGACGAGCATGCGGATCTCGATGCTCAGCTACAACCACCCCATCGAGTGGCTGCAGAAGAGCAGTGCGGCGCCGATCTTCCACCTCGAGGTGGGCGGCGACGCCCTCGTCGAGCGCATCGCCGAGGTGGAGGCCGTCTATCCCGGCGGCATGCTGCACATCGAGGCCGGCCACACGGTGCCGATCGGGATGCTCGCCGGCCGCTACGAGAGCCCCGAGCAGGTGTACGCCGGCATCGATGCACTGGGCGCGCTGGGCGTCAGCGTGCACAACCCGCACCAGTGGAACGTCGATTTCGAGGTCGAGCGGACGGTGGAGCTGGCTCGCCGCACCGACCCGCACGGCCTGCTCAACCCGGGCAAGCTCAACCCGGACTACGCGGGACCGCGCAAGGGAGCCATCCGATGACGCGCCTGTTCGCCGAGCTGCCCGGCCCCGCCGTCGCGTCCACCTTGACCGCGGAATCGATCCTCGTCGTCCCGGTCGGCGCCATCGAGCACCACGGCCCGCACCTGCCGCTCGTCACCGACTCGCTGATCGCCGAGTCGGTCGCCACCGCCGCCGTCACCCGGGCCGCGGACGAAGAGCTCGATGTGTGGCAACTGCCGACCCTCACCGTCACGAAGTCCGACGAGCACTCCTGGGCTCCGGGCACGCTGTGGCTCACCGCCTCGACGCTGCTCTCCGTGCTGACCGACCTGGGCCGCTCGATCGCGACCACTCCGGCGCGGAAGGTCGTCTTCCTCAACGGGCACGGCGGCAACGCGGCCCTCCTGCAGGTCGCCAACCGCGAGCTGCGCCGCCTGTTCGGGCTGCAGACGTTCACCATGCCGGCCGCTCGGGTCACCGCGGGCTCCGGAGAGGGCGGCGAGCCGGACGAATACGGCATGGGCATCCACGCGGGCTGGTCGGAGACCTCGATCGTGATGCACCTGCGACCCGACCTCGTGGACGAGGGCCGGTTCGAGCGGAACGTCCCCGAGCACCTCGCCGGCTTCGAGCAGATCGGCTTCAACGGGTATCCCGTGAGCTTCGGGTGGCTGTCAGACGACTTCGGCCCGAGCGGGGTGGTCGGCGACCCGACCGGGGCGAGCGCCGCCGAGGGGGCCCGGATGTTCGGCCGCAGCGTCCACCTCGCCGCGGCCGCTCTGCAGGAGATCGCGCGCTTCTCGCCAACGGCCTCAGCGTGACCGTCGCGCCCGAGGCGCTCGCGCTGCTCCGCGAGTGGCTGCCCGGCAACGAGGATCCCGACCGCCCGCGCATGCAGCTCGCGACCCTCGACGAGACGGGCGCCCCGGATGTGCGGACGGTGCTGCTCAGCGAGTGGGACGAGACCGGCCTCTACCTGCACACCGACGCGAACTCGCGGAAGGTCGCCCAGCTCACCGCCTCCCCCGCCGTCGCCCTTGACCTGCTCTGGCCCGGCTTCGCCCGCCAGCTCGTGGTACAGGGCACAGCGGAGCGCGCCGACCCGGACGAGGAGCGCAGCGCGTACGCACGCCGGTCCCCGTATCTCCGCCAGCTCGCCTGGCAGAACACCCACGAGCTCGCCCGGGCCCCCCGCGAGGAGCGCGAACGCGTGTGGGCCGAGTTCCAGGCGGAACACGACATCGGAGGGCTCGAACCGCCCGCGACGTGGATCGGCTACCGCGTCCGCCCCACTCGGCTCACCTTCTGGGAGGCGAACCCGGCGGGTCCCAGCCACCGCGTCGAGTTCGCCCTCGCCGGGGGCACCTGGACGCGCTCGGACCTCCCCGGCTGACGGCCGAGCCCCCGCTCCCCCTTTCCGCCGATTGAGGAGCTCGCGCAGCGAGCGTCTCGAAATCCCCACCTCCCCCTCGAGCTGGCGCCGCGCGGATCCGTGGATTTCGAGACGCGCCTCCGGCGCTCCTCAATCAGCGGTGCGGGCGAGCCAGCCTCCGGCGCTCCTCCTCAGCGGAGGATGCGGTGCTCCCGCTCGATCGCCGGGAGCAGCTCGTGGAGCTTGGCCGAAGCCTCCGGAGCCAGCGGGTTGGTCGAGACGCCGTCCTGGGCCTGCAGCACGCCGCCCACGTAGACCCGCTTGAGGTTGCGCAGCCCGCAGGCCAGCACGTAGCTGCGCACCGGGTTCCACAGCGGCCCGATGTCCGGGGAGCGCGGGTCCACGACCACGAAGTCCGCGAACTTCCCGACCTCGAGGCTGCCCACCCTGTCGTCCACCTGGAGCACCTTCGCGGATCCTCTCGTGTGCAGCTCGAGGACGTCCTCGGGCATCATCGAGAGCGGATCGCCGGTCTGCGCGCGCACGAGGTACATCCCCATCCGCATGTTCTGCCACGGGTCCGCGATGTCCGTGCAGGCCTGGTCGTCGAGGCCCATGCCGACGGTCATCCCGGCAGCTCGGATCGCGGGCAGATCGGCCACTCCGGAGGCGAGCCGCCCGTTCGAGGCCGGCTGCCACGACATGCCGGAACCGCCCGCCGCCGCCGTCTCGATGATCTCCCGCGTGGTCTGAATGAAGTGGCCGAACACGAGGTCCGGCCCGAGCGCTCCGGCCCTCACGTAGAGGTCGAACTTGGCCCGCTGCACCTCGACCTGCTCGCGGGTCTCGAGGAAGTGCGCCTGATTGGTGAGTCCGAAGCGGCGCATGGCCTCGACCTCGAGCTCGGCCGCGTCGGGCCGTGCCGACCACTGCACGGCGCCCATGACGGCGGCGCCGAGCATGCGGTCCGGAGGAAGGGCTCGGGCGTGGGCGACGGCCGCCCCGATCCGCTCGAGGATCGCCTCGTCCGAGCCGACGCTGTCATCGAGGCCCGTGGCGTTGACGAAGCGGATGCCGCTGTCCGCCTTGCCGTCGATCTGGGCGACCTGGTGATCGAGAGGTCGCAGCCGGCCCACGCGGACACGCTCCCCTCCCCCATCGGCTCCCACGGGATCCGGGGGTCGGTGAAGTCGAAGGCCGTGGTGACTCCGTTGGCGAGGAAGTCGAGGGACCCGTGCAGCGTGCTCCAGTACATCGCCGCGGGCGACGCGTGGTTGATCAGGCTGAACATCGACGTGCACCAGCCGTAGAGGGTCTGGTCCGCGCCGAGCCCCCGGGCGCCGCTCGTGAACAGGTGGCTGTGGCTCGACACGAAGCCGGGAGCGACGAACGCGCCGGCCACGTCGAGGACCTCGGCGCCGTCGGCCTGCGGGGCGTCCCCGTCGCCGAGCGCCGCGATCCTCCCGTCGCGCACGCGCATCCACCCGCGCTCGCGGTAGCCGAGGTCGGGCGCCTCCGGCGTCACCGGCAGGAGGCGGGCGTTGATCACGAGGAGGTCCACGCCCCCTATCGTGACCGCTCCGGTCGCCGTGGGGGTTTCCCGCCTGTTGCGCCCCGGTTACGCCGCGAGGGCCCGTAACACCCGCGACGCACGCCGCTGGTTGAATGCGGGTGCGGCGAGCGCCGCGGGAACAGAGGTGGCGCATGGCGGATGAGCTGGATCGGGTGATCCGAGGCGACAGGGTGCTCGTGGACGGCGTCCTCCGACCGGCCGAGGTCGGCATCCGGGACGGGCGCGTCGTGGCGATCGAGTCGCTCGGCGCGGGACTGGCCGCCCCGGAGCTCGACCGGCTGGCCGAGGACGAGGTGCTGCTGCCGGGGCTCGTGGACACCCACGTGCACATCAACGAGCCCGGCCGCACCGAATGGGAGGGCTTCGCGACGGCCACCCGGGCCGCGGCCGCGGGCGGCGTCACGACTCTCCTCGACATGCCGCTCAACTCGATCCCGCCGACCATCGACGTGCCCTCGCTCGAGGCGAAGCGTCAGGCGGCCGCCGCCGGAGCCGTGGTCGACGTGGGCTTCTGGGGCGGCGCGGTGCCGTCCTCGCTCGGGCACCTCCGCGAGCTGCACGAGGCGGGCGTCTTCGGCTTCAAGGCCTTCCTCGCGCCGAGCGGCGTCGACGAGTTCCCGGAGCTCTCCCGCGCGCAGCTCCGCGAGGCGCTCGAGGAGATCGCGAGCTTCGGCGGGCTGCTGATCGTGCACGCGGAGGATCCCGGCGTCCTCGACCAGAGCGTCAACGAGGGCGGGCGCAGCTACCCGCGCTTCGTCGACTCCCGACCGCAGGAGGCGGAGACGAGCGCCATCGAGGCCGTCATCGACGGCGTCCGTGCCACCGGGGCGCGGGCGCACATCCTGCACCTGTCCGCCGCGTCCGCCCTGCCGCTCCTCGCTGCCGCGAAGGGGGAGGGCCTTCCGATCACCGCGGAGACCTGCCCCCACTACCTGACGATCGATGCGGAGCACATCCCGGACGGCGCCACCCAGTACAAGTGCTGCCCGCCGATCCGGGACGCGCGCAACCAGGACGCCTTGTGGGCCGGCCTCCTGGACGGCACGATCGATCTCATCGTGTCCGACCACTCCCCCTCGACGCCCGAGCGCAAGTTCGCGGGCGACGGCGACTTCGCCATCGCGTGGGGCGGCATCGCCGGCCTCCAGCTCGGGCTGTCGGCCGTCTGGTCGGAGGCGCGGCGCCGCGGGATCGGCCTGGAGCGCGTGGCCGGCTGGATGGCGGAGCGCACCGCGGGCTTCGCCGGGCTGGTGGACAAGGGCAGGATCGCGGTGGGTGCCGCCGCGGACCTGGCCGTCTTCGCGCCGGACGAGCCCCTGCTTGTGCGGGCGGCGGAGCTGCTGCACCGCAACCCGGTGAGCGCGTACGACGGCCGGACGCTGACGGGCCGGGTACGCCGGACCTACCTGGGCGGCACCATCCTCGATCCGCGAAGCGGGCACCCGCCGGCCGGCTGCTGGAGCGCGCGCGGTGACGGAACCCGACTACCCGATCCGGACCGAGCGGCTGCTCCTGCGTCCGCTGCGGCACGCAGATCGGGAGGACCTCGTCGCGTACCGGTCGATCCCGGACGTGTGCCGCTACGTGCCCTTCTCCCCGCAGAGCCTGACCGACATCGACCGGAACCTCGCCGGCCAGTGGGCCACGACGGCGCTGCCCGAGGAGCCGAGGTCCAACCTGACGCTCGGGGTCGAGCTGGACGGGCGGGTCATCGGAGACGTCATCCTCATGCGCCCCGCTGATCCGGAAGGCACCGCGGAGATCGGCTACGTCTTCGCGCCGGACGTCGCCGGACGCGGCTACGCCACCGAGGCGTGCCGCCCCCTCCTGGCACTGGCCTTCGAGGAGCTGGGCGTGCACCGCGTGATGGGCCGGCTGGACGCCCGCAACGGCGCATCCGCGCGCGTCCTCGAGCGGCTCGGCATGCGGCTCGAGGCGCACTTCGTCGAGGACGACTGGTTCAAGGGCGAGTGGACGAGCACCCTCGTCTACGCGATGCTCGACCGCGAGTGGCGGGCGGGTCGGCCCTCGCTCGACAGCCCGACCAGCCGCTAGGGGACCGCGGCAGCGAGGAAACACCGCCGACACACGGCTCTGAGAGGATCGCCGCATGGCCATCGTCCTCGGCTCCAACCAGTACGGGAAGGCGGAGACGCGCCTGGTGCGCTTCGTCCGCGACAGCCCCCGGCATCAGATCACCGACCTCAACGTGACGACCGCCCTGCGCGGCGACTTCTCGGCCGCCTACCTCGACGGGGACCAGTCCGCCGTGCTGCCGACGGACACGCAGAAGAACTCCGCCTACGTATGGGCGAAGACCCACGCGGTCGACCCCATCGAGGAGTACGGGCTCTCGCTCGCCCGGCACTTCGTGGAGGACGTGGAGCCGGTCGAGGCCGCACGCATCGAGATCGAGCAGTTCGGGTGGACCCGGGTGGTCGCGCAGGACGGCGAGCACGACCACACCTGGATCCGCTCCGGCCAGGAGGTGCGGACCGCGGCGGTCACGGTCGAGGCCGGCGGAGAGCACGTCGTGCAGGGGCTCAAGGATCTCGTCGTCCTCAAGTCGACGGGATCGGCGTTCAAGGACTTCCTCACCGACGAGTACACGACCCTTCGGCCGACCGACGACCGCGTGATGGCGACGTCGCTGGTGGCCCGCTGGCGGGTCAGCGGCGACCGGCTCGAGGGCATCGACTGGAACGCCATGTACGTCGGCGTGCGGGCGGTGATGCTCGAGCGCTTCGCGAACCTGCACTCGCTGGCTCTGCAGCAGACGCTGTGGCACATGGGCCGAGCCGCGATCGAGGCGTATCCGCAGATCGCCGAGGTGCGGCTGAAGGCGCCCAACAAGCACCACTTCCTCGTCGACTTCTCCGCCTTCGACCTGGAGAACGACGGCGAGGTCTTCCATGCGGACGACCGGCCGTACGGGCTCATCGAGGCGACGGTGGAGCGGGACGACGGTCCGCCCTCCGGCGATGCGTGGCGCTTCTCGGCGGGGCTCGCCTGATGGCCGCCGACGACGCCCGCTGGCTGGAGCGGGCGATCGAGCTCGCCGTGCAGAACGTCGCCGAGGGCGGGGGCCCATTCGGCGCGCTCGTCGTGCGGGATGGTGCGGTGCTCGCGGAGGGCCAGAACCGCGTGACCCGGGACCTCGATCCCACCGCGCACGCCGAGGTGCAGGCCATCCGTGCCGCGTGTCAGGCCGCCGGCGACTTCGCACTGCCGGGCGCCATCCTCTACACCTCGTGCGAGCCGTGCCCGCTGTGCCTCTCGGCTGCGCTGTGGGCGCGCATCGACCGGGTCGTGTACGCGGCGGACCGGCACGACGCGGCTCGGGGCGGCTTCGACGACCGCGACTTCTACGACCTGTTCGGCCGCGACCGCTCGGAGTGGCACGTGCAGATCGAGGGGCTCCGCGTGGACGCGGCTCCCGCGCCGTTCGACGCCTGGCTGGCGCTGGAGTCCCGCACCGACTACTGACCGCCGGCGCCCGGGAGACGCGGCGGCCGGCTCAGGAGCCCCGGTAGGTGGAGTACGCGAACGGGCTGAGCAGGATCGGCACGTGGTAGTGCTCGGGCCCGGTCACCTCGAACAGGACCTCGACCTCCGGATAGAAGGTCGTGCGCCCGCTCGCCCTGAAGTAGTCGCCGGTCGCGAAGATCAGCCGGTACACGCCGGCCTCGACGCTGTCCGGGCCGAGCTCCGGCAGCCGTCCGTCCGCGTCCGTCTCGCCCTTGCCCACGCGCACCCAGCCCTCGGGCGAGCGCTTCTGCAGGGCGACCGTGACGCCCTCCGCCGGGATGCCCAGGGCGGCATCCAGCACGTGCGTGGTGATCTGGCTCATGCCGCGGCTCCGTCCTCGGGGAAGAGCGTGCGCAGCCGCAGCTCCATGATCTGGCGCAACTGCTCCTTGGCCTCCTCGGCCTCCTCCTCCGGCGCATTGGTGAGCCGCCGCTGGAGCTCGTCCGCGACCTCCTCGCGCGTGCGCCCCGCCGCGCGGATGAGGAAGACGCGGCCGAACCGCTCCTCGTAGACGGCGTTGCCCCGGGCGATGGCGGCGTCGACGCCCTCATCGGCGCGGCCGAGGCCGCTCTGCTCGCCGGCCGACAGGCGGAGGGCGGTGCCGGTGCCCTCGGCGCGCTCGCCGATGCGGGGGTGGTGCGCGACCGCCTCGTCGAGCTCGGCGTCGGAGAGCGGCGTGGCAGCGGACCGTCCTGCGGCGACGAGCGTCGCGACATCGGGATAGGGCGCCTGAGCGGCCACCTCGTCCACCCAGCGGGCGATGCCCAGGGCGGCGGTGAGTCGCTCACGCAGCTCGGGATCGGGAACGTCCAGCACGCGGCCTCCGTCTTCGGGTCGTGCCGTTAACTGTATCCATGGCCGCCGCGACGCTTCCCGGGGTGATCCTCGCCGCCGGTGCCGGCACCCGGTTCGGGATGCCCAAGGCCCTGGCGCGCTCGGCATCCGGGGAGCCCTGGCTGCACCTCGCCGCCGCCGCGCTGCGCGCAGGCGGGGCGGGTCCGATCCTCGCGGTACTCGGCGCCGAGGCCGAGGCAGCGCGACGGCTGCTGCCCGAGGGGGTGTCGGCGGTCGTCGCGGACGACTGGGCGGACGGCGTCGGCGCATCGCTGGCTGCCGGCCTCGCCGCCCTCGAGGGGAGCCCCGAGATTGAGGAGGCCCCGGCCGCGGTGGTGACCCTGGTCGACCTCCCCGGGCTGCCGTCGACCGCGGTCCGGCGGCTGATCGCCGCGGCGGGCGGCCGCGCCGCAGACCGGAGCGCCCTGCTGCAGGCGACGTACGCGGGCCGCCCGGGGCATCCCGTGGTCCTCGGCCGTGCGCACTGGGCGCCCCTCCGCGGCACGCTCGACGGCGACACGGGAGCGCGCCCCTACCTCCTGACCCACGGCGTCACCGCGATCGAGTGCGGCGATCTCTGGTCGGGCGAGGACGTCGACCGCGCGCGCTGACGCCTTTCCGCCGAGCGCGGCCCGCAGCGACGAGCGCGTGGCGTCTACGGGGCGCGCTCGGCGTCTCGGGGCGCGCTCGGCGGAATCGGCGCGCTCGGTGCGACGGCGGCCGCGAGCGCGTTCCAGGCGAGGAGCGCGCAGCGGGCCCGTACCGGATAGCGACCGATCCCGGCGAGCGCCTCCGCATCGCCGAGCTCGGCGTCGCCGGCCGACTCTGAGGCGGAGTCGCCGGCGGCGTCGCCCGTGTCGTGAACGCGGCGCTGCACGCTCGCCACCAGCCCCGGCACCGCCTGCACCGGCGTTCCCGGGCGGACGAGCGACGCGAGCATCGACGCGCTCGCCTGCGAGACCTCGCACCCGATGCCCTGCCACTCGAGGTCGGCGATCGAGTCGCCGACGACCCGGACGCGTATCGTCACCTCGTCGCCGCAGGTCGGGGTGGTGAGCGCTGCCTCCTGCCACGCTCCCGGGCTCGGGATCTCCACGCGGCCGACAGGACGCCGGGCGTGGTCGGCGAGCAGCTCCCGCCGGAGCTCGGGCGTCACGGGCCCTCCAGCTCGCCGAGTGCCGCATACCGGCTCCGGACGCCGCGCACCCGCTCCGCGCCCTCCTGGCCGAGGGCAGTGAGCACCGCGCCCGCGAGCAGGCTGACGAGGCTGGCCGCCGCGGCGTAGCTGTCGAACGCCGAGGGGGAGGCGAGCGGGAACTCGAGAGTCCAGTCGAGGCGGGCGGCGTGCGCGCGGGCCGAGGGGTCCGCCAGCATCACGCCGGTCGCCGGGGACTCCGCCACCGCCTGCACGAGCCGGGCGAAGCCCGCCGGACGGCGCTGCACGCCGACCAGCAGCACCACATCGCCAACCTCGAGACCTTCCAGCTCCTCGCCCACCGACTGGCCCGGCTCGGGCGCGAGGTGCACGCCGTCGCGCACCTGCGCGAGCTGGGTGCGCAGTTGCAGCGCGAGAGGAAGCCGCTCCGGAAGCCGAGGACGAGCACCCGGCGCGCCGTCGCGATCCGCGAGGCCACCTCGGTCACGGCGCGCGGGTCGAGGCTCGCGTACAGGCGCCCCAGGTTCTCGAGGTCCTGCCGGAGCTGAGCCGCGAGCCGCTCGTCCATCGCCTGGCCGGGATCGAGGTCGACCGGCACCCCGGCTGTGCGCTGGGCCCGCAGGCTCTCGCGCACCTCCTGCGATCCGCTGAACCCCAGCCGGCGGAAGAGGCGGGACACCGTGGCCTTCGAGACGCCTGCCAGGGCGGCGAGCTCGCTCGAGTTGTACAGCGCGATGTCCTGCGGCCGGGAGCGGATGAGGTCGGCCACGCGCTGCTCCTGCGGTGCGAGATCCCCGTAGCTGTCGGCGATCGCGTCGGTGAGGCGGCTCACGGCCGGGGGCCGTCCGCGACCGCGAGCACCGTCGCCTCGAACGCGTCCAGGGCGAGGGCGACATCCTCCGCGGTCACGGTCTCGTCGGGGTGGTGGCTGATCCCGCCGTTGCCGCAGCGCAGGAACAGCATCGCGAAGCCCGTGACCGCCGCGACGGCCATGCCGTCGTGCCCTGCCCTGCTCCACAGGACGAGCGGCTCGGGGTCGCCCGTCGCCCGGATGCCGGCGGTCACCGCCGCCATGAGCCCCGGATCGCAGGCGGCGGCGTCCGCGCGGTAGAGCTCCTCGACCGCCCACTCCAGTCCACGCCGCGCGCAGACGTCGCGAGCGAAGTCCTCGATGCGCGCCCACGCGGCATCCCGCTGCTCGTCGAACTCGGCGCGCAGGTCCAGCGAGAAGCGCGCCATGCCGGGCACGACGTTGACGCCGCCGGGGAACGCGCGGATCCGGCCCACCGTGCCGATCGTGCCGGTCTCCTTCGAGATCCGCTCGATCTCGACGACAACCTCGGCGGCGCCGACGAGCGCGTCCCGCCGCCGGTCGTAGGGGGTGGCTCCCGCATGTCCGGCCTGCCCGGTCACCGTCAGCGCGAAGCGGCGGGCGCCGGCGATGGAGGACACCACAGCGAGCGGCCGTCCGGCGTCCTCCAGATGCGGCCCCTGCTCGATGTGCGTCTCGAGGTAGCCGATCAGCTCGTCGGGACGCCGGGCCGCCTCTCCGATCCGGCTCGCGTCCAGGCCGAAGGCTGCCGCCGCATCGGCCAGGCGGGTGCCTCTGCGGTCGCGCAGGTCACCCCACGCCTCCTGCCAGGATCCCGCGAAGGCTCGGGAGCCGAGCAGTGCGTTGCCGAACCGGGTGCCCTCCTCGTCACCGAACCCGACGACCTCGAGTGCGAACGGCAGGGAGCGGCCGCTGCGGCGGATGCGGTCGGCCACCTCGATCGCGAGGAGCACGCCGAGCATGCCGTCGAAGCGGCCCGCGTCGGTGACGGTGTCGAGGTGGCTTCCGAGAACGAGCGCGGGGAGTCCCGGCTCGCTCCCCTCCAGGCGCCCGCAGACGTTGCCCGCTGCGTCCTGCCACGCGGTGAGTCCGGCGTCGCGCATCCAGCCGAGGGCGAGGGCGTTCGCGCGCCGATGCTCGTCGGAGAGGTGCACGCGCTCGATGCCGTCCGGCAGCGACGTGATCGCCGCGAGCTCGTCGCAGCGCTCCAGCGCGCGTCCCGCTCCCGCTGGGGTCACGCTGCGGCCCCGTAGACCTCGAGCGCGGCGCCCGTGCCGCCGCCTGCGGTGACCGGCGCGCCGGCCCGCCGCAGGACCTGCTCGAGGGCTGCGAGCGTGAGCAGCACGGCGTCACGCCGCGCGTTGTAGCCCATCGTGCCGATCCGCCAGATCTTGCCGTGCAGCGGGCCGAAGGAGGTGCCGATCTCGATTCCGTAGTCGGTGAGCAGCTCGCCACGGATCGCGTCCCCGTTGACGCCGTCGGGGATGGCGACGCCGACGACGTTGTTCATCTTGTGCTCGAGGTCCCCGAACGTGCTCAGCCCCAGCCCGGTGACGCCCGTCAGCATCGCGTCGCCGTGCAGGCGGTGCCGCTCGATCGCCGCCGCGCGGCCCTCCTCGAGGAGGATGCGGGCGCACTCGCGAGCGCCGTAGAGCATCGTCGTCGCCTCGGTGTGGTGGTTGAGCCGCTTCGGGCCCCAGTAGTCGAGGATCATCGCGAGGTCGAGGTAGTTGCTCCGGATGGGGTCGGACCGCACCGGCGAGTGGTCGTCGCGGATCCCGGCCTCGATGCTGCGCCGCGAGTCGAGGACCTCCACCGCGCGCGGCGAGAGGGTGAGCGGCGCGCTTCCGGATGGGCCGCCCAGGCACTTCTGCAGGCCCGCGCTCACCGCGTCGAGGCCCCAGGCGTCCGATTCGAACTCGTTGCCGCCGAGCGTCGCCGTCACGTCGGTGTAGAAGAGGACGCCGTGCTGGCGGCAGATGTCCCCGAGGGCGTCGAGCGGCTGCGCCATGGTGGTCGAGGTGTCCCCGTGCACGACGGCGAGCATCGCCGGCCGGACGGCGCGGATCGCCTCCTCGATCTGCTCGGGCGCGAACACCGTTCCCCACTCGGTGCTGAGCGTGTGCACCTCGGCGCCCGCACGCTGGGCGATCTCGACGAGGAGGTGGCCGAACCGGCCGAATACGGGCACGAGCACGCGGTCTCCCGGGTGCAGCAGCGACACCAGCGCCGCCTCGATGCCGGCGCGGCTGGTCCCGTCGACGAGCAGCGTGGCCTCGTTGGCGGTGCCGAACACTTCCCGGTAGAGCTCCTGCGTCTCCGCCATGTAGCCGGTCATCGCGGGGTCGTACTGCCCGACGAGCTGGGCGGACATCGCGCGCAGGACGCGGGGGTCGGCATTGATGGGTCCGGGCCCCATGAGCAGTCGGGTGGGCGGGGCGATGGGCGGTACGGCCACGGGGTCCTCTCGATGAAACGGTTGTTTCGCTTGACCAGTCTACGGAACTGCTGTTTCGTCGACCAGGGCGCCGGCGAGTTCGAGCAGCGATCGGTCCGATCCGGGTGCGGACACCAGCGCGACGCCGAGGGGCGCCCCGCCCACCCGGGCGAGCGGCGCGGAGAGCGAGGGCGCTCCGGCGACTGCCGCGAGGCAGGTGAGCGTGAGGGTCGCGCCGCGCACCCGGTCGACCTCCGCGCCTCCCGCGGACGCCTGCGGCGCGGGGGATGCGGCCGAGGGCAGGAGAAGGGTCCGCTCGGCGAGCAGCGCGCGGAGCGCTCCCCGGGCCTCGGCGAGCACGTTCCGCGCCCGGCGCTCCTCATCCGGCGTCACCGCGGCCGCGACCCGGAAACGGTCGGCGACAGCACCGGACACGCTGCCCGGATGCTCCGTCAGCCACGGTCCATGGACCCGCCAGGCCTCTGCGGCCTGGACGGTGCGGAATGCCGCGTAGGTGGCCTTCACGTCGGGGAGCTCCACGTCGTCGGGCTTGTCGAAGCCTCCGCGCTCGACCAGGAGCGCGACCGCCGACCGGAAGGCCTGCACGACTGCGGGATCGAGGACGGACAGCAGAACCTCGGGGATCGCGGCGCCGGACGCCGCTCGAGACCCCTCGGGCAGCATCACGCGCACCACCCGGTCGAGAGTGGCCAGGTCCCGGGTCAGCCAGCCCACCGTGTCGAAGGAGGGGGCGAGCGGGAGCACCCCTCGGTCGACACCGCGCCGTGGGTCGTCCGGAGGCCCCACAGCCCCTGGTAGGACGCGGGCACCCGGATCGACCCGGCGGTGTCGGTGGCGAGCCCGACGCTCGCCTGACCGAGGGCGACGGCGCTGGCGGGGCCGCTCGAAGACCCGCCGGGCAGCGCCCCGGGCACCACGGCGTTGGGCGGCGTCCCGTAGAACTCGTTGTCGCCCGCGATGCTGTAGGCGAACTGGTCGGTGCGGGCGATGCCGACGACGTGCGCGCCCGCGGCCACGAGCTCCGCCACGGCGGGCGCTGTGGCGGTCTGGACGGGCGACTCGCGCAGGAACAGCGGCACGCCGGCTCCGACCTGCTGCCCCTCGATCGCGAAGAGGTCCTTCACGGCGACCCGCTCGCGCTTCAGCGGCCCCTCCCCCGGTCCGGCGACGAGCGGCGTTCCGACGAGTCGCCAGATCCGGGAGTCGACCGCCGGCGCCGGCGCGCTGACGTGGGCCGCGGCGACCTGCCACCCGCTCGTCCCCCTCCGCCACAGCTGCGTCTGCTGGCCGCGGCCGCCGAAGTCGGGCACGAGGACCGCGATCACCACTGCGGCATCCGGACCTGCGGGGCGGACGTGGACCGTCTCGATGCGTCGGCGCGGAGCACCGCCGCGGCCTCTGCGGAAGGCGGAAATCGCGTCGGAACCGACGAGGAGGCCGAGGGCGTCGCCTCGCAGCGTGTGCGGGCCGGGCGCGAACAGCGCATCGAGGACCGCCACGTCGTCGTCCATGAGCGCCTGCTCGTAGGTCCAGAACGCCTCGAGGAGTCCATCGGGAATGGCGGCGTCGGCGATCACGGGCGCGGAGCGGGGCACGTCAGTCATCGAAGTCGGCCTTCCGGATGCGGGCATGGACACCCTTCACGAGGTCGACGACCTGCGAGATGTCGAAGTCGGTGGCCGCGGACAGGTAGGCGAGGGCATGCGCGGGAGCCATGCCCCAGCGCGCGGTGAGGAGCTCGATGGCGGCGCGCACGCATGCGGCGACCGCCTCGTCGAGGTCCTCGGAGAGTCCCGTGGGCACCAGGTACTCGCTGGTCTCGATGAGCGGGCCGGTCACGCGCCCGTACTCGCGTGCGACGCGGTCCGCGGGGACGATGTCGAAGCGGAGGGTGGCCCGGAGGGACGCCTCCATGGCGGTGAGGGCGACCTCCCCGTCGCCCTGTGCGAAGTGCGGGTCGCCGACGTAGGCGAGCGCTCCGGGAACCTGAACGGGCAGGTGGAGGCGGCTGCCCTCGGTGAGGAGCTTGACGTCGATGTTGCCGCCGAAGGCGCCGGGGGAACCGAGTGCGGGCGCTCCTCGGCGGCGGCCGCGACGCCCATCAGCCCGAGGAACGGCGCGAGAGGGAAGCGGGCCGACCGCTCGGCACCGGCGCCGAAGGGGATTCGCCCCCGCAGGCCGTCCGGCCCCTCCTCGACCGGAGCGAAGACGCTGACCGTGCGGCCGTCCGCCGGGTACTCGCCGGGCAGGGCGCCGCGGCCGTGCCGGTTGGAGATGACCCCGTAGGGGACCCGGAGGTCGAGCCGCAGCACCTCGATGGTGAGCAGGTCACCCGGCAGCGCGCCCTCGACGGCGATGGGACCGGTGACGACGTGCGGGCCGTCGCGGACGGGGTCCCGCGGGTGCGCCGAGGCCGCGAGGGCGACGAGGTCGTCCAGCACCCCCTCGCGGGCGACGCCGTGCCCGGCGAAGAACGCGGCGGGATCCCGGCCCTGATCCTCGAGGAGCCCCTCGTGGCTCAGAGTGTCGATCGTGACCGTCTGCCCGGGGCGGATCGTGAGCACCGGCGCATCCGTGGCACAAGGGAGCCGTCCCCAGAACACCTCGTCCGGCCGGGCCGGCAGGTACGCCTCGCCCGGGATCGCGCCCGTCCCGGGCTGCAGCGCCACCGACGGAAGCGAAGCGGCGTCCGTCCTGAGCAGAGTGGGGTCGGTCACAGCGGTCACCCTACGGCGGCACTGTTACGGCCAGGAAACATGGCTCCGGTTGGATGGGCGGGAATCGATGGAAGGGGATCCGGTGCGCGCATCGCTGCGACGGGACCAGGAACGGCTGCACCTCGCCCTCATGCTGGTGCTGACCTTCTCGACCGGAGTGATCGACGCGGTGGGCTACCTCGGTCTCGACCGCGTCTTCACGGGGAACATGACCGGCAACGTGGTGATCCTCGGCATGGCCCTCACGGGTGCCGACGGGCTGCCCGTGGTCGGACCCGTCGTCGCCCTGGCCTGCTTCGTGCTGGGCGCGATCCTGGCCGGCGCCCTCCTCCGCGGAGTCGCGAAAGGCTGGAGCGGACGCGTCACGACCCTCCTCGGCCTCGTCGGGCTCGTCGTGACCGCGTCGGTCGTGCCGATCCTCGCCGGCGGTGAGAGTGCCCCCGAGCCCCTCCTGCTCCTCACGACCGGGATGCTCGGCTTCGCCATGGGGATGCAGGCGGGCGTCGCCCGGCACATCGCCATCGCCGATGTCACGACCGTCGTCGTCACGTCGACGCTCGCGGGCCTCGCCTTCGACTCGTGGCTCGGCCGCCGGGTCGGCCAGAAGTGGGGGCGGCGCCTCCTCGCGGTGATCCTCATCTCGCTCGGGGCGCTCGTCGGCGCGGCGCTGCTGCACATCCATCTGGCGCTAGGGATCGCGCTGGCCGCGCTGCTCACGGTGGGCGTCGCGGCGCTGGGGCACCTCGGCGCCCCGAGCAGGGCGCCGGAGCCCGCCGGGGTCTGACCCCCGCTCGGTAGAGTGTCCGGAGCCCGAACGCCCGCCGACCGACTGCAAGGATTCCTCTTGACCGCCGTTGTCACGCTGACGCCCGCGCCCGTGCTCGACCGCACCTACCTCGTCGACTCGTTCGCCGAGGGCAAGGTCAACCGCGCCTACGAGGTGCACGAGTACATGAGCGGGAAGGGCCTCAACGTCGCGAGGACGCTGCACCTCGCGCGCGTCTCGGTGGCCGGCATCCTGCCCATCGGCCGGGAGGACGAGCACCTCCTCTTCCGCACGCCGTACCCGCACATCCTCCGCATCGTGCCGATCGCCGGCCGCGTCCGCGTCAACACCACGGTCGTGGATCGCGGCGGCCGCACCACCAACATCAACCAGACGGCGATCCCGATGACCGTGTCCGACTGGGGGCGCGTGTGCGACCTGGCGATCGAGCAGGTCGAGGAGACCGACGCCGACTGGCTGGTCGTCTCCGGGGTCCATCCCACGACCGCCGAGACCGGCGAGCACGTCGACATGACGGCGCTGTTCGAGGCGGTCCGGGGTCGCGGGACCCGCGTCGCGCTGGACACGAGCGGCGCGCCCCTCGACAAGTGGGTCCGCAGCGGCCTGGTCAACCTGATCAAGCCGAACGCGGACGAGCTCGCGAACCTCGTCGGCCGCAACCTCTTCACCATCGAGGACGCGATGGTCGCCGGGCGGGAGCTCAACGCCCTCGGGATCGAGGTGGCGCTCGTGAGCCTCGGCGTCGATGGAGCCCTCGCGATCACCGCGGACGAGGCGCACTGGGGCCGCGCGGTCGCGACGGAGGTCGTCAACACGACCGGCGCCGGCGATGCGACTCTCGCGGGATTCCTCGCGCACTCGATCGTGGACGGCGCGGGCGCCAGCCCGGCGGAGCGGTCGCAGCTCACGCTCGCCGACGCTCTCGGCTACGCCTGCTCCTGGGGCGCCCTGGCGGTCTCCCTGCCGACCACGCTCATCACGAGCTTCGACACCGCGCCGGAGCCGACCGTGAGCGAGCCCGAGCCGGACCGACCGCTGCGGGAGCCGACGCACCTCCTCGCCTGAGCGCGGGCGGATCCGCGGGTGTACCCGCCTCTCCGCGGGTGTCGTTACACCAGCGCCGTGGCGGTTTCTCCCGCGCGAGCGGCGGCGCCCTCCCCGGGAGCGGGCACGGCACGCGGCAGGGTCACGGTGAAGACCGTGGCGCCGGGCCTGCTGTCGACCCGCACCGTGCCGCCATGCGCCTCGACGACGCCCTTGACGATGGACAGGCCCAGGCCCGTGGTGCCCGTCTCTCGCGCGCGGGAGGCGTCGCCCCTTGAGAAGCGCTCGAACAGTGTCGCGGCGACCGACGGGTCGATGCCGGGACCGTCGTCGCCGACCTGCAGCGTCACCGTGCCGTTCGGCTCCTCGGCCAGGCGGGCGGTGACCACCGTCCCGGCCGGCGTGTGCACGCGCGCGTTCGCGAGGAGGTTCACCACCACCTGCCGCAGCCGGGCCCCGTCGCCCTGGACGACGACCGGCTCCTCGGGCAGGTCGAGCACCCATTCGTGGTCGGGGCCGGCCGCGTGGGCGTCGCCGACGGCCTCCACGACCGCGAGGGAGAGGTCCACCTCGCCGCGCTCCAGCTCGCGGCTGGAGTCCAAGCGCGCGAGCAGGAGCAGGTCCTCGACCAGGGAGGTCATCCGGATGGCCTCGCTCTCGATCCGCGCCAGGTTGTGCCGGACCTCCGGCGCGAGGTCCGGCTGGGTGCGGCGCGTGAGCTCGGAGTAGCCGCGGATCGACGCGAGGGGCGTCCGCAGCTCATGGCTCGCGTCGCCGACGAACTGGCGCACCTTGTCCTCGCTCGCCTTGCGGACGGCGAGGGCGGTGCCCACGTGGCCGAGGAGCCGGTTGAGGGCGGCGCCCACGCGGCCCACCTCGGTGGCGGGGTTGGTGTCGCGCTCCGGCACGCGGACGCTGATGTCGACGTCGCCGCGGTCGAGGGGGAGCTCGGCGACCGTCGCGGCCGTCTGAGCCACGCGCCGCAGCGGGCGCAGCGCGGCACCGACGGTGAGGGCGGCGGCGCCACCCGCGAGCACGAGGCCGGCCAGCGTGACGATCGAGACGATGACGGCCAGCTGGCGCACGGTGTCCTGCACGCCGGACAGGGGCAGCCCCGTGACGATCGCCTGAGCGTGCAGCGGATCGACGACCGCGGTCATCCGGTACTCGCCCAGGTCGCCGCCGAGGTCGACGGTGTGCGGGTGGCCGTCCGCGATGAGGTTGAGGATGGAGGCCTGCGCGTCGTCGGAGAGCGTCCGCTGCCTGCCTTCCTCGTCCAGGTAGCCGGAGCTCACGACTCCGCCGCCCGCCACGAGCGCGATGACCGTGCCCTCCCCTGGCCGAGCACGAATCCGTCCCCGTCCCCGTCGCGTCCCCCGAAGCCGTGCGAGGCGCGCTCCGCCGCCGACGAGACCGCCTGGTCGACCTGGCCCACCAGGTAGCTCTGCAGCACCACGGCGGTGACGACGCCGATGACCGCCGCGACGGCGGCCAGCAGCGCGACCACGATGAGGACCAGCCGCAGCCGGAGCGACGGCGTGCGGATCATGGGGCGGGCTTCAGCATGTAGCCGGCGCCGCGGACCGTGTGGATCATCGGCTCGCGCCCGGCGTCGATCTTGCGGCGCAGGTAGGAGATGTAGATCTCCACGACGCTCGACTTGCCGCCGAAGTCGTAGCTCCACACGCGGTCGAGGATCTGCGCCTTGCTGAGCACACGCCGCGGGTTCCGCATCAGATAGCGGAGGAGCTCGAACTCGGTGGCCGTCAGCTCGATCTGCTGCCCGGCCCGGAACACCTCGTGGCTGTCCTCGTCGAGCGAGAGGTCGCCGACCGTGAGAACGGGATCGGAGTCGTCGGCGACTGCGACGATCGAGCGGCGGATGAGGCCGCGAAGGCGGGCCACGAGCTCCTCCAGGCTGAACGGCTTGGTGACGTAGTCGTCGCCGCCGGCGGTGAGGCCGGTGATCCGGTCGTCGAGCGAGTCCTTCGCCGTGAGGAAGAGGACCGGGGTGTCGGTGCCGTCGGCTCGCACGCGCTGAAGGACCTGGAGGCCGTCGATGTCGGGGAGCATGATGTCGAGGACCATCGCATCGGGTTTGAACTCCCGCGCGACGGCCAGAGCCTGACGCCCGTCGGCCGCCGTCTTGACCTCCCAGCCCTCGTAGCGCAGCGCCATCGAGAGCAGGTCGGTGAGGGTGGACTCGTCGTCGACCACGAGGACGCGGATGGGCGATCCGTCGGCACGGCGCATCGGGGAGCGGGCCACTCGGGCCGCCATGTCGGAGGAGGTCATGGCTCCAGTATTCGCAGAATCCTATGAGCCGCCTATGGACATCCTCTGCGGCCCCGGTGAGCGACAGGCGAAGCTGAGGGAGACACGTTCCCGATCCGGCGCGAAGTGCCGCGCAGAGCGCCATCGCCGCCGCAACGTGCACTCCGGGCGGATGTTCACCGGGCGGAACACCCCCGTAACACCGTGGAAGCATTGGCGCAGTTGACTGACCGAGTCGCCATCGCAGTGCGACCCCAGGAGGAGGACGCCATGGCGAAGCTGACCGGCGCCGTGCGCACCCCGGTTGCGCCGACCGCACCGGGCGCCACCATGCGCGCCGTCACGGCCGACCACGCCGGCTCGCCGGACACCCTGGTTCCGGCCACCGTCGCCGCACCTGTGCGGATCGGCAGCGAGGTGCTCGTGCGGGTCGTCGCCGCCGGGGTGAACCCGGTGGACGCGAAGACGCGCGCGGGACGCGGAGTCGCCAAGGCCGCCACCTGGCCACTTGTGCCGGGGTTCGACTTCAGCGGTGTGGTCGTGGAGGCGCCGTACGCCGCGTTCGGCCCGAGCCCGGGCGATGAGGTGTTCGGGATGACCGCCTTCCCGCGCACGACGGGGAGCTACGCCGAGTACGTGTCGGTGCCCGCCCTCAACGTCACGCGGAAGCCCTCCGTGCTGTCGCACCAGGAGGCGGCGGCGGTGCCGCTCGCGGCCCTCACGGCGTGGGGCGCCGTCGTCGAGCTCGCGAAGGCGCACGAGGGTCAGCGCGTCCTCATCCATGCCGGCGCGGGCGGCGTCGGCCACTTCGCCGTGCAGTTCGCCGCCTACTTCGGAGCAGAGGTCACCACTACAGCCAGCCCGCGCAACGCCGCATGGCTCACGAGCCTCGGGGCCTCCCGGGTCCTCGACTACACGGCGGAGCCCTTCGAGGAGGTGCTCTCCGACTTCGACGTCGTCCTCGACGGCATCGGCGGCGACACCGCGAAGCGCTCCCTCGAGGTTCTGCGCCCCGGCGGAACGCTCGTGAGCCTCCCCTCGGGCAGCTGGCCGACCATGGCCGAGGATGCGGCCGCCGCCGGCATCCGCGCCACCGGCTTCTGGGTGGTGCCGGACGGACGGACCCTCTCGGTGATCGCCCGCCTCATCACCTCCGGGGACGTCAAGGTGACCGCGGATGCGGTCTTCCCGCTCGAGGAGGCGGCCGATGCGCACCGGCTCATCGAGGGCGGTCACGTCAGAGGCAAGGTCGTGCTGCGCGTCAGCGACTACTGACCCCGGACGGAGGGACCGGGCGCGGGATCAGAGCGGAGCGACCATCACATGGTCGGTCATCGGCTGCTCGCCGACCCGGTACGAGCGCGGCCCTGCGACCGCGAAGCCGCTCTTGGTGTAGAAGCGGATGGCACGCGCGTTCTGGTCGTTGACGCCGAGCCACACCGACCGCGCGCCAGAGGAGGCGGCCTCGGCCAGGGTGGCCGCCATCAGGCGCGCGGCGAGACCCGCGCCGTGGTGGCCGGCATCGACATAGGCCTTGCTCAGCTCGATCGCGGGACGCACGCGGACTGCCGCGGCGACATCCGGGTCCGTCGGCTCGCCGGCGATCAGCATCGTGTAGCCGACGAGCTCGCCGCTCTCGGCGACCAGGATCGTGACGGTCTCGTCCGCGAGATGCCGCTGGAACCGCGGCTCGCTGAGGTGCTCGGCGACGTGCGCGGCGATCGACTCCGCGGTCGTGCCGGGCGGGCAGGCCAGCGGAAAGGTGCGCGCTGCGAGGGCGGCGAGTGCACCGGCGTCCCTCGGCGTCGCACGCCGGATGGTCGCCCCCGCGGACGGCGAAATGCCCGCCTCTGCTGCCTCTTCGGGAGAATCGGCAGCGGAGGCGGGCATGTCGGCAGTGCTCAGAGCGCGTTCACGTCCAGCGGGATTCCGGGGCCGAACGTGGTCGACACGGCGCCCTTCTGGATGTAGCGGCCCTTCGCGGCGGACGGCTTGAGGCGCTGCACCTCTTCGAGAGCCGCCTTCAGGTTCTCGCTGAGCTGCTCCTCCGAGAAGCCCGCCTTGCCGACCACGAAGTGGACGTTGGCGTGCTTGTCGGTGCGGAACTCGATCTTGCCGCCCTTGATGTCGGCGACCGCGCCTGCCGCGTTGGGCGTGACGGTGCCGGTCTTCGGGTTGGGCATGAGACCGCGGGGGCCGAGGACGCGGCCGAGGCGGCCGACCTTCCCCATGAGCTCCGGAGTCGCGACCGCGGCATCGAAGTCGGTCCATCCGCCGGCCACGCGCTCGATGAGCTCGTCGCCGCCGACCTCGTCCGCGCCCGCGGCGATGGCGGCCTCGGCGGCCGCGCCCGTCGCGAAGACGATGACGCGGGCGGTCTTGCCCGTGCCGTGCGGGAGGATGACAGTGCCGCGGACCATCTGGTCCGCCTTGCGGGGGTCGACTCCGAGCTTCAGCGCGACCTCGACGGTCGAGTCGAACCTCTTGGAGCCGGTCTCCTTTGCGAGGCCGACGGCCTCGTTCGGCGTGTAGTACTTGCCCGGCTCGAGCTTCTCAGCTGCGGCGCGGTAGGCCTTGCTCTTCTGTGCCATATCCCTCGTCCTCAGCCCTCGACCGTGATGCCCATGGAGCGGGCGGTGCCGGCGATGATCTTCGCGGCAGCCTCGATGTCGTTCGCGTTGAGGTCGGGCTGCTTCTGGGCGGCGATCTCGAGGACCTGAGCCTTGGTGAGGCGCGCAACCTTCGCGGTGTGCGGCGTGGCGGAGCCCTTGGCGACACCGGCCGCCTTCTTGATGAGCTCGGCTGCCGGGGGCGTCTTGAGGATGAACGTGAACGAACGGTCCTCGTAGACGGTGATCTCCACCGGGATGACGTTGCCGCGCTGCGACTCGGTCGCCGCGTTGTACGCCTTGCAGAACTCCATGATGTTGACGCCGTGCTGACCCAGCGCCGGCCCGATGGGCGGGGCGGGGTTCGCGGCGCCAGCCTTGATCTGGAGCTTGATGAGCCCCGTGACCTTCTTCTGACGTGCCATGTGCTGTTTTCCCTTTCTTCGAGCGGCCTGAGCCCCTCTCCCGCCTCCCCGGCGGATCCGGGGTGCGGTGGTCTGGATGTCCAGCGCGCGAGGCGCTGGGAGTATTCCCGGCTCTAGAGCTTGGTGACCTGGTCGAAGCTGAGCTCGACCGGCGTCTCGCGCTCGAACAGCGAGACGAGGACGGTGAGCTTGCCGCTCTCCGGCTTGATCTCGCTGATGGTGCCGGGCAGGCCCGCGAACGAGCCTTCCTTGATGGTGATGGTCTCGCCGATCTCGAAGTCGACCTCGGCCGGGATCGAGCGGGCCTGCGTCGCGGAGCCCTTGGCGCCGGTGCCGCCCTTGGCGGGAGCCTCGGCGACCTGGACGGTGCTCTTCAGCATGTTGAACGCCTCTTCGAAGCGCAGCGGGGTCGGGTTGTGCGAGTTGCCGACGAAGCCCGTCACGCCGGGGGTGTGCCGGACGACCGACCAGGACTCCTCGTTGAGGTCCATGCGGACGAGCACGTAGCCGGGGATGCGCACGCGGTTGACCAGCTTGCGCTGGCCGTTCTTGATCTCGACGACGTCCTCCATCGGCACCTGGACCTCGAAGACCGAGTCCTCCTGGCCGAGGCTGCCCTTGCGCTGCTCGATGTTCTGCTTCACGCGCTTCTCGAAGCCGGCGTAGGAGTGGATGACGTACCACTTGCCGAGCTTGCCGCGGAGCTCCTGACGGAAGGCGTCGTAGGGGTCGAGCGCGGCCTCCTCGGCCTCGTCGTCCGTGGCCGCCTCGGCGGCCTCCGCCTCGTCGAGGGTGTGCACCTCGAGCGCCTCGTCGATGACCTGGTCGGCCTCGGGGTCCGCTGCCTGCTCGATGACCTCGAGGGCCTCTTCGAGGTCAGCCGCGTCGTCATCGTCGGTCACGATGTGGATGTCGCCGGGGCCCTCGGTCGTCGGGAGGTCCCCCGTGCCGAGGAGGTCGCCCTCCTGCACCTCGCCGACCTCGGAGTCCTGCTCTTCCGCAGGGATCACGTCGAGGTCGTTGATGTGCTCGCGATAGCTGTCCGCCACCATGCTGTGCTGCTCTTTCTGTAACGCCGCCCTGGGGAGGGGCGGGGAAGGCTAACTGCCGACTGAGGGATCTCCGAAGACGAAGACCACCACGGCACTGAAGACGTAGTCGAGCCCGGTGACGAGCGCCATCATGATGATGACGAACACCAGCACGACCGCGGTGAACCCGAACAGCTCGCGCCGAGTGGGGGTCACCACCTTCTTCAGCTCGCCGACCACCTGGCGGATGAAGAGCGCGATGCGAGCGAACGGCGACCGTCTGGCCTGCCGTTCCTTCCTCGCAATGGCTACGACGTCCTCGCTGGGCTCGTCGATGACCTTTCGCGCCACGAACACTCCTCGTATCCCGTCGCCGGGCTCGTCGAGCCCGGGCCCGAATGTGCACTCGGGTCTGTCCGCACAGGTGTGCGGGCAGTCGCAGGGCGGACAGGACTCGAACCTGCAACCTGCGGTTTTGGAGACCGCTGCTCTACCAATTGAGCCACCGCCCTAGAAGGAAGGGGCACGGCTTCGCCACGTCATTGCGAGGAGGATGATCCGCCGACGGGCGCAGCAAAGCCTGGCTTCTTCCGACCAGAGACGCCCAGTCTAACACCGGACCCCTCCGCGAAGGGCAGGGGGTCCGCGAGCGCCTCGATAGTCTTGCACGCATGGCTGAGCTTCCCCGCATCTCCCCCCGCATCGCCGCCATCAGCGAGTCCGCCACCCTCAAGGTGGATTCGAAGGCGAAGGCGCTGCAGGCCGAGGGGCGCCCGGTCATCAGCTATGCGGCAGGCGAGCCCGACTTCCCCACTCCCGGATTCATCCTGGACGCGGCGGAGAAGGCGGTCCGCGACCCCAAGAACCACCGCTACACCGCCGCCGTCGGCCTGCCGGACCTGCGCGAGGCGATCGCGGCGAAGACGCTGCGCGACAGCGGGCTCCAGGTCTGCCCCGGCCAGGTCATCGTGACGAACGGCGGCAAGCAGGGCGTCTACCAGGCCTTCGCGACGATCGTCGGCGAGGGCGACGAGGTGCTCGTGCCCGCGCCCTACTGGACCACCTACCCCGAGGTCATCAAGCTCGCGGGCGGCGTCCCGGTCGAGGTGTTCGCGGGCGCGGACCAGGACTACAAGGTCACGGTCGAGCAGCTCGAGGCCGCTCGCACCCCGCGCACGAAGGTCCTCCTGTTCGTCTCTCCCTCCAACCCCACCGGCGCGGTGTACACCGAGGAGGAGACGCGCGCGATCGGCGAGTGGGCCGACGGGCACGGCCTGTGGATCATCGCGGACGAGATCTACCAGAACCTCGTGTACCCGGAGGGGCTCGCGGAGGGCGAGGTGCCGTCCGCGGCGATCTCGATCGTCGAGGCGGTGCCGGCTCTGGCGGACCGGACGATCCTCGTCAACGGCGTTGCGAAGTCCTACGCGATGACGGGCTGGCGGCTCGGCTGGATGGTCGGGCCGGCCGACGCCATCAAGGCGGCCGCGAACCTCCAGTCGCACCTCAGCTCCAACGTCTCGAACATCTCCCAGCGCGCGGCGATCGCGGCGCTCACCGGACCGCAGGACGAGGTGGAGGCGATGCGCCAGGCGTTCGACCGTCGGCGCCGCGTCATCGTCGCCGAGCTCAACAGGATCGACGGTGTCGTCACGCCCACGCCCGAGGGCGCGTTCTACGTCTACCCGGATGTCACGGGCCTCCTCGGCCGCGACTGGAACGGCGTCACGCCCCGAACCTCGCTGGAGCTCGCCGACCTGATCCTCGAGCAGGCGGAGGTCGCGGCGGTGCCGGGCGAGGCGTTCGGGCCGAGCGGCTACCTGCGCTTCTCCTACGCGCTCGGCGACGACGCCCTCCTCGAGGGCGTGCAGCGCCTCCAGCGCCTCTTCGCCTAGCACGTTCCGGCCCGGGTGGCGCGCTCTACCGCGCTATCCGGGCCGGAACGCACCGCCTAGAGGGTGGCGCCCAGAAGGACCGGCTCCGGCTGGAGCAGGACGCCGAACTCGGTCTGCACCAGAGTGCGCACGTAGCGCGCGAGCTCCAGGAGCTCCTCCGCCGTCGCGTCCCCGCGGTTCACCAGGGCGAGCGAGTGCTTCGTCGAGATGCCCGCTCGCGAGCCGGGCAGGGAGAAGCCGCGACGGATGCCCGCGTGCTCGATCAGCCACGCGGCGCTGAGCTTCACGAGGTGCTCGTGGGACGGGACCGCCGGCAGGGACGCGCCCACCGGCACCGCCACGTCGGGCTCGTCCGGAGTCACGGGCCACCGCGGCGCCTCGGGCGGCAGGCTTCGCGCGAAGCGCTCGCTGACGATGGGGTTGGTGAAGAAGGATCCGGCGCTCACCGAGTCGGGATCGGCCGGATCGAGGACCATGCCCTTGCTGCGCCGCAGGCGGAGGACCGCCTCCCGCACCTCGGTCACCGGGACCCGGTCGCCGAGCCGGACCCCGAGTGCGCCGGCGAGCTGCGCGTAGGCGATCGGGGCGCTCAGCGCGGGACCGGGGCCGCTCGGCGCCGCCAGCTCCAGCTCGACGGTCACCACGACGCCGCGCAGTCCCTGCTTGAAGATCGACGTGCGGTAGCCGAGCCCCAGCTCGTCCGCGGTCCTCCGCGACAGCTCGCCGGTGAGGTAGTCGAGGAACTCGACCGCGACGAGGAGGAGCTGAGCTCCTGGCCGTACGCGCCGATGTTCTGGATGGGCGCGGCGCCGGTGGAACCGGGAATGCCGGACAGCGCCTCGATGCCGGTGAGCCCGCGCTCGACCGCGACGGCGACCAGGTCGTCCCAGGGCTCGCCCGCCTCCACTCGCAGCACGACCCGATCGCCGTCGCGCTGCTCCTCGATGCCGCGCGCCGCCGGCAGCAGGACGGTGCCGTCGAACCCGTCGTCTCCCGCCAGCAGGTTGGACCCGCCGCCCAGGACCAGCCAGTCGTCGCCGTCGGCCCAGGTGGCGAGCGCGGCGTCGATCAGCGCGCCGGTGCTGTCCGCCCGGACCACGCGGCGCGCGGGACCGCCGACCCGGAGCGTCGTCAGCGTGGACAGCGGGACGTCCTCCCGGACCTCCGGCTCAGCCGACGACGACGACAACCTGGGCCTTCCCGAGCACGGTCGCCTCGCCCGCCCGCACGGTGAGATCGATGCGGGCCGTTCCCGCCTCCGCGTCGAGCGCCGCCACCTTCGCACTCACGGTGAGCGTCGCGCCCGCCTCGGGATCGACGACGACGGGACGGGTGAACCGCACCTGGTAGTCGCGGATGCGATGCGCGCCGCCGGCCCAGTCCACCACCGGCTGCACCGCCGCGCCCATCGTGAGCATGCCGTGGGCGAGGACCCCGGGCAGCCCGACGCTCGCGGCGACGTCGTCGCGGTAGTGGATGGGGTTGAAGTCGCCGGACGCGCCGGCGTACCGGACGAGCGAGTCGCGGGTCAGCGGAACGGTGCGCTCGGCGACGACCTGACCCACCGCCAGGTCGGCCGCGGCGGTCACGCGTCGCCCCGCACGACGAGCGTGGAGATCGCGGTCACGACGTGGGCGCCGCCGGCGTCGGCGATCGACGACTCGGCGGTGACCATGGCGTTGCCGCCGAGGGTCTTGACGCTCGTGACGGTCAGCGTCGCCGTGAGCTCGTCGCCCGCGACGATCGGCCGCGTGAACGAGAAGCGCTGGTCGCCGTGCACGACACGGGAGAAGTCGACCCCCGCGTCCTCGTCGGCGAGCAGCTGGGCCAGGGTGTGCTCCTGCACGACGACCGCGAAGGTGGGCGGCGCGACGACGTCGGCGAAGCCCGCGGCGCGGGCGGACGACGGATCGAGGCTCACCGGATCGGCGGACAGCACGGCCCTGGCGAACTCGCGGACCTTCTCCCGCCCGACCAGGTACGGGGCGGTCGCGGGGTAGGTGCGACCCTGGATCGCGGGGTTCACTGCCACGCCGCCAGTCTATTCAGCGCTCCTGCGAAGGCCGGGCCCTCGAGGACGGCCGGGCCCGCTCCCCGGCATCCACCGATCGGTGGATGCCGGAACGGGCCGACCGGATCTGCCGCAGTGGCAGCGGGGCGCGGGAGGCTGGGGCCATGGAACCAGTCGTGTCCGTGCGCGATCTGCACAAGTCCTACGGGACCTTCTCCGCCGTGACGGGGGTGTCCTTCGACATCGGCCCGGGCGAGACCTTCGCTCTCCTCGGGCCGAACGGAGCGGGCAAGTCGACCGCCATCGAGATCCTCGAGGGCTACCGGGACCGCACGAGCGGCGACGTGCGCGTGCTCGGCCAGGATCCGGCCCGCGGCGGCCTGGCCTGGAAGGCGCGCCTCGGCATCGTGCTGCAGTCGAGCGCCGAGTCGGGCTCGGCCACGGTTCGCGAGGAGCTCAGCCGCTTCGCCGCCTTCTACCCCTCACCCCGCGACGTCGACGAGCTCATCGCCGCAGTCGGGCTCGAGGAGAAGGCCGGGACGCTCATCCGCAAGCTCTCGGGCGGCCAGCGCCGCCGAGTCGACGTCGCCCTCGGCATCGTGGGGCGGCCGGAGCTGGTCTTCCTCGACGAGCCGACCACGGGGTTCGATCCGGAAGCACGGCGCCGCTTCTGGGAGCTTCTCCGCTCGCTGCAGGCGGAGGGCACGTCCATCCTGCTCACCACGCACTACCTCGACGAGGCGGCGCAGCTCGCGCACCGCGTCGGGGTGATCGCAGGCGGCCGCATGATCGACATCGGCGGGGTGAACGAGATCGGCGGCGCCGCGTCGCGCGTCCCGGTCGTCCGCTGGCGCGAGGACGGCGTCCTCCGCGAGGAGCGCACCACCGCGCCGGCCACCTTCGTCGCACGGCTCGTGGCGGCCTCGGACGGCCTCGAGCCGGACGATGTCGAGATCGTCCGGCCCTCCCTCGAGGACGTCTACCTCGGCCTGGTGGCCTCCGCCGCCCCCACGTCCGCTCCGGAAGGAGTCCTCGCATGACCGCAGCCCCGCTCGCCCCCGCCGCCCCGCGCCCGACAGCCCTGCCCCGCGGTCGCACCCTCCGCCTGGGTCTGCTCAGCGCGGCCTATGAGGTGCGGACCTACTTCCGTCAGCCCGACACCGTCTTCTTCACGTTCCTGTTCCCGGTGCTGTTCCTCACGATCTTCTCCGTGGCGTTCAGCGAGGGCGACTTCGGCCGCGATGCGGACGGCAGTGTGATCAGCGCCGCCCAGTACTACCTGTCCGCGATGGTCGCCGCCGGCGTGCTGCTCAGCGGCCTGCAGAACCTCGCGGTCGTCATCGCCATGGAGCGCAGCGACGGGACGCTGAAGCGGCTGGCGGGCTCGCCGCTGCCGATCGCCAGCTACTTCCTCGGCAAGCTCGGCCAGGTCCTCGTGACCGCCCTGCTCCAGTCGGCCCTGCTCCTGGTCGTGGCCGCGTTCGTCTTCGGCGTGCGCCTGCCCGGCGACGCGGGCCACTGGTTCACCTTCGCGTGGGTGTTCCTGCTCGGCGTCACCTCGAGCGCGGTGCTGGGCATCGGCCTCAGCGCACTTCCCCGCAGCGGCAAGACCGCGACGGCCGTGATCATCCCGATCGTGCTGGTGCTCCAGTTCATCTCGGGGGTGTACCTCGTGTTCAGCCAGCTGCCCGAATGGCTGCAGAACGTGGCGAGCATCTTCCCCTCAAGTGGCTCGCGCAGGGCATGCGGTACGTCTTCCTGCCCGAGTCGTACGCCGCGGTCGAGGCGGGCGGGGAGTGGAACCTCGGCGGCGTCGCGCTGGTCCTCGGGATCTGGCTGGTCGTCGGCCTCGTGCTGGCCCGTGTGACCTTCCGCTGGATCCGCAAGGACTCGTGACCGTCCTCATGGGAGAGTGAGCGCCGTGGACTCGCCGAAGTGGTGGAACGTCGCGGTGCCGGGCGTCGCCGTCGTGCTCGCGCTCATCGTCCTCTTCGCGGAGGCGCCGGGCCCCCGCGTGGCCGGAGCGATCGCGACGCTCGGAGCGCTCGTGGTCGCCTGGTTCACCCTCGGCCGACGCGGCTGCAGCTCCCCGGACCCGCCGCCGCCTTCGTCGTCGTCGTCATCGTGCTCACCGGAACGGCCGTCGCGTTCTTCCCCCTGCTCGCGATCCTGCAGGGCATCAGCTATCCGCTCGTCTGGGTGCTGACCCCCACCCTCCGCGCCTCGATCCTGGCGAACGCCGGCGTCGCGGTCGCGGTCGCCATCGGCTTCCTGATCAGCGTGGGCACCGGACCCGAGGGGATCGCCCAGACGGTCATCACGGTGGGGATCTCGTTCGCCTTCAGCATGGCGATGGGGCTCTGGATCTCCTCGATCGCCGGACTCAGCGAGGAGCGCGGGCGTCTGGTCGAGCAGCTCACCGCCGCCCAGGCCGAGCTCGCGGCCCTGGGTCACGACGCGGGCGTCGCCAGCGAGCGGGAGCGGCTGTCCCGCGAGGTGCACGACACGATCGCGCAGAGCATCACGGGGCTCGTGCTCCAGCTGCAGCAGGCACGGCAGGAGCTGCGCGCCGGGAACACCCGCGCGGTCGAGGACCGCCTGCACCTCCTGGAGGAGGGCGCCCGGGAGGCGCTGGTCGAGACGCGCGCCCTGGTCGCAGCCACGGCGCCGGTGGAGCTGGCCGGCGGCGGTCTTGTGTCGGCGCTCGAGCGGATCGCTTCCCGCTTCGAGCGCGAGGCGGGAATCGCAGTCACCGTGCGCGCGGACGCCACCCCTGAGCTGCCACGCGAGGCGGAGGTGGTCCTGCTGCGCTGCGCCCAGGAGGCGCTCGCGAACGTGCGCAAGCACGCCGGGGCGCGGGCCGTGACGCTCACCCTCACCTCGCCTCCCGAAGGCGTGCGCCTCGACGTGCAGGACGACGGCACCGGCTTCGACCCGACGGCGCCGGGTCACGGCTTCGGGCTCGCCGGCATGCGGGACCGGCTCGCTCTGGCCGACGGATCCCTCGACATCGCGAGCGGCCCCGGCGGCACGACGCTCACCGTCCGGCTGCCGCACGGCGTGCGCGCATGACCGCCCCGCTCCGGGTCGTCGTCGCAGACGACCACCCCATCGTGCGCGGCGGCATCGTGGCCCTCCTCCAGTCGGAGCCCGACATCGACGTGGTGGGCGAGGCCGCGGACGGGCAGCACGCGATCGAGCTGGCGACGGACCTCGAGCCCGACCTCGTGCTCATGGATCTCCGGATGCCGAAGGTCGGCGGCGCGGAGGCGACGGCGCGGATCCTCGCCACCCGTCCCGCGGTCAAGGTGCTCGTCCTCACCACCTACGAGTCGGACGAGAACATCCTGACCGCCATCGAGGCGGGGGCCACCGGCTACCTGCTCAAGGCGGCGCCGCAGGAGGAGATCCTGGCGGGCATCCGCGCGGTGGCGCGCGGCGAGGTCGCCCTCGCCCCGCGGATCGCGGCGCTCCTGGTGGGGCGGATGCGCCGGCCGGCGGCACCGGTGCTCACCGCCCGCGAGCTCGAGGTGCTGGCCCGCGTCGCCGAGGGCGACAGCAACCCGCAGATCGCGGCACGGCTCTTCCTGGCCGAGGCGACGGTGAAGACCCACCTCCTGCACGTCTTCGAGAAGCTCGAGGTGAGCGACCGGACGCGCGCCGTCACGAAGGCCATGGAGTTGGGGCTGCTGCGCCGCTAGCCCTGCTCGGCGGCGCAGCCGGCGGTGTCCCCCACCGTGCAACCGAGGAGCCTCGCCGGACATGCGAGAACCCCCGGCGCGAGGCGCACGGGGGTTCTTCGGCGATGCTGAAATCAGCGGGCGTCGGTGCCTACTGGCAGCTGTCGCACTGCAGGAGGTCCATCGGGTCAACCGGAACCGCGTACCCCAGGTCGTTGTCGAAATCCATGAGCCATCTCCCCTTCGATGAGCTAGTGCTGTGGTCCACCTTGCGGCGGTGCTTCACTATATAACGGGAATGACAGCTCTGTCATTCCCGACATGTTGTGTCTTCGGCGTTTCGTGGCCCCAGTTTAGGGTGGGCCTCCGACATCGCTTAAGCTGACCGCTTCCGCGTATCATCCGCCCCGAGGGGACCCCGTTGGCCATCGATCCAGAGGTCCTTCCGCACGGCCGCCAGTTCGCACTGACGTGGGGACTGACCCGCGAGTTCGGCGGCATGACCGGCGCCATGCTGCGCCGATCGCGATCCTTCGCACGCCTGGCCGGGGCCCCGGTCGACGTCCTCACCTTCGACCAGCAGGACGACTACCCGGATCTCGTGGAACACCTCCGCGCAGGGGGCCTGCTCGACGAGGGGATCGCCGTCCGCAACCTCTGGGACGAGGTCACCGCCGCGACGGATCGGCCCGCCACCGCACGCGGCGCGAAGCCCGCGGCGCTGGACCGCTTCGACCCGCTGCCCCCCACCGATGACGGAACTCACGCGCGCCGGAGCGAGAACGGAACGCTGCTCCAGATCGACCGGCGCCGCCCCGACGGCACGCTCGCGCTCAGCGACATCCGGGACACGCGCGAGCGCGGGCGGGTCGGCGGGCGGTCCATCGTGCTGTGCGACGGCGACGGCCGGCCGGTGTTCGGCTTCACCCGGGTGTGGCCCTTCTACCGCTGGTGGCTCGACCAGGTGATCGGCGACGAGGATGCGTTCCTGCTCGTCGACAGCAAGACGACTGCGGACTTCCTCGTGGGCTACCGCAACCCGCACGCCACCCTGGTGCACATCGTCCACAACTCGCATCTGGAGGGCGAGGACCGCCCTTGGGGGCGGATCAAGACCGCGCGCCGCGGCCCGCTCACCCATCTCGAGGACTTCGACGCCGTCGTCCTCCTGTCCGAGCGGCAGCGCGACGATGTGCGGGTGCTGCTCGGGCCGGCCGAGTCACTCGAGGTCGTGCCCAACTCCGCGCCCCTGCCCACCCCGCACGCGGCGGCGCCGCGAGACCCGCACCTCGGCGTCGTGCTCGCGAGCCTCGACGAGCGCAAGCGCGTCGACCACGCTGTTCGGGCGGTCGAATCGGCGCGGGCGGGGGCGCTCCCGCCCGGCTCGACGTCTACGGCGACGGGCCCGGCCGCGTCGCGCTTCAGGCCCTCGTCGACGAGCTGGGCCTCGCGGACGCCGTGCGCCTGCTCGGCTTCCGCCCGGATGCGCTCGACGCGTTCCAGACGGCGTCCTTCTTCCTGCTCACGAGCAGCACGGAAGGCTTCCCCCTGGTGCTGGCCGAGGGGATGTCCCGCGGGTCGCTGCCGCTCAGCTACGACATCCCCTACGGCCCCGCGGACGTGATCACCGACGGCGTCAGCGGATTCCTCGTGCCGCCAGGAGACGTCGTCGCGCTCGGCGAGCGGATCCGGGATCTGGTCGAGCACCCGGACCGGGCGGCGTCGCTGCGCAGGGCAGCAGCGACTGCTGCGGCGCGCTTCTCCGAGGAAGCCGTGCTGCGGCGGTGGGCGGAGGTGCTGCATCGCGCCCGCGCACGGCGCGGTCGCCCGGCCCCCGCCTTCGACCTGACCGTGCGGAGTGGCGAGGTCTCCCACACGGCGGCCGCCCTGACAGCGGTGGCCGACTTCGCGATCCGTGGAGCCGACGTGAGGCCCGCGGAGGTCACCGCGGCCATCGCGCTGCACGGCCCGGAAGACGCGGGCTCCTGCGTCGAGCTCCGGGCAGCCGCCACCGTCAGGCGCACCCTGCGCCACGGCATCTGGCGCGCTCGGGCCGAATTCCCCGCGGGGGCGGCGCGCTGGCTCACCGCCGGGACACCCGTGACGGGCGAGCTCGAGCTGCGCATCGACGGCGCGGTTCGGCGAGCGCTCTTGGAGCCGTGAGAGCCGGCTCCTTGTGCTGCGTACTTCAGCAGGAAGCCAGCTGCGGACTGCCCGGGATTCACCCCAGGCAGTCCGCAGGTTTCCCGAAGGCAACGCCCCGGCTACCCAGAGGGAGCGTCCAGATCAACGTAGTGACTCCCGACCACCGCGTCCACCCCGTTCGGGGGACATTTCCCGCTGATCGAGGCGCATATCGGCGTCAGCTCGCTTGTGCGGAGTGCGCGCCGGGCGAAGGCCGACGCGGCTTCTCGGGCCATTCGCACCGGTTCCATTGACGAGCGTCGATGCAAGCGCTTCACTGGCAACATCGACGCGCATCGATGAATCGAACATCACCGAGAACGGACGGAGGGGACCATGGCGGACGACACCTGCTGCGGCGGCATCGGCTGCTGCTGAGCTGAAGAAGTCGTGGCGGTCCGGCGAGCGATGCCGCGGCCGCCACGGCGGCTCCTTCCGAGACGCTGGCGCGGCCCCTCGCGTCAGATCTCGACGTCGCCGCCCATCGTCACCGTGCGCTCCGACGGCAGCTGGAACCGCGAGGCCGGATCGGCCGCGTTGTGCGCGAGCGTGACGAAGAGGCCCTTCCGCCAGCGCGCCATGCCGCCCGAGCGCGTCCGGCGGATCGCGCCACGGGACACGAAGTAGGACGCGGCGTCCATCTCGTCCGGGTCGCCGTCGAGGACTCCCGCGACGCACGCCGCGCGCAGGGCCGCGGGCACATCGAGTGTCTCCGAGAAGCCGAACCGGACGGTGAGGTGCTCGATCCCGTCGTCCGTGTAGCGGAGGTCGTCGTAGACGTACCGCTTGTGATCCGGAACCTCGGGCACCCCGAGCACCTCGATCGAGACCACGAGGACGCGCTCGTGCAGCACGTGGTTGTGGTTCACGTTGGCGCGAAGTGCCAGCGGTGTGGTGTCGCTGTTGGGATGCGGGAAGACCGCGATCCCCGGCACCCTGTTGAGCCGCACCGTCTGCATCTCCTCGACGAAGTCCGTTAGCGAGCCCTCCTTCATCCGCCGGTCGTCGGTGACGAGCTGCCGACCGCGACGCCACGTCGCCATGACGAGGATGATGACTGCCGCGAGAAGGAGGGGGACCCAGCCCCCGTGCAGGACCTTGGAGAGGTTGCCCGACAGGAAGGTGAGCTCGAGCCCCCGAAGGCGATGGCCGCGAGCACCTCCTGCCAGGGCCGCGACCCCCAGAGCACCGGAGCGACCACCAGCAGGAGCACGGTGTCGACCACGAGCGCGCCGGTCACGGACACGCCGTAGGCCGTCGCGAGTGCCGCGGAGGACCCGAAGGTCAGCATGACCGCGAGGACGCCGAGGAACAGCAGCGTGTTCACCACCGGAAGGTAGATCTGGCCGCTCTCGTGCTTCGACGTCTGGCGCACCGTGAGGGCGGCAGCAGCCCCAGCTGCACCGCCTGGCGAGACAGGGAGAAGGCCCCCGTGATGACGGCCTGGCTGGCGATGATCGTGGCGACCGTCGCCAGGATCACGACAGGCAGCCTCAGGAAATCCGGGAAGAGCAGGAGGAACGGGTCGCTCCTGGCCTTCGGGTCGTGCAGCACGAGCGAGGCCTGGCCGAGGTAGTTGAGCGTGAGGGCCGGGAACACCACGAAGAACCAGGCCCGGCGGATCGGCGATCGGCCGAAGTGCCCCATGTCGGCGTACAGCGCCTCGGCGCCGGTGATGACGAGCACCACCGCGCCCATGGCGATGAACGCGATCCCGGGATGCGCCACGACGAAGACGACCGCCCAAGTCGGAGACAGGCCCTGCAGCACGGACGGGTGCTGCACGACCATGACGAGCCCGGCGAGCGCGAGGACCGCGAACCAGAGCAGCATGACGGGACCGAACAGCTTGCCGACCGGCCCGGTGCCGAACCGCTGGACGGCGAAGAGCGCCGTGAGGATGACGGCCGCGATCAGCACCGTGAGGTGGGCGACTCCGGGAGCGGCGACCTGCAGCCCCTCGACCGCCGAGAGCACGCTCACCGCCGGCGTGATGATGGAGTCGCCGTAGAAGAGCGCGACCCCGATGATGCCGATGAGGAGGAGGAACCCCGTGCGGCGGGCGCGGTGCTTGTAGAGGCGCTGCGCGAGTGCGGCCAGCGCCATCACGCCCCCTCGCCGTCGTTGTCGGCGCGCATGAGCACGGTGACGTACTTGATCGACACGATGATCGTGATGCTCCAGAACATGAGCGACACGACCCCGTAGACGTCGGCCGCCGACGGCGTCACGATGCCGCCGTCGATCGTGAACACCGTCTTCAGGGCGTACAGCGGGCTCGTTCCGATGTCGCCGAACACGACGCCCAGGGCGGCGAGACCGGCGCCTGCGACACCGCGCGCGAGTCCCCGCGCCCGGGGAGCCGGGTGCCCGGCCTCGTCCGGCTCTGCACTCCCGGTCGGCTCCGCGGCAGCGGGATCGGGCGATTCGGGATCGGCGGACTCCTCGACGTGGGTCGCGGCGGCGTCCCCATCCTCGGCACGTGGGCTCATCGGCCGGTCGGCGTTCCGGAGCGGGAGCCCGAGGGCCGAAGGTGTCGAGAAGGCGTCACGGGGCGATCCTTTTGCCGGGAGGGAGGCCCTGCCGGCCGTGCCATCGGACCCTCGTCTTGAGGCTACTCCTGCCGCCGCACGCCGCCGACGCACGCCGGCGGGCTCGCAGAAGCCGCTCAGGGCTGTCGGTTCAGGGCAGCTCCACGCCCCGCTCGACGCCGGTGCGACGCCGGGTGTCGATGCGCAGCGTCAGCACGTCGGGTCGGCTGTAGTGACCGGCGACATCCAGCTCGGCGTGCGCCTCGTCCGCCGCGTCGAGATCCAGCTCCGCGACGATGAGCCGGGGCACGCCGCGCACCGGCTCGACGAGCCAGCCGCCGTCCGGGCCGGCGATCGACGAGCCTCCGTCGAACAGGATCCCGTCGGTGGGCGCCTCCGGACCGACACCCGCGCGGTAGGCGTCCCGCAGCTCGGTCGGGAGGTCATCCGTCGTGACGAAGGCGGCGGCGGAGACGACGAAGCAGCCCCCTCGCGCGCGTAGGTGCGGGCGGCGAGCTCGTGCAGCTCCGGCATGTCCGGCCACGCCGCGACGTGGATCTGCTCGCCCTCCGAGTGCAGCGCCTGCCGCGCCAGGGGCATCCAGTGCTCCCAGCACACGAGCCCGCCGACCCTCCCCGCCGGTGTGTCGACCGCGCGCAGGCCCGCCCCGTCGCCCTGCGCCCAGACGATCCGCTCGGTGTGGGTCGGCACGAGCTTGCGGTGCAGGTTCAGCAGCCGACCGTCCGGACCCACGGTGGCGAGGCTGTTGTAGAGGGTGCCCCCGCTCCGCTCGTTGATGCCGAGCACGACCGTGGTGCCCGCACGTCGGGCTGCGGCGCGCACCGGGGCGAGGTCGTCGTCACTGTCGTCGGCGCCCCCGACGACAGGGCTCTCCCGGAGCAGGCGTCCGTACCAGCGGCGGCCCTCCGGGTCGCCCCATCCGGCCATGCCGAACACCCACGCCGGGTAGCCCGTCACCCAGGTCTCAGGGAACACGACGAGGTCCGCGTCGGCCGCTTCCTCGATGGCCTCGACGGCGCGATCGAGCGTCGCCGCAAGGTCGAGCAGAACGGGCGGACGCTGGACGATGGCGACCGTGCGGCGGCCGCGCTGGATCCGGCTCACTCGAAGTCGACTCCCTCGAGCTCGCGCTGGCTGCGGCGGCGCGCCTCCTCCTCGGCCCTGCTGTCGAGGCCTCGAGCGAAGATCCAGTACAGCCCGCCCGCGACGACGAGGCCGATGGCGAACGAGATGTCGGCGCCGCCGATGGCCTCCGCGATGGGGCCCGTGTAGAGGCCGGGAAGGGAGAAGAAGGGGATCATCACGAGGAAGCCCACGCTGTAGGCCACCAGGCCCCGCCACGACCACTTCTTGTAGATGCCGTCCGGGTTGAAGATCTCCGTGATCGCGTACTTGCCGTGCCGGACCGCGTAGAAGTCGACGAGGTTCACGGCCGTCCATGGGACGAGGAAGTAGAGCATCAGCAGGACGAAGTTGTTGAAGCTGCCGAGGTAGTCGTCCGGAATGAGCAGTGCGGCGAGCACCGTGATGAGCCCGACGATGACGAGGCCGATGACGCGCGTCCGCACGCCGCCACGGACCTTCTTGAACGCGTCGACGCCGCTGACGCTCGTCAGCATGGCGCCATAGGCGTTGACCCCCATGATCGAGATGAGGGCGAGCGTCGAGATCAGCACCACGATGGTCCCGAAGCCGGGGAACAGGCTGTCGCCCACCTGCTTGATCGAGCCGATCGCGTCGACCTCCGGGAGCCGGCTGGCGAGCAGCGAGCCGAGGCCCATGAGCCAGACCGCAGACCCGGCCGCGCCCAGGTACGTGTAGAAGATGAGCTTCGGCGCGGACGACTTCGCGGGCAGGTAGCGGGAGTAGTCGGACACGTAGACGGCGTAGCTGATGTTGTAGCCCGCGGCGAGCGAGAACTGGATGAGGAACGCGGTGCCGTCGAACCCGCCCGCGTCCGCGGGGGCCGGAGCGGGCAGGGTCGTGAACGCGAGGACGGTCGTGATCGCGAACGCGAGGATCAGGAGGTAGGTCAGCCAGCGCTGCACGAAGTGCAGGAGGTCGTGGCCGACGACGGCGATCACGATCGACAGGGCGGTGAGGACCGGGTACCAGAACCACTTGTTGGCGGGGAGGACGAGCCCGAGTCCCTGGGTGGCCAGGATCACATCGAACACCATGAACCCGATGTAGACGAAGACCGTCGCGATGAAGGGGACGATCACGCCGCGGCTGCCGAACTGCGCCCGCGACTGGATCATCTGCGGCAAACCCATGCGCGGACCCTGGTTCGCGTGGAACGCCATGAAGAAGGTGCCGAAGCAGGCGCCCAGCACGATGGCGAGGAACGAGAACCCTGCAGAGAGCCCCAGCTCGGGGCCGAGGAACCCGATGACCATCGTCGGCAGGACGAAGTTGCCGGTGAACCAGAACGGCGCCTGGTGCCACAGCTTGCCCCGGCGCTCCGACCAGGGGACGTAGTCGATCGAGTGCCGCTCGATCACCGGTCCGGCGGCGGCGCCGGGCTGGGGGCGTGGGACATCATGTGCTCCTCGGGGTGGTGGACGTGAACTCGGGAAAGAGGCAGGGCCGGCCCCCTGGTGGGAGGCCGTCATCCGAACTCCGGATACCCTGGCGCCGTCCGGGGCCAGGGGTAGGCGGCCTCCCAGCGTGCGGCGACCTCGAGCAGCCCGAGGTCCGCCCAGCGCGGCATGGTCACCTGCAGGCCGAACGGCATGCCGTCCGGGCCGAGCGGGGCGGGCAGGGAGATCGCCGGGAGGCCGGTCATGTTCTGGATCGCTGTCGAGTAGGCCTCGGCGCCGATGAGCCCGGCTCGTCCCCCGTCCGGAGCCCAGCCGAGCTCGGCGACCGTGGGCGTCACGAGCGCGGCGCCGCCCGCGAGGAGCTCGTCGAGGCGGGCGATCGCGTCGAAGCGGCGGCGGCGGGCCGCGAGGTAGTCCGCCGCCGACACGGTGAGCCCCTCCAGCAGGAACTCGCGCGCGCTCGGATGCAGCAGCTCGGCGTCGCGCTCGATGCGCTCCCGGCCGAACGCCGAGGCGTGCTCGGCCGTCGCGAGGACGAACCAGTCCTCGTCCGGACTCCAGTCGGGAAAGAACGACTCGGGGATGCGGTGCTCGACCGGCACACCGAGGAGTTCTGCCAGCTGCGCCGCGCTCGCGGCGAACGCGTCGGCGACCTCGGCGGGAAGGGGGCCGAGATCGTCGGTCCGCTCGGCGACGATCAGCCGGGTGGGCAGCGCGGATGGCGGAAGCGGGGTCGGCAGCGCGGTCGGGTCGCCGTCGACCGGCCCGGCGAGGACGGTGAGCAGCAGCCGCACATCGTCGGCGCTCGTCGCCATGATCCCGTCGGTCGAGAAGTCGATCCAGTCCGGCGCCGAGCGTCGGCCGATCACGCCGTTGGTGGGCTTGTAGCCGAGCAGACCGCAGAAGGCGGCCGGGATGCGGATGGATCCGCCGCCGTCCGTGCCCGTCGCGATCGCCGAGAGCCCGGCCGCGAGGGCCGCGGCGGAGCCGCCGCTCGATCCTCCGGGCGAGCGCCCCAGGTCCCATGGGTTGCGCGTGGCCCCGAAGAGGAGATTGTCGGTGTAGCCCTCGATGCAGAACTCGGGGACATTGGTCTTGCCGACGACGATCGCCCCGGCCGCGCGCAGCCGCTCGATCGAGACGCCATCCCGGGACGCCGCCGGCGCATCGGCGAACCAGCGGGACCCGTGCGTCGTCCGCATTCCCCGGACGTCGTCGTTGTCCTTCGCGAGCACTGGCAGGCCCGCGAGCGGCCCGGGGTCGTCCCGTCCGGCGACCGCCGCGTCGATCGCGTCCGCCTCGGCGCGCGCCTCGTCGGAGCGCTCGGCGACCACCGCGTTCAGGTCGCGGTTCGCCTCGATCCGCTCAAGGGATCGCTCGACCAGCTCGCGCGCCGTCGTGCGGCCGTGCCGGACGTCGGCGGAGAGCCGGCGCAGCATGCCGGGGGAGGAAGGGGAGACGTCGTCGTCATGGAGGGGCGCGGATCAGGACCGCGGAACCATGGAGGTCAGCAGCTCGTAGGCGACGTGCGAGGCGGCGATGCCGGTCAGCTGCGCATGGTCGTAGGCGGGCGCGACCTCCACGACGTCCGCGCCGACGATGCGGTGCTCCCGGAGCCCGCGGAGGAACTCCAGCAGCTCGCGGCTCGTGAGGCCCCCGGCCTCAGGGGTGCCCGTGCCGGGCGCATGCGCCGGGTCCAGCACGTCGATGTCGACGGATACGTACACCGGCCGATCGCCGAGGCGGGCGTGCATGCGCTCCAGCGCAGCGGCCATCCCGTGCCGCTCGACGTCGTGCGAGCCGAGGATCGCGAACCCGAGCCGGGCGTCGTCGGCGAGGTCCTCGCGGCCGTAGAGCGGCCCGCGGATGCCGACGTGCAGGCTCGCGGTCAGGTCGATGAGCCCCTCCTCCGACGCGCGGCGGAAGGGCGTGCCGTGGGTGACCGGGGCGTCGAAGTAGGTGTCCCAGGTGTCGAGGTGCGCATCGAAGTGCACGACCGCGACCGGCCCGTGCCTCTTCGCGACGCTGCGCAGCAGCGGAAGGGCGATCGTGTGGTCGCCGCCGATCGTCAGCAGCCGCGTGCCACCCGCGGAGAGGGCGTCCGCTCGCTCCTCGATCTCCCGGACGGCGTCCTCGATGCTGAACGGGTTCACGGCGATGTCGCCGGCATCCGCGACCTGGAGCTCGGCGAACGGGGAGACGTCCTGCACATGGTTGTAGGGACGCAGCAGGCGGGATGACTCGCGGACGTGCGCCGGGCCGAAGCGCGCGCCCGGCCGATAGCTGACGCCGCTGTCGAACGGGACGCCGACGACCGCGATGTCGGCCCGGTCGACCTCCTCCAGCCGCGGCAGAAGCGCGAACGTCGCGATCCCCGCATAGCGCGGGGTGCGACTCGAGTCCCGAGGACCGATCGGCACGATGACCTCCTAGGTGGGGAACGATTCGCGACGCACACTACCCCCGAGTTGTCCAAGAGACAACGTTCGATGCCCACTGGGGCACAATCCCGCACGCGCGGCCCACCTACACTCGGGGCCATGCGAACAGTGCATCCGGCGCCCGAGGCCGGCCCCTTCCCGATCGGCCCCAAGCTGCGGACCACCCGGATCGCGCAGGGTCTCACCATCGCTCAGCTGGCGGAGGCCACCGGGCTGAGCAAGGGCTTCGTCAGCCGCCTTGAGCGCGACGAGACGTCGCCGAGCGTCGCAACCCTTCGGGCCGTGTGCCAGGTCCTCTCCCTGCCCATCGGGTCGCTCTTCGAACCGCCCGACAGCCAGGTCGTGCACCTGGCGGAGGCGCCGCTCATCAACTTCGGCGGCTCGTTGGTGGAAGAGCGGCTGCTGACGCCCCGGTCCGAGGCGGGTGTGCAGCTCCTGCGATCCGTGCTGGAACCCGGATCCTCCGGCGGTGACGACTTCTACACGATCGCCTGCGAGGTGGAGGCGCTCCATGTCCTCAGTGGCGGCGTGACCCTGCGCTTCCCGGAGCGGAGCGTCGAGCTGGCCGCGGGCGACACCCTGACGTTCGCCGGCCGGCAGCCGCACACCTGGGTCAACGCCACCACCGCGGTCAGCGAAGTGCTGTGGGTGATCGTGCCGGCCGCCTGGAGCGGGTCGCGCTGAGCGAGGCGGGGCGGGACGCGCTGAGCGAGGTGGACGCCGGGGCGGGACGCCGGGGCGGGACGCGCTGAGCGAGGTGGACGCCGGGGCGGGACGCCGGGGCGGGACGCGGGGGCGGGACTTGATCCCTGGCGCAAGCATGCGCCAGGGGCCCACCGGGGCGATATTTCGCGCCCAGCCCCCGGTGCCCAACAAAAAAGGCCCCAGAGGGGCCGTTTTTGTTGGGTAGCGGGGGCGGGACTTGAACCCGCGACACCACGATTATGAGCCGTGTGCTCTAACCACCTGAGCTACCCCGCCGCAGCTCCACGTCGTCCGCCCGGGAGCGGAGCCTGTGGAGTTCGAGCCCCGACTCAGGATTGAACTGAGGACCTTCTCCTTACCATGGAGATGCTCTACCACTGAGCTATCGGGGCGCTTCGAGGCGGAAACTGCGCGCCCCCGCCTCAGGCACCGTAAGAGGTTAGCACCTCGCACGCAAGCGAATGCGACCCCAGCAGGGGCGTCATAGGGTGCTGGGGTGACGATCGCCGCGACCCCCAATCCCGAGACGCCCGAGAGCGAGCCGGACGTCCTTCCGACCGCCACCGGTCACGCCGACGAGTGGTGGCGGTCCGCCGTCATCTACCAGATCTACCCGCGCTCCTTCGCCGACAGCAGCGGAGACGGCATCGGTGACCTGGCCGGGATCGCGAGCCATCTCGACTCGCTCGTCGAGCTGGGGATCGACGCCGTCTGGCTGTCCCCCTTCTACCGCTCGCCGCAGCACGATGCGGGCTACGACGTCGCCGACTACTGCGACGTCGATCCGCTGTTCGGCACCCTCGACGACTTCGACCACCTGCTCGTCTCCGCCCACGACCGGGGCCTCAAGGTTCTCGTCGACCTGGTGCCGAACCACACCTCGAGCGACCACCGCTGGTTCCAGGAGGCGCTGGCCGCCCCCGAGGGCAGCCCCGAGCGGGCGCGCTACCTCTTTCGCGACGGCAAGGGCCCGACCGGCGACCTGCCGCCCAACAACTGGAAGTCCGTCTTCGGCGGGATCGCCTGGACGCGCGTGACCAACGCGGACGGGACGCCCGGCCAGTGGTACCTGCACCTGTTCGACCAGAGCCAGCCGGACCTCGACTGGACCAACCCCTGGGTGCACGAGCAGTTCCTCGGCATCCTCCGCTTCTGGCTGGATCGCGGCGTCGACGGGTTCCGCGTCGATGTCGCGCACGGGCTCGTAAAGGCGGAGGGACTGCCGGACTGGGACCGCTCGGAGAACACGGGCGGCTCGATGGGCGGCGCGGGCGTCCCTCTCGCTCCCCAGATCGAGGCCGTGGCGGACGACGACGTCGACCGGCCGCCCTACTGGGCCCAGGAGGGCGTGCACGAGATCTTCCGCGAATGGCGGCGGCTGCTGGACGAGTATTCGGCCGAGGGAAGCGGCGGCGACCGCATCCTGGTGGCCGAGGCGTGGGTCGACCCGCTCCGGAAGCTCGCCGAGTGGGTCCGTCCCGACGAGATGAACCAGGCGTTCAACTTCACCTACCTCGAGGCCCCTGGCAGGCCGCCGCGCTGCGCCTCGTGATCGACGGGTCGATCACCGAGTTCGGCCGGGTCGGGGCCCCCAGCACCTGGGTGCTCTCGAACCACGACGTGGTCCGGCACGCCAGCCGGCTGGCCCTCACCGCGGAGAACCCTCAGGGCGCCGGCATCGGGCCGAAGAGCGAAGGGCAGCCGGTCCCCGAGCTCGGACTCCGCCGGGCCCGCGCGGCGACGACCCTCATGCTCGCGCTGCCGGGCAGCGCCTACATCTACCAGGGCGAGGAGCTGGGGCTGCCCGAGGTGATCGATCTCCCGGACTCGGCGCGGCAGGACCCCACCTGGCGGCGAACCGGCGGAGAGCGCTACGGCCGCGACGGCTGCCGGGTCCCCATCCCCTGGGAGGCGGCCGCACCGGCCTACGGCTTCAATACGACCGGCGAGAGCTGGCTGCCCCAGCCTTCGGACTGGGCGGAGTTCGCCCGCGACAGCGAGCAGGGCCGGCCCGGCTCCACGCTCGAGCTGTACCGCCTCGCCCTCGCCATGCGCCGCGAGCAGGCGCTCGGCACCGGAGCCATCGAGTGGCTTCCCGGGTACGCCGACGACGTCGTGGCTTTCCGCAACCGCGGCGTGACCGTGATCGCGAACCTCGGCACGACGCCCGTCGAACTGCCCGTCGGCAGCGTCCTCGTCTCCAGCGAGGCCCTCAGCGAAGCGGCGCTGCCCACCGACACGACGGTCTGGCTGACGACCGACTGATCTCGTGCGCCGTCAGTGCGCGTTCTCGGTGAGCCACGCCACGGGATCCACGTTCTCGGTGCCGTTCAGCCGGATCTCGAAGTGCAGGTGCGGCCCGAAGGCGAAGCCGGTGTCGCCCACTGTGCCGATCAGCTGACCCGTGCGGACCTCCTGGCCGACGGCGACGGCCACCGAGCCGTGCTCCATGTGGCAGTAGACGGACGAGACCAGCTCGCCGTTGATCCGGTGGTCGACGATGACGTGCACGCCCAGGCCGTCGTCGGACTCCTCGACGTAGCGCACCACACCCGCCGCGATCGACTGGATCGGCGCACCCCGGCCGGGAAGGAAGTCGACGCCACGGTGCATGGTCACGCCGCACGTGTCGCAGAGCACGCGCGGCCCGAACTGGTCCGACATGGGCACGCCCCACGCGAACGGCCACTGCACCGTCCAGGAGGAGTCGTTGTAGAAGGCCGCTGCTCGGCCCGCGCTGACGACCGCGAGCTTGGCGCGGAGCGAGGTGACCGTGTACTGGTCGCGGCTGATCGGCACGTCCGCGCCGCCGCTGATCGCGCTCAGCTGCTGCGGCTGCACGGAGGCGACCGTGATCGTGGGCGCGTACGCCTCGGCGAGGTCGGCGGGCGTCAGGAGGGAGTTGATGGGGATCGTCGTCACCACCGTGACGGCGGCGACGAACACCATCGTGAACAGGCTGCGCAGGGCGCGGCGGGTGGGCCGGCTCTGCTGCGGCGCCGTGCCCGGGGCGGGCGACTGGTAGAGGGCGGCCTCGAGCGAGCGCTCACTGCGGAGAAGAGCCCGTCGGCTGGACTGCATTCGGCTGCTCGCTCCCGGTTCGCTGACGTCGTCAGGCTAAGGGAGCCCCATTCGGGGGACGAGCAGCCTGCCAGGCGAGTCGGAAAGCGACCGTGAGCCAGGCGTTCCGCGGATCAGCGGACGTGCGCCTGCAGCCAGGCGTTCGGGTCGACCGGCTCCGCGCCGCCGAGCCGCAGCTCGAAGTGCAGGTGCGGCCCGGTGGAGTCCCCGGTGTTGCCAACGAGCCCGATGACATCCCCTGCGCGCACCGCCTGGCCGACGGAGACCTGGACGGAGCCGCTCTGCATGTGTGCGGAGGTCGTGGTCACCAGCTGTCCGTCGATGAGGTGGTCGATCACGGCGTGCACGCCGAGGCCGCCCTCGGTGCCGATGCTCGTCACGACCCCGTCGGCCATGGCGTACACGGGATTGCCGTAACCGGGCAGGAAGTCGGTGCCCAGGTGGAACGAGGAGCAGCCGGAGCACGGCGAGACGCGCGGGCCGAATCCGTCGGAGACGCGGACGGGGCCGTCGAAGGGCCAGCGGACGGCCGTCTCGGTGTTGTTCGCGAAGCTCTCGACCTTGCTGAACTCCGGAGCGAAGGCGTTCTGGGCGGCAGTGCGGACGTCGTAGCCGTCCCGCACGATGTCCGCAGAGCCCGCGGTCGACATGGCGAGTACCTGACCCGAGTCGCTGGACGAGTGGCTCTGCAGCGCCGCCACGTCGTCGACGCGGAGGAGTGCGTTGGCCGGCACCGAGGTGACGAACGCCATTCCGGCGACGGCGGCCATGGTCGTCATCGTGAACAGCGGCCGGGCGAGTCGTGACAGCAGCGAGCGGCGGCGGGGCTCGGGACGGACACTGGCGCCCTGTCGGCTGCGGCGGGGGCCGCGGGCGGGCGCGAGTTCGAGAGTCTCCTGTCGGCGCAGTTCCTTGCGGGTCACCGGAGCGGCTTCCGGGGCGCGGACGTCGGAGGGGAAAGCTGAGGGCAAGTCGCCAAGTCTCTGTCGGCCGGCTCAGAGGCGCCGGTGCGGGCAAATTCTCTGCCCTCTCGAGGAGGGCCGCGGACCAACCTAGGCGGCGAATGCCCGAAAAGCGAGTGCTGGGCCGCAATTGGAGTCGACGCTCAGGATCGCGGGCGCGCCTCGACGACCACCTGGAGGAGCTCCTCGGCCAGTCCGGGGGCGGCCGCGATGAGCAGCTCACGACCACCGGGAGCGCCGTCGCGGCCGACGACCGCGGCCCCCGCCTCCCGGGCGATGAGGCCGCCCGCGGCGTGGTCCCACGCGTTGAGTCCCCATTCGTAGAAGGCGTCGTACCGTCCGCACGCGACGTTGCAGAGGTCGAGGGCCGCGGAGCCGATGCGCCGCAGGTCACGTGACCGCCGAAGCACCTCGGACGCCACCGCGATCTGCGGCTCGCGGTCCGGGAGCCTGTACGCGAAGCCGGTTCCGATCAGCGCCCGGTCGAGCGCGACGCCCTGGTTCACCCGGATTTCGTCCTCGCCGAGCCGCGCGCCGCCGCCTGCGGATGCGGTGAACACCTCCTGCGTGGACGGGTTCACGACACATCCGGCGAGTCCTCGCCACGTCAGCGGATCCGGGTCGCCTTCGACCACGGCGACGCTGACCGACCAGGCGGGCAGGCCGTACAGGTAGTTGACGGTGCCGTCGATGGGGTCCACAACCCAGGTGAGGCCGCTCGTCCCGCCGCCGGAGCCCGACTCCTCGCCGAGGAAGCCGTCGTTCGGGCGTGCCTCGGCGAGCAGGGATCGGATGAGCTGCTCCGCGTCGCGGTCCGCCTGGGTCACGATGTCGATGGGCGTGCTCTTCGTGGCTGCGACCTCGACGCCCTCTCGCCTGCGCTGCAGGGCGAGGGCCCCGGCCGCGAGCGCGGTGTCCCGCGCGATGAGGAGCAGCTCGTCCAGGCCGTGCGGTGCGAGGGTCATGCCCCCATCCAACCGCCCCGCGCCAGGGAGCGGAACGAGGGCCGCCGCAGGGACAGTGCAGGACGGCCGGCGGGCGGCGCTTCCGTCACCGGGGCGAAGGGGATGTCCGCGGCGTCCGTCCAGCGGACGAGGGTCAGGTCGCTCGTCTGGAAGCCGCCCGACCCGGACGCGGCGGAGAGGTAGAAGAGGCCGCCGCCCAGCGACTCCATGCCGACATCGGCGGTCTGATACCAGCCGCGGATCCCGGTCTCCGAGTCGCGCAGCCCGAGCGGCGCGAGCGCCACCAGGTCTCCCCGCACCCCAGTCAGTCCCTCGAGCCGGGAATACCGCGGCTTCGCTCGGGCCTCGACTGCGAAGAGCGTGAAGTTGGGGAACCGGTCCTTCCGGCCGGGATAGACACCGAGCCGCCAGAGCCCGCTGGAGGTGTCGAAGTCCAGATTCTGCACGCCGAACGTGGTGTTGCCCGTGTAGAGGAACACCTTCGCATCCGGTTCCCGAGGGCCGCTGCGGTGCGGTGCCGCCTCCACGAGCGGGCGCGCGAGCCGGTCCCAGTCCGCCACGTCGTACTGCAGGAGGATCTGGTGGTCGTTGTCCTGACGGTGGACGTCCGAGTGGATGCCATAGGCGACGGTGAGCAGAGGCTCTCCCGCTGTCTCGCCGAAGAGCGGGCCGAAGGCGATGCCGTCGATGCCGCTGCAGCCGAAGCGCCCCGAGCCGTAGTCGGCCGCCACCTCTCCCAGGTGGACGGTGCGGACCACCGATCCGTCGGCAGCGTCCAACCCGGTCCGGTCGACGGCCTCCGCGTCGAACACCGCGACGTAGAACGCCCCGGCCGCCTTGTACTCCAGCGAGCCGTACACGCGTCCGTCGCGCTCCGAGAACTCGATGTCGCCCAGGTGGCCCGTGAAGCCCGAGACGGTGCCGAGGAGATTTCCGGCCAGGTCCGTCTTCACCAGCACCGTCGTGAACGAGAAGTAGATGTGACCCCGCGACCGGTCGACAGCGATGCCCTGAACGTGGCTCGTGGGCCAGAAGCCGCCGTTGAGCGTGAGGGGGAAGGAGGTGGGAGGTGCGGGGAGGGGTGAAGGCGGGGCGATGGAGGTGAGGGTGTCCATGTCCCCTCAGTGGAACCGAGGAGGGTGACCGGCGGGAGGGCTTCGGGTTACCGGCAGAGGGACGGGAGAGGAAGAGTGGGATTCTCCTCACGAACGCGAAAAGGGCCGCAGTGCGGCCCTTTTCGTGTTCGTGGCGAGTGAGGGATTCGAACCCCCGAAGGCTACGCCGGCTGATTTACAGTCAGATCCCTTTGGCCGCTTGGGTAACTCGCCAGGCTGCTCCGACCCGGTCGTTCGACCTGGTCGGAGGCGCTCGACAAGGATACAGACGCGCCGGACCGTTCCGAAATCAGTCCGGCCTCGGTGCCGCCTCCTGCTGCGGGCCTGTGGGGTTCACGGCCCGCCAGGTGGGCCACAGCTGGAAGTACCGCCTGCCGCCGAGCCAGAGCGACAGGACGAAGAAGATCACGGCGACCACCGCGCCGACCACGACGGTGAGGACCGTGCCACCCCCGCTCGACGAGGTGACGGCCGCGCCGAGGAGCCCGACCAGCGCGGTGTTCACCGCGATGATGAAGACCATGCTGCTGCCGGCCACCTGGCCGAAGGAGCTCCGAGGGCCGAGGAAGTAGTAGGTGAGCTCGCTCCCCGCCGATCGTCGTGAGCCGAGGCGAGCAGGTACGGCTCGATGCCGGGGTCGAGCGCCACGTATGCGGCGCGCAGCCGGTTCATGGCGAGGACGTACATCAGGTCCTCCATGCCGACGTTGAGCACGCGGATCTCGGTGAGCACGCCGACCAGGCAGATGAAGGCCAGCACCACGATCGAGAAGAGCCCGAACATCTCGCTGAACCGCGTCGCCTGTCCGACCAGGGCCAGGCTCACGAGCCCGGCGGACACGAGGGTGAGGAACATGTTGATGCGCGTCAGGACCTCGCTCTGCGTCGTGCTTCGCGAGGCGAGGAGGCTCCAGTGCTCGGTGGCGAGCAGCTGCGCTCGCACGGGAGGCGGATCGGTGTCGTCGGGCATCCGGCCCCTTCGCTCGGGTCTCCTGGAGGTGCGGCAATGGTCCACCCCGCCGCCGCCGCCCACAAGGGCCGCCTGGGACCGCGGGCCCGACCCTCGTTACGATTGCCGCATGGCAGATTCCTCGTTCGACGTGGTCAGCAAGGTCGACCGGCAGGAGGCCGACAACGCGCTCAATCAGGCCCGCAAGGAGGTCGAGCAGCGCTACGACTTCAAGGGCACCGACTCCTCGATCGCCTGGAGCGGGGACACCATCCTCATCAAGGCCAACAGCGAGGATCGCGCCAAGGCCGTGCTCGACGTCTTCCAGACGAAGCTCATCAAGCGCGGCATCTCGCTGAAGAGCCTCGAATCCGGTGAGCCGCACGCGAGCGGACGCGAGTACCGGATCGAGTCGACCCTCAAGGAGGGCATCGACCAGGAGCACGCGAAGAAGATCGGCAAGATCATCCGCGACGAGGGCCCAAAGGGCGTGAAGAGCCAGGTCACGGGCGACGAGCTGCGCGTCTCGTCGAAGAGCCGCGACGACCTGCAGGCCACCATCGCCCTGCTGAAGGGCCAGGACCTCGACCTGGACCTTCAGTTCGTCAACTTCCGCTGACCGCGGGCGCTCGCCGGGCCGAATCGGCGTTTCCGGGCCGAAGCGGCGGCCCGCTTTGCCCGAATAGGCCCGTCATTGGCGCCCGGACGCCCCCGAATGCGGCGAAGACGGCGGAAAACCGCCTCAGTAGACTGCGGCGCATGGATGTCGCCAGTGCAACGCTGGCGATTGCCATCCTGCTGATCATCCTCGATCTGTCGATCCGGGTGGGCGCCGTCATCCTCATCCCGCGCAACCGGAAGCCGACCTCGGCCACCGCCTGGCTCCTGCTCGTGCTCTTCCTGCCCTACGTCGGCCTGCTCCTCTACCTGCTCATCGGCAGCCCTCGGCTCCCGAAGCGGCGGCGGGAGCGTCAGAAGGACATCGACGAGATCATCCGGGACACCACCGAGGGCATGGACCGGGTCAACCGCACCGCCAGCTGGCCCACCTGGCTGGAGTCGGTCGTCGAGCTGAATCGGACCCTCGGCTCCATGCCCCTCGTCGGCGGCAACAGCGCACGGCTGCTGCCGAACTACGACGAGTCGATCCGCGCGATGGCCGACGAGGTGAACCGCGCGCAGCGCTACGTGCACGCGCAGTTCTACATCCTCTCCGCCGACCCGGCGACGGAGCCGTTCTTCGCCGCACTGGAGGCGGCCGTCAAGCGAGGCGTGAGCGTCCGGGTCCTGCTCGACCACGTCGCGTCGCTCCAGTACCCCGGCTACCGGAAGACCATCAAGCGCCTCACGCGCGCCGGCATCGACTGGCGGCTCCTGCTCCCCGTCCAGCCGCTCAAGGGCCGCTGGCAGCGCCCGGATCTCCGCAACCACCGCAAGCTCCTCGTGGTCGACGGCACCGTCGCCTACATGGGCTCGCAGAACATGATCGACCGGAGCTACAACCGGTGGATCAACCGCAAGCGGCATCTGCAGTGGAAGGACCTGATGGCCCGCCTCCGCGGACCCATCGTGGCCGGCATCAACGCGATCTTCCTCACCGACTGGTACGGCGAGACCGGCGAGCTGCTGACGAGCGAGGTCGAGCCCATGGAGGACCAGGTGGCCGATCACATGCTCGACTGCCAGGTGGTCCCGAGCGGCCCGGGCTTCGAGGGCGAGAACAACCTGCGGCTCTTCAACGCCCTGCTCTACTACGCACAGGAGCAGCTGATTATCGCGTCGCCGTACTTCGTGCCGGACGAGTCGATGCTCTACGCCATCACGACAGCGGTGCAGCGCGGGATCCGCGTCGAGCTCTTCGTGTCGGAGATCGGGGACCAGTTCCTGGTGTCCCGCGCCCAGCGGTCCTACTACCGCGAGCTGCTCGAGGCGGGCGTCGTGATCTGGCTCTACCACCGCCCGGTCGTCCTGCACGCGAAGCACTTCACGGTCGACGACGAGGTGGCCGTCATCGGGTCGAGCAACATGGACATGCGGTCGTTCAGCCTCAACATGGAGGTGTCGCTCATGGTGCGCGGCCGCGACTTCGTGGGCCAGCTGCGCCATGTCGAGGCCGACTACCGGCGCAGCTCCCGGCGGCTCACGCTCGAGGAGTGGGACGACCAGCCGTTCTGGGGCTCGGTCGTCGACAACCTCGCACGGCTCACCTCGGCGCTGCAGTAGGGCGCACTCACCACTCACCACTGTCAGAAGGATCTGCATGTCTCGTCGCCGATACGGCCTCGTCCACTTCCTCTTCGACGTCATCATGTGCGTGCTCACGGCGGGCTTCTGGCTGATCTGGATCTTCGTCCGGGAGATGCGTCGACGCTGATCCGGACGCCGACGCAGCGAGGGGGCGATGTCGGAGGGTGGTCGTACCTTGTGGGCATCGGATCGGAGAGGAGTCCCTGCTCATGTCGCTGTTGACTCCTTCGACCGGCGCCCCGGACGGCGGGTCCGAGGGCGCCGAGCGGCTGACCGCGCTGCGCTACGCGGTGGATGATCTGCAGCTGAACGAGCGGGACGCGAACTTCTTCACCGCTCAGCGCTACGTGATCGTGGACGAGGTACGCCAGGCGTTCGAGAACGCCTACGGCGCCTCCCTGACCACCGACCCAGCGGGCCTGCAGGCCCGGGCGATGCGGGCGGAGGTCGCCGGGGCGCTGTGCATCCCGGAGGTCACCGCGGAGGCGCTGGTGGTGCGGGCCCGCACCCTCGTGCACGAACTGCCCACGACCCTGGAGAAGTTTCGCGACGGGGCGTTCGGGGAGCGGCACGCCCGGATCCTCGCCGACGCCACCGCCGGCCTCAGCCCGGCCGAGATTGCCGAGTTGGAACGACGGGCGCTGCCGTACGCGGAGACGCTGACCGCGGCGAAGTTCGATCGCAAGGTGAAGGTGCTGGTGCAGCTCATCCACCCGGACGAGCTGACCGAACGGCACCGGAACGCCTACGCCGAGCGCGAGGTCCGCCGAGAACCGGCCAGGGACGGCATGGCCTGGATCGGCGCCTACCTGGCGGCACCGATCGCGTCCGGGATCGACGACTTCCTCGACAAGGCCGCCCGATCGCTCAAGACGAAGGACGAGACCCGCACTCACGCCCAGTTGCGCGCGGATGTCTTCCGCGACGTCCTCCTCGACGACGGCGCCATCCTCCCCGCCGAGGACGGCCACACCCACGCCCGGATCCCGAACGCCCGACCCCGCGGCATCGTGCCCACGGTGCACGTGACCGTTCCGGCTCTCAACCTGGTCCCGTTCACCGCCGGCGGAGCCGCGGAGCCCGACTTCGAGTCAGCGGCCGATCAGCTCGCCGCCCTCCCGGCTCTCAAGCTCGCCGGCCGCTACGGGGAACCGGCCATGCTCGCCGGTTACGGGCCCATCGACCCCGAGACCGCCGCGCAGCTGGTCGGGCAGTCGAAAGGGCTGCACCGGATCCTGACCGACCCCGACACTGGAGTCACCGTCCAATTCGGCCGCACCCGGTACCGGATCCCGGAGGAGCTGGCTCGGTATCTCCGTCAACGGGATGGGACCTGCCGGTTCGTGGGCTGCAACCGGCCCGCGGAACGCTGCGACCTCGACCATACGAAGCCATGGGAGGAAGGCGGCTGCACCGACGCCTGCAACCTCGCCTGTCTCTGCAAAGGCCACCACCGCCTCAAACACGGCACCGACTGGACCATCCGGCAGGACCCGAATGAGTCCGGCGAGCTCATCTGCATCTCACCAGCCGGAAAGATCTACCGCACCGAACCCGCCAACAAAGTCACCGCCGGCCCACCCGGCAGGCCGCTCGGCAGAGCGGTTGCGCAGACCGAGTGGGCACCGGCGGAAAGCGATATCGCGCCGTTCTGAGCTAAACACCGATTCAGGGTTCGCCCCTCTTCCACTGAATGAGAAGCGTTGCAGGCGCGTCTCGAAATCCGCTCATACGCGCGCGCCAACCCGTGGAGCGGCATGCTCTCGAGACGCCCCCTTCGCGGGCTCCTCAATCAGCGGTGGGCGGACGCGGCCCGGGAGACCTTCGTCATGTCCTCGCGGGGGACGACCTTGATCCGGGTGCGGCCGACCGCCTCGCCCAGGGCGAGCTCGTGCGCATCCAGCCGGTGCCAGCCGTCGATCGTCGTGTAGGGCACGCCCCGCTCCTCGAGCAGCGCCGGCACGGATTTCTCGCTCGGATCCTCCGGCGTCCACCAGTTCGCCTGGTCCGACAGGACGTGCGCGAGGGTCTCCATCGCGTCGCTCTTGGTGTGGCCGATGAGACCGACGGGCCCGCGCTTGATCCAGCCGGTGGCGTAGACGCCGTGGACCGGCTGGTCGTCGTCGTCGAGCACCTGGCCCTCGCGGTTCGGGATGACGCCCCGGCGGGAGTCGAAGGGGACCTCGGGCAGCGGCGAGCCGAAGTAGCCGACGGCGCGGTACACGGCCTGCACGGGCACCTCGCGGAACTCGCCCGTCCCGCGGACGCCGCCCTCGCCGTCGGGCTCGGTGCGCTCCCAGCGGAACGCCTCCACTCGGCCGTCTCCGACGATCTCGACCGGGTTCGCGAACCAGTGGAAGTGCAGTCGCCGGCTCGCCTGGCCGACCGGGCGCTTGCGCCACTGCTGGAGGACCCGGTCGATGACGAGCACCTGCTTGTTGGTCGCGATCGCCGTCTTCGAGGCCTCGTCGTAGTCGAAGTCCTCGTCGTGGACGATCATGTCGACGTCCCGGATCTCGCCCAGCTCGCGGAGCTCGAGCGGCGTGAACCTCACCTGAGCCGGACCGCGCCGCCCGAACACGTGCACGTCCGTGACCGGCGACGCCTTGAGCCCGTCGTAGACGTTGTGCGGGATCTCGGTCGGCAGAAGGTCGTCGGCGTGCTTCGCCAGGATCCGCGCGACGTCGAGGGCGACGTTGCCGTTGCCGATGACGGCCACCTCGCGCGCCTCGAGCGGCCACTCGCGCGGGACGTCGGGGTGGCCGTCGTACCAGCTCACGAATCCCGCGGCCCCATAGGAGCCGGGGAGGTCGATGCCCGGGATGTCGAGATGGGCGTCGCGCATGGAACCGGTCGCGAAGATGACGGCGTTGTAGTGGCGCTTCAGGTCTTCGAGCGAGATGTCGGTGCCGTACTCGACGTTGCCGAAGAAGCGGACGCCGCCGCCGTCGAGCACCTCGCGGAGCGCCGAGATGATGCCCTTGATGCGCGGGTGGTCCGGCGCGACGCCGTAGCGGACCAGGCCGTAGGGGGCGGGAAGGCGCTCGAACAGGTCGATCGACACGTCGAAGGCGCGCTCGGCCTTCCGGATGAGATCGGCGGCGTAGATGCCTGCGGGGCCCGCGCCGACGATGGCCAGCCGAAGCTTGGTCATGAAAGGTTCCTCACTTGTGTACGTCGGCCGTCCGGCCGGGAGTGCTGACGCGATCTAGCTCGACCGCTCGACCATCGCCTCCGCGAAGCGGGTCAGGGCCTTCTTGACGGTGCCCTCGGGAAGCGGGGCGAGCGCGTCGACCGCCTCGCCGGCCCAGCGTCGCGACTCCGCGAGCGTGACGGCCGTCACCTCGTGGTCGCGGAGCTCCGCGATGGCGTCCGGCAGCGCCGGCGAATCGTCGGCGATCGCCGTGTCCAGCCGCTCCAGCAGCGACGCGGCGGCAGGATCCTCTCCCGCGCGCCGGCGCAGGTACAGCAGCGGCAGCGTGGGCACCCCGGCCCGAAGGTCGGTTCCGGCGACCTTGCCGGTCTCCTCGACCTTCGGCGAGAGGTCGAGCACGTCGTCGACGAGCTGGAAGGCGACGCCGATCCGCTCGCCGAAGAGGAGCACCGGCTCCTCGTATTCGCGCGCAGCGCCGGAGAAGTGGACGCCGAGCTGGGCGGCCGCTCCGAGCAACGATCCCGTCTTGTCGGCGAGGACCCCCAGGTAGTGGTCGACCGGGTCCTCGTCGGGCTGGGGACCCACCGTCTCGTGCAGCTGGCCGAGCACCAGCCGCTCGAAGGTGTCGGCCTGGAGCTCGATCGCCCGCGCACCGAGCGAAGCCACCAGCTTGCTGGCTCGGCCGAACAGGAGGTCGCCGGTCAGGATGGCGACCGAGTTGCCCCACACCGACTGGGCGGTGGGCACCCCGCGCCGCTGCTCGGCCTCGTCCATGACGTCGTCGTGGTAGAGCGAGGCGAGGTGGGTGATCTCGACCGCCTCGGCCGCGGTGAGCACCTCGGCGGTGGTGCCATCGCCCAGCTGGGCGGTGAGCAGGGTCAGGAGGGGGCGCACGCGCTTCCCTCCCGCGGAGAGGAGGTACCGGCTGGTCACGTCGGCGATCCCGTCGGCGAACGCGACCTCGCGCAGCAGCCCCTCCTCGACGAGTGCGAGCCCCTTCTCGATGTCCGCGGCCGTCGCCCGGTCCTCGGCGCTCGAGAAGATCCGCTCGGTCAGGCCGATCTGCGAGGACAGCGACTTGCTCCGCCGCGCGACCGGCACCGCCGGAGTCATCGGCCCGCCCGCCCGCCCGGCCGGCGGCCGCGGTGCAGTGCCACCACACCCGCGGTGAGGTTGCGGTAGCCGACGCCCTCGAATCCGGCGTCCCGCAGCCACGAGCTCAGCGTCTTCTGGTCCGGCCAGTCGAGGATCGAGTCGCCGAGGTAGTTGTACGCCGGAGCGTTGGAGCTCGTCACGCGAGAGACGATCGGCAGCACCCAACGGAGGTAGAGCGAGTAGCCGAGCCGGATGAGGCCGAGCGGCGGTCGGGAGAACTCGCAGATGACGATGCGGCCGCCCGGCTTCGTGACCCGGAAGAGCTCCGCCAGGGCCAGCTTCGGGTCGTGCACGTTCCGCAGCCCGAAGGACATGGTGACGGCGTCGAACTCCTCGTCGGCGAACGGCAGGTCCTGGGCATCCGCGTGCACGAACTCGATGCGCGGGTTGCCCGCGTTCCGGCGGCGCCCCACCTCGAGCATGCCCTCCGAGAAGTCGGCGGCCACGACGCTCGCGCCCGAGCGGGCGAGTGCAGCGCTCGAGGTGCCGGTCCCCGCGGCGAGGTCGAGGATGCGCTCCCCGCCTTCGGCGCGACAGCACGCGTGGTCGCCGCGCGCCAGATCTTGTCGTTGCCGACCGAGAGGACGGTGTTCGTGCGGTCGTACCGCGCCGACACCTGGTCGAACATCGCGGCGACGTCCGCGCCCCTCTTGCTGAGGTCGGCCTGATTCACGGGTCGATTCTAGGGTGAGGCGGCTGTGCGGCCCCCGGCGGTCAAGCGCTCAGCAGGCCCGGCGTAGGCTGATCCGGTGCTGCCCGCGCCGACGACCTCCCTGTCGGTGACGACCGAGTCGCTTCCTCCGGGGGCCCTGCTTCCGCTCGCCGACCCGGTCCGTCCCCTCGTCTGGCTGCGCCGGGACGCCGGCCTGATCGGCATCGGTGAGGCGGTTCGCCTCGAGTTCGGCGGTCCGACCCGCATGGCGGACGCCGACCGGGCCTGGAGCGAGCTCGCCGGTCGGGCCCGGGTCGAGGACGCGGTCGGGGTCCCGGGCACGGGACTCGTCGCCTTCGGCACGTTCGCCTTCGCGGAGGACTCCAGCCGCACGAGCACCCTGATCGTGCCCCGCATGATCGTGGGCCGCCGCGGAGACGCCTCCTGGGTGACGCGGATCGCCGTGGACGGCGCCCCCGGCGAGGCGCCCGCTTCCGAGCCCGTTCCGGCCGACGGGTACGGCCTCGCCTTCGCCGAGGGACTCATGTCGGAGGACGGCTACCGCTCCGCGGTCCGGTCCGCCCTGGCGAGCATCGAGGGGGACGGTCTCGGCAAGGTCGTGCTCTCCCGAGAGCTGGTGGCCTCGCTTCCCGCGGGCGCCGATCTGCGCACCGCGCTCGAGCGTCTCGCGACCGGCTATCCGGACTGCTGGACGTTCGCCGTCGACGGGCTCATCGGCGCCAGCCCCGAGACCCTCGTGACCTCGGAGGGGGACGGGTCGGGGCGCGGGTCCTCGCCGGGAGCACCGCCCGCGGCTCCGACGATGCCGCCGACGCCGCGCAGGTCAACGCACTCCTGGTGTCGGCCAAGGACCTCGACGAGCACGAGTACGCGGTCGTGAGCGTGCTCTCCGCCCTCGCCCCCTTCGTCCATGACGTGTGGGCGAGCCCCGCCCCGTTCCCGCTGCGCCTGCCGAACGTCTGGCATCTGGCGAGCGACGTCGAAGGGCAGCTCGCCGGAGGGACGAGCGTGCTGCGGCTCCTCGAAGCCCTCCACCCGACGGCCGCCGTCGCGGGGTCGCCGACGGACGAGGCCCTCGACCTCATCCGCGAGCTCGAGCCCTTCGATCGCGGGCGGTACGCGGGGCCGGTGGGCTGGGTCGACGCGGCCGGGGACGGCGAGTGGGCGGTCGCGCTGCGCAGCGCCCAGGTGGAGGCGGACGGCCGGGTCACGGCATACGCGGGGGCCGGCATCGTCGCCGGCTCCGATCCGGACCGCGAGCTCGCCGAGACGTCCCTCAAGCTGCGCCCGATCACCGACGCCTTCCGCTGACGCTCAGCTGGGCGGCGCTGCTGTTTGGAGCGGGTGCGCTCAGTCGCGCCGGCGGCGCAGGGTGGGCGCGAACTGGCGGATGAGGCCGATCACCATCGCACTGCCCGACACGAGCAGGATCGTGAAGCCGAGAACGTCGTCCGTAGCCATGTGTGCCCCCTTAGCTCGATGAACGTACGTCGCGACTTTCCTGCGATTCCGCAGACACGCCGCGCGTCGGCCCGATCGGGGCGGCCGGAATCCCTCAGCGGGGCAGCGGCACCTCGAGGATGCTCGGGCCGGGAGGCGGCGCAGTGAGGGCCTTGTCCAGGTCGCCGCGGGTCGTGACCCGGGAGTGCTCCCAGCCGTAGGCGGCCGCGAGCGCGGCCAGATCGACCGCCTGCGGGGTGTAGAGCACGCGGTCGAAGAGCCGCGCGTCCGCGTTCGCGGCAACCTCGAGGCCGTCGAAGATGGTGCCGCCGCCGTCGTTGCCCACGACGAGTTGCACCCGCGGGCGGCGCTCCCCGGCCGGGAGGAGCAAGCCCCCGGCGTCGTGCAGCAGGGTGAGATCGCCGAGGAGGGCGCGCGTCGTGCCGGCCGCACCGCGAGGGTCGTCGGCGGCGCCCGCCGCGATTCCCAGGGTCGTCGCGATGGTGCCGTCGATGCCGGAGAGGCCCCGATTGGCATGCACCCGGATGCGCTTCCCGCCGACCCGGCGATCGGCGTCACGGATGAGTCGGGAGGCGCCGAGGACGAGCCGGTCGTGGGGCCACGTCGCCCGCCACACCGCCTCGGCCAGTGCCTCTCGCGTGATCGGGGCACGGAGCGCCGCCATCTCGGACCGGGCGACCCGGCCGGCGGCGGTCGGGGAGGCGTTGGAGGGGTCGCCGACGTAGGGCGCGTCGTCCGCCGGGGCCAGTGCGTGCCGCCCCGCCACGACCCACGAGCGGAGCCAGCTCGGGTCGGCGGGCTCGGCAGGCGTCAGCAGGCCCTCGACCAGGCGTCCTCGGCGAGCGGGGTCGAACTGCTCGGCACCCGGCGTGCGGACCACGACATAGGGAACCCGGCCCACGAGCGCGGGGACCTCCCTGCTCAGCGTGGGACGGCCGAAGACGATCGCCTGCTCGACCGCTCCCCCGAGCTCCGGCATGCCGAGCACGCTGCGGTAGGCCGGAACGAGGTTGGGGCCGAACCGGGCTCCGCTCGCCACCTCCGCGACGAGGGGCAGCCCGGCCGCCCGGGCGAAGGCCTCGGCGTCCGGACCGGCGCCGGCCCCCGCGATCACCACGGCGCGCCCCGTGAGTTCGACCGCCTCGAGCGTTTTCTCGCGAGCGGGCGGCGGGGTCGCCGCAACGGTCGGGGGCGCCTCACGCGTTCCGGAGAGCGGGTCGCGGAAGGCCAGGTTGAGGTGGACGGGCCCCCGTGCGCGTGGTGGAGGACCTCGTCCGCGAGTGCCGCCGCCCGGCCCGGGCCGTCCTCGGCCGACGGAGCCGGCTCGTCCGTCGACCACACGGCGGCGGGCCCGAAGATGCCCGGCTGCCGAGTCGCCTGGTTGGCGCCGACCCCGCGCAGCTCGGGCGGCCGGTCCGCCGTGAGCGCGGCGATCGGCACTCCGGAATGCCAGGCCTCGAGCATCGCGGGATGCAGGTTCGCGACCGCCGTCCCCGAGGTCACGATCACGGGGACGAGGGTGCCCGTCTCCGCCGCGATGCCGAGAGCGAGGAAGCCCGCGTCCCGCTCGTCGATGCGCACGTGCAGGCGCAGCCTCCTCCTGCTCGAGCTCGGCGGCAGCGAGCGCGAGAGCCTGAGAGCGGGAGCCGGGAGCCACCACGGCGTGCCGGACGCCGCGCTCGGCGAGGCGCGCGAGGAACGCGTAGGCGAAGCTGCTCCCGCGGTTGGCGGCCTCAGGCATCGCGCCGGTCGGGCTGATCGCCGCCGTCGCTGTCGGTGTCGCGCTTGGGGAGCCGGTCGCGAGGAGGCGGCGGGACGTCCGAGTCCAGGTCGGCGAGCTGCTGCTCGAGACGCCGGATCCTCTCCTCCTGGTCGGCGTCGTGCGCCAGCTGACGGAGGAACGCCGGATCGTCGTCAGGGGCGACCGAGCGGGCCGCGGGAGCGGAGGCACGCCCTCGGCCGACGAGGAACCAGAGGAGCCCGCCGATGACCGGGACCAGGATGATCAGGAGCCACAGCCCCTTGCGCGGGCCCCGGATGCGCGCGCGATCGGTCATCGCGCAGTCCACCAGCGAGTAGACCAGGAACGCGACGGCAATCACCGATGCGATCAGCCAGAAGCGGGCCATGCACACACGATAGACGAGAGGGCTGTGCGCCGACCGTGCCTACACTGTTCGCGTGACTGTCGAGCGCCCGCGGACCCGCACCTGGGTCTGGTACAGCGTGGTGCGGATCGGCATCTTCGCCGTGGTCCTGGCGGTGCTCCTGCTCGTCCTGCCCGTCGCGCCGTGGATCTCCACGCTGATCGCCGCGGTCATCGCGTTCTGCCTCTCCTTCATCTTCCTCGGCCGCCCGCGCGCCGAGCTCGCGCAGGATCTCGACCGCATGCGGCGGGGTGAGCGCGCGCCGGTCGTGGAGCCTCGCGATGACGACGTCGAGGACGCGGCCGTCGAGCGAGCTCCGGCCGACGGGACATCCGCGGGGCGCCCGGGCGCCTCCGACGTCAGAGGATGAACGCCGCCGCGAGTCCCACGCCGTAGACCAGGGTCAGCGCGCTCGTCAGAGCGAGTGCCAGCACGAACTCCCGCGCCGTCCGGCCGGTGGCCACGATGAGCCCTGCCGGGATCGCGATCAGGAGCGCGAAGAACACCAGGTACGAGAACGGGTAGAAGATCGCGAAGAAGCCCACGATCGCGAACGCGAGAAGCAGCAGCACGCAGTAGAGCACGCGGGACGCGACGGGTCCGATCAGGACGCTGAGCGTCCGCTTGCCGGCCCGGCGGTCCTGCTCGATGTCGCGAATGTTGTTGGCGATGAGGGCGGCGCAGGCGAGGAAGCCGATGCCGACCCCGGACAGCCAGGACTCCGTGTTGATCTCGCCTGCCTGGACGAAGGTCGTTCCGCAGGTGGCGACGAGGCCGAAGAAGACGAAGACGCCCACCTCCCCGAGCGCCGCGTAGCCGTACGGCCGCTTCCCGCCCGTGTAGAACCAGGCGGCCGCGATGGCGGCGGCACCCACCGCGAGCAGCCACCACTGCTGCGACAGCACGACGAGGGCGAGGCCGGCGACCGCGGCGAGCGCGAGGAACGCGAGGGCGACCGTGAGGACGGTGCGCGGCTTGGCGGCTCCCGACGCCGTGAGCCTGGCCGGGCCGACGCGGTAGTCGTCGGTGCCGCGGATGCCATCCGAGTAGTCGTTCGCGTAGTTGACGCCGAGCTGGAGGAAGAGGGCGACGGCGAGACAGAGCGGAATGCGGTACTCGTGGAAGACGCCGCCGTCGGCGACGACCGCGGCACCGGTGCCGGCTGCGACGGGCGCGATGGACAGCGGGAGGGTGCGCCACCGCGAGGCGGCGACCCAGTCCGCGACCGTGGCCTTGCGCGGCGGGGCGACGCGCGCGGCGGGGCGGCCGGGACGTCCGCGGTTGGCCGGCCCCTTCGAGACGGAGGGCTTGCCCGCGGGGCGCGCGCCGCGCGACGGGGGACGCTTTCTGCTCTGAGCCACCGGCAAATCCTAGGGCGCGCCGCTCCCGGCGGCGGCGGGAGGCGCGCTGGCGGCGAGGCGCGCGACGAGGGCCACGCGGTCGGGCTTGCCGCTCGGCAGGGTCGGCAGCGGCGCGACCGTCTCGATCCGGTCCGGCCGTGCCGCCGCGCCGAGCCGCTCCCCCACCGCCGCGCGCACCCGGTCGAGCAGGCCTGTGTCCACGGGACGGCCGAGCACGACCACGGGGACCTCGCCCCACCGGTCGGAAGGTGCCGCGACCACGACGGCGTCCTCGAGCCCCGGCAGCTCCCGCACCGCGGCCTCGACCAGACCGACCGACACCTTCTCGCCTCCGGACACGAGCACGTCGTCGCGCCGGCCGCTCACCCGCAGCCGTCCCTCCTCGAAGGTGCCGGCATCCCCGGTGCGGTACCAGCGCAGGCCGTCCGCGTGCACGAATGCCGCCTCGGTTCGGGCAGGGTCGCCGAGATATTCCTCCGCGAGCATGGGCCCGGCGAGCTGCACCTCGCCCTCGACGATCCGCACCGAGACCCCTGCCAGAGGCACCCCGTCGTACACGCACCCGCCGCTGGTCTCCGAGGCGCCGTAGGTCCGGATCACGGGGAAACCCGCGTCGAGCGCGCGCAGTCGCAGCTGCTCCGGCAGGCGCTGCCCGCCGACCAGCGCCGCATCGACCCGGGAGAGCGCACGGCGGATCGCCGGGTCCCTCTCTGCGGCCTCGAGCAGTGCCGACACCTGCGCCGGCACGAGGGCCGTGTGGATGCGGTCGTGCTGCGGCTGATTCAGGACGGCCGCGGCGAAGCCGGACGGGTCGAACGACCCGGGCCCGAGGAGGACCGGCTCTCCTCCGGAGGAGATGGCCCGGACCAGCACCTGGAGCCCCGCGATGTAGTGGACCGGGAGGGCGAGGATCCAGCGGCCGGGACCGCCGAGCGCCGACTGTGTCGCTGCCGCGGAGGCGAGCAGCGCGTTGGCGGACAGCGCGACGCGCTTCGGCGTCCCGGCGCTGCCCGAGGTCTGCACCACAGCGGCGACCGGCTGCAGCACCCGCGGCGGGATGCCCTCCGCCGACGCACCCGGGGCGAGGGGAAGCACGGCGGGCCCGCTGCCGGACAGGGCGGCGCGGAGAGCCTCGAGGATCAGAGGGGGCTCGGGAGGAAGAACCGCCAGATCCCTCATCGCGTGCTCGTTCCGATCCGCAGCATCCGGCTCAGCAGCGTCCGGCTCAGTAGTGCCAGGGGAAGGACGACCAGTCGGGCGCGCGCTTCTCCAGGAACGCGTCGCGGCCCTCGACCGCCTCGTCGGTCCCGTAGGCGAGACGGGTGGCTTCCCCGGCGAACACCTGCTGCCCCACCAGGCCGTCGTCGACGGCGTTGAACGCGAACTTGAGCATGCGGATCGCGGTCGGGGACTTGCCGAGGATCTCGCGCGCCCACTCGAGCGCCGTGGCCTCCAGCTCGGCGTGGGGGACCGCTGCGTTGATCGCCCCGGTCTCGAGCGCGCGCCGAGCGTCGTACTCCCGGGCGAGGAAGAACACCTCCCGCGCGAACTTCTGGCCGACCTGCCGGGCGAAGTAGGCGCTCCCGTAGCCCGCGTCGAAGGAGCCGACGTCCGCGTCGGTCTGCTTGAACCGCGCGTGCTCGGCGCTCGCGATCGTCAGATCGCACACGACATGGAGCGAATGGCCCCCGCCCGCCGCCCAGCCGGGGACGACGGCGATCACGACCTTGGGCATGAAGCGGATGAGGCGCTGGACCTCGAGAATGTGCAGCCGGCCCGTGCGGGCCGCCTGCACCGCGTCGCCCCCGGCCTCCTCGTACTGGTAGCCGTCGCGTCCGCGGATGCGCTGGTCGCCGCCGCTCGAGAAGGCCCAGCCTCCGTCCTTCGGGCTGGGGCCGTTGCCGGTCAGCAGGACGACGCCGACCCGCGGGTTCTGCCGGGCGTCGTCGAGCGCCCGATAGAGCTCGTCGACGGTGCGCGGACGGAACGCGTTGCGCACCTCTGGCCGGTCGAACGCGACGCGCGCGACGCGCCCCGAGGTGTCGAGGTGGTAGGTGATGTCGGTGAAGTCGGCGGAGCCCGGACCGGGGGTCCACTCCCGCTCGTCGAAGAGCTCGGACACGGGCATGCCCTCACTCTAAGCGCGTGGGCGGCGCCCAATACACCAGGTCCACGCCGAACGCCAGCCCGTAACTCGCTTCGAATGTGCTGGGTACCGTTGACCTTGTCAGGATCGACTCCGCGGCGGAAGGGAAGACCATGACACTCACTCTCGGCTCTCGGACCCCCACGTGGACGAAGGTCAGCGATGACCTGATCAGTGGCGAGACCGACGGCAACTACGCCGGCATGATCGAGCGCAGCGGGACCCGCTGGGTCGCGCGGGACGCCTTCGGCGCGCTCGTCGGCCGCTTCGCCGCCGAGCAGGACGCCCGCGCCGCCTTCGAGCCGGCCGCCCTGACCGCCGCCTGGAACCGCCGCGAGCACCGCGAGCGCGTCATCGCCGCGGCCACCGCCATCGGCGCCGCCGGCAGCTCGGTCCTCATGGCCTTCGGTCTGCTCTCGCTCCTGCCGCTCTAGTCCGGTCGTTCCCCGAATCCGGCCGCCCCGGGCACCGGCCGGCGGCCCGGACCGGGAGAATGGCCCCGTGGTCTCCGCCGGCGAACTCCTCGCGACCCTGCACGTCGTCGACCTGCCCCTGCGGCGCCGCTTCCGCGGGCTCGAACGCCGCGAGGCCGCGCTGTTCCGAGGGCCGGCGGGCTGGGCGGAGTTCTCCCCTTCGTCGAGTACGACGACGCCGAGTCGTCCCGCTGGCTCGCCGCCGCGGTGGAGTTCGGCTGGCAGGAGTCTCCCGCCGTGCTCCGCGACGCGATCCCCGTCAACGCGACCGTCCCCGCGGTGCCGGCCGCCGACGTCCCCGCCGTCCTCGCGCTCTACCCCGGCTGCCGCACCGCGAAGGTGAAGGTGGCGGAGGCGGGCCAGACCGCGGAGGACGACGTGGCCCGGGTGGCCGCGGTCCGCGCCGCCCTCGGACCCGAGGGCCGCATCCGGCTCGACGCGAACGGGCGCTGGAGCGTGGACGAGGCCGAGCGGGCGGTGCACCGGCTCGAGCGGTTCGACCTGGAATACCTCGAGCAGCCGTGCGCGAGCGTCGACGAGCTGGTCGAGCTGAGCCGCCGCATCAGGTACCTCGACGTCCCGGTCGCCCTCGACGAGGCGGTGCGCAAGGCGGGCGACCCGCTCGAGGCGGTGCGGGCCGGCGCCGGCGGCGTAGTCATCCTGAAGGCCGCGCCCCTGGGCGGCATCCGCGCGGCGCTCGCGCTGGCCGATCAGATCGCCCTGCCCGCCGTGGTGTCGAGCGCGCTGGAGACCTCGGTGGGCCTCTCCATGGGCGCCGCGCTGGCGGCTGCGCTGCCCGAGCTCGCCTACGACTGCGGGCTCGGCACCGGCTCTCTGCTGGCCGCGGATGTCACGGCGGATCCGCTTCTCCCCGTCGACGGGCGCATCCCCGTGCGCCGGGTCGAGCCGGACGCGGAGCTGCTCGCCCGCTGGGCGGCTTCCCCGAGCGCACCCGCTGGTGGCGGGACCGCATCACGCGCTGCGCCGCGCTCCTCTAAGGAAGCGCCGGCGTGGGCGCTGCGGACAGTTCACGCCCATGTGCGGGGCGCGGATGTCCGCACGACCCGCGCGCCGATCAGAGGCCGGAGTACGCGTGCAGGCCCTTGAAGAAGACGTTGACGATGCCGAAGTTGAAGAGCACCGCCGAATAGCCGACGATCGCGAGCCACGCGGACCGCGACCCGCGCCAGCCGCGCGTCGCGCGGGCGTGGATGTAGCCGGCGTAGATGGTCCAGATGATGAACGTCCAGACCTCCTTCGTGTCCCAGCCCCAGTAGCGGCCCCACGCGTGCTCCGCCCAGATCGCACCGGCGATGAGGGTGAAGGTCCAGAAGATGAAGCCGACGATGATGACGCGGTACGCCGAGTTCTCGAGCGCGACCGAGCCGGGCACGGACGCGGGCAGCCGGAGGCCGCCGGTCGCCCCGTTCTCGCGCCGGGCCTGGACGAGCTGAACGACCGACAGCGCGAACCCGACGGTGAAGAACGAGGTCCCGAGGATCGCGACGAGGACGTGGATGACGAGCCAGTAGGACTGGAGCGCCGGTGGCAGCGGCACGACGCTCACGCGGAAGCCGAGGGTGGCGACACCGAGCATGAGCACGACGAGGCCGGTGATGATCGCGCCGAGGAAGCGGAGGTCGCGGCGGGTCAGCAGCAGCAGGAAGACGCCCATGATGAGCAGGGTCCCCGTCATGCAGAACTCGTACATGTTGGCCCACGGCACGCGGCCCGCGGCGATGCCGCGGAGCACGGTCGCCCCGAGGTGCAGCGCCCAGCCGAGGATCGCGAGCGTGACGCCGACCCGCAGGCTGACCGACTCGCGGGGCCGGGGCGCCGTCACGGCCGGCGCCTGGTCGAGGACGGCGGTCGAGCCTCTCGCCGAGCCGGCGTATCCGCCGGTGGCGCGGGCTCGGGCGATGCGCTCGGCGCCGCTCTCGGCGACGGCCGTCACGGCGGCGGATCGCCGGGCGAGGTCGAGCGTGAACGCGATGAACGCGATCGCGTAGACGCCCATGGCGGAGTAGAGGAGGAGCGCGGAGAACCCGTCCAGGGTCGAAGTCACGGCGACAGCCTACGTCGTCCGTGAGGCGCGGATCTGTGCGGAAGCCGCACCGCCGCTGTGCTCGTCCGCGAGCTCCCGCACGGCAACTGCGAGCCCGGGATCGTCGCCTCGCGCGAGGCCGGCGTACTCGACGCGCAGGCGGCCGTCCCCGTCCTCGTGCACCTTCACCCACATCCGCCGGCGCGGCACGAAGAGCGAGGTGAGCAGCCCGGCCAGCACGAGGATGGCGAAGGCGAGCACCCAGCCCTGGGTCGGGTCGTGGTGGATCTCGAGCGACGCGTACCGGCTCACGCCGTCGAGCGTGATGGTGCCGAGTCCGTTCGGCAGCTCGACCGTCTGCCCCACGGCCACCTGAACGGCGGGGACGTCGGTGGGACGGCCGGCCAGCTGGGTGAGCGACGCCGTGTCGAGCGTGTAGACGGACACCGGTACGCCCTTGTCGAGTCCCAGGTCGCCTGTGAAGACGTTGAGCGCGAGCACCGGATCCTGGAGCCCCGGGAAGGCGGAGGTGAGCGCGCCCGTCGAGAGCTTGGCGGGCGTCGGATAGAGGAACCCGATGAGTCCCACCTGGCTGGCCAGGCCGTCCGGCACCTTGACCACGCCGACGGAGGTGAGGTTCTGGTCCTGGGGGAGGAACGGCACCGCGCCCGCGAAGGCCACAGCGCCATCCGCGTTCCGAACCGTGATCCGGGGCGCATAGCCGTTGCCGAGGAGGTAGACGTTCGTGCCGTCGACGTCGAGCGGCGAGTTGACCTTGATGGTCGCCGGGGTGCTCGGGCCGCCGCCCGGCTGCTGGACGGTCACCGACGCCGTGTAGTCGATCGCCTGGCCGACCGCGTTGGCGTTCTCCTCCTCGTAGACGACGTCGAGCTTGTCGAGCGAGATCCGGTACGGGTCGAGCGAGGTGTCCGCGACGAGCCGGCCTCGGGTGAAGGAGTCGTAGCCGGCGACGTAGTTCACGAACGGCTCGCCCTCCACGACGATCTTCTGCCCGCTGTAGCCGAAGCTGCCGCCGAGGGCCACGGCGATGAGGATGCCGACGAGGGAGGCGTGGAAGACGAGGTTGCCGGTCTCCCGCAGGTAGCCGCGCTCCGCAGAGATCGACGGCCCGTACCGCTCGAGCCGGTAGCGCCCGCGACGGAGGAGGGCCTCCGCACGGAGCAGAGCATCCTCGGCCGATCCGTCCACCATCCGCGTCTCGACCGCGTCGAGGCGGGTCAGCCGCGCGGGTGTCCGCGGCGGCCGGGCCCGCAGCGCGCGCCAGTGGTGCAGCGTGCGGGGCAGCACGCAGCCGATGAGGGAGAGGAAGAGGAGCAGGTAGATCGCCGAGAACCAGATCGACGTGTAGACGTCGAAGCCCTGCAGCTTGTCGACGATCGGGTACAGGTCGGGATGGTCGATCCGGTACTGCGCGACGCCGTTCGGGTCCGAGCTGCGCTGCGGCACCAGCGAGCCGGGCACGGCCGCGATGGCGAGCAGGAGGAGCAGGAACAGCGCGGTGCGCATGTTCGTGAGCTGACGCCAGGCGAAGCGCAGCCAGCCGATCGGGCCGAGCCGGGGGCCGACCGGATCCGCGGCATCGATCGAGTCGGACTCGATGTGGTCGCTCGGGCGGGCGACCTCAGATGACCGTGACATAGCCGCCGATCACCGACCCGAGCTGGAGCATCCAGGCGTTCCAGACGCCCGTCACCATGAGGACGCCGATGGCCACGAGCAGCACGCCGCCCGTGAGATTGATGGCGCGGATATGCCGCCGCAGGAATGCGATCGAGGCGGTCGCCCAGCCGAAGCCGAGTGCGACCAGGACGAAGGGGATGCCGAGGCCGAGCGCGTAGGCGAGGCCCAGTGCGGCTCCGTGCCAGGGCGAGCCGCCGTCCAGGCTGATGCCGAGGATCGCGGCGAGGGTGGGCCCGATGCAGGGGGTCCACCCCAGCGCGAAGACCGCCCCGAGAAGGGGTGCTCCGGCCAGCCCTGCCACGGGCTGCCAGCGGGTCCTGACCGTGCGCTGGAAGACGCCGAACCGGCCGACGAAGACGAGCCCGAGGACGATGACGACCACGCCCGCGAGCCGGGTGAGGAGGTCGCGCCACTGGATCAGCCAGAAGCCGGCGGCCCCGAACGCGATGCCGAAGCCGACGAACACCACCGCGAAGCCCAGCACGAACAGGCCGACGCCCCCGGCCAGCCGCAGGCGGCCGCGGCGGTCGGCGGCGCTCGACCGGCCGTCGGCGAAGCCGCCGATGTAGGCGAGGTAGCCGGGCACGAGCGGCAGCACACAGGGAGACGCGAAGGAGACGAGCCCCGCGAGCAGGGCGACCGGCAGGGCGAGCGCGAGGGGACCGGTGACGGCGTCCCCGAGGGATCCCACGCTCAGTCCGTCTCGGCGACGGTGTCGCGGATGATCGTCTCGAGCGTCGAGGGCTCGGTGACCTGGCCCAGGATGCGGGCCGCGATCCGGCCCTTCCGGTCGAGCACGAGCGTGGTCGGGACGGCGTTCGGCGGAATCGAGCTGCTGAAGGCGAGCTGGACCGCGGCGTCCTGGTAGTCGATCACCGACGGGTAGGTGAGACCGAACGTGGTCGCGAAGGACGCCGCCGTGCCCGCCTCGTCGCGGGTGTTCACCCCGAGGAACTGGACGCCGTCCGCCGCGAACTCCTGGTTGAGCCTCTCCAGGTCCGGCGCCTCCGCCCGGCAGGGGGACACGAGGCGTACCAGAAGTTGAGGACCGTCACGTTCCCCGCGAGGTCGGCGGAGTCGATCGGGTCGCCCCCATCGGTCGTCCCGGTGAACTCCTGCGGCGACTCGCGGTGATCGGCGGCGTAGGTCTCGACCGTCCCGTCGCCCGCGATGTAGTCCTTGTTGCTGCCAGCCCGGTACTGGTCGGCCAGCGGATCCGCGCTGCAGCCGGCGAGCGCCGCCCCGGCCACGAGGACCGCCGCGAGCACCGAGAGCGCGCGTCTCACACGGCCCCCTCGTCGACGGCAGCACGGCCGAGCGCTCCCGCCGGGTTGCGGTAGTCCGTCTCGACGAAGCGGTTCCCCTTCTTGCCGACGGTCGTGATGCTCGACAGGTCGCAGCGCCGCCGCCGGGGGTCGTGGTACAGCCGCTCGCCGGCAAGGCTGCGGTGCACCATCCAGATCGGCAGCTGGTGGGACACGAGCACGACGTCGCCGTCCTCGACCGACGCGTAGGCATCGGCGACCGCGGCGATCATCCGCGCCGCGATGCTGAGGTACGCCTCACCCCAGCTGGGCCGGAACGGGTTGCTCACCCATGGCCATGCCTCCGGGTTGGTCAGAAGGCTCGGCCCGAAGTCGAAGCGCTTCCCCTCGAAGCGGTTGAACGGCTCGATGATGCGCTCGTCCGTCTCGATCGGCAGGCCGAACGCGGCGGCGATCGGGGCGGCGGACTCCTGCGTCCGCTGCAGAGGGGAGGCGATCACCCGGCGGACCGGCGCGCCGGCAAGAGCCCCGGCCGCCGCCTCGGCCATGCGGGTGCCGAGGACGGAGAGCCCGAAGCCCGGGAGGCGGCCGTAGAGGACACGTCCGGGATTCTCGACCTCGCCATGCCGCACGAGGTGCACAGCGCTGGCGACCACGCGCACCAGTGTACGGATGGCACCGCTGAGCCATCCCTGAGTCGGCGCACGAGCGGTCGGCCCGGCAGGCCCGAGCGCCTAGGCTTGAGCGCCGTGAGCCCGCGCACCCCGATCAAGCACCTCGCCCCTCTCGAGGACGGCCCCGTCCGGGTCGCCGGATGGGTCGAGACGATCCGCGACCAGAAGAAGGTGCAGTTCCTGGTCCTGCGCGACGAGTCCGGCGCCGTCCAGCTCGTCCGCCCCCGTCCCGAGGGCGACGACGACATCTCCCGCGCCATCTCGGGCCTCTCCCTCGGCAGCTTCGTGCAGGTCGACGGTCAGCTGAAGCACGACGAGCGCGTCAAGCTCGGCGGCATCGAGGTCAAGATCGACACCCTCGAGGTCGTCGGCCGCTCGCTGCCGGAGAGCCCCATCGCCGAGGACACCAGCATCGACAAGCGCCTCGACTGGCGCTTCCTCGACCTGCGGCGGCCGGAGCACAACCTCATCTTCCGCGTGCAGACCACCTTCGAGCACGCGCTCCGCACCTGGTGGATCGAGCACGACTACATCGAGATCCACTCGCCCAAGCTCATGTACTCCCCGTCGGAGTCGCGCGCCGAGCTGTTCCAGGTGCCCTACTTCGAGACGGTCGCGTACCTGGCCCAGAGCCCGCAGCACTTCAAGCAGATGGCCCAGTCGGCCGGCTTCGGCAAGATCTTCGAGATCGGCCCCGCCTTCCGCGCCGACCCGTCCTTCACCTCCCGGCACGCGACCGAGTTCGTGAGCGTCGACGCCGAGATCAGCTGGATCGACAGCCACGAGGACGTCATGCGGATGCACGAGGAGCTCCTCGTCGCCGGCCTGACCGCCGTCCGCGAACGGCACGGCGACGAGATCGAGGCCGCGTTCGGCGTGCAGGTCACCGTTCCGGAGACCCCGTTCCCCCGCATCCCGCTGGCCGAGGCGAAGCAGATCGTCGCCGAGAACGGGTACGTCGTCCCCCGCGCGGACGAGGACCTCGACCCCGAGGGCGAGCGCCGCATCTCCGCATACGTCAAGGAGAAGTACGGCCACGAGTTCGTGTTCCTCACGGACTACGCCTCGAACATCCGGCCGTTCTACCACATGCGCCACGCGGACGACGGGGCGCTCACGAACAGCTACGACCTCGTCTTCAACGGCGTCGAGATCTCGACGGGCGCCCAGCGCGAGCACCGTGTCGAGGTCCTCGAGCAGCAGGCCCGCGAGAAGGGCCTCGACGTCGCCGAGCTGGAGACCTACCTCGAGTTCTTCCGCTACGGAGTGCCCTCGCACGGCGGGTTCGGCATGGGCCTCAGCCGCGTGATCATGCTGCTGCTCGGACTGCCGAGCATCCGCGAGGTCACCTACCTGTTCCGCGGACCCAACCGCCTCCGCCCGTAGGCTCCGGTTCCGCGGGTGTTCCCGCTCTGCCGCGGGTGTCGTTGCACCCGCGCGATGGCGGCTTCTCCCGCGCGTCAGCGGGCGGCGGCGAGCACGGCGGCGCGGAAGCGGTCCGCGTCCACGCGCCAGAAGACGTGCACGCGATCCTCGATGAGGACGACCGGGATGTCCTCGGCGTACCGCTCCGCAAGCGCTTCATCCTCGAGGATGTTCCGCTCGTCGAGCTCCGCCGTGCCGGCGGGAAGCTCCGCCAGCACCCGCTGGACGACCGCGCGGGCGTCGTCGCAGAGGTGGCAGCCGGGCTTGCCGAGCAGCGTCACGGGAACCACGGGGTCAGCTTAAACGCAGAACGCCGGCCCCGAAGGACCGGCGTCTGCTGAGACTGTGCGCCTACTTCTTGTTGCGACGCTGGTGACGCGTCTTGCGAAGCAGCTTGCGGTGCTTCTTCTTCGCCATCCGCTTGCGGCGCTTCTTGATGACTGAGCCCATGTATTCACCTCACTGGAGCGTACGGAACCCGGGTTCCGTACAGAACCGGGGAAAACCTGACGGTCCAGTGTACCGGACGCCGGTGCCGGCCCCGCGAGTCGTCCTACCGTTCCGGCCGGCCAGAGGGCGTCACGACGCGCGGGACACCAGGTTCTCGCGCGCATCCTCGATGGCGGACTCCGGGACGCGGAAGGACGTGCCGAACCGGATGGCCGGGAGATCGCCGGAGTGGACCAGGCGGTAGACCGTCATGCGGGAGACGCCCATCGCATCGGCGGCCTCGGCGACGGTGAGGAAGCGGGGATCGGGGAGCGACAAGGGCCCTCCTGGGGTTCGGGAGCGACCTCGGGGTGCGGTCGCGAGCGAGGTCAACAGTAAAGTTCCCGTCGAAAGTGTGTAAAGCGGTTTCGCGGAACGGCCGGACGAGGTAAGAGCCGGTCAGCGGCGGAACGCGACCAGCTTCTCGATCGGCGCCGCCAGGCGCCGGCCGCGGTGCAGGGCGCCGGCCCCTGCAGCGCCGAGGCGGGCGGCCGCCCGACGGAGGGGCTCGGAGAGGACGAGCACCGGGGTCGGCTCGAGCAGCGCCACGTCGTCGGCGGGCAGATCCGCGGTCAGGAAGGGGACGAGCCAGTCCTCGAGCGTCCGGAGCGGAGCGAGGTCGAGCTTGTAGAAGCGGTGCTGGCCCTGATCGCGGACCGTCACCAGCGAGGCGTCGCGGAGCACCTTCAGGTGCTTGGAGACGGTCGGCTGGCTCAGGCCGAGGCGCTGCACCAGCTCACCCACGCTCGACTCGCCGCCGTGCGGTCCGGCGGCCCCCTCGGCGTAGCGCTGGAGCAGGATCTGCAGCAGATCGCGCCGCGTCGGATCCGCAACCACGTCGAAGATGTCCGCCATGCCTGCAAGGGTAGGGGTCGGCAGGAGAAAGCCCCAGGGCCCTTGGGGAGAAGACCGAACCGGCACAGGAGACGGCATGGCACGGCGACGGGCAGTCGCTCCGCTCGGCGAGCGGATCACCGACGCGCTCTCCTACTTCGTCTCCGGGACGCCCGCCCGCTTCGCGATCGTGGTCTTCCTCGCGCTCATCGCGCTGTTCACGTTCCTGCTCGCGCAGCCGGTGATGGCGGCCGACGGGCGGCCGACCGACCTCGCCGACGCCCTCTTCACGGCGACCTCGGCGATCTGCGTGACCGGCCTCGCCACCGTCGACATGGCGACCCACTGGTCGCCGCTCGGCCAGGTCGTGATCGTCGTCGGCACGCAGCTCGGCGCCCTCGGCGTGCTCACGCTCGCCTCACTCATGGGGCTCGTCGTGTCGCGGCGGCTCGGGCTCCGCCAGCGGCTGCTGGTCGCCGGCGACGTGAACCCCATGGCCATGCGCAAAGGCTCCAGCGACACCGGAGGCAGCTCGAGCCTCAGCGAGATCGGCGGCCTCCTCCTGACGGTCGCGGTCAGCACGCTCGTCATCGAGGGGGCCATCGCGATCCTGCTGTACCCCCGGGTGCTCCTCAACGGAGTGGACCCCCTCACCGCCGCGGGCGATTCGATCGCCTTCTCCGCGATGTCGTTCACCAACACCGGCTTCGTGCTCGCCGACACGGGGTTCGAGCCCTACCAGAACGACTACTACTTCCTGACACTGCTGATGATCGGCGTCACGCTCGGCGCCATCGGGTTCCCGGTCATCTACGCCCTCAGCCGCAACCTGCGCCGGCCGCGCCGCTGGTCGGTGCACGTCAAGCTGACGCTCGTCAGCTCCGCCGTGCTCGTCGTCGGCGGGATGCTCGCCTACATGATCCTCGAGTTCAACAACGGGAAGTCGTTCGGCGGGGAGGAGTCGGACCGCTCGCCTTCCAGTCCCTGTTCCTGTCGATCATGACCCGCTCCGGCGGGTTCTCGACGATCGACCTGGGCAACCTGCGCGAGTCCAGCCTCCTCGTGACCGACATGCTCATGTTCATCGGGGGCGGGTCCGCGTCCACGGCCGGCGGCATCAAGGTCACCACCCTCGCGGTGCTGTTCCTCGCCGCGTTCGCGGAAGCGCGCGGCAACCCGTCCATGAACGTGTTCGAGCGCAAGGTGCCGGGCGACGTGCTGCGCCTCGCGGTCAGCGTCGTCCTTTGGGGAGCCACCACGGTCGCCCTGTCCACCATCGTGCTGCTGCAGATGACCGAGGGCGGGCTCGACCACGTCCTCTTCGACGTCATCTCCGCATTCGGCACCAGCGGGCTCAGCTCCGGCTTCACCGCCACCCTCGACGATCCCGGGAAGTACGTGATGAGTGCGACCATGTTCATGGGCCGGATCGGCACGGTGACCCTCGCCGCCGCCCTGGCGTCCAGCCAGCGCCGCCAGCTGTTCACCCGAGCCGAGGAGAGGCCGATCGTTGGTTGACCGCATCCCCCACAACGCCCCCGTCCTCGTCATCGGCCTCGGCCGGTTCGGCGCGGCCACCGCAGGGCAGCTCGACCGCCTCGACCGCGAGGTGCTGGCCGTCGACGCCGACGCCGTGCTCGTCCAGAAGTGGTCGGAGCGCGTCACCCACGCCGTGCAGGCCGACGCGCGCAGCATCGACGCCCTCCGCCAGCTCGGCGCCCGCGACTTCTCCGTCGCCGTCGTCGCCGTCGGCTCCTCCATCGAGGCCAGCGTGCTCATCACGGCCAACCTCGTCGACCTCGGCATCCAGCAGATCTGGGCGAAGGCCATCAGCCGCTCGCACGGCACCATCCTCGAGCGCATCGGCGCGAACCACGTGATCTACCCCGAGGCGGAAGCCGGCGAGCGCACCGCCCACCTCGTCTCCGGGCGCATGCTCGACTACATCCAGTTCGACGACGACTTCGCGATCGTCAAGATGCATCCGCCCAAGCCCATCCGCGACCTCCCGCTCGGGCAGTCGCAGCTCCGCAAGAAGCACCACGTCACGGTTGTCGGCGTCAAGTCGCCGGGGAAGCCGTTCACGTATGCGACGGCGGAGACCGTGGTGTCGACTCATGACCTGGTCATCGTGTCGGGGACTACTGCTGATATCGAGCGGTTCGCTGGGTTGGTCTAGTTGTAGCTCTGGATTGGTTACGGCCGCGGCGGGGTGGGGGCATCACCGCTTCTCAGACAGCTGCGCGCCAAGCATGGCGCGCAGAACTCGCCTCGGCGATGCCCCCACCCCACCGCTCGGGACGCTGCGCTGCCGAGTGGGGGGAGGGATGCGGCCCAACCGATGCGGGGATGCTGTCGCCCCCGTCCGAAGGTCGGGAATCGCCAGTCAACCGATGATTGAGGAGCGCGCGGCGGCGAGCGTCTCGAAATCGGGCCCCTTCCCCTGACAGTTCCGCCTCCACCCGATGATTGAGAAGCGCCGCAGGGGCGTCTCGAAATCAGGCCCCTGATCGAGAGGTCTCGAAATCAGGGCCCTGCTGAGGGTGGGGCCCTATCAGGCGTAGGCGCGGGCCAGCTCCTGTGCGCGGGTCAGCGCGGCGGCTGTCGCGTGGTCGAAGGTGGCGGCCAGGTCGGCTTGCTCCAGGACCGCGATCGCGCGCTCGGTGGTGCCGTTCGGGCTCGTGACGCGGCGGCGGAGCTCCGCGGGGGCAGGCCCGAGGTGCGGAGGAGTTCCAGCGCGCCGCGGAACGTGCCCTGGACGAGGAGGGCTGACTCCTCGGCGTCGAAGCCTCTCTGCCGTGCCGCCTCCTGGAGCTGCTCCACCAGGTAGAAGACGTAGGCGGGGCCCGAGCCGGAGATGGTGCTCAGGGCGTCGATGCGGTCCTCCGTCACCTCCAGCACCTCGCCGACCGTGGCGAAGAGGGTACGGGCCAGCGCCGTCTGTTCCGCGGTCGCGCGAGAGCCCGGGCTGATTCCCGTGACCGCCAGGCCGACCGTCGCGGGGGTGTTCGGCATCGCCCGCACGGCCGCCACCGACGGAGGAAGCCGGCGCTCGATGGCGCTGAGCGGGACGCCCGCCGCCACGCTGATCACAAGCGTGCCGGGCTCGAGCGCGCCGGCGATCTCGTCGAGCAGGTCCCCGACTCCCGCGGGCTTCACGCCGACGAGGACGATCCCGGCTCCCTCCACGGCCCGCCGGTTCGCCTCGGGGTCCTCCTCGAGCGCGTAGGCCGTGACGCCCTCCGGCCCGCGACCCGGACGCCGGTTGGTGATGCGGATGCCACCCGTCACCGTGACGCCCGGCTGCAGCAGCCCCTGGAGGATCGCGCCGCCCATCGAACCCGCTCCCAGAATCGCGATGCTCGGCAGTTGGATTCCCTGGGCGTCCGTCACGGGGCCCATCCTAGGATTGCCTTCATCCGGGACGGCGGGAGGAACTCATGCCAGGCGCATTCGGTGAGCTGTCGGAGCTCGAGGAGGCCATCCTCGACGTCCCCGCCGTGCGCGGGGTCTCCGCCCTGCACGCCCTCGACCGCGGTGGCGACGGGCTCGTGGTCGTCACGCGCGTGGGCCTGTCCCCCTCCCTGCGGCTCTCCGAGGTGGTTCTCGCCATCGCCGAGGTCGAGCACCGGGTGAAGCGAACCGACTCGCGAGTGCGGGCTGTCTTCGTGGAGCCGGACATCGCGGCCGACTCCGCGACGCCGACCGAGACGATCGTCATCCGCGCCCTCGACTGATGCCGGGGGCGCCCCGGGGCGGGTCAGCCGCGCCGCGGGGCGAAGAAGTCGCTGAGCAGCCGCGCGCACTCGTCCGCGCGGAGCCCGGCGACCACGGCCGCCCGCTGCGGAAGCCGACGGTCCCGGATGACGTCGTAGACGGACCCCACAGCGCCCGCCTTCTCGTCCCAGGCGCCGTAGACCACTCGCCCGACCCGCGCGGCGAGGATCGCGCCGGCACACATGACGCACGGCTCGAGCGTCACGACGAGCGTGGCGTCCTCCAGGTTCCAGTGCCCACGGGTCGCGGCCGCCTCCCGGAGCGCGAGCACCTCGGCGTGCGCGAGCGGATCGCCGTCCGCCTCGCGTCGGTTGCGGCCCCGGCCGAGCACCGTCCCGGTCGAGTCGAGCACGACGGAGCCGACCGGCACATCCCCCGTCGCGAGGGCGGCATGCGCCTCGTCGAGCGCGAGGCCCATCCAGGCCGCGAGATCCTCCACCGCGGCCCTCCTCGCCGTCGCCGGCTCTCCCCGGCTAGATTGACCCTATGCGAGTGCATGTTGCCGACCATCCTCTCGTCACGCACAAGCTGACGGTGCTCCGCGACAAGCGGACCCCGTCGCCGACGTTCCGCGCGCTGGCCGAGGAGCTCGTCACCCTCCTCGCGTACGAGGCGACCCGCAGTGTCCGGGTGGAGCCGATCGAGGTCGAGACCCCGGTCGCCCAGGCGACCGGGCTCGCGATCAGCGACCCGAAGCCGCTCGTCGTCCCCATCCTCCGCGCCGGGCTCGGGATGCTCGAGGGCATGGTCAAGCTCATGCCGAACGCCGAGGTGGGCTTTCTCGGCATGGTCCGCAACGAGGAGACCCTGCAGCCCGCCATCTACGCCGAGCGCCTGCCCGAGGACCTGTCGAACCGGCAGTGCTTCATCCTCGACCCCATGCTCGCGACGGGCGGGTCCCTGCTCGCCGCCATCGAGTACCTCTTCGACCGCGGCGCCGTCGACGTCACGGCCGTCTGCCTCATCGCGGCGCCCGAAGGCCTGAAGGCCGTCGAGGAGGCGACCCAGGGCCGCAATCTCACGGTCGTGCTCGGCGCCCTCGACGAGAAGCTCAATGAAGTGGGCTACATCGTCCCCGGCCTCGGCGACGCCGGCGACCGCCTCTACGGCACCGTCGGCTGAACCCCGCGCCGGACTTGACACCCGGCCGCGCCCTGGCCCAAGATCGACCCCATGTCTTCTCCCTCGCGCATCCCGACCTCCTTCGAGGCTCTGGGGAACGCCGGCATGATGGTTGCCGGCCGCGCGATGTGCTGTCGAATGTGCCGCTGACTCCCTCTCTGCTCAGCCCGTTCGCACGCCGCCTGCCTCTCTGAGGCGGAGTCCCGGCGATCCCCCGGCGCCGTTCCGGTCGCCGACCGCAGCACCCTTTCCGGCTCTCGAGCCGCACACCATCAAAGGCTTCCGATGTCTCTCGCAACCCTCGACTCCACCGTCTCCAACACCCCCGTCCGCAGCGCGGCCTGCCCCCGCCGCGCCCGCCCCTCGCCTGCGGCCCTTGCCCGAAGGGACCGAGGCCCGCGGCTTCGTCCTCTACGTGGGCGTCGACGAGGCGAAGGCCCTCGACGCCGGCACCGACCTGAGCACCCTTGTCGAGGCGCTGCGCCGCCTGACCGTCGATCTCGTGCCCGGAGCGCAGACCCACGCGGCGGTCGCCCTCGCCCCCGCGGAGCGGGCGGGCGGGACATCGACGTCGTGCGCCTCGCCCTCCAGGACCCGTCGGCCCTGGCCCGTCACCGCACCGTGGACGAGCCGTCGCAGGACACCGTGGAGGGCGTGACGATCGACCTCTCGCGCAAGCGGGTCGTCCTCGGCGAGGAGACCGCTCCGCTCACGTACAAGGAGTTCGAGCTCCTGCAGTACCTGGTTCTCCGCGAGGGACGCACCGTCGCCCGCGCCGAGATCATCTCCGCGCTCTGGCCGGCTCCGGACGCGGACGCTCCCAACGAGCGGACCATCGACGTCCACGTCCGGCGACTGCGCTCGAAGCTGGGCGCGTACCAGGACATCGTGCGAACCGTGCGCGGCACCGGGTACCGGTTCGACCGGCACGCCGACGTGGTCGTGCGTCACGACCTGCGCGGTCCGAGCCCCGACCTGTGAGCCGGCGTCCGAGCGAGAGCCGGGACTAGGGCTGCGGCCGGGTGGCCTTCCCGTCGAGCCACAGCCGGTCGGAATCGTCGCGATGCGGCCCTGCCGAGCCGACGTGCGTGGCGTCGATCCGGTCGCCCTTCGTGATGACGTGGACGAGCGCCATGGCGTGACCGCGGCCGAGGCCGTAGTCCTCCTTCAGCCACTCGACGATCGGCGTCGCCTTGGAGCCTCCGCCGAATCCGCGCTCCGCGGCCAGCTCCACGAACTGCCGGGGAGTGAGCCCTGTCTTCTCCTCGATGTTGTCGAGGTAGGCCTGGAACGACATCGCTCTCCCCCTCTGCCACCCGCGCGACGCGCCCTGGGCGAACTCTCAGAAAATAACAGTTGCGGGGGTCTGGCGGCCGTTACCTAACCGTTATATATTTCAAGAGCGTTAGTTGTTTGCTGTGGCAGCTACCGCGGAATGTGATTGCAGGACACTCTTGGTGCAAGGGAGAGGGCCGGTCGCTAGCCTCTGCGACCGGCCCTCAATTCTGTCCGGCGCCAGGCGCCGGACAGCCACCTAGGCTGAGCGATCATGGCGAGCGCAGTCGAGGTTTGGGAGTCGCTGTTCCGGGCCCAGGTGGCCGTGATGCGCCGCCTCGTCGCCGAGTTCCCCGGTCGCTCTCGTTCAACGAGTACGACGTCCTCTTCAACCTGAGCCGGCTCCCTGAGCGCAGCGCGCGGATGCGGGACCTGAACGGCGTCGTGCTGCTGAGTCAGCCGAGCATCAGCCGCCTCGTCGACCGGATGGTCGCGCGTGGCCTCCTGGAGCGGCTGCCGGACGCCTCCGATCGCCGAGGGACGGTCGTGCACCTCACAGATGCCGGCTACCGCGCGTTCCTCGAGGTCGCCGGCGAACACCGGCGGTCGATCGAGCGGACGCTCGGCACGGCGCTGCCGGACGCGGATCTCGACGAGCTGCGCCGGCTCACCGACGCGCTGCGCGCCGCCGTGGGCGAGACCGGCGTCGAGCAGCAGGACTAGCGCCGCCGCTCGAACTCCGCCGGTGGAGCGGGTGCCGACTCTGCCGGTGGCGGAGGGCTCCGCCACCGGCATTCAGTCAGCATTCCCTCCGCCGAGGTCGGTCGGAGCGCCGATTGGGTGGATCGGCGACGGCGTTGCTGCCACGAGGTCGGCTCGACTGCCTGCTCCCCGCGAGGGGAAGCATCGGGTAGCTTCCGGGCCGGCTGTGTGAGGCCTTTGCACCACGCTCCGGACCTCTGGGTCAGAAACTAGACCCGGCGGTCGTCCCTCGCGGAAGAATGTCCCCCGGCCTACTGCCCGAATCGGGTGAAATGTCCCCCACCATTCGTCGCGGCGGACGCTCCGGGGTACAGGGCATGGGGGACGTGGCTGTCCCCTCGCCCGGCGGTCAGCCCCGGTTCATCCCGACCCGTTCGTCGATCTCGCTGAGGATGCGGACCACCTCGCGCCCGAAGCGGAGGTCGCTGCGGTGACCGGCGACGCGCCCCTCCGCGATGGCGACCAGGGTGGTGAGCGCACCCGTCATGGCGTCCACCGCCCCGGTGCGAGCATCGGGCTTGCGGATGCGCCCCGCGGCTCCCCACAGCTCGAGGTTCGTCCTGTCGGCGCCCTGCGGAGCCCGCAGGGTCCAAGACAGACTGGTCAGCGCGCCCGATTCATGCTCCATGACCGCGGCGACGAGGTCCCCGCGTCCGCCCGCCGCCTGCACCCGCACCACCGGTCCGAGGAGCGGCAGGACGAGCGAAAGGGCGTGCGGACCGACGTCCCAGGTCGCACCCCGCGACCAGCGCCAGCCGGACCGCAGGTAGGGACTGCCGCCGTCGGCGAGGGGCGAGCAGATCCACTCCGCCGTCGCGCCCTCCCACCCCTGCCCCTCCGCCTCGTCGACCCAGGCGGCCACCTCCGGCTGGAACAGGCTCGTATGGAAGACGAGGGCGGCGGCCCCGCTCTCCGCGACGGCCGACGCCACCCGGTCGGCGACGTCGAGGCGATCGGCCGCCGGCTTGTCGAGCAGGAGATGCTTCCCGGCGGCACCGGCCCGAGCGGCAAGGGGCCCTTGCACGTCGGGCGGCACCGCGAACGAGACGGCATCCACGCTCGCGAGAAGGTCGTCGACGGAGTCGAACGCGCGCACCCCGAACTCCTCGGCGAGCGCGCGCGTGGGGCCGGGACTCCTCCCCCAGACACCGGCGAACTCGACGTTGGGAGCCGCCGCGAGGGCGCGCGCATGGCAGGTGCGCGCCCAGTATCCGGTGCCGACCAAGCCGAATCTCATGACGTCGCGTCCTCGGGCATCCGGGTCATTCTGCACCCCCAGTAGCGGGGAAGGCGAGGTGCGAAACCGTTGCCGCCCCTGTCCGGGTCCCGCATACTTGCCCGATGCGGAAGCCGCTCCTCAAGGCCGTCGCCACCGTCGTCACCGCTGTGGCGATGGCGGTCGTCGCGCCGACGGCGGCGTTCGCGAAGCCGCCGGGACCGGAGCCCAAGCCCGTCGTGAGCTCGACTCTGGGCAACGACATCTCCTGGCCGCAGTGCGGCAAGGCCCTCCCGTCGGGTCAGGCGTTCGGGATCGTGGGAGTCACCGGTGGACTGGCGAACGACTCCAACCCGTGCTTCGGCGCGCAGCTGAGCTGGGCGCAGGGCTCGTCGGGCGCGACGGGCCAGCCGAGGACCGCGCTCTACATCAACACCGCCAATCCCGGGGTCCTCGCCGAATGGTGGCCGTCCGCCAACACCACGAGGCAGGGCAGCCCGGTCGCGAATCCGTACGGCACATGCACCCACGGCGACGACGAGGCCTGTGCCTACGTCTACGGCTACGCCATGGCCCAGGACGACGCCACCCTGCGTGGTGTGGTGACCCCCTCCAGCTACCTCTGGTGGCTCGACGTGGAGACCGAGAACACGTGGTCGCCGACTGATCTGGCCGCCAACGCGGCCGCCCTCGAGGGGATGACCGCCTACCTGGAGGGGATCGGCGCCCGGGTCGGCCTCTACTCGACCAACTTCCAGTGGAGCGTCATCGTGGGTCCCGTCTCGGCCACGAGCAACCTCAACGGCCTGCCGAGCTGGCTGGCGGGCGCCTCCTCCGAGAAGGACGCCCGCTCCCGCTGCCTCTCCGGGACGCCGCTCACCCCGGGCGGAACGGTCGCCGTCGTGCAGTACATCGCGAAGAACCTCGACTACAACGTGTCCTGCTTCTAGCCGCGCACGCGCTCCTCGGCGTCGCGGACCGACTCCCGCGCGCGCTCGCTGTCGCGCTTCGCCCGGTCGACCGCGGTGAGCGCGGCGTCCCGCTCCTCGTCGAGCGTCTCCAGCTCGTCCTCGACCCCGCTGACCTTCTCCTGCACCGACGCGAGCCGGTCCTGCAGCTCGGCTAGCTCGGCGCTGAGCCTCCGCCGCTCGTCCCGCAGCCGGTCCCGGCGTGCCCGGGCCTCATCCCGGCGGCGTTCGACGTCGTCCCGCGCTCGCTCGGCCTCGGAGGAGGCCGCCTCCGCCGCAGCCGCCTCCTCCCGGGCCGCGGCCAGCTCGCGCTCTGCGACCTCCCGGCGCTTCTGGTCGAGCTCGTCCACGCGCGCCGCTCCCCGCGCCCGCGGCTTCGGCGCGGACGGCGCGGGCGATGCCGCACCTCCCTCCACGGCGACCGCGTCCGTGAGGTCGACGTCGAGTCCTTCGGCGGCCAGCGAGCGCACGAGCCGGCCCGTGCGCAGGGCCTCCGCCGCGGACTCGTCCGTCATCGCCGCCTGCAGCGTGTGCTCCAGCTCCTCGACCGCTGCGCCGCTGAGGGACTGTCCGTGCGTGGCGGCCAGCCGAGCCGCCTCCTTGCCGAGCGCTGCCACCACCTGCCGGCGCTGGGCGCCGAGGGTCTTGAGGGCGGCCGGATCCAGGTCCTCCTGCGCCTCGCGGAGCAGCGCCCCGAGGAGACCACCTGGTCCACCTGGTCGGCCCGCTCGCGGACGAGCAGGTTGGCCGCCCAGGCGGCGACCGAGGGCCGGGGAAGCCTCGCGACCGCGGCGGCGAGGTCCCGGTCGCCCTCGGTGCGGATCTCCTTGGCCCGCGCGTTGCGCTCGGCGGTGAACGAGCCGGGCACGAGGCCGTACAGCTCATCCGCGATCTGCCGCAGGTCCGCCACGGCGCTATCCTCTCGCATGCCGGTACCCGCACCTCTCCAGGAGGCAGCATGAGCCTCGCGCCCGTCGCCCTCGGCCCCAACCAGCCGGATCGCCCCTACCGCGGTGGCGCCGGCATCGCCCCATTCCGTCGCGTCCCGCAGCCGAGCCCGTTCTCTCCCGAGGACTTCGTGGGCTCGACCACCGAGATCTTCGCGGGTGGAGGCGTCGGGCTGAGCACTCTGCCGTCGGGCGAGCTCCTGCGCGACGCGGTGGCGGCGGATCCCGTGGGCTACCTCGGCGCCCAGCACGTCGGCCGGTTCGGCCCCTCGACCGAGCTGCTCGTGAAGCTGCTCGACACCGGCGAGCGCCTCTTCGTCCACCTCCACCCCGACGGCCCGTTCGCGGCCGAGCACCTCGCCCTGCCGCACGGCAAGACCGAGGCATGGATCGTGACCGCGGTCGCCGATGCCGATACCTCGGCGCACCTGGGGTTCACGCGCGACGTGACCGCCGAGGAGGTCGAGGCGTGGGTCGACGGCCAGGATTCCGCCGGGATGCTCGGCGCGATGCACCGCGTCCCCCTCGAAGCGGGGACCACGCTCCTCGTGCCCGCCGGGATGCCCCACGCGATCGGCGCGGGCGTCACGCTGGTCGAGCTCCAGGAGCCCAGCGACCTGTCGATCCTGCTCGAGTACGCCGGCTACCGCGGCCTCGGGCCCGCGGACGCATTCCTCGGGCTCGAGCGGTCCGTCGCGCTCGGCGCCCTGGACCGGCGTGCGGTGACGCCGGAGCGCATCGCCGAGCTCTTGTCGAGCCGCAGAACGGAAGGGGGAGCACTCCGCTCTTCCCCGCAGAGGCCGATGGCTTCTTCCGAGCCGAGCGGCTCAGCGGGCCGGTGGAGCTCGCCGCGGGCTTCTCGATCCTGGTCATCCTGGACGGCGCAGGGACGCTGTCCTGGGCGGAGGGGAGCTCGCCGTCTCGCGCGGACACACCCTCCTCGTGCCGCACGGCGCGGGGCCCGTCGCGCTCGACGGCAAGCTGACCGCCGTGCGCTGCCGCCCACCGGCGCCCTGAGCCGCGGCGGTCACGCGGGAAGCGGGCGGCGACCGCGGGCGATGCCCACGCTGACGACCGCCGCGACCGCGCAGAGGGCCGCGGCGGCGAGCCAGGCGATGCCGTAGTCGCCGAAGCTGTCGCGCAGGAGGCCCGCGCCGATCGCGGCGAGCGACGCACCGACCTGGTGGGAGGCGAAGACCCACCCGTAGACCACGGACCCCTCACTGCCGAAGACCTCCCGGCACAGAGCCGCAGTGGGCGGCACCGTGGCCACCCAGTCGAGCCCGTAGATCACGACGAAGATCACGATCGGCGGCTGGACCGTCGAACCGAGGAGCACGGGGAGGAGCAGCAGCGAAAGGCCACGTCCCGTGTAGTAGACGGCGAGCAGGATCCGGGGTTCACCCGGTCCGTCAGCCACCCGGAGGCGATGGTGCCCACGACGTCGAAGATGCCGACCACGGCGAGCAGCCCCGCTGCGGTGGTCTCCGGGACGCCATGGTCGTGCAGGCTCGGAATGAAGTGCGTGCCGATGAGACCGTTCGTCGTCGCGCCGCAGATCCCGAAGCCGACGACGAGCGCCCAGAACGTGCGCACCTTCGCGGCACGGCGCAGCACGTCGAGGGCGCGCTTCGCGGGATTGCCGGGGCTGCGGGGCGGGGGAGCGACGACGGCGTCATCCGGCGAGCCGAACGGCGTGACGCCGAGGTCGGCGGGCGAGTCGCGAAGGAGCGTGGCCACGAGCGGGACCACGGCGAGCGCGATGCCCGCGATGAGCAGCGACGCGTAGCGCCAGCTCTGGTTCTCCGCGAGCGACGCCACGATCGGCAGGAAGATCAGCTGGCCGGTCGCGCTGCCCGCCGTGAGCACGCCGGTGACGAGCCCCTTCCGCCGCAGGAACCAGCGGTCCGCCACCATCGCCGCGAAGACGAGGGCCATCGACCCGGTGCCCAGCCCGATCAGGAGGCCCCAGGTCAGGTTGAGCATCCACGCCTGGGTGACGAAGATGCTGAGAGCTGCGCCGGCCGCGATGAGCACCAGCGCGGTGCTCGTCACCCTCCGCAGACCGAACCGCTCCATGAGGGCCGCGGCAAACGGCGCGGTCAGCCCGAACAGCAGGATGTTGATCCCGACGGGCACCGACAGCTCGCTGCGCGACCAGCCGAACTCGTCCTCCAGCGGAACGAGGAGGGCGCTCGGCGCGCTCCGGAATCCGGCAGCGCCGACGAGGGCGAGGAACGCGACCCCGGCGACGATCCAGGCGGGGTGCAGCCGGCGGCGGGCGGGTGCTTTCACGGTCACCGGTCGATTCTGCACGCGCTTCTGCTCCCAGCACGCGCGCTTCCCGTGCAGTTCCGGCCACTCGCCGACGAAGTGCCGCCCGACGTGGCGGCGAGGGGGCATCGGGTCAGGCGGAGGGCAGCAGCTCGGCCCTATGGATCAGCGCCGCCGCCCCGATGAGCGGGCCGTCCACGCCGAGTCCCGAGCGGACCACGCGCACCCGGCGGGCGTAGTCGAAGAGCGCCGCATCCTCTGCCGCGCGCTGGACGAGGGCGATGTAGTCATCGGCGACGTCGACGAAGCCGCCGCCGATCGCGACGATCTCGAGGTCGAGCAGGGTCGCCGCGTTGGCGATCCCCTCGCCCAGCGCCGCCGCGGAGCGCTCGATGCCGGCGCGGGCGATGCGGTCGCCTTCCCGGGCCGACCTCGACAGGTCCCGTCCGTCTTCGCCCGACCAGCCCTGTTCCCGCGCCCACGCCACGGTGCGAGGGCCGCTCGCGAGCTCCTCGACGGTGACCGGACCCGGCTCCTCCGCCCGGCCCCGGATCCGCATCTGCCCCAGGTGGCCGGCGTTGCCACCCGAACCCCCCAGTAGACGCCCCTCGACGATGATCCCCCCGCCCACCCCGGTCGAGACGACGAGGGCGAGCGAGTTCGCGATGCCGCGAGTGGCACCGACCCAGTGCTCGGCGAGCGCGATGCACGTGCCGTCGAGGCGGAAGGCGACGGGCACCTCCGGCAGGAGGGCGCGGACGGCGGCCACGAGCGGGAAGCCCCTGACACCCGGCATGTTGACGGGCTCCGTCGTACCGGCGCGCAGGTCGATCGGTCCGGCAGAGCCGACCCCCGCGCCCACCAGCTGGGCGTCGCCCCGTTCGGCGAGCGCCCTCCCGACCACCTCCTGCAGCGCCGCCCGGAGGCGCTCCGGCGTGCAATCCGGTCCCGTCGCCGCCCGGAAGCGACTCGCCGGGACGACCACGCCCTCCGGATCGACCAGAGCCGCCTCCACCTTGGTGCCCCCGAGGTCGAGGGCGAGCGCGAGCCGGGAGGGTCGGGGCACCGTCATGACCCCAGTATCGCGGGGTAGGGGACAGCGCCGCGGCGCTCGGCATCGTCGCCCGCTCGCGGCCTCGCTCCGCCTCTTGCAGATCCGCTCCCCGACTGGCACACTCGGTTCCCGTTCCCTACGGAAGGCACCCCCGGTGAAGATCGTCGACGGTTCCGCGCCCTCGTCCGCGCGCTGACGTCGACTCTGCCGTACCGGCTCCGCGTCAGTGCATCCACTGACACCTCGGGAGCCGCATGTCTGCGATCCGCACCCCTTCCCTCGTCCTGACCGACGTCGGCTACACCTGGCCCGACGGCACCATCGCGCTGCAGGGCCTGACCGCCGCGTTCGGTCGCGGCCGTACCGGCCTTGTCGGCGCGAACGGCGCCGGCAAGTCGACCCTGCTGCGCCTGCTCTCCGGGGAGCTCACCCCCACCAGCGGCACCATCACGGCCGAGGGCGAGGTCGACGTGCTGCCGCAGACCCTGACGCTCCGCACCTCGGCCACCGTCGCGGACCTCCTCGGCGTGCGGGAGCAGCTCGACGCCTACCGCGCGATCCTCGCCGGCGAGGCCTCCCCGGCGAACTTCGAGACCCTCGGCGACGACTGGGAGGTCGAGACGCGGGCGACCGCCGCCGTGCGTGAGGCCGGGCTGGACGAGGGCGACCTCGACCGGCCGGTCGGGACCCTCTCGGGCGGCGAGGCCGTGCTGACCGCCATCGCGGGCATCCGGCTGCGCGGCGCCCCGATCGCCCTCCTCGACGAGCCGACGAACAACCTTGATCGGGAGGCCCGGGCCCGCCTGTCGGCGATGGTCGCCACGTGGCGAGGCACGCTCGTGGTCGTCAGCCACGATGTGCGTCTCCTCGACGAGCTGGACGAGACTGCCGAGCTGCGGGCGGGGTCGCTCACCCTGTTCGGCGGCCCCTACTCGGCCTACCGAGAGCGCGTCGACCTCGAGCAGAGCGCCGCCGAGCAGGCGGAGCGCACGGCCAAGCAGGCGCTCGTCCAGGAGAAGCGCCAGCGGCGGGAGGCCGAGGCGAAGATCGCCCAGCGGAATCGCGCGGGGCGGAAGGCGGCCGAGAGCATGCCGAAGATCCTCGCGAACGCGTACAAGAACTCGGCGGAGGTGTCCTCGGGGAAGCTGCGCGGCACTCTCGACGACCGGGTCCGATCGGCCAGGGATCGGCTCGAGGTGGCGGGCAGCCGAGTCCGCGCCGACGACCGCATCCTCATCGACCTGCCCGATCCGCGCGTGCCGGCCGGTCGGCGCCTCGCGGAGCTCGCCGGGCGGACGCGGTCGGTGATCGTGCAGGGCCCCGAGCGGATCGCCCTCACCGGCCGCAACGGCGCGGGCAAGACGACCCTGCTCGCCGCGCTCGTCTCCGGCGCGGCGGCCGGGAACGGGGCGCTCACCGCGGTCGCCCACACCGCCCGCATCGGCTACCTGACCCAGCGCCTGGATGGACTCGACGATGCGGCGAGTGCGATCGAGAACGTGCGGTCGACCGCGCCGTCCGTTCCACCGGGGGACGTGCGCAACCGACTGGCGCGCTTCCTCATCCGGGGGACACGGTGGATCGGCCGGTCGGGACCCTCTCCGGCGGCGAGCGCTTCCGGGTGCTGCTGGCGCGGCTGCTGCTCGCGGATCCTCCGCCTGAGCTGCTCGTGCTCGACGAGCCGACGAACAACCTGGACCTGCCGAGCCTCGAACAGCTCGTCGATGCGCTCTCCGGCTACCGGGGCGCGCTCCTCGTCGTGAGCCACGATGAGGCGTTCCTCCGCCGGCTCGGCATCACGACCTGGGTGGAGCTCGAGGACGGCGATCTGCGCACGTACGACCCGGACGCCTGGTGACGTCCGGGCCGTAGGTGAGGCGGTCAGCCCTTTGCGAGCCGCCGGATCACGCGGAAGGCGACCCAGCCGAGGAGCACGGTCGGGCCGGCCACGATCACCGGATCGAGCCACATGTGCTTCGTGTCGGTCCGGTTGCGCCCGAACCGGGAGCCGATGCCGTCTCGCTTGAATTCGGCGAGGATCCCGGTCTCGGTGATGATGTTGTCCGGCTTCAGCTGCGCGAGCGCGGTGAACCGGCTCTCGACCACGTCGACGCGGTCGCCGAGCACCAGCAGCATCCAGTGGGCGACGCGGCCCTCGCTGAAGCGGTCGTAGGCGTAGGCGCGGATCATCCCGGACAGGCCCTTGAGCGGCTGCGCGGTTCCGAAGACGGGCGGAAGGAACTTGTGCTCGATCGACCGCTCCCGCGGCACCAGCTCGGGCTGCAGGTCCGGGATGTCCCAGTGCGCTCCGCTCTCCAGGGATTGCTCCCGGGGGAAGGCGGGCCGGTCGGCGGGGTCGAGGTCCGCACCCCAGCCCGGGATGCGCGCCTTGAGCTCCTCGATGGTCTCGCGCGGCTCCGACTTCTCCGCCGGGTAGCCTCCGCGGCCCGGTCCGCCCGGGCGATCGTCGACGTTCGTCATCGTGCGCTCCTTCCTACGCCGCGCTCGGCGGGATCACGACGGTCTTGATGCAGTTGTCGAGCTTCGAGGAGAACATGTGGTACCCCTCCGCGATCTCGTCGAGGGGGATGCGGTGGGTGATGATGTCGCTCGGCTTGAGGTAGCCGTTGCGGATGTGCTCGAAGAGTCGCGGCCACTGGCGCTTCACCGGCGCCTGATTCATCCGGAGCGTGAGTCCCTTGTTGACGGCGTCGCCGAACTTGATCGCACTCGGGACCGGCCCGTAGACGCCCATCACCGAGACGGTCCCGCCCTTGCGAGCGGAGTCGATCGCCCAGTTCAGGGCGATGGGGGATCCTCCCTGGAGCTTGAGCTTCGCGCCGGTGGCGTGCTGGAGCAGGCTTCCGTCCGCCTCCGCCCCCACGGCATCGATCACCCGGTCGGCGCCGACGTTGTCGGTCGTCTTCTTCATCTCCACGACGATGTCGTCGTACTCGACGAAGTTGTAGGTCTCGGCGTGCGCGAAGGTGCGCGCCTTGTCGAGCCGGTAGTCGATGTGGTCGACCACGATCACCCGGCCCGCGCCCATGAGCCACGAGGACTGGGCGGCGAAGAGCCCGACCGGGCCCGCGCCGAACACCACCACGGTGTCGCCCTGCTCGATGTCGGCCAGCTGCGCGCCGAAGTACCCGGTCGAGCACGCGTCGGTGAGCATGAGCGCGTCCTCATCCTCGATGTCGTCCGGGATGATCATCGGTCCGACGTCCGCGAACGGGACCCGCACGTACTCGGCCTGCCCGCCGTCGTACCCGCCGGTCGTGTGGGAGTAGCCGTAGATGGCCCCGACCGCGGTCGCATTCGGGTTGACGTTGCTGCAGTTGGACCACAGACCCCGCGCGCAGAAGAAGCAGGAGCCGCAGTAGATGTTGAACGGCACCATCACCTTGTCGCCGCGCTTGAGGTTCTGCACGCTCGAGCCGACCTGCTCGACGATGCCGATGAACTCGTGGCCGAAGGTGTGCCCGACCCGGAGGTCGGTCATGATCCCGTGGTAGAGGTGCAGGTCCGACCCGCAGATCGCCGCCCGGGTCACCCGGACGATCGCATCGTTCGGATGCTCAATCTTCGGCATGTCCTTCTCTTCGACACGGACACGGTAGGGACCGCGGTAGACCATCGCACGCATACGCGCCTCCAGAGGGGTGTGGTTCCTTCACGCTGTCACCGCGGTCTCGCCCCCTCAAGGGGTTGCGGCCCCACGCGCAAGGCGTCACCCCCTCCCTCGCCCTCTCCATCTCCCTCGGGATGCGCGGCGGGGGCGCCGGTCACCGGAGCACGCCGGTGCGGCGGAGCTCCAGATCGGTGAGCACACTTACCACGGCCGGGTCGCCCGCCCGCCAGCCGCCCGCAGGATCCGGCACGAGGGCGAGGAGACGGGCCGGCGGGGCGGTCATGAGGGCGCGCAGCGCGAGCAGCCCGCGCCCCTCCGAGGTGGAGGCGAGCGCGGCGGCCGCTCGGGCCTGCCGCACGAAGGCGAGGCGCCGCCGCAGCCACACCGTCAGCACGACCGCGATGGGGGTCAGGGCCACGAGCAGCCCGATCACCACGCCGAGCGTCTCGAACAGCCGCTGCTGATCCTGACCGGAGGCGATCAGCGACGCGCCCACCTTGCTCGCGTCTCGGAACGGCGCCGAGGCCGCATCGCCGACCAGGGGAAGGCCCCCGAGCGCCTTCGCGGCGTCGGTCATGGATCCTTGAAGCCGCTCCCCCGCCTCCTCGACCCCGCGTCCCAGCGCTGCCAGCGCACCGACCGCCGCACCGACGGCAGCTCCGAGCACGATCGACAGAACGATGGCGGCGATCGCGGCCACGTCCGAGAGGACCTGGCGACTGCGCACGAGGGGAGACGCGGAGTAGAGCTGCATTCCTCCACCCTGCCGTGCAGGTCGCCGACGGAGCAGGGGCTGGACGGCGCGGCGGACTCCTCGGTCTGCGTCCTGCCCGGCCGGCGAAGACACGGACCAGCCGGCAGCTCAGCGCTTGGCGGAGGTCCACTCCAGGAGGCGGTCGAGCGGCCAGGTCGTGATGATCCGATCCGCCGGCACCCCGTTCGCGGCGGCGCGCTCCGCGCCGTAGTCCAGGAAGGCGAGCTGGCCGGGCGCGTGGGCGTCCGTGTCGATGCTGAACAGGCAGCCCATGGAGACCGCGAGCTGGAGCAGGTCGTCCGGCGGATCCTGCCGCTCGGGCCGCGAGTTGATCTCCACCGCCACGTCGTGCTCGACGCAGGCGCCGAACACCGCCTCGGCGTCGAACTCGGACTGGGGACGCGTCCCCCGGCCGCCCTGCACGAGCCGCCCCGTGCAGTGGCCGAGGACGTTGGTGTGCGGATCCCGGATCCCACCGAGCATGCGCTCCGTCATCACGTCCTTCGGCGAGCGGAGCTTCGAGTGCACACTGGCGACGACCACGTCGAGCTTCGCGAGCATGTCCGGTGTCTGGTCGAGCGTGCCGTCCTCCAGGATGTCGACCTCGATGCCGCTGAGGAGCCGGAACCCGTCGAGCCGGGCGTTGATCCCGGCGACGACCTCGAGTTCCTGGTCCAGTCGCTCGCTCGTGAGCCCGTTCGCGATCGTCAGGTTCGGCGAGTGGTCGGTCAGCGCCTGGTACTCCCGGCCGAGCACGCGCGCAGCATCCACCATGAGCTCGATCGGGGTCGTGCCGTCCGACCACTCGCTGTGCGCGTGGAGGTCGCCGCGCAGCCGGGCGCGCAGCTCCCGGCCGCCCTCGGTCAGCGGCTCGGCACCCCGCTCGCGGAGGGCTGCCAGGTACTCGGGGACCTCGCCGTCCACCGCCTGACGGACCACCTCGAAGCTGCGTCCCCCGATGCCCTTGACGCTCTTGAGGCGGCCATCCCGGGCACGCGCGGCGACGTCGGCGGGCGGCAGCGCGGCGATCGCCGTGCCGGCGCGGCGGAAGGCCTGAACCTTGAATCCGGGGGCCTGCTCGCGCTCGAGCCAGAAGGCGATCTCATGCAGGGCGGCGACGGGGTCCACGGGTCCATCCTGCCTCGCAGCGTGCCATCATGAGCGTCCGAGCAGAGGAGGGGCATGCCTGCCGCCAGTGTGCGCGACGTCGCCGTGCTCGCCGGCGTCTCGGTGGGGACCGTGTCCAACGTCCTCAACCGGCCGCACCGCGTGTCTCCTGAGGCCGTCGAACGCGTCCACCGCGCGATCGACGAGCTCGGCTACATCCGCAACGACGCCGCCCGCCAGCTGCGCGCGGGCCGCAGCAGCACCATCGGGCTGGTCGTGCTCGACGTCAGCAACCCGTTCTTCGCCGACGTGGCGCGCGGCGCCCAGGACGAGGCCCGCTCCGCCGACTTCACGGTCGTGCTCGGCAACAGCGACGAGGACGACGAGCAGGAGAGCGCGTTCCTCGACCTGTTCGAGAAGCAGCGCGTGCACGGCATCCTTCTCTCCCCACCGGCGACGTCGACGAGCGCCTGCGCCGCCTGCGGACCCGCGGCATCCCGGCGGTCCTCGTGGACCGCCGCAGCGACGACCGCTCGGTGAGCTCGGTCGCGGTGGACGACGTTGCAGGCGGCCGGCTGGCCGTCGAGCACCTGCTGGCGTCGGGCCGTCGCCACATCGCCTTCGTCGGCGGGCCGACCGCGGTCCGCCAGGTGGCCGACCGTCTGCGCGGCGCACGCCAGGCCGCGGAGAAGAGCGGCGCTGCGCTGGAGCTCGTCGAGACGTCGTCCCTCACCGTCCTGGAGGGCCGGCGAGCCGGGGAGCTGCTCGCCTCCCGGCCCGCCGCCGAGCGTCCCGACGCCATCTTCGCGGCGAACGACCTCGTCGCCGTGGGCCTCCTCCAGGCGCTCGTCATGAATCGATCGCTGCGGGTCCCGAAGGACATCGCGCTCATCGGCTACGACGACATCGACTTCGCGAGCACGGCCGTCGTCCCGCTGTCGTCGATCCGCCAGCCCAGCAGACTCATCGGCGAGACCGCGGTGCGCATCCTGCTCGAGGAGGCCGAGGATCCGGACCGGGAGCCGCAGGACGTGGTCTTCCAGCCCGAGCTGGTGCAGCGCGCCTCCTCCGCCGGCCGCGGGTGATACCACCCGTCCGCGGGAGGAAGCACAACCGCGGAGGGGCGGGATAACCCGCGGAAGGTTTGACAGCACCCGACGCGCTCCCGCACAATGAATCGATTCATTCGGCAGCGACGCTCTAGGACGGCCATGACCGACTTCTCCTCCATCACCGGCCTCCTCGCAGAGCAGGCCATCGAGCTGCCGTCCTGGGCGTTCGGCAACTCCGGCACCCGGTTCCGGGTGTTCCCGCAGGCCGGCGTTCCCCGAGACCCCTTCGAGAAGATCACGGATGCGGCGAAGGTCAACGAGCTCACGGGGCTGGCCCCGACGGTGGCGCTGCACATCCCGTGGGACAAGGTCGACGACTACGGGAAGCTCCGCGAGCACGCCGAGGGCCTCGGCGTCGGCCTCGGCACCATCAACTCGAACACCTTCCAGGACCAGGCTTACAAGCTCGGCAGCCTGGCCTCCTCGGACGCGGCGGTCCGCAGGCAGGCGATCGACCACCACTTCGAGTGCATCGACATCATGAACCGGACGGGATCCTCGGACCTCAAGATCTGGCTCGCCGACGGCACCAACTATCCCGGGCAGGACGACATGCGCGCCCGCCAGGACCGCCTCGCCGACTCGCTCGGCCAGATCTACGCCCGCATCGGCGACAGCCAGCGCCTGGTCCTCGAGTACAAGTTCTTCGAACCGGCGTTCTACCACACCGATGTTCCCGACTGGGGCACGTCCTACGCACAGGTGGCCGCCCTCGGCGAGAAGGCGTTCGTCTGCCTCGACACGGGCCACCACGCGCCGGGCACCAACATCGAGTTCATCGTGATGCAACTGCTGCGCCTCGGGAAGCTCGGCTCCTTCGACTTCAACTCACGGTTCTACGCCGACGACGATCTGATCGTGGGTGCCGCCGACCCGTTCCAGCTGTTCCGCATCCTCGTCGAGGTCGTCCGAGGCGGCGGCTACGGCAAGGACAGCGGAGTCGCGTTCATGCTCGACCAGTGCCACAACATCGAGAAGAAGATCCCGGGGCAGATCCGCAGCGTGCTCAACGTGCAGGAGATGACGGCGCGGGCTCTGCTGATCGACCGCGACGCCCTCGGCGCCGCGCAGCAGGCGGGCGACGTGCTGGGCGCCAACGACGTCCTCATGGACGCCTTCTACACCGACGTCCGTCCGGCACTCGCGGAGTGGCGCGAGTCCCGCGGCCTCCCCGCGAACCCGATGAGGGCCTACGCCGAGAGCGGCTACCAGGCGAAGATCGAGGCCGAGCGCGTCGGCGGCGACCAGGCGGGGTGGGGAGCTTGAGTGAATGAGGTCCGGTGGACCTCCTTCACCCAAGCTCTGTCGAGCGCAGTGCAACGGAGCGAGCGCGCGCAGTATGCGCGCCAGACCAAGAAGGACGACGATGACGTTCATTGACACGGCGGGCGTGACCGTCGCCGACCGCACCCTCGACGGCCCCCACGGCCCTCTCCGCGTCCGCACCTACGAGCCGGCCGGCTCCGCGACCCCGAGCGCCGGCTTCGTCTGGGTGCACGGCGGCGCCTTCGCCTTCGGCGAGCTCGACATGCCGGAGGCCGACTGGGTCTCCCGCAGGATCGCCGCCGCCGGCATCCCGGTGATCTCCGTCGACTACCAGCTCTCGGGAACGCGGGGCTTCCCCGAGGACTTCCGCGACGAGCGCCGCGACGGCGCGCTCTTCCCGGTCGCCTCCGAGGAGGTCTCCGCCGCGTTCGTGTGGGCCACGAGCACCACCGAGTTCGGCGTGCCCGCCGGCAGCTGGTCCCTCGGCGGCGCGAGCGCAGGCGGCAACCTGGTCGCCGGTGCAACGCTCCGGCTGCGGGATGAGGGACCGGTGCTTCCCCGCTCCCTCGTGCTGGCCTACCCTCTCCTCCACGCTGAGCTGCCCGAGCACCGGCCCGAGCTCGCGGCGAAGGTCGCGGCCCTCCCCGCGGAGGCGCGCTTCGAGCCGGCGTCTGTCGCCGCGATCAACCTCAACTACGCCGGCAGCGCGGCCGCACTGGCCGACCCCTACGCGTTCGCGGGCGGCGCCGACCTGCACGGCCTTCCCCCGACGTTCGTCCTCAACTCGGACGCCGACAGCCTCCGCTCGACGGGCGAGCTGTTCGCCGCCGAGCTGGCGGCCGCGGGCGTCGACACCCTGCTGGTCCGCGAGGACGGCACCCGCCACGGCCACCTCAACGAGCCCGACAACCCGGGCGCCCATCGCAGCGTACGGCGCATCGTCGCCTGGCTGACCACGACCGACCTCGTGGGCACCGCCCACGAAACCTCTGGAGACGCGCACCCGTGACCAACCCCACCGTCGAGGCGCTGCTCGCCCGATCCAACCGGCTCGGCGCCGACCCGAAGAACACGAACTACGCGGGCGGCAACACGTCGGCCAAGGGCATCGAGACCGACCCGGTCACGGGCGAGCAGGTCGAGCTCATGTGGGTCAAGGGCTCCGGCGGCGACCTCGGAACACTGAAGGAGTCAGGCCTCGCGGTGCTGCGGCTCGACCGGCTGCGCGCGCTGAAGGGCGTCTACCCGGGGGTCGAGCGCGAGGACGAGATGGTCGCCGCGTTCGACTACACGCTGCACGGCAAGGGCGGTGCAGCCCCTTCGATCGACACGGCCATGCACGGCCTCGTCGACGCGGCGCACGTCGACCACCTGCACCCCGACTCGGGCATCGCGATCGCGACGGCCGCCGACGGCGAGGCGCTGACGAAGGAGATCTTCGGCGGCAGGGTGGTCTGGGTGCCGTGGCGACGTCCCGGCTTCCAGCTGGGCCTCGACATCGCCGAAATCAAGGAGCAGAACCCCGAGGCGATCGGCACGATCCTCGGCGGTCACGGCATCACGGCCTGGGGCGAGACGAGCGAGGAGGCGGAGGCCAACTCCCTGTGGATCATCGCCACCGCGGAGCAGTACATCGCCAAGCATGGCCGCACCGACCCCTTCGGTGGCATCCTGCCGGGCTTCGAGCCGCTTCCCGAGGACGTGCGCCGCGCCAAGGCGGCCGCCCTCGCCCCGGCCATCCGCGGGCTCGCCTCCACCGACCGGCCGATGGTCGGCCACTTCACCGACGCCGGCGAGGTCCTCGACTTCCTCGCCCGCGCCGAGCACCCCGGCTCGCCGCCCTCGGCACCAGCTGCCCCGACCACTTCCTGCGCACCAAGGTCAAGCCCATGCTGCTCGACCTGCCCGCCACCGCTTCGGTGGAGGACTCCGTCGCGCGGCTGAAGGAGCTGCACGAGGCCTACCGGGCCGACTACCGGGCGTACTACGAGGCACACGCCTCGGCGGACTCCCCCGCCATGCGCGGGGCCGACCCCCTGATCGTTCTCGTGCCCGGCGTCGGGCTGTTCAGCTATGGGGCGAACAAGCAGACCGCTCGGGTCGCGAGCGAGTTCTACATCAACGCCATCAACGTGATGCGCGGGGCGGAGTCGCTCTCGACCTACGCACCGATCTCCGACGAGGAGAAGTTCCGCATCGAGTATTGGGCCCTCGAGGAGGCCAAGCTCCAGCGGATGCCGAAGCCCAAGTCGCACGCCACCCGCATCGCCCTGGTTACCGGAGCGGCGTCCGGCATCGGCAAGGCCATCGCCACCCGGCTCGCGGCGGAGGGCGCCTGCGTCGTCATCGCCGACCTCGACCTCGAGAAGGCGGAGGCGGCCGCCGCCGAGCTCGGCAGCGCCGACGTGGCGATCGGGGTGCAGGCGAATGTCACCGACCCCCTCCAGGTGCAGGCCGCCGTGGATGCCGCCGTGCTCGCATTCGGCGGGCTCGACCTGGTCGTCAACAACGCGGGCCTGTCCCTGTCGAAGCCCCTGCTGGAGACCACCGAGGCCGACTGGGACCTGCAGCACGACGTCATGGCGAAGGGCTCGTTCCTCGTCTCCAAGGCGGCGGCGCGGGTGCTGATCGATCAGCAGCTCGGCGGCGACGTCATCTACATCTCGTCCAAGAACTCGGTGTTCGCCGGGCCCAACAACATCGCCTACTCCGCCGCGAAGGCGGACCAGGCCCACCAGGTGCGCCTCCTCGCGGTCGAGCTGGGCGAGCACGGCGTTAAGGTCAACGGCATCAACCCGGACGGCGTCGTGCGCGGCTCCGGGATCTTCGCCGCCGGCTGGGGCGCGAACCGGGCGAAGACCTACGGCATCCCCGAGGAGGACCTCGGCAAGTTCTACGCGCAGCGCACCATCCTCAAGCGCGAGGTGCTGCCCGAGAACGTGGCCAACGCGGTCGCCGTCCTCACCGGTCCCGACCTCAGCCACACCACAGGACTGCACATCCCCGTCGACGCCGGCGTCGCCGCCGCGTTCCTCCGGTGACCGGCAGATGAAGGCGGTCGCGGCGATCGACCTGGGCGCGACCAGCGGCCGGGTTCTCGTCGGAACGGTGGGCCACCGTCAGCTGCACCTGCGGCACGTCGCGCGGTTCCCGAACACTCCCGTACGGACGTCGGACGGGCTGCACTGGGACGTGCTGTCGCTCTACTCGGCGGCGATGAACGGGCTCGGGGCCGCCTCCCGCGAGGAGCCCGAGCTGCTCGGCGCCGCCGTGGACTCCTGGGCGGTCGACTACGCGCTGCTGCGCAACGGCCGCATGCTCGGCAACCCGTATCACTACCGGGACGAGCGCACGGCGGAGGGCGTCGCCGCGGTGCACACGCGCGTGCCCGCCGCCGAGCTCTTCTCGCGCAACGGGCTGCAGCACCTGCCCTTCAACACCGTCTTCCAGCTGGCCGCCGACGCGGCCGTGGGGACGCTTGAGCTCGCCGACCGAATGCTCCTCATCCCCGACCTTCTCGCCTACTGGGCGACCGGGCACGCCGTGGCCGAGCTCACGAACGCGTCGACGACGGGACTCGTTCCTGTCGGCAGCACCGACTGGGACCGCGAGCTCCTCGCTCGCCTCGCCCTGCCCCCGGCGCTCCTGCCCGAGATCGTGCCCCCGGGTACCGACCTCGGGCCCGTGTCGGAAGCGGTGCGCAGCGAGTTCGGCATCGCGTCCGCCGTCCGGTTCAGCACCGTCGGGTCGCACGACACGGCCTCCGCCGTCGTGGGCGTGCCCTCGGTGGGCGACGACTCCGCCTACATCTCCTCGGGGACGTGGTCGCTCGTCGGCACGGAGCTGTCCGCCCCCTCGCCACGGACGAGGCTCGACAGGCGGGCTTCACGAACGAGGGTGGCGTCGACGGCCGCACCCGGTTCCTCAAGAACGTCATGGGGCTGTGGCTCCTCAGCGAGTCGGTGCGGACGTGGGAGAGGGCGGGTGATCGTGAGGATCTGGAGCACCTCCTGCAGCTCGCGGGCGATGCCCCGTCCGACGTGCCCACCTTCGACGCGGCCGATCCCCGGCTCCTGCCCCCGGGCGACATGCCGGCGCGCATCGCCGCGCTGCTGGCGGAGGCCGGGCGACCGGTTCCCGCGACCCGGGGCGAGTTCGTGCGCAGCATCCTGCAGAGCCTCGCGAACGCCTACGCCGGAGCGATCCGCGACATCGAGCGTCTCACCGGGCGGCCGGTCCGCACCGTGCACGTCGTCGGCGGCGGCGCTCAGAACGCGCTCCTCTGCCAGCTGACCGCCGACGCCATCGGGGTTCCGGTGATCGCGGGGCCCGTCGAGGCGACGGCGATCGGCAACCTGCTCGTGCAGGCGCGGACGCACGGTCTCGTCGACGGCGACCTCGACGCGCTACGCTCCATCGTCGCCTACTCCTTCCCGCCGCGCGCCTATCCGGCGCGGGCGGCCGGCCGCACGACGAGGTGAGCATGCAGCAGAGCGTGTACGAGAGCCCCGACCGCAACCTGGCCATGGAGCTGGTGCGGGCGACCGAGGCGGCCGCGATCCGCGCGGTCCCGTTCATCGGCCGCGGCGACAAGAACGCCGCGGACAAGGCGGCCGTCGATGCAATGCGCAAGTTCCTCGGCACCGTGGACTTCGACGGCGTCGTCGTGATCGGTGAGGGCGAGAAGGACCAGGCGCCCATGCTCTTCAACGGCGAGCACGTCGGCACCGGCAACGGCCCGGCCTGCGACATCGCGGTGGACCCGATCGACGGCACGTCGCTGACCGCGGCCGGTCGGCAGAACGCCCTGTCGATGATCGCCGTCGCCGACCGCGGGTCCATGCTGGACGCCTCGAGCGTGTTCTACATGGACAAGATCGTCACCGGGCCGGAGGGCATCGGCGTCGTGGACATCCGGAAGCCGATCGGGGAGAACATCCGAGCCCTCGCCAAGGCGAAGGGCAAGCCGGTCGAGCAGATGCAGATCGCGGTCCTCGACCGCCCGCGGCACGCGCAGCTCATCGACGACATCCGGGCAGCGGGCGCCGGGACGCGGCTCCTGCTCGACGGCGACGTCGCGGGCGGCATCAACGCAGCACGCTACGAGACCCGCATCGACATGTGCGTGGGCACCGGCGGAAGCCCCGAGGGCGTTGCCACCGCCTGCGCGATCAAGGCGCTCGGCGGGCTCATCCAGACCCGGCTCGCCCCGAAGACCGACGAGGAGCGTCAGCGCGGCATCGACGCGGGTCTCAAGATGGATCACGTCTACACGGCGGACGAGCTGGTCCGGAGCGAGAACACGTTCTTCGTGGCCACCGGCGTGACCGACGGCGGCCTCGTCGAGGGCGTCCGCCGCAAGGGCCCCATCATCCGCACGGAGTCCATCGTGCTCCGCTCCCGCTCGGGCACCATCCGGCGCGTCATCGCCGATCACCTCGCCGAGAAGTGGCTCTAGCACAGAGAGCGGCCCACCCCATCCCGCGTAGGGTGTCGGAGGCGCCAGGAGCGGCGCCGAGAGGAGATCGAACCATGGTTCTCGTACATCGGCTCACCGTGAACGGCCGGGACTACTTCCTGCCCGAACCCGTCAACGAGCTTCGCCAGCAGATCCTCCGGGCGATCCGCGAGGGGGCGGATACGTGCACATCCCGCCGCTGTCGTCGGGACCCGGCGTCGACATCCTGTTCTCCCCGGGCATGCCCGTGCAGTGGACCCAGCTCGAGGTGGGCGGCGAGACGAACGACGAGTCGCCCGCCAGTCACGCGAGCGGGCTCGACGACTTCCCGCACTGACCCGGCCGCGGTCCGCCTGCGGCGGGGCTGGTCAGACGTTCGGGAAGCGACCGACTCGGTCAGCCTCGAGGAGCAGCTCATCGAGCGCATCCCGCGGCATCGGCGGCGCGATGAGGAATCCCTGGGCCCGGTCGCAGCCGAGCTCGCGGATCCGATCGAGCTGCTCCTGCGTCTGGATGCCTTCGGCGACGACCCGGAGGCCTCGCTCGCCGGCGTGCTCGACCACCGCACGGATGAGCGCGGTGCTCGTGTCGGTGACCTTCTGCACGAGCGACTGGTCGATCTTCACCTCGCTGAGCGGCAGCCGCGTCATCCGCTCAACGGAGGAGTGGCCGGCTCCGAGGTCGTCGAGGGAGACGCCGACGCCGCGCTCGCGGAGCTCCAGGAGATTGCTGATGACGAGCGCCAGATCCGCGACCTCCTGCGTCTCGGTGATCTCGACGGTCAGCACCCCGCGGGCGAGCCCCGCCGCATCCACTGCGGCGGTGAGGTGGCGGAAGAAGCGCGGCGTGGTCAAGGCTCCCGCTGAGACGTTGACCGAGACCTGCCGGCTGACGCCTCTCTCCTGCCAGGCGCCCGCCCAGGAGCAGGCTTCCTCGAGCATCTGCTCGTCGATGCCGTCGATAAGGCCCTCCTCCTCGGCCAGCGAGATGAAGGACGCGGGAAGCACGACGCCGAGCGTGGGATGGCGCCACCGGCTGAGCGCCTCCGCGGCCACGAAGGCCCCCGTCGCCGGGTCGATCTGCGGCTGGTAGTGGGCCTCGATCTGGCCGCCCGCGATGGCAGAGGGCAGCTCGTCCTTCAGCCCCATCGGGTCCGTGCTGACGCTCACCCTGTGCCCCGCTCTGCGTTCTCCTCCTCATCGTCGAAGCTCGCCGCGGCCAAAGTCAACGCCGGAGGACCCTTGCGATGTACCCCGGTAGAATGCGGCCTCCGGGCCCTTCGCCATTGCTCTCGCGAGGCGCCCCGGTTAGCCTGAACGCTCGCCGGCCCCGGCCCGACCTCTTTTCTGGAGCTCCGATCAGCCTTCTCCCCAGCGCTGTCGACGACGTCCGCCGGCGGAACAACGTGACCGAGTCCGGGCCGGCGACGGCTCAGCCGATGCTCTTCGCGCACGGATTCGGCTGCAGCCAGGAGATGTGGCGCACCGTCACCCCGCACTTCGAGGACGACCACCGCGTGATCCTCTTCGACGCGGTGGGCGCGGGACGGTCGGACCTCACCGCCTACGACGCGGGGAAGTACGACTCACTGGACGGCTACGCGGACGACGTGCTGGGCATCGTGGAGGCGCTCGACCTGCACGACGTCGTCTTCGTCGGCCACTCGGTCAGCGCGATGGTGGGCGTCCTGGCAGCCAATCGCGCGCCCGAGCGCTTCGCCGCGCTAATCCTGGTCGGGCCATCGCCCCGGTACATCGATGAGCCCGGCTACACGGGCGGGTTCAGCCAGACGGACATCGACGGACTACTCGACGCGCTGGACGCCAACTACCTGGGCTGGTCCTCGACGATGGCGCCCGTCATCGTCGGCAACGCCGACCGTCCCGAGCTGGGCGAGGAGCTCACCTCGAGCTTCTGCAGCACCGACCCCGCCATCGCCTCCCAGTTCGCACGCGTCACCTTCCTGTCCGACAACCGCCGGGACCTGGCCGCCGTGACGACGCCGACCCTGGTCCTGCAGTGCAGCGAGGATCCGATCGCGCCCCTTCCCGTCGGGCACTACGTGCACGAGCACATCCCGGGGAGCCTTCTCGTCGTCCTCCGGGCCACGGGTCACTGCCCCAACATGTCGGACCCCGACGAGCTGGCTCGGGAGATCCGCTCGTTCCTCGCGTGACTGCTCCCGAGCCCGCCCCGCTCCCCTCGGACGACTCGTTCGAGGAGCTCTACGAGCACGGTCCGGTCGGCCAGCTGTCGATGACGCTCGAGGGGGCGATCATCCGGGTCAACGCCACGCTGCTGCGCTGGACGGGCTACACCGCCGATCAGCTGCGCGGCGCGCGGTTCCCCGACCTGCTTGACGCCGGCGGCCGGCTGTTCTACGAGACCCGCTTCCTGCCCGTCCTGCGGCTGCGCGGAGAGGCGCGCGAGGTCGCCCTGTCGCTGGAGACGGCCAGCGGCGTCCGGCTGCCGGTCATCATCAACTCGGTGCTCGTGACCAACCAGGACGGCAGCCCCCGCCTGCTCAGGACCGCGGTCCTCGACGCGACCGAGCGGCAGGACTACGAGCGTCAGCTCGTCCTCGCGCGCCGGTCCTCCGAGGGGACGGAGGGGCGACTCCGTGTCCTGCAGGACGCGTCCATCGAGTTCGCGCGCAGCGGCACCGAGGACAGTCTCACGGCCGCACTGGCCGCGAAGGCCCGGGGCGCCCTCGCCGCGGCGGGCGCCTCCGTTCTGCTGCTGGACGAGTCGGGAGCCCTCCGGCTCGCCGCGGGAACCGACCCGCTCGCGAGCGCCGGAGAGCACAGGATGCTGCGTCCGGAGACGGAGGCACTCAGCAGCGGCAGCGTAGTGACGATCGCGAGCATCGCCGACGCGGCGGCGCGCTATCCGGAGTTGGTCGACGTCCTCCTCGAGGCACGGGTCGAGGCACTCTGCGTCACCCCGATGCTCGACGAGCACGGTCAGCCCATGGGGCTCGTGATGTGCCGCCTCGGGCGGGCCAGGAGTTCGACGCCGCCGCGATCGAGCTGCAGGAGACCCTGGCTCTCCAGGGGCGCGAGGTCCTCACGCGCCTGCGCCTGCAGCGGAGCCTCGAGCGGATGGCCCTGCACGACCAGCTCACGGGACTCGCCAACCGCAAGCTCTTCCACGAGCGGCTGGGCCAGGCGCTCGCGTCCGCGTACCGCACCGGGCGCCCGCTTGCGGTGATCTTCCTCGACGTCGACGGCTTCAAGTCCGTGAACGACCAGCTCGGTCACGCGGCTGGCGACGCCGTCCTGCGCGAGGTGTCGCACCGCATGCTGCGCATGGTGCGGGAGTACGACACCGTCGGCCGCCTGGGCGGCGACGAGTTCGTGGTGGTGTGCGAGAACGTGGACGAGACGGTGGCGGAGCGCATCGCCGAGCGCATCCGCGCTGCGGTCCGCGAGCCGTTCGCAGGGATTCCCTCCTCCTCCCGATCACGGTGAGCGTCGGGGTGGCGCTGCACGACGCTCAGGCCGCCGTTCCGCCCTCGGCCGACGCCATCCTGGCCTCGGCCGACGCGGCGATGTACCGCTCGAAGGGCGCGGGAAAGGACCGGCTGGCGGTCGCCCGCATCTGAGAGCCGGGGCGACCGCTGGCCCCCGTCAATCCCGAACCACTACTCTGCATTCACGGATCACTCGGGTCCGTTCGGTCGGAGGGGCGGACGTGGTCGAGGACGACGCACCTCAGCGGCGGGGGCCCCGGGGGCCCTACGCGAAGAGCAGCCAGACCAGGACGGCCATCCTGGACGCGGCGCTCAAGGTCTTCGCCGAGTCGGGCTACCGCAGCGGCTCGCTGCGCACCGTCGCGGACCGGGTGGGGATGAGCGAGGCCGGCCTCCTCCACCATTTCCCGAGCAAGAGCGCGCTGCTCGCGGCGGTCCTCGAGCGCCGCGACGAGCAGGCCGAGGAGCGCTACGACCTCGACGGCTCCGGCGGCGTCGAGGTGCTGCGCTCGCTGCTGCGGATCGCCGAGCGGAACGCGGCCGCCCCCGGCGTCGTCGAGCTGTTCTGCACCCTCTCCGCGGAGTCGACCTCGCCCGAGCATCCGGCGCACGAGTACTTCGTCGCCCGCTACCGACGGTCGACGCGGACGGTGCAGACCGCGTTCGAGGCCGTCGCCGCGAGTGGCGAGCTCCGGCCCGGAGTCGAGCCGGCCGCAGCGGCACGTGGCACGGTCGCCCTCATGGACGGCCTGCAGCTTCAGTGGCTCCTCGACAGGGACGCGGTCGACATGGCGGCGGACCTCCGGACCTTCTTCCGCACGCTGGTCACCGCCGAGCTCTGAGCCGCGGCGGGCTGCGCGGGTGATGCGGATCCCCGCACCCCCGCCCACCGGCTCGAGGTGTCCGCAGCACCCGCGGGAGGCTAGCGCTCGATCTTGTCCAGGTGCAGCATCGCGGCGAGGTTCTTGTCGAGCTCGTCGTCGCGAAAGACCTTCTTCCAGTCCTCCTTGATGATGTTCTGGCGGCCGTAGTCCATCGCGATGAGGCAGGCGTCGCTGAACGGGTTGTCCCCGCGCAGCCCGTTGGCGAGCGCCACCTGCGTGTGGCCGTAGAGGATCGAGCGCGCGGCCGCCTCGGGGACGCCCATCGTGTTCACGGCCTCGTCCAGCGCCTCGTTGAGGAGCGCGCCGATCATGCAGGCGATCGTCTCCACCAGCGTGGGCTCCAGCTGGGCGAGCTGCTTCACGGTGACCCAGTGCACGTCGATGACGGGAGCGTAGATGGCGCGCACGGTCGCCTCGACGATCGCCTTCTTGGACTGGTCGTCGGACTCGATGGCCGCGATGGCGTCCTGGGGGCCGCGATGCCGCCGAAGGTGTCCGCGTACTCCTCGGGCGTCGTGCGCTGCAGGAACACCGAGGGGTGGCACGGGTGAGCGACCGCCTGGATGACGTCGTCGCGCTTCGTGAGGAGTCCCGCGTAGGCGGCGGCGGGGTCGAGCGTCAGCACGATGGCGCCGCTCTTCAGCTGGGGCACGAGCTGTGCCGTCACGGGCCCCAGGGCGAGGTCCGGCACCGCCAGGACGATGATGTCCGCGTCCTTCACTGCGGTCTCGCTGTCAGTGAGACTGCGACCGGCGGCGGTGACGCGCTCCTGCCCCGCCGGCGAGTTCTCGCTGTAGCTGACGTCGTGGTTCGTCTTGACGAGGTTGTTGGAGACGCGCATCCCCATCTTCCCGCCGGCGCCGATGACGGCGATCTTGTAGGCCTCCGCGGTGGCGGGCGCGGTGGCCTCGGTGGTCGTGGTGGTCATGAATTGCTCCTCAGGTATTCCAGTGCGGTTCGGGTCCAGTCGGCTTCGATGGACGCTGTGGTGGCCGGGTCGCCCTGCCAGGGCAGCCAGTGCTCGACGATCTGATTGATGCCGCGCCCGTCCGGGTCGACGGTGCGCAGCACGTGCGGGTAGTCGTGGAGTCCTCGCCGAGCGGCACGCCGCTGTAGGTGAAGCCCACCCAGCCGTCCTGCCGCGCGAAGGCGAAGTCCTTGGCGTGGACGTTCTTGGTGAGCGGCGCGCACCGCTCCACGACGTCCGCGGGGAGCTCCAGGCCGGCGACCGTGTTCGCCGGGTCCAGGCAGATGCCGAGGGACTCGCTGCCGACCCGCTCGATCAGACGGATCAGGTCGGGCGTGGGCAACTGCTCGTAGGTCTCGAGGGCGAGCGTCACGCCCGCCGCCTCGTAGTCCCGCATCGCAGCCGTCAGCAGGCGCGCGGCCTGCTCGAGCGTCGGCCGGTGATCCGGTGAGAACACCATGCTGCGGACGAGGCGCGCGTCGAACACCCCGGCCAGCCGGAGGAAGCGGGCGAGATGCTCCGCGCCCACGCCCTTGGTGCCGAGCTCGATCCGGATGCCGAGCTCGCGTGCCCGCGTGGCGGCGTCGCGCAGCTCCGTGTCGGACAGCGTGAGCAGCGGCGCCCAGTCGCAGATCTGGAAGAGACCGACGCCGAGGGCCCGTGTCTCCTCCAGCACGGCTGCGAGGCTCATCGGCTCGGGAACCCGATCCGACTGCCGCCAGAAGAAGGCGTAGCTGCCCAGACCGATCATCGGGGCGACCCTCCGGTGTCCGCGGCGAGCGCCTGCGCTTCGTCGAGGATCGCCGCCAGCGCCGAGGGGTCGTGCGCGAAGCGGCCGAGGAAGAGGCCGTCGACTGTGTGGCCGAGGGCGGCGAGCAGACCGGGTTTCGCCGATCCCCCGTAGATGACTCCGCTGCCGGGGTGCTCCGTGAGGCCGGCCACCGCCTCCTTCAAGGCATGCCCGACCTCGCGGATGTCTTCGGCGGGGGCAGGCTCGGGGGCCCCGATCGCCCAGACCGGCTCGTACGCGACGAGGACCCGGCCAGCCGGGGCGCCGGCCAGCGCGGAGGCGACCTGGCGGATGGTCGCCGTCGCCGCCTCCACGGGGTCCCCGCGCTCGGTCTCGCCGACGCAGAGCACCGGGGTCAGCCCGTTGCGGAGCGCTGCGGTGGTCTTGGCCGCGACGATCTCGTCGGTCTCGCCGAAGTGCCGACGCCTTTCGGCGTGACCGACCTCCGCCACCCGCACGCCCAGCTCGGCGAGCTCGGCGCCGCTGACCTCGCCCGTGTACGCCCCGGTGTCCTCGGTCGCGAGGTCCTGGGCGCCGACGAGGACCGGGGTGCCCGCGAAGGCCTCGAGGGCGGCCGGGATCTGCAGGTAGGTGGGGATCACGAACAGCTCCACGGAGCCGTCCCGCACCGCCGGATGTGCCGCGGCGATGTCCGCGACGCGCGCGAACCAGTCGCGGGCCTGACGATGACCGAAGTACATCTTCAGGCTCACGCCGATCGACACGCGTGCGGCCATCAGCAGGATCCGGTGGTCTCGTACTGCTCGATCACCGCGACCTTCTCGGCGGATGCCGAGGCGGGGTCGAACCGGTAGGTGAGCCACTCGCGGACGAGCCGGCGGGCGAGCTCGATGCCGACGACCCGCTGACCCATGGTCAGCACCTGCGCGTCGTTGGAGAGCACTGCCCGCTCCACCGAGAAGCTGTCGTGCGCGGTGACGGCACGGATGCCGGCGACCTTGTTGGCCGAGATCGCCACGCCCAGGCCGGTGCCGCAGATGAGCAGCGCGCGGTCCGCGTCGCCGCGGGCCACCATCTCCGCGGCCTCGATCGCGACCTTCGGGTAGGGCGTGTGCCCCTCGGCGTTCACGCCCACATCCACGACGGAGGCGACTCCGTCGCTGTTCTCGAGGTCCTTCTTGAGGATCTCCTTGTAGTCGTAGCCGGCGTCGTCGCTTCCGACGACCAGGCGCAGGGCTTCCGCCATCGTCTAGTTCCTTCCTTCGTGGGGCTGGTCTTGCCGCTGGCCGGCGAGCACGGTTCCGATCGCCGAGACGATGAGAGCGAACGAGTGGGCGCCCGGGTCGGGCGTGCCGAGGCTCTTCTCCGCATGCGGGCGGGCGCGGCCCATCCGGGGCAGCAGCTCGGAGGTGGCGGCGGCAGCGGCGGTCGCCGCCCGGGCCGCGGTCGCCCAGGCGACGGCGAACGGCTCCCCCGCTCCACCTGCAGGTGCAGGGTGTCGGCGAACGGGACGAGGGCGTCGACCATGGTCTTGTCCCCCACCTCCGCCTTCCCGTACGACATGATGCCGGCGCGAGCCGAGCCGATCGCGTTCGCGATCGCCGAGGAGTCGGGCCGGTCCAGGTCGCCGAGGCTCTCCCCGAGAGTCCGGAGCGCGAGCCCCCACAGCGCACCCGAGGTGCCGCCCGCCCGGTTGGCCCACGCGTCGCCCGCGGTGACGAGCACCGTCCCGGCTCCCGCGCCCGCCGCGAGCGCGTCCTCGGCGGCGGTCAGTGCGGCGAGCGCGCCGCGCTGCATGCCGATGCCGTGGTCGCCGTCGCCGGCGATCGAGTCCAGCTTGCCGAGCTCGTCGACGTGCTCGTCCACGGTCGCGCTGACCGCCGCGAGCACCGACACGACGAGCGGGGCGGCGGCACGGGAGGCCGGGGTGGAGTCGGGCACCGCGGTCGCCGACGAGTCGCCGGCGACCTCGTCGCTCCGCTGCTTAGCCGGTGCCACGGAGCCCTTGCGGTAGGCGGGAGCGTCGACCGGGGCATCCCAGAGCCGCTCCAGCTCCTCGTCGAGCCAGAACAGGGTCAGCGAGGTGCCCGCCATGTCGAAGCTTGTGCAGAACTCGCCCACGTGCGGGTCGACGATCACGAGCCCCGCCGCCTCCAGCAGCTGGGCGATGCGCCGGTAGACGACGAACATCTCCTCGTACTTCACCGACCCCAGCCCGTTGAGGATCGGCACCACGCGGGCCCCCTCGGCGGTGTCGACCCCGTCGGGCAGCTCCTCGAGCAGCCGCGACACCAGCAGCTCGGCCAGCTCGTCGGCGGTCGGGATGTCGGTCTCGCCGATCCCCGGTTCCCCGTGGATCCCCATCCCGACGCCCATCCGCCCCTCGGGCACCGTGAACAGCGGCTCCGCCGCTCCCGGCAGGGTGCAGCCCGTGAACGCGACGCCGAAGGACCGGGTCCGCTCGTTCGCGAGCCGCGCCACCCGGACGACCTCGTCCAGCGGATAGCCGTCCTCGGCGGCCGCAGCGGCCGACTTGAACACCGTCAGGTCCCCCGCGATCCCGCGCCGCTTGGCCTTCTCCGCCAGCGGCGCGCTCGACACGTCGTCGGTCACCGTGACGGTCTGCGTGTCGATGCCCTGGGCGCGCAGCCGCTCCTGCGCCGCATCGAAGTTGAGGACGTCGCCGGCGTAGTTGCCGTAGGTGAGGAGCACCCCGCCGCCGTTGTCCGCCGCCTTGGCCACCGACTCCACCTGCTGCGTCGCGGGCGAGGCGAACAGATTGCCCATCGCCGCCCCGTGGGCGAAGCCCTGCCCCACCAGCCCGCCGAAGGCCGGATAGTGCCCCGACCCGCCGCCCACGACGACCGCCACCTGCCCGGCAGGCGACACGGTCGAGCGGATCACTCCGCCGGGCACGGCGCGGACGTAGCGGGCGTTCGCTGCGACGAACCCCTCGATCATCTCGTCGGCGAACGCGGCCGGCTCGTTGTAGAGGCGGGTCAACGGTCCCGCTCCACGGTCTCGTCGAAGACCAGCGGCGCTGCGGTGGGGCTGTCGGAACCGGCGGTGTGCCGCTGGCGGGAGAGGATCAGCATCAGCACGGCCGAGAGCAGCATGAAGAAGCCGACGATGAACATCGGGACCTTGAAGTCGCCGGTCACGTCGGTCACGAGACCCGTGATGTAGGGGGCCGAGAAGCCCGCGATATTGCCGACGGTGTTGATCAGCGCCACACCCGCTGCCGCCGCGACGCCCGTGAGGAACTGCGTCGGCAGTGTCCAGAAGTTCGGCAGGGCGGAGAAGATCGCCATGGCGGTCACCGTGATGACGGCGATCGTCGCGGCAGGAGAGCCCGCGAACAGGGCCAGGGGAATGCTGATGGCGCCGGCGAGCGCCGGGATCACGATGTGCCAGGACTTCAAGCCCCGCCGGTGCGCGTCGGCCGACCAGAAGTACAGCGCGATCGCAGCCGGCAGGTACGGGATCGCGGTGATCAGGCCCTTCTGGATGGGGTCGAAGGCCTCGACACCCGCCTGCTCCTGGAAACCGGTGATGATCGTGGGAAGGAAGAAGGCGAGGGCGTAGAGGCCGTAGATGAAGCCGAAGTAGATGAAGGACAGCATCCACACACGTCCGCTGCCGAAGGCGTGGCGGATCGAGACGTGCTTGTGAGCCTCCTCCGCGGTGACCCGCTCGCCCTGCAGCTCGCGCTCCAGCCACGTGCTCTCCTCCGCCGTCAGCCACTTCGCATCGGACGGGCGGTCCTTCAGGTAGAACCACGCGATGATGCCGACGACGATCGCGGGGATGGCGACGACGAGGAACATGAAGCGCCAGCCCTCGAGGCCCCAGACGCCGTCCTGGGCGATCAGCACGCCCGCGAGGGGGCGCCGATGACCGAGGTGAGCGGCTGGGCGATGTAGAACAGCGACAGGATCTTGCTGCGGTGCCTCGCGGGGACCCAGAGGCTCAGGAAGAGGATGGCGCCGGGGAAGAAGCCCGCCTCGGCGACACCGAGGACGAATCGCAGGATCGCCAGCTGCTCGAAGTTCTGCACCCAGGCGAACAGTGCGGCGACAACGCCCCACGTGACCATGATGCGTGCGAGCCAGCGCCGTGCCCCGAAGCGGTGGAGCGCCAGGTTGCTCGGCACCTCGAGGAGGATGTAGCCGATGAAGAAGACGCCCGACGCGAAGCCGAACTGCGCGGCGCTCAGAGCGAGGTCGTCGGTCATCCCGGTCGGTCCTGCGAAGCCGATCGCTGTCCGGTCGAGGTAGTTGATGAAGAACATCAGGGCGACGAACGGCACGAGCCGGACGGCGATCTTGCGGATGGCCGAGCGCTCGACGCTCGGTGGGGCTGTGCCGGCGGTGGTGTCCACACTGACTCCTTGACTCGTCTTCGATGCCGAGAGGCGGCGGGCGGGGATGCGCGCCGGGTCCAGTATTCGAGGCGATGCCTGCGCTGTCAAACCGGTTGACCGGTTTTGGGGCGTGAGGAAGGTGGTTTTCTCGGCGCGAGCGGCTATGTTGACGCCATGCCGGCCTACCGCGACGACCGCTCCGCGGAGATCACCGCGGCCCTCGGGACCCTTCCCGCGGGGTCCGCCGTCTCGGTGGTGGCCACGCGCCTGCTTGACCTCTTCACGAGCGGGTCCATCGCCCCCGGCACCCGCCTGCCGCCGGAACGCCAGCTCGCGGCGAGCCTCGAGGTCGGCCGCTCGGCCGTCCGCGAGGCTCTCGCCGCGCTCGAGATCCTCGGGGTCGTCGACGTACGCCCGGGGTCCGGCACCTACCTCCGCGGAAGCGCGAGCGAACTGCTGCCGCAGACGCTCAAGTGGGGCGTGCTCATCGGCGAGCGGAACACCGTCGAGCTCCTCGAGCTGCGCTCGGGACTCGAGATCTTCGTCGCACGCCTGGCCGCCGAGCGGTTGACCGAGCGGCAGCTGGCCCTCCTCGGGCGGCACGTCGAGCAGATGCGCGCCTCGGTCGGCGACCTGCGCGCGTTCGTCAAGGCCGACCTCGCCTTCCACCACGACCTCGCCTCGAGCGTCGACAACACCCTCCTCCTCGACCTGCTTCAGATCGTCCGCTCGCTGCTGCGCGTCTGGGCCGATCGGGCTGTCGAGGACGAGGGCAACGCGCGCGTCGCGCTCGAGGAGCACGAGGCGATCCACCGCGCATTCGTCGCCCGCGACCCGGACGCCGCCGCGTCCGCGATGGCGGCGCACATGGCCACGGCCTCCGCGCGGCTCGCCCCCGTCAGCCTGAGCTAGAGCTCGACGCGGGCCGTTCCCAGGGCGCCGAGCTCCAGTTCCGTCGTCGCGCCGTCCGGCAGCGCGACGGACACCGATCGCGCGCCGGCCGTGAGGTTCGCGGCCAGGACCACCACAACGGACCCCCGTCGGGCGGCCAGCACCCACACGCCGTTCCGGCCGGCCTCCGGATCCGCCAGGAGCGGCAGGCCGGACAGCTCGCGCAGCCAGCCGAGTGCCTCCGCCACCGGGAACGGCTCTCCCGAGGACGACACGAGCCCGCGCGGCCCCCACTGCTCGAACCAGGTGACGCCCTCGACGCCGGGGACGGCCAGTGCCGCCGCGCCGGCGATGGTCCAGGCAGCGAGAGCGGCAGACGACTGGCGGGGGTCCGTCGCGTCGTACAGCTCCGCGCCGTAGCCGCCCCGGAGTCCCTCCGCCCCGCTGGGCGGGGCCGTCGTCGCCACCGCGTTGAAGCGCGGCAGCAGCGTCACGGGCCCCACGTGCACCGGCCGGCCCGCCGCGATGCGCACCGCATTCTCGGCGACCTGGCGCTGCATCGCGATCGACTCGACGAGCTGAGCCCGCTCGCGCGCGTGCATCTCGGGAGTGATGCTGAACGTGAGCGCCTCGAGGTCGGGGGCGAGACGCGCGGCCCCCGATTCAGCTCCGTGAAGTGCGAGCGCGCCCCGCCCACCAGAGGCAGCCGCTCGGCCCGATCGCCGATCGCCGCTTGAAGAGCCCGGGCGAGAGCAGGGCCGGTGATGTGGGTGCGCTTGTCGTAGATCCCGATCCTTGCGAGCCGCACCGGGGCGACGGCAGCCGCGATGGCGCTCAGGTCCTGACCCTCGTCCGCCACCACGCGGACGTCGAGCGGCACGCCATGGGCATCGGCGACGGCCCGAGCGAGCGCAGGTTGCCACGTGCGGGTCGTCAGGTCGAGCTCGACCAACAGGGAATCCGCGGGTGGCGCCGCGAGGACGGGGGAAGGGTCGGGGGCCGTGGAGGCTCCCACGCCGACCTGCGGCATGCGGCGGCCCGTCTCCTGCAGCGTGATCCGGCCGGAAGCAGCGTGAGGACGCGAGGCGGCGACCCGGCGAGCGGTGAGCTCGACGCTCTGGCGCACCTCGGCGCCCGCCGGCATGAGCACGGGGAACGGCACGGCAAGCGGCGTGCTGTACGTCTTGAACGAGGCGTCGGTCCAGTTGCGCTGGTCCTCCATCTCGAACACCTCGCCTGCGAAGTCGAGCGCACTTGCGACCCCCTCGGCCGTCCACTCCAGTCGCCGGATGTCCAAGGCGGGCTGGTGCGGACTGATCGTCTCCGGGAAACGGCCGTCCGTGCGGCTGCCGTCCGGAGCGATGACCGCCAGCGCCTCGCCCGCGACACCGGGCGGGTGCAGCACGACGAGCCCGAGCCGCGCCCGCAGGAAGTCGGTGTGCGAGGTGCAGGAGAACTCGACGCGGAGGCGATCCCCGTCGGCGCGCACGCGCAGCTCGCCGTCGAGGAGCGCCCCGAGGCCATCCATGCGCAGGGCGAGCGTGAGCCCGTCAGGCTCGTCCCGGACGGACTGAACCGACGTCGGCACGGTGCCCCAGTCCCGATCCCGCGCGACGGCGCGCACGGAGCGCAGCACGGGACTTCCGTCGTACGCGATGTCGGCCAGCTCGTCCCCGCGCCGCTCGATCCGCCAGGGACCGGAGAGCCATTCCGCGGGAAGGGGCTCGGTGTCACCCCAGGCGGCGTCGGCCCGCGCGTGCTCCTCGGGAGTCGTCATGTCAGAGGGTCGTCATGCCGCCGTCGACCGCGAACAGGGCGCCGGTTGCGAATGCGGCATCATCGCTGGCGAGGAACACCATGATCCCTTCGACATCCGCCGGCGAGCCGGCGCGCCCGAGCGGGATGCGTCCGATGATGGCAGCGCGGGACTCCGGGTCCGACGTGATCGCCGTCACCAGGGTCGTCTCCGTGTAGCCCGGTACCACCGTGTTGACCCGGATGTTCTCCTTCGCATACGCCGCTGCCACGGTCCGGGCCAGGCCATGGATTCCGGCCTTCGATGCGCTGTAGGCCGTGAAGTCGGCGCCCTCCCCGTTCAGGCCGGTCGGACTGCCCGTGAGGATGATCGAGCCGCCCCCGTTGAGGAGCATTCCCCGGACGGCATGCTTCACGGTGAGGAAGGTGCCGGTCAGGTTGACGTCGATCGTCTGGCGCCAGTGCTCCAGGTCGAGGTCCGCGATCCTCGCGTCCTTCCCGAAGAGCTGCACTCCGGCGTTGGCGACTACCACGTCCGGGCTCCAGCCGGCCGCCGCGAGCTCCGCGAAGGCGCCCTCCACCGCCGGTTCGTCGGAGATGTCCATCGTCACCGCGCGGCCACGGCCCTCGGGTGCGGCCGCGGCGGCCGCGCCCGCACCGTCGCCGTCCCGATCCGCGAACACCACGCGCGCGCCCTCCGCCGCGAAGCGGGACGCGACGGAGAGGCCGATCCCGGTCGCCGCCCCCGTCACGAGGGCGGTCTTGCCGGTGAGTCGATCGGTCACGGTGCTCCTCCTCGAGATGGTGGTCGAGATCCTACAACCGGTTGACCAGTTCGTCGGAGGCGAGCCGCTGCGCCGTCCGTTGACCCGCTCAAGGTCCGGGTCTATCGTCCATTTCATCAGTCGATGATTTCTCGACAGGGAGGCGGCGAGATGCCCCGGAGTGCCGCGCAGCAGGTCGGCCCCATCAAGCGGACCTGGCTGCGGATCATCAAGCACACGCTCAACCCGATCGCGATGCGAACAGCCCGGGCAGGCTGGGGACCGATCTCGCTCGTGCGCCACGTCGGCCGGAAGTCGGGGACGCGCTACGAGACGCCGCTGATCCTCGCCCGGGCACCGGGCGGGTTCGTGGCAGAGCTCACCTACGGCCCCCAGGTGGCGTGGTACCGCAACGTCATGGCGGCCGGGCGGTGCGAGATCGTCTACAAGGGCGCGACCCATCGGATCTCCGCGATCGAGCCGTACAGCACCGAGGACGGGCTGCGGGCCTACGGACCGCCCTTCGACCTCGCCCTCCGGCTGCTCGGCCGGCACGAGTTCCGCTTCCTGCGCGAGGAGCCGTCCGGCGGGCCTTCGCGGAAGGACGCGCCGGACGTCCCGAGCTAGGCCGCCCAGAAGCCCGAGAGCTCGGCCGCGAGCGCCCGGCCCTGGGCATGCCCTCCTCGCGCCGCAGGCGGACGCGTCGCCGGGTCCAGGGCGTTCGCGTTGAACACGTCGCCGGAGCGCTCGTCCGGGAAGACGGTCCTGACGTCGCTGCCGCCCGCGCGGAGCTCGTCCACCTGCGTGGCCAGGTCCATCCCCCACTCGCTCGGCGTGCGCGACCGTCCGCTGAACGGATCCAGCACCAGCACCCGGTCGCAGCCGGCCGCCAGGTCCGCATTCGAGGTCCGCCGATAGCCGCCGTTGAGATACCGCTTCTCGCCGATCCTGTACGGCCCTCCGAAGCCGTTGCTCGTGCTGGCTGCCACCGCGTCCACCAGGTCGATCCCGCTGTGGCCATCGAACACGACCGGCTCTCCCGTCCGTGCGTCGATCGCGGGGATCAGGACGCGCTGCTCCGGCCAGCTCTGCCGCGGGAGGCGCGAGGCGACGATGGCCCGCCAGCGGGCAGAGCCGGCTTCGTCGTCGGCGTCCATGCCGAGGGCCGCGGCGCCCATCCTGCGCCGCATGTCGGACGGATCCGCGGATTCGCCGATGATCCCGCCCGACCACTCCATGTACTGGGGTCCGGAGAGCGGGCCGCGGCCCCGAGCCGCCCCGGGGCCGTGAGGGGGAACGACCTCCGCGAGGATGGCGGCGTACAGCTCGGACGGGCGGATGCCGCTCGTGATCTGTGCTGCGACCGTCGATCCGGCGGAGGTGCCGATGACGAGGTCGGCGTGGGTCAGGTCGACGCCGGCCTCGGCGAGGCCGGCGATGAGCCCGAGCTGCCAGGCGTTGCCGGCTGCCCCGGCACCGGCGAGGACCAGTGCGCGCGTGGGAGTGAGGTCAGAAGAAGGTGTCGTGCTCATGGGAGTCGCCTTTCGCGAGATGCCTGTGCGGCGCTCCCCGATGCGACTGCGTCAGTCGCACTCCCTGAGGGGAGCACCCGATGCGGGTACTGCGGACATCGGTCTCACCTCCTGTCGATCGGAACTCGAACGCGGGAAAGCTAGCACGCCTCCGGCCCGGCGCGCGAGAGCGGGCGGGCGCCGGCCGTCTTCACTCCGCGGAGTGCTTCTCGAGGAAGCGATGCACCTCGTCGTCGTCGACGCCCGGGAAGGTGCCCGCCGGGAGCGGCGAGAGGATGTGGGCGTGCAGCTTGGCGCTCGGCCAGGCATAGCCGGCCCACCGGCGGGCGAGCTCCTCGCCCGTCCCGTCCGCGGCGTCGGCCGGTCGGCTCGCATCCCCGCGGACCCGGGTGTCCCGGCCACGGAACCACTTCGAGTCCGCGAAGCGCACCCCCACGCTGATGGAGAACTCCTCGCTCGAGGTCGTGCCGGTCTGCGTCGAGCACCAGAACGTGCCGGCCGGGGTGTCGGTGATCTGGTGGAACTCCGTCGTGCGGCTCGTCCGGGCGAACGCCGCTCGCGCCGCCCACGCCCGGGGAACGAACTGGCCTTCCACCGACCCGCTCACGTCGACGGGCAGCGGCAGGCCGTCGTTCTCGTAGGCCTTCTGGACGGCACCGTCCCCGCCGACCCGCAGGAAGTGGACCTGCAGCCCGAGGTGCGTCGTGGCGAGGTTCATGAAGCGCAGGCCGGCGGCCTCATGGGTCACCCCGAAGGCGTCCCGGAAGTCCTCGATGGCCAGATCCCGGCGCTGCTTCCCATCCGTCAGGAACTGCACGCTCGCGGGCTCTGGCATCAGACAGGCCGCGGCGAAGTAGTTGATCTGCAGCCGCTGGAGGAGGAACTCGGCATAGCTGGCCGGCTCCCGGTGGCCCAGCACGCGGTGGGCCATGGCCTGCAGGGCCAGCGCCCGGAGCCCGTGACCGCCCGGGATCGATGCGGGCGGCAGGTAGATGCGCCCGTTCCTCAGGTCGGTCACCGAGCGGGTCGAGTGGGGCAGGTCGCCCACGTGGATGATCTCGAAGCCGAGGTGCCGCGCCATCCGGGCGACATCGTGGTGGGTGAGCGCCCCGCGCTCGTGCCCCACCACGGCGAGCAGGCCGAGGGCTTCGCGCTCGATCTCGGGATGGTAGTGGTCCTGCTCCCGCTGCTGGAGCCGGAGCTCGGTGTTCGCGCGGCGGGCCTCCTCCGGCGTCGCGATGGATTCGGTGGCCCGGCGCATCAGCTCGCGATGCAGCCCGGTGAGCGACTCGAGCACGTCCTGCGGCAGGGCCCGGCTCACCTGCACGCGGGGCAGGCCGAGGCCGGTGTACAGCGCCCCCTGCTGCGCGCGCTCCAACTCGATCTCCAGAGCTGCACGGGGATCCGGCGGCTCGGCCACCAGCAGCTCGCCGATCTCCACCTCGAGGGCCTGCGCGACGCTCTCCAGCTGGGTGAGCCGGGGCTCTCGCCTGCCGTTCTCGATGAGGGAGAGCTGGCTCACGGCGATCCCGACGCGGGAGCCGAGATCCTCGAGTGTCAAGCTCCGCGCCTTGCGGAAGTGCCGGATGCGGCGCCCCACCGTCAGGAGATCCATTTTCCGCTTTCGATAAATTCAGCCGAATTTCTCCGACCATAGACGGAAACAGTCGCGCCGATCAAGCCCAGGATCGAGGCACCCCCGAAGGAGCCTCCATGACGATCGCCATGTCCGCCCTCCAGCCCAGCTCGCCGGACCCCACTCGCGGCCCCGCACGCAATCCCGCCCTGAATGCCTGGGTCTCCCAGATGACGGCCCTCCTCGATCCTGCCGAGGTGCACTGGTGCACCGGGAGCCAGGCGGAGTTCGACCAGCTCACCAAGCGCATGGTGCGGGAGGGTTCGCTGATCCGGCTCAACCCCGAGTGGCGGCCCAACTCGTTCCTGGCCCGCAGCGATCCGCGCGACGTCGCCCGGGTCGAGGAGCGGACCTTCATCTGCTCGACGGACCCCGCCGATGCGGGCGCCACCAACAACTGGCGGGAACCGGCCGAGATGAAGGAGGAGCTGCTCGGGCTCTTCGCCGGGGCCATGCGCGGCCGGACGCTCTACGTGGTGCCCTTCTCCATGGGCCCCCTCGGCAGCCCGCTCTCGAAGCTCGGCGTGCAGCTCACCGACTCCCCCTACGCGGTGATCTCGATGCAGATCATGACCCGCATGGGCACCGAGGCGCTGCAGCAGATCGGTCCCGACACCTCGTGGGTGCCGGCCGTGCACTCCGTGGGCTACCCCCTCGTCGACGCCGACGGCTCGCGCCGCGAGGACGTCGCCTGGCCCTGCAACGACACCAAGTACATCGCGCACTTCCCCGAGACCCGCGAGATCTGGTCCTTCGGCTCCGGCTACGGCGGCAACTCGCTCCTCGGCAAGAAGTGCTTCGCACTGCGCATCGCCTCCGTGATCGCCCGTGACGAGGGATGGCTCGCCGAGCACATGCTCATCGTCAAGGTGACCTCCCCCGAGGGGCGCGCCTACCACCTGGCCGCGGCCTTCCCATCGGCGTGCGGAAAGACGAACTTCGCGATGCTGCAGCCGACCATCCCGGGCTGGAAGGTGGAGACCATCGGCGACGACATCGCCTGGCTCCGCCCCGACGCGGAGGGCCGTCTCCGGGCGATCAATCCCGAGCGCGGGTTCTTCGGAGTCGCTCCGGGCACCGGCGAGCGCACCAACCCTGCCGCGGTCGCCACGATCTGGGGCAACACGATCTTCACGAACGTGGCCCTCCAGGACGACGGCGACATCTGGTGGGAGGGCCTCAGCGACCGCGCTCCTGAGCGGGCCGTCGACTGGCAGGGCCGTCCGTGGACCGAGGGCATCAAGGCGCCCGCAGCCCACCCCAACGGCCGATTCACCGTGCCCGCCGACCAGTGCCCGAGCATCGCCGACGACTGGGACGACCCGGCCGGCGTCGTCATCGACGCCATCCTGTTCGGCGGCCGCCGCTCCACCAACGTGCCGCTCGTCGCCGAGGCGACCGACTGGGAGCACGGCGTATTCCTCGGTGCCACGATGTCCAGCGAGCAGACCGCGGCTGCAGAGGGCCAGGTGGGCGAGCTCCGCCACGACCCGTTCGCCATGCTCCCCTTCTGCGGCTACGACATGGGCCGCTACTGGCAGCACTGGCTCAAGGTCGGTGCCACCCTCGGCGTGAGCGCGCCGCCGATCTTCCAGGTCAACTGGTTCCGCAAGGGGCAGGACGGCTCCTTCCTCTGGCCGGGGTTCGGCGAGAACGCTCGCGTCGTCGAGTGGATCATCCGCCGGCTCGAGGGCGCCGTGGCGGGCCGGCCCTCCCCTGCCGGTCGGCTGCCACTGGAGGCCGACTTCGACCTCGAGGGGCTCGAGCTGGCGCCGGGCGCCTGGGACGAGCTGTTCCGGATCGATCCGGTCGCCTGGCTGCAGGAGGCCGACCAGACGCAGGGCCTGTTCGAGCGCATCGGGAACACCGTCCCGCAGGCGCTGCGGAGCGAGCTCACCCAGCTGCGCTGGAACCTGATGTCGCGGCTCTGACGAGCCGGCGCTCAGGAGCCGGCTCTCGCCCGGGAACGCGAGGCCGACGTCGCCGCGGTCACGTGGCGTAACGCCCCCGGAGGAATTCCTCCGGGGGTTGTTACGTTCGGGTCGTGGGTCCGGTTCCTCGGGCCGCACCACAATCCCCTGGAGCTCATCCCGTGAAATACCGCCTGCCTGCCATCGCCCTTCTCGCCGCAGCGACGATCGCCCTGACCGGCTGCTCGACCGACAGCGCGAGCGGGAAGGCCAGCGGGGACACCCTCGCCGACGTCACCAAGGCCGGCGAGATCGTGTTCGGCACCGAGGGCACCTACCGCCCCTTCTCGTTCCACGAGGACGGCTCCGGCGACCTGACCGGCTACGACGTCGAGATCGCCCAGGCCGTCGCGAAGAAGCTCGGCGTGAAGGCCCGCTTCGAGGAGACCCAGTGGGATGCGATCTTCGGCGGCCTGGAATCGGGCCGGTTCGACGCCATCTCCAACCAGGTGTCGATCACGCCGGAGCGGGAGAAGGACTACCTCTTCTCGGAGCCGTACACCGTCTCCCAGGGGGTCATCGTCACCCTCGAGGACAACACGGACATCGCCTCGTTCGCTGACCTCGCCGGCAAGACGACCGCGCAGTCGCTCACGAGCAACTGGTACGAGCTCGCGCAGAAGAGCGGCGCGAACGTCGAGGAGGTCGAGGGCTGGGCCCAGGCCGTCACCCTCGTGCAGCAGCACCGCGTCGACGCCACGATCAACGATGAGCTCACGTGGCTCGACTACCGGACCACCGACGGCGCCAACGGCCTCAAGGTCGTCGCCACCACCGAGGACAGCTCGAAGCAGGCGTTCGCGTTCCCGAAGGGCAGCGAGACGCTGGTCGCCGCCGTGAACGACGCGCTGGACGAGCTCCGCGCCGATGGCACGCTCGCGAAGATCAGCGACAAGTACTTCGGTGACGATGTCACCGAGTAGGACCCCGGGAGCGAGGCGGTGACGTCGGAGAACCTCTCCCTCATCCTCACCTCGCTGGGACCGATCGTGCTCGCCGCGATCGCCGGGACGATCCCGCTCGCCCTGATCTCCTTCGCGGTCGGGCTCGCCATCGCCGTGGCGGTCGCGCTCATGCGGCTGTCGAAGGTGCGGATCGTCTCGGCGCTCGCGCGGTTCTACGTCTCGGTGGTGCGGGGCACCCCGCTGCTCGTGCAGCTGTTCGTGATCTTCTACGGACTCCCGTCGATCGGGCTCACCATCGACCCCTGGCCGAGCGCCATCGCGGCCTTCTCCATCAACGTCGGCGGCTACGCCGCAGAGATCGTCCGCGCGGCGATCCTGTCGGTGCCGAAGGGGCAGTGGGAGGCGGCGCACGTGATCGGGATGTCCCGCCGGCTCGCGCTGCGCCGCATCATCCTTCCGCAAGCGGCGCGGGTCTCGGTGCCGCCCCTGTCCAACACGTTCATCAGCCTGGTGAAGGACACCTCGCTCGCGTCGCTCATCCTCGTGACCGAGCTCTTCCGCCAGACCCAGGAGATCGCGGCCTTCAGTGGGGAGTTCATGACGCTGTACCTGGAGGCCGCTCTGGTCTACTGGGTCATCTGTCTGGGCCTCTCGGCCGCACAGAACCGGCTGGAGAGGCGATTGGACCGCTATGTCGCGCACTGAGCCGCTGCTGACCGTGCGCGGGCTCGCGAAGAGCTTCGGCGCCACCCCCGTCCTGCGCTCGATCGATCTCGACGTGCCGGCCGGCACGGTCACAACCCTCATCGGGCCCTCCGGGTCGGGCAAGACGACGCTGCTGCGGTGCCTGAACGGGCTCGAGGTGCCCGAGGCCGGCACGGTCACCGTCTCCGGCGGGCCGAGCGTCGACTTCGGCGATGCCGTGTCCCAGCGCCGGTTGGCCGCCTTGCGCGACTGCTCGGCCATGGTGTTCCAGCACTACAACCTGTTCCCGCACAAGACGGTGCTCGACAACGTGATCGAGGGTCCCGTCATCGTGCAGCGGCGCCCCCGGCCCGAGGCCGTCGCCGAGGCGACCGCGCTGCTGGAGCGGGTCGGGCTCGGCGAGAAGCGGGACGCCTACCCGTTCTCCCTCTCGGGCGGGCAGCAGCAGCGAGTGGGCATCGTCCGGGCACTCGCGCTCAAGCCGCGCCTCCTCCTGTTCGACGAGCCCACCTCGGCACTCGACCCGGAGCTGGTGGGTGACGTGCTCTCGCTGATGCGCGAGCTCGCGGCGGAGGGCTGGACCATGGTCGTCGCCACGCACGAGCTGCAGTTCGCGCGGGAGGTGGCGAACGAGGTGCTGTTCATGGACGGTGGCGTCATCGTCGAGCGGGGGCGCCGGCGCAGGTGCTCGGCAGCCCGCACGAGGAGCGCACGAGGCGCTTCGTGCAGCGGCTGACGAACCCGCTCTGACCCGCCGCGCTCAGGTCGCCGGCGGGGCCATCGACCGCTGCGCGAGGTAGGCGGCCTCGGTGCGGGTGGAGGCACCCAGCTTCCGGAGGATGCTCGACACGTGCACGCTCGCGGTCTTGGGGCTGATGAAGAGGGCCCGGGCGATATCGGCGTTGCTCATCCCCTGCGCGACGAGCGCCAGCACCTGCTGCTCGCGCTCGGTGATGCCGAGGTCTCCCGTCGGCCGGACGCCGGAGTGCGCGCCGAGCCGACGTCGCAGCTCTTGCGCGCGACGCTCGACGAGCCCGGCCCCCAGCTCGGTCGCGTGGGCGGCCGCGGCGTCGAGGTGCTCTAGGGCCGGCCCTCGCGAACCGCGAGCCGCCAGCGCCTCGGCGTGCCGCAGGTGCACATAGGGCCGCAGATGGGCGTCGACGCCGGGCAGCGCCGCCGCGTGCAGCGCCGCCGCCCAGCGGTCCGGGTCGTCCGTGGCGAGCTCCGCCTCGAAGAAGGCGGCATGCGTCGCGGCCGTGGGCCAGGTCGCGCAGTCGGCGAGAACCTCCCGCAGCGCCGAGCCCACCACAGCCTCCCCGCCATCCGGCACGTCCCGGCCGCTCGAACGGAACGCCGCCAGCGTCCGGGCCGCGACGACGAGCAGGGGAAGGGTGTACGGAGGAGCCGGGGCGAGTTCTCCGGAAGAGCCGCCCGGGCGTACCCCCACGCCGAGTCGAGGTCGCCGGCCTCGAGACTGATCTCCGCGGCCACGCGCGCGAAGGCGAGGCCCGACTGCAGCTCGGTCTGGAGCTGAGCGCTCAAGGACCGCTTCCACCGGTGCAGCGACTCCACCGCAGCATCGGTGTCGCCCGACCAGAGCAGCCACCAGAGCTTCAGGCGCCGGAGATGCGCGCTGAAGCCGAGCGGAGGCTCGAGGGCCAGGGCCCTGTCCAGCACCTCGTTGGCTCGAGTCCAGTCTCCGAGGGCGAACAGCGGCTCGACCGTGTTCGACATGAGGATCGCTCCCGAGGTGCGCTCCAGTCCGCGACGGCGCGCATTCTCCGTGCCCTCGACGGCGACGGCGACCGCCTCCTCGAAGCGCCCCGTGAGGTGGAATGCGTCGGAGAGGTTCACCCGATAGCGGAGGCGCGCAGACGGGTCGCCGACACCCAGCTCCCCGGCACGCTGCAGGTCCGCGAGACCGCTCTCGATGTCGCCGGACATGACCTTCGAGGTGCCGCGGATGTTGAGCGCCACCGACATGCGGCCCGGCGAATCGACATGCTGGGCCTCCTCGAAGGCCCGGTTGGCTGTGGCGATCGCCTCCCGCGTGCGGCCCGAGAGCATCAGGCGTGCGCTCAGCTCGCCGAGCACGTTGGCCCTGGTGAAGCTGGCCCCGTCCTCCTCGAGCAGCTCGACGGCCTCCTCGAGGAGGTCGATGGATCCGAGCCGCCCCAGGTTGGCCAGGTACGAGGCCTTGTTGCGGAGGAGCATGGCGCGCTGCACCCGCTCGCCCGCTCCGGTCTCCGCCAGCGCCTCGTCGACCAGCGCGACGGCCCGATCGCTCTCCCCGCGTTGCGGAACGCGTAGGCGGTGTCCGCGAGGAGGTCGCGCCGGGCCCGGCCCGCCAGCTGCTCCGCGCCATCGACCGAGTTCCACAGCTCGAGCGCGCGCTCGCCCATCCGGGCCGCAGTGCCGTGCGCGAAGTCGCGCCGCGCCTGCTCCATCGCCGCGATCGACGCACGGAAGGCGGCGCGGCTGTCGTGGGCGGCCATCCAGTGGAACGGGATCTCGGGCGAGGCGTTCGCCTCCGCAGACGCCTCGAGCGCTGCTGCGTAGGCACTGTGGAAGCGCACCCGCTCTCCCGGCAGAAGCTCGGCGTGGACGGCGTCGCGGACGAGTGCATGCCGGAACTGGTATGAACTCGTCTCGGCGCTGATGAGGTTCGCCCGCACGGCCTCCCGGATCGCGTCATCGAGTGCCGCGGCGTCGCCGTCGAACACCGCCTCGAGGAGCGCGTGCTCGACGCCGGTCCCCCGGCCGCAAGCAGGCGCATCACCCGCTGAGTGGGTGGCGAGAGAGTCTCGTAGCGCGCGAGCAGGACGTCGCGGAGGTTGCCCGGGACGCCGTCACCGCCCTCGGCCTGCTGGGCCTCCACAAGCTCCTCGACGAAGAAGGGGTTGCCGTCCGATCGGTCGTAGATGGAGGAGAGCTCGGGTGCGTCGGGGACCGCGCCGAGGAGGGAGCCGACCAGCCGCCGCACCTGATCCCTGTCGAGCCGGCGGAGGGCGAGCCGCGTCGCCCCGGGCATCCGCTCCAGCTCGGGCAGCCAGCGGGCGAGGGCGTCGTCGCGGCGCACGTCGTCGTTGCGGTAGGTGAGCACGAACAGCACGGCGCCGTGCTGGATGACGCGCACGAGGAAGCGCAGCAGTGTGAGGGTGGCGGGATCCCCCAGTGCAGGTCCTCGAGAACGATCACGAGGGTCCGTTCGGCCGCGAGGCTCTCGAGCGTGGACGCGACCGCCTCGTACAGCCGCTCAGCACTGCCGCCCGTGGGAGGCTCGGCGCCGAAGAGCCGCGGCAGAACCGCTCCGAGCGCGTCCCCGGCCGGCCCCGCCGCCTCGCGCAGCGCCGACTCGCCGAGCGCTGCCAGGAGCGACCGGAAGACACCGCTCACGGGCGCATACGGCGGGGCGTCGTCGCCGAGGTCCACACACTGGCCGCGCACGACCAGCGGCGCACTGCCGAGAGCGCTCACGAACTCCGCCACGAGACGCGACTTGCCGATGCCGGCCTCCCCGCCGACGGCGACGGTGCGCGGGATCCCCGTCTGCACGATGCGGAGCGCCTCCGCGAGGGCCTCGAGCTCCGTCTCGCGTCCCACGAGTGCGGAGCGCGCCGGCGACATCCGGTCATCGTCCCACCGCGCACCGACATCCGGCCAGCGGCCGGGGGCCCGCCCGGTCAGTGCGCGTGCCGCGAGGCGGCTCGGCCTGTGCGGGCGGACTGGCGGAACAGCAGCCAGCCGCCGCGAGGGCGCGCGTCGCCGCCCTGCTCCGCGAGACGCTCGAGTTGCACCCGCCGCCGCTCCAGCTCGATGGCGAGGCGTGCCTCCTGCTCGCGGTTCAGCACCTCGAACGCGTACTCGTTGACGATCATCTGTCGCTCCTTCAGCCGATCCGATGCCTCGACGTTCCTCTCTGAGCACCGGCACTGGCATCGGGCGGATGCCCTATCTCGGGTGCTCCGCGCGGCGACGGCCTAGGACGGTCGATCGCTCGTCAGCAGGACCAGCTGCCGGGTCGCCCGCGTCATGGAGACGTACCGGTCGACGGCCCCCTCGATGCTGCTGCCGAAACGGTCGGGGTCGACGAGGACGACCAGGTCGAACTCGAGTCCCTTGGCCGTCTCGGGCGTCAGCGAGCGGACCCGCTCCGAGCCCGCATAGCCCGGATCGCCGATCACGCAGGCGATCCCCTGCTCGTGCTCCGCCAGCCAGCTCTCGAGGATCCCGGGCAGCTCCCGGGTGGCTCCCCGCACGACCGGAACGCCGCTTCGGCGGATGGAGACGGGCACGTTGGCGTCCGGTAGGGCCGCGCGGATGACCGGCTCGGCCTCGGCCATCACCTCCTCGGGCGTGCGGTAGTTGACCGTCAGCGACGAGAGCGTCACGGAAGCGATGCCGACCCGCGCCAGCCGGGCCTGCCACGACTCGGCGAACCCGTGCCGGGCCTGCGCGCGGTCGCCCACGATCGTGAAGCTCCGCGACGGGCAGCGCCGCAGCAGCATCCCCCACTCGGCGTCGGTCAGCTCCTGCGCCTCGTCGACCAGTATGTGTGCGAACGGGCCGGCGAGCAGGTCGGGGTCGGCGCCCGGCAGCGCCGCCTCGTCGGTCAGGCTGTTCCGCGCATCCTGCCCGCGCAGGATCGACATCGTCAGCATCTCGCTGTCGTCCGCGGCGATGAGCTCGTCCAGCACCCGGTCGCGCTGCTCCCGCTCGGCCGCGAGGGCCGCCTCCCGAGCGCGTCGCCGCGCGGCGGCCTCCGGGTCGCCGACGCGCAGGCGTGCGGCGTCGAGGAGCGGGAGATCCGACACCGTCCACCGGTCGCGGCCGTCCCGCTGCAGCGCAGAGACCTGTGCGCGGGAGAGCCACGGTGCGCACTCCTGCAGGAGGTCGGGCCTCGTCCACAGGTCGCGCAGAACGCCGACCGGGTCCAGCAGGGGCCACGCACGGGCGAAGGCGGCCCGCAGCTCCTCGCTCCGGAGGAGCGCCCGGCCGATCAGGTGCGGCGGCGCCTCCTCGTCCTCCTTGTCGAGCTGGTCCGTCACGACGTCGATCAGCTCCTGCCAGACCTGGTCTCTGGCGTCGTTGTGCGGAAGAGCGGGATCGGCTGCCGCGAACGCCTCCGCCCAATCCGCGGCGCCGATGCGGATGTCGCCCCAGGGAGTTGTGACGGTCATCCCTCGGGTGGGCGGCCGCTCGAAGGAGCGGACCGCGTTCTCGACGGCACGTGCGAGGTCCGCGGACGACTTCAGCCGGGCGACCTCCGGGTCCGTCTCCCCGGGCACCGCCCGTCCGCCGGGCACCAGGTCGCGGAGGGTGCAGATCTGCACGCTCTCCTCGCCCAGGCTGGGCAGGACGTCGGCGACGTAGGACAGGTAGGGCTCATGCGGTCCGACGAAGAGCACGCCGCCCCTGCTGGGCGCGAGGCGCGGGTCCGAGTAGAGCAGGTAGGCGGCACGGTGCAGGGCCACGACGGTCTTCCCCGTGCCGGGGCCCCCGTCCACGACGAGCGCACCGCGGGAGTCGGCGCGGATGATGGCGTCCTGATCGGCCTGGATGGTGCTCAGGACGTCGCGCATCCTCGGGGAGCGGCTCGCGCCCAGACTCGCGAGGAGGGCCGACTCGTCGTCCAGCGCGGGGTTCCCGTCGAGGTGCTCGGGTGTGAAGACCTCGTCCCAGTAGTCGCTGATCCGGCCGGCGGTCCAGCGGTACCGGCGACGGCTGACGAGGCCCATGGGGTTCGCGAGGGTCGCCCCGAAGAAGGGTTCCGCCGCCGGCGTCCGCCAGTCCACGAGCAGCTGACGCCCGTCGGCGTCGCTCAGACCGAGCCGCCCGATATAGACGGGCGCGTCCTCCCCCGCGAGGACGATTCGGCCGAGGCAGAGGTCGAGGCGGTAGCGGCGCAGAGCTCGGAGGCGGGCGGAGAGCCGGTGCACATCCAGATCCCGGTCCATCGCCTGCTGGCCCCGGCCGCCGGGGGCGAGGCGCGCGGCGGCGAGACGGCGGGAGAGCTCGGCGATCGAGGTCTCGAGGCTGGCGGCGATCGCGGCGAAGTGCCGCTCGTCGGAGGCGAGAAGCGCAGGATCGCGCTTCGCGGCGAGGCGGTCGGGGAGGTCGAAGGCACTGGCGAGAACGGGCACGGTCGACGATTTTCGACCGTCCCCCGGGTCTTGCGGCAAGCCCCTGTCCGCGCTATAGCTTGAGAGTGAGGGGACGGTTGCCCTGCCGCGCACAGACGGGCAGGCCCTTCCGCACCCCGGTCCCGCGGCCCGTCGTGGAAGCCCTCCTCCCGCTCCACGAGCTGTGTCCGGGAACACGCGAGCCCACGGCCGGGACCGCCGCCGTCCGGCCCCTAGCATGACCGGACGTGGTCGTCCGCCTGGCGCCATCGGGGACGGGTGGGCTTCTCATGTTGCAGGACTTCGTCGGCTTCCGCGCAGCGGCCCGCCTCTGGTACGCGAAGACGCTCGCGGACGGTGGAGCCGTCCCGTACGCGAGGGATGAGCCGCGAGTGAGCACGGGCCGGCGCGGTGCCGACCGTGTCCTGCTCGTCGGCAACGGACCCGCTCACGGCTGGGGCGTCGCCAGCCATCAGCTCTCGCTGCCCGGCGCGCTGGGCCGCTCATTCACCCGCCGGACCGGTCGAGGCTGTGATGTCGACTTCGTCGGTGAGGAGCTCATGAGCATGGGCGCCGCCGTGCCCTGGCTCGGCAACCGCGATCTCGAGCCGTACGACCTCGCCGTCGTCGTCATCGGCATGAGCGATGCGGTGCGCCTCACGAGGCTCGAGGACTGGGAGCGGGACCTCGACGCGCTCCTCCGACACCTCCACTCCGGCCTCCGGAAGAACGTCCGGACGGTGATCGCCGGCATCCAGACGGTCGCCTCGGTGCCGCCGTATCGCGGCCTGTTCGCGGTCGCAGGGCAGCGGCACGCCGATCGTCTCAACACCGTCACGGCTCGCGCAGTCGCTGCGACGGGCCGCGACGTGTTCCTGCCGATGCCGGAGCCGACGCCCGAGCTCGGCCGCCCCTTCGGATCGCCCCGGATGTACGAAGGGCTCGCCGACGCCATGACGGCGACCGCGGCGCCGCTGCTGGACGAGGTCCGTGCCGGCGAGGCGGAGCGCCGGGAGTCGATGGCGGGCGCGGTGAAGTGGCGGTGGGCCGGCGCCGAACGTGTGATGCAGGCTGCCGGGACACGGGGCACTCCCCGCCTGCAGGCACTGACCCAGCGCGCCAAGGAGCAGTTCGGAGTGCAGCTGTCCGCCGTCACGCTGCTGAACGACGACCGGCTCTGGTTCGCGGCGGCGTCGGCGGGGACGCCCGTGTCGATCCCGGCCGAGCTCTCGTACTGCGTGCACGCGCTGCGCACCGGCGCGCCGCTCGTCGTGCCGAATGCGCTGTCCGATGAGCGGTTCAGGCACAACGAGTTCATCAATTTGTCCCACCTGCCGTTCTACGCCGGAGTGCCGCTCCACTCGCTGGCGGGCGACCCGATCGGGATGTTCTGCCTGCTGGCCGCCCAGCCGCGCGGAGCGCGAACCGTCTCGCTCGACGCCCTCCAGGCCTTCGCCCGCGAGGCGGAGGCGGAACTGCAAGGGCTCGAGCTCGAGGCCGATCTCGCCGCTCGCTGATCGGGTGTCGGCGTCCGCACAGTCGAATCGGCCTAGCGTGACGCCATGACGATCACTCGCGTTCCCCGGGTCCCGGCCAGGAGTCGGTGTGGGACTACCCGCGCCCTCCCCGCGTCGAGCCGAGCGGCCAGCGGGTCGTGGTGCGCCTGGGCGGGATGGTCATCGCCGACACGCGCGAGGCGCTCCGGGTGCTCGAGACGAGCCACCCGCCCGCGTACTACCTGCCACGATCCGCCTTCGCGCAGGGCTTCCTTCGCCCGGCCCGCGGCTCCTCGATGTGCGAGTACAAGGGCCGCGCCTCCTACCTGGACCTGGTGGCCGGCGATGCCGTCGCTCCTCGAGCCGCCTGGACCTACCCCACGCCGCTGCCCGGTTTCGAGGTGCTCGCCGACCACATCTCGCTCTACCCGGGCGCTGTCGACTCCTGCGAGGTGGACGGTGAGCGGGTGGTGCCGCAGGAGGGCGGCTTCTACGGCGGCTGGATCACCTCGCGCGTCGTGGGGCCGTTCAAGGGGCTCCGGGCACGCTCGGGTGGTGACGGGCGGCACTACGCGCTGAGGCCGCCATCGACCGGCAGGACGATGCCACTGATGTGGCCGGCCGAGTCGCTCAGCAGCCATGCGGCCGCCTGCCCCACATCCACTCCGCTTCCCGCCTTGCGCAGCGGCGTCGACGCGATGCGCGCCTCGACGCCGCCGGGAATCGCCTCGCGCGTCACCGTGAGCATGGGCGTCTCGGTCGGACCCGGCGCGAGGGCGTTGACCCGGATGCCCCGCGGGCCGTTGTCATGCGCTGCCGTCCGGGTCAGGCCGATGACGGCGTGCTTCGTGGCGTTGTATGCACCGAGTCCCGAGCCGCCGCGCGTGCCGCTGACGCTGCTCACATTGACGATGGAGCCCGCGCCGGCCTCACGCATGATGCGCAGCTCCTCCCGCATGCACAACCACGTGCCCTTCACGTTCACCGCCATGATCCGGTCGAACTCGCTCTCCGGCACCTGGTCCAGAAGCCCCGCCTGAGTCATCGCCGCACAGTTGAACGCCCCGTCGAGCCGACCGAATCGAGCCGCCGTCGCATCCACCGCGCGCGCGACATCCGCGGCGACCGACACATCGCCTACCGTGAACGCCGCATCGGGGCCTGTGCGCTGAATTCGCTCGGCTGTCGTGCGCAGCGCGTCCTCGCCTCGGGCGAACAGCATCACCGAGGCCCCGTGCTCGGCGAAGACACGTGCGGCGTCGGCACCGATGCCGTAGCTCGCGCCCATCACGAGCACGACCTTGCCGTCGAGCAGGGGGCGGCTCACGCGGGGCCCGACATCTCGATCGCTTGCCGGACCGCTTCGATCATGCTGCGGCCGTCAGCGATTCCCCTGCCGGCGATGTCGAATGCGGTGCCGTGATCGACGGAGGTCCGGATGACGGGTAGACCGACGGTGATGTTGGTACCCGCCTCGATGCCGAGCACCTTCACCGGGCCGTGGCCCTGGTCGTGGTACATGGCGACGATGAGGTCGTAGTCGCCACGTCCAGCGAGGAAGAAGGCCGTATCCGCCGGCAGGGGACCGACGATGTCCATCCCCTCCGCCCTCAGCAGCTCCACGGCCGGAGCGATCTTGATCGCCTCCTCGTTGTAGCCGAAGAGGCCGTGCTCGCCTGCGTGCGGATTGATCGCACACACCCCGATGCGGGGATGCGCGATGCCCGAAGCGCGCATCGCACTGTACCCGCGCCGCGCTGTCCGCTCCACGAGCCCGGGTTCGATGCGCGCAATGGCGTCGAGGAGCCCCAGGTGCGTCGTGACGTGGATGACTTTCACCTTCGGGGTCGAGAGCAGCATCGACACCTCCTCGGTGCCGGTGAGCGATGCCAGGAGCTCCGTGTGGCCCGGATACAGATGCCCGCCCAGATGCAGCGCCTCCTTGTTCAGCGGAGCCGTGGCGATGGCCTGCACAGTGCCCGCGACCGCGAGCTCGCAGGCGACGCGCACATAGTGGAACGCCGCGTCTCCCGCGACGGCGGAGAGCCGGCCCCAGGCGAGGTCCTCCGGCAGCAGGTCGAGGTCGAGCACGTTGACGCGTCCCGGCTCGTGGTCGTCCACCTTGCTGACGGCGGCGATCTCCTCCTGTCGGCCGAGGAGCTCGGCGGCCTGGCGCATCCGCCGCGCGTCCCCGATGACGACGAGCCGCGCGGCGGCCTGGAGCTCGGGATGCAAAGCGGCGGCCAGGCAGACCTCGGGGCCGATGCCGGCGCCGTCGCCCATTGTGAGCGCGATTGTGGGACGGGCGGTCATGCGGTGCCTCTCAGGTGTTCGACGATGCGTTGGAGACCGTCCTCCGCCCCATAGCTGCCGGGCCGGGTGACGACGACGAATCCGTTGTCCGTGCAGCTGAGCACTGCGCCGTCCTGGATCTCGTATTCGGGAAAGAGCGAGACGACGCCGAGCGCGTCGAGCACCCGTCGGGCAGTGTCCCCTCCGGTGAGCACCAGATCGGTGCGGCCGGGAAGACCTCGGATCGAGCGCGCGATCGCGGTGAACGCGCGCACGAGGTCGTCCCCGGCCCACTCGCCAGGCGCGAGCGTGACGACCGCATCGCCGGCGCCGAGGTCGGGCGCCGCACCCGGCACAACGCAGTGCCAGACGGCGTCCATGCACTCGACCTGAGAGATCGCGGAGGGCGCCTGAGAGCCGACGACGGTGACCACTCGATCGGCGCCGGGAGCGAAGCGCGGCACCCCTGCGGCGAGGGCGAATCGCGGCGCCAGAGCACGGGCAAGACCAGCTGCCGCGACGATGGTCGCCCGCGGGTCGAGGGCCGCAGCGATCAGCTCGAGGTCGGCCTCCGTCTCGGCGTCGCACACCGCCACGAGGTCTGCGGCGAAGGCCTCCAGCATTGCCGCACCCAGATCGGCGGAGCGCACCGTCGCGGCCGAGATCACCGTGCTTGGCACGCCGAGAGCCGCAGCGGTGCTCGAGGGCGCAGGTCGAGTTTCGTGCTCCCACGCCGACGTCTCATGCAGGGGCACGCCGTCCAGGTGCACCACCCCGCCCACGCTTGTGCGCCCCACGCGAGGTACCGCGGTCACGACCACGATGCGGTGCGACAGCGCACGCAGCAGCGCCACCTCCGAGGAGAGATTGCCCCGCAGGAGCGAATCGATCTTCTTGTAGAGGACCGCGCCGGCCGGCAGAGTCGCGAGCGCCTCGCGGAGCGCGACCTGCGCCTCGTGCTGGGACCGTCCCCGCGTATTCGTGTCGATCGCGACGACCGGCGCAGTCGATGGCGTCGCCGCCGGCATCAGCCGCAGCTCCGCGAACGCGCCGCCGGCAACCGCGCCGACCGTCTCCGCGGCGCCGGACAGGTCGTCGGCGATGATCGCGATCGCGACAGTCACGGCAGGGGATGCTCGCGGAGCACGGTGATGATGGCCGAGTCGTCCTTGCGCCCCAGGCCGCGCTCGTGGCTCGTACGGAACAGGGCGCCCACCGTGGAGGCGATGGGTGTCCACGCGCCGACCTCGGCGGCCGCCGCCGTCACGAGGCCCATGTCCTTCACGAAGATGTCGATGGCGCTGCGCGGCTGGTCGAAGGCCTCCTCGATCATCCTCTCCCCCGGTCGTCGAGCATGAACGAGGCGGCGGCGCCGTGGCGGATGACCTCCCAGCACGCGCGCGTATCCAGCCCCATGGCAGAGGCGAAGGCCAGAGCTTCCGCGGCGACGGCGATGTGCGACCCGCACAGCAGCTGGTTGACGAGCTTCACCTTCTGGCCCTCGCCGGGCGCACTGCCCACGCGGGCGGATCGTGAGGCGAGCGCAGCGCGAACGCTCTGCGTCTGCAGCACGTCGGCGTCCGATCCCGAATACATCATGAGGAGGTCCCCGGTCTGCGCCCGGGCGACTCCCCCGGAGACCGGGGCGTCCACTAGATGGGGCAGGGCAGCCGACCAGGCCACCATGGGCTCCGGCCCGACTGTGCCCATGACCATCACGACCGCGTCCGCAGGCAGGTGGGCCGCGGCGCCGTTCTCGCCGAAGAGGACCGACTCCACCTGATCCGGAGTCGCCACCATGACGGCGAGCACATCGACGCCACGCGCGGCGTCGGCGGCGGAGCCTGCCGTGGAGACGCCGGCGTCGGCGAGCGCCGCGGCCGCACCCGGCGCAATGTCATAGGCGACGACCTCGTGATCCTGGGCGGCGACGCGCGCCATCGGCGCGCCCATGGCCCCCAGGCCGATCCATCCGACTCGAGTCACCGCGCCACCAGCTGCGCCGAGTGCAGGGTCTGCACCACATCGGCCAGAGTCTCGTCGTCGCCCACGTTGCCGGCGAAGACGACGAAGGGGATCCCGACCGCCCCCTCACGTGCCGCGAGCGGTTCGAAGACCGAGACCTGGCCGGGCAGCATCTGCCCGAGCACTCTCGCTCGCCGGATGCCCAGCCCGTGTACGGCGACATCGTGCGAGGTGATGCCGCCCTTCGCAACCACCCAGGCCGGCCGTGCGGCCAGGGCGTCCGCTACGACGCCGCTGACGGCGGCGGAGACGGCGACCGCGATGTCGAGGCTGGTTCCGGCATCGGCTCCCGTCACCAGCTCGCGACTCGTGAACAGCAGGACGTCGCGGTCGGCCAGGGCGGCCCTGACCGCGTCAGCGCGCTCGCGGAGGTATGCGCGATCCCCCGCGACCACCCGGGGCACGCTCAGCTCGACCTCGTGCAGTCCACCGCGCTCGCGGGCGGCGGCCACCTGGCGGCTCGTCTGGCTCACGTGCGAGCCGACGACCACGAGACCGTGCCCCGTCCCGCCGGCGAGATGCCCGATCGCGTCGGCGCCGAGCGGGGCGCGCGGCTCGATGCCGGCCAGCGCGCGCACGAAGGAGGGCCCTGTGCGGAAGAGGAAGGTGCGACCGGCATCGACCGCCGCCTGGACACCCAGCACCACGGTCTCGAAGTCGGAGTACTCCGTGCCGTTCACAACTATGAACGACCCGCTGGGCGCGCCGAGCAGGAGGTCCCGCACGGCGTCCGGGCCGCCCCGGCGGATCGTCTCGAGCGAGATGCTGAGCACGTCCGTGGCGTCGATCCGGCCGCCGCTCTTCTCGGCGAGGAAGTCGCGGAGGTTGGAGGACCGGTAGCCGAATGTGGCGTCCTTCGCGAACTCGGTCTCGCCTACGGGGGCCGGCACTCCCGCAAGGGTCGCGTAGTGGACGTCGTCCTGCGTGAAGCGGCCCGCTTCGAAGAAGGCCGGCGCGAGGAGGACGGCGTCGAAGCCGGCACCCGTGGCGGCGCGCCGCCGGGCACCGATCGCCTCGATCTCCGCGAGCACATGCCCGCGCAGGGTGGAGTCGCTCCGACTGACGAACTCCGTCAGGGGATCGAGCTCGAGCAGGTCCCGCGCCACGGCCTCCGTGAGCTCCGCGGCTCTGGATTCCGGCAGGCCCCGTGTGTTGGTGAGCAGGAAGGCCACGGAAGCGGGCTCCCGGAAGGCGGCCGCGAGCTCGTCGCGCTCGAGCACGGTGACGACCTCCACCGAATGCACGCTCTGGGACCCTGTCGGGTCGTCATCCAGGATCGCCAGCGGATGGGGGTGGGCCGCACGCCAGGCGCGAATGCGCTGACGGCGCCGCGCTGCTGCGTCGTGCGCGGAGGGTTCGGGCATAGCGTCCGTTCGACTGTGGCGATCCGACTTATTTGCGAATCTAGTCGCATATTCGAATCTTGTCGAGGGAACGCAGCGGCAATCAGATCGGCTGCTGGTCCGGGTGCGCCTCGACGTAGTTGGACAGCATCTCGAGCGTGTGCTCGATGTGGGTGCGCAGCACTTCGCCCGCTCGCTCCCAGTCTCCGGCGAGCGCGGAGTCGAGCAGCTGACGGTGCTCGCTGTCCGCCCGGGGGTTACTGAGGACCAGCGCCACCGACCACCGGCGATACATAGCGGCCTCCTCGGCCAGCTGGCGCACGATCTTGAGCAGCCGCTGGTTGGGACATGCCGCGAACAGCACATCGTGGAACGCGGAGTGCGCCTCCGCCCAGGTGTCGAGTGCGTGCTCGTCCAGGGCCTTGGGCCCGTGGGGGGCAGGAGTGCGCGACAGGATGTGGTGGGCGGAGATGACATCGCCCTCCCAGTCGGTGCCGCCGGCCTCGAACGACATCCTCAGCACGAGCGGCTCCACCAGCACGCGCGTCTGGGTGAGCTCGGTGAGGTCCGGAATCGAGAGGGAGTGACGATGTACCCCTGATGGGCGCTCGCCTGGACCAGACCCTGGCTGGAGAGCCAGGTGAGGGCTTCACGCGTCACACCGACGCTCACGCCATAGCGTTCGCTCAGGTCGGCGAACATCAGCCGCTGGCCCGGCACGAGACGCGCGGCCAGGATGTCGGAGCGCATTCGCTCACGGACCTCGATCGCCATCGTCTTCTTGACGGACCCGCTTCGGGCGAAGGACGTCGGCACGGTCGGGTAGGTGACCCCCAGGGCGTTGTCGTCTCGAGCAACCACTGTGACCTCCGGTGCGGAAGAGACCCGCATATTCGAATCTATCAGGACGGGTATGGCCATCCTCGAGGCAGTCCTTCCAACTGCACGACCCAGGTTGCGGCGAGCTTCGCGAGCTCGTGGTCGCGCTGGATGCGGGCCAGGACCTCGACCGCATCGCTGCCGGGCGCGTTAGCCACCTTCCCGGGCGCCAGTCGGCGGCCGTCCACGGTCACGACGGGCCCCGGCATGGTCACTCGACCCACCTCGTTCGACTCCTGCTCCAGTCTCAGCCCGGTGCTCACCACGTAGGGGTCGTCGAAGAGCTCCGGCAAGGCGACTACGGCGTGGGCTCCGATGCCCACCGCGCGCAGCTCACCCACCCAGCGCTCCACGGTGTCGCCTTGGAAGGACGGAAAGGACGAGAGGGCTTCCCGCTGTTCCTCCGTCGCACCGACGAAGAACCAGCCGTCCGACGCACGGTGGAATCGCTGCAGGTCGCTCGGACCGAGGGAATCGCGTCCGGCTGCACCGTCGGTGACCGCGTCGGAGAAGAGCATGCTGGCCTGGTGGAAGGTCCCGACCTGGGCGAGAGATGTCGAGACATGCTGCCCCTCGCCGCTGCGGGTGCGATGGAAGACACCGAGCACCGCCGCGAACGCCGCCATGGTGCCGGTCCCGTAGTCCAGGGGATTGTACGGACCCAGCACCGCCGGCTTTCCCCACGGCCGGTACGCTCCATGATCCCGGTGACGGCCTGGCCCTGGACCTCGTAGCCCCGCCCGCGCGACCATGGCCCCTGGTAGCCGTAGCAGCTGACCGAGACGTAGACGAGGTCGGGCCGCCGGGCGTGCACGTGATGGAACCCGAAGCCGTATCGTTCCGCTGTGCCCTCAGGGAAGTTCTGCGTGAGCACGTCCGCCTGCTCGATGAGCTCCCAGAGCAGCGCCTGACCCTCGGTGCGCTGCAGGTCGATGAGGATCGACGCCTTGCCGCGGTTCACGACGCCGTGCGCTTCGATGGGGCGCTGGGGCGCGTTCACCTTGACGACGGCGGCCCCGTATTCGGCGAGCATCCTGCCGGCGCTCGGCCCCGCGAGGATCTGCGTGAGATCCACGACGCGGATCTCCCGCATGAGCTTCGGCACCGCAGGGTTGACCATCTCCGGTCGGTGCGCGGGAGGCACGTCGGTCGCTCCCGGTAGAGCGCGGGGGCGAGGCTGGACGCTCGGGGTCGCGCTCAAGTGGACGGGCGAGCCCGCTACCCAGCGCCGGCCCCACTCAGGGTCGTCGGCCTCGAGGACCTGCAGGGAGGCCCGGGCGTGCTCGTTCTCGAGCCACTCCGCGGACGTGCGGATGCGGCACAGCGGAACGCCGGCCGCGCGCCCGATGTCCTCCCATTCCTGCGCCGGGCGCGTGCGGAAGAGCTCGGTGAGGCGCACACGCAGCGTCGCCGCCAGCGAAGGATCCGCTGCATATGAGGATGCGAGTCCGAGACCTTCGCCGACCCAGGCCGGCTCTCCCGCCGCATCGAGGAACCAGGTGAGGAATCGCATCGTCGCGCCGATGGGGTTAAACTGGACGAACTCACCGTCCGCGCACTCATAGGTGCCGCTGCCATTGGCCACCAATGGATCCTCGATGCGGTACCCACGTGCCTTCGAGTAGGCACCGGCGCCGCCGATCAGCTCGAACGTGGCGTCGAACAGGGGAACCTCGATGCGGGCCCCGACGCCGCTCGTCTCGCGGTCGACCAGCGCGGCGACGACCGCCGTGGCGGTGAGGATGGCGGCGAAGTTCGACGCCAGAGGAAGCGATGGGTAGGTGGGCCTCGTCATGTCCCAATCAGTCGGCGCCTCTCCTACCCGCACGCGACAGTTCCCGGTGGCCGCGGCGATCACCCCCTCCCAGCCGGCCACCTGCGCACGGGGGTCGGCCGCCGCGAAGCCAGGGAGCGAGGCGTAGACCAGACGCGGGTTGGCGGCACGAAGGACGTCAGCGGACAGTCCTAGGCGGTCCAGCACTCCGGGCCGGAAGTTCTCGATGAGCACGTCTGCCGTCTCCGCCAGCTCCGTCGCGGCGGCGAGGTCTCCGGCCTCCTTCAGGTTCAAGGTGACTCGCGTCTTGTTGCGCTGGAGGTACGCGTCGCGCCGCACGTCGACGGCACCGGGCCTGTCGATGCGAACCACGTCGGCACCCTGCTCCGCGAGCAGCTGTGCGGTCAGGGGGCCCGCGATCCAGTGCCCGAAGTCGAGCACCCGCATTCCTTCGAGAGCCGCCATGCCGCTGTCCCTCCTACGTCGATGTGGGCCGATGCTATGCGGATTCGCATACTTTCGCAGCCCGAGTGGTCGACCTTGATGTTCGAATCTTACGTCACTATACGAATGTTGTATGCTCGGCGTCGTATAACGCGCCAGGCGACGCAGCCGGCGGAAAGGAGCCCGCTCATGACCGATGCGCCCCTCGCCGAGATCCTGGAGCGCAGCTGGGCCCAGGCGCTGGAGGATGCGGAAGCCCGACACGGCAGTCGGCCTGCGTTCCACTTCGAGGGTGAGGACTGGCATCAGGCGCTCACCTTCACCGAGTGGCTCCAGGCCACCCGGACGGTAGCTGCAGGTCTGGCTGCGCTCGGCGTCCAGAAGGGACACCGCGTCGCCGCTCTCGCGCCAGGCTCTGCGATGTGGCCCATCCTGCAGACAGCGTGCAGTCACCTCGGCGCGATCATCGTGCCGGTGAACACCCGCTACCGCCAGGACGAGGTCGGGTTCGTGCTTGGCCTCGCCGAACCGGACGTCATCGTCCTCATCGCCAGCTACCACCACGTGGACTACGTCGACCTGGTGACCAGATCGCTCAAGGGTCGCCCCATCGAGATGGTCACCCTCGACTCCCCTGTCATCGAGCTGGTCCCCGCGCCTGCTGCCGGCGAACCGGGCCAGCGCAGCTGGGCACAGCTTCTCGCGCTCGGCGCGCAGGCTCCCGCAGCACCGCTCGTCGGCCGAGCGGACGACGCCGTTCTGCTGCAGTTCACCTCCGGGACCAGCGCGTTCCCCAAGGGGCGCTCCTCGCCAGCCGCGCGACGCTCGGCGCGACCTGGTACATCGCCGAGCGCATGAAGATCAGCGAGGACGACGTCTACTTCAGCACCCAGCCGATGTACCACGTCGGCGGATCGGTCGCCACGACCCTCATGGCGCTCGGCGCTTCTCCGACGATGATCGTGCCGGAGCGCTACTCGCCCGAGGCGGTCTTCCGACTCATCCCCAAGTACGGGTGCACGGCCAGGACGGGGCAGGCGGCCATGTACGCGATGGAGCTCGCGCACCCCGACTACCGACCGGAGATCTTCTCCACGCTCACCAAGGCGTGGTCGGGCGGAACTCCCGAACTGCGCCGTACCATCAGCCGCGAGATGGGCGTGCCGGTCATGACGACCATCTACGGTCTGACCGAGACCGCAGGCACGACCACGATCAACTCGCTGGACGATCCTGAGGACGTGTGGGTCTACTCCTGCGGCAAGGTCATCCCGGGCGTCGAGGTCGCGGTCGCGGCAGACGGAAGAGTCACTACGGCGCCCGATGTCGCGGGCGAGATCGTCATCCGGGGCTGGTCGGTCATGCTCGGCTATTTCGCCAATCAGGCGGCCACCGAGGAAGCGATCGACGCGGACGGGTGGTTCCACACGGGCGACATCGGCCGACTGGACTCCGACGGGAACCTCTACTTCGTCGACCGCATCAAGGACATGATCAAGCCGGGCGGGGAGAACGTCTCGGCAGCAGAGGTCGAGCGAGTCATCCAGGGCTTCCCGGGCGTTGCAGAGGTGGCCGTCGTCGGCAAGCCCGACGAGCGTCTGGGCCAGGTGCCCGTGGCGTTCGTGCAGATGGCGGGGGCGCCCTTCGACGCATCGGCGATCATCGCGCACTGCGCGTCGCTCATGGCCAGCTTCAAGGTGCCGCGCGAGGTCATCGAGGTCACCAGCTGGCCCATGACCGAGAGCGGGAAGATCCTCAAGCGTGAGCTCGCCGGTCGGTTCGGCTCGGGCACAGGCCGGCTGGTCGGGCAGGGCGGCTGAGCCTGCACCGACTTCAGGGCGGGTCCTTCCGGAGCCCGCCCTGATTCGTGCGCGGTGGACCTCGGTCTCGACCTCGGCCCCAGCTTCAATTCAGCTTCAGCGACAGCGACAGCGAAGAGGAGGCGGGCGCATCGCACCCGCCTCCTCCGTGCCGAGCGAAGGCCGCTACTTCTTGGCCTTCGCCTCCTTCTTGATGGCGTCGACGTCGAAGTCGTTGGCGTCCTTCGAGAACTCGTCGGTCCACAGCTGGTCGACGGTGATGCCGGGCCTCACTGTTCCGGCCGCGACCTGCAGCGAGTAGAAGGTCTGCACCTGCTCGTCGGTGGAGTAGCCGTACAGGCCGTCCACCGGTCCACTGGCCGACAGCCGCGCGTTGACGGCTGCGAGGCCGTCCTCACGTGCCTTCGCCTCGTCGACGCCCGTGGGAACGAGGTTGGGGTACTCGTCCCAGCAGTCCTGCAGTGCCGCCTCCGGGTTCGTGCTCGCGAAGACATAGGCCTTGTTCATCGCCCGGGTCATGCCGAGGGCGAGCTTGGGGTTCTTGTCGATCCAGTCCGACTTGGCCGCGTACACGACCTGGAACCCGAGGCTCTTCGACTCCTTGCTCTCGATGTACCGCAGGTCCTGGCCAAGGCCCTTGATGACCTCGTATGCCGTGTCCCACAGGCCCAGGGCGTCGATCTGGCCGCTCTGCAGCGCCTGCAGCGCGGGCGCACCGAAGCCGGTAGGCAGGAACTCGATGGTCGACGGGTCGCCGCCGGCGAGCGCGACGAGTCCCTTGGTGAACGGGATCGATCCGCTCTGCAGGCTCGGCACACCGACCGTCTTGTTCTGCAGGTCGAGGAACGACTTGATCGGGCTGTTCGGGAGCACCGCCGGGTAGGCGTAGCTTCCGGTCACCACGGCGGCGAATGCCTTGGCGGTCGAGCCGGCGGTGACCCCCGACATGAGGGGCGCGGTGCCGACGACGACGACGTCACTGCTCCCCGTCTCGAGAGACTGGAGTGCCAGGACGCTGCCCTCGGCGATCTCCACGGTGACATCGAGGCCTTCGTCCTCGAAGTACCCCTCCATCTTGGGCACGCAGTCGTAGACGACCGATTCCAGTGACGCGGGTGCTGGCAGCGTCAGAGTGACCGGGGTCAGCCCCCTGCTTCGGTCGGCTCCGCCTTCGGTGTGGCGCCGCCGCCCGCGCAGCCGGCGAGCAGGAGGCTCGCGATCGCGACCCCGCCCACGGCAGTGCTGTCTTTTTGGCCATGCTGTATGACTCCTTCGTTCGTGATGCGAGATGTGCTTCTCGTGGTGTCCGTGGACCCGGTCGTCCGGGTGATCTAGTTCTTCTCGCGCGACCAGAAGGTGACGCGCCTCTCGAGTGCCTTCATCAGCAGGTTCACCGTGAGGCCCACCACCATGAGGATGATGAGGATCGCGAAGACGCCGGGGACGTTGAAGAGCGCGCGCTGCTCGTTCATCATCGTTCCGATGCCGCCACGCGCTCCGACGAACTCCGCCACGATGGCGCCGATGAGGGCGAAGATGGCGCTCACGTGCAGGCCCGCGAAGACGTAGGGCATCGAGCCCGGGAGACGGATGTAGCGGAAGACCTGCCAGCGGGTCGCCCCCAGGGCGATGGCCAGCTCCTGACGATCCCGATCGCGCAGCCGCAGGCCCTGAAGGGTGTTCACGAGGATCGGGAAGAAGCAGACCACCGTGACGACCACGATCTTCGACTGGATGCCGAAGCCCACCCAGATGATGATGAGCGGCGCGATCGCGATCATCGGAGTCGACTGGAAGGCCACGACATACGGGAAGAGGATGCGCTCGAGGCGTGGGAGCGAGGCGAGCAGGCCACCGATCGTGAAGCCCAGGAGAGCCGCGATCAGGAAGCCGGAGAATCCCGCCCACAGCGAGTCGAACAGCGGCAGCCAGTAGATCCCGCTCGTGAGACCTCCCCACAGCGTGCTGAAGATGGCGCTGGGCGGAGGCACCAGCAGGATCGAGACCAGCCCGGACCGGCTGACCGCTTCGAGGACGCCGAGAACGACCACGAGCAGCAGAACGCTCAGCCCGGCGTTGACGAGCCTGGTCCTGCTGCTGATCCGGGGCTCGCCCGGCTCGGCGGAGGAGACGGGGTTCTCCGTCGTGACCGCGGAGATCATGTCGTTGGTCATGCCAGTGCCGCCGCTCGGTCGAAGGAATTGCGAACCCGGGTCTCGATCTCCCGGAAGTCTTCGTCCACATAGGAGTCCTGCGTGCGGGGACGCCCCAGGTCGACGTCGATGATGTCGGCGATGCGCCCGGGCCGGGCAGCCATCGCCACGATGCGGTCGGAGAGGAACACCGCCTCGGAGATGTTGTGGGTGACGAACATGATGGTGGCGCCGGTGCGGGTGTGGATGTCCTGCAGATCGAGGTTGAGCTTCTCGCGGGTCATCGCGTCCAGAGCGCCGAACGGCTCGTCCATGAACAGCACCTCCGGCTCGAGCACGAGGGAACGTGCGATGGAGACGCGCTGCTGCATGCCGCCCGACAGCTCCCAGGGGTACTTGCTCTCGATGTTCTTGAGGTTGAGCATGTCGAGCAGCTCCCGAGCCCGCTGCCTGGCCTTGTCCATGTCCGCGTGCTGGATCGTCGCGGGGAGCATGATGTTGGCGAGTACCGTACGCCAGGGAAGGAGTGCCGCTGACTGGAAGACCACGCCCATCTTCGAAGGCGGCGGAGTGCCGGCCTTTCCGGCGAACGACACCGTCCCGCCCGACTTGGAGAGCAGGCCGGCGCAGATCTTCATGAGGGTGGTCTTGCCGCAGCCTGAAGGGCCGATGATGCTGACGAACTCGGACTTCGCGATCGACAGGTTGACGGAGCTCAGAACGAGCGCCCCAGGATCGGTCGAGCCGCTGTAGCTCTTGGACAGGTTCTCGACGGTGAGGATGGGGTCCGTCGGCCGATTGGTCTTCATTGACACTTCCCGTGATCGGAATTCTTAGAGATGGTGCTGCGCCGCCGGGGCGACGCACCGCGGATTGAGCGGATGGGTGCGGGTTCGGCCCTCCCCGCCGGCGATCACCACGAGTGCCGGCGGGGAGGAGCTCTCAGGCTCGGGCGGGCAGGAACACCGGGAGCGTGACTCGGTCGTCGACGTCCTCGTAGGTCATCCGCACCGGGGAGTCGATCGCCAGGTCGGCGGCCTCGTAGTCGAAGAGGTTGGACATGATCACCGGACCCTCCTCGAGCCGCACGAGGACGATCGCGATGGGCACGTCGTTCTCGTAGGGGTTCCCCTTGGCGCGCTCGAGCACGGAGTAGCTGTAGATCGTGCCCTTCCCACTCAGCGCGGTCCACGTGTAGTCGCGTGCGCCGCAGTGATGGCAGACCGGGCCCGGGTAGTACCAGAACCGACCACAGACGTTGCAGCGCTGCAGCTTGGCGGCATGCTCCTTCGTCGACTTCCAGAACTCTTCGTTGTCGGCCGTGATCGTCGGCAGGGGTCGCGTGATGTGCTTCATGGCTGGTCCTTACTGGATCGAGGCGCCGAGGATGCTGACCGAGAAGTTGGACGCCACCGCGCTCGCGGACGACACGAGCGCGTTGTCCCGCTTCGTCACCTGGCGGTCGCCGGCCTCGCCGCGCAGTTGCCGGACCGCCTCGGTGAAGCCGAGCATGCCGCCGCAGGCACCGGGGTGGGCGTTGCTCAGCAGCCCGCCGTGGGTGTTCATCGGCAGCTTCCCGCCGGGGTCGACGTTGCCCTCTGCGATGAACTGGCCGGCGGTCCCCCGCTCGCAGAACCCCAGATCCTCGAGCTGCACGATGACCGTGATGGTGAAGCTGTCATAGATGTTCGCCATGTCGATCTCGGCGGGGGTCAGCCCCGCCTGGGCGAACGCGCGCTCACCGGCGACGTCGACCACCGTGCGCACGAGGTCGTGGTCGCCGTGCCCCTCGGCCAGCTGGCCCATGTGGTAGTACGACTGCGCCTGGCCGATGCCCAGGATCTCGATCTCGCGGGACGGGTCCTTGCTCGTTCCGGCAGCCGAGATCACATAGGCGGCGCCGCCGTCCGAGACGAGGGAGCAGTCGAGGCGATGCAGGGGCGAGGAGATGATCGGCGAGTTGAGGACATCGTCCACCGTGATCGGCGTGCGCATGGTGGCGTTGGGATTCAGTGCAGCATGCTTGCGGGTCGCCACAGCCACCTGCGCCAGATCGCTCTCTTCCGCTCCGTAGTCGTGCAGGTACCGCTGCGCGAGCAGCCCGTAGTAGGCGGGGATGGTTGCGGCGAACGGGTACTCGTAGTCGAGGTTGTGGGCTCCAACGGACGCCATCATCGCCGACCCGCTCTGGTGGCCGGTGGCGAGCTTCTCACCTCCGACGATCAGCACGTTCCTGCAGAGGCCGCTCTCGACGGCCTGCTTGGCGCGCTCGATCGCCACCCCGTACGAGGCGCCGCCCATCATGGTCGTGTCGGCCATGGTCTTCACGTAGATGCCGAGAGTCTCGGCGACGATGATGTGGTACCTCGGGGACACGTGGAAGGCGGGGTGCAGGATGAGCCCGTCGATGTCCTGCACGGTCAGGCCCGCATCGTGAATGGCCGCGAGCGCCGCATCGACGATGATGCCCAGCGCCGTGAGCTCGGGGACCTTCCCGAGTCGCGACTCTCCGATTCCTGCGATTACCGCTCTGGTTGCCAAGTGGGCACTCCTTCTAGTGGGTTGCTGCTGGGATGTCGGTGACGAGGTCCTCGAGCTTCCCGATGACCTCGCCGCCTCGGATGGGAGTGCACTCGGCGGGGAGCTCCTGGACGATCTGCACGCCGTCCGCGAGGACGCGGTCGAGGAAGTCGCCGAGATGGTCCATCGCACCGCCCCGGATGTCGTGCAGCACGAGCACCGTCCAGTCCTGCTTCCGGATGTCGGCGAGCGCTCGGTCGACCCATCCCGTGGCATCCTCCCAGTCGTGGGGGACGCTGTTCCATAGGACGCAGGTGTACCCCTCCCGCCTCATGAGCTCGACTGCAGCGGTGCTGAGCAGGTCGGGCCCGAGGATCCCGCCCCCGCCCCACGGCCGGAAGAGCTTCTCCGGCTCCGCCAGATCGGCGAGCACCTCCTGCGCGACCGAGATCTGCTGGCGAGGGACATCGGGGTCCGCGGTGGTGCCGAACTGCACATCGTGCGTCATCGTGTGGTTCCCGATCCGGTGGCCTGCGTCCTTGGCCTGCTGCACGAGCTCCCTGTTGCCCTTCCGCAGCAGGTCTCGCCCGACGACGAAGAAGGTCGCGAGGATTCCCCGGCGCGCCAGCTCACCGAGGACCAGTTCCGTGACCCCTGACGTCGGCCCGTTGTCGAAGGTCAGAGTGAGTCGCCGGACCATCTCAGACCCCCGCCACGATGCGATTGCGCATCTCGCCGATGCCCTCGATGCGTGTGACGAGCTCGTCTCCGACGGAGAGGTAGCGCGGCGGCTTCATGCCCAGCCCGACACCTGCAGGTGTTCCGGTGAAGATGACGTCGCCCGGCAGGAGAACGAGGATCCGCGACAGGGACGCGATCAGCATGGCGACGGACGCGACCATGTCGGACGTGCGACCGCTCTGCATGGTGACCCCGTTGACGACGGTCTCGAGGGCAACGTCCCTCGGGTCCGCGAACTCATCCGGCGTGACTATCCATGGACCCATAGGAGAGAAGGCGGGGAACGACTTGCCCAGGCTGAACTGCGGCGTTGCCCCCGCGTGCTGAGTCTTGCGCTCGGAGATGTCCTGCCCCATGGTGAGCCCTGCGACGTAGTCCCACGCGTCCGCTTCGGCGACATTGCGCGCCTCGGCCCCGATCACCACAACCAGTTCGACCTCCCAGTCCACCTCGCCGCCCGGGTGCGGGACATCGGCGGTCGGCCCCGCGAAGGAGGACACGAACTTGGTGAAGACGATCGGCACCTCGGACGCGACAAGGCCGACCTCGGAGGCGTGGTCGTGATAGTTGAGCCCGATCGCGAAGACCTGCCGGGGACACGGGGTGGGCGGTTGGAGCTGGTCGGCGCTGAAAGCGACGCCCGTGGTGGGGGAGGAGCCTGCCGCCCACTCCAGGAACTCCGGCCAGCGCTCGTAGACCGCCTGAGGATCGGCGGAGAACCGGCCGCCGCTCGCGCTCTCCACATCCACGGCCTCGGCTCCTGAAATGATGACGAGCCGGCCAGACAGGTTGGCGATGCGCATGTGGTTTCCCTGCGTCGTTGCGGAAAAGAAGACTAGACAGACCCTAGGTGCTCAGATTCGAATCGTCAACGACATTCGAAACCTTCCGCGATTTGCATAGTACGCTCCAGGCATGGTGAGCATCCTCCACGGCACGACCGCCCTCGCCGACCTCCTGGATCCAGGGGTCGAGTTCGAGGTCGTGGCCTCCGGCTTCCGCTTCACGGAGGGACCGGTCTGGAACCCCCAAGAGCGCTCCCTCCTGTTCAGTGACATCCAGGGCGACTCCCGCTGGCGGTGGACTGCGCGGGACGGCGCCCGTCTGATCGCGCACCCCAACCGCATCGGCAACGGCATGGCCCTCGGACCGGACGGCAGGCTCCTCGTGTGCGAGCACGTCACCAGCTCGGTCCGGAGGAGTTCCGGGACGGGCGGCAGGAAGTCGTCGCGTTCCACTTCCAGGGCACCTACCTCAACAGCCCCAACGACGTGGTGGCACGCTCGGACGGCACGGTGTACTTCTCCGACCCCGACTATGGCCGCTGGGATCACGTCGTCGGCGTCCATCGCCCCCTCGAGCTCGGGTTTCAGGGCGTCTTCCTCGTGCCCGCGGGCGGCGGAGAGACCCGCCTCGTCGTGGATCGCGCGGAGTTCAACCAGCCCAACGGCCTGTGCTTCTCCCCCGACGAGTCCGTGCTCTACGTCGATGACCTCGACGGAGTCCGGGCTTTCGACGTCGCCCCGGACGGGACGCTCAGCCGGCCGCGCACCCTGGCGACCGGGATGGGCGACACGGCCGTGCCGGGGCGCGGCAACCCGGACGGCATGCGTTGCGACGAGCGCGGGAACGTCTGGGTCACCGCTCGTGGCGGCATCTGGGTGCTCAGCCCGGACGGCGAGCTCCTCGGCGTCGTGGAGACACCGGAGACGCCGGCCAACCTGGTGTGGGGCGGCGAGGACTGGCGCACGCTCTTCGTCTGCATGTCGACGACCGTGCGCACTCTGGAGACCCGTGTCGGCCCTCCACCTCCGGTGCGCACGATGGCCGAGAAGGCGCTGAGCCGATGAGGGTCCTCATCACCGGCGGCGCCGGCTTCCTGGGCGACCGCCTCGCCCGCACGCTTCTCGAGACGGGCCTGCCGGCCGTCCCCGGAGCCTCCGCGGTCGACCGCGTCGTGCTGCTCGACCGTATGCCGGCCCAGCCAGACCTCCTCGCCGACCCACGTATCCGCTCGGTGGTGGGCGACGCCGCCGACCACCTCCCCGGCGCGCTCGAGGACATCGACCTGGTCTTCCACCTCGCGGCGGTGGTGTCGAGTGAGGCGGAGCGTGACTTCGACCTGGGCATGCGCGTCAACCTCGCGACGACCCTGGACCTGCTCAACGCCTGTCGCCGGCTGCCGCAGCCGCCGCGCCTCGTGTTCGCGAGCTCCCTCGCGGTCTTCGGGAGCACTCCCGAGAACCCCTTCCGGACGTCATCGCCGACGACACCCTGCCGACGCCGCAATCGAGCTACGGGACCCAGAAGTTCATCGGCGAGCAGCTCGTCGCCGACTTCGCCCGACGCGGGCTCGTGCCCGCTCGAAGCGTCCGACTGATGACCGTGACGGTCCGTCCTGGTGTCCCGAACGCCGCCGCGTCCAGTTTCCTGTCGGGGATCGTCCGGGAGCCGCTCGCAGGCCACCCGAGCAACGCCCCGGTGCCGCCGGAGACGCTCGTGGCCGTGACCTCCCCTGCACGGACCATCGACGGGCTGATCCTGGCGGCGTCGGCGACCGACGAGGAGTGGGGACCGCACACCGCCCTGACGCTGCCCGCGCTCACCGTATCGGTCGGCGAGATCGTCGAGTCGCTCTCCCGGGTAGCCGGCCCGGACGTGGCCGGGCTCGTGGGCTGGGAGCCCGACGACGCCATCGCGCGGATCGTCACCAGCTGGCCCGCGCGCTTCGCGTCCACCCGAGCGCGAGCGCTGGGCCTCGACAGCGATCCCGATTTCGATTCGATCATCCGGCAGTACCAGGAAGGACTCGCATGAGCATCACGCGCATCGCTGCGATCGGCTCCGGGTACATGGGCGGAGGCATCGCCCAGGTGCTCGCCCTCGGCGGGGCGACGGTGCGCCTGGCCGATGTCAGTGGAGAGGTGGCCCACGCCGCCTTCGAGCGCCTGGTGGCCGAGAGCGAGCGGTTCGAACGCGACGGCCTGTTCGCCGCAGGCTCCACCGGTATCCTCCGTGAGCGCCTGCAGCCGTCGGACTCGATCGAAGAGGCTGTGGCCGACGCCCAGTACATCACCGAGGCTGTGCCGGAGAGCCGCGCCATCAAGCTCGCGACCCTCGCCCGCGTCTCCGGGGCCGCGTCGCCGGACGCCATCATCGGCAGCAACACCTCCGCCATCCCGATCCGCGAGCTGGCGCAGTCGGTGGTGCGACCGCAGCGGTTCCTCGGCGTGCACTGGATGAACCCGGCGCCGTTCGTTCCCGCTGTGGAGCTCATCCCGACCGCCGCGACGACCGCCGCCGCCGTCGACGCGACCGAGGAGCTGCTCCGGCGTGCGGGCAAGACGCCGGTGCGCGTGGCCGACGCCCCGGGCTTCGTGGCCAACCGGCTGCAGTTCGCGCTCTACAAGGAAGCCGTCCGAGTGGTCGACGAGGGGCTCGCCACGCCCGCACAGGTGGACGAGGTCGTCTCCAACGCCTTCGGCTTCCGGCTTGCGCTGTTCGGCCCCTTCGCGATCGGCGACATGGCCGGGCTCGACGTCTACCTTGCGTCGTACGCCTCGCTGGCAGCCGAGTACGGCGAGCGGCTCGAACCGCCGGCCACCCTCGCCGCGATGGTCGCCGACGGCCGGCTCGGGCTCAAGTCCGGCGGAGGCTTCCTCGATATCGATGCAGCAGACGCAGAGGACCTCGTCGCGTACCGGAACCGGGCCTATGTCGCGCTGTCGGCGCTGCGCAACGAGCTCGGGCCCCCGCCCGGTCTCTAGGCCACCGCGCCGCCGTTCGGCGGTGAACGAGAGGCGCCGTGACCTATCCGCCCGCCGGGACGGACAGCTGCCGCCGAGGGCAAATGGGAGAGACATGACACAGCCGATCACCGGCACCCTGCGCCTGCCGGCGCGAGTCCACTTCGGCTACGGCAGCCGCGAACAGCTTCCAGAGCTTCTTGCGCTGCACGGCGTGCGGGTGCTCGCGATCGTCGATCCGTTCCTCCTGAAGACGGCGATCCTCGACAGAGTCCTCGCCGGGATCGAGGCCGCAGGGCTCCTGGTGGAGGTGTTCAGCGACGTCGAGCCGGAGTTGCCGGCTGCGTCGCTCGCTGCAGGGGCGCGGCGAGCGCGGGCATACGCTCCGGATGTGATCCTCGCGGTCGGGGGCGGAAGTGCCATCGACGCCGCCAAAGCAGTGGCCCTGCTCGTCACCCATGGCGGCCCGCTCTCTGCCTACTACGGAGAGAACGCGGTGCCAGGCCCCTCAGTCCCCATCGTCGCCGTGCCGACGACAGCCGGGACCGGGTCAGAGGTGACGCCCGTCGCCGTGGTGTCCGACGCTGAGCACCACCTCAAAGTGGGCATCTCAAGCCCCTATCTCGTCCCTGCCGCGGCCGTCGTCGATCCGGAGTTCACGCTCGGCGCTCCTGCAGGCCTGACCGCGCACTCCGGCATCGACGCGCTGGTGCACCTCGTGGAGTCGTACACCGCGGCACCGCTCGACCTGCGGTGGGACTCGACTCTGCCCGTCTCCACGGGCCGGAACGCGTTCGCGGAGATCCTCGCACTCCAGGGAATCCAGAAGCTGGGGTGGTGGCTTCCCGTCTCGGTCGCCGACGCCTCACATCGGCGGGCCCACGAGGAAGTCGCCTTCGCGAGCCTCCTCGGCGGGATCGCGTTCGGTCCCACCGGCACCCATCTGTCGCACGCTCTCCAATACCCCATCGGCGCGCTGACGGGGAGCCCGCACGGGCTCGGCACCGGGCTGCTCCTTCCGTACGTGCTCGAAGGATGCCGTGGCAGCGCGGATCTCGAAGAGCGCCTCGCCGCAATAGGTGCGGTGCTCGGATCCGGCGCCACGAGCCCCGCGACGAGGGCATCGGACTCCATCGCCGCTCTCATCCGGCTCAACCGGTCCATCGGGCTGCCCGCCAGCCTTGCGGAGCTCGGAATCACGGAGGAGCAGCTTCCGGCGATCGCCGACCTGGCGCTGCGCTCGACACGGCTCACAGCTACCTCGCCCGCTCCAGCGACTCGAGACCTGCTGCTCGGCATCCTGCGGAGGGCGCACGCCGGCCGTCTGAGCGAGCGCGGAGCTGCCTGAACCACGGCCCACCCTGCGAGAGGCTTCTCGATCCTCGCGAACGCCCACAAAGCAAGAAGGGCGACACCTTTCGGTGACACCCTTCTTGCTTTCTGCGCGCCCGGAGGGACTCGAACCCCCAACCTTCTGATCCGTAGTCAGACACCCGCCGCCGCTACGCTGAATTGCCAGGGCCGACCGAGCCCCCGCTACACCCGGTGTTTTCGCGAAAATGCCCCGGTTTGCTGTCTGAAGTTGGGGACTAGGCTGGACAGAGCAGGACAGAACGGATTGCACACAGATTGCACGTGCAATCCACGAGAGGCCGGGACCATGACCACGACCCGCAAGTACAAGGCCAACCGCGAGGACTGGGGGCGCATCCGTCCCCTCCGCTCTGGGCGGGTGCACGCCAGCTATCTCGGTCCCGACGGGGTGGTCTACAACGCCCCGATGACGTACTCGTCGCGCACCGATGCCCGCGCTTGGCTCTCCGGCATCCGCTCTGACATCGAGCGCGGGAAGTGGAAGTCACCCAAGGCAACGAGGGCTGAGACCTTCAAGAGCTACGCCGAGACGTGGGTCGCACAGCGCACCAGCAACGCCGGAGTCCCGCTCCGACCGAAGACTTCGACCGAGTACCGGCGCCAGATCGAGAAGGGGCTCTCCGAGTTCGCAGAGGACAAGCTCCAGGCCATCACCCCCGCACGAGTGCGGACCTGGCACGCCTCCCGCATGAAGGCCGGGAAGACAGCGGCGGCGGCGGAGGCACGACTCCTCCGGGCGATCCTCACGACCGCCGTGGAAGACGGGATCTTGGAGACCGTCCCCGTCCCGGCCAAGCTCACCAAGTCCAGTGCCGGGAAGAAGTTCCGGCCCCCGACCCTGGAGGAACTGGCGATCCTCCACGAGCAGATCGAAGACCGCTACAAGCTGGCAGTCCTCATCGCCGCCTACGGCGGTCTGCGGCTCTCCGAGTGGCGTGGGCTCCGCCGTCGGGACCTGCACCTCGTGGATGGCCGGTACGTCGTCGACGTGACGCGCCAGGCCCAGTACGTGCAGGGCGAGGGCTGGATCGTCGGCCCCCGAAGTCCGAGCGCGGAATCCGCAGGCAGACCCTTGCCGCGAGGCTGACTGAGCAAGTGGACGCCCACCTTGCGGAGCACGTCGGGGCGTTCCCGGACTCCCTCCTGTTCGCGCCGAAGGGCGTTTCGGAGTTCATCCACGACTCCGACTTCAACAAGACCTGGAACGCCGCCCGCGACGTTGCCGGGGTGCGCGGGGTGGTGCGTGAGCAGGACCTCAGGAGCTTCGGAGGATCGCACCTCATGGGGACGGCGGGCGGCAATCTGATCGAAGCGCGCGACTTCCTCGGGCACTCCGACAGCGCAGTGACCGAGCGCCATTACGTGCGCAAGGTCACCGACCGCGCCGCCCAGCTTGCCGACAAGATGCCCGAGCTTCCGAAGGTCGCCCAGGTGGTCCGGCTCACGCCGAAGACCGGGACCTCGGTTTAGGCCCGTGACCCCGCCCGGTAGCCTCTGGGCATGCATGACTACAACAAGGTCTGGATCGACGGAGTGGAGATCGAAGTGGTCTCGGGCGACGTGAGTTGGGTCGAGGCGGAGGCCGAGAAGCTCATCGACGCTGGGGGCGGCTGGCTCCGGTTCAACCAGCCCAATCACCACTATGCGATCCACCTTTCTCGCACCTCCTCGGTCATCGCCTACTACGTCCGCTGACCCCGAACGGACACGAGTGGCCTAGGCTGGCCGCGCCGGGTCACTCCGGTGCTGTCTGGGTCTCACGAGCCCGGAGGCAAGCCCGGCTGACCAGCCCTCCCGGGGGCCGTCGGTGGACCGGTGGGAAATGGTGCGGGGCGTCACCCGACGCGCACCGACGCGCCTCCCTCCGGAAGACCGCCGACACCATGCCCACTCCTCGCCCGGCCCCCGCACCTTCGTGAGCGTCCAGGACGCCGCCAACCGCCTCGCGGTCTCGACCAAGACCATCCGCCGATGGATCGCCAGCGGGGATCTCGACGCCCGCCGCGTCGGCCCCCGGCTGATTCGAATTGACGCCGCCTCGCTCGACAGGCTGGGCCGCGCCCTCAGCGCCCCGCACACCCGCTGAGCGGCCCCTGCACGCCCCTCTGAGGCTCCAGTCTCGGGCCAAGGCATCGCGAGCCGTCCGCCGGATTTCGGCGCCGGATCCACTGAACCCGGTTCAGCTTCCTGCGCTCGCCTGGTCCCTCCCACTCCGCACCGGTGCTGGCGACCGCGCGGGTTGTGCCTCACCAAAACTTAGGTGACGCCTGTGCGGCCACGCCGCAACTTGCAGTGACGCCGCTGGAAGCGTTCACGGTGCTGACATCTCGGTGGGCGCCGAGGTGTCGAGGCTCCCGCTTATCTCTGATCGACAGGGATGTCCGCGCATATGGTGAAGCAGTGGAACCTTGGGGCATCATCATCGGCGCCGTCTTGGGGAGCGCTGGACTGGGTAGTGCACTCGCTGGACTTGTTCAGCTAGGTCGGCGAGCGCGTCTGGCGCGTTCCTTGGAGCGTCTGAAGAAGGCTCTTGACATCAGCGGCGACCAGAGCGCCGCGCGCACCCTTGTGCGGACTGCCATAGACCACGACGCGGCGAAACTTGCATCGATGTCGCTCGTCGCTCTCCCCTACCGCGCGCTCTTGCCCGTGGTGGTGGGGATATCGGGGGTTTGCGTTGTCGTCGGCTACAGGGTCTACGAGTACCTCCGCGTTGGGCAAGACAGGGACGGGGACGGCGTTTACGAGGGTCTGTCGATCTCCGGGCTTCTGCCAACTGTCCTGGTCGGCGCGGTGTACGTCGCGGCGCTAGCGCTGGGAATCGATTACGGGCTCCGGAGGCGACGTGAGCGGCTGGTAGAGAGGGCTCTGGCGGCTGAACAGCCGATGGAGGACGTCAAAGGGCGCTCTCATGGGAACGCGCGCATCCCAGGCGGAGCGCCGCCTGACGCGTGATTCGCCTGCCCAGTGGCGCGAATCTTGTTCGTCGACATCCCGAATCTTCTTGCCCGGTGATTTTCAAGAAAATGCCTGATCAAATGAGGAACGCCCCCGGCTCGCACTGAGCACGGGGGCGGGGTTACTCTTCGTCCAGCGCCGGTCCTTCGACCGCCCGGCGCGGATGGATATCGCGATGCCGATCATACCGTTCGGGTCCCTCGTGGACGACGAGACTTCCCTAGAGGACCTGCTCGCTTCTCTCTTGTCCGATCAAGAAGGGATTCTCTCTACTGACTCCGCACTGAAGCCCTCCCGCCAGCGTTCGACGGTAGAACTTCTCCAAGCCATTAGAGGCATTTCCTCGCGGAAGGACCTGAGGCTGTGCGGTCTCAACTGGAAGTGCGGTAGTGGGATCTTCTGCCCCCGATGCACGCCCCGCCTGAACGGCTACCTGATCCCCGCTGTTGCGCAGGCTGTGCGCGAAGCGCACTTCAGCGCCTTCGCGACGTTTAACATCGCCCACCGGCCAGGAGACAAGCTCCTGACGCTGAAGGGAGCCATGAGCGCCGGATGGACCCAGACCACCAGCGGAGCAGACTGGTCCAAGCTCCGCGAGAAGCATGGTGTTAGCGGATGGGTCCGGGCCTGGGACTTCACGTACAGCGAGTGGGCAGGGTGGAACCCTCACATCCCAGTGATCTTCACTTTCGAGAAAATCCCAGACCTCACTGAGTTCCGACAGGAGATCTCACACCGGTGGGTCCACGGTCTGCGCAAGAGCGGCCACGACGCCCTCGCCGTCCGGCAGTACGTCCGTGAGCGCTACGGGACGCCAGACCAGCTAGCGAGATATCTCCTCCACAACGACCCGATGCGCCACACGCCTGAGCGCAACGGAATGGTGGCACCCTCGTCCACCATCGGGGACATCCTCGGGGCGATGGCGGATGCCGTGCAGGACGGGGACATCGACGCCCCCGCCATCCGGCTGTGGCGGGAGTACGAGGGCGCCCTCTTCCGCCAGCACGCAGTAACCCCATCGCAGAGCGTGCGCCCCGCCCTGACCGAGGCGCGTCGCCGTGCCAAGAACGGCTGGCAGGGCCAGCGCGTAACGGCCAGCGGCACCCACCGGTAACGCGGCGCCAGGCACCTACTGCCCGCATGGGGGTGCGCGGGCACCGCTGATTCAACCGCAGGCCAGCCCGGGAGAGCACCGCCTCACGTGACCAGTGATGCCCATCCTTCGACCTCGCTCGGACTGGCCGATATTACTCACGAAGCACCGGAACCGATGACCGAGGGAGGGGAACCCATGCCACGTGCCTGCACGGTGTGCCAGAGCCCGGCCAAGGAGGCGCTCGAAGCCCGCGTCGCCTCTGGAGAGTCCATCGCCTCCACCGCCAGGTTCTTCCGGATCGGCGCGGATTCGATCCGGCGTCACGTCATGGCGCATCTCACACCCAAGGGCCTGGCGGCGGTCAAGGACACAGGGTGGGAGAGTCCGCCGGACTTCTACGCCCGAGCGCTCCACCTGGCCGACGGCCTCCGGGACTCCCGCATCGCGGCCCAGGCCGCAGGCCGCACCAGTGAGGCCGTCCGAGCCGCAGACGGCGAACTCCGCGCACTCCAGTTCATCGCCGGAAAGCTCGGCTTGGACGACGCCGAGGCCGTCGACCTGACCAAGGCTTGGGAGGGCATCACGAGAGCCGCCCTTCGGGCTGTCCGGCGTGATCCGGCCCTCGGCGCCGCACTGGCCGACGAACTCGACCGGCTCGGGGATCCAGAGAGCGCCGCCGAGTTCCGCGAACTCGCCGCCAGCCACCAGCCCGCCCACCAGCCGACCGCCGTCCGGAAGGACTCAGCATCATGACCACCTCCCGCCCCCTCGCGCCGGGGGATCAGATCCACTTCCTCCACGCGGGATTCACCATCGCCACCAGCACGGCACACGAGGCGGGCCACACCAGCCGCCGAGGCGAGACGGCCACTTTGACTGCCGCCATCATCGATGCGTCGAAGGATCGGAACGGCGATAGCTGGCTTGATCTCGTCGATGATCCCGACGGCCAGGTTCAGCGATGGGGCCGGGTCATGGTCTCGCGCGGCCCTGCGCCCGAGGGCATGTCCGCCGTGGACATGACCAACGCCGCCGATGTCGACGACGCGCGTGCCCGGGAACTGGCCGCCGCCTGGGCCGAGCCCCGAGCCGCCGTGAGCAGGCCGTCAAGGCCGTGCACCAGAGGTACGGCAGGGCGACGACCTCGCAGACGCTCAACACCTTCCACGCTGATTACTCCCGATGAGCGACGAGTACCGACGGCGGGGCCAGAAGTTCCGAGAGTTGGCGGCGTTGTTCATGGGCGCCGAGGGCATCCCGGTCCGGCCTCGTCAGGTCGCCCGCACGTTCGCGGCGATGTTCGATCTCGACAGCGACGAGCGCGGAGATCTGCAAGGGCTCAGCGACTGGGCAATCGTCACCCGCGCCAACCAGACGCTAGACCCGACCGGGGCGCTTCGGGAGGCCGCAGAAGCCGCAGAGGCCGACAGCAAGGGCCGCTACGCCGCCGTGCTCTACCGGCGGGGCTACGGCGCAGGCGAGCAACTGGCCGTGCTCCGCCTCGTCGACTTCGCCCACCTGCTGAAGCGGGCCGATCCGTGAGCCTCCCCGTCCGCGTCGGAGACGTGACCTTCTTGGCCCCACGTGGAAGCTGGGTCACGCATATCGACGATCTCGACGGCCAGCGGGCGGCGTTGATTCTGCTCCCTATCGAGAAGTGCGGGCCAGTGGCCCTCCGACTGACCGCCGACGGCCAGGTGAGCGGCATCAGCGGCGAGGACGTCCAGAAGCTGTTCTGGCGCTTCTTCTACCCCATTATCGAGAAAAGGGCGCCTGCCTTGATCGCCACCTAGGCCAATAGACACCCGCGCCGCCGGTCAATCCCTCCTCCGGGCGTAGGCGGCGGCGCGGGGCGGTGGGGAGAAGGGTTCCAAGCGGCTTCCTTGTGGCCGCTGGTCTTCCCGCCACCTCGGTGCGGCGCCCCAAACAGTGATCTCGGGCAGGGCGCCGCATCGGGACCAGCATTTGTCTGGCCGCTGTTAGGGAAGAACGCCGACCTCGTCGGCCCACGCATCGGCGAATGCGTACTGGTCCTCGGGCTCGCCCGTGTCTAGCCACATCCTGGCCACGCCGACGGCGGTCTGCATCGCTTCCTCGCATTCCGCAGGCGCGGCCCCAGGAGTGTTCCTGCACTCCTCGGGGACCGGCCTCCACATCAGCAAGCTGGAATACGAGTTGTCGACCAGATCGGTGAACTGGCCGTTGTCCTTGAACGCGTAGGGCTCGATCTTTGCTCGGAAGCTCGGGACGATCTCATCGAACTCGTCGACCTTGGTCCAGCATTCGGCGATGTTCGCCTCAGATCCCTCCTCGACCCCGATCACATCGGCTATGTAGAACACGAAGCACTTGTCGATCTGGTTGGCGCTGTAGCGAATGAGAAACGTGTCATCGACGGTCATCGCGGTGCGCAACTCGTCGACCGGATCCACGGGCGTAGGGGTCGGGGCGGGCGCTTCTGCGGTCACCGTGACCGTGGCGGCAGGCGCGGGCGCCGCGCACGCGGTCAGCAGTCCGAGAAGAGCGCCAACCATCGCGAGGGGTCCGTACCGCATCGATCCTCCTCGTGCGCTTTGAGGGAACTGTACGGGTGCTTCGCCTCCTCGGTCGACCCTTCCGGGTGCGACGCCTGAAGGCGGCCCGAGGCGTGATGTGCCTCGGTTGGCGCTGTCACCCACCCGAGGCCGCTGTGCGAAGGCCTTCCTAGTCGAAACGCCAGCCCAGCGCCCGTACGAGTTGTCGCATGTCGAAGACTGGGTGACTCTTGTCGTTGCAGACGTTGGGGATGTGCGGCTTGTTCGCGCTGTTGGAGGCTTTCTCGTAGGTCACGACGGGGAACCCGCGCGCCAGACCCAGCCCAATGACGAAGGGGTCGACGGTCGAGCGCTTGCCCCCTGTGTGATCAGGCCCGGGTGACTCTTCAGAACCTCTGTCGTGGCGTCCTGGATGTCGGTGTCCAAAGGCACGAAGAAGTGAGGGTGTTCCTTCGCCCACTCGTGGACGGCGTCGTCGCGCTTTGCTAGCTCGGCCTTCACCTGCTCCACCGCCTGGAACGTGCCGTCGTCGACGGCCTCGTCGAAGCGCTCCCAGAAACCAGGGAACACGTCGGGCCAGTAGTGATCCCTCCAGGCGGTGATGAGCACGCTGGTGTCGATTGAGTACATCAGTCGACCTCCGGCACGCGTGCGCGAGCCAGCATCTTGGGAATCTGGTCAACCTTCGCGTTGAGCATGTTCGAGGTCTCGTAGGTGGTCAGGTATCCCTCCGACAAGGCGCCGACCACGCTTCGCACGTAGCCCTTGCCCAGATTGCGGACCTTGGTACGGAGACCGTCGCCGCCTCCGTTGGCGCGCGCGTCAGAACCGCTGGAGTACCGGTCGTCCTCCGAGCGGGCATCGCGCCACGCGTCGTAGAAGCTCTTGCTCGCGCGCTGGTGCGTAACGAGCTTCCGAAGGATCACCTCGGGACTCACGCCCCACACCCGGGCCTCCTCTCGGAGGGTCGCCAGCGGCCAGTTTTCTTGATTTTTGCTGGCCTGGGTCACTATCGGGCGGGTCGCGAACTTAGCGCTCGGGACCAGGATCTCCGCCGCGATGCGATTGCACTCGACTTCTAGGCGATCCACGTCCCTCGGGGTCCGACTGTCCTCGTGGAGGTCGCACAGCGCCGAAGTGTTGGCCAGCAAATGGGCGTACTCGTGCAGAAGCGTGAAGATGCGCCGATTGAAGTGAGTGCCGCCGTTGACTGCGATGACGGGGACCGGATCGAAAGCGATGGAGAACCCGTCAGCTTCCGCACTCGGCACCCGAGTCGCGGTCACGACGAGCACGCCGACCTCTTCGAGGGCACTGCTCCAGTAGAAGAACCAGTCGGTCGGCTTGCCAGACGGTCCGGGGCGTTTGACAAGCGCATGCTCGTCGAGCATCACTCGGGCGTAGCTCTCCATGTCATGCTCCGCCGCCGGTGTGCGCCACATCCCGGACGGGGCTTCATCCCGGAGATCCAGAATCTCTAGGACGTTCTCGCGCTGGGCCTCGGCTCGCCGGATCTCCGCCGCCAAGTTCGGGCTCTCGGGGTACTGACCCGCCCGCCAAGGCCGCCGGAAGTCCCGTACCCGCTCGGGCACGTCAGGCCGCTCACTCAGGAAGAACGCCGCTAGAGGGCGACGATAGAGGTCCGCCATGTTCTGGAGCTTCGCGACTGTCAGGCCCGCCTGGCCGTGCTCCCACGCCTCCAACTCCGCCGCACCGACGTGCAATCGCTGGGCCGCGCTTTCCACGCTGAGACGCGCGGTCTCTCGTGCCCACACCAGCATGTCTGGGTTGGGGTGCGCGGGGATGGAGCGAGACAGGGTGGCCTCCTGCGGTGGTCGATCCGACACTACATAGCCGCCGGGGTCCAGCGGCACTCCCTCGAACGGGCCTCACGACCCCGGCGTGGGTTCTATTTGCTGGCGCGATGGCTTGCCCGCCCAGGGCCATGGCCATAGCTCGGGACGGTCGGTCACGTCCTGCCCACCACGCCAAACGCGCGACCAGGCAGGCTCCAGGCCGTGCGCCCGATTGAACTCCAGGTCGCGCCTGAGCATCGGGGAGAGAGTGATGCCCATCAATGCGAACCGTTCTTCGTCGTCCAGTGTTGTCTCCGTCCTGTGGATAAGAACGGCGACCGGCCTCGCCGCCGCCTACGGTACGCCCCATGACCGACACGCTCGATTTCGTAGGAGCGCGCAACTGCCCAGCCTGCCTTCTGCCGCTCGACGACGCTGAGACGGCGGCGGGCCTACCGTTCTGGCGATGCGACCAGTGCGGCCTGACCGTGCTTTAGGGGGCCGATCACCCTGCCCAGTCGAGGCCGTTATCGGCCCGGGATTGCACGTGAATTGCACGGGGATCACCAAGCAATGAAGAAGGCCCGGCCAGAATGTGCTTCTGACCGGGCCTTCTTTTCTGCGCGCCCGGAGGGACTCGAACCCCCAACCTTCTGATCCGTAGTCAGATGCTCTATCCGTTGAGCTACGGGCGCAGGTCTTCCGCTGCAAGCCGGGGCTCACAAGCGATTCGCGGAGACGGAGGGATTTGAACCCTCGGAGGGGTCAAACCCCTCTCCACCTTAGCAGGGTGGTGCACTCGACCGGACTATGCGACGTCTCCAGTGGTCTCAGCAAGCATAGCCGGGAACGCGGCGCTCCCGTGACCGCCAGGCTCCGGCCCGACGAGTTCGGCTACTGGTCGTCGAGGGAGCGGCCCACCGAGCAGGTCTCCTGCGCGGCGGACTGACCGAGGACGCCGGACGGCATCTGGGCGACGCCGCCGTCCGTCGGCGTCGGCGTGGCGGAGGGGTCGCCCTCGGCCGGAGCATCCGTCGCCGTGTCGCTCGGTGCCTCGGTCGGCGCCGGCGTCTCGGTGCCGGGAGCCGGGACGGAACCGGTGGCATTCTCCGGATCCGGGGCGCTGAGCGCGATCGGCTGGTCCGCCTGGATGGCGGAGAAGAGGGCGTCGGCGGCATCCGAGTTCGGGTAGAGACCGGACTGGTCGTAGCTCTCGACGGTGGGGTACTGGACGAAGACGATCTTGTCGAGGTCGATCGGAGCGAGCGCCTTGGCGATCTGCACCATCGTGTCCACGCTCTTGAGCGAGTCGGAGAAGGTCATGTTGCGCACCGCGGCACCGGCCAGGCCGTACAGCTTCGTGACATCCGTCAGGGTCGACGCGCTCTTCACCTTCCTCACCAGGGAGGAGAGGAACACCTGCTGCGAGCTGATGCGCGTGATGTCGCTGCCGTCGCCGACGCCGTAGCGGGTGCGGAGGAACTTCAGCGCGTCCATGCCCTGCAGGTCGTGCACGCCGGCGGGCAGGTAGAGCTCGGTGTGGTCGTCCTCGATGTCCTGCGCGACGCAGACGGGCACGCCGCCGACCGCGTTCGACATCTCAATGACGCCGTCGAAGGTGATCTCCGCCGCGAACGGGATCACGAGGCCCGTGAGGTTCTCCACCGTCTTCACCGCGCAGGCGAGGCCGCCGTTGGCCGATCCTCCGCCGTAGTCGAGCGCCGTGTTGATCTTCGACTCCTCGACCGGGCCGTTCGTGTTGCCCTGCCCGTCCTCGCACTCGGGGATCTCGACGTAGGTGTCCCGGGGGAAGCTGACGGCGACGGCGTTCGTGTGGTCCTGGGAGATGTGCAGCAGGATGTTGACGTCGTTGAGCTCGCTCTCCGGGTCCTCGCCGTAGGAGTAGACGGAGTTCGCCCGGCTGTCACTGCCGATCAGCAGCAGGTTGACGCCGCCGTCGATCGCACTGATCTCCGGGATCTTGCCGATCGTCTGCTCGTTGCCGAGGTGCACGGTCTTCACCTGGCGGGACAGGTCCCACGCGGCGATGCTCGTGACGGTCATCGTGCTGACCAGCACCACCGACAGCGCGATGCCGAGGAACTTGAGGATCGAGAGGGCGGCGTTCGGGGTCCGCTGCCTGCCGTGCCGGGCGATCGGGCGCACCGCGGGGGAAGGGGAGGTTCGGCGTGAACCGCTCATGAATCCCTTCCCGTGACGTCTGGTGAGCCTGAGCGCGAGCGTCGCGACGGCGGAGGACGCAGAGAATACTGCCCCAGCCCGCTTGAATCGGCCTGGGAACGAGGCTAAGCGACGGAGTCTGAGTTACCGCGTAGCGGCGCGTTGCTCCTCGAAGTGGGGGTGACCGCTTCCGCCGCTCCCGGGATGCCCGTCGCTGCCGCTACTCGGGTTCGGAATCGGCGTGCGGCATCCCGACGACCCCGTCGTCGAGGAGTCCGGGAAGGACGGCGCGGACCGTGCGCTCGAACAGGTCCGCCGGCTCTGGCCGCTCCACCGGTCGCGCGAGCTCCCGAAGAAGGAAGGGGTGCGCTTCGGCCGTGGCGAGGGAGAACAGCCGCCGCGGATCGGCGCTCCCCGCATCTGCACCGCGGGCGAAGAGGCTCGCGAGCCCGGTGACCATGGCGAGCGCCTCGAACTTGGCAGCGGTGCTCGCGGGCACGGCGGCGAGGATCGCCAGGCCCGTCTCGAAGTGCTCGAGGGTCCGGGGCCCGAACACGGCGGACCTGCCGCTCAGCTCAGGAAGCCAGGGGTGCCGGCGGTAGAGGTCGAGCGCGCTCCGAGCGAGCGCGACCATGTCGGCGAGCCAGACGCCGCTCCTCGGCACGGTCAGCGCATCCGCGAGCGCCGCATCCGCCATGAGGGCGAGCAGCTCGTCCCGTGACCCGACGTATCGGTACAGGGCGCCCGCGACCGTGCCCGTCGCCTCAGCGAGAGCCCGCATCGTGACGGCGGCGAGACCTTCGGCATCCGCCACCCGGATGGCCGCCGCGGCGAGGTCCTCGCGCGTCAGGCCCGGCCGCGGACCCCGCCCCCGGCGAGGGGGCCGCTCCCAGGGAGAGGGCGCATCGCTTGTGTCGGGCACAGCGACATCCTAAACTGCGAACGTCGTTCACAGTAAGGAGCCCCGATGGAGGACGTCATATCCGAGGGTGCGGCCGCGGGACTTCGGATCCGCACCGTCGGCTCGGGACCCGGCGTGTTGATCCTTCACGGCGGCGGGGTCGTCGCCGACGACTACCGGCGGCTCGCCACGGCACTGTCCGACCGCTTCACCGTGCATTCCTACGACCGCCGTGGGCGTCCCGGCGGTCCCCCGATCTCTCCGGACCACGCCACCGAGGTGGACGTCGCCGACCTGGCGGCGGTGCTCGAGCGCACCGGGGCCACCAAGATCTTCGGCCACAGCGGCGGCGCCTTTATCGCCCTGCAGGCGAGGCTCCGCCTGCCGTTGACCCGCATCGCGGTGTACGACCCGGGCATCTCGGTCGACTCGAGCGTCTCAGCCGGCTGGCTGCCCGCATTCGACCGCGCCCTCGCGGCCGGCGACAGGCCCCTCGCGATGGCTCTGGCCGGCGCCGGCGCCTCCGGGGGCGAGGGCGTCGCCGCCCGGCTGCCCCTCGCGGCGCAGGTCGCGATCACCCGGGTGTTCCTCCGCACTCCGGTCGGCCGGAGGATGAGCGAGCTGCTGCCCACCATGTCGACGGAGGTGGGCCTCATCGCCGCCCACGACGGACCCGCGTCGCAGTACGCCGGCGTCACGGCCGAGGTGCTCCTCGCCTATGGGAGCCGCAGCGCGTCCTACTTCGGCGACACCTGCCGCAAGCTGGCCGCAGCCCTGCCGCATGCGCGAGCGCTGCGCATCCCTCGCTCCGGCCACAACGCGGCGAACATCGCGCGCCCCGACTTCGTGCGGCCGTTCGCGCAATTCCTGGCAGGCTGAGAGGTGACGAGGCTCCCCGCGGGCGGGGTGGTCCCGCGGGGAGGCCTCATCGGTCGACGCGAACGGGGCATGCCGGTGTGGGGAGCACCTCGGGTGGCTGCCGTCCGCAGCCGGTTGGGGCGACCGGTGCGTGTCACGTCGTTGTTACGTTCCCAGCATGGCGTGTCCGCAGACAGGGGGACATGGCCCACTCGGGGGTTGCAGGGCCACTCGGATTCGCTCGCGAGCCGGGGACGTCCGTCGGATCGGACCGGGGGACGGGTGTGGGTGCTGTGTCCTCCAAATGACGGGCACTCCCTGTGGGGGAGCAGTTTCCGCGAATCCTTGGGAGGATCTACTCACACCGCCACTGGCACTCGTATTCGGGTTACGAGTCGCAGGGGCGGAAGAGACAGATCGCCATCGGGTTATGGCGCATCACGGGGCCGCGTTCCTAGGGGTAGGAACCGCGGCCCCTTTCCTTTCCCCGGGCGGCGCCTGTCGAGGTGGCAACTGTTGCTGCCACCTCGCCGTCGAGAGAGCAAGTGCCACCTCGTGGCGGACCCGCCAGCGGAGACCCTGGATTCGAACTAGAAAGTCGGCATGTCCCCTCGTTCCACGAGATAGATCAAGGACGCCGTCATCCGGAAATTCTTGACCGGGGAGTCGCGAGAGACCTCACCGGTTTGCGCAGCAATTGTGGGCAGAGGCGACTCTCGCCAGGCAGCGACGAGTGCCAATTGCAGGGTCAACGCCAACCCTCGAACGAGCTCGTTGCCGGCCAGGCGCGGGCAGCCACCCGAGCCCCGAGGCGCGACGGTGGTTCGCCGGTCTCACGCGCGGGGGAAAGGGTAAAGCTGCTCTGCGATGGAGGCGCCGTCGTGCAGCTTGTCCGCGACCGCAGGGGTGGCCGGAATGTCGGGGTTATCGCCTGGACCCAAAGAGTCGACCCAATACCCGTCGCCACGCTGGCTGTCGAGCGGAGCTGAGTGCATGGTCGTCAGCCGCCTGATTGCGAAGGACTTGTTCCCGCGTGAAATCCTGCGCCCAGGAGATGGTGCTGTGATCGATCACGTAGTGCGACCGGCATGGCAGAGTCCAGTTGCCGATTGAGGGCCATAGGGACACCGAGCCGTCGAAGGCGAGCACCCATTGACCGGGCGAGAGCGGTGTGATCACCTCGCGACCGCAGCCACAGGCGCAACTGTGTGCAGCCGTGGAGAAGTGGGTTGAAACGTACAGCACACCGGGCTCGAGCGGCCTGGGGAAGGACTTGACGAACCTGCCTTCGATGCGCTCGACCGTCACAGCTCTTCCTCCTGACCGGCCGAGGTGTCGTCGATCAGGCCGTTGCGAATGGTGTTGGTAAAGAGCTTGTAGACGACCTCGTCCGCGCTTTCGGCCTTCGCGTAGTAACCGAGGTACTTTTTCCAGCTGATGACGGCGAGGATCGCGTTCAAGCTGTTGAGGTCAGCGACCTGGATGTTGCGGTCGTACTCGTTGATGCCGCCCTGCGAGGTCGCGGTGTCCTGAGCGCCGCGGTCCGGGAAGTGGTTCACGGCCGCGAGAAGGCCGGAGAGGCCGGCGCCCTCGTCCCTGATGCCCATGCCGACCTCGATTGTCGGGACGCCGTTTTGGCGCAGCCAGTCCAGGATCATCGGCTTCTCCTTCGCGTCAGCCGCGGCCATGAAGACGAACGAGCAACCATTGAGTTCCGTGACGTTGGCCTCCGTGATGAACACGGGATGGGCCGTGATGCCGGTGTGCATGTGGCCGTACTTCTGTGCGAAGTACTCGGCCTTGTTCGGGCGCATCTGCAGTTCCGAGAGGGAGGCGGCCCCTGGTGCACGGTAGGCATTGTGGTTGTCGAATGCGTCGCCGTCGAATAGGTCGATCGCATCGACCCAGGTCTTCGCGACCTGGTCGAGGATGTAGCTCCCGGTGCCTCCGAGCCCGATGATGCCGATGCGCTGCCCGCGGAAGACCGCGTTCATGGCGGCGAGTCCTGCTCTCGCCGTTCCCGTGTCGGGGTAGACGAACGGCAGGTCGTCCGGGATCTCGTTCCACCCAGCGCCGGGGGTCGCGGTCACCGATTCGTCGACAATCTGGGCGGGGTGGCTGAGAACTCGCACGTAGGACGTGATCTTGTCGTACGTGTTCGCGAAGGCCCCGATCCCCTTCGGCTTGCTCGAGATCATGAAGTTCGCGATCAGCTGCGCGGTGATGGCGTGCGGCTCGGGAGACGGGCCAGGGAGCGGTCGACCCCTCTCATCGCTCGGCTGTTCACCGACGAACCAGATCCGGTGGTCGCCGGCGCCGTCCTGCACGGTCGTTCCACTGAGGATCACCGGGAGGGCCAGGCGGCCGTACGCCACCGAACCGGCGGGAGTGACGTACGGCACGTGCTCGATGATGAGGTGGTTGCCCTCGAGGGAGAGGCAGTACCCCTCACCGAGCAGCCGGCTCGTCGACGGGTCAGCTGCGAACGGTGACGTAGACATCGAAGACCATGTCGCGCTTCACATTCACCGTCTTGCCGGGCTGGAGGGCCCCGGCACCGCCTCCGTTCGCCCCCGGGCGAACTCGATGCGGACGACGTCCCCGTCGTTCAGCGGCTCGGTCGGGAACGCGAGACCGTAGACCTGCTCGAACGAGATCATCTTCTCGGACCACTCGAACTCACGCGTGTTCACGTAGATCGTGGTCGCCTTCCCATGCTCCTTCTCCTGCTCCGGCATCGCGATCGACTTCCTTTCCTTGGCGCTGGTCACCGTGCCGCCAGTGCGCAACATCTGACGCGGTGCTCGAAGTTTCGAGCAGTACTATGCTAGCACGTGTGATCGAGATGTCGAGCAGTGCGCAGCGTTCGGCCCGGCGATGAGCGGCGAACGGCGGGTGGACGTCCAATCCCTTCACGCCGCTCTAGATCAGGCTCGGGAACGTCGAGGGTTGTCGTGGCGGCAGCTCGCGAAGGAACTTGGGGTGAGCCCGTCGACCATCTCCCGGATGGCGAACGACCTCAAGCCGGACGTTGAGGCATTCGCAGCGATGACGTCCTGGCTCCGGATGCCGGCAGAGAACTTCTACACCGCGTCTTCGAGTGAACTTGTCGACGAACAGCCAGACCTGGTTGCACAACTGGTCCCGCTGTTAAGGGCGCGCAAGGACCTAACGAGCAAGGACATTGCGTACCTGGAGGAGGTCATTGCAGCAGCGGCACGCCGATTTCAAGCAGGTAGTGATGCGCGGAGGGAGGATTGACGCGGTGGACCCAGAAGCTCATGCGAGAGGTTGCTCAGGAGGAGCGTGAAGCGCTGGGCCTTGCCGGCGGCGACCGCCTGGACCCCTACCGGCTCGCCGACGAGCACGGCATTCCGGTCTACACGCTCTCGGAGCTGCGGGAGTGGGAACTCACGGACGTAGCCCATCAGCACTTCTTTGAGAACACGAAGGGCATCTGGTCGGCCGCGCTCGTACCTCTCGGCCGCAGTCGAGTGATCATCGAGAACGACGCGCACGCCGAAGTGCGACGTCGGGCGAGCATTGCCCATGAACTCGGGCACCACTTGCTTGAGCACGCCTTCGAGGGTCTCCTTCTCGGCGCGGATCACAGCCGAGTTCTCGACGCGACGAAAGAGAAGGAGGCGACCTTCGTCGCCGGAGAACTGCTAGTGCCCGAAGCCGCGGCGAGAAAGGCCGCCTTCGCCAAGTGGACCAACTTGCAGGTGGCGCGAGCGTTCGGCGTCAGCGAGCAGTTCGCGCAGATGCAGATGAAAGGCCCGCGAGTCATCGCATCGCGAGCCGGGCGAAAGCAGCTGGGCGCCTAGTAATGGCCCGGTGCCTCACGGTCAGTAGAGTCCGACGTCTCGCGTGCGGGCCGATCGAGCCGTCCGCGTGGGTGATAGCGGTGATCTGTTGAAGCTACGGGAAGGGCTGGCTTCAGCGCTGCCGTCCACAGGTGCTACCTGGTCGGATCCAGGTCGGGGACCACATGTGGATGTGCCAGACCCAGTACGGCGCCGGCGGGCCCCTGATCGGGAAGAAGAAGATGCTGAACACCACCGCGGCGACGACGAACACGGCGCCGACGACCCGTCGGATGCGGAGGCCGTAGGAGGCGTCGAGCGCGATCAGTTCGTCGGGGGAGTCCGCCGCGGGCTGCTTCACCACCATCAGCCCGATCGCCGCGGCGAGCGCGAGCAGCATGTACGGCCCGAACGCGATGGAGTAGAAGAAGAACATCGTTGGGTCCGGGTACTGCAGCCACGGCGAGCAGCCGCCGACGAAGCCCGTCAGGATCGGCGCCGCTTTCCACTGACTCCGGATGGTGAGGTTTGGGCCGGGCGGGTTTGAGGCCGCGCACGGGTCTTGCTCCGACCATCTAGGCAGACCTGTTCGACGACGATATCGACCAGGCCGCCGACCGTCTCGACGTCGAACTGGCGCACGAGTGTGGGCAAGATGTGGCAAACGCCGATTTCGACGGCGTGTCACAGTCATCAGCACACCGACTGTTCGGCAGAAACACCGCTTCACGCGCCAGCGGAGGGCGTGGGATTCGAACCCACGAGACATCTCTGCCCACCAGTTTTCAAGACTGGCTCCATCGGCCGCTCGGACAGCCCTCCTCGCCCGGCCTCCCGGCCGGACGGGGCGAGTCTACCGAGCGGCAGGACGCCCGGTCAGCGGATCCGGGTCAGCGGATGGATGCGAGGACCGTCTGCAGGCCGTCCTCGGACACCGGCCCCGTGACCTCCGAGGCGACGGCGATGACCTCGTGCGGCGCCTGGCCCATCGCGACGCCGCGTCCGGTCTCGGCCGCCCAGCGCAGCATCTCGATGTCGTTGCGGCCGTCGCCCACCGCGATCACGTTCTTGCGGGGCGCGCCGAGGGTGCGGCGGACCCGCTCCAGGGCGGTCGCCTTGTTGACGCCATCCGGAGCGATGTCGAGCCACGCCGTCCAGCCCACGGTGTAGCTGACCCGGTGCAGGCCCATCCGCTCGACCACGCCGAGGAACTCCTCGACCGCGTGGTCCGGCGAGATGACGACGACCCGCGTGGCGCGGGTGTGCAGGAGGTTCTCGAAGGTCACGTGCTCCGACGAGAGCCCGAGCGCGCCCGTCGGGAACTCCCCGTGTAGCGGTAGAACCCCGTCTCGTCCTCCACCGCGTAGCGCGCGTCGAGCAGGTGCGCCCGCACGGTGGTCAGCACGCTGGTCGGGTCGAACGTCTCCACGTACTCCCGGCGGTAGCCCATCGGGGCCGAGGCATCGCGCCGGACGGTGATCGCCCCGTTGGAGCACACGCAGTACTCGGGCGCGATCCCGAGCTGGTCGAGGACCGGCAGGGTGCTCGCCACCGAGCGTCCCGTCGCGAGCATCACCTCGTGGCCCTCGCGGACGAGGCGCGCGACCTCCTCCGCGACGCCGTCGCTCACGACGCCGCTCTCGTGCAGGACCGTGCCGTCGATGTCGAGGGCGACGAGCATGCGGTCCGCGGGCCAGCCGGCCCGCCTGCCGATCATCGGCGCACCGGCTCGAGGACCTCCAGGCCGCGCAGATACGGCCGCAGGGCCTCCGGAACGAGCACCGAGCCGTCGGCCTGCTGGTGCGTCTCGAGCAGCGCGACGATCCAGCGGGTCGTGGCCAGCGTGCCGTTGAGCGTCGCGACCGGGCGGGTGCCGCCCTCGCCGCGCATCCGGATGCCGAGCCGGCGGGCCTGGTAGGTGGTGCAGTTCGAGGTCGAGGTGAGCTCGCGGAACGCGTTCTGCGTCGGCACCCACGCCTCCACGTCGAACTTCCGCGCCGCGCTGCTGCCGAGGTCCCCGGCGGCCACGTCGATCACCCGATAGCTGAGCCCGAGCGCCTGGAGCATGCTCTCCTGCCAGCCGACGAGGCGCTCGTGCTCGGCCTCCGCCTCCTCGGGAGTCGTGTAGACGAACATCTCCAGCTTGTTGAACTGGTGCACGCGGATGATGCCCCGGGTGTCCTTTCCATAGGACCCCGCCTCGCGGCGGTAGCACGTCGACCAGCCCGCATAGCGGAGCGGCCCCTGGGAGACGTCGAGGATCTCGTCGGAGTGCAGGCCGGCGAGCGGCACCTCGCTGGTGCCGACGAGGTAGAGCTCGTCCGAGGGCAGGTAGTAGATCTCGTCGGCGTGCTCGCCGAGGAAGCCGGTGCCCTCCATGATCTCCGGCTTGACGAGCGTCGGCGGGATCACCGGCGTGAAGCCGGCGTCGAGCGCACGATCCAGCCCGAGCGACATGATGGCGAGCTCGAGGCGCGCGCCGAGGCCCTTGAGGAAGTAGAAGCGGGCGCCGGACACCTTGGCGCCGCGGCCCATGTCGATGGCGTCGAACCCCTCGGCGAGCGCGAGGTGGTCGCGCGGCTCGAAGTCGAAGGAGGGCTTCTCGCCGACCTCGCGGAGGACGACGAAGTCCTCCTCGCCGCCTGCGGGCACGCCCGGCAGGACCACGTTCGCGATGGTCCGCGTCAGGTCGGTGAAGTGGCGCTCGGCGTCGCCCGCCGCCGCCTGCGCCGACTTCACGCCGCCCGCGAGCTCCTGGGCGCGCGCGACGAGGGCGGCCTTCTCCTCCTTGGCGGCGCCGGCGACCTGCTTGCCGAGCGCGTTCTGCTCGGCTCGCAGCCGCTCGAACTCGCTGATGGCGGCACGCCGGGCCGACTCCGCCTCGATGGCCTGATCCACCACGGAGACGGACGCCCGCCTGGCCTCCTGCGACCGCCGGATGGTGTCGGGATCATCGCGCAGAAGCTGGGGATCGATCACGGCGACCAGCCTACTGTTCACAGGATCGGCGGCTCCCGCCTGTCAACCGGCCGGAGCGACGCCCGGCGACCGCTAGCCTGACGACATGGCAGCGCCCGAGACCCGCATGGCCGCGGTCGTCTACAACCCCATCAAGGTCGACCTCGACACCCTCCGCAGCACGGTGGACGCCGCGGCGGAGGCCGCCGGCTGGAGCGCCTCCCGCTGGTACGAGACCTCCGAGGACGACCCCGGCGAGGGGATGACGCGCCAGGCCCTCGAGGACGGCGCCGACGTGGTGCTCGCCGCGGGCGGCGACGGCACGGTGCGAGCCGTCGCCCAGGGCCTGCGCGACTCCGGAGTCCCCCTGGCGCTGCTGCCCTCCGGAACCGGCAACCTCCTGGCCCGCAACCTCAACCTCACGCTCGGCAACCTGGAGGACTCGGTCGCCACGGCGTTCGAGGGGACCGACCGGGAGATCGACCTGGGCATCGTCGAGGTGCGCCGCCCCGACCAGTCGCGCGACCGCCTCGTCTTCCTCGTCATGGCCGGCATCGGGCTCGACGCGCAGATGATCGAGAACACCGACTCCGACCTCAAGAAGCGCGTCGGCTGGCTGGCCTACGTCGACGCCATCCGGAAGTCGCTGCGGGGCGACAACAACGTCCGGCTCCGCTTCCAGCTCGACGGAGCGCCGCCGCGCAACCTCCGCGTGCACACGCTCATGATCGGCAACTGCGGGTCGCTGCCCGCCAACATCCTGCTGCTGCCCGAGGCGGCCGTGGACGACGGCCTGTTCGACATCGTCGCCCTCCGACCGCAGGGCCTCTTCGGCTGGGTGCAGATCTGGGTCAAGATCGTGTGGGAGAACGGCGTCCTGCGCCGCAGCACGGTCGGCCGGAAGCTCCTCAACGGCCTCAGCCGCGAGGTCCGGGCCCTGAGCTACCTCAAGGGCAAGGAGATCATCCTCCGCCCCGACGAGCCCACCATCTTCGAGCTGGACGGCGACACCTTCGGCGAGGCCTCGGCGATCAAGGCGTTCGTCGACCCGCTCGCGCTGACGGTCAAGATCCCGCAGGCGGAGGCCGAGCGGCTGCCCGCGGCGGAGCGGACCGAGCTGGGTGCGACCCCCGCCGAGCAGGCGGAGCTGCCGCCCGAGGTGACGTCGATCAGCCCCGAGGACGCCACGGAGCCCGAGACTCCGATCGGCACTCCCGTGGCCGAGGGCACAGCGGGCTGAGCCTGCGGGTCGGCTACTCCGGCTCCCCCGAGAGGATGCCGCGGAGCCAGTCGCGCGCCTCGATGAAGATCTCGTCGTCGTAGCGGGACACGTACTCGGTCGGGACCTTGTCCGCGCGCGGGTACGACCCGAGGAAGACGACCTGGGGACTGAAGCGCCGGAGGCCGAGCAGGGCGTCGGCGACCCGCTCGTCGTGCAGGTGCCCGTCGAGGTCGACGACGAAGCGATAGCGGCCGAGCGCATCGCCGATCGGCCGGGACTGCAGCAGGGTCAGGTTGATGCCGCGCGTCGAGAACTGCTCGAGCAGCTCGAGCAGCGCACCGGAGCGGTCCTCCGGCAGCTCGGCGATGAGGCTCGTCTTGTCCGCGCCCGTCCGCTCCGGGATGTGCGTGGTGCGGCTGACGAGCACGAAGCGCGTCACGGCGTTGGGGTTGTCGCCGATCCGGTCGGCGAGCACCGCGAGCGGGTGGTGGTCGACGATCGTGGGCGGCGCGATGGCGGCGTCGGCCAGGACGGGCCCCTCCTCGAGCAGCTGCGTGGCGGCCTGCACGTTCGAGGTGGCGGGGAGGTGGGCGTGGTCGGGCAGGCGCGCTTCCAGCCAGCGCCGGCACTGGGCGTAGGCGACGGGATGAGCGGCGATCGTGCGCACGTCCTCGAGCGCGACACCGGGCCGCGCGACCAGCACGAAGCTCACCGGCACGAGGTACTCGCCGATGATGCGGAGGTTCGGGATGCTCGCCAGCGCGTCCTGGGCGGCGGTGACCCCGCCCTCGACGGAGTTCTCGATCGCGATCATGGCGGCCGTGCTGCGGCCCGACACCACGTCGTCGAGGGCCTCCCCCACGTTGTTGACGCTGCGCCACGGGCGGCCGCTGGCCTCGGGCACCTGCTGGAGGGCGGCCTCCGTGAACGTGCCCGCGGGACCCAGGAAGCTGTAGCTCGAGGCGGCGTCAAGGGGCCCGGGCATGGCTAGAGACTAGCGGCAGGCTCGGGCCAGGATGGGGGCATGACGCTTCGCGCGGGCACGCCTGCCCAGGAATCCGACCTCATCGACGTGGAAGCCCTGGTGCGGGCGTACTACGAACTGCACCCCGACGTCTCGGTGCCCGAGCAGCGGGTGGTGTTCGGCACCTCGGGCCACCGGGGCAGCTCGTTCGACACCGCGTTCAACGAGGACCACATCGCCGCGACGACCCAGGCGATCGTCGAGTACCGCACCGCCCAGGGCGTGACCGGTCCGCTCTTCATCGGCCGGGACACGCACGGGCTCAGCCGCCCGGCCGAGACCACCGCGCTCGAGGTGCTGGTCGCGAACGACGTGCGGGTGCTCACCGACGCCTACGACGGCTACACGCCGACGCCCGCCGTCTCGCACGCGATCCTCACCTACAACCGCGCCGGCCACGAGGACCAGGCGGACGGCATCGTCGTGACCCCGAGCCACAACCCGCCCAGGGACGGCGGCTTCAAGTACAACCCGCCGCACGGCGGTCCCGCCGACAGCGACGCCACCTCGTGGATCGCGCGACGCGCCAACGAGATCATCGAGGGCGGGCTGCGGGACGTGAAGCGTGCCGAGCCGAGCGCGGTGGAGGCGTACGACTTCCTCGGCGCGTACGTGGACGACCTGGCGAATATCATCGACATGGACGCGATCCGCGACTCGAAGATCCGGATCGGCGCCGACCCGCTGGGCGGGGCCAGCCTCGCCTACTGGCAGGCGATCCGCGACCGGTACGGGCTGAACCTCGAGGTCGTCAACGAGCGCATCGACCCCACCTGGAAGTTCATGACGCTCGACTGGGACGAGAAGATCCGGATGGACCCCTCGTCGGCGTCCGCCATGGCGTCGGTGGTCGCCCGGCGGGCCGACTACGACATCCTCACCGGCAACGACGCGGATGCGGACCGGCACGGCATCGTCACGCCCGACGCGGGGCTGATGAACCCCAACCACTACCTCGCGGTCGCGATCCAGTACCTGTACGCCAACCGGCCGGGGTGGCGCAGCGACGCCGCGATCGGCAAGACGCTCGTGTCCTCCACGATGATCGACCGCGTCGCCGAGTCGCTCGGCCGCCGGCTCTGGGAGGTGCCGGTCGGCTTCAAGTGGTTCGTGCCGGGCCTCGTGGACGGCTCCGTCGCCTTCGGCGGCGAGGAGTCCGCGGGGGCTAGCTTCCTGCGCTTCGACGGCACGGTGTGGACGACCGACAAGGACGGCATCATCCTCGCGCTCCTGGCCAGCGAGATCCTCGCGAAGACCGGGAAGTCGCCCAGCGAGCACTACGCCGCTCTGACCGAGCAGTTCGGCGCCCCGGCCTACGAGCGCGTCGACGCGGCGGCGACGAAGGACCAGAAGGCCCGGCTCGGCAAGCTGGACGGGGATGCGATCGCCGCCGAAGAGCTCGCCGGCGAGCCGATCACCGCCAAGCTCAGCGCGGCGCCCGGCAACGGCGCAGCGATCGGCGGGCTCAAGGTCGTGTCCGAGAACGCATGGTTCGCGGCCCGGCCGAGCGGCACGGAGGACGTCTACAAGATCTACGCCGAGTCCTTCAAGGGCGAGGAGCACCTGCGCGAGGTCCAGGAGGAGGCCCGCCGCATCGTCGACGCCGCGCTCGGCTGAGCCGGGCTCCACTTGCCGAAAAGTCCCGCTATTCGGGGCGGATAGCGGGACTTTTCGGCAAGTCGGTCAGTCGGCGAGGTGCCAGTAGTACGCGGTGCCGCCGGGGTGGTCGACCGTGATCGCCTCGTCGACGTCGCGGAAGTCCGAGTCCTCGGTGTGGCCGGCGAAGGCGATCTTGATGCCGGCGCCCGTCTTCTCCACGCGGGTCACGACGCCCGTGTGGTCGCGGTCCCCGCTGCCGTCCCAGTCGAACTGAACGATGTCGCCGGGCACCACCTGGTCGCGCTGGGTGTCGTCCAGGGCGGTCGCCCGTTCGGGATGCTCCTCGAGGTAGTCGCGGAGCGCGGTCGAGCTGCGCCAGGCGGCACCCGAGTCGTACACGGACGATGCGTCGTAGTACCACTCGTCGTCCTGCGTCCAGCCCCGCTGCAGCAGGGTCTGGCTGGTGAAGTTCACGCAGTCGTCCTCACCGAGGGTCTCGAACTCCGCCGTGTTGTAGGTCTTCCAGTACGTGAGCGCATAGGTCAGCTGGCGATTCACCGCGCTCGAGAGCCCCGCCGGCAGCACAGGACCGGACTTGGACCGGGATGCCTCCCCCGACGGAGTGCTCCCGGTGGCCGTGGAGCCCGGGGCCGCCCGATGCCCGGGAGCATCCGCCGTTCCGGCGCAGCCGGCGAGCGCCGAGACCAGGAGAGCGGCGATCAGGACGGGCCGGAGCGGGAGAGACACGAGGACCGAACGTACCCCGCCGATCTGGGACGAACCTTGGGATCGCCCCGGGGCCGATCAGAGGTAGCCGGGCGCGGGCGGGAGCCCGAAGAACTCCTCGAGCGTCGTGATGCCGGTGTTGTGCAGCTCCGCCGCGAGCTCGGGACCGATGTAGCGGAAGTGCCACGGCTCGAATTCGTAGCCCGTTATCGCGACCTTGTCGGCCGGATACCGCAGCAGGAAGCCGAATCGCCAGGCGTTGGCCGCCAGCCACTGCCCTTCCGCGGTGCCCGCGAAGCAGACGTCGAGCGAGCAGTATCCGGACTCCGCTCCGATGTCGATGGCGAGTCCGGTCTGGTGCTCGCTGTACCCCGGTCGGGCCGTGTCCGTGTCGGCGAACTCCTGGCCGTTGGCCGCCACATCGTCGTTGTAGACCGAGACCTGGCTGGAGTACGAGCGGTACGCGCTGTTGGACGCGAGGGCCAGCCCGGCCTCGTCGCTGGCCGCCTGGAACAGGGCCACGACGGCGCCGGCGGCCTCCTGCCGGAGCAGTGGATCCCACGTGTGAGCCACCGGCACATCCACGAGGTCGGGCGGCACGAAGTCGACGGGATTCACGGGTCGCACCTTGTCCACGACCACCCAGACGCTGGCCGGGTCGTCGATCGAACGCGCGGTCCGGTCGAAGGTCGGGGTCGGCACCGGTGCAGGCGCGGGCGGCGTCGTGGGCGCGATCGGCTGGGCGTCCGCCGCCGAGGTCGGCGCCGGAGTCGGAGCGAGCACCGGCTGCGCTGAGCACCCGGCGAGCACCGTGAGGAGCGCGCCGAGGGCAAGGGCGGAGGGGAGGCGGCGGCGCACCGGAGAAGACTACGTCCACTGCCGCTCCCGATGCGGGGTGTTCTCGGCGGGTCGTCGCGGCGCCCCTCAGGCCCCGACCGACACGCCTCGCGAAAACTCTTGACACCTCTCGGCGCGCACACCTACGCTGACGCAATTCCTTGGGAGCGCTCCCACGCAAGGTAATGAGAGCGCTCCCACAGACGGGAACCCACGCACACAAGGGAGTGAAATCGTGAACCTCTCACGACGTACCAGAGTCGCAACGGCGGTCGCCGGCGCAGCGGCATTCGCCCTCCTCGCCACCGGATGCTCGTCCGGCGGCGGGAGCAACGGAAGCGGGGACAGCGGAGGGGACATCACCCTCACCGTCACCACGTTCGGCACCATGGGCTTCGACGACCTCTACCAGGAGTACGAGGACGCGCACCCGGGCATCACCATCAAGGCCACCAACATCGACACGGGTGACAACGCCCGCACCGACTGGCAGACCAAGGTCGCCGCCGGCAGCGGACTCCCGGACGTTCAGGCCGTCGAGGAGGGCTGGCTCGGCCTCGTCATGCAGGTCTCCGACCAGTTCAACGACCTCAGCGACTACGGCGCCGACGAGATCAAGGACCGCTGGGTGCCGTGGAAGCTCCAGCAGGCCACCGACCCCGACGGCCGGATCATCGGCTACGGCACCGACATCGGACCCGAGGGCCTCTGCTACAACGGCAAGCTCTTCGAGCAGGCGGGCCTGCCGAGCGACCGCGAGTCCGTCGCGGCCCTCTTCGGTGGCGCCGACGCGACCTGGGACCAGTTCTTCGCGGTGGGCAAGCAGTACCACGAGGCGACCGGCAAGGCGTTCTACGACCACAGCGGATTCGTCTGGAACGCGATGGTGAACCAGCAGCCCGAGGGCTACTACACGAAGGACGGCGACCTGAACGTCGAGGACAACGCCAACCTCAAGGCGCTGTGGGCCCAGCTCGCGGACGGCGCGGCCACCGGCCTCTCCGACAACCAGACCGCATGGGACTGGGGCGGCGGCAAGGCCTTCACCGACGGCTCCTTCGCCACCTTCATGTGCCCGGGCTGGATGCTCGGCGTGGTCAAGGGCCAGGTCACGGCCGGCGGCGGCGACGCGACCACCGGCTGGGACTTCGCGGACGTCTTCCCCGGCGGCCCGGCCAACTGGGGCGGCTCGTTCCTGACCGTCCCGACTCAGTCCAAGCACCCCAAGGAGGCGGCCGAGCTCGCCCAGTGGATGACGGACCCTGCGCAGCAGGCGAAGGCCTTCCAGGCGGCCGGCGTGTTCCCGAGCACGACCGAGGCGCAGGCCGACCCCGGCGTGACCGGTGAGAGCGACCTCACGAAGTTCTTCAACAACGCTCCGATCGGCGAGATCCTCGCGAAGCGGGCGGAGGGTGTCGCAGCTCAGTTCAAGGGGCCGGACGACTCGATCATCCAGTCCCAGGTGTTCGGACCCTCCATCCAGGAGCTGGACTCCGGCAAGGCGGACGGCACCCAGGCGTGGAAGGACGCCATGGACCTGCTCGACCAGCTCGTGGTCAACAAGTAGCCAGTCCTCAACATGCGGTCCCCCGGAGGCTCGATCTCCGGGGGACCGCCCCGGAAGGAACCAGGACGATGACGTCAACCCTCAGCCGCAGCCGCCAAGCGCCTCCCGCGCCACGGCCCACCGCCCCCGCACCGCAGCGCCTCACCTTCCGGCAGCGGCTCAACCGGTGGGACGTGCTGCTCTCGCCCTACCTCTACGTCTCCCCCTTCTTTCTCCTCTTCGCGCTCGTCGGGCTGTTCCCCCTCGGCTACACGCTCGTCGTGTCGCTCAACGACTGGAACCTGCTGACCGGCCCCGGCGAGTGGGTCGGCCTCGGCAACTTCACGGCCGAGCTCGCGGATCCCCTCTTCTGGAACTCGCTCTTCAACACGATGAGCATCTTCGTCATCTCCGCCGTCCCGCAGCTCGTCCTCGGGCTGGTCATCGCCGCGGTGCTCGACCAGAACCTGCGGGCGAAGACGTTCTGGCGGATGAGCGTCCTGCTCCCCTATGTCGTGACCCCGGTGGCGGTCGCCCTCATCTTCAGCAACATGTTCGGCGAGAAGTACGGCCTCGTGAACAATCTCCTCGTCGGGCTCGGACTCGATCCCGTGATGTGGAAGACCGAGCTCTGGCCCTCGCACTTCGCCATCGCCGCGATGGTCGACTGGCGATGGACCGGCTACAACGCCCTCATCCTGCTCGCCGCCATGCAGGCCGTGCCGAAGGACATCCACGAGTCCGCCGCCATCGACGGCGCCGGCGCCGTCCGCCGGTTCTTCTCGATCACCATCCCGAGCATCCGCCCGACCCTCATCTTCGTGGTCATCACGATGACGATCGGCTCCCTGCAGATCTTCGCGGAGCCGAAGCTCTTCAACGCCACCACCGCGACGCCAGGGGGACCGCACCGCGAGTACCAGACGACCGTCCTGTACCTCTGGGACCTGGCCTTCCAGCGGCAGAGCTTCGGGAAGGCCGCGGCCGTCGCGTGGCTCCTCTTCCTGCTCATCGTGATCATCGGGCTCGTGAACTTCCTGCTCTCGCAGCGGATCGCGTCCGGCAGCTCGCCGCGCGAGCGCCGCCGGGGCCGCCGAGCCCCCGAGGGCCGTGACGCGCTCACCTCCGCACCCACCTACGCCGAGATCCAGCAGAGGGGCCTCTGATGACCGCATCCACCCTGGACCGCCCCGCCGCGCCCGCCGGACCCTCCCGGCGCCGCGGCGGACAGGGCGTCGAGCGCCGACCCGGCTTCCTCACCTACGGTCTGCTGCTCGCCTTCCTGATCGGCGGCGCCTATCCGCTCTGGTGGTCGTTCGTCGTCGGGAGCCGCGGCAACACCGCGCTCACCAGCACGTGGCCGCCGCTCCTGCCCGGAGGCGTCTTCTGGCAGAACGTGACCGAGGTCGTCACGACCGTCCCGTTCTGGCTGGCGCTCGGCAACAGCGTCATCGTGTCCGTGGTCATCACGGCGTCCGTGGTGCTGTTCTCCACGCTGGCCGGCTACGCCTTCGCGAAGCTCCGCTTCCGCGGCCGCGAGGGACTCATGATCTTCGTGATCGCGACCCTCGCCGTGCCCACGCAGCTCGGGATCATCCCCCTCTTCATGGTGATGAAGCAGTTCGGCTGGACCGGGACGCTCGGGGCCGTCATCGTGCCGACGCTCGTCACCGCGTTCGGGGTGTTCTTCACTCGCCAGTACCTCGTCGACACGATTCCCGACGAGCTCATCGAGGCCGCCCGGGTGGACGGCGCCTCCATGATCGGCACGTTCTGGCACGTGGGCCTGCCGGCGGCCCGCCCCGCCATGGCGGTGCTCGGTCTCTTCACGTTCATGACCGCCTGGACCGACTACCTCTGGCCCCTCCTCGTGGTGCCCCAGAACCCCACGCTGCAGGTGGCGCTCAGCCAGCTGCAGTCCGCCAAGTACGTCGACTACGCGGTGGTGCTCTCGGGCGCCGTCCTCGCGACGGTCCCCCTCCTCCTCCTGTTCGTGGTCGCGGGCCGCCAGCTCATCTCGGGCATCATGCAGGGCGCGGTGAAGGGCTGATGGCGGGCACCGACCCCCGCGAGTACGCGTGGCCGAACGGCTTCCTCTGGGGCTCGGCCACCGCCGCGGCACAGATCGAGGGCGCCGCCCACGAGGACGGCAAGGAGGACTCCATCTGGGACTTCTACGCCCGGGTCCCGGGCGCCGTCGCGAACGGCGACACTCCGGAGGTCGCCGTGGACCACTACCACCGCATGCCCGAGGACGTCCGGCTCATGGAGCGGCTCGGCCTCTCCTCCTATCGCTTCTCCACCAGCTGGGCGCGGGTCAAGCCCGGTGACCGCGCGGTGAACCCGGCAGGGCTCGACTTCTACTCGCGGCTCGTGGACGAGCTGCTCGAGGCCGGCATCCTCCCCTGGCTCACGCTCTACCACTGGGACCTCCCCCAGGCGGTCGAGGAGCGGGGCGGGTGGGCCGCCCGGGACACCGCGTACCGCTTCCGCGACTACGCCGCTGCGGTCCACGACGCCCTCGGCGACCGGGTGACTCACTGGACCACCTTCAACGAGCCGCTCTGCTCCTCTCTCATCGGCTACGCGGCGGGCGAGCATGCCCCGGGTCGCCGGGAGCCTCGCGCGGCCCTCGCCGCGCTGCACCACCAGCACCTCGCGCACGGCCTGGCGACCGGACTGCTGCGCGAGCGCGGTGCTGAGCGCATCGGCATCACGCTCAACCTCACCAACGCCGTCCCGAACGACCCCGCCGATCCGGTCGACCGGGAGGCGGCACGGCGGCTCGACGCGATCTGGAACCGCGCCTTCCTCGAGCCGCTGCTGCTCGGGGCGTACCCGGAGGACTTCCTGCAGGACGTGCGCGAGCACGACTTCGAGGCGCTGATCGAGCGGGGCGACCTGGAGACGATCGCCGCCCCGATCGACTTCCTCGGCGTGAACCACTACCACGACGACAACGTCAGCGGCCATCCTCTGCCCCCCGGCACCCCTCCGGGGCTGCGTCCCGCACCTCGGCCCACCGGGTCGCCGTTCGTGGGATCGGAGCACCTGACCTTCCCGAGGCGGGACCTCCCGGTGACCGCCATGGGCTGGGAGGTGCATCCGGACGGGCTGCGGCGGCTCCTGGTGCGTCTCGGACGGGAGTACCCGACCCTGCCCCCGCTCTACGTCACCGAGAACGGCGCCGCCTACGACGACGAGGTGGCGGCCGACGGCGGCGTCCACGACTCCGATCGCACCGCCTACCTCCTGGCCCACCTCGGGGCGGTCGCCGACGCGCTCGAGGAGGGCGCCGACGTCCGCGGGTACTTCGTCTGGTCTCTGCTCGACAACTTCGAGTGGGCGTGGGGATACGGGAAGCGGTTCGGCATCGTCCGGGTCGACTATCAGACCCAGCTCCGGACCCCGAAGGACAGCGCCCTGGAATACGCCCGGATCATCGGCCGCGTTCCTGCCGAGACCTAGACTGCACATCGACGAAGGGAGGGCCGGATGACCCAGGAGGTGATCCCCGGCGCGCCCACACTCGAACAGGTCGCCGCCCTCGCCGGCGTCTCCCGGTCCACCGTCAGCCGCGTGGTGAACAAGTCGCCGCACGTGACCGACGAGGCGGCCGCCGTCGTGCTCGAGGCGATCGAGACTCTCGGCTACGTGCCCAACCGGGCGGCGCGCTCCCTGGCCAGCCGCAAGACGCAGGTCATCGCCCTCGTCGTGCCGGAGTCGACCGCCAGGGTCTTCGCGGACCCGTTCTTCGCATCGGTCGTGCAGGGCATCGCGCTGCACCTCGCGGCCACCGAGTACACGCTCAACATGGTGATCGCGTCCGAGACCAACCCGGAGAAGACGCGGCGCTACCTGATGGGCGGCAACGTCGACGGAGCGCTCGTCGTGTCCCACCACAGCGGCGACCACTCCTACGCCCGGCTCAGCCAGGCGCTGCCCACGGTCTTCGGCGGCCGTCCCATGAACGCCGACGAGCGGGACAGCTACTTCGTCGACTCCGACAACGTCGCCGGCGCCGCGGTCGCCACCCGCCATCTCCTTGACATCGGCTGCCGCAGGGTCGCGACCATCGGGGGCCCGCAGGACATGCCGCCCGGCTTCGATCGACTCGAGGGCTGGCGGCGCACCGTCCGGGAGGCCGGGCTCGACGACTCGCTCGTGGAGCTGGGCGACTTCTCCCCGCGGCAGGGCGCCGAGGCGATGCGCCGGCTCCTCGCCCGAGGTGAGGCGTTCGACGGCCTCTTCGTCGCGAACGACCAGATGGCCGTCGGCGCGCTGAGCGTCCTCCGCGAGGAGGGCATCGCCGTGCCGCGGGACCTCGCGGTCGTCGGCTTCGACGCGGACTACTTCAGCGAGACCAGCGAGCCGCCCCTCACGACCATCGCGCAGCCGGCCATCGAGCTCGGCGCCACCATGGCGCGCGTCCTCGTCGACCTGCTCGAGGGGCGGCCCGTCGAGCGGGTCACCATCATGCCCACCCACCTGCTGGTCCGCGCGTCGTCGCGGCGGCGGGACGACGCCGAGGAGGCGAGCCGATGACGGATTCCGTTCGCCATGAGCCGGAGCGGTCGCGGTACGTGCTGGAGCGCGAGGGAGAGGTGCTGGGGCTCGCCGATTACCGCACGGTGGGCGGCGCCATCCAGATCACGCACACCGAGATCGACCCGTCGCTCCGCGGGCAGGGCCTCGGCGGGTTCATGGTGCGCCGGGTGCTCGACGACATCAGGACGACGACCGACTCAAGGGTCGTCCCGATCTGCCCGTTCGTGGACGACTGGATCGACCTGCACCCGGAGTACCAGGACCTGCTCACGCGCTGACCGGCGCGGCGGCGTCAGGGGACGCGGGCCAGCCACTCCGGTGTGGAGAACTTGGTCCGCACCAGCTCCTCGGCGCGGGCATATTCCTCCGGGGTGATATCTCCCGGCGTCGCCCCGTAGAGGGACGTGAACGTCCCCTTCATCCGGTCGATGATGTCGGTCCGGCTCAGTCCGGTCTGGCTCCGCAGCGGATCCACCCGCTTCGCGGCGCTCGTGGTGCCCTTGTCGGAGAGCTTCTCCCGGCCGATGCGGAGGACCTGGACCATCTTGGCCCCGTCCATGTCGTAGCTCATGGTGACGTGGTGCAGCACCGCCCCCGCCGAGCCGCTTCTGAGCGGCGCCGCCGATCTTGCCCTTCGGCGAGGTGATGTCGTTGAGCGGCTGATAGAACGCGTCGATGCCGAGGGACTGCAGCGCGGTGATGACCCACTCGTCGAGGTAGGCGTACGACTCGGCGAACGACATCCCGCGCACGAGGTCGCCCGGGGCGTAGAGGGAGTAGGTGACGATGGAGCCGGCCTCCATGAACATCGCGCCACCGCCGCTGATCCGGCGGACGACCTCGATGCCGTACTTCGCGGCGTTCTCGAGGTCGACCTCGTTGCGCAGCGACTGGAAGCTGCCGATCACGACCGCGGACCGGTCCCACTCCCAGAACCGCAGGGTGGGCTGCCGGCGACCGGCGCCCACCTCTTCCGTGAGCACCTCGTCGAGCGCGAGATGCAGGGCAGGCGGAACCGCCTTCGCGTGCACCAGCTGCCAGTCGTAGTCGCGCCAGCTCTTCGCATTGCCGATGGAACGGCGGATCGCGGTCGCGACCGCCTCCGGCGAGAAGCCGAGCAGCACGGCGTCGGCGGGCAGCGCGGCACGGATGGCGGCCGCGATCCGGGTCGAGTCCGCATCCACCGGCAGGCCGTTCACCGCGGAGTCGATCGCCTCGAGCGCCGAGTCCGGCTCCAGGAAGAAGTCGCCCGCCAGCGAGAAGTTGGCGATCGTCCCGTCCACCTCATCGAGGTCGACCACGACCAGCTTCCCGCCAGGAACCTTGTACTCGCCGTGCATGCGGACCCGTCCTCTCGACTCGTGCCCGTCAGTGGGCGGAACGCGGCTGACCCACCCGGGCATCGAGCCAGGCGAGGAGATCGGCGACGACCTCGAGCCGGTTCGTCTCATTGAACACCTCGTGGCGCGCCTCGTCGTACACGATGGCCTCCACGTCCCGCATGCCGGACCGGCGCACGTACGCCTTCGCGAGGCGCTCCGCGCTCCGGGCGCCGCCGAGCGAGTCGTCGCTGCCGACCAGGATCAGCAGGGGCAGGTCGCTCGGCAGGCTGCGAGCCGGCCGGCCGAAGAGCCGGAGCCCGTCGAGGACGCCGAACAGCTTCACGATGTCGGCGGAGAAGTTGAGCGGATCCTGGTAGAAGCCCGACGAGATCGCGGTGTCGCGGCTCAGCCATTCCGCCCCCGTCGTGCCGAGGTGCTTGTGCCGCTTGTTCAGGTCGCCGCCGTTCATCGACCCGGGCCAGCGGTAGGCGGTGCCCGTCAGCACCACGGCGTCGTAGTCGTCCGGGTGGGCGTTGAGGATGATCTGGGCGAGGATCGAGCCCCAGCTGTGGCCGAGCAGCACGAGCGGGACGCCCGGATGCTCGGCCCGGATGCGGGTGCTCAGCAGCCGGATCGCCTCGACGGTCGCCCGATGCCCGCCGGGTCCGAGGCGGCCGAGCTTCGACCGGTCGCCGTTCCACTGCTGCATCCCGGTCTGGCCGTGGCCGCGGTGGTCGTCGGCGACGACGGAGTAGCCGGCCGCGTTGAGCTCTCCCGCGAGCACCGCGTAGCGACCCGCGTGCTCGCCGACGCCGTGCAGGAGCTGGATGATCGCGCGCGGGGAGTCGACGAGCCACTCGTGGTAGGTGATGACGACGCCGTAGTCGTCCGTGTACTGGGGCACGGCCGCATTCTCCCATCCCCGGGGACCGCGCCGTTCCGCGGGAGGAACGTCGCTCTCGCGGGCCACACCACACCCGCGGGATGGCGGGTTCACCCGCGCTTCGCGCCGCACGTCCAGAACCGCGGGAGGGACCCGCTCGCCCCCTTGAGGTCAGCGAGTAGAGGAGTCCTACAGACCGGCGATATCTCTGCGGTCAGCAGCCGTAGCGCTCATCACGACTTTCTACTGGTGTCGCTGGCCTGTAACGGGGCAGATCGCGGGGTCGAAGGGGCGCTGCTCATGCGTACGAAGGTATTCCCGCGTCGGACCATAGGAGGGCTTTAGTTCTCGGCCGAGCGTAACCACGCTGACGCGGGCTGCTCCGGCCGCCTTGAGTGCCGCAGCCACGGACTGAGTGCGACCTCCTGACACCCAGGTGTCTTCAAGAAGGAGAACGTGTCGTCCTCCTACCTGGTTGCGGTTCGCCCGGAAGCGCGACGGGTCAAAGATGCGCCGCGCGACGGCGTCTAGACCAGTTGGTCCTATATAGCTCACGCGGGCGCGACGGATTGCCGGATCGAACATTCCCAGCATGAACTCGAGAGGGTGAGGGCCTACACGCCCACTAGTCGAGGGCACAGTCGCCAGGGCGCTGAATGGAAGACCGTGTCCCTGCCGTAAGCACTCGTGATGGCGCATAAGTGACTCGAGCAGCATGGTGTACAGCCGGCCTCGTACCTTCTCGCGCTGCTCCGCGGTCACTGCGGGATCCTTGTAGGCATAGAGGTCTGTCATTCCTTGGCGGCCAGCGACGGCCCACGTGATCGGTGCGACGACGTCAGCCAGCTGATGGCCTGATTTCGCATGCTCGTTGCATTTGAAGCAGCGCCGAAACCCGTCGACGGGTGCGGTGCACACGTCGCACGTGACCAGCTCAGCGCGCTCCGGATTCCAGTAGAGGGCCTCAGCGGCGCGAGGGGGTCAGGACTGTTCATGCCCCGCTAGTGACCAGACGCCGCTGCTCGGCCACGGTCGCCCGTCGAGCGATGCTTTCAACCGCTGCCACTGCCTCTCGCGCGCTCGATACCACCGTTACGTCAAGCCCCCTTTCCACGAGCTCTCGGCCCCACACGGTCTGGAGGTATACGGCGCGAGTGATGATAAGCGGGCGTGCATGCTGAGTGGCCGCTCGAGCCTGAATCCGAGTACCGCTGTGCTCAGAGGCTTCCACGATGAGGGTCATGCTGCTAAACGCACTCATCACGTGGTTCCTCATTGGGAAGCTGGACTTCGTCGGTGGAGCATCTGGCCAGAACTGCGAGAGAAGCAAATGATCCGAGGCGATCCGCTCCTGGAGGCTTCTGTTCTCTGCAGGGTAAGAGTGAAGGATTCCGGTCCCGATGATGCCTACGGTGCGGCCTCCTGCATCGAGGGAAGCCTGCATGGCGGCCGTGTCCACTCCCCTAGCCAAACCGGAGACCACTACGTGTCCCTTCTCCACAAGGGCTGGGACTACCTCTCGGATGAACTGCAGGGCTCCGTCCGACGGTTTACGAGTGCCGACGACGGCAACGGAGCGCTCATCCCGGTCGTCATAAACTCCTCTTGAGAACAGCATGAGGGGATAGTCATGAACAGGCTTGAGCTGCGCCGGATAGTGACCCCCGTAAGGTGTCGCGACCGCGATGCCGCGGGCGGCCCATGTCGCCACCTCGTGCCGGGCCTCCTCAATAGCCTGATTGACCACATCTTCGGTGAACAGGCCACCACCCAGCTCGCCCGCGAGCAGGTCAGAGGGCTGGTGCTCTTCCAGGCGGAGCTTGAGCTCTGACCAGCGCTTGCTGCGCCTCAGAAGGGCGATTAGCGCGAGCGATTCCCGTGTCACCGCTGCGTCCTCCATATCCATAGCGTACGCGGGCCCTCCCGCTGCATCGAAGATGCTTGGCCCCGATCCTTGTTCTTGTGGTCGAACGTATGTTCGACCACTGACGTACGCTGACAGGATGGCACAGCGTGGCGAGGACGCGGCCGTGCCCCGCGGTCTCGGGTGAGCTAACGAGAGTCGACACGTTGCGACGCCCGATACTTCTCCAGACAGACCACGTCGCCAGCCCAGCGAAGTCGCATCTTCTGCCGCTCCTGTGCGGGAACTGACAGGAACGCGAGTCAGCGGGAGGCGAGCTCCCGCGGAGTGACGAAGACGTCGACCAGGGCGCCGTTGCGCCACACGGTCATCTCGATCTCGCGGTCGATGGCGTCCTCCACCATCAGGCGCTGCACCGTGGTGGTGCTGACCACCGTGCGGCCGTCGAGCTCGACGATGATGTCGCCGATGCGAAGGCCCGCCGTCTCGGCCGGAGAGGGATCCGCGACGCCCGCGACGCGCAGCCCCCGGCGGGAACCGACCCGCTCGCGCAGGGGCTCCGGCAGCGGTGCCTCGAGCCCCGCGATTCCGAGCCACGCCCTGCGCACCCGGCCATGCGCGACCAGCGAGCGGATGATGCTGCGGGTCGTCGCGTTGATGGGGACGGCGAGCCCGAGCCCGACGCCGGCGACCGCGGTGTTGACGCCCACCGCTCGACCGGCGCTGTCGGCCAGGACCCCGCCGCTGTTGCCGGGGTTCAGCGCGGCATCCGTCTGGATGACCTCGTCGATGACGCGGCCGGACGACGTCGGCAAGGAGCGGCCGAGCGCCGACACGATGCCCGCCGTCACGCTGCCCGCGAGCCCGAGCGGGTTGCCGAGGGCGACCACGAGCTGGCCGACGCGGAGCCGCGCGGCGTCGCCGAGCTCGACGGGCGCGGGGACCGGACCCCGCGCCCGGAGCACCGCCAGGTCGGAGAGCGCATCCCTGCCCACCACGTCGGCCGTGACCTCGGTGCCGTCGCCGAAGGCGGCGTCCACCACGCTCGCGCCCGCGACCACGTGCGCGCTCGTGAGCAGGATCCCGTCCGCCGCGATGACGCTCGCGCTGCCCGAGCCGCCGCCGCGGGACGTCCGCACGGTGACGCTCGCCACGCTGGGCAGCACCCGCTCGGCGACACCCATGACGGCTCGGGAGTAGGCGTCGAGGATCTCTTCGTCGTCCATGTCAGCCACCCTGCACCCGCGTCCCGCGCGGCGGACCGCTGTTCGCTCGCGGCGGAGGATCGCTCAGGCCTCGCGCGTGATCTCGACCTTGACGAAGAGCTGCGAGCGGAAGGGGCCGGCGTAGACGCCGCGGATGGGCGGCACATCCCGGTAGTCGCGGCCGCGCCCGACGAGCACGTGCCGGTCGCCGATCGGGATCTGGTTCGTGGGGTCGAAGCCGTGCCAGTCGCCGCAGAACCACTCGACCCACGCGTGCGACTCGCCCGTCACGGTCTCGCCGATCGCGGCATCCGCCTTCGGGTGCAGGTAGCCGGAGACGTAGCGCGCGGGCAGGCCGACGGACCGGAGCGCGCCGATGGCGATGTGCGTGATGTCCTGGCAGACGCCCTTCCGCTCCTCCCAGGCGTCCTTGGCGGTAGAGCCCACGCCCGTCACGCCCTGCACGTACTCGACGCTCGCGCCGATCGTGCGGCAGATCTCGAGCCCGGCTGCACAGGGGTCGAGCCCGGACGATGCGATGCGGTTCGCGAGCGCGACCACCTCGTCGGCCGGGTCGGTCAGCGGCGTCTGGCCGACCTGCTCCACGTACTGCACCTCGCGGGCGGCGGCGCTCGGGAGGTCCTCCCAGGTCACCTGGCGGAGGCCGTGCTCGCGGTCCCGCACCTCCACGAGGCTCGTCGCGGCGAGGGAGAGCTCCCGATGCGGGCTGAGGATCTCGAACGAGCTGACCCGCGTGCCCCAGTAGTCCACGTAGCCGTGCTGGGAGGAGATGGGGCGGATGTCGAGGTGCGAGGAGAGCACGAACTGGCCCTCCGCGCTCGCCGGCAGCATGCGGGCCTCGTTGTAGGACGCGCTCACCTCCCCCTCATAGGAGAAGCCGGTCTCGTGGCGGATGCGCAGGCGCTTCATCAGTCCTCCCCGATCCAGGACGGCGCCGCGCTCGTCGGGAAGTACCGGGAGCGGATCGCCTCGGACGCCGCCGACGTGACGTCCTGCACCGCGTCCATCTGACGGGGCAGATCGTCGAGCACCTCGGCGATCGGGGTGTACTCGAGCTGGCTGCGGATCTGTCCGAGCAGGCGCTGCGCCTGGTCGGACACCCCGACGCGCTCGCTCCTCGGCTCCAACTCCCGCAGGCACTCCTCGGCCCGGCTCACCGAGAACAGGACGGAGCGCGGGAAGAGCCGGTCGAGCAGCAGGAACTCGGCGGCGTTGCGGGCCGAGGGGACGCCCCGGTAGGTCCGGAGGTAGGCCTCGTAGGCGCCGCAGGAGCGGAGGATCGTGGTCCAGCTCGGTCCGCTCACCTCGGTCAGCGAGCGCGTCGCGAGGAGGCGGGCCGTCATGTCGGCGCGCTCGATGCTGCGACCGAGGGTGAAGAACAGCCAGGACTCGTCCCGGCTCGTCGACGACTCGATGACGCCGACGGCGAGCGCCGCGCGCTCCCGGATCCAGGCGAAGAACTCGTGCACCTTCTCGCTCGACACGCGCCGCGGCATCCGCGCCCGCGTGGTGTTGAGGCACTCCCACAGCTCGGTCGAGACGATCTCGCGCGCCCGGCGGGCGTTCTCGCGAGCGGCGCCGAGCGAATACGCGATCGAGGCGGGATGCGTCCGGTCCACGGCGAGCAGCGCGAGCACGTCCTCGCGGCTGAGCTCGCGGTCGTCCGGCGCTGAGCTGCCCATGACCGACAGGAGCGCCCGGCAGGCGGTGTCCTCCTCGATCCACGGGTCCTCGAGGAGCAGCTGGAGGTGCACGTCGAGGATGCGCGCCGTCCCGTCGCTGCGCTCGATGTACCGGCCGATCCAGAACAGGCTCTCGGCGATGCGGCTCAGCATGCGCCCTCCCCGTGAGTGCGTTCCGGCTCAGGTGGTGCGGTGGAACGTGCAGTCTCGGCCGGAACGCGCTGCTGTTGCTGCTGCTGCTGTTGCTGCTGCTCGCTCGAGCCGCGGGGGCGGTCCTCGGGGGAGTGGTCGGGCACGTGCTCACGGATGATGGGGATCGACGAGGTGGCCGCCTGGCCCGCGACGAGGTTCGGGATGCTGCGGTCGACCGTGAACTGGCCGCTCCCCACCACCCAGGTGTCCTTCGAGCCGCCGCCCTGGCTCGAGTTGACCACCAGCTGCCCCTCGGGCAGCGCGACCCGCGTGAGCCCGCCCGGAAGCACCCAGACGTCGCGTCCGTCGTTGACGGCGAAGGGCCGCAGGTCGGCGTGCCGGGGACGGACGCCATCGGCGACGAGGGTCGGGATGGTGGAGAGCTGGACGACCGGCTGGGCGATCCACCCACGCGGGTCGCGCATCAGGCGGGTGCGCAGCTCGTCGAGCTCCGGACGGGACGCCGCGGGACCCACGACGAGGCCCTTGCCGCCCGAGCTGTCCACCGGCTTCACGACGAGCTCGTCCAGCCGATCGAGCACCTCCTCGAGCGCGCCCTCCTCCTCGAGCCGCCACGTCTGCACGTTGGGCAGGATGGCGTCCTCCGCCAGGTAGTACCGGATGAGGTCGGGCAGGTAGGTGTAGATGAGCTTGTCGTCGGCCACGCCGTTGCCCACCGCGTTCGCGATCGTGACGTTGCCGAGCCGCGCGGCGAGCATGAGCCCCGGTGACCCCAGCATCGAGTCGGCCCGGAACTGCAGCGGGTCGAGGAACTCGTCGTCCACGCGCCGGTAGATGACGTCGACGCGCGTGGGGCCGGCGGTCGTGCGCATCCATACCCGGCCGCCGGAGCAGAAGAGGTCGCGCCCCTCGACGAGCTCGACGCCCATCAGGCGAGCCAGGAGGGTGTGCTCGAAGTAGGCGGAGTTGTAGACGCCCGGGGTGAGGACGACCACGTTCGGCTCGTCGACGCCCGCGGGCGCGCTGGCCCGGAGCGCCTGCAGCAGCCGGTTCGGGTAGTCGCCGACCGGACGGACCCGCATGGAGACGAACAGCTCGGGAAGGGTCTGCGCCATCACGCGGCGGTTGGAGATCACGTAGCTGACGCCGCTGGGCACGCGGACGTTGTCCTCGAGCACCCGCCATTCGCCGGCCTCGTCGCGGATGAGGTCGATGCCGGAGACCTGGATGCGCACCCCGTTGGCGGGCTCGACGCCCGCCGCCTGGCGGAAGTAGTTGGACGACGACGTGATCAGGGAGGCCGGGAGCACGCCGTCCCGCACCGCCCGCTGCGGGCCGTACACGTCGGCGAGGAAGGCCTCGAGCGCCAGGACCCGCTGCTTGACGCCGGCCTCGATGTGGGCCCACCCCTGATCGACGACGCGCGGAACGGCGTCGAGCGGGAAGGGCCGCTCCTCGCCCGCGAAGTCGAAGGTGACGCCCTGTGCGAGGTAGCTGGAGGCGAGAGCATCGGTGCGACCCCGGAGCTCCTCCTGCGTCATGCGGGCCAGGGACGAGTAGATGTCGCGATACGCCGCGCGGGCCTGCGGCTCGGGGCCCTCCGAGGGCGGGACGGCGAACATCTCGTCCCAGGCCGGGCGCTTCGGCGCCGCTCTGCCGCCTGCCATCGGGGCCGCGTAGCCGTCGAACAGGTCGCCCATGTGCCGAGCCTAGCGAGGGCCGTGTTGCGGCATTGTTTCGCGTTTCCGGGTTGCGGCCCTCGCCTCGGGCTGGCTAGCCGGGCGGGAAGTCGGCGGCAGCGGCACAGGGTTCCCGTGCCGCAGCTGCTCGTGCGGCGAGCGCGGCAGGCTTCGCCTTCGCGCCGCTTCAGGACGCGGCCGCCTCCTCGTAATAGCCGGTGATGTGCGCCGTGATCAGCTCCGCAGCCTCGTCCCGGCGGCCCGCCTCGATGGCGGCCAGGATCGCACGGTGTTCGGCGCGCAGCCGGTCCGCCGTGCGCTCCCAATCGGGCAGCCTCTCGGTCAGGGCGAGGGTGTAGTCGCGGATCGACTCGCGGAGCGACGCCATCATCGCGCTCACCAGCGGGTTGCCCGTCGCGCCCGCGATGGCGACGTGGAAGGCGGCATCGCGGTCGAGGAAGAGCGGAGCGGCGAGGCCCGCCTCGTCCATCTGCCCGAGCAGCGCCCGTGCGTCGTCGAGCTGTGGCGCATCCGCGCGCGCGTTGCGGGCGGCCCAGCCCTCGAGAAGCACGCGCGTCTGCACGACGTCGTCCGTGCGCAGATGCTCGCTGGCGAGATGCATGCGGAGGGCGGCGCCGATCGCGAGGGCCGGCTCGGCGACGACGACCGTCCCGGCCCCGGGTCCGGACCCCACCCCGGAGCGCAGGAGCCCGAGCACCTCGAGCACCCGGAGTCCCTCCCGCACGGCCGCGCGGGAGATCCCGAGCTCCTCGGCGAGCGCCCGCTCCCCGGGCAGCCGGTCCCCGACGCGCAGGCGATGCCCGGCCAGCTCGCGCTCCACCCAGTCGAGCACGATCTCGTGGGACCTCATTCCGATGACGCTACCCGTCGGTTATGCTCCTGTGGTCAGACCACACCAGCGACCGCGGACTGCGCTGCCCGAGCACACAGGAGACATGCCCATGGCGATCCAGCGCCGCATCCCGAAGATCCGCGACCTCGCGCCCCTGATGAAGTTCAAGAAGCCGACGCTCGACTTCAAGACCCGGCGCCTGCAGGAGGCGCACACGATCTACGACCTGCGCGAGATCGCCAAGCGCCGCACCCCGAAGGCGCCCTTCGACTACACGGACGGCTCGGCCGAGCAGGAGCTGTCGATCGCCCGCGCGCGCCAGGCGTTCGAGGACGTCGAGTTCCACCCCTCGATCCTGCGCGACGTGTCGCACGTCGACACGGGCTGGGACGTGCTCGGCCGGCGGGTGGCGCTGCCGTTCGGCATCGCGCCGACGGGCTTCACGCGGATGATGCAGACCGAGGGCGAGGCAGCGGGTGCGGCGGCCGCCGCGGCGGCCGGCATCCCGTTCTCCCTCTCCACGATGGGCACGAGCTCGATCGAGGACGTCGCGGCAGCAGGCGGCCCGAACGGCCGCAACTGGTTCCAGCTCTACATGTGGAAGGACCGCGACCGCTCGATGGCGCTCGTCGAGCGCGCCGCGAAGGCGGGCTTCGACACCCTCCTCGTGACGGTCGACGTCCCCGTCGCGGGCGCCCGCCTCCGGGACTCCCGCAACGGCATGACGATCCCGCCCACGCTCACGCCGAAGACGGTGCTCAACGCGATTCCGCGCCCCGAGTGGTGGATCAACTTCCTCACCACGGAGCCGCTCGCCTTCGCGTCGCTGGACCGCTGGTCCGGCACCGTGGCCCAGCTGCTCGACACCATGTTCGATCCGACCGTCACCTTCGAGGACCTGGCCTGGATCAAGTCGCAGTGGCCAGGAAGCTCGTCGTCAAAGGCGTCCAGAACCTGGACGATGCCAAGCGCCTCACCGACCTCGGCGTGGACGCGATCCTGCTGTCCAACCACGGCGGCCGTCAGCTCGACCGGGCGCCCATCCCCTTCCACCTCCTGCCGGACGTCGTGCGCGAGGTGGGCAAGGACACCGAGGTGCACGTCGATACCGGCATCATGTCGGGCTCGGACATCGTCGCGGCGATCGCCCTCGGCGCGCGGTTCACGCTCGTCGGGCGCGCGTACCTCTACGGGCTGATGGCCGGTGGCCGGGAGGGCGTCGACCGGGCGATCCAGATCCTCGGCAGCCAGGTGGTCCGCACCATGAAGCTGCTGGGTGCGACGTCCCTCGAGGAGCTTAACCCGTCGCACGTGACCCAGCTGGAGCGCCTGGTCCCGCGCCCCCGCTGAGCACCACTTCCCGACGGGCCGATTCGGCGCATCCGGGCCGGATCGGCGGCCCGGAATGCCCGAATCGGCCCGTTTTCTGCGCGCTCGGTCGTGGGATAGCGTGAGGAAGGATCCGACAAGGGGAGGCAACGATGCCGCAGGGCAAGCCACTGCGTGTGGCGATGATCGGTCACGCGTTCATGGGACGGGCGCACTCGCAGGCCTGGCGCAATGTCGGCGCCTTCTTCGACGTGCCGGCCGTCGAGCTCGGCGTCCTGGTCGGCCGGGAGGCCGAGCGGAGCGCCGCGGCGGCCGACCAGCTGGGCTGGGCCGAGAGCAGCACCGACTGGCGCAGCATCGTCGCCCGCGAGGACATCGACATCGTCGACGTCTGCACGCCCGGCGCCTCGCACGCCGAGATGGCCATCGCCGCGCTCGAGGCCGGCAAGCACGTCGTGGTCGAGAAGCCGCTCGCCAACTCCGTCGAGGATGCGGAGCGGCTCACGGAGTTGTCCGCCTCCCTGCCGGAGCAGGCCGCGATCGTCAACTTCAACTACCGGCGCGTGCCCGCGCTCGCCCTCGCCAAGCGCGTCGTCGACGACGGCCGGCTGGGTGCCATCCGCCAGATCCGGGGCGCCTACCTCCAGGACTGGCTGAGCGACCCCGAGGCTCCGATGACCTGGCGCCTGCGCAAGGAGGAGGCCGGCAGCGGCGTCCTGGGCGACCTCGGCTCGCACGTGACCGACCTCATCCGGCACCTCACGGGCGAAAGCATCACGACCGTGGCCGGCGGGCTGCAGACCTTCGTGCCCGAGCGCCCGTCGGGCGGCGGCCGCGAGAAGGTCACGGTCGACGACGCGGCCTGGGCCACCCTGGGGCTGAGCGGCGGCGGCGTCGCCCGCTTCGACGTGAGCCGGGTCGCGCTCGGCCGCCGCAACGGGCTGAACCTCGAGATCTACGGCGAGCGCGGTGCGCTCCGCTTCGACCTGGAGCGCCTCAACGAGCTCGAGTTCTACGACGGGAACGACCCCGACGACCTGCAGGGCTTCCGCAGCATCCTCGTCACCGAGGCATCGCAGCCGTATGCGGGGAACTGGTGGCCGAGCGGCCACATCCTGGGCTGGGAGCACACCTTCACGCACCAGTTCGCGGAGTTCCTCACGGCCATCCGCGAGGGGCGGCAGGCGAACCCCAGCTTCGCGGACGGCCTGGCCGTGCAGCGGGTCCTCGACGCGGTCGAGCGCAGCGCCGCCGAGGACGGCCGCACCCTCCCCTCGAGGCCTGACCCCGCAGGCACGTTCCGGCCCGGATGGTGCGCTGCACCGTACATTCCGGGCCGGAACGTACCCTCTTTCCGGAGTTACAGGGTGCCGAGGACCTCGGCCAGGGCGTCGACCGCCTGGTCGATCTCCTCGCGCTCGATCACGAGGGGCGGGGCGAAGCGCAGCGTCGAGCCGTGGGTGTCCTTCACCAGGATGCCGCGCTCCAGCAGCGCCAGGCAGACCGCCCGGCCGGTCGCGAGCGACGGGTCGATGTCCACCCCCGCCCACAGGCCTGCGCCGCGCACTGCGACGACTCCCGTGCCGATCAGCTCCCGCAGCCGGCCGTGCAGGTGCGCGCCCAGCGCCGCAGCGCGCGCCTGGAACTCGCCCGTCCCGAGCATCCGGACGACCTCGAGGCCGACGGCCGCGGCGAGCGGGTTCCCGCCGAAGGTCGAGCCGTGCTCCCCGGGACGGAGGACGCCCAGGACGTCGCCGCGGCCGACGACGGCCGACACGGGGACGATCCCGCCGCCGAGCGCCTTGCCGAGCAGGTACAGGTCGGGGACGACGCCCACGAGCTCGCACGCGAAGGTCGTGCCGGTGCGGCCGAGGCCGGACTGGATCTCGTCGGCCACGAAGAGCACGTTCCGCTCGTCGCAGAGCGCGCGCACCGCGGGCAGGTAGTCGGCCGGCGGCACGACGATCCCCGCCCCCCTGGATGGGCTCGAGCAGCACGGCGACCGTGGTCTCGTCGACGGCGTCGCGGAGTGCCTCGACATCGCCGTACGGCACGATGCGGAACCCCGGCGCGAACGGGCCGAAGCCGTCGCGCGCGGACGGGTCGTCGCTGAAGCCCACGATGGTCGTGGTGCGCCCGTGGAAGTTGCCGGACGCGACGACGATGGTCGCCTCGCCGTCCGGAACGCCGCGGACCCGGTAGCCCCATGCGCGAGCCACCTTGATCGCGGACTCGACCGCCTCCGCGCCGGTGTTCATCGGCAGCACCATGTCGGCTCCCGCGAGAGCGGCCAGCCCGTCGGCGAACGGTCCCAGCCGGTCGTTGTCGAAGGCCCGGCTGGTGAGCGTGATCCGGTCCAGCTGCTCCTTCGCCGCGGCGATGAGCCGCGGGTTCGAGTGCCCGAAGTTCACGGCCGAGTAGGCCGCGAGGAAGTCGAGATAGCGCCTGCCCGACACGTCGGTCACCCAGGCGCCCTGCCCGGACGCGAGCGTCACGGGCAGCGGCGAGTAGTTGCGGGCGAGAGTGCCCGTCAGCGGCGAAGCTCCAGCGTGCAGCACTTGACCCCACCTCCTCCGAGGAGCAGCTCCGACAGGTCCACGCCGATCGGGTTGTAGCCCCGTTCGCGCAGCGACTGCTCGAACCCGACGGCCCGGCTGGCGATGATCACGTTGCGGCCGTCGCTGATGCAGTTGAGCCCCAGCCAGACAGCGTCAGCGTCACTCACCAGGATGGCGTCCGGATACCTCCGCTCGAGCTCCTGCCGGCTGCGCTCGTCGAACGCGCCCGGCAGGTAGGCGATGTTCGCCTCGCCCGACGCCGGCGCCACCGGATCGAGCACGGCGAGCGCGGTGTCGAGGTGGTAGAAGCGCGGGTCGACGAGCTCGAGGGTGACGACCTCGCGCCCGAACACCCGGCCGATCTCCTCGTGGCTGCGGCCGGAGCTGCGGAAGCCGGTGCCCGCGAGGATCGTGTCGCCGACGAGCAGGAAGTCGCCCTCCCCCTCGTTGACCTCCTCGGGCAGGACGACGTCGAAGCCGTTCCGGGCGAACCAGTCGGCGTAGGCGGGAGCCTCGCCCGCCCGCTCCGCGTGGGCGAAGCGCGGCGCGTAGGCGACGCCATCGAGCGTGAAGCCGCCGTTCGCGGCGTAGACCATGTCGGGCAGGCCCGGCACGGGATCGATGAGGTGCACCTCGTGACCGAGCTCGAGGTAGACCTCGCGCAGGCGCTCCCACTGCCGCAGGGCCAGCGAGGTGTCGGTCGGCGCCTCGGGATGCATCCACGGGTTGATGCGGTACTCCACCGTGAAGTGATCGGGCCGGCACATGAGCCAGGTCCGGGGCACCGCGGTGCGGTCGGCGAGAGGAGTCGGGGAGGGCGCGGTGATGCTCATGGTTCCCTTTGCGGATCGGGGCGGACTCGGTCGCCTCGGTCGAGAGGCCCCAGGTAGGGACGCCGTTTCCCAGTGTGCCGGGCGATCCGCGGCGATTCCGTCGCCGCCGCGCACGGATTCCGCGTTCTTCTCGCTTCCACGCAACTTCTTTTCCTAGACTGTCGGTCCGTGGACAACATCGATCACCGGATCCTCGACCTGCTGCGACTGAACGCGCGCTCGGGCTACGGCGACATCGGCGGCGTAGTGGGTCTCTCCGCCTCGGCCGTGAAGCGGCGCGTCGACCGGCTGGTGGCGGACGGCGTGATCCGTGCCTTCACGATCCAGATCGACCCGGCGGTCGAGGGCCAGGGCACGGAGGCGTACGTCGAGCTCTTCTGCCGCGGCACCGTGGCCCCCGCCGAGCTGAAGCGCATCCTGTCGGGCGTCCCCGAGGTGGTGGACGCCGGCACGGTGACCGGGAGCGCGGACGCCATCGTGCACATGCGCAGCCGCGACATCCCGAGCCTCGAGCTCGCGCTGGAGCGGGTCCGCGTCGCGCCGAACGTCGATCACACCCGCAGCGCCATCGTGCTCTCCCGGCTCATCGACCGACGGGCCGACTGAGCCGTGGACATCACGCTCGGCCCCGCGGATGGGGCGCCGGCCTCCGACCGGCTGCGCCGGCGCATCCTCGAGCAGATCCGCTCGGGCGAGCTGCCGCCGACCGCGAAGCTGCCGCCCGTGCGGGCGCTGGCGGAGCGCCTCGGCGTCGCGCCCGGCACAGTCGCCCGGGTCTACCGCGAGCTGGAGCAGGAGGGCGTGCTCGAGACGCGCGGCCGCAACGGCACGGTCGTGGCGGGATCCGAGGATCCGGTCGCGCGGCAGGCCGAGGAGGCGGCGGCGGCGTTCGCCGACCGGGCTCGCGCCCTCGGTCTCGGCACGGACGAGGCGCTGCGGCTGGTCCGCACCGCGATGGGCGGGAACTAGGCCGGGATCGCCGTCTCCGGGAGGACGTCGCCGAGCGGGCTGGGCGCACCGAACCGATGGGCGGTGATCGACACGGCCTGCTCGAGGAGGAAGGGCAGCAGCTCGACCCGTCCCGCGGTGGTCACCTCCCCTGGTACACCGTGAGGTCCGGGTCCCCGCCCGTGCGGCGGGCGAGGTCGCCCGCCGTTCCCCCGCGATCCGCACCCGAGCGGTCGGCCGCTCGGCGGCCACGCGCTGCCCGAACTCCTCGTCGGACTCCAGGCGCAGGTCGATCCCCAGCGCGGCCAGGGTGTCGTGCAGACGCTCCGAGACGGCGACGGCGGAGCTCGCCTCGAGCCGGGCGCCCGAGCGCAGCCCGGCCGCGAGCAGCCGCACCAGCGCGGCGACCGGGGCGCCCTCGGCCAGCCGTACGGTGACCTCCGCGGGCCGGTAGCGGAAGAGGTTCCGCTCGACTCCCAGCGCGGAGACGTCCCGCACCACGCCGAACTCGCCGTCCCAGGCGGCCTGATCGCTGAGCGCACCCGTGCGCACGAACTCGAAGCCCTCGTAGCGCAGGTCGGCCGTGGCGGCGTCGAGAACCGCGGCCACCCTCCGGTCGAGGCCGGTGAGGGCCAGGCCGGCACCGGGGCGAGCCGGCTCCGCGGTGAACGTGCCGAGCGCGAGCAGCTGGTTGGGACCGCCGGCCTTGGTGCCCCCGCCGACGGACGAGCGCTTCCACCCGCCGAACGGCTGGCGCTGGACGATCGCACCCGTGATGCCGCGGTTGACGTAGAGGTTGCCGGCCTCGACGGTGTCGAGCCACTGCCGCACCTCGTCGGGGTCCAGGGAGTGCAGACCCGCAGTGAGACCGAACGGGACGGCGTTCTGGAGCTCGATGGCCTCCTCGAGCGTGGCGGCGGTCATGACGCCGAGGACCGGGCCGAAGTACTCGGTGAGGTGGAAGGCGGAGCCGGGCTGCACGCCGGTGCGGACGCCGGGTGACCAGAGCCGGCCCCCTCGTCGAGCTTGCGCGGCTTGACGAGCCACTCCTCGCCCTCGCCCAGCTCGCTGAGCGCGCCGAGCAGCTTCCCGGCGGCCGGCTCGATCAGCGGACCCATCTGGGTCGCCGGATCCTCCGCCGGTCCCACGCGCAGCGACCGGGTCGCATCCGCCAGCTGGGTCCGGAATCGCCGCGACCGTGCGACGGACCCGACGAGGATCACGAGGCTCGCCGCCGAGCACTTCTGACCGGCGTGCCCGAAGGCGGACCGGACCACGTCGGCAGCGGCGAGGTCGAGATCCGCGCTCGGGGTGACGACGATCGCGTTCTTCCCGCTGGTCTCGGCGAGCAGCGGGAGCTCGGGACGCCAGGACCGGAAGAGCGCGGCAGTCTCCCACGAGCCGGTGAGGAGCACGCGCTCGACCAGCGGATGCTCGATGAGCGCTCGACCGAGCGTCTCCTCGTCGAGGTCCACGAAGGCGAGCAGGGCCTTCGGGACGCCCGCGGCCCACAGCGCCTCGGCGACGATCGCTCCGACGCGGCGCGCCTGCGGGGCGGGCTTGAAGACGACTCCGCTGCCCGCGGCGAGCGCCGCGAGGACCGACCCTGCGGGGATCGACGCGGGGAAGTTCCACGGCGGCGCGACCACGGTGACCTTCGCGGGAACGAAGGACGCGCCGGAGAGGTCGTCGAGCTCGCGCGCCCGGTCGGCGTAGTAGGCGGCGAAGTCGACGGCCTCGCTGACCTCCGGATCGCCCTCGCCCACGGTCTTCCCCGTCTCGGCGGCAGCCACCTCGAGGAGGTCGGCCCGGCGCGCGGCGAGCGCGGCCGCCGCCTTGTCAAGCACCGCCGCGCGCTGCGCGCCCGTCTTGGCCCCCAGGTCGCGCCGGCCTTGGCCACTCGCCGCAGCAGCTGCTCGAGCTGGTCGGTGCTGTCGAGCCGGGCTGCGCGGACGGTGTCCGACCCCAGCTGGGTGGCCACGGCGCGGTCCAGGATCGCGCGGCCCCAGTCGACGTTGCCCGGAAGGGAGGGGTCGGTGTCCGGCTCGTTCGCGAAGGGCGCCCCCGCGCGGGGCAGCGAGCGGTCCGACCGCCGGTCCTGCCGGCGGTTCGGCCGCGGGACACTCCCGTCGACGGCCGCGAGCGAGCGGGAGAACCTGGTGCGCTCACGCTCGAAGAGCGAGGCATCGGACTGCAGGTCGAACGCGGCGGAGAGGAAGTTCTCGTCGCTGGAGTTCTCCTCCAGGCGGCGCACGAGGTACGAGATCGCCACGTCGAACTCGGCCGGGGCGACCACGGGCGTGTAGAGCAGCAGCCCGCCGACGTCCTCCCGCACCGCGGCGGCCTGGCCGCTGGCCATGCCGAGCAGCATCTCGAAGTCGACGCGGTCGGCGACGCCGCGCTCGTTCGCGAGCAGCCACGCGTGCGCCACGTCGAACAGGTTGTGTCCTGCGATGCCGAGGTGCACGGCGTCGGTGCGCCCCGGGGTCAGCGCCCAGTCCAGCACCCGCTTGTAGTTCGCGTCGGTCGCCTCCTTGCTCGGCAGAGTCGCGAGCTCCCAGTCGTGCAGCCGGGCGTCCACCCGCTCCATCAGCAGGTTCGCGCCCTTGACGACGCGCACCTTGATCGGCGCTCCGCCGCGCTCCCTCCGCTGCTGGGACCACCGGTTGAGGCGCTGCATCGCGGACAGCGCGTCGGGCAGGTAGGCCTGCAGGACGATCCCCGCCTCGAGCTCGAGCAGATCGGGGGTGTCCAGCAGGCGCTGGAACACCGCGATGGTCAGCTCGAGGTCCTTGTACTCCTCCATGTCGAGGTTGATGAACTTCCGGGTGCCCGCGCGTGCGGCATAGCGGTACAGCGGCAGGAGGCTGCCCACCACGCGGTCGACCGTCTCGTCGAACCCCCACAGCGACAGCTGGCTCGCGATCGCGGAGACCTTGATCGAGACGTAGTCCACGTCGTCGCGCTCGAGGAGCCGCCGGGTCCCCTGCAGGCGGCGCGCGGCCTCCCCGTCCCCCAGCACGGCCTCGCCGAGCAGGTTGATGTTGAGCCGGGCTCCGGTCGCCCGCAGCGCCGCGATCCTCCTCCCGAGTCGCGCGGGCGTGGCGTCGAGCACCAAGTGGCCGACCATCCGCCGCAGCACGAAGCGGGCCGCGGGAACCACCGGCCAAGGCAGCGCCGGGCCGAGCAGCGCTCCCGCGGCGATCGCGGCGCGCTGGTAGGCGGGCAGGAATCGCGGGACGACCGGCAGGAGCCGGCGCAGATTCCGCGCCGCGACGCGCAGATCCTCGGGCCGGACGACGCCGTCGACGAAGCCCAGCGTGAACGGCAGGCCATGCGGGTCGCGCAGCACGCCGGCGAGCCGGGCTGCGGCCGGGTCCACCGGAGCATCGGCGCTCCGCTCGAGCCAGGTCCGCACGAGGGCGACGGTGCGCTCCTCGAGCGGGTCGGCGGCCCACTCCGTCGGCGGGAGGGTCGCCCGCTCCGCTGCAGGGTCGGGGGACACGTCGGCCATGCAGGAAGGATAGGCGTGCCGAGCGACCGCCGTACCCCGGAGACGCCCGCCGAGACCCCGGGAATGACCCCCAGAAGGGGGTACGGGTACAGAGGTAGACCGGATAGTCTCGGGCTGTGGCGCCGCCGATCCCGCAGGAGGACGTCGCGGCCCTCCGCGACGCCGTGAGCGGCGTGGTCTTCGAGCGAGGCGACGAGGAGCTCGACGACGAGGCGGCCTGCTTCAACACCGCGGTCGTGCACGACCCGGACATCGTGGTGGGTGCGCGGGACACCGACGACGTGGTCGCGGCCGTGCGGTTCGCCGGCCTCCACGCGATGCCGGTGTTCGTCCAGGCGACCGGCCACGGCGCGTTCGCCCCGATCACGAGTGGCCTCCTGATCTCCACGCGACGGATGTCGGGAGTCAGCGTCGACAAGGACACCCGGATCGCCTCCATCGCCGCGGGCACGCGCTGGGGAGACGTGGTCGAGGCGGCTGCGCGGTTCGGGCTGGCCCCGATCACGGGATCCTCCACCAACGTCGGGGCCATCGGCTACACGCTGGGCGGGGGCTCGGACCGCTGTCCCGCACCTACGGGTTCACCGCCGACTGGGCGCGCGGCTTCACCATCGTCACGGCGGACGGGCGCGTGGTGCGGGCGACCGCCGAGGAGAACCCCGACCTCTTCTGGGCTCTGCGGGGCGGCAAGGGGGTCTCGGGGTCGTCGTCGAGATGGACCTCGAGCTCGTCCCGCTCACGCACGTCTACGGGGGCGGGCTGTTCTTCGACACCGCGCACATCGAGGAGGCCATGCGCGCCTGGGTCGACTGGGTGCACACCGTGCCGGACACGGTGACCTCGTCCGTCGCCCTCGTGCGCTTCCCGCCCATCGACGAGGTGCCCGAGGCGCTCCGCGGCAAGTTCGTGCTGCACCTGCGATTCGCCTTCGTGGGCGCCGACGAGGAGGGCGAGCGGCTGCTCGCCCCGATGCGCGAGGCGGCTCCCACCTTCCTCGACCTTGTGGGCGAGATGCCGACCTCGGCGATCGGCTCCATCCACAACGACGCCGACCAGCCGGGGCCGGCATGGGACCGCGGCATGCAGCTCGAGGACATCGACCAGGAGTTCGTGACCGAGTTCCTTGCACGCGCAGGCGCCGGCACGGACGTCCCGTTCATCGCCATCGAGATCCGGCACATCGGCGGGGCGGCGAGCGCGGAGCAGCACGGCGGCACGGCGATCGGCGGACGCCAGGCGCCCTTCACGCTCGTGATGATCGGCGTCCCCGTGCCGGAGCTGTTCGCCGAGGCGATGCCGCAGAAGTCGGACTACATCGTCGCCGGCATCCTGCCCTGGATCGCGAGCGAGACGAACATCAACTTCCTGGGCCACGTCGCGTCCACGCAGCAGTTCGCCAGCGCCTGGCCGAGCGACGCGTTCGACCGCCTCGCGAACACCCGCACCACGTGGGATCCGGACCGGATGTTCGCCTACGGGCCCTGACCTCGCGATCAGTGGCCGCGATGGTCCTGGATGGTGATGCGCGGTCCGAATCGGGGCTTCCGGAAGCCGCTGGCCAGGATGATCCGCACGACCCGCTGACGGTGGCCGCGGTAGGGCTCGAGGAGCTCGAGCATGCCGTCGTCGTCGACCGGCTGCCCTGCGAGGGCCCAGCCGATGAGGTCGTGCAGGTGGAAGTCGCCGACACTCACCTCGTCGGCATCGCCGTGGGCGCGCTGGCTCGTCTCCGCGGCGGTCCAGACCCCGACCCCGTTCACGCTGCGCAGGCGGGAGTGCACCTCGGGTCCGCCGCGCCCCAGGGAGAGCGTGCGCTCGAGCCCGGCGGCCACCCGGGACGCCTCGACGCACGTGCGCGACCGGCGCGGATCGACGCCCGCGCGATGCCATTCCCAGGACGGAATATGCCGCCAGGCGTCCGGCGTCGGGAACACCCGCATGCCGTCGGGCGCCGGTCCCGGCGCCGCCTCCCCGTGGCGCCGGACGAGGATGCGCCACGCCGAGTGGGCCTCCTTGATCGTGACCTTCTGCTCGAGGATCGCGGCGATCAGCATCTCGAACACGAGCCCCACGCGGGCGAGGCGGAGTCCGGGCAGGCGCCGGGCGGCCTCGGCGAGTGCCGGCGCGCCGGAGAGGTCCAGTCCGCTGAGGTCATCCCCCGCGCCGCACAGCTCGGGCACCCCGTCGATCGCCCACCCGGCTCCCGGGCCCCAGGCGCGGGCATGGATGGACCCCGACGAGCTCTGGGCGAGGTGCATCGTCGCGGCCCCCTCGGGTGTGAGGAGCGTGCGCCACGCTCCCGGGACACCGTGCCGTCCCGTCCGATCCCACGCGAAGGTGGGGTCCCCGGGCCCTCGCCCGAGCTGGCTCAGGACGAGGCTCAGATTCACTCGCTCGCGCGGCTCGTAGACGGTCGTGACGGCGACCGCGGGCGGAGTCGGCGCCGCTGTCGCCGTCCCTGTCGCCCCCACCCGGTCATGGTACGTGAGGCGCTGCGACACTAGCGTGAGGAGCAGGCGGAAAGGGGAACCATGTCCTATCGCGCGATCCTCGTGGAGGAGGGCACGCCCCCGCGTGCCCGGGTGACCTCGGTCGAGGGGCCGCGCCTCACGCCGCCCGACCCGGTGCGGATCGAGGTGTCGCACTCCTCCGTCAACTACAAGGACGCCGTCGCCCTGACCGGCGGGCCCGGCATCCTCCGCTCGCTTCCGATGGTCCCCGGCATCGACGCCGTCGGCACGCTCGCGGAGGATTCCGGCACCATGTCCGCGAGCACCCCCGTCCTCGTCAACGGCGCGGGACTCGGCGAGCGCACGGACGGCGGCCTGGCCGAATCGGTGCTCGCCACGGCCGACGCCGTCCTCCCGGTCCCCGACGGCATGTCGGCGCGCGACGCCGCCGCAATCGGCACGGCCGGGTTCACGGCCGCGCTGGCCGCGCTCGCCCTCCAGCGACACGGTGTCGAGCCGGGCGACGGCGAAGT